>NZ_QNRK01000001.1:0-7360 GCF_003315135.1 Roseiarcus fermentans
ACGAAGACGCGGAGCAGCCCCGGACGCAACTCGGACATGCGGAACAAACCCGCGTATTAGAGTTTGATCACCGACGTCCAACAGGCTTCGCCCCCACCCCTGCGCAATCATCCGAGGCCATCCTTCCTCCCAACAAGGAGCGGAGACGAGATCGCGTGTCCGACCTCTTGACGAAGGACATAAGAGCAATCCATGCCGCCGCTTGCTTCCTGCGGAAAGAATCGCTCCGTCTTCTGCTCGCAACGAAGGGCGGCGGGACGATCAGAGGGCGCGACAGCGGCCCAGCGGCCCTGGATCGCTTCCCCCCGGGCTCTTCGACCCGGGGGTCGCTCGCGATGACGGCGCTGTTCGCTGCCGGCTTGGGAGTTACGGCGAAGGACGCCGATCGGCACAAGCAGCAGCGCGGCCATTCGCCCGGGCTGCCCTGCTCGACGACGTCGGGAGACGGCAGTCGGGGTCGCGGCGCGGTCGTCGGTCCGGCGCTTGCTCGCTTCCGCGGCATTGCGCTAAGCAGCGGCTCGAGCCCTACCGCCTACTGCCTCCGACCCCCGCTTTCCAGTGCCCGCTCCCTCGCCGCTCGCCATCGCCCGCGCGCTGATCGCCTTTCCCTCCGTCACCCCGGCCGACGCGGGGGCGCTGCCGTATCTTCGCGACCTTCTCGCCGGCGCCGGGTTCAGGACCGAACTCGTGACCTTCTCCGAGCCCGGCATGCCGGACGTGCTGAACCTCTACGCGCGCTTGGGAACCGACGCGCCGAACCTCGCCTTCGCCGGGCACACCGACGTCGTGCCGGCGGGGGATGCGGCGCGCTGGCGGTTTTCCCCGTTCTCCGCCGAGGTCGCCGACGGACACGTGTGGGGCCGCGGCGCCTGCGACATGAAGGGCGGGCTCGCGGCGGCGGTCGCGGCGGCGCTGCGTTTCGCGGCGAGGGGAGCTTTTCCCGGCTCGATCAGCTTTCTGGTCACCGGCGACGAGGAGGGGCCGTCGATCAACGGCACGGTCAAGCTGCTCGACTGGGCGCGCGAAAAGGGCGAGCGCTTCGACCATTGCATCGTGGGCGAGCCGACCAGCCTCGAGGCGCTCGGCGACACGATCAAGAACGGCCGGCGCGGCTCGCTGAACGGCCGGCTCACCCTGCACGGCCGCCAGGGCCATGTCGCCTATCCGCACCTCGCCGACAATCCGCTGCGCCAGCTCGCCTCCGTGCTTGCGGCCCTGCACGCGCCGCCGCTCGACGGGGGCAGCGTCGATTTCGACCCGTCGAACCTCGAGGTGGTGACCGTCGACGTCGGCAATCCGGCGACCAACGTCATTCCGGCGGACGTCCGCCTCGTGTTCAACGTGCGCTTCAACGACCGCTGGACGCCGGAAACGCTGAAGGCGGAGATCGCGCGCCGGATCGCGGCGGCCTCGGACGACATGCGGACCACGCTGGCGTTCGATCCGTGCAACGCGGTGGCGTTCCTCACCCCGCGCGGCCCCTTCACCGATCTGGTCTCGGCCGCAGTCGAGGACGTGACCGGACGGCGGCCGACCCTGTCGACCACCGGCGGCACATCGGATGCGCGTTTCATCCGGAGCGCCTGCCCGGTGGTCGAACTCGGCCTGCCGAACGCCACCATCCACGCGGTCGACGAGCGCGTGGCGCTCGCCGACCTCGACGGGCTCGCGCGCATTTATGAGCGGGTGCTGGAGCGGTATTTCGGCGAAGCCGAGCAGGTCGGGGCGGCGTTGTAGCCGCGCTCAACGAGCGGCCGCGACGTTCAATTATCCAGAAAGCTCCTCAGCTTCCGCGAGCGGCTCGGGTGCTTGAGCTTGCGCAGCGCCTTGGCCTCGATTTGGCGGATGCGCTCGCGCGTGACCGAAAACTGCTGGCCGACCTCCTCGAGCGTGTGGTCGGTGTTCATGCCGATGCCGAAGCGCATGCGCAGCACACGCTCTTCACGCGGCGTCAGGGACGCCAGCACCCGGGTCGTGGTCTCGCGCAAATTCGACTGGATCGCCGCGTCGATCGGCAGCACCGCGTTCTTGTCCTCGATGAAATCGCCGAGGTGGGAATCCTCCTCGTCGCCGATCGGCGTCTCGAGGCTGATCGGCTCCTTGGCGATCTTGAGCACCTTGCGCACCTTCTCGAGCGGCATCGCGAGTTTTTCCGAAAGCTCCTCGGGGGTGGGCTCGCGGCCGATCTCGTGCAGCATCTGGCGCGAGGTGCGCACGATCTTGTTGATCGTCTCGATCATGTGCACGGGGATGCGGATGGTGCGCGCCTGGTCGGCGATCGAGCGGGTGATCGCCTGCCGGATCCACCAGGTGGCGTAGGTCGAGAACTTGTAGCCGCGGCGGTACTCGAACTTGTCCACAGCCTTCATCAGGCCGATGTTGCCCTCCTGGATCAGGTCGAGGAACTGCAGCCCGCGGTTGGTGTATTTCTTGGCGATCGAGATCACGAGCCTGAGATTGGCCTCGACCATCTCCTTCTTGGCCTGGCGCGCCTCGCGCTCGCCCTTCTGCACCATCTGGACGAGGTTGCGGAACTCCTGGATCTCGAGGCCGGTCTCCTGCGCCAGCGACTGGATCTCGGCGCGGATGTCCTTGATCGGGTTCTTGTCCTCGGCGATGAATTCCTTCCAGCCGCGGGTCGTCAGCTTGGAGACGCGCAGCAGCCACTTCGGATCGAGCTCCGAATTCTGGTAGTTGCGCAAAAAGTCTTCGCGGCTGACGCGGTGCGCCTCCGCCATGCGCATCAGGCGCACGTCGAGGCCGATCAGCCGCTTGTTGATGTCGTAGAGCTGCTCGACCAGGGCGTCGATGCGGTTCTGGTTCAAGGACAGCGACTTGACGTCGGTGACGATCTCCTTCTTCAGCGCCTTGTACTTGCGCTCCTGCGCCGGCGAGAGCGACTCGCTGCGCATCTTGTTCTCGACGTTCTGGTCCTGCAGCCGGCGCAGCTTCTTGTAGGCCTCGGCGATGCGGTCGAAGGTGGCGAGCACGCGCGGCTTGAGGTCGGCCTCCATCGCCGACAGCGACATCGAGTTCTCGAGGTCCTCCTCGTCCTCGAAGCTGTCGGGCAAGGCGCCCGGCTCGCCCTCGAACCCTTCCGGCGGGGCGGCCGGAGCGGTCGCCGGCGCCAGCCGGTCGCGCACGGGATTGGGCGCGGGCGGCGCTCCCGGCGCGGTGTAGTCCACCTTCGGCGGCCTCTTGCCGTCGGGGCCGGTGTAGGACGCCTCGAGGTCGATGATGTCACGCAGCAGAATCTTGGCTTCGTTGAGCTCGTCGCGCCAGATGATGATCGCCTGGAAGGTCAGCGGGCTCTCGCACAGGCCCGCGATCATCGCCTCGCGGCCGGCTTCGATCCGCTTGGCGATGGCGATTTCGCCCTCGCGCGACAGGAGCTCGACCGAGCCCATCTCGCGCAGGTACATGCGCACGGGGTCGTCGGTCCGCTCGCTCGGCTCGGAGCTGCGGGTGGCGACCGCGGTCGTGCGCGTCGTTTCGACGAGTTCGCCGCCCTCGGCGGGCTCCTCCTCGTCCGGATCGGCGGTTTCCTTTTCCGCCTCCTCCGCGTCCTCGCTGTCGACGACGTTGATGCCCATCTCGCTGAGCATCGCGTTCATGTCTTCGATCTGGTCGGAGGAAATCTCCTCCGAAGGCAGGACGGCGTTCAGCTCGTCCTGCGTCACCCAGCCGCGCTTCTTGGCGAGCTTCAGCAGCCGCTTGACGGCCGCGTCGGTCAGATCGAGAAGGGGACTATCGGTCGTTTCGACGGCAGCCGATTCGCCTTCGCCCTTCGCCTCGTCCTTCTTGGCCATCGCGATCTCCGTCCGCCCGCGCTCTGGAAACATTCCCACCCGGATCGAGGCGCGCGGTCGGCGACCCCCATCCAACACGTCTTCGCGCCGCCGGCTCCGGCAATCACCGGACCCGACGGCGCCCAATCTCTTATCCGCCCCCGGTGAAGCGCCCTTCACCGAAGGTCTCGCCTCGCCGGTCAGACCGACGGCGAGTGACGCCCGGAAAGATCGCCGAACCCCTCGATCGCCGCCTCGGCATGCGCGAGATCGGCCAAACTGGCCTTGATGTCCAGCAATCGGGCGAAATTTTGTTCGTTGGGCTCGTCGGCCAGCGACCGTTCCGCGAGCTTCAACTCCCTATTTAACGCGCCGGTCCGCCGATGCAAGGCCAGGCTCTGCCTCAGAACGTGCTCGGCGTCGGTGGTGGCCGCCTCGGCGCGCAGGCACCACCAGGTCGGCGACCGCGAAGCCTCCGCGAGGATGCGCGCGCGCTCGTCGCCGCGACCGGCGGCCGTCAGCGCTTGGGCGAGCGCGTCGGGCGAATCGAGCGCCTCCACCGGCTGGGCGAGCAGGGCGTCGCGAAAGGCGGCCAGCCTCGGGGCGACGAATTCGAGCGAGGCCAGCGCCTCCCAATGGGCCTCGAGCAGCGACGGGTGGCCGAGCGCGAGCGCCAGGATGGCGATCTCGCGGGCGGGCTCGGGCGCCTTGCGAACGAGCCGTTCGTGCGGCGGAAGCGGCGTCTCGGCGACGCCGATCCGCGGCCCGCGCGGGGGAAAGCCCTTGCCGCGTCCTTCGCCGCCCGTGCGGCGCGGGTTCGCGGCGCCGGGGCCGGGACGGTCCTCCCCGAACAGCGCCGCGAGCCGCCGTTTCATGTCGGCCAGATAGTGCCGCCGCAACGTTTCGTCGGCGATTCCCCCGACCGCCTCGGCGAGCCGCCGCTCGAGCCCCGCCCGGCGTTCCGGCGTGTCGAGCGGCCGGTCGTCGAGTTCGCGCAGGAACAGCATGTCGGCGAAGGAGCGCGCGCCGCACAGGGCCTCGGCGATCGCCGTCGGGCCGCTCGACCGGATCAGGTCGTCCGGGTCCTGGCCCTCGGGGAGCAGGGCGAAGCGCAGGCTCTTCGCCGCCCCGATCAGCGGCAGCGCCGTCTCGACGGCGCGAAACGCGGCCTTGCGCCCGGCGTTGTCGCCGTCGAAGCACAGGATCGGCTCGTCCGCCATCGTCCACAGCAGCGCGCACTGGTCGGCGGTCAGCGCCGTGCCGAGCGGGGCGACGACATGGGGGAAGCCCGCCTCGCTCATCGCGATCGTGTCGACGTAGCCCTCGACGGCCACGAGCGCGCCGGCATCGTGCGCGCTCTTGCGCGCCCGGTGGTGGTTGAACAGCAACGAACCCTTGTGGAAGAGCTGGGTCTCGGGCGAATTCAGGTACTTGGCCTTGGCCCCCGGCTCCAGCGCCCGCCCGCCGAAGGCGACGACCTTGCCGTTGCGGTCGTGGATCGGGAACATCACGCGATCGCGAAAGCGGTCGTAGGGGACGGCGATCCCCTCGCCGTGGATCAGAAGCCCGGCCTCGATCATCTGGTCGGCGCCGACGCCCTTGGCGGCCAGCGCGTCGCGCAGGGCGAAGCGATCGGGGGCGGCGTAGCCGAGCGAAAACCGCTCCTGCACGGCCGGCCCGAGCCCGCGGTCGGACAGGTAGCCGCGCGCCTTTGCGCCGGCGCTCCCCTGGAGATTGGCCTCGAACAGGCGCGCGGCCATCGCCAGCACGTCGAGCAGGCTCGCGCGCTTCGTCTCCCGCTCCGCCTCGGCGCGGTCCATGCGCGGCATCGGCACGCCCGCCACGCCGGCCAGCCGCTCGACCGCGTCGGGGAAGCTCAAGCCCTCGGTCTCCATCAGGAAGCGAAACACGTCGCCGTGCTTGCCCGACGAGAAGTCGTGGTAAAACCCCTTCTGGTCGTTGACGAAGAACGAGGGCGTCTTTTCCGCGTTGAACGGCGACAGTCCGGCCCATTCCCGCCCCTGCTTGCGCAGCTTGACCCGGCGCGCCACGACCTCCGAGACCGGAAGCCGGGCCCGGATCTCGTCGAGGAACTCGGGCGGGAATTTCATGCGGCTAGAGATCGGCCGCAGGGCGCGGTTTGGCAAGGACGGGCCGCGGTTGTCCCCGGGTTTCGCAGGGCGGGCGGCGTGGCGCCTTCGATGTTTCGAGGGGGAAGATTGACGAGGAGCAGGGTGTCCTCTATTTCGTCCTCTACATAAGAGGACATGCATGGAGGGCCGGAATGTCGTTGGATCGATTCAAGGCTTCGCCGGTCGGCGCCCTGATCGGCCCGATCCTGACGTCCGAGGAGATGATCCGGCGCATGGAAGCCAAGTCGGAGTCGGACCGTCCGGCGGTGGAGGCGGTCGGCAAGGAGATCGAGGCGCGAGTCGGGTCGCTCAATGACGAGGACAAGCAGTCCGTGGGGCGCTGGGTGAAGGAGGTGCTTGCGCCGCGCGGCTGGCGTCCCGATCGGAAGGGCCGCCTCGCGCCGGGCCACTTCTTTTCGAAGGGCACGATCTACCGCCGCACCGCTTCGACGGCCGCTTCGGACGATGGCGCGGCCCGATTGGCCGCCGCGCAAGCGCTCGTCAAGCGATTGCCTCACCCGCCGATCAGTTCGGACGAGCTCGTTTCCGAGCGCCGCCGCGCCTTCGAAGGCGAACGATGAGGTTTGTCCTCGACGCGTCCGCGCTGCTCGCGGCCCTGAACGGGGAACCCGGCGCGGATCGCGTCGCTGCGTCGCTGGACGCCGGCGTTGTTTCGGCGGTGAACTTCGCGGAAGTGGCAGGCGCCATCGCTCGGGGCGGGAATAGCGCGGACGAGGTCCGCGCGATTCTGACCGCGCTCGCGTGCCCGATCATCCCGGCCGACGAGGAGATGGCCGTCGAGGCCGGCCTGATGCGCGCCCTGACCGCCCGCGCCGGATTGTCTCTGGGCGACCGCTTCTGCCTCGCGCTGGGCCGCCGCCTGCGCGCGCCGGTGCTGACGGCCGATCGGCGATGGGCGCTGATCGCGGACGACGTCGGGGTGACGGTGGAGTTGATCCGGTGAGGCGGGCGATTGACCCCAGCAGCGACCTCGTCTCTTCGTCGACAATCGCGAAGCCGACGACCATCAGAAATCCCACATTTCGTCGCTGAAGCGCTTCAGGTCGAAGTCGGGATCGAAGGGGCCGATCCGTTGCGCGATGGCGATCGCCTCGCGCAAGCGCTCCGACAAAGGCGGTCGCTGCGTCGCCGTCTCCGCCGCCGCTTGCGACCCGGCGCCGGCGGAGGTGGGCTTTCGCAGTGCCTGCTCCTCCCCGGCGATGACGGACTTCGGGATGCGCGGCATGTATCCCTCCTCGAGGACCCGGCAGGATCGGCGGACAGGGTCGGAAAACCCGCCCCGGCCTCAGCCCGGCTCGGCGCCCATCAGCTTCCTCGCCGCGGCGAGGCTCATCGGCTGGCCGAAGGCGGAGCCTTGCGCGAACTGGCAGCCGATCTGGGCGAGTTCGACCGCGTCGGATTCGGTGTCGGCGCCTTCGG
>NZ_QNRK01000001.1:7457-394866 GCF_003315135.1 Roseiarcus fermentans
GGCGAGGCTCATCGGCTGGCCGAAGGCGGAGCCTTGCGCGAACTGGCAGCCGATCTGGGCGAGTTCGACCGCGTCGGATTCGGTGTCGGCGCCTTCGGAGATGCGGAGGGGAGGCGCTTTGGACGTCCAGAATTTATGTCGCCGCTTTGAAATTTACGGGATCCACACACCACGACGTCGTGCCGCTTGAATATCGATGCCCGTTGTATTTCGTCGCATTCGTATTAGGGCGTCGCTGACGTTGAAGTAATTAGCAGCGTCGCTGTTCGTTGCACCCGAAGATATTAGATTGACGAGGGCCTCTCTCGGAACCAGAATCGCCCCAGCAAAGCAGATTGCCTCCTGTTCATTTTCCTCGTTGTAGTCGCTCATCATCATAAGTCCGTCAAAAGTGACGAACATTTTCGCCGGCTCATGTTTTAATACAATATGACCGATTTCATGCGCTAAAGTATTATTTTGGCGGGATACATCATGTGCGTCATTAAGAATGACGAGGCAGTGTTCGCCTTCGCGCAGAGTTGCGGCGGACCATTCGTCGGGGGCCATGACGGTGAGTTGGCGAAGGTCCTCATGAGAGAGGCCCGGCACCTGTGCTGGGGTCCAGACCACTATCTTGAGATATTCCGCGAGGCGTCGAGGGTCCAATGCCGCTGTCGGCGGAATGCCGAGATCCCGTCGGTATCCCTTGGCTGCATTTTCGCACCATGTCTTAAACCCTCGGCGTAGCCCCGACATACGCAGTTCTCTCTGTGCTCAGCGGCCCGGCCAGTTCGCTTGCGCGGCAAGAATCATGTTTGCCAGTGACATGGCGGTTTCCTGAGTCACTGTTTTATCTCGTCGAAAGTGAACCTGCGGAACTCCGTTGTCCAGCGCCTTGAGGCGCGGCTCGTCTGTAAGACCTAACCACAGCGTAATTTTCTGATAATTCTCCAAGTCGGGATGAAAGCCGCGCTCAACTCGTGATAGCGTTGCGTGACTGATTCCGATTTCTCTGGCGACCTCGCGAACTCCTCGCGTGCCACGCTTTTCCAGGACCTGGCGGCCAAGGTTTCCTAACAGCGACATGACGTGCACGCCTCCCTTGGATCACAAGTAACGCACTGGTTGACATGTGCGCCAACTCGTCGCACAGTGTCTTACGAATGAACCAGATTCGCACGGGCGGGATAGACCGTCAAGCAATCGTCAAGAGCGTGCGTCGTTGCGGCGCAGGCTCCCCGCTCAACCCCAATGGAGCCGGCAATGTACGTCGACCGCCGGGCAATCGCCCGTAATGCTGAGGTAGCCAGTGTGCTCGAGCGTATGTGCCAAATCCTGGAGCCGCGCGAATCACAGCAGGAATTACTTAAGACGAGGTATGAAGCAGTCGGCAATTGGCTCGCTTCTGCAGATGATCACGAGCTTAATTCGTTATCAATATATTTGCACGGGTCGGTCGCGTTAGGAACGATGATTCGTCCTATTGTCGGAGGAGAGATTGACGTCGACCTAGTGGCATTCGCGTCAATAGTAACGCCGACAACGTCGCCTGCCTTGTTCAAGCGAAAGATTGGTGATCGCCTTAGAGCTAACGGTACCTATGCAAAGCTTTTGGTAGAGAAACAGCGGTGCTGGCGGCTGGACTACGCTGGAGAGTTTCACCTCGACATCACGCCTTCGATTCCGAACCCCTCGTGCGCACTGCGCGGCGAATTGGTACCCGATAAAGCGCTCAAGCTCTGGAAACCGACCAACCCCCGCAGCTACAAACTACAGTTCCTTAGGCGCGCTGCGTTGGTTCCCCGAATTCGCGGCAAGGCGGCTCTCGGCGAGGACAGCCGCTACCGCGCAGACGGCTTTGAGGCGTACCCCAGACCAAGAACGTTTAAAGGCGTCCTGCCGAGGTGTGTTCAGATTCTGAAGCGTCATCGCGACCGCTACTTCAGCAATCTCGGACGTGACAGTGGGCTCGCACCGATCTCAGTAGTCCTCACAACGCTCGCGGCCTGGAGCTACGAGCACTGTGTTACGACGGAGACGTACGACGACGAACTGGAGCTCCTTTACGACGTCGTGCGGCACATGCCGGACTTCATTGATACTCGACTGGCTCAGGGAGGGAGATTGTGGTTTGTATGGAACGAAACGACGAGCGGCGAGAATTTTGCCGAGAAGTGGAACGCAGAACCGGCCCGCGCTCAAGCATTTTTTGAATGGCACAGACGGGCGCTCGCTGACATCGAGCAACTTTCGGAAGTTGAGGGCATAGATACATTAATCAAGAGCCTTGGGAATGCCTTCGGTGATGAACAGGCAAGAAATGTATTAGCTCACATGACGCGCGAGATTTCCGCTGCTCGCCAGAATCAGTCACTGTTCGCAGCGCCTGTGATCGGCCTCTCGACGGTCGCGGTACCGTCGTCAACTGCGGTTCGCTCGAACACATTTTTCGGCAATTAGGAGGCGCGCATGAGACCAGGAATTGCGCGCGCTCTCACCGCTTCGCAGCAGTTTCTGAACCTTCGCGGAAACCCAATTTGCGCCGGTCAGGGAACGCTTCGCGCCGGCGCGCTACAATGGTGTTTTCGTACCTCGCCGTCTTCGCTTAGCCGCTCCTACGATGCCCGCTTGGAATTCCGGCAGGGCAGCGCTCCTGAGACATTTATTGACGCACCTGATCTGGTCGTGCTCGCCAACGGCAGGGTGCTGCCACACGTCTACTCGCAAATGCCGACACGTCTCTGCTTGTATTTGCCGCGGGCGTTCGAGTGGCAGCCCTGGTTGCGGCTCGATCAAACGATTGTTCCTTGGACCGCGCTGTGGCTCTACTTTTTCGAAGAGTGGCTGGCGACGAACGAGTGGAAGGGCGGCGGCGAGCACCCGAGACCTCGGGGCGGCGGGCGGCGAAGGGATCAGGGAATACGCAAGACCGAGATTGCCGACGACACTCCTACGAGTGAGGCGCCGGCCAGACGAGCGGGGGCGGGCGATGGCTTCTAAAATAACCGACGCTCGACCGACCTATCGAATTCTATCGATTGACGGCGGCGGAATCCGGGGCGTCTTTCCCGCTGCTTTTCTGGCACGGATCGAGGAACACCTTAAGCGGCCGATTGGCTCCTACTTTGACCTGATCGCGGGCACTTCTACCGGCGGCATTATTGCGATCGGATTGGGCCTCGGCCTGCCCGCTCGCGAGTTGCTACGACTCTACGAAGAAAAAGGTCCAGCAATTTTCGCTCAGGACGCCGACGCGGTCGAGAACTGGTTTCGACGGCGGTGGCTTAACCTGATGCATTGGTTCACGACTAAGCACTCTTCGGAACCTCTGAAAGTCGCGCTCACCGAGGTATTAGGCGAAAAGCGCTTGGGTGAAAGCCGAACAAGATTAGTGATCCCGGCCTGGCACCCGGTTTTGGAGCGGGTTTATATCTACAAAACTGCCCATCATTTGCGCTTGGAAACGGATTATAAACAGCCCGCGCTAGACGCAGCAATGGCGACTGCGGCGGCGCCGACGTTTCTTGCGCCCTACGTGACAAGCGATTCTGTCGAACTTGTTGACGGTGGGGTCTGGGCAAACAATCCCGTCGGAGTTGCAGCGATCGAAGCTGTCGGCCTGTTGAAATGGCCTGCCGACCGAATCAAGATTCTCAGTATCGGCACCACCTATGATGTGCAGGCAGTTCCTCGATTCAGAGGCAAGATGCCAATGGCCTTGCGGGTTTCCCGATTGTTCATGGCGGGCCAATCACACAGCGCACTGGGTACCGCGAAGATTATCACGGGTAGCGACCACACTCGCAAGGCAATTTGGCGCATAGATCAAGCTGCTCCGGAGGGACGTTACACTCTCGACAACACCAGCCGCATCGCAGAGATGAAAAGTCGCGCACGAGCTGAAGCACGCGAGCAATTGTCGGAGCTTCGCGAACACTTTTTTTCTTCGCCGGCCGAAAAGTTCATCCCATTCCACAGGCTGGAACAAGAAGACATGAGTTTAGCACCACTTGAATTCGCGGAGTCGAACCGGGAGTGATCAGTTGCACCCGGTACCGTCTGCCCGCCCCGGCCTCACCCCGGCTCGGCGCCCATCAGCTTCCGCGCTGCTGCGAGGCTCATCGGCTGGCCGAAGGCGGAGCCTTGCGCGAACTGGCAGCCGATCTGGGCGAGTTCGACCGCGTCGGATTCGGTGTCGGCGCCTTCGGAGATGACGTCCATGCCCATCTCCTGCGCCATGGCGACGATCGAGCGCAGGATCGGCGAGCGCTGGCCGAAGGCGTTGGGGCGCACGAGCGAGGCGTCGACGCGCATCGCGTCGAACCGGTATTGCGGCAGATGGCCGAGCGAGGTGTAGCCGGCGCCGAAGCGGTCGAGCATCAGGGCCGCGCCGATCTCGCGCACCCGCCGCAACAGGACGGCCGCGTATTCAGGGTTCTCCATCACCAGGTTTTCCGCGACCGCGACCTTCAGCGAGCCGCGCTGGACGAAATGGCGCGTGAGCGCGGCGCGGACGTCGGTCAGGAGGTCGTGACCGAGCATCTGCTGCGACGACGCGGCGACGGTGGCGAAGATCGGCGGGTTGACCTCGAGCGCCTTCTGCCAGGCGGCGAGCTCGCGCGCGCTCGCCTCGAGGACGAAGGCGCCGATGTCGATCGCGGCCCCGGTCGTTTCCGCCGCCGGCCCGAACTCGCTCTCGTCGAGAACCCCGAGTTTCGGATGGCGCCAGCGCGCCAGCGCCTGGAACCCGGCGACCGTCCTGTCCTCGAGGCGAACGATCGGCCGGAACAGCACCATGATCTCGTCGCGCTCGAGCGCGTGACGGATGTCGGCCTCGAGCGTCTGCCGATCCGAGCGGCGGGAACGCATGATCGGGGTGAACAGCTCGACCCGGTCGCCGCCCGCCTTCTTGGCGTTGGCGAGTGCGAGCTGCGCGTCGGCCAGCAGGTCGCCGCCCTTGGCGTGGAGCTTCGGGTCGTAGACGCAGGCGCCGATCGACACCGTCAGCGCGATCTCCCGTTCGCCGAAGCTGATCGGGGCCGCGAGCGCCGCCCTCAGGGCGTCGAGCCGGGCCGGCAGGTCCGCCCGCGGCGGATCGGAGAGGATGATCACGCCGAACTGATCGCCGGCGAGGCGGGCGAGCGTATCGCCGGGCTTGAGGTCGCGGGCGACCCGGCGGGCGATCGCGAGCAGCGTCGAGTCGCCCATCGACAGGCCGTAGGAGTCGTTGACCCGCTTGAAATCGTCGATGTCGATGACGAGCGTCACCGGCTCGGCGGCCGCGGGCTTCTGCGCCAGATGGATCGCGGCCTCGAGCCGGTCCTGGAACAGCTCGCGGTTGGGCAGGCCGGTCAGGTTGTCGTGGACGGCGTCGTGGAGCATGCGCTCCTCGGCGGATTTGAGTTCGGTGACGTCGGCCAGCGAACCGACCACGCGAACCACCTCGCCGTCGGCGCTCACCACCGGCCGCGCCTTCAGCATGTACCAGAAGTAGTGGCCGTCGGCGCCGCGAAGCCTCAGCTCGTGGTTGATGCGGCCGGACCGCTGATGCAGGAGCCCGTCGAGCGCCAGCGAGTAGCGGTCGCGGTCGAGCGGGTGCAGCACGTCGAGCCAGCCCGCGGCGGACCCTTCGAGCGCGCCGCGCTTGAGGCCGAGCTGGCTCTCGAGCGCCTCCCCGCCGCTGATCTCGTCATTGACGACGTTCCAGTCGAAGATCGCTTCGCCCGAGCCGGCCATGGCGAGCGAGCGGCGCTCGGCGTCGGCGCCGCGGTCGCCGCCGCCGCGCGCCCCCGAAAAGGCGAACTGCATCACGGTGAAGCCGATCAGCATCACGATCAGAACCAGCCCGCCGACGAGGCCGGGGGCGGCGAGATCGCTGGTCAGGTAGCCGAGCGCGGCGGCGCCGGCGGCGACCACCCAGACCGCGAGCAGGTACCAGGTCGGGATCAGCATCACCGCGCGGTCCGATCCGCGCGCCGCCAGACTGAGGATCAGCAGCAGCCCGACGCCCGCGACCGTCGCGATCGAGATGCGCGCGACGCCGGCGGCGACCGGCGCGTTGAACACCGAGAGCGCGACCACCGCCGCCATCACCAGAAGCCACGCCAGCGCGAAATGCATGTAGCGCACGTGCCAGCGGCGCAGGTTCAGATAGGCGAACAGGAACACGATCAGGGTCGCCGCGAGGGTCGCCTCGACGCCGGCGCGCCAGATCCGCTCCGAGGCGTCCTCGAGGCCGAACATCTTTCGCCAGAAGCCGAAGTCGATGCAGACATAGACGAACACCGCCCAGGCGAGCGCCGCCGCGGCGGGAAAGATCATCGCGCCGCGCACGACGAACACGATCGTCAGGAACAGGGCGAGCAGTCCCGCGATGCCGATCAGAATGCCTTCGTACAGCGTCAGGCTGGTCGACTTGTCCTTGTACGCCTCCGGCTCCCACAGATAGAGCTGCGGCAGCGACGGCGAGCGCAACTCGGCCACGTAGGTCACGGTGGTTCCCGGATCGAGCGTCAGGCGGAACACGTCCGCCCGCGCGTTGTCCTCGCGCTCCGGCGCCTGGCCCTGGCTGGCCGTGATGGTGGTGATGCGCGAGGAGCCGAGGTCCGGCCACACCACGCCCGAGCCGACCAGCCGGAAGTGCGGCGCGACGATCAGGCGGGTCAGCTGCTCGTCGGAATCGTTGGTCAGCGCGAACACGATCCAAGCCGGCTGCGCGCCGGCTTCGAGCGCGCTGACCTCGATGCGCCGGACGATGCCGTCCGCGCCCGGCGCCGTCGACACCTGGATGCGGTCGCCCTGGGCGCTGTAATGCTCGACCGCGCGGGTGAGGTCGATCGCGTCCGAGTCGGCCGTCACCCGCACCGACTGGACCGCGGACGCCGGTTGGCAGACTGCGAGAACGAGCGCGAGCAGGAGCATGAGCCGGGTTGCGGCGGCGGCGAAGCGCCAGGCCGCCCTGCGGCCGGAGGGTGCGGTTCGGGAGAACCTCGGAAGCGCGCGTACGGACAAATCAGGGCGCCGTCGTCAGCGTTCGCGCATCGCCATCGAGGAGACCGAACAGGACGTGGTCCCGCCAGGCGCCGTCGATCCTGAGATAGCCGCGCGCATAGCCCTCCCGCTCGAAGCCGTTGCGCCGCAGGAGCGCGATCGATGGCGCATTGTCGGGAATGCAGGCCGCCTCGACCCGATGCAGGCGCAGCCGGACAAAGGCGAATTCGACCGTCGCGGCGACGGCGCGGGTCATGCGGCCCTTGCCCGCGTGAGCCGCGCCCATCCAGTAGCCGAGCGTGCCGGTCTGCGAGACGCCGCGGCGCAGGCCGCCGAGGGTCACGCCGCCGAGAAGCTGTTCCGACGTCTGATCGAAGATGAGGAAGGGGTAGGCCTCGTCGCGGGCGATATCCTCCTCCTGACGTCTGAGGCGCCGCCGAAAAGCCGCCTGCGTCAGGTCGTCGTCCGGCCAGGTCGGCTCCCAGGGCTCGAGGAAGGCCCGGCTCGCCGTCCTGAGCTGCGACCAGGACGGGTAGTCCGCCGGCGTCGCCGGACGGAGATACAGTCCGTCGCCGCGCAGCAGCGGTTCGGGATTGACCGTGCGCGTCAGGCCGAAAAGCGCCATCACACTCCCCTCAGCGCCTCGGCGACCTTGACACGCCCGGGAACCCGGGCGACCGCGCCGATCGTGGCGACCGTGGGCGGCGATCTAAGCATGGCCGCGCCGGTTTTGCGAACCTCCTCGGCGGTGACCGCCTCGACCCGGGCGATCATCTCGTCGAGCGACAGCGGACGGCCGTAGATCTGCGTCTGCCGGGCGATCTGCTGCGCCCGCGCGCCCGGCGATTCGAGCGCGGCCAGGATCGACACCTTCATCTGCGCCTTGGCGCGGCGGACTTCCCGTTCGTCCAGCCCATGGGCCGCCTCGGCCAGGCAATCGAGCGCGGCGACGGTCACCTCGGCGGCGTCGCGGTCGGCCGACCCGGCGTAGAAGCCGAACAGGCCCGTGTCGGCGTAGTCCCAGTGGTAGGCGTAGATCGAATAGGCGAGGCCGCGCTTCTCCCGCACCTCCTGGAACAGCCGGGACGACATGCCGCCGCCGGCGGCGGCCGCGAAGACTTGCGCGGCGTCGTGGTCCGGCGCGCCGATCGGCCGCCCCTCGAAGGCCACCGCGACATGGGTCTGTTCGAGCTTGCGCCTGAGCCGGGTCTCGCCGCCGCGGTAATCGGCGGGCGTCAGCGGCGAGGGCGGCGCGTTCGGCAGGCCGTGAAGCTTCGAGAGGGCGAGCGCAACGATCTCGGCGTGATCGAGCGCGCCGGCGGCGGCCACCACGATCGAGGACGGGCCGTAATGACGGCGCAGATAGCCGTCGATCGCGTCGCGATCGAAGGCGTTGACGCCGTCGCGGGTGCCCAGAATCGGGCGCCCGATCGCCTGGTCGGGCCAAGCCGCCGCCGTGAGCAGATCGAACACGTGGTCGTCCGGCGTGTCCTCGACCGCGCCGATTTCCTGGACGATGACGTTCTTCTCGCGCTCGAGCTCGGTCGGATCGAACAGGCTTTCGGTGAGGATGTCGCCGATGACGTCGAGGGCGAGGCCGACGTCGCTGCCGATCACCCGGGCGAAATAGCCGGTCCGCTCGACCCCGGTCTCGGCGTTGAGGTCGCCGCCGACGTCCTCGATCGCCTCGGCGATGTCGCGCGCGCTCCGGCGCCGCGTTCCCTTGAACGCCATGTGCTCGAGGAGATGCGAAAGCCCGTGCTCGGCGACGCTCTCGTGGCGGGAGCCGGCGGCCACGAAGACGCCGACCGCCGCGGTGCGCACGTGCTCGCTGGCGTCGGTGACGACGGCGAGACCGGACGGCAGCCTCGTGATCTCGACGCTCACGCCGGCGCCCTCGCCCTCTGGCGAAGGTATCCGGCCACGGCGGCCGGATCGTTCGGCAGCGCGACATGCCGCTCGGGACGATCCATCAGATCGGCGAGGTGAGGAGGAAGCGCGGGGCGCACGCCGGTCGCCCGCTCGACCGCATCCGGGAACTTCGCCGGGTGCGCGGTCCCGAGCGCCACGATCGGCGTCGCGGGCGAGGCGGCGAGCGCCCGCCGCGCCGCGCCGACGCCCACCGCGCTGTGCGGGTCGATGACGAGCCCGCAGTCGCGCCAGACCCGGGTCATCTCCGCGGCGCATTCGGTCTCGTCGATCCGCTCGGCGCCGAAATCGGCGCGAATGCGCTCGAGCGCGGCCGGGGGAATCGCGAACCATCCGTCGGCGGCGAAATCGCCCATCATGCGCGTCACCGCCTCCGGGTCCTGTCCGGACGCTTCGAACAGCAGGCGCTCGAAATTCGACGACACCTCGATGTCCATCGACGGCGACTGCGTCGCCTTGACGCCGCGCGGCTCGTAGCGGCCGGTGGCGAGCGTCCGGGCGAGAATGTCGTTCTCGTTGGTGGCGATGATCAGCCGCTCGATCGGCAGGCCCATGCGCCGCGCGTAGTAGCCGGCCAGGATGTCGCCGAAATTGCCGGTCGGGACGGCGAAGGAGACGGCGCGACCGGGGGCGCCGAGCGCGACCGCGGCCACGAAATAATAGACGATCTGGGCGAGGATGCGCGCCCAGTTGATCGAATTGACGCCGCTGAGGCGCATCGCGTCGCGGAACGCCAGGTCTCCGAACAGCGTCTTGACGATGCGCTGGCAGTCGTCGAACGTCCCGTCGATCGCCAGCGCGTGGACGTTGGGTTTGCCGACCGTGGTCATCTGGCGACGCTGCACGTCCGAGACGCGGCCGTGCGGGTAGAGAATGAAGATGTCGGCGCGGGCCAGACCGCCGAAGGCCTCGATCGCGGCGGCGCCGGTGTCGCCGGAGGTCGCGCCGAGAATGGTGGTGCGCTCGCCGCGCTCGGCCAGCACCCGGTCCATCGCGCGGGCGAGCCATTGCATGGCGAAGTCCTTGAACGCGAGCGTCGGACCATGGAACAGTTCGAGCGCGAACAGATTGGGCTCGATCTGGACGAGCGGAGCGGTCGCGGCGTGACGGAACTCCGCATAGGCCGCCGCAGTCATGGTTTCGAGCGCGGAGGCCGGGATATCGTCGCCGACGAACCCGGACATCAGCGTCGCCGCCGCCCGGGCGTAGGGCAGCCCGGCGAGCGCGCGGATCGTATCCGCCCCCCACTGGGGAAGCGTCACGGGCGCGTAGAGACCGCCGTCGCGGGCAAGCCCGGTGAGGAGCGCGTCGGCGAAGCCGAGCGCCGGCGCCGTCCCGCGCGTCGAAACGTAATGCACGAACTGAAACCCTCGGCCGATCTGCTCGTCGTCTATCGCAAAAGCCGCGAAAGGAAAACGGAGCCGGTCAATCCCTGACGAATGGGGCCAAACCAAGACGGCGCCCCCTTGTGCGGGAAGCCATCGGATTGATCGGAAACGCCCTTGAAAAACACGGCGAACTTTCCTTAACTTGAGTCGGAAAAGAGGCGCCGTCGCAAGGAGGGCCGCGGCGAAACCGGGGTGGTGGCGATGGTCGGGTCATTTGCGACATTGCTTGGCAAGCTCATTCGGACGGGCAACCTTGAAGTGGAGACCGCCGACGGGGTTCGGCGCAAGTTCGGCGACGGTTCGGGGCCGAAACTCGGGGCGCGCTTGCTCGACCGGGCGGCGGAACGGGAACTCGTGACCGACCCGAGCCTAGCTCTTGGCGAGCTTTATACCGACGGACGCGTCGTCGTTACTGAGGGTTCGCTGTACGACATCCTCGAACTCGGGGCGAGAAATCTCGCCACGCTCGAGAACCTTCCCTGGGTTAAGGCGATCGAGAAGGCCCGGGTGATCTTCCGCGCGGTCCATCAGCGCAACGACCGGGAGCGGGCGCGGCAGAACATCGCCCGTCACTACGACCACGACGTCCGCATCTACGACCTTTTCCTCGACGACGACCGGCAATATTCCTGCGCCTATTTCGAGGAGCCGGACCAGTCGCTCGAGGAGGCGCAGAGAGCCAAGAAGCGGCACATCGCGGCCAAGCTCCTCGTCGAGGAGGGCGAACGCGTGCTCGACATCGGCTGCGGGTTCGGCGGCATGGCGCTCTATCTCGCCGGCGTCGCGGGCGTCGGCAAGGCGACCGGCGTCACGCTGTCCAGGGAGCAACTCGCCGTCGCCAGGGCGCGCGCCGAGCGTTCGGGCTTCGCCGATCGTCTCGACTTCCGGCTGCAGGACTATCGCGACGTCGAGGAGACCTTCGACCGCATCGTCTCGGTCGGCATGTTCGAGCACGTCGGGGTCGCCCGCTACGACGAGTATTTCCAGAACGTGCGCCGGCTCCTGAACGACGACGGGGTGATGCTGCTCCACGCGATCGGCCGCAACGGGGTTCCCGGCGCGACCAACCCCTGGATCCGCAAGTACATCTTCCCCGGCGGCTACATTCCGGCCCTGTCCGAGGTGCTTCCGGCGATCGAGCGCGCCGGGCTCTACGTCACGGACATCGAGATCCTTCGGCTGCACTACGCCGACACGCTGCGCGTCTGGCGCGAGCGCTTCATGGCCCACTGGGAAGAGGCCAAGGCGATCGCCGGCGAGCGCTTCTGCCGGATGTGGGAGTTCTATCTCGCCGGGTCGGAGACGTCTTTCCGCGTCGACGGCTTCATGGTGTTCCAGATCCAGATCGCCAGGCGGCAGGACGCGGTTCCGCTGACCCGCGCCTACATCGCCGAGCGCGAGGAGGCGCTGCGCCGCAGGGAGGCCGAACCGCCCGCGCTGCGTCAGGCGGCCGAATAGCCCGCGCCGCGCCCGGACCTGGACGCGGCCGAAGAGAGGTCCTCACGCCGCCGCCGCCCGGGCGAAACGGACGGCGAGACCGGTCACGGTGACGCGCTGAAGCGCGACGCCTTCGATGTCGACGCCCTTGACGTCGTCCACCTCGAACCGGACGTCGACGATCGCGTCGGCGTCGTATTCCGCCGCTTCGCGGACGAGCGAGCCGATCGCCGCCCGGCGCTCGTCCTCGGTCCCCGGCTCGGCGGCGGCCCGCCACCGCGTGGTCGCCCTGACCCGCCCGATCGCAGTGATCGCGCGGCCGTCGTCGAGATCAGCGGAAAAACTGACTTTCATGATGGGTGTCCATTGGTTGCCCGCGCCTGTTGCGATAGCGCCGCGGCCTTACCGCAGCGTTAAGCGCAAACTCGGGCAGGGATGCGCGGACGGCCTCGAAGCGGCTGCGTCCGATCGACGCGGGCTCCGCCCCCGCGGGGGCGCGCGCTCGTCCGAGGCGCCGGCGCTGTCGAGCGGCCGGCCCGCACGAAAAAAAGCGGCGCCCGGGGGCGCCGCCTGATTTCGAAGAGCGTGCTGGCCCGGGGTCAGTCGGCGGCGTTGTTCGCCGTTTCCGCAGACTGCGTTTTCTCGAGGTCGGCCCCGGTCTGCTGGTCGACGACGCGCATCGACAGCTTCACCTTGCCGCGATCGTCGTGACCGAGCACCTTGACCTTGACCTTGTCGCCTTCCTTGACGACGTCGGTGGTCTTGGCGACCCGGCCCTTGGCGAGCTGCGAGATGTGGACGAGGCCGTCCTTGGAGCCGAAGAAATTGACGAAGGCGCCGAATTCGACCGTCTTGACCACGGTGCCGTCGTAGATCTGGCCGACTTCCGGGTCCGACGCAATCGACCGGATCCAGTTGATCGCCGCCTTGATCTTGGCGCCGTCGCTGGAGGCGATCTTCACCGTGCCGTCGTCCTCGATGTTGATCTTGGCGCCGGTCTTCTCGACGATCTCTCGGATCACCTTGCCGCCGGTGCCGATCACTTCGCGGATCTTGTCGGTCGGGATCTTCAGCGTCTCGATGCGCGGCGCGAACTCGCCGAGCTCGGCGCGGGCGCCGGTGATCGCCTTGCTCATCTCGCCGAGGATGTGCAGGCGGCCGTCGCGGGCCTGGGCGAGCGCGACTTTCATGATCTCCTCGGTGATGCCGGCGATCTTGATGTCCATCTGCAGCGAGGTGACGCCTTCGCTGGTTCCGGCCACCTTGAAGTCCATGTCGCCGAGGTGGTCTTCGTCGCCGAGGATGTCGGAGAGCACCGCGAAGCGCTCGCCTTCGAGGATCAGGCCCATGGCGATGCCGGCGGTCGGGCGCTTGAGCGGAACGCCGGCGTCCATCAGCGCGAGGGAGGAGCCGCACACCGTGGCCATCGAGGACGAGCCGTTCGACTCGGTGATCTCGGAGACGACCCGGATGGTGTAGGGGAATTCGGCCGCCGTCGGCAGCATCGGCCGGATCGCGCGCCAGGCGAGCTTGCCGTGGCCGATCTCGCGCCGGCCCGGGCTGCCCATGCGGCCGGTTTCGCCGACGGAGTAGGGAGGGAAGTTGTAGTGGAGCAGGAACCGCTCCTTGTAGGTGCCGTCGAGGGAGTCGACGTATTGCTCGTCCTCGCCGGTGCCCAGCGTCGCCACCACCAGCGCCTGGGTCTCGCCGCGGGTGAACAGCGCGGAGCCGTGGGTGCG
This sequence comes from Roseiarcus fermentans, assembly GCF_003315135.1. Taxonomy (GTDB): domain Bacteria; phylum Pseudomonadota; class Alphaproteobacteria; order Rhizobiales; family Beijerinckiaceae; genus Roseiarcus; species Roseiarcus fermentans. Next base: position 20,923 of record NZ_QNRK01000001.1, read on the forward strand.
CGGCAGGATGCCGACCTGCCCGAGAATCGGGCGCACCGTCGTGAGGTCACGGCCGTCGATGCGGCGGCCGTGATCGAGGATGTTCCAGCGCACCACCTTGGCCTGGGCGTTGTGGAACGCCTCGGCGACCTCGGAAGCCGGGAACTTGGCCTCGCCCTCGGCGGGCGCGAGCGCCGCCATCACCTTCGCCTTGACGGCGTCGACCGCCCCGTAGCGCTCCTGCTTCTGGGTGATCGCGTAAGCGGCGCGAAGATCGGCCTCGCCGACCTCGAGCACGGCCTTCTCGACCTCGGCGCGATCGCTCGGCGGCAGGTCGCGCGGCTCCTTGGCCGCCTTCTCGGCGAGCCGGATGATCGCGTCGATGACCGGCTGGAAGCCGGCGTGGCCGGCCATCACGGCCTTGAGCATCGTCTCCTCGGCGAGCTCCCGGGCCTCCGATTCGACCATCAGCACCGCGTCGGCGGTGCCGGCGACGACGAGGTCGAGGGTCGAGTCCTTCATCTCCTCGACCGTCGGGTTGACCTTGACCTCGCCCTTGATCAAACCGACGCGGGCGGCGCCGACCGGACCCATGAACGGCACGCCCGACAGCGTCAGGGCCGCCGAGGCGGCGACCAGGGCGAGAATGTCGGAATCCGACTCGAGGTCATAGGACAGCACCGTCGCGATGACCTGCGTGTCGCAGCGGAACTCGTCGGGGAACAGCGGGCGGATCGGGCGGTCGATCAGGCGCGACGTCAGCGTCTCACGCTCGGACGGGCGGCCTTCGCGCTTGAGGTAGCCGCCGGGAATGCGGCCGGCGGCGAACGTCTTTTCCTGATAGTGGACGGTGAGCGGGAAGAAGTCCTGGCCGGGCTTGGCCGTCTTTTCGGCGACGACGGTGGCGAGCACGGTGGTCTCGCCCCAGGTCGCAAACACCGCGCCGTCCGCCTGACGGGCGATCCGGCCGGTCTCCAGAACGAGCTTGCGCCCGCACCAGTCGAGTTCTTCGCGTTGAATGTCGAACATCTTTCTTACATCCTAAGGTGGGATGCGAAAGCCTGCGGCCCATGCCGCCCGTTGGTTCGGGCTCGTCATCGGCAAGACGGCGGGGGGCTGGCCTGAACGGCGCCAGCCCTCGGCGATCCTGCCATGACGCGCGGCTCTCGCATGTCGGGACGCGGACGCCGGCCCCTGCCGCCGCCCGCATGGGGTCGAGGAACGCCTCTCGGAAAGGCGCTCCCGGTGCGGGTCGAGGCTTAGCGGCGGATGCCGAGGCGCTCGATCAGGGTCTTGTAACGCGCTTCGTCCTGCTTCTTGACGTAGTCGAGCAGCGTACGGCGCTGCGAGACCATCTTGAGCAGGCCGCGACGGGAGTGGTTGTCCTTCACGTGAGTCTTGAAATGACCCGTCAGGTTGGTGATTCGCTCGGTGAGAATCGCGACCTGCACCTCCGGCGAGCCGGTGTCGCCGATCTTGCGGGCATACTGGTTGATGAGCGCGATCTTGCGCTCGGAGGTGATCGACATCGAACGTGTCCTTGATGCTGCGGCGGGCAAACGCGCGCCATTGGTCGAAAGACGGCCGAGCCGGGATGTCGTCCAGGTCGGTCGCAATGCGAGGATCCGCGTCACGCTGGGCGTGGCGGATCGCGCGCTTATACAGATTTCGGGCCGCCGCGCCAGCGTTTTCTCGGGAACCCACGCGGCGGCGCCCGATTGCGGTCGCAGCGAGCCCTTGCGGATCAAAGGATCGCCTCGATCCCGTCGCGCCGGGGTGACGTCCGGGAGGGCATGCGCCGCCCCGCCCGGCAGGCCCGCGCCCCGCTCGGGGAGCGGCAGTGTCCGGATCGTCGCCGACGGAAATTCGCGGAATCGATACGCCGGGTTGCCGGTTCGCGCCGATCCGGATACGAACCCGGAGAGTTTGCCGAAGGCCCGTCGCTGCAATGCCCGCCTCACCCGAAGACCTCCTCGCCTATCTCGAAACCCTCGGCGTCGCGACGACGACTGTAGACCATCCGCCTGTGTTCACGGTCGAGGGCTCGCAGGAGCTGCGGGGAAAGATCCCCGGCGGGCACGCCAAGAATCTCTTCGTCAAGGACAAGAAGAGCCGCCTCTTCCTGCTCGTCCTGGGCGAGGAGACCGAGGTCGACCTCAAGCGGGTGCACGAGAAGATCGGCGGGCAGGGCCGGGTCTCGTTCGGCTCCGGCGACCTGCTCGAGGCGGTCTGGGGGGTTAGGCCCGGCGCGGTCACGCCGTTCGGCGCGATCAACGACGAGGCGGGGCGGGTCACGGTGGTGCTCGATCAGGCGATGATGGCCCACGAGCGCCTCAACTTCCATCCCCTCGTCAACACCCGCACGACCGGCCTCGCGAGCGCCGATCTGGTCAGATTCCTGCGGGCCACCGGGCACGAGCCGCTCGTGGTCGCGCTCGCGGCGCATGCGGAAGCGGTTGAATAAGGGGGCGCGCGCCTCCATCTAGGGCCGCGAAACGTCGAATCGGCGAGGCGACGCCTCGGGCTGGAATTGAGGGACGACATGGCGAACGGAATCGGGGCGACCGCGACGGCGGTCAAGGACGTGACGACGGCGTCGTTCCGGGCCGACGTGCTAACCGCCTCGCAGCAGAAGCCGGTTCTGGTCGACTTCTGGGCGCCGTGGTGCGGCCCGTGCAAGCAGCTCGGGCCGGCGCTGGAGAAAGCGGTGCGCGATTCGGGCGGCAAGGTCGCGCTGGTGAAGATGAACATCGACGAGCACCCGCAGATCGCCGGCCAGCTCGGCATCCAGTCGATCCCCGCGGTGATCGCCTTCGATCGCGGCCAGCCGGTCGACGGCTTCGTCGGCGCGCTGCCCGAGAGCCAGATTCGCGGCTTCCTCGAGCGTCTGGTCGGACCGCTCAAGGGCGGGTCGGCGGATCTCATCGCCGAGGCCGAGGAGGCCGCCGCCAAGGGAGACGCGGCCGGGGCCGCGTCGCTCTACGCCGAAATCCTGGCCGACAACCCGGAGGACACGAAGGCGATCGGCGGTCTCGCGAGGCTCCAGGTCGCGGCCGGAAATCTCGACGATGCTCGCGCCCTGCTCGCGACGGCGCCCGCGCCTGCGCCCGGCAAGGAGCCCGATGCGGCGATCGCCGCTGCGATCGCCGCAGTGAGCCTGGCCGAACAGGCCTCCGCCGTCGGCGAACTCGCGCCGCTCGAGACCGCGGTGGCGAAAAACCCGGACGACCACCAGGCCCGGTTCGACCTCGCGGTCGCGCTGTCGGCCAAGGGCGAGCGCGACCGGGCGGCCGACGCCCTGCTCGAGATCATCCGCCGCGACCGCAAATGGAACGACGAGGCGGCGCGCAAGCAGCTGTTGCAGCTTTTCGAGGCGTGGGGCCTGATGGACCCGGCGTCGGTCGCCGCCCGCCGCAAACTGTCCGCGATCTGGTTCTAGAAACAAGCGCTTGCGGAGGTCTAGAGCGGGCCGCCGCAAGTCGATGGAATGCAAGCGATGAAAATCAATCGCACCTACGCCGGGCCCGCCGATATGCCGGCCACGATTCCGCTCTTTCCCCTGGAGGGCGCGCTCCTGTTGCCGCGCCGGCCGTTGCAGCTCACCGTGTTCGAGCCGCGCTACCTCGCCATGCTCGACGACGCGCTGAGCGGCGAGCGGCTGGTCGGCATCATCCAGCCGACGGAGGCGGAGACGTCCGGCGGGCCGCCGCCCGAGCTCTACGCCCTCGGTTGCGCCGGACGGATCGTGCAATACGCCGAAATCGGCGACGGCCGCTGCTTCGTGACCCTGATGGGGGTCGCCCGGTTCCGTCTCGCCGAGGAGATGCATTACGCCACGCCCTACCGGGTCGCAGCCGCCGACTATGCGCCCTTCGCCGACGATTTTCACGAAGGCGCGGGGGAAGCGGCGGTCGACCGCGAGTCGCTGCTGACGACGCTTCGGCGCTTCGCCGAGGTCAACGAGGTCAAGGTCGCCTGGAACGACATCAAGAAGGCGTCGAACGAAGCGCTGGTCAACGGCCTCTCGATGATGAGCCCGTGCGGGCCGCGCGAGAAGCAGGCCCTGCTCGAAGCGGTCGACCTGAGGTCGCGCGGCGAGATGCTGGTGGCGATCACCACCATCGAGCTCGCGCGTGGCGACGACGCCGGGACCCAGTTGCACTGAGCCGAACCGGGGCGGCTTCTCCGCGCGGGGCGCGGGAGCCGTTCCTCCGCGGCGCCGGCGGCGGCGCGAGGGCGGCTCTGTCGCGGCCGATTTCCTTCTGCTAAAGTGTGGAGAACCGACCGAAGAGCGCCTCGATGCAATACGAAAACACGCCCATTTCCCAGAACATCGAGGATCGTCGCGGCCAGGGCGGCGGCGGAATGATGGGCGGCGGCGGCCTCGGCATCGGCGCGATCATCGTGGTGTTCGCGATCAGCTACTTCACCGGCATCAATCCCGCGGTGCTGATGGGCGGCGCCGAAATGGCCTCGAAATACATGAACCAGGGCGGACAGACGCAGCCCGCCGCGACCGGCCCAGCCGTCGATCCCAACGACCCGACGCGAAAATTCCTTGCGCATGTGATGGGCTCGACCGAGGCGGTCTGGGGTACGGTGCTGCCGCAGCAGACGGGGCTCGACTATACGCCGGCGACGCTGGTCATCTATGACGGCGCCACCCGGTCGGGCTGCGGCGGCGCGCAGGCGGCGATGGGGCCGTTCTACTGCCCGGTCGACAAGAAGGTCTACCTCGACACTTCGTTCTTCCGCGACATGCAGACGAAATACGGCGGCGGCGGCGACTTCGCCTACGCCTATGTCGTGGCGCACGAGATCGGCCATCACGTGCAGGACCTGCTCGGCATTCTCGACAAGGCCGACGCCTACAAGAAGCGCTCGAGCCAGACCCAGGCGAACGCCGTCTCGGTGCGCATCGAACTCCAGGCCGATTGCCTCGCCGGGGTCTGGGCGGCCAACGCCAATCAAAAATGGAACATCCTGCAGCAGGGCGACGTCGAGAAGGCGATCGCGACCGCGCAGGCGATCGGCGACGATCGGTTGCAGACGGCGGCGCGCGGCTACGCCGTGCCCGACAGCTTCACCCACGGATCGTCGGCGCAGCGCGCCAAGTGGCTGATGGCCGGGCTCAAGAGCGGGCAGATTTCGTCCTGCGACACGTTCTCGCAATAGCGGCGTCGCCGCGCTGACCCGTCGCGGCGGCGATCGCTCGACGCGCGTCGAGCGCCGTCAATCGCCGCCGTCGAGGCGCCGCCGCGCGTCCTCGATCCAGCGTCTGAGCGGCGCGAGGCGCGGTCCCTGGGTCAACCCGCCGCAGCCGCGGCCGTGCGGCGCCTGCGCCCAGGTCGCGATGGCGAGCGCGGTCGCGCCGTCCCGGGACCACATCGGCGCTCCGGAATCGCCCGAGCAGGCGCCGGCGACCCGGCCGCCCGGATCGGCCGCCCAGACGAGCACGGGCGACGCCGGTTCGCGCACGGCCAGGGTGACGCTGCGCAGGCTGCCGCCGGATTTCCAGTCGCCATCGCTCATGGCGCCGAAGCCGGTCAGGATGACCGATTCACCGACCTCGGGTCCGTCGCCGGAGGCCAGCGCCGCGCCGACGAAGCGCGAATCGAGCGGAGCCGCGGTTCGGACCAGCGCGATGTCGATCGAGACGGCCCGCGCCCGGATCGCGTCCGGCCGGTACTGCGGATGGGCGAGGGCCGCTTCGACGGGAATCACCACCGGGGCGCCGGAGGCGTCGCGATAGTGGACCGCCATGTCGCGGACCGCCCTCAGGCAATGGGCGGCGGTGAGCAGGGTGCGGGCGTCGAGCACCAGCGCCGAGCAGAAGCCCGCCTCGCCCGGACCCCGCATCAGCACCATCGCGACCCGGTCGGCGAACCGGCCGTCCGGCTGAGCGCCGACGAGCGCATGCGCATCCGGGCGCCCCGACGCGAGGGCGAGGGCGAGGGCGAGGCGCGCGAGGCTGTGGCGGAAACGCATGATCCGTTCATGCGCAGAAAACCCCGGCCGCTTCAATTGCGCAGGTCTCGCCGAAGGGCCGGCCGGCTTCGTTCACATTGCATTCAGGCGCCGGGGCGAACATGGGGGCTGCGGTGTTTGAACAGGGGCTTCGTCGTCATGGCCGCGCTCGCCAACGTCTGTCGCGCCGCGGTCGCTGGCTTCGTCCTCGCGGGCGGCGCGCACGCGGCGGAGGTCGCGGCCTGTCTCAGCGCCTCCGACACGCGCGAGCAGGTGAGGGCGCACAAGCTCCTCGAGCCATACGCGGCGCTGAAAACCGCGGCCCAGCAGCGCAAGGCGGAGGCCCTGTCGGCGCGCCTCTGCGTCAATGGCGACGACTATGTTTACGAGATCACCTTGCTTCACCGCGACGGCCGCCTGATTCATGTCGAGATGAACGCGGGAACCGGAAAGCTGATCGCGCGCCCGGCGCACGAGCCGAAAGACGGACGCGATGCGCACGACCAGCCCGCCAAGAACTGACCGGCCGGGAGAGACCTGAATGCGACTGCTGGTTGTCGAGGACGATCGCGATCTCAACCGTCAGATTTCGTCGGCGCTGGAAGCCGCGGGATACGCGGTCGACCGGGCGTTCGACGGCGAGGAAGGCTGGTTCCAGGGCGACACCGAGCCCTACGACGCGGTCGTTCTCGACATCGGCCTGCCGAAACGCGACGGCGTCTCGGTTCTGGAGGCGTGGCGCAAGGCGGGGCGGACGATGCCGGTGCTGATTCTGACCGCGCGCGACCGCTGGAGCGACAAGGTTCAGGGCATCGACGCGGGTGCCGACGACTATGTCGCAAAGCCCTTCCACATGGAGGAAGTGCTGGCGCGCATCCGGGCGTTGCTGCGCCGCGCCGCCGGCCATGCGTCGAGCGACCTCCAGGTCGGGCCGGTGCGCCTCGACGCGCGCGCCGGACGGGTCACCGTCGACGGGCAGCCGATCAAGCTCACCAGCCACGAATACCGGCTCCTGTCCTACCTGATGCACCACGCGGGGCGCATCATTTCGCGCACCGAGATCGTCGAGCACCTCTACGAGCAGGATTTCGATCGGGATTCCAACACCATCGAGGTGTTCATCGGCCGCCTGCGCAAGAAGCTCGGGGTCGACATCATCAAGACCGCGCGCGGACTCGGCTATCTCGTGGGCGTCGACGAGGCCCCGCCCGCACGATAGCGGCGTGTTCCCCTCGCCTCACGCCGCGTCGCGGGATCGGATACCCGCGAGGCTTTGCCGCTGCCGGCCGGCGTCGTCGAAATTGTCGAGACGCAGCCAGCGCTCGAAGGCGGCCTTGCGCGCCGGCCATTCGCCGTCGAGCATCGCATACCAGGCGGTGTCGCGGTTGCGGCCCTTGACGACCATGTGCTGCCGGAAAATCCCTTCGAACGCGAAGCCGAGCCGCTCCGCCGCCCGCCGCGACGGCGCGTTGAGGGCGTTGCACTTCCACTCGTAGCGGCGGACCCCGAGCGTGTCGAAGACGTAGCTGGCGAACAGATACTGCGCCTCGGTCGCGCCCGCCGTCCGTTGCAGCGCCGGCGTGTACATGACGTTGCCGACCTCGACGACGCGGTTGGCGGCGTCGAAGCGCATCAGCGTCTGGTAGCCGAGCGCGCGCCCGGTCGCGTTGTCGATCACGGCGAAGAACAGCGGATCCTCCGAACGCGCCTTCGTCTCCAGGCTCGCGCGAAAATCCTGCAGGGTGGCGTAAGGGCCGTCGAACAGCCAGGTCCAGACCCGCTCCCGTTCCGGTTCGCCGTTCGAGCCGTGGTAGAGCGCAACGGCGTGCTTTTTCGGGTCGAGCGGCGCGAGCGTGATCCGGCGCCCGGCCAGCGTCAGCCGCTGCGGGCGGTGGGCGGGATGCGTATCGACCTCGGGGGCGTGGAGCGAGGCGGGGGAGGCGTTGGCCGAAGCCGAGTCAAGAGCGCTGGTCATTGATATCCGTCTTCGAGAAATCGTCGCCCTTGAACAGGAGCGTCGCGCCATGGAGTCTGGCGCAGGCGTAAGTCAGGCAATCAGCGAAATTCAGGCGTGCAGGGTGCCGCCCCTTGCCGAAGGTCTCGAAACACGCAACCGCGGCGATGCCGACCGCGGCGTCGAGCCCGACCTCGGAAACGTCCGCCTCCTTCAGAAATCTCTCGAACTGGCCTTCGGCCTGGCGCGGCGAAACGAGCAGACGGGCGGCCAGGACGATCGAGGTTTCCAGTCGCACGACGGGCGATGTCAGGCGCTCCGTCGCCGCGGCGACCTTTCGCGAACATTCGCGCCAATCGGGTTCCTTGGCGAGAATGGCGACCACGACCGAGGTGTCGACGAACGCTACTGCCCCCATAGCGCGTCGATCTCTTCCTTGGTCATGACGTGGCCGCCCGGCTTCGCCATCGCCAGCGTCTCGTTGGCGAGGTCTTCGAGCCGCTCCTCGAGCGGCCGCTTGTCGCGCTCGCGCTTCAGTTCCGCCGTGAGCGCGTGGGCGATCGCTTCGGTCATGTTGGTCCCGCGCAGTCGGGCGAGTTCACGGGCGAGCGCGCCGACCGCGGGATCGCGAATGCTGAGTCCCAAGAGCGCCTCCGTATAGACAGCCGCCCGCTTAGTCTATACGGGCGCCCGCCCCGGTCAATGATTGTCCCGTGGGACCCCGGCCGTCTGGGCCAGCCGCTGGTAGGCGACGGCCGGCTTCAGCACCATGCCTTCGTCGAACTGCGCCACCATCTCGCGCTGGATCTGCTGCCACGGCGTCTGGCTCCTGGGGAAGGCGTAGCCGCCGCGACCTTGCAGCTCGGCGCGTCGCAAGTTCAGCTCGTCGTCGGAAACGAGGATGTTCGCCTGACGCTTCAGGAGGTCGATCCGCACCCGGTCGCCGGTCCTGACGAGCGCCAGCCCGCCTCCCGCCGCAGCCTCGGGGGACGCGTTGAGGATCGAGGGCGAGCCCGACGTGCCGGACTGCCGGCCGTCGCCCACGCAGGGCAGCGCCGAAACCCCCTTCCTGATCAGCGCGGCGGGCGGCTGCATGTTCACCACCTCCGCGCCGCCCGGATAGCCGATCGGTCCCGTGCCGCGGATGATCAGGACGCAATGCTCGTCGACGGCGAGCGCGGGGTCGTCGATCCGGGCGTGGTAGTCCTCGGGTCCGTCGAACACGATCGCCCGGCCCTCGAAGGCCTCCGGATCGTCGGGGTTGGAGAGGAAGCGCTTGCGGAACGCGTCGTCGATGACGCTCGTCTTCATGATCGCGTCGTCGAACAGATTGCCGGACAGGACCAGAAACCCGGCCTCTTCCTTCAGCGGCGTTTCGATCGGAACGACGACCAGCGGGTCGAGCGAGGCGCTCGCAGCGCAATTTTCACCGATCGTGCGGCCATTGACCGTCAGCGCCCGCTCGCGCACGAGCTTGCGCTTCATCAGTTCGTGCACCACGGCCGGGACCCCGCCGGCGCGATAGAACTCCTCGCCGAGATAGGCGCCCGCTGGCTGCATGTTGACCAGCAGCGGCACGTCGCGGCCGACCGTTTCCCAGTCGGCGACGGTCAGTTCGACGCCGATGTGGCGGGCGATAGCGTTGACGTGGATCGGCGCGTTGGTCGAGCCGCCGATGGCGCTGTTGACGACGATCGCGTTCTCGAACGCTTCGCGCGTCAGGATGTCGGACGGCTTCAGGTCCTCGAACACCATCTCGACGATGCGCCGTCCGGTCTCGTAGGCGATCTGGCCGCGCTCGCGATAGGGCGCGGGAATGGCGGCGCAGCCCGGCAGGCTCATGCCGAGCGCCTCGGCGAGCGCGTTCATGGTCGAGGCCGTGCCCATGGTGTTGCAGTGGCCGATCGACGGCGCCGAGGAGGTGACGAGCGCCATGAACTCTTCGTAGTCGATCTTGCCCTCGGCGAGATCGGAGCGCGCCTGCCAGACGACTGTTCCGGACCCGGTCCGTTCGCCCTTGTGCCAGCCGTTCAGCATCGGGCCGCCGGAAAGCACGATCGCCGGGATGTTGACGGTCGCCGCCGCCATGAGGCAGGCAGGCGTGGTCTTGTCGCATCCGGTCGTCAGCACGACGCCGTCGATGAAATAGCCCATCAGGATCTCGACCAGGCCGAGATAGGCGAGGTTGCGGTCGAGCGCCGCGGTCGGCCGCTTGCCGGTTTCCTGGATTGGATGGACCGGGAATTCGAACGGCACGCCGCCGGCGACCAGGATTCCGTCGCGCACCCGCTTGGCGAGGTCGAGATGATGCCGGTTGCAGGGCGACAGGTCCGACCCCGTCTGGGCGATGCCGATGATCGGCTTGCCGGAGCGCAGCTCCGCCGGCGTCAGGCCAAAATTGAGATAGCGCTCGAGGTAGAGCGCCGTCATGCCGGGGTTATCGGGATTGTCGAACCAGAGGCGCGAACGGAGGGGCCGCCTGGCTGCGCCGTCGCCGTCGCCGGTGTTGGGCTTGTCCGCCATCGTCTCAACCTCTCCTCGGGCCCGCGCCGCGGTCGCGCGGCGCTGGCATGCCAGTATGGGCGGATCCACGCGTCGTTTCAATGTCCGCGCGCGCTTCCGGCGCGGTTCCGGCCGGCCCTCGCGACGCCCGCCCGGGGCCGGATCGCCCGGTCCTACATCGCCAGCGGCGACACGCCGAACAGCATGCGGTGCAGTCCGCCGATCAGGACCGCCCAGAGGACGAGTCCGACGGCGATCGCGCCGATCGTCGCGCCGAGGTTCGGCGCGGGATAGACGACCGCTTTGGCGCGGTCGCGCGCATAATTGCTCGACAGGTCGAGGAGCGACCAAGCGAGAAAGGCGCCGAACAGCACGACGTCCGCCGCCGAACCGTTGGCGATCAGGTGCGCGGCCGACCAGACCACGACCGCCCACAGCATCGGGTGATGGACGGCGACGGCGATGTGGCTTGTCTTGAGGCCGTAGGCGCCGAGCAGGATCATGCTGAACAGCATGAGCAGCAGCGCGATGTGGCGCGTCCACACCGGCGGCGCCCAGAGGATCGGCGCGGACCAGCGCGCCTCAGCGAACCCCCAGACGATCATCACCAAGCCGGCGAGCGACAGCAGCGAATAGACGCCCTTCCACGGCCCCTCGCCCATGCGCGCGATCGATCGCTCCCGCCCGCTGTCGGCGAAGATGCGGATCGAATGAAGTCCGAGAAAGATCACCAGGCCGAAGATCAGCAAGGTCATGACGTCGACGCCCCAGTCCGGAAAATGCGCCGCCAAGGTGGCGCCCGCTGGTCGCGCTGGCAAGAGCGACGCGGCCTCCCCGGACGCGGCGGCTTCGTGCTACGACGGCGATGTCCAGGAGAGGCGACCCTTCGATGGCGAACGCGCGGCCCTTGCGACTTCCGCTTCCTGTCCCGGGCGCCGGCGTCCGCCGATGGGGTTTTCCCCATGGCTGACCCCGCGCCCGCGGACCGGCTCTATCCGCCACGGCCGATTCTCGCCGTCTCTGTCGCGGTTTTCCGCGAGGGAAGGGTGCTCGTCGGGCGGAGGGCGCGGCCGCCGATGGCGGGGCGATTTTCCCTGCCGGGCGGGGTGGTCGAGGTCGGCGAGACGCTGGCCGAGGCGGCGGCGCGCGAACTCTACGAGGAGGTCGGCGTCGAATGCGCGATCGTCGGCTTCAACCGCCATGTCGAACCGATCGTGCGCGAAGGCGGCCGCGTGCGGGCGCATTTCGTCATCGCCTCGTTCGTCGGCCGCTGGACCCGCGGCGAAGCGCGCGTCAGCGACGAGATCGACGCGGTCGCGTGGATCGAGCCCGACGCCTGCGACTCGCTGCTCGCCACGCCGGAACTCGCCGAGATCGTCGCCGGCGCCCGGCGCATCGAGAGCGAGAGCCGGTAGCGCGCCGGCTTCGCCGTTTCGAGTCGTCTTGCTCCGACTCCTGACGCTCGCCGCTTCGCTGGGGAGCGTTTCGGCGACGGCTGCGGCGGTCTTTCCCCGTGAAGCCAAGCGGCTGAAGGGGACGAGCCGCGCGCCGCCCGGGAGCTGCAATCCGGGCGGAGTGGGCGGCGACGGCGCAGGATTCCCCGCCCTCGCATGTCAACGCGAAAAGGTGACAGTGGTTCATGCCCGGTTCAGCGCCGGCGCCGTTCCATTCCATGGTCGGGGGACTGTCCAAGGTGGAGAGCAGCATGAACCTGAGATTCATCCCGCGCGGCGCCCTCGCCGCGATCGCCGGCGCAGCCGTCGTCGTCGGCGCCGCGGCCGGACCCTCGGCCGCGTTCACTCTTTCGGCGCCGTCGCTCGCGGCGCCGATCGCTGGTTCCGACGTCGAGCGCGTGTGGTGGGACCGGTGGGGCCGCTGGCATCCCAACCGGCCGTGGGGCTGGGGCCCGCCGCCGCCGCGCTGGGGCTGGGGCGCGCCGCGGCCCTACTTCTACGGCTATTACCGGCCGGTGCGTCGCTGCTGGGTCGGCCCCTGGGGCGGCGTCCGCTGCCGGTGGGGATGATCCCGGCAGTCGGCAGGCGAGAGGCGGTAGCGGCGGTGGTCGCAAGACCCCGGCCGCCCGACGCCTCTCCATTCACCCTTCCATCTTCGCGACCAGCGCGTCGGAAACCTCGACGTTGGCGGTGACGTGCTGGACGTCGTCGTTGTCCTCGAGCTGGCCGATCAGGCGCAGGATCTTTTCCCCGGCCTCGTCGTCCACCGCGACGGTGTTCTGCGGCCGCCAGGCGAGCGCGGCCTTGCGCGGCTCGCCGAACTTCGCCTCCAGCGCCTTCTGCGCTTCGGCCAGCGCCTCGACCGAGGTGATCACCTCGTGCTCCTCGGGGCCGGAGACGACGTCGTCGGCGCCGGCCTCGATCGCCGCTTCGAGCATGGCGTCGTCGTCGGCGACCTTGCGGTCGAAGACGATCAGGCCGACCCGGTCGAACATGAACGACACCGCCCCGGTTTCCGCCAGCGACCCGCCGGCCTTGGTGAAGCAGGAGCGCACCTCGCCCGCCGTGCGGTTGCGGTTGTCGGTCAGCGCCTCGACGATGACGGCCACGCCGCCGGGTGCGTAGCCCTCGTAGCGCACCTCGTCGTAGTTCTCGCTGTCGCCGCCCGAGGCCTTCTTGATCGCACGCTCGATGTTGTCCTTGGGCATGTTCTCCGCCCGGGCGTCGAGCACCGCCGCGCGCAGGCGGGGGTTCATCGCCGGGTCGGGCATGCCGAGCTTGGCCGCGACGGTGATTTCGCGCGCGAGCTTGGAGAAGAGCTTGGAGCGCAGCGCGTCCTGCTTGCCCTTCTTGTGCATGATGTTCTTGAACTGACTATGACCTGCCATCCATCGCCTCGCGCAAAGCGCGCCTTCCTGCGCAACCCGTGAAAAGGAAATCGGACCCCTATACGCCAAAGCCCGGCGGCAAGGGAAGGCGCGAAGGAACGATCATTCAGGGCGATCGCACCTCAAGGCAAAGCGGCGAACCGCGCCGGGTCTGCGGGAGGCGGCCACTCTGGAGAGGATGGAGCCACGAAGGGGACGCCGGGCAGGGTTTGCCCAGCAAATCCCCGTCCAGCCTGGGACTGTGCGCCGGCGTTCGACGCGGGCTATCGGTCGCCGGCGCCCGGCCGACGCAATGGTCGGCGGCGCGCGAGGCCGCCTCAGCCGCCGGCGAAACTCCTCGGCGCCGGGCTGACGACCACGGCGGCGTTGTTGTCGATCTCCATCACCGCCAGGCCGCGCTCGTTCCACCCGTCGGAGCGGAAGCGGAACACGCCGTCGGCGCCGTTGAAGCCGTTGACGTTGGTCAGCGCCTGCAGGCTGAACGGATCGGGGCCGGCGCCGCGCGCGAGCGCGCCCGCGAGCGACACGGCGTCGTAGGAGAGCGTCGCCAGGCGCGTCGGCTGGCTGCCGAACTTGGCCTTGTACTTCTGCGCGAAGGCGTCGAATCCGGCGCTGTCGGGCGCGGCGAACCACGCGCCCTGCATCTGCGGCAGCCGCAGGACGCGCGCGTCGTTCCAGACGCCGGTGCCGAGGAGCTGCGTCTTGACGCCGCTCGCGGCCAGCGCGCTCGCGACCGCCGGCATGCCGTCGGCCTGCTCGGGAATGAACAGCGCATCGAACTGGCCGCCCGCCGCCGCGATCTGTTGCGCGGCCTCCTGCGGCTGGCCGGCCGGGTAGCGGGCGACGACGGCGACCGGCGCGTTGAGCCGGCCGGCGACCTGCTGGAATTCGGCGAGGGCGGCGTTGGCGTAGTCGGTCTGCGGGGCCATCGCCGCGAACGCCTTCTTGCCGCGCGAGACGGCGAATTCGGCGATCCGGTCGTCGTAGGTTTCGACCAGGAACGACAGCAGGAACACGCCGGGGCCGGCGACGCCGATGTCGGTGGAAAAGGCGATCATCGGTTTCCCGGCGCCCCGCGCGACCGAAGCCGCCTGGCGCACGTTGTTGGCGTAGAGCGGCCCGAGGAGCAGTTGCGCGCCGGCGCCGATTTCGGCCTTGGCGGCCTCGGCCGCGCCCTCCGGCGACGAACGGTCGTCCTGGATCATCAGCGTGATGAAGGGGCCGGAGAATTCGTCGATCGCCAGTTGCGCGGCGTTGCGCATCGAGGCGCCGATCGGGCTCGGCGCGCCGTTCTGGGTCAGCGGCAGGATCATGCCGACCCGGACCGGCCCGGTTCCCAGCGTCTCGCCAACCGCGGGCGCCGGCGCTCCGGCCGGCGCGGCGCCGGGCGGGGCGGCCTCGGGCGCGAGCAGCGAACTGGAGTTGCAGCCGGCGAGCGTGATGGCGAGACCGCCGCCGATGAGCGCGCGCCGGCTCAAGACCATCCGGCCCTCGCGCGACAGAAAGGAAACGTCCATGCGAACTCCGGCGAAGCGGCGCCCTGTCGCGCCATCGCGGGCCTATCGCGCTTGCCCCTGCGCGACAAACCCCGAACGCGGCCCGTCCACCGAAATTGTGGCATTTTCGACCGCGTTTGGCTATGCCGTCCTCCGACGCGCCCGGCGGAGCGCGAACCATGAAGAATGACGACGATTTTCGGCGCCCCAGAGGCGATCCGGCCCAGCGGGCGGACCGGGCCTTTTTCGTCCATGGCGTCGCCGTGCCCGCGCCGCCGCTCGCGGCAGGGCTCTATGTGGTCGCGACGCCGATCGGCAACCTCGGCGACATGACCTTGCGCGGGCTCGCGATCCTCGCCGCCGCCGACGCCGTCCTCGCCGAGGACACCCGCGTCTCGCGCACCCTGCTCGCCCGCTACGGCGTCGAGACGCCGCTCACGCCCTATCACGAGCACAACGCGGCCGAGGCGCGGCCGCGCGCTCTGCGGCGCATCGCCGAGGGCCAGGCGCTGGCGCTGATCTCGGACGCCGGCACGCCGCTCGTCTCCGACCCCGGCTTCAAGCTGGTCGCCGAGGCGGTCGCCGCCGGCTTCGCCGTCACGACCGCGCCGGGGGCGAGCGCGGCGCTCGCCGCGCTCTGCGTCGCCGGCCTGCCGACGGACCGCTTCTTTTTCGAGGGTTTCCTGCCGCCCCGCAGCGCCGCGCGGCGCGAGCGGATCAACGCGCTCGCCGGCGTGCCGGCGACGCTCGTCTTCTATGAAGCGCCGAGCCGCCTCGCCGAGACCCTCGCCGATCTCGCCGCCGAGCTCGGCCCCCGTCCCGCGGCGGTGGCGCGCGAACTGACCAAGCTGCACGAGGAGGTCTTGCGCGGGACGCTCGACGCGCTTGCGGCCCGATTCCAGGCCAGCGGGCCGCCCCGCGGGGAAATCGTGGTCGTGGTCGGGGCGCCGCAGGCGCGCGAGGCGGTCGACGAGACCACGCTGGACGCCGAGATCGGCGCGGCGCTGAAGACGCTCTCGGTCAAGGACGCGGCGGCGGCGGTCGCCGCCCGGCACGGCCTGCCGCGGCGGCAGGTTTACGCGCGGGCGCTGGCGTTGGCGGGAGAGGCGCGGTGAGCGCGCCGACCGGGGCGTCGGGCGCAGCGGCGCCGAGCCGGCGCCGTCCCGCGGGACCGTGGGTTGTTTCGGCCGGCGGCGGTCAGCGCGCCGTTCTGGCAGGCGAGGCCGCCTTTCAGGGACTTGGGCGCCGAAACCTGTCACTCTGGCGACTGCCGACCTGCCGCTGGGCGGCCCCCTCCGCCAGCCTTCGGCCGGCCCCGTTCCGCTTCGCTTCACGGGGGAGAAAAGCGCGGCCGCGCCCCAGGACGCGCTAAGCTGGATCAGCCGCAGCGCCTTACGATTGGAGGGCGCCCGTCTCGGGCGCCGCGGCGGCGAGACGCCGCCGCTCCCACGCAACGTTCGTTGGGCGGACCAGCGGACTCTAGCGTTTCCGGCGCGCTCCGGAGCATCCTTCGTCGGGCTCGGGACGAGGTTCGGAGAAGCGGCTGGGGAAGACTCACGCAGTGGCGTTGGCCCCCTCCCGCCAGGTCGGGTCCCACGATCGAGCGCGACCGCCGAGCCGCCCCGTCCTCGCCGGCGCCGGCGCTCGCGCAGGCGCAGGGATTCTCTCGCGCGCGCCGGAGCGAGGCGACGATGGACATTGTCATACAGCCGTGGCGTCGACGTCCTCCGCCAATCTCGCCAGCATACGCCGTCATTCTGATAAACGCAACTGATTGACCCGCCTTTTCGATAACGACGAGAGCGGACGCCTGACGGGGCGGGGGCGACGGCGAGCACATGGCGTCGTGAGCCGATCGGACGAGGCGGATCGGCAGGGATCCGCCAAGGCGGGCGTTTCGCGCGCGTTCCCGTCTTGTGATATGGTCCCGAGCATGGACCGCGACGCGATCATAGCCCGGTTGCGGGCGAGCGAGGCCGAGCTTCGGGCGCGCGGCGTTGCGCACGCCGCCCTGTTCGGGTCGCGCGCGCGCGGCGACAATCGCCCCGACAGCGACATCGACATCATGATCGACATCGAGCCGGACGCCGACATCTCGGTCTACGAGTATGTCGGCCTGCAACGGTATATCTCCGGTCTCTTCGGCGGTCCGGTCGATGTGATCGACCGCGGAGGACTGAAGCCCCACATCCGCCCTCCAGCGGAGCAGGATGCCTTGTATGCGTTCTGACCGCTCCGGTTCGATCGCGTATCTGTTTCATATTCGCGACAACATCGTTTTGGCGCGGCATTTCGTCGAAGGTCTCGATTACGAACGCTTTCGCGCCGATCCGCTCAGGGTTTATGCCGTGACGCGCGCGCTCGAGATCATTTCCGAAGCTTCGCGCCGTTTGCCCGAGACGACGAAACAACGGCACGCCGGCATTCCCTGGCCCGACATTGCTGGCGCGGGGAACGTCTATGTATATGGACGTGCGCGAGCGAGTCCTCTGGCGAACTGTCCAGAAGGACTTGTCGCCGCTTCTGGCCGCCGTGGAACAGGAATTGCGCGATCTCGGAGAGGCGCCGTGACCTTCGTCCACACGCAAACGCGGGACACCACCGCCTGCGAGCCGGCATGAGCCCGCCCCGCCGGGGCGACGTCGAGGCCCGCCGCCGCCTCGCCTTCGTCGGGCTCGGGACGAGGTTCGGAGAAGCGGCTCGGGAAGACTGACGCAGTGGCGTTGGCCCCCTCCCGCCAGGTCGGGTCCCACGATCGAGGCGACCGCTGAGCCGCCTTGTCTTCGCCGGCGCAGGGTCTGTCGCGCGCCGGAGCGAGGCGACGATGGACATTGTCATACAGCCGTGGCGTCGACGTCCTCCGCCAATCTCGCCAGCATACGCCATCATTCGGATAAACAAAACTAACTAGCTAGCCTTTTCGATAATGACGAGAGTGGGCGCCTGACGGGGCCGGGCCGACGGCGAGCACGGCCGACGTGGCGTCGCGAGCCCATCGGACGAGGCGGATCGGCAGGGGCTCGTCAACGCGAGCGTGTCGCCTGCGATCGCGTCTTGTGATATCGTTTCGCCATGGACCGCGACGCGATCATAGCCCGGTTGCGGGCGAGCGAGGCCGAGCTTCGGGGCCACGGCGTTGCGCACGCCGCCCTGTTCGGGTCGCGCGCGCGCGGCGACAATCGCCCCGACAGCGACATCGACATCATGATCGACATCGATCCGGAGGCCATCGGCGACGTCTACGCCTACGCAGGTCTTAAGCTTTACATCGCCGGCCTCTTCGACGGGCCTGTCGATGTGGTCGACCGCGAGGGTCTCAAGCCCTACGTCCGTCCTGCGGCGACGGCGGACGCCATCTATGCATTCTAGCGCTTCCGGAGCGGCTCGTTATCTGCATCACATGCGTCATAACATCTATCTGGCGCAACGCTTCGTTCATGGTCTCACCTACGAGCGCTTTCGCAACGAAGATCTTTATTTCTATGCGGTGACACGGTGCCTCGAAATTATCTCGGAAGCCTCACGCCGTGTTCCGCCAGAAATCAAGCAGCGTCATCCAGATATTCCATGGATGGAGATGGCGGCCGCGGGGAATATCTACCGCCACGATTACGAGGATGTCGCGCAACGCCTTGTCTGGGGCACGGTCGAAGACCGTCTGCCGCCCCTACTTGCAGCCGTGGAACAGGAATTGCGCGAACTCGGGGAGCTGCCGTGACCTACAGCTGCGCCCGGCCGCGATGAGCCCGCCCCGCCGGGGCGACGTCGAGGCCCGCCGCCGCCTCGCCCATCGGTTCGGCCTGAACGCCGAGACGATCGCGGCGATCTGGCTGACATGCAAAGGCTATTCGATCCTCGCGCGCCGCTATGCCGCCCACGGCGGCGAGATCGACCTGATCGCCCGAAAGGGCGACGCCGTCGCCTTCGTCGAGGTCAAGGCGCGCGCCGATCTCGGCTCCGCCGCGGAGTCCATCGGTCCGGCCAAGCGGCGGCGCATCGGCCGCGCCGCCCGCGCCTGGCTCGCCCGCAACCCCTGGGCGGTCGATTTCACGTTGCGCGGCGACGCGGTGTTCGTGGCGCGCGGAAAACTTCCCCGGCACGAACGGTGCGCGTATACGCTGATGATCGACTGATCCCGGCCTCTCTCGTCCCAGGACCGCCCATGCCCCTCACCGTCGCCGTGCAGATGGACCCGATCGCGCGCATCCGCATCGCAGGCGATTCCACCTTCGCCCTGCTGCTCGAGGCGCAGGCGCGCGGTCACCGGCTGCTGCACTATACCCCCGATCGCCTGCGGCTCAACTGCGGTCGCGTCGAGACCATGGCCGAACCGCTCGCGGTGCGCGACATCGAAGTAGACCACGCGACGCTCGGCGAGCCGCGCCTCGTCGACCTCGCGACCGTGGACGTGGTGCTCTTGCGGCAGGACCCGCCGTTCGACCTCGCCTATGTGACGACGACGCATCTGCTCGAGCGCATCCACCCGGCGACGCTGGTGGTCAACGACCCGCGCAGCGTCCGCGACGCGCCGGAAAAGCTGTTCGTGATGGACTTTCCCGAGCTGATGCCGCCGACGCTGATCGCGCGCGACCGCGAGGCGATCGAAGCGTTTCGCGCCGAGCACGGCGAGGTGGTGATGAAGCCGCTCTACGGCCACGGCGGCGCGGCGGTGTTCAAGGTCAGCCGCCAGGACCCGAATTTCGGTTCGCTGTTCGATCTCTTCACCGCCACCCTGCGCGAGCCGTGGGTGATCCAGAAGTTCCTGCCGGCGGTGGCGCAGGGCGACAAGCGCATCATTCTGGTCGACGGCGAAGCCCGGGGCGCGGTCAATCGCGTCCCCGCCGGCGACGACATCCGGTCCAACATGGTGCGGGGCGGCGCGGCGCGGGAAACCGACCTCACCGAGCGCGAACGGGCGATCTGCGCCCGGATCGGCCCGGAACTGAAACGGCGCGGCCTGGTTTTCGTCGGTATCGACGTGATCGACGGCTATCTGACCGAAATCAATGTCACCTCGCCGACCGGCATTCGCGCGATCAAGCGGCTCGGCGGCCCGGACCTCGCGGCGGCGATCTGGGATGCGATCGAGGCCCGATACGCCGCAAACCGAAAGTCCTGACGTCCGGACGGCTTTCGGCCGTCAACCGAAAACAGAAGTGTCGGCGCCAATGTCAGCTGTCGCAGCCCCCGCGGTCGAACGCCGTCCCCGCTCGCCGCGGTCTCATCATCCCGCCTCGCGGGCGCTCGACCGCGCCAGGATCATCGACGAACTGGCGGCGCTGCGCGCCGCCTGCGACGACGACGGCGCCTTCCGGCGCGAGGCGGTCGCGATTCTTCAAAGCGCCCTGGACAAGGGCCGCGAGGGCGCCCGGCGGGCGCTGGAAGCGGGCGGCAAGGGAAGGGCCTGCGCCGAAACCCTGAGCGCGGTCGAGGACGATCTCTTGCGCGTCGCGCTGGAACTCGCTGCGCGCTGGCTCGCTCCCGCGAGCGGCGGGGCGAGACCGACCGTCGTCGCGGTCGGCGGCTACGGCCGCGGCATGCTCGCCCCCGGGTCCGACATCGACCTCCTGTTCCTGATGCCCGACAAGCCGGCGCCGGCGGCCGAGAAGGTGGTCGAAGCGCTGCTCTACGTCCTGTGGGACCTCAAGCAGAAGGTCGGCCACGCCACCCGCACGGTCGACGAATGCCTGAAGCAGGCGCGCGCCGACATGACGATCCGCACCACCCTGATCGAGGCGAGGCTCGTCAGCGGCGACGAGACGCTGTTCGAGACGCTACAGACGCGCTTCGACCGCGAGATCGTCGCCAGGACCGCGCCGGAATTCGTCGCGGCCAAGCTCGCCGAACGGGAGGAGCGCGTCCGGCGCGCCGGCGCCTCGCGCTATCTGGTCGAGCCGAACGTGAAGGAAGGCAAGGGCGGCTTACGCGACCTCAACACCCTGTTCTGGATCACGAAATACGTTTATCGGGTGCGAAATCCGCACGACCTGATCGCCGCCGGCGTGTTCTCGCCGCGCGAGTTCGCGCTGTTCCGCCGCTGCGAGGAGTTTCTCTGGTCGGTTCGCTGCCGGTTGCATTTTCTCGCCGGGCGCGCCGAGGAGCGGCTCAGCTTCGACGTGCAGCGGCCGATCGCGCGCCAGCTGGGCTATTCGACCCGGGCCGGGCAGGCCGACGTCGAGCGCTTCATGAAGCACTATTTCCTCGTCGCCAAGGACGTCGGCGACCTGACCGCGATCGTCTGCGCCGCGCTCGAGGAGCGCCAGACCAAGCCCGTGCCGGTGTTCGACCGCTTCATCGGCAAGATCCGGAGGCGTCCGCGCGCCATCGCCGACGCCGAAGACTTCAAGGTCGAGACGGAGCGGGTCGACGTCGTTCGCCCCGACGCGTTCGAACGGGATCCGGTCAACCTGATCCGGCTGTTCTGGGTGGCCGAGCGGTCGAATCTGCCGATCCATCCGAACGCGGCGCGGCTCGTCACCCAGTCCTTGAAGCGCATCGACGCCCGGCTGCGCGAGGACCCGGAAGCCAACCGGCTGTTCCTCGAGATTCTCACCTCGCGCCACGCGCCGGAAACGGCGCTCAGGCGCATGAACGAGGCCGGGGTGCTCGGCCGGTTCATTCCGGACTTCGGCCGCGTGGTCGGGATGATGCAGTTTTCGATGTATCACCACTACACGGTCGACGAGCACCTGATCCGGGCGGTGGGCGTCCTGAACGCGATCGAGGGCGGCCGGCTGAAGGCCGAGGTGCCGCTGTCGAGCGAGTTCATCCACAAGATCTCGCACCGCACCGAGCTCTACCTCGCGGTCTTTCTGCACGACATCGCCAAGGGGCGGCCGACCGACCACTCGAAGACCGGCGCCGACGTCGCGCGCAAGCTCTGCCCGCGGCTGGGCCTCACGCCCGCCAACACCGAGCGGGTCGCCAAGCTGATCGAGCACCATCTCGTGATGTCCAACATGGCGCAGGGCCGCGACCTGTCCGACCCGCGCACCGCGGAGGCGCTGGCGGCGATCATGCAGACCCAGGAGCAGCTCAAGCTGATGCTGATCCTGACCGTCGCCGACATCCGCGCGGTCGGCCCGGGCGTGTGGAACGGCTGGAAGGGCCAGCTCCTGCGCACGCTCTACTGGGAGACCGAGGTGGTGCTCGGCGGCGGACATTCGGCGGTCAACCGCGACGCCCGCGTCCAGGCCGCGCAGGAGACGCTGCGCCGCGCGCTGCCGGGATGGTCGGACCCGGAGTTCGACGCCTACGCCCAGCGCCATTATCCGGCCTACTGGCTCAAGGTGGAGCCGGAACGGCAGGTCGCGCACGCCGCCCTGCTCTACGCCATGGCGGCCGACCTGCGCTCGCTCGCCACCGAGGTGACGACCGATTGCTTCCGCGGCGTCACCGCGGTGACGGTGGTCGCGCCCGACCACCCGCGGCTGCTCAGCGGCATCGCCGGCGCCTGCGCCGCGGCGGGCGCCAACATCGTCGACGCGCAGATCTTCACCACCACCGACGGCCTCGCCCTCGACACGATCTTCGTCTCGCGCGCGTTCGAGCGCGAGGAGGACGAACTGCGCCGGGCGCAGAGAATCGCCAAGAACATCGAACGCACGCTGCGCGGCGAGGTCCGCCTGGACGAGATCGCCCCGGCCCGGGAGAGCCGCGACCTCCGGCGCGGCGCCTTCGCCATCGAGCCCGAGGTCACGATCGACAACACGATCTCCCGCCGCTACACGGTGGTCGAGGTGTCTGGGCTCGACCGGCCGGGGCTCTTGCGCGACCTCACCGGCTCGCTGTCGAAGCTCAACCTGAATATCGGCTCGGCGCACATCGTCACCTTCGGCGAGAAGGCGGTGGACGCATTCTACGTCACCGATCTGACCGGGCAGAAGATCAACTCGCCGGCCAAGCAGGCCGCCATCAAACGGCGTCTGCTGGCGGACTTCGGGGTCGAACGCTGACCGCCGTATCGCCCGTCGCGGGCGAGCCACGGCTTGATTTTTGCCGCGTGTGTCCTGATATGCGTCGCGAATCCGCAAGGGGCTTTTGAAACCATGAGTGATCCGAACGCCGAACGCGCCGAAGCGACGCCGGCCGAAGCCACGCCTTCCGAAACGCCGGAGCGTGACGCCTTCGCCGTCATCGAGGCGCTGAACGCCGAAAACAGCCAGCTCAAGGACCGGATTTTGCGGACGCTGGCGGAGATGGAAAACCTGCGCCGGCGCACCGAGCGCGAGGTCGCCGACGCCAAGACCTACGGCGTCACCAGCTTCGCCCGCGACATGCTGTCGGTGGTCGACAACCTCTCCCGCGCGCTCGAGCACGCGCCCGCCGAAGCCCGCGCCGCGGCGGAGCCGCAGATCCAGTCGGTGATCGAGGGGGTCGAACTGACGGCGCGCGACCTCGAGGCGGCGCTCGGCCGCCACGGCGTGAAAAAGCTCGATCCGAAGGGCCAGAAGTTCGACCCGAACTTCCATCAGGCGATCTTCGAGGCGCCGGACGAGACCGTGCCCTCGGGCACCGTCTCGCAGGTCGTCCAGACCGGCTGGACGATCGGCGACCGGGTGCTGCGTCCGGCGATGGTCGGCATCTCCAAGGGCGGGCCGAAGGCCGCGCCGAAGGAGGGGTAGACCCTCATCCGGCCCTTCGGGCCACCTCCCCCAGAGGGGGAAGGGTCGCCCTCTCCCACAGGGAGAGAAGGCCGCAGGGTGAGGGCTCGCCGTCACGCGCCGGCGGGCGTCACCCGGCGCAGCGTCAGATTGATCCGCCCGCCCTCCGAAAGCAGCGTCGAACCGCCCGCCACGATGCGGTCGACGCCGTGAAAGACCAGACGCGCGGGGCCGCCGAAGGTCAGCGCGTCGCCGGACTGGAGCCGCAACGACCGGGTGGGCGACGTTCGGGTCAGGCCGCCCAGGCGGAACAGGGCCGGGTCGCCGAGCGACAGCGACACCACCGGCGCTGAGAACTCCTGCTCGTCGCGGTCCTGGTGCAGGCCCATCCGCGCGTTGGCGTCGTAAAAATTGATCAGGCAAGCTTCGGGCGGCGGCGCGCCCGGCGCGAGCGCGTCCCACAGGTCGGTCAGCAGGTCCGGCATCGGCGGCCACGGGCGGCCGGTCTCGGGATGGTTCGGCTGGTAGCGGTAGCCGCCGACGTCGCTGACCCAGCCGAGCGGCCCGCAATTGCTCATCATGACCGACAGCGGCTTGCCGGTCCTGGGCATCCGGGCGCGATAGAGCGGCGCGTCGGCGAGCGCGGCGCGGATCGCCTCCAGCAGGCGCTCCTGGGCGGCGCGGTCGAGACAGCCGGGAAACCACGCGACGCCGGGAACGACTTCGAGGGAGCGGATGGCGGCCATGATGGTCTGACCTTCAAGGCTTCGGCGTTGACGACGCCGGGGCGCGGCTCGCCCGGGAATGAGGGCCGCCCGCATGCGGCGGTCGCGTCTGCCCTCCAGCGTCCAGCACGCCGCGTGCGAGGTCAAGACGAGGGGCGGCGGCGGATCGGAGGGATGGGACGGTTCGAGCCCAAACCCGTCGAGCGCCGTTCGGGAAAGCCGCTCGGGCCTCGATCGCCATTGATTTCATAAGGCGTTCGTCGATCGCGGCGGGCGACGCGGACGCCGCATTCGCCTCTTGACCAATTCAGCATAATCATTATAACAATATCACAAAAGGGAGGACCGCCGTGCTTGAGGGCGTCGAGCCGCTGAGCCGATCCGAGGGAAGTCTCGCCGAAGAACTGGTGCGCCGCATCGAGGCTCTGATCCTCGAGCGGCGAGCCGAGGGCAACACCCGGCTCGGCTCCAAGGAAGAGTTGCGGCAAACCTTTCAGGTCGCCCACGGGACGATGAACGAGGCCATGCGCGTGCTCGAGACGCGCGGGCTGGTCGAGCTTCGCCGCGGTCCGCAGGGCGGCGTGTTCGTCGCTCCGCCTTCGATCTTTCTTCGCCTGAGCAACGTCTTTCTCGGCTTCCGCAAGAACTCGGAGTCGATCCAGGACTGTCTCGCGGTGCGTGATCAACTCGAAGTCCTGACCGCGGTCGAGGCGGCGAAGACCGCCCCCTCGCGGCCCGACGACGTCAAGGAACTCTATCGCCTGTTCGACAGGATGGCGGAGACCGTCGACGAGCCGCAAGTCACGCTGACGTGGAACTGGGAGCTGCATCGCTGCATCTCGCGCATGGGCGCAAACAAGATTCTGTCGGGGATCTATCTCACCCTGCTCGACTACATCGAGCAGGAACTCGACGAAGTCGCGGCGGTCCCTTCGCCGGGACGATCGCAGCGCATCCTGAAAATGCACCGCGACATCATCGACGCGATCGCCTCCGGGGATGTCGAGCGGACCGCCGCCGCCACGCGCTACCACCCGCTGCCGCCGGAAGAGGGATCCCCGGCCGAGCCCGGACCCAGCAAACGCTACGACCGCAAGGCGCGCGAGCCATGAACGCGGCTTCCCCTCCCGACTCGACCGTCCTGCGCGTCACCGGCTGCGTGAAGCACTTCGGCGGGGTGCGCGCGCTGCGCGGCGTCGACTTCAGCGTCGCCGCCGGCGAGATCCACGCGCTCCTCGGCGCCAACGGCGCCGGCAAGTCGACGCTGATCAAGGTCCTCGCGCACGTCCACAAGCCCGACGCCGGAGAGGTCACGCTGCGCGGGGCGCCGCTGACGGAGGCGATGCTCGGCACGCGCCTCTCCTTCGTCCATCAGGATCTCGGCCTGATCGACACGATGACGGTCGGCGAGAACATGGCGATGGCTTACGGCTATCCGCGGCGCGCAGGCCTGATCGACTGGCGCGCGGTGAACGCGATGGCCGGATCGGCCCTGCACAAACTCGGCGCGCCGCTGCCGCTCGACCGAAACGTCGGCGAACTCAGCCAGGCGGAAAAGTCGATCGTCGCGATCGCCCGCGCTCTGACGCGCGACATCGACGTCCTCGTGCTCGACGAACCTACCGCCAGCCTGCCGGAAGCCGACGTCGAACGCCTGTTTTCCGCCGTGCGCGCGCTCAGCGCCCGCGGCGTCGGCATCGTCTATGTCAGCCACCGGCTCGACGAAGTGTTCCGGCTGGCGGACGCGGCCACGGTGCTTCGCGACGGCCGGGTCGTCGCGACCTACCGGCCCCTCGACGCCTCGCCCGAACAACTCGTGGCGGACATCGTCGGCAAGACGCCGGCCCGTCGGACCGGCGCGCAGCGTGCGAGGAGCCGCGCGGGCGCCGTGATGGAAGTGTCGGACCTCGCCGTCGACCACATCGGGCCGATCACCTTCGACGTGGCGCCGGGCGAGATCGTCGGCCTTGCGGGGCTTCGCGGCCAGGGTCACGAGGCGGTCGGGCGGGCGATCGGCGGGGTCGCCCCAGCCTCGGCCGGCGAGATCCGCATCGCCGGGATCGCCCGGCGCTTCCGGAACCCCGGCGACGCGATCGCCGCCGGAGTCGGCTTCGCCTCCAGCAAGCGGGCCGAGGAAGGGCTCGCGACCGCCCTGACCGTTCGCGAAAACCTGTTCCTCAATCCGTTCAACTTCGGCCGCCGCGCCCTCTCGCTGCGCACCGCGGCGCGCGAAAGCGTCGAGGCCGCGGCGATCCTCGATCGTCTCGACGTTCGCCCCCGCGAACCCGACCGCGACGTCGCGACGCTGAGCGGCGGCAACCAGCAGAAGGTGGTGCTCGCGCGCCTGGCCGGGCAGAACTATCGCGTGCTCGTGCTCGAAGAGCCGACGACGGGCGTCGATGTCGGCGCCAAGGCGGAGATCTACCGGATCCTCGCCGAAGGCGCCGCCAGGGGCGCCGCCTGCGTCGTGATCTCGTCCGATCTCGATGAGCTGGCGCAGATCTGCGATCGCGTGCTCGCATTCAGCGGCGGCCGGATCGTCGCCGAGATCGCGCGCGACGATCTGACCGTCGAAACGCTCACCCACGAAATCAGCGGCGCCGGATCGCACACCAAGGCGACGGCGCGGACCAACGCCGCGGACGTCCGATGACGCCGCGTTCCAACCCGAACGGCGCGAGCGCCAAGGGAGGCGAAAGCATGAGCGTGGCCGATCCCAAGGCGTCCCCGGGGGCCAGTGCGGCGAATCTTGCAACGGTTTCGGCCGGGAAGCGCACGGTCGGGCAGGCGCTGCTGCACATCGTTTCCAATCACGGCCTGTTCCTGCTCGCGATCCTGTTCGTGATCGCCTACGCGATCCTGCTTCCCGACACCTTTCTGACCAAGCAGACGTTCCGCGCCATCATGGCCGCCAGCGTGATCGTCTCGTTTCTGAGTCTGTCCGAGATGATCGTCGTCGCCTCGAACAATTACGATCTCTCGATCGCCTACAATCTTGGCCTCAGCCATATCATCGTCATGGGGTTGCTGACCCGCACCGAGATTCCCTGGTACGCCGTGGTCGCAATCGTGATCGCGATGGGCGCGCTGATCGGGCTGATCAACGGCCTGCTGGTCGAATACGCGAAGATCGACTCGTTCATCGCGACCCTCGGCGTCGGCACGATCCTTTACGGCCTCGGCGCCTGGTACACCAACGGCGCGCAACTGGTCGGCGACCTGCCGCCGATGTTCACCGGCATCAACGACACGACGATCTTCAATGTCCCGCTGCCGGCGATCCTGGTCGCGATCCTGGTCGTCGCGCTCTGGGTCGTGTTCGAGTTCCTGCCGATCGGGCGCCAGATCTACGCAATCGGCGGCAACCGCAAGGCGGCGGAACTGACCGGCGTTCCGGCTCGGCGCATCGTGATCGCCGTGTTCGTCGTCAGCGGAGCGATCGTCGGGTTCGCCGGCGTGGTCCTGGCGGCGCGCCTGCGCGTCGGTCAGACCGCGGTCGGACCGGAGTTCCTGCTGCCGGCGTTCGTCGGCGCGCTGCTCGGCTCCACCACCATCCGGCCCGGACGGGTCAACGCGCTCGGCACGATGGTCGCGGTCCTGGTCCTGGCGATCGGGATCGCGGGTCTTCAGCAACTCGGCGGCGGCTTCTACGTCGAGCCGATCTTCCAGGGCGCGAGCCTCATCCTGTCCGTCGGACTCGCCGGTTACGCCGCGCGCCGACGGCGCGAGGGACGAAGCGCCTGATCCGTCGCGGGATGCGGGATGCACGGCCCGTCGCGTCTTCAAGTCGTGCCAATCAAAGGACCGGGAGGAAACGATGAATGAGTTGAAGATGGCGCTGCTCGGCGGCGCGGCGCTGCTCGCCGCAGCGTCGGCTGTGCCGGCGTCGGCGGAAAGCCTCGACCAGATCAAGGCGGAATCCAACGCCGCGACCGCGCCGGTGACGCAATGGGACGGCCCGACGACCGGGCCGAAGGCGGACAAGAACAAGTTCGTCGTCTTCCTCGCCGACACCCAGACCAACGCCGGCTCCTCCGGCAGCGCCGAGGGCGCGCGGGAAGCGGCCGCCGCGCTCGGCTGGAAGTTCCAGGTGATGGACGGTCAGAACACGCCGACCGGAGAATCCGCGATCTTCGAGCAGGCGATCGCCCTGAAGCCCCACGGCCTGATCGTCGGCAGTTACAATTCCAAGGCCTTCAAGGATCTGTTCAAGCGCGCGGGCGAGGCCGGCATCAAGATCGTGACCTGGCACGGCGCGGCGGCCCCGGGGCCGATCGACGGCATTCCGGAAGTGTTCTGGAACCTTTCGACCGATCCCTACGCGATCGCCAACACGGCGGCGAAATACGCGGTCGCGCACAGCGACGGCAAGGCCAACGCGGTCATCCTCACCGACATGCAGTATCCGATCGTGGTGACCAAGACGCGCGGCCAGGAGGACGGGATCAAGGCCTGCGACACCTGCAAGGTGCTGTCGATCGAGAATGCGCCCTACACCGAGATTTCGCAACGCATGCCCTCCCTCACCAGCGCGCTTCTGCAGCGCTACGGCGACAAGCTCGGCTACATACTCGCCTTCAACGACCTGTACTTCGACTTTGCGGCGCCGACGCTGCGCGCCAACGGCGTTCCGCCGGATGGCGCTCCGCATCTCATCTCCGCCGGCGACGGCAGCGTTTCGGCTTACGACCGCATCCGCAAGGGGGACTACCAGATCGGCACCGTGCCGGAGCCGTTGCATCTTCACGGCTGGCAGGCGATCGACGAACTCAACCGCGCCTTCCACGGCGAAGGCCCGAGCGGCTACGTCACCAAGGTCCATCTGGTGACCAAGGACAACATCAACGCCGACGGCGGCGACAAGAACAGCTTCGACCCCGGCAACGGCTATCGCGACCAGTACAAGAAGATCTGGGGCGTCCAGTAGCCTTCGCCTTGCGCCGGCGGTGACGAACCGCCGGCCGCCTTCCCGCGCCAACCCCCGTTTCCGCAGGCCCAATCCATGACACGAGCCAAAGTCTTCGCGTTCGAGCGCAACGATCCGAGCGAGGAATCGCTGCATTGGCTGAGGGATCGCGGGGTCGAAGTCGCGCTCGGAAAGCCGATGTGGGAAAAGGGTTTCAAACGCTTCAGCGACGACGAGATCATCGCGGCCGCGCAAGGTTTCGACGGCGTCATCGGCGCGAGCGGCGCGAATTTCAACCGGCGCGTGATCGACGCCCTGCCGCGCCTCAAGTATATCGCCAAGTTCGGCGTCGGCGTCGACAGCATCGACGTTCCCTACGCGACCGAGAAGGGAATTCTCGTCGCCAACACGCCGGTCGACAGCCAGGCGGCGCCGGTCAGCGAACACGCCATCGCGATGATGCTGGCGCTGCGCAAGCGCCTGACGCAGTGGACGCCCGCCTTCATGGCCGCGGGCGGTTGGCGCGCCGACATCTTCTGCGACGTCATCGCCGGCTCGACCGTCGGCATCGTCGGGCTCGGGCGGATCGGCGCGGGCGTGGCGAGGCGGCTCGTCGCGTGGGAGGTCACGCTGCTCGCCTACGATCCGTTCCTGAGGCAAGCGCCGGCGGGCGTCGAGCTCTGCTCGCTCGATCGACTGCTGGCGGAATCCGACGTCGTCACGCTGCACGCGGCGCCGACGCCGGAGAACCGACATCTGATCGACGCGGCGGCGCTGGCGCGCATGAAGCGCGACGCCATTCTGATCAACACGGGCCGAGCCTGGCTGGTCGATTACCCGGCGCTCCGGGCGGCGCTGGTCGAGGGGCGAATCGGCGGGGCCGGGCTCGACGTCTTCGAGACGGAGCCGCCCGACCCCGCCGACGTGCTGTTCACGCTGAACAATGTCGTCGTGTCTCCGCATTCGGCGACGTGGAGCCTGAGCGGCGTGATGAAAGTCGGCTGGTGCGCGGCGCGCAACATGTGGGCGATGATCAGCGGCGAAGGCGAGGCGGCGATCGTCAATCCGGACGCGCGAAACAACGCGAAGATCTGAACACGAGCACTCAGGAGGGCGACATGGCCGACTATCTGGTCGCGGAAAGCGCGCGCAACGTCAAATATCTCGGACAGACCGACCAGGGCGGCCGGCCCGACGGCTGCCAGGTGATGGTCTCCAAGGGCTACGCCTACGTCTGCAACGGTTTCTCCGCCGGCCTGACCGTCATCGACGTCAACAATCCGCGCGATCCGAAGCCGATCGCCTTCCTGCCGTGCCATCCGAACTCGTGGTCGATCCACTGCCAGACGCATGGCGACCTGATGCTGGTGGTCGAGGAGTTCAACTTCTACAAGGTCTACGACAACGAGGAGAGCTACTACGGCGGCTCGATCTCGGGGGTCCACAGCTCGCGGTTCGGCAAGCGAGGCGAGGACTATTCGGCAGGCCTGCGGGTCTACGACATCTCGGACCGCGCTCATCCGCGCGCCATCGGCTTCATGGACGTCGAAGGCCTCGGCCTGCATCGGGTCTGGTGGGTCGGCGACCGGTACGCCTACGCCTCCGCCTTCCTCGACGGCTACACCGACCACGTCTTCATCGTCATCGACATGGCCGACCCGACGAAGCCCGTCGAGGTCGGCCGCTGGTGGCTGCCCGGCATGTGGGCCGCCGGAGGCGAGACCGCCAACTTCGACGGCCGCGTCGCCCTGCACCACGCCGTGATCGCCGACGACGTCGCCTACGGCTCGTGGCGCGACGGCGGGCTGACGCTGCTCGACGTCAAGGACAAGACGAAGCCGAAGCTGATCTCCCACCGCAACTGGCGCCCGCCGTTCGCCGGCGGCACGCACAGCGCCCTGCCGCTGCACGATCGCAACCTCGTCATCGTCGCCGACGAGGCGGTGCGCAACATCGACGTCGAACCGCTGAAATACACCTGGGTGATCGACATCCGCGCGCCCGAGAACCCGGTCACGATCGCCACGATGCCGACCCCGAGCGACCAGGACTACTTCAGGAAGCCGGGCCACTTCGGGCCGCACAACCTGTGGGAGAACCGCCCGGAGGGCTATCAGAGTTCGCGCTACGTGTTCGCGACCTACCAGAACGCCGGGCTGCGCATTTTCGACATCGAGAACCCGTTCCGGCCCGAGGAGCATGGCTGGTTCGTGCCGCCGCCGCCGCGCAAGCTCGTCGATTTCCGCCCCGACATCGTGCTGCAACTGCACACGGCCGACGTCTACGTCGAGAAGAACGGGCTCGCCTACATGACCGACTTCAACGCCGGCCTGTCCGTCGTCGAAATCGACGGCGTCTGAAGGAGCGCGAGCCATGTACGACAAGTCGGACCCGCGCGCGAGCCTCGTGGCCGCGCCCGTCGCCAAGTCGCCGGTCACGGCCTATGGAGCCGCCGATTACCTGCGCTTCCACGAAGGCCCGCCGCAGCAGAGCGACGCCCTTCAGCGCACGTGGCTCGGCCGCGGGCAGAACGCCGTCGTCGCCTATTCCGACGTCGAAGCCGGCGCCGTGTTCGAGCGTCGCGGCCAGGTCGACGAATGGGCGCTGCTGCTGCCCGACCGCGACGGGAAGGCGGAACTCGTCGTGGGCGACGCGACGCACGCCCTTCCCGGCGCCTCGCTGACCTTCGTCCCGCCCGGCGACAGCGTGCTGAAGGTCCTACAGGGCGGACGCATCGTCCGGCTGTTCACCACCCGCTCGGCGGATCTGGCGGACGCCTCCGTCAACGCCGCCGGCTACCGCGAGCCGCGTCCCAACGTGGCGCCGTTCGCGGCGTGGCCGGCGCCGCCGGACGGTTTCAGGGTTCGCACCTACGGCCTCGACGTTCCCGACGAGCCGGGGCGCTTCGGCCGCATCTGGCGATGCACGACTTTGATGGTCAACATCCTGCCCGTCAGCCGCGGCCCGCGCGACGTCACCAAACTGTCGCCGCACCATCACGACGATTTCGAGCAATATTCGCTCGTGCTCGAGGGCGTCTTCATCCACCACATGCGCTGGCCGTGGACGCCGGACATGACGATGTGGCGCAACGACGAGCATGAGTCCTGCGGCACGCCGTCGGTCGCGGTCATCCCGCCGCCGGCGATCCACACCAGCCGTTCGCTCGACCCGGGCGTCAACCAGCTGGTCGACATTTTCTCGCCGCCGCGCCTCGATTTCTCGCTCAAGCCCGGCTGGGTGCTCAATGCGGCCGACTATCCGACGCCGGCCGGCCCGCAGGGAGGCGCCTGAGCCATGACGCCCGCTCCCGCAAGCTTTCGCGCCCGGTTCCTGGCCGGCGACCTTCTGCTCGGCGCCTTCATCAAGACTCCGACGCCCCACGCGACCGAGATTCTCGGCGGCGTCGGGTTCGACTTCGTCGTCATCGACGAAGAGCATGCGCCGTTCGACCGCGTGACGATCGACACTGTACTGCTCGCGGCGCGAGCGTCGCAGACCGCGGGCCTCGTCCGGGTCGCCGAGCCCACCCCGGCCAGATTGCTGGCGGCGCTCGACGACGGCGCCGCCGGCGTGCTCGCGCCCCACGTCGCCAGCGTCGAAAAGGCGAAGGACGTGGTCGCGGCCTGCCGCTACCGCGGCGGCAAGCGCGGCTTCTCGAACTCCCCCCGGGCGGGCGGCTACGGCAAGCTCGGCGTCTGGGACCATGTCGACGCGGCCGACGCTTCCGTCGCCGTGATCGCCATGATCGAGGACCCGGAGGCGCTCGACGCCATCGACGCGATCGTCGCGGTCGAGGGCCTCGACGGCGTGTTCATCGGCCGGGGCGATCTGACGGTGGCAATGGGGGCGACGGGCCCCGCCGATCCCAGAGTGCGCGCCGCCGCGCAGACCATCACCGCCGCGGCGCGGACCGCGGGGAAGCCCGTCTGCATCATGGTCGCCGACGCGAAGGAGGCGCAGGACTGGCGCGCGCTCGGCGCCAGCGCCTTCATCGTCGGCTCTGACCAGGGCTTCCTGCGACAGTCGGCGCTTCGGACCCGAACCGAATTTTCCGCCCTGCCGGCGCGCTGATCGCGAGCCTCGGCGTTCGTCGCGGCGCGCGGCTTCGGCCGCGCCTCGCATGCGGAGCGAGCGGAAGGCTACGTCGTCGCCGGCTCCACCGGCGCGCCCGCGCTCCCAGGGCGTCCCGCTCGTCGGAGATCACGCCCCTACCCGGCGAAAAGGTCGCGCACCCGGGAGATCAGGGCGTCCGGCGGCGCGAGCGTCGCCCCGGGGGGAAAGGCGAGGTCGCATCGGTCCGGTTCCGGCCACGCGAGCACGGTCATGCCGGCAGCCAGCCCGGACGCGACGCCGGGCGGGCTGTCCTCGATCACGAGACATTCGCCCGGCGGAATCCGAAGCCGCTCGGCGGCGCGCAGGTAGGGCTCCGGATCGGGCTTGCCGCGGTCGACGTCATCTCGCGAAACGGTGATCAAGTCCGCCTCGAACAGTCCGACCGCCCGAAGGTTGGCGTCGAGAAGGGCGCGCGCAGAATTCGAAACCAGCGCCTGAGGCGTCCGTCGCCGGCTCAGCCAGTCGAAGGCGGCCGCGGCGCCCGGGCGCATCTTCAGGTCCTTCGCTCGCGCGAGGTAGGCGCGGGACTTCGCGGCGACGAATTCATCATAGTCCGGCAATCGTGCAAAGCGACCCCGAACACGAGCGAACGTGTCGGCCATGGCGAGGCCGATCAATTCCCGCTGGAGGTCGTCGGGCGCCTCGATCCCCCAGCCTCTCAGGGCGTCGACGAGCGCCCGGTGGTGGACCTGCTCGCTGTCCACCAGCGTCCCATCGACTATCCCAAAGCGCGGCCCTGATCGGCATAGCCTCCGCGTGTCTCCTCGAACCTGACTGGCGCCCGCCGCAAGCCGCCCGCGATCGGGCGATCGCCGGCCTGGGCTCGCCTGTCTTCGATCGCCGGGCCCGGGAGGGGCCCACGGGACAGGGCGGAGGGTGGCAGTTGAAAATATGTTTCTCTCTTGATATTGTCAAAAAAAATTCCTTACCAGCGAGGCTTTGCAATGGCGCATATGGGCGACTTCCTCACCGAGATGCTGATCGCCTACGGCGTCAAATGCGTCTTCGGCATGCCCGGCGGTCAAACCTCGGCGCTCTACGAGGGCCTCGCCACCCGCCAGAGCCGCATCCGCCATGTCCTGGTGCGCGACGAGAGAAACGCGGTCTATGCGGCGGACGCGTTCGCGCGCATGACCGGCAGACCCGGCGTCTGCGACGTCACCGTGGGCCCGGGCTGCACGAAACTCACCGACGGATTCGTGGAGGCGCTGAACGCCTCGATTCCCCTGATCGCCATTGTCGGCGATCTGCCGCGAGACTGGCTTCCGCTCAAGGCGAAAGGCGTCGCTTCGCAGGGGTTCGATCAACTCGGCTTCCTCAAGTCGATCGCCAAGGACGCGTGGATCGTCCCGACCGCGTCGGCGTTCCCCGAGATGGTCCGGCTGGCCTTCCGGGCGGCGACCGCGCCGCGCCCCGGCCCCGTCGCCCTGATCATTCCGCACGACGTGTTCGACGCGGACTGGGACGAAGACAGGCGGCCCGTCGTCGCCGACGATCGCTACGCCTGCGCGCCGGCGCACCGATCTCGTCCGCTGCCGGAGCCGATCGAACGCGCGGTCGAGCAAATCGCCCGGGCGAAGCGGCCGATGATCGTCGCGGGAGGCGGCGTGCACGGGTCCGGCGCCTACGACGAACTCGAAGCGCTGGCGCAAAAGGCCGACGCTTTGGTCGCGACGTCGTTGACCGGCAAGGGCGCGTTTTGCGAGACGTCGAACCGCTCGGTCGGCGTGCTCAACCCGATGGGTTCGCGGGCGGCGCTGGCGCTCGCTCCCGCGGCCGACCTGATCGTCTGGTGCGGCAGCAAGGCGAGCCAGAACACCGCCAACAACTGGACGCTGCCGACGGCGGAGCAGGCGACGATCACCATCGACGACGACCCGCAGGAGCACGGCCGAACCTTTCGACCGACGGTGGCGCTGTTCGGCGACGTTCGCAGCACGCTCCGGGAATTGACGCCGCGGCTGACGCAAAATTCCAACGCGGAATGGCTCGAGCGGGCGGAAACGCAGAGGCGCGCGCATGAGGCGGCTCTGGACGAGGACTCGCGTTCCGACGCCCTCCCCCTGCACCCGGCGCGAGTCCTCAGGGAGATCGCGGCGCGTCTCGCTCCGGACGACATCGTCGTCAGCGACGCCAGCTTTTCCTCGGGCTGGATCGGCCAATACCTCCCGGCGCGCAAGGCCGCTCGCCGGTTCCTTTACGCGCGCGGGCAGGGCAGTCTGGGCTACGCCGTTCCAGGATCGCTCGGGGCGGCGCTGAGCGCGCCGGGCGCGCGCATCGTCACGGTCTCCGGCGACGGCGGCTTCTCGTTCTACATCGGCGAACTCGCCACGCAGGCCCAACTCGGGCTGCCCGTCGTGAACGTGGTGTTCAACAACGGCGTTCTGGGCTGGCTCGCGATGTGGGAGCAGGTGTTCTACAACAACACGAGACTGTCGGTCGATCTCGAGTCGAATCGCGCGCGGCCTTCCTACGCCGCGGCTGCGACGGGCCTGGGCCTGAAAGGGCTGCAAATCGAAAGCCCCGGCGACATCGCGACGGCGCTCGACGAGGCTTTCGCGTTCGACGGCCCCTCGGTCGTCGAGGTCCGGACCGATCCGAACGCCACGCCCATTCACAGCCTGCGCAGACGTTTGCAGGATCCCAACCCCGATCGAAAACGCCCGGGAACGGTGTACCAGTTGCGGGACTGGAAGCGGTCGCCTTCGCTTTGACCTGGCGGGCCCGGACGCGTCGGCCGGAGCCCTCAGCCGCCGAGGCCGGGTTTCCGGAGCTTGGCGCGCCGGGCGGGACGCGCGTGGCGCGGAATTGGCTGCCGCCGATCGACCAGGCCCGCGACGCGGGCGAGCGCAGGCGGGGACGGCGAAGAAGAACGAAATAAATTCTTTTCGTCTTGTATACGACGAAATTTCATTCTATACGATCTCGACGGCCGGCGACCGCGCCGGCCAAGGGATGAAACGGCGGATCACGAACGATGACAGACGCCATCACCTCAGCCATCGAGGCCGTCGGAATTGTCCCGGTCGTCGCGCTCGTAGGCCCCTATCCGGACATCCGATTCGTCCCCACCGGCGGCATAGGGCCGGAGACCCTGGCCAGTTACCTCGCCCTGCCTTCGGTCGCCGCCTGCGGCGGCTCCTGGATGGTCGAACCCAAGTCGATCAACGCAGGCGACTTCGACGCCGTGGAGCGAATCACCGCCGACGCCGCGCGCCTGGCGCGGATCGTCCCGACAACGCCCTGAAGTCGATGGGCGTCGGCTCGACGCCCCGCAAACGGTCCGGTCAGCCAACAGAAGAGGAAGCGTCGATGGCGAACCATCACATGGATCTTACGGGAAAGGTCGCGATCGTCACCGGCGCCGCCTCGGGCATCGGCGAGGCCGTGTCGAAACTCTATTGCGAACACGGTTGCAAGATCCTCGGGGTCGACGTCGACCGGGCGCGGCTGGCGAAAGTGGCGGAGGAGATCGAGGCCGCCGGCGGCGTTTTCGAGACGTTCCTCGCCGACGTCACCGAAGAGGCCTCCGTCAGAGCCTTCTTCAAGGACGCGTTCGCGCGCTGGGGCCGCATCGACGTGCTGGTCAACAGCGCAGGTCGCGATTCGCTCGCTCCGCCGGTCACCCAGGTCACGCTCGAAGAATGGAACAAGACGATCGGACCGAATCTCACCGCCGTCTTCCTCTGCTGCCGCGAAGCTTTCCTCTACATGGAGAAACAGGCGAGCGGCGGCCGCATCATCAACATGGGGTCGTCCTCGACCCGTATCGCGTCGGGGCCCGGCCACAGCCCGTATCGCGCCTCCAAGCACGGAATGCTCGGGTTTTCCAAGAACATCCTCCTCGAAGGCAAGGACAAGAAGATCGGCGTCACCGTCCTCAACCCGTCGCACGTCAAGACGCCGATGACCGAGATCATCGACAAGGGGCTCTACGACGGCGATCTGCCCGCTTACCTCGACGGCTGGCTCGACGAGAAGGAATTGAAGGAAGGCATCCACGCCTCCTGCATCGACGTCGACAACGTCGCCTGGCTCGCGCTCTTCGTCGCCACGCGATCGCCGGACGTCACGATCCCGACCATCGCCCTCTACCCCACCCACAAAGCCCATCGCTACGGCATGGAAGTCTAGAGCTCGGGCTCGGGGAGGTTACGATGAAGGCTGCGGTTTACAGGGCGCCGGGCGATATCGCCCTCGAAGATCGGGACATGCCGGTCTGCGGCGACGACGAGCTTCTGCTGCGGGTCCGCGCCGCCTCGGTCTGCGGCACCGACATGCGCATCTTCAAGAGCGGCCACTTCAAGATTCCGGCCTCGACGCACCGCGTTCTGGGCCACGAGGTCGCCGGCGTGATCGCCAAGGTCGGCCGCTTCGTCAGCGGATTCGCCGAAGGCATGCGCGTCACGGTGACGCCGAACATCGGCTGCGGCCGGTGCAAACTGTGCCGGCGCGGCTACAACAACATGTGCCCGAACTACGAGGCCTTCGGCATCAGTCTCGACGGCGGCTTCGAAGACTACATGCGCGTGCCCAACATCGCCGTTCGCGGCGGCAACGTCTTCGCAATTCCGGACGGCGTGAGTTTCGAAGAAGCCGCCGTGGTCGAGCCGCTGTCCTGCGCGTTCAACGCCTTCCAGGGATTGAAGGTCACGCCCGAGGATCGCGTGCTGATCTTCGGCCCGGGGCCGATCGGCGCCTTTTTCACCCAACTCGCGAAGCTCTACGGGGCGAAAACCGTGATCGTCGCCGGCATCACCGACAATCGCCTCGAGACGGTCGGGCGCATGGGGGCCGACGTCCTGATCAATACGACGCGCACCGACCTCGCGCAGGAGATCGCGAACATCTCCAACGGCGACGGTGTCGACGTCATCGTGACCGCGGCCTCCGCCCCCCAACTGCAGGCGCAGGCCCTGACCCTGCTGGCCATGCACGGACGCGTGAATTTCTTCGGCGGACTGCCGAAGGGCGCGAAGGTCGAGCTGGACACCAACCTCATCCACTATCGCGGCCTGCATGTCGCCGGAACGACAGGCTCGTCCAACGAAGACTACGCACGCGCGATGCAACTGGTCGCCGACGGCCAGATCAATGTCCGCGACATCGTCACCGAACGCTACCCGCTGACCGAAATCGGCAAGGCGTTCGACTCCGCGTTCGAGGGGCGCGGGATGAAGGCGATGGTCGTCCCGGGCGACTAGCCCCGAACCGAACAGGCAGGCCCATGTCCAATACGATGGAAGCGGCGGTGCTTCACGCGCCAGGAGACCTGAGAATCGATCGCGTTCCGGTTCCAGGCGAGCTTGGACCCGAGGACGTTCTCGTCAAGGTGGTGGCGGCCGGCATATGCGGGTCCGATATCGGCCGCGTGATGACCACCGGCACTTACCATTTTCCGACCATCCCGGGCCACGAGTTCGCCGGCGTCGTCGTGGATGTCGGCCGTTCGGTGACCTCGGCCGCACTCGGCGGTCGTGTCGCCGTCGCGCCCCTCATGCCTTGCTTCGCCTGCGATTCCTGCGCCCGCGGTCACTATTCCCTGTGCGACTGCTACAACTTCCTCGGGTCGCGCAGCGATGGAGGCTTTGCTCAGTACGTCAAGGCGCCGGCTCGCAACCTCGTCCATGTGCCCGACTCGGTCGGACTTGATGAAGCCGCCACCGTGGAGTTCGCGGCGACCGTGCTGCACGGCGTGCAGAAGATCGACGTCAAGGCCGGCGATGCGGTTGCGGTGGTCGGCGTCGGCGCGCTCGGCTACTTCGCCGTTCGCTTCGCGAAACTGTCCGGAGCGAGCCCGGTCGTCGCGATCGACATCGACGAGAGCAAGCTCGCGCTCGCGCGCATCGCAGGCGCAGACGCTTGCGTCAACGCCGGCGACAAGGACGCCGTCGAGCAGGTTCGGGCGGCCGCCGGGGGGCTCGGAGCGGACGTCGTCATGGAAACCGCGGGCGCCAACGCCGGGCGCGCAATGGCGATATCGGTGGCGCGAAAGCTCGGCACGATCCTCGTTTTCGGATCGGCGCACAGCGCCGTGGTGCTGGAGCCCGAGTTGTTCGAACGAATCCTGCGTCACGAGCTGTCGGTCGTCGGCTCGTGGAATTCGTATTCCGTGCCGTTCCCGGGGCGCGAGTGGCGAGACATCATGCGCTTCATCGCCAGGGGCGAGCTGACCAGCAAGCCGCTGATCAGCCACGTGCTGTCGCTCGGCGAGGCGCCCGAGACGTTCCGCAGGCTGCAGACCGGCGATCTCGGCCCCTACAACAAGATTCTGTTCGCGCCGAACGGCGTCGAGGACCTGTGTCGCTGACGCCCTTCGACTTAGGACAACCTGAAGAACCGGACCATGACCTATACCCCCGCCCGTCAAAGAACCCTGTACTTCATCGGCGTGACGACCAGCCAGTCGTCGATCATGAAGGTGTTCCCGCGCTGGTCGGAAGCGCTCGGCCTCGACGCGGTCATCAAGGGCATTGATTTCACGCCCAACGACGATCCGGCTCGCTATCGCGAGGCGGTCGCTTTCATCAAGGCGGACCCGCTCTCGATGGGCGCGCTGGTGACGACCCACAAGGTGAACCTTCTCAAGGCGTCGCGTGATCTTTTCGACGACCTGGACCCTTATGCGCAGACGCTGGGCGAGATCAGCGGCGTCTCGAAGCGCGGCGGGCGGCTCTGGGGACACGCCAAGGACCCGATCACCGTCGGCTGTTCGCTCGAGGCGATCGTCGAGGACGGCTACTGGCGGCGCACCGGGGCCGAGATGATCATCCTGGGCGCCGGCGGCTCGTCGATGGCGTTGACGCTTTTCCTGCACAACAAGGCCATCCGCGGCGGCGATACGCCGGGCCGGATCACCGTCACCGCGCGACGCGAGCAAAGCCTGGCGGAGATCCGCGAGGCGCATCGCCGCATCGGCTTCGCCATCCCGGTCGCCTACGCCGTCACGCCGGAGCCGACGGACGCCGACCGATTGGTTGCGGCGCTCCCGAAAGGATCCATGGTCGTCAACGCGACCGGCCTCGGCAAGGACCGGCCCGGTTCGCCCCTGACCGACGCCGTCGCGTTCCCCGGGGACGGGATCGCGTGGGAGTTCAATTATCGCGGCGAATTGATCTTCCTCGACCAGGCGCGCGCCGCGCGAGCGCGGGCGAACCTGCGGGTCGAGGACGGCTGGGTCTACTTCATCCACGGCTGGACCCGCGTCATCGCCGAAGTCTTCGACACCCCGATCGCCGTCGCCGGCCCCAAGTTCGATCGACTGAGCCAGATCGCGCTCTCCGCAACCAAAGGACCCTGAAACATGTTCGACATCGCCAACGTCAACTCGACCCTCGTCGATTTCGATCCGGTGTCTGGACTCTCGCGAACCCGCAAGTCTCTGGTCAGGCGTCTCTCGCACATGAAGGCGATCTTTCACGATCGCGCCGCCGTCGATCGCACGCTGCAAGGCGAAGATCCGGTCATCTATGAATTCTACGACATGGGGATGCCGGAAACGTCGGGCGACGTCGCCTTCGGCACGAGCATCGCTTATCCCGGCAAGATCGGCGACGAGTATCATATGACGAAGGGACATTTTCACACCGTGCTCGACACCGCGGAGGTGTACTACTGTCTGCAGGGTCACGGCCTGATGATGATGGAGAGCCCCGAGGGCGCGGTCGAAGTCCAGGAGTTGCGCAAGGGAATGGCCGTGTATGTTCCGGGCCGCTACGCGCATCGCAGCATCAACATCTCCGCTGAAGACCCTTTGGTCACCTTCTTCGCCTTTCCCGGTCACGCCGGCCATGACTACGGGACGATCGAGACCAAGGGTTTCCGCAAGCTCGTGGTGGAAAGGGGCGGAGCGCCGGCGCTGATCGACAACCCGCTCTGGATCAAGTGAGCCGACCTCGGATGGCCGGGCGAATCGCGATTACGCCGCGATCGATCTCCGAAGGGGGACATCCGGCGCTGACCGTGCTTTCGCAACGGGGCTACGACCTCGTCTTTCCCGCGCCGGGCCGGCAGCCGACGGAAGACGACCTCTTGCGGACGATCCCGGCCTGCGTCGGCTATCTCGCCGGCGTCGAGCCGATCTCCCGTGCGGTGATCTCGGCAAGCCCGATGCTGCGGGTGATCAGCCGCAACGGAACCGGCACGGACTCGATCGACGTGGTGGCGGCGCGGGAACGGGGTGTCGCGATCGAGAGGGCGACAGGCGCCAACGCGCGCGGCGTCGCCGAGCTGGCGCTGGCGCTCATGCTCGACGGCCTTCGCCAGGTCACCTGGTCGAGCGAGACGCTGAAGTCAGGTCGCTGGAGCCGGCGCAAGGGCCGCGAATGCCGGGGCCGCACGGTCGGGATCGTCGGCTGCGGCGCGATCGGACGGACGTTTGCGAGCTTGTGTCAGGCGCTCGAGATGACGGTGATCGGGCACGACCCGCACTTCGACGGCAGCGGCGAGACCCTTTCGTT
This sequence comes from Roseiarcus fermentans, assembly GCF_003315135.1. Taxonomy (GTDB): domain Bacteria; phylum Pseudomonadota; class Alphaproteobacteria; order Rhizobiales; family Beijerinckiaceae; genus Roseiarcus; species Roseiarcus fermentans. The sequence goes on from NZ_QNRK01000001.1 coordinate 62,472, forward strand.
CCCGCTGGCGCCGCTCGACCGCCTGCTGGCGGCGTCGGACGTGGTGAGCCTGCACTGTCCCGCGACGGAGACGCCGGTTCTGGACGCCGGCGCGATCGCTCGACTGCGACGCGGCGCGATGGTGGTGAACACGGCCCGCGCCCAGCTCGTCGACGGCGCCGCGATGCTGTCGGCCCTCGAGAGCGGACAGGTGTTCGCCTTCGCCACCGACGTGTTCGAGCAGGAGCCGCCGGAAATGAGCGAGCTGCTGCGGCACCCGAGCGTCATTCTGACGCCCCACGCCGGCGGCCTCACCGACGAGAGCGTCGAGCGCGCGACGATGATCGCGGTCGACAACCTGCTTCGGCGACTGGAAGACCCCGGCGACGGCGAACGGCGCGGTTAGTCTCGGGGCCGTCGAGCGCACGAGCCTCGCCGAGGATGCCCATCAGCCCCGGGCGCCGGCGATCGACGCCGGCGACGTGGCGGAAATCGCCTCCGGCGCTCCCGTCGCCGCTTTGCCCGCGGCGCAGGAAGAGGGGAAGCGCGACACCGCCGGCCGGGGTGTGTTTCTCGGCTACGCATTCCTCGGCCGCGGGTCGCCGACGGTCTCCCACTCCGGAAATCGCGTGCCGTTCGCCGGTCTGGCGGAGCGACCGCTCCGCCTCGGCGTCGATGGCGCTCTGCTGCCGGTCCGCCGCCCATGGCGCGCCCGGCGATTTCTCGCTCGCCGCGGCTGTGGCGCTCTGCCGCGAGGCCCGGATTGCGCACGGGATCGCGCGCCATGTCGGCTTTCGCCGAGAGCGCCATCGCCCTCGCCGAAGCCGCCGGGAGCCTCGCCCGGCAGCGCGACGGAGCGCAGGTTCGCTTCGTCGCGACAGATCTTCGCGACATCATGCGCAAGACCCGAGCGGCCGCGCGCCGGGAGGCGGTCAGGCGGTCAGGCGGTCAGGTAGAGATAGGCGAGGTTGCAGACGATCATCGTCATCGCCGACCAGAACAGGAACTCCATCGGCCACTTCACGATCCGGACGCGGTCGTTGACGATCTTCGCGACCAGCATGATCGCCACGGCGGTCAGGCTCGCGGGCCAGGTCTGGAGATCGCCGGCCATCGCGGTGCAGCCGCCCAGCATGGCCAGGATGATGCCCAGCAAGACGAACCAAGAGGATTTTCCGCTCATGTCAGCTCCGGCGGCGCTTGGTGAAGGACGCCTGCGCCAGCGTCCGTCCGGTTTCCTTGTCGAACAGGTAGAGATGGTCCGGCGCGAAACGGACATGGATCGGATCGCGGACCGGCGTCGGGAAGGTCGCGGCCCTGTCGGCGGCGATTCGCGCCTGAACGAAGCGCCCCGAGACATCGACGGTGAACAGGTCCTCGGCGCCCAGCGGCTCGATCGCATAGAGTTTGCCGGGGATCGTGTCCGCCGCCGCCGCGATCGCCACATCGACATGTTCGGGCCGCACGCCGAGCGCCAGGTCGCGGCCTATGTTGGCGCGCACGACCGTTTCGTCGATCCAGCCCGGCGGCGCGGCGACGGCGACGCCCCGGCCCGCCAGGGTCACGACGCCATCCCGCAGCTCGAGCGTGACGTCGAGCGTATTGAGGTGGGGTTCGCCGACGAAACTCGCGACAAACAGGTTGACCGGGCGATCGAAGATCTCCTGCGGCGTCGCGAACTGCTGCACGACGCCGCCCTCCATGACCATGATGCGGTCCGCCATCGACATGGCCTCGAGCTGGTCGTGCGACACGAATACGGTCGTCACCCCCAGCTGCTTCTGAAGATGGCGCAACTCCGCCCGCATGTGCGCACGCAGCTTCGCGTCCAGATGCGAGATCGGCTCGTCCATCAGGAAGACGTCGGCGTCCCGGACGAGCATGCGGCCGATGGCCACCCGCTGCGACTGTCCCGCCGACAACTGGCCCGGCATGCGCGTGAGCACGTCGTCGATCTGGAGGGTTCGTGCGACCTCGCGAACCCGCTTGCGAATCTCGGTTCCGGAGACCCTCCTCACTCTGAGCGGGTAGGCGAGGTTCTCGAAGACCGACAGATGGCCGTAGAGGACGTTCTGCTGGAACACCATGCCGACGTTGCGGTGGCGAGGATGCAGATAGGTCACGTCCCGTCCGCCAATCGAGATCTGTCCGCCCGTCGGCATCAGCAGCCCGGACAGCATCCGCAGGGTCGTCGTCTTGCCGCAGCCCGACGGACCCAGGAAGAACACGAATTCCCCGTCGCCGATGGCGAAGTCGATCGCCTTCACCGCGTTCATCGCGCCGAATGTCTTTCCGAGCTTGTCGACTGAGACTGCGCCCATGGTCGGGCCTCCCTTTTCCGCTCAGCGCACCATCCCCATGGACAGTCCGCGCACGAATTGCTTTTGAACAAACACGACGAACAGGAGGATCGGGCCGGCGATGATGACGGCGGCCGCGCCGAGCAGGTCGAAGGAGACTTCGGTCGAGACGGTGAAGGTGACGACGGAAGGCGGCAGCGTCCGGGTGTTCGTCCCGGTCAGGAAGAGCGCGAAGGCGTATTCGTTCCAGGACAGAATGAGGACGAAGATCGAGGCGGCGGTGATCGAGGGGCGCATCAGCGGCAGCACGACCTTGCGAAAGGCGCCGAGCCAGGTGTCGCCGTCGACCAGCGCGACTTCCTCGAATTCTCGTGGAATGTCCTCGAAGTACCCCTTGAGCATCCAGACCACGAAGGGGAGCTGCATGGCGGTGTAGAGAAAGATGATGCCGACGAACGTATCCAGTAGCCCGAACGTCTGAAAGATCATGAAGATCGGCAGGATCACCGCCACCGCCGGCATCATCCGGTTGGTCAGGATCCAGAACGACACGTCCTCTTTGCCCGGGAACGAGAAGCGTGCCAGGGCGTAAGCGCAAAACGTGCCGATCGTGACGGAGAAGAAGGTCGACGCGACGGCAATGATGATGCTGTGCGCCATGAAGGTCAGCATCCCGAACTGGCGGACGATGACGCCGAACGCGTTGAAGCTCGGCTTGAAGAATATCTCCGGCGGCATGACCTGCGTTTGCGTCTTGGTCATGAACGCCGTCATCACCACCCACAGCACGGGAATGACGGCGATCATGAACACCGTGACCAGGATCATGTGGACCCACCAGTTGTTTTCGACCGGCGCGGACTTGGGCGAGACGATCACTCTCTTCGACTCGGTCATTGTCATCGCTCCAGGAGAGGGTCAGTCTTGGTGAAGATCTGAATGAAGACGAAGCTCATCACCAGGATGATCACGAACATGATCAGCGAAAGCGCCGCGGCGCGGGACGCGTCGAACGCGATGAAGCCGAGATTCGTCAACCAGACGTTGAAGGTCTGCGTCGCGTTGCCCGGGCCGCCCTGCGTCAGGATTGCGATCGTGTCATAGGTCCTGAAGGCGTCCATTGTTCGAATGATGAGCGCGATCAGAATGCTTTGCTTGAGAAGAGGCAGGGTGATCGTTCGAAAGACCCGGAAGCGACTGGCCCCGTCGATGTCCGCCGCTTCATAGGGCTCGTTCGGGAGCGAGGAGAGCCCGGCATGGAGGATCAGGAACATGAACGGCGTCCATTGCCAGACGTCGACGAAGATCAGCGTCGCCAGCGCCGTCTGCGGCGAGGACAGAAACGGCACGGGGGGAAGGCCAAAAATCGCGGCCACTTGCGTGGTAAAATAGGTAACCAGGCCCGAATGAGGATAAAGCAGGTATTTCCAGATCAATCCGACCACCACCGGCGGAATGACCATCGGAATCAAGATGCCGAGACGATAGACGGATTTGCCGACGATCGTTCGCTTGAACAGGAGCGCCAGTCCAAGTCCCGCCCAGAATTCTACGAAGACCGCCGAAATCGTGAATGTCGCGGTAATCTTTAGCGAATTGAGAAAGTCCGGATCGGTAACGAGGTCCTGATATTGCTGTAGACCCATGAACACACGCGGCAAATACGGCTTCGAGAGCACGATATTGGTGCTGGCGAGATAGAGCGAATAGCCGAAGGGAAACAGGCCGACCGCCAGCAGGATCGCCAGCGTCGGCCCCATCAGAAGCCACGGAAAGAATGACCGATGCTGGATTCCGACAATTGTTTTCATGGTCGGGCGCAATGCTGTGAGAGGATCCGCGCGAGACGACCCGGCGACGCCGGGGAGGAGACGGCCGCCGTCGAAGTCGCCTCGGCGCGGAACGGGTCCAGGGGCGAGGACCGCCGCGTGGAGTTTCTGATTTTCCTTAGGTCCAGTCGGCCGGCGCTCGGTCGTAGTAGCTCAGATCGCGCCAGTTCTGTTTCGGGTTCTTGGCCCCTTTGGCATAGTATCCACCCTTCTTCAGAAGCTTGGTGAAGCTTTTCTCCATCGCCTCCAACGCCTGTTCCGGCGTCATTTCGTTGAGCCAGGCCTTGTTGCCGTAGAGACCCAGGATTTCATTGGAGAATTCGCCCCACTCGGGAATCCGGATACGTTCGTCCGGGTCGGCGAACTTGAGCATCAAGGGATAGAGGTCCGCGTTCCATTTCATCGCGGCCTGGATGTCCTTGTTCTGATATTGAGAATGACGCACGAGCCCGCCGCCCTTGAGGCCGGATTGCTCCATCGCCTTTCGACCCGTCGCCCATTGGATGAACGTCCAGGCGGCTTCCTTCTGCCTGGAATCGGTCGAGATCGAGAGGCCCCAGGAGCCGAAGAACGGGTCCAGGCGGCCGTAGGGACCGATCGGGTGGTGCAGATAGGCGCTCCTGCCCTTGATCGGCATGCCGTCGGCTTCGAACGCGTCGGCGATGAAGCTCGTGTAATGGATGCCGCCGGCGGCTTTGCTCTGCTGATAGGTCGAAACGACTTCTCCGTAGCCGAAGTTTCCGTCGTTCCTGGGCGTGAATTCGCGCAGCGAGAGATACCACTTGAGCGCAGCGAGATTCTCCGGACTGGCGATCGTCACGTTCCAGTCGCGGTCGACGAATTCATTGCCGATGGTTTCCGGCCGTTGCCAGGCGTACAGCAGTGGCGTCAAGGTCCAGCCCCAGAACCATTTTTGCGGTTGGGTTACATAACCCGCCACGCCTTTGTCCGGATCGTGCAGGGCCTTGATGGCGTCGTACATCGCCGTATGAGTCCATTTGCCGTCGAACCGCTCGGGAACGGCAATGCCCTTGGCTTGCATCCAGTCCTTGCGGAACTCGACCCCGACGCTTCCGGCGTCGAACGGAATGTTGTACAATGTGTCGTTGTAGACGCCGGTCCCGGAATAGATTCTCGGCACAAAGTCGTTGACGTCAAAATCTTCCGTCGTCAGGTCCTTGTTCTTTACGTATTTTGCGACCGGCTCGAGATATCCGGCGGAGGCATATTCGGCGAGCCACATCACGTCCGTCGTGAACAGATCGAAGCGACCGGTCTTCTTGCTCATTTCAAGAAGCGTCTTTTCCCGGGTCTGGTCGAAAGGCGCGAACTCGATATTGACCTTGATGCCGTACTCCTTTGTGAATTCTGGAATCTGGTCCCAGAGGTGGTTGTGGTGGGCGAACTGGACGGCGAGCATGTTCACGGTCGCTCCCTCCAGCTTCGCCTGCGCCGCGGACTTGGCGCGCGCGATATACGGCGCCGCGATCACGGCGGACGACAGAAGCATCGTCGCTTGTCGACGGGTGAATTTGACTGGCATCGCGTTTTCTCCCTCACAGATCGTCTTTGGGTGTTTTTACCGACGCCCCGATCAGGCGCCGAGAACCGCCAGTCGTCCGCTTTCGCGCGACAGACTGGGATGAATCGCGGCGCGTCCGGATTCGCGGTCGAACAGGTGGAGCCGGCGGGTATCGACCCTGATGCGCACGGGGTCGTTGATCCTGAAGGCCCTGTTGGGCAGGGCGTCCTGATTCGCCTGCACGCGGATGACGGTTTGACCGACAGAGACGTCGAACACGGTCGCCGAACCGAGCGTTTCGACGGCGTAGATCGTTCCGCCGATCCCGCTTTCCCTCTCGTCCCCGTCCTCGGCGCCGTTCCCGGCGATGGCGAGATGTTGCGGCCTCAAACCGATCTCGAAGGCTTTCGGCGTCCGGGCCACGGCGGAGAGGGCCGCCGCGTGTTCGGCGCAGAGCGGCAGAGAGAAACCGTCTCCCGCCGCAGCGATCTTGCCGCCGTCCGCACGCACCTCGCACGCGAGGAAATTCATCGCCGGCTCGCCGACGAACCCCGCGACGAAGCGATTGGCGGGCCGCTGGAAGATCTCGCGCGGCGCGCCGATCTGTTGAATCGCCCCGTGATCGACGACGATGATCCGGTCGGCCATGGTCATCGCTTCGAGTTGATCGTGGGACACGTAGAGAATGGTGGCGGCGAATTCGCTTTGGAGTTTCTTGAATTCGAGCCGCATGTGAGAGCGCAGCTTGGCGTCGAGATGCGAAATCGGCTCATCCATCAGGTAGAGGCCGGCGTCGCGCACGAGCATGCGTCCGATCGCCACGCGCTGCTGCTGACCGCCCGAAAGTTGACGAGGCGCGCGATCGAGGAGTTCCCCGATGCGAAGAATCTCCGCCACGCGCTTCACCCGCGCGTCCAACTCGGCGCCCGGCGTCCGTCTCAATCGGAGCGGATAGGCCATGTTCTCGTAGGCGCTCAGATGCGGGTAGAGCGAATTCCGGTCGTAGACCATCGCCACGTTGCGGTCGCGCGGCGCGGCCCAGGTCATGTCGCGGCCGTCGATCAGGACGCGGCCGTCGGAGGGTTGTTCGAGACCCGCGATCATCCTCAAGGTGGTGGTCTTCCCCGCGCCCGAAGGGCCGAGCAGGAAGACGAACTCGCGATCGGCGACGGCGAAGCTGAGGCCGTCGACGGCGCGGACCGACGCGCCGAAGATCTTGGTGACTGCATCGACCTCGAGACGCGCCATGACCCTTGATCCTCCTAAGGCCCGGGATGGCCCGCGGTTCCCGCCCGCCGCTGGTTTTCGAATTTGGTTTCGTCGGCGAAGGGACCGTAGAAACAAATTTTTTTCTTGTCAAGAGAGAGAGAATTGATTTTTATTGGAGCGCTCCGGGCCTGGACCCGTGCGGGAGGATGAGACATGGATCTCGAGTTGAACGGAAAGCGCGCCCTGGTCAGCGCGTCGTCGGGCGGAATCGGCGAGGCGATCGCGGCCTCCCTGGCCCGGGAAGGCGCCGTGGCGATCGTCAACGGCAGAAATGCGCAAGGCGTCGACCAGGCGATCGCGCGAATTCGGACGCGCGTTCCGGCTGCGCGCCTCGAGCCGCTCGTCGCCGATCTTTCAGAAGAGTCCGGCTGCGACGCCGCCATCCGGGCGTTTCCGGCGGTCGACGTTCTGGTCAACAACCTCGGAATCTACGAGCCGAGCGATTTCTTCGCCACGACCGACGCCCAGTGGCGCCGGCTGTTCGAGGTCAACGTGATGAGCGGCGTTCGTCTGTCGCGGCGCCATCTCAAAGGCATGATCGACCGCAACGACGGACGCGTGGTGTTCGTGGCGAGCGAGTCCGGCGTCAACCCGGCGCCGGAAATGGCGCACTATTCGGCGACCAAGACGATGCAGATGAGCGTGTCGCGCAATCTGGCCGAGCTGACCCGGGGCACGAACGTCACCGTCAACGTCGTCCTGCCGGGACCGACCAACACCGAAGGCGTGGGCGCTTTCATCGCCAATCTCTATCCCGACCTGCCGCGCGCCGAGGCGCACCGCAAGTTCATGCGCGAGAACCGTCCGACCTCGCTGATCCAGCGCCTGTCCGAACCCGACGAGATCGCTGATTTCGTCGCCTTTCTGGCGAGCCGCCGCGCCGGCGCAATCAACGGCGCGGCGTTGAGGGTCGACGGCGGGATGATTCGCTCCGTCTTCTGACCCCGGCGGCCGGCGCCTCGGGGCCCGCAGCTACCAGGGGCGAGCGGCATGGGCCGCCGCGGCGAGTTCCGCCCGCATGAAGGCGAGCGCTTCGCGCGCGGTCGCCTCCGCATCGCTCCACTGACAACGCCACAGCGCGATCGCGCCGGCGAGGCCGGGGCCCAGTCGCGCGTTCGAGAAACTCTCCACCGTGACGCCGCCCGTGTAGCCGGCGCGCGCGAGGGCGCCGAAAAAGGCCTTGAAGTCGAACCCACCGGCCCCCAGCGTCCCGCGCGTATTGTCGGCGACGTGCGCATAGCCGAGGAGATCCGCGTTCCGGGCGATCGCGCCCGCGATGTCGGTTTCCTCGATGTTCATATGGAAGGTGTCCATGTGAACAAAGAGGTTCCTGGCGCCGATCGAGCGAATGAGCGCCCCCGCTTCGTCGAGCGTGTTGACGAGATACGATTCGTAGCGGTTGACGGCTTCGAGGCCGAGTTTCAGACCCTTGCCGCCGGCATAGCCGTCGAGTCGGGCGAGGGCGGATCGGACCTGGTTCTTCTGCGCCTCGCTCGGCGGCGCCGAATAGCGATTGAACGCGGCGTAGGCGATTCCGCTGACGCACGGCGCGCCGATCTCCTCGGCGATGTCGAGACACCGCCGGACCGTCGCCTCGCCTCGCCTCGCGACCGCCGGATCCAGGCTCGAAATGTCGGAATCGACCCCGAGCGCCATTCCGAGCGCGATGGCGATCCCCGCGTCCCTTGCGAGCCGCCTGGTCATGGCGACGTCGATCGTCGCCGGATCGAAGATCAGGACTTCGATCGCGTCGAAGCCGACCCGCGCCGCGCAGTCGATCGCCGCCTTGGCCGACGCGGCCGTCCAGGCGTCGGTGAAGAGGAGGCTGTGAACGCCGAGCGTGTTGGTCATGGCGCGAATCCTCTCCCATCAGGGCCCTAGAAGGCGGAGCGAATGACGCCGCCCTCGCAGCGCTGGGCGGCGCCGTTCATCGCCGGATTGGCGGCGAGCGCGACGACGGCGCGGCCGTGGACGGCTGGATCGATGAGACATTGAATCAGCGACGACGGTTCGTTGTCGCGGAAGTAGCCGGCGACGACCTGTTCGGTCGTCCTTCCCGACTGCGCGGCCATCCCGGCCATGTAGTTGAGCACGGACTGCGTCGCGGTCGGACCGGGAAGGAAGGCGTTGACTCGGACCTTCGTCCCTTTCGTGCATTCGGCGAGGGCGCGCGCCAGACCCTGTTGGGCCGACTTGGTCATGGAATAGTGAGCCATCCAGGGAATGCTCTTGATCGCGGCGTCGGAAGAAATGAAGACGATCGATCCCGAGTTGCGCGCGAGCATGGTCTTCAGGACGGCGCGGCTCATGCGGACGCCGGTCATGACGTTGACGTCGAAAAACTCCAGCCAGCGCTCGTCGGTGATCTCGAAGAAATCCATCGATTCGAAGATCCCGATGTTGTTGATGAGGAACTCGATCGGGCCGAAGGTTTCGGCGAACGCCGTCAGACGATCGACGTCCGCCGGGCGGGTCAGGTCGGCCACGATCCCGTGGGCCCTGGGTCCGAGTTCGCGCGTCGCCGCCTCGAGCTTTTCGCGATCCCGGCCGTTGATCACGACCACGGCGCCTTCATCGTGGAAGGCCTGGGCGATCGCCTTGCCGATGCCGGAAGCGCCGCCGGTCACCGCGACGACCTTGCCCTCCAAGCCGTAATCCATTGTGCGATCTCCTGAACTTCGCGCCTGCGGGCGGCGCCGGCGGGCAATCACGGCAAATTATATTTTCTGACATTTCTTTTGCAACGAATTTTTTTCTGCCTATGGTCGATCTTGCGCCGAGCTCCGGGCCGTCGAGCCCCGTCGCTGGGCGCCGGGGTCCGTGAGCCATCCTGTTTCGGGGTATTTCGCATGACCGAGCCGCTCGACCCCAAGGCGTCCGCGTCCCCTGAGCCGGGCGCCTCGGCGCTGGCGAAGAAGAAACGCGCGCCGCGTTCGCACAAGGCCGACGAACAGCCCGAAAGCGTGATTGCACGCATTCGCTGGTCGCGCCCCTACCTCAATCCGGCGTTGCGCCGGATCGCCGAATACATCCTCAAGAACCCCGAGCAGGTGAAGTCGATCTCGATCAAGGACCTCGCGCTGTTGTGCCAGGTTTCGGAATCGACGATCACGCGCTTCGTCCGCGACGTAAACGTTGTCAATTTCCAACAGCTCAAGATCCGCATTGCGGAGGAATTGTCCAAGAGCTCCACGACCCCGGTCGCTGACATGGAGCGGCGCCATGTTTATGAAGACATATCGCCCACGGACGACACGTCGCTCGTCGTCGACAAGATTTCGGGTCGCTATATCAAGACGATATCCGACACGATGAACGGCCTCAACACGAGGGAGGTCGAGCGCGCGGTCGATGCGATCAACGCTTGCGATTTCATCGTCTTTTTCGCGCTGGGCTCATCGAATCTCGCCGCCGAGAACGCCATCATGCGGTTCATGCGGGTGGGAAAGACCTGCCAGTTCTTCCATGATTTCACCTTGCGACAGATCTCCGCGACGACGCTCAACGAGCGTTCGCTCGCGATCGGGATCAGCAACTCGGGGCGAACCATCACCACGACCAATGCGCTCAAGGAAGCCAAGGCGCGCGGCGCGACCACGATCTGCATCACGTCGTTTCCCGAATCGCCGATCGTGTCCTATGCGGACATCAAACTGTTCACGCCGACGGTGAACGCGGCGCTCGGATCGGCGGACTACCACGAGTCCATGGTTTCGAAGATCGCCCAGTTGCACGTGATCGACGTTCTGTATTCATGCTTCGCGGTGCGCAATTACGATAAGTCCATCGACGCGCTCGAGAGGTCCGAGGTCTACGCCACCAGTACGCGCGAATAGCGCACGGCGCGCGAGCGCGGACGAAAGCCTCACGCGGCGCGGAGCGCTCGGAGGCTGGCGTTGCGGTCCCGTGTCGGAACGCGCTTGGCGGGCGAACGGCGAGGCGCCGCTCGCGTTCGTCTTCGGCGCGCAGGCGATGCGGTCGCGGCCCAGCCGGACGGGGCGCCCGGACGAAGGAGCGAACAGCCCGCGAGCGGCGGGGACGGGGAATGAAATTTCATACGATTATGGTTGCCAATGGGAAAACTTTTTGTTCTATTCTCGAGCCGGCGAAAAAAGCCGGAACGCCCGGGGCTTGGGGAGGTCGGCGATGACGAAGCGGTTCGTGATGGCGTTCGACGAGGGAACGACCAGCGCACGCGCGGTCATTTTCGATCGACAGGGTCAGGTCGTTTCCGTCGGCCAGCAGGAGATCCGGCAGATTTACCCGCAGCCGGGGTGGGTCGAACACGACCCGGTCGAGATCTGGACGAAACAGCTCGCCGTCGCCAGGGAAGCGATTCGCAAGGCCGGAATTTCGCCGTCGGATCTGGCCGCCATCGGCATCACCTGCCAAAGGGAGACGACCGTCATCTGGGATCGCGCGACGGGCGAGCCGATCTACAACGCGGTGGTTTGGCAAGACCGCCGCACCGCCGGACTCTGCGATTCGCTCACTGCGCGCGGCTTGGCGCCATACGTGGCCGAGAACACCGGTCTGGTGATCGACGCGTATTTCTCCGGGTCGAAGGTCCAGTGGCTGCTCGGAAACATCCCCGGCGCGCGCGAGCGCGCCGAACGGGGCGAACTGGCGTTCGGCACCATCGACACCTGGTTGATCTGGAACCTGACGGGCGGCCGCGCGCACGTGACCGATTACACCAACGCATCCCGAACGATGCTCTTCAACATCCGGACCCTGACATGGGACGAGCGCATGCTCGAGGCGTTGAGCGTTCCAACCGCTCTGCTTCCCGAGGTCCGCAATTCATCGGAAGTCTACGGCGTCACCGACCGCGCCTTGTTCGACGTCGAGATCCCCGTCGCCGCAGCCGTCGGCGATCAGCAGGGCGCCCTGTTCGGGCAGGCCTGCTTTTCCAAGGGCATGGCGAAGTGCACGTTCGGAACGGCGGCCGCGTTGATGATGAACACAGGCGATCAGCCGATCGTTCCGGACCGAGGCCTGATCTCGACCATCGCCGTCGGGGTCGACAACAAGGTCCAGTATGCGATCGAGGGCGTCTTGTTCATCACCGGCGCAGCCGTGCAATGGCTGCGAGACGAGCTGCAGATCATCAAATCGAGTTCGGAGGCGGCGGTCACCACGCCAGACACGAACGGCGTCTATTTCGTCCCGGCGTTCATTGGTCTGTCGGCTCCGCTCTGGGATCCGTATGCGCGGGGCGCGATCGTCGGACTCACCCGCGGCGCGAACCGGAGCCACATCATCCGAGCGACGCTGGAGGCGACCTCCTACCAGATCCGCGACGTGGTCGAAGCCATGCAGGCTGTCGCGGGAATCGACGTCGAAGGCCTCAAAGTCGACGGCGGCGCTTGCGTGAACGACTTTCTGATGCAGTTCACTTCGGACATTCTCGGCGCGCCCGTGCTGCGCCCGCGGGTGGTCGAGTCGACGGCGCGCGGCGCGGCCTTTCTGGCCGGCATCGCGACGGGCGTGTGGTCCGGACGAGAAGAGCTGGCCGACGCCTTCGAGCTCGAACGCAGGTTCGAGCCGGCGATGGACCGCGGCAAGGCGGATACGCTTTACCGGGGATGGAGCCGTGCGGTCGAAAGGTCGCGGGACTGGGTCGAGCGCTGTTCTTGAAGGCCGATACGCCGCAAGGGCGGGGCCAGGGTGTTTTCGGACATGCGCCGTGCGACGGATCGCACCGAAAGAGGAACCGGCCTTGTCCGGTCAGTTTCCAAAGTTCCTTGAGCGCCGATCCCGCAGGCTTTCGGCGCTACGATGGCTGCGCGCGGCGTGACCGTCGGCGTCGCAAGCGCGCCCCGCAGGGCGACAGTCGGGTCGTTCTCGGCGCGCGCCTTGGCGATGCCGAAGCGGAATCCGCGCGGCGTCGCCGGCGTCGCGCGCGTCTTTCAATCCGGTTTCGGGTCCGCCACCGGCGCGCCGACGTGCAGGCGCTCGACGCAAGACCGAGGACCCGCTTGCGGAGCGCGGTTGGAACGCGCGCGGTGACGCTGACGGAGCAGCGCACGGCAATAGGATAAATCGTCTGCGACGCGCCGCTGAGAGAATATTTTTCTGTCCTTGCCCTCAATCAGAGAAGGAATTCATTTTCTTCTTTCGATGCCCCGAATGGAGACAAAAGAAGTTGCTCGAGCAGCAGGAGAAAATTAGACTACTAAAACGATCGAGTTTATGGATTATCTCAATGGCACACGTTTCCCCTGAACCAGGCAGCCTCGCGCGCCTCACCGAGGCCATGCGCCACCTCGCCGGCGGCGTCGCGGTCATCACCGTCGGAAAGCCTCCGGAGCGCTCCGGTTACACCGGCACGGCAGTCTTCTCGCTGTCGATCAATCCCGAGCGAATCGTCATCAGCATCGGACGCCAGTCGTCCTCCTATTCCGTCATCCGCCAGCATGGCCTGTTCGGGGTCAACATCCTGAGCGCCGGACAACAGCACGTCGCCGACCTTTTCGCAGGACGCGGCGGCGTGAAGGGCGAAGCGCGATACCAAGGGGCCGAATGGATCGTGACCCCGCGCGGCGTGAGCCTGCTCGTCGGCGCTCTCGCCACTGCGGAATTTCGGGTCGAGGAGATCATCGAGCGCCACTCGCACGCTATCGTGATCGGTGAGCCGCTGGCGATCTCGGCGACCTCTGACAGCGATGCGCTGATCTACTGGCGCTCCGCCTATCGAGCCGTCGGGTCGGGCGTGCGCCTGGCCGCGGAATGACGGCCGCCACGGGCCGACGCCATCCTCAAACAACCAGACGCCATCTCTCAAGGGAGCGAACCTTCATGTCGCAGCAGCAGAGTCGTGAACCGATCAAATTCGCTTACTGGGTCCCCAATGTGTCGGGCGGCCTCGTCATTTCCAACATCGAGCAGCGCACCAACTGGACCATCGAGTACAACCAGAAGCTCGCGCAGATCGCCGAAAAGGCGGGCTTCGACTACGCCTTGACGCAGATCCGCTTCACCGCCGGTTATGGCGCGGAATTCCAGCACGAATCCGTCTCCTTCAGCCATGCGCTGCTCCATGCGACCGAGCGGCTCAAGGTCATCGCCGCGGTTTTGCCCGGTCCGTGGACGCCGGCGGTGCTCGCCAAGCAGATCACCACGATCAACCACCTCACGCAGGGGCGCGTTGCGGTCAACATCGTCTCCGGCTGGTTCCGTGGCGAGTTCCAGGCGATCGGCGAACCCTGGCTCGACCACGACGAGCGCTATCGTCGCTCGGAGGAGTTCATCCGCTGCCTGCGCGGCGTCTGGACGGAAGACAAGTTCACCTTCGCCGGCGATTTCTATCGCTTCCGCGATTTCTCGCTGAAGCCGAAACCGATCGAGCCGCTTCCCGAGATTTTCCAGGGCGGCTCGTCGCGGGCGGCTCGCGACATGGCCGCGCGCGTGTCGGATTGGTACTTCACCAACGGCAACACGCCCGACGAGATCGCCAAGCAGGTCAATGACATTCGGCAGAAGGGCGCCGCCAGCGGCCATCAGCCGAAGATCGGCGTCAACGCCTTTGCGGTCGCCCGCTCAACCGAGGCCGAGGCCCGCGCGGTCGTGCAGGAGATCATCGCCAAGGCGCTGCCCGAGGCGGTGAACGCCTTCGGCGCCGAGGTCAAGAACGCCGGCCTCGCCTCTCCGGAACGGGAAGGCAACTGGGCCAAGTCGGGCTTCGAGGACCTCGTCCAGTACAACGACGGCTTCCGCTCCAATCTCATCGGCACGCCCCAACAGATCGCCGAACGCATCCTGAGCCTCAAGGACGCCGGCGCCGACCTGATCCTGCTCGGCTTCCTGCACTTCCAGGAGGAGGTCGCCTTCTTCGGCGACCAGGTCATCCCGCTCGTGCGCGAGCTGGAAGCGCGCCGCGAAGGCGCCAGGGCCGCCGCTGAATAAGCCGCGCTTCGCGGTTCATTCCCAGACCCGAGAGGCCGAAATGTCGACGCTGGCCAGGACGGCCGTCTCCTATCGGGGCGCGGCCGAGGGAGACTCTTTGTCTCCTGCACGACCCGGATCGCGCGCCTCGTCCGGCGCGCAAGGGGATGGCGCGAAGTCGGCGTCGCTCGCCCTCGAAGGCGTGAGCCTCAGTTTCGGCGGCGTCGCCGCGCTCCGCGACGTCGACCTCGCCTTCGCCGACGGCTCGATCACCGCAGTCATCGGGCCGAACGGCGCCGGGAAGACGTCGCTGATCAACGTCATCACCGGCGTATACACACCCGACCGAGGACGCGTCGTCATCAAGGGGCGGTCTTATTCGCGCTCGCCGACCTCGCGGCTCGCCTCGCTCGGCGTCGCGCGAACCTTCCAGAACCTCGGCCTCTTCAAGGGCCTCTCGACCTTCGACAATATCGCCCTGGGCCTGTCGTTCGCGGCGCGTTCGACCATCGTCGAGCAGGCGCTCGGCGTCGGGCGCGCCCGCGCCGAGGTCGCCCGGACGCGGCGGAAAACCGACGAGGCGCTCGAGCATCTGCACCTCGAATCCTACCGCGACCGCCTCGTGGGTTCGCTCCCCTACGGCGTGCAGAAGCGCATCGAACTCGCCCGGGCGTCCGTCGCCGAGCCGCATTTCCTTCTGCTCGACGAGCCGCTCGCCGGCATGACGATGGACGACAAGGTCGAAATGACCGCGTTCATCCGTTCGGTTCGCAGCCGTCTCGGGGCGACGATCGTTCTCATCGAGCACGACATCGGCCTGGTGATGAGTCTCTCCGACCGTGTCGCGGTGTTCGACTACGGGCGCAAGATCGCCGAGGGGACGCCCGCCGAGGTGCAGGCCGACCAGGCCGTCATCGACGCGTATCTCGGCGTTCCTCACGCGGACGAGGAGGCCTGACCCATGGGGGATTTCGACCTCTCCTTCTTCATCGAGGTCCTGGTCGGCGGCCTGCTCTCCGGCGTCATGTACGCGCTCGTCGCGATCGGCTTCGTGCTCATCTACAAGACGTCCGGCGTGCTCAATTTCGCGCAGGGGCCGCTGCTGCTCTTCGCCGCGTTGACCTATGTGTCGCTGATCGAACGCGGGATCGCGGCGCCGCTCGCGCTCGTCCTCGTCTTCGCCGCCATGGCCCTGATCGGCATTGCGATCGAGCGCACCGTTCTGACGCCGCTCGCCAACCGGCCGCCAATCACGCTGTTCATGGCGACGCTCGGGCTCGCTTACGTCGTGGAGGGCTCCGCGCAGCTTCTGTGGGGCGGACAGGTCCACGCGCTCGACCTCGGCGTGAGCGACACCCCGTTCGACGTCTACGGCGTTTTCGTCTCCCGGTTCGATCTCTTCGCCGCCGGCGTCGCCGGGTTGATGGTCGCGGCGCTGATCGCCTTCTTCCAGTTCACCCGCGTCGGCCTCTCGTTCCGCGCGGCCGCCGCCGATCCCTACGCCGCCGGCGCGATCGGTCTCCGCCTGCATGCGATTCTTGCGACCGCCTGGATCGCGGCCGGCTTCGTCGCGCTGGTTGCGGGGCTCCTGTGGGGCGCCCGGCTCGGCGTCCAGTTCTCGTTGTCGCTGGTCGTGCTGAAGGCGCTGCCGGTGCTCGTGCTCGGCGGGTTCGACTCCATTCTGGGCGCGATCGTCGGCGGCCTCATCGTCGGCGCGTCGGAGAAGCTGGCCGAAGTCTACATCGGCCCGTTCTTCGGCGGCGGCATCGAGATCTGGTTCGCCTACGTGGTCGCGCTCGTCTTCCTGCTCGTCCGGCCAGCGGGTCTGTTTGGCCGGGTCCAGGTGGAGAGAGTCTGACATGAGCAGCCCTGCTTCCCTTCCCGCCGCCGCCCGCTGGCTGTTTCCCGTTCTCGCGATCGCAGTGGCCGTCGTCGCGCCGCCGCTCATGAACTCGGACTACCTCTACGAGGCGATCCTGCTGCCGTTTCTCGCCCTCTCCCTCGCCGGCGTCGGACTGAACGTTCTGATGGGCTATACCGGCCAGCTGTCGCTCGGCTCCGCCGCATTTCTCGCAATCGGGGCCTACGCGGCCTTCAATATCAACCTGCGCGTCGGGCTGCCGCTGCCCGTCACGATCGTCGCGGCCGGGATCATCGCGGCGCTGGTGGGCGTCGTGTTCGGGCTGCCGAGCCTGCGGCTGCGTGGCTACTATCTCGCCGTCTCGACGCTCGCGGCGCAGTTCTTCGTGCAGTGGGCGCTGACCAGGTTCCCCTGGTTCTCGAACGATTCGAATTCCGGCGTCATCGACGCGCCGACGCTTTCGGTCGCGGGGATCCATTTCGTCACCCCGCTCGGACGCTACTATTTCACGCTGACGATCGTCGCGCTGCTGACCGCGCTGTCGGCGCGGCTCGTGACCGTCAAGACCGGCCGCGATCTCATGGCCGTGCGCGACCACGAGACGGCGGCGAAGATCATCGGCGTTCCGGTGCTCAAGGCCAAGCTCGTCGCCTTCGCCTATTCTTCGTTTGTGATCGGCGTCGCCGGCGTCCTCTGGGCGTTCGCCTATCTCAGGACCGTCGAGCCGGACGGATTCAATCTCGACCGCTCCTTCCAGATCCTCTTCATCACGATCATCGGCGGCCTGTCGACCATTCGCGGCGCCTTCTTCGGCGCGGCGATCATCGTGGCCCTGCCGCTCCTGCTCGCCCGCGCTTCGAGCGGGCTCGCCGGCGGCGCGCTCGATTCCGGATCGCTCGACATGATCCAGCGCATCGTCATCGGCGTGCTGATCATCGGCTTCCTCATCGCCGAGCCCGATGGACTCGCCGCTCTCATCCAGCGCGCCCCCAACGGTCTCGCCGGTCGCGTGCGTCCGCGATCCTCGCCGGCGACGCGCTAGCGCCCATCCTCTCGCCCATGTTCGGAGCACAACCCATGACATTCGGATTTCGCTGGAAACACCTGGTGGTCGCCTCGACCATCGCGCTCGGGGCGCTGACGGCGGCGCCGGTCGCCTCCCTCGCCGACGAGCAGTTCTTCCCGCTTCAAAGCTATCGCGTCGGCCCCTACGCCGCCGGCGGATCCGGCTTCTTCGGCGGATTCATCGACTATCTCAACCTGATCAACATCCGGGACGGCGGCGTCAACGGCGTCAAGCTCACCTGGGACGAAGGCGAGACGCAATACGAGGTCGAGCGCGGCGTCGAGGTCTACGAGCGCCTGAAGAGCCATCCGGGGGTCGCAGCGTGGAATCCGCTCTCGGTCGGCATCGCCTACGCGATGATCGACCGCATCACGCAGGACAAGACGCCGCTGATCACCATCAATCACGGCCGAACCGACTCCACCGACGGCCGCGTGTTTCCCTATGTGTTCCCGCTTCTCCTGAACCCGTACAGCGAGACGTCCGGCATCGTGAACTACATCGCCGGTCAGGTCGGCGGGCTCGACAAGCTCAAGGGCAAGAAGATCGTCGTGCTCTATCACGGATCGCCCTACGGCAAGGAGACGATCCCGATCTACGAGCTCCTCGCCCAGAAATACGGCTTCGAGGTGCAGCAGATCGAGGTGCCGCATCCGGGCGTCGAGCAGCAGTCGCAGTGGCTGACGATCCGGCGCGCCAAGCCCGACTATGTCGTGCTGCGCGGATGGGGCGTGATGAACCCGGTCGCTCTCAAGACCGCCGCGAAGGTCGGCTTCCCCGTCGATCACATCGTGGGCAACGTCTGGTCGAACTCGGAAGAGGACGTTCTGCCCGCGGGCGATGCGGCGATCGGCTACACCGCGATCACCACCCAGGCCTCCGGCCAGAACTATCCGATCGTGCAGGAGATCGTGAAGACGGTCTACGGCGCCGGCAAGGGCAACCTCGAGGACAAGAACCGCATCGGCTCCGTCTATCACAACCTCGGCATCGTCAACGGCATCCTGAACGTCGAGGCGGTCCGCATCGCGCAGGAGAAGTTCGGCCACCGCACGCTGACGGGCGACGAGGTCCGCTGGGGCTTCGAGCACCTGCAGCTCGATCCCGCCCACGTCGAAAAGCTCGGCGCCAAGGACCTGTTCCACTCGATCAACGTCACCTGGGACAACCATGAGGGCGATGGCTACGTCACCTTCCAGCGCTGGGACGGCAAGAAGTGGAACGTCGTCTCCGACTGGATCGCCCCGGACTGGGCGCTGCTGCGTCCGATCATCGAGAAATCGTCCGAGGCGTACGCCAAGGAGAAGGGCGTCACGATCCGCACGAGCGAAGCGACGCCCGTCGTGAACTGACCGGCGCGGCGGCCGGCGGCCGACGCCGGTCGCCTGTTTTCCCAACGGGACCCCTCATGACCCCGACCAGCCCTCGCCCGCTCCTCGAAGTGCAAAAATTGAGCGTCGTCTACAATGGCGCCGTCGTCGCGCTGACCCATGTCGACCTCGACGTCCGGCCGCGGGAGATCGTCGCGCTGCTCGGCGCGAACGGCGCGGGAAAAACGACCGTCCTGCGCTCGGTCTCCAACCTGCTTCAGGCCGTTCGCGGTCAGGCCCGCGCGGACCGCGCCCGTTTCGACGGCGCGGATTTCCTGCATCTCGGGCCGGGCGACCTCGTGCGTCGCGGCCTCGTGCCGGTGCTGGAAGGCCGGCGCGTGTTCGGGCCGCTGACGGTCGAGGAGAACCTGATCTCCGGCGCGATCGGCGCGGCGAAGTCGCGGGCGCAGACGGCGCGCAACCTCGAGCGCGTCTACACGCTCTTTCCGAAACTCGTCGAGCGCCGGCGCTCGCCCGCGGGCCTCACCTCGGGCGGCGAGCAGCAGATGCTCGCCATCGGTCGCGCGCTCATGGCCGAGCCGCGCCTGCTCACCCTGGACGAGCCGTCGATGGGCCTCGCGCCCCTCGTCATCCAGGACATTTTTCGCACGCTCAAGCGCCTCAACCAGGACGAAGGCCTCGCCATCCTGGTCGCCGAACAGAATTCGGCGGTGGCGCTCGCCTACGCGCATCGCGCCGTGGTGCTCGAGAACGGCGTGTCCGCGCACGAGGAGGATGCGACGACGCTGCGCGCGCGCGACGGCATGAAGGACTTCTACCTCGGCCGCACCAGTCATGCGGCCTAGACCCGGGAAGGGGAAAACCGATGAATGAGCATGTCCAGACGATAAAGCCCGTGCCGCCGATCCCGCGGCCGTCCGGCCCCGCCCATGTCGTCCGCAGCGACCAGGAGGCGATCGAAGTCGCCAAGCGACTCGCCGCGGATTTCGTCAAGAATGCGTCCGTCCGCGACCGCGACCGGGTGTGGCCCGTGCAGGAGCTCGACGCCTTCTCGCAGAGCGGCCTCTGGTCGCTGAACGTGCCCAAGGCGTTCGGCGGACCCGAGCTCTCCTATGCGACGATCTCGCAGGTGGTCGAGATCATCTCGGCCGCAGATTCCTCGATCGGGCAGATTGTGCAGAACCACATCGGCGTCGTGGCCGCGATCCGCACGGTCTCGGACGAAGGGCAACAGAAGCTGTTGTTCGGCGAGGCGCTGAAGGGCGTCCGGTTCGGCAACGCCTTTTCCGAGTTCGGCTCCAAGCGCGCCGCCGATTTCGAGACGCGCTTCGAGGACAAGGGCGACCACGTCGTCGTGACCGGCCGCAAGTTCTATGCGACCGGCGCGCTGCTCGCTCACCTCGTGCCGATCGTGGCGACCGACGGCGAGGGCCGCGCCTGGTACGCCATTGCAGACCGCGGGGCGGAAGGCCTGGCGGTGATCGACGACTGGTCGTCGTTCGGCCAGCGCACGACGCTGTCGGGGACCGTCATCCTCGATCACGTGAAGGTGCCCAAGACCCATCTCGTGCCCGGCTACAAGGGCTACGACAAGCCGACCGCAGACGGCGCCATCTTCCAGATCATCCAGGTCGCGGTGGACACCGGCATCGCCAAGGCGGCGATCGAAGAGACGATCGGCTTCGTGCGCACGAAGAGCCGGGCGTGGGTCGATTCCGGCAAGGAGCACGCATTCGAGGACCCCTACACGATCCAGGCGATCGGCGGGCTGACGCTTCGCCTGCACGCAGCTCAGGCGCTTCTCGAAAAGGCGGGACGGGCCATCGACGAGGCGGTGCGGGCCCCGACCGCGGAGAGCGTCGCCTGGGCGCAGATCGTGACGGCGGAGGCCAAGGTTCTCTCCACCGAGATTGCGATCGACGCCGCCAACCGACTGTTCGAACTCGCCGGCACGCGCTCGACGCTCGCGGAGCACAATCTCGACCGCTATTGGCGCAATGCGCGCACGCACACGCTCCACGATCCGGTCCGCTGGAAATATGCGATTCTGGGCGACTACTTCCTGAACGGCAAGAATCCGCCATTGCACGCCTGGAGCTGAGCAGGGGGTCGGCGCGCGCGGCAGGAGCCGCGGCGCCAATTCCTTGAAGTACAATAATCTATAAAAGAGATAGACAAAAGGGTCTTTTGTCTGGCAAAGAGGTGTGCGCGCTCCGCCGCGCTACCGACCAGGCTTGGGACTTTGGACGCAGTCGACCGCAAGATCCTGAGGATTCTTCAGCAGGACGCCTCGCTGACCGTCGCCGAGATCGGGCGCGCCGTCGGTCTGTCGACGACGCCGTGCTGGAAGCGGATCCAGAAGCTCGAAGCCTCGGGCGTGATCCGAAAGCGCGTGGCGATCCTCGCGCCCGACAAGGTCGGCTTCGGCGTGACTGCGCAAGTCAGCGTCCAGGCCGGCGATCACGGGCGCGAAACCGTCGAGGCGTTCATCGTCGCCGTGCAGGCGATGCCGGAAGTGCTGGAGTTTCAGCGCGTGGCCGGCGACGTCGATTTCTGCCTGCGGGTCGTGACGGTGGACATCCCGCATTTCGAGGACTTCTATCGGCGCCTGACGTCCCTGATGCCGCTCAGGCGCGTCTCGTCCTATTTCGAGCTTCAGCAGTTGAAGTCGGAGACCGCCTTGCCGCTCGCGCTTGCGCCGGGCGCGAGACTGCAAGCGCCGATCGCGGATCCAGCCCCGGGTGGATAGCGCCGGGAGGCCTTCGCGCCATTTCAGGCCAGATTCAGGACTCGTGCGGCGTTCGCCGAAAGGACCTTGTCGATCACGTCGTCCCGGAAGCCGAGCCGCTCATAGTCGTCCGCCGACTGGCGCATCGCGCGGAAGGGATAGGACGACCCGAACGCGATCTGGTCGGCGAGCGCGCCGTTGGCGGCCTCGACGTAGAGCTGGCCGCCCGGCTGGAAGATGTACATGTCCGGAACCAGGATGACGTTCTCGTAGCGGAACGCGACGCCGACCATCTCGGCGACACGCGGCCAGGCGCCGTGATGCACGACGATGGCGAGGCGCGGGAAGCGCCGCGCTACGCGTCCGATCGCCGACGGATCGTTGAGCGCGAGGTTCGGCGTCGTCGGGCCCGACATCAGGAACACCGGGGCTCCGAGGTCCTGAAGCGCCTCGTAGACCGGCCAGTAGATCGCGTCGTCGAAGGCGCGAGCGGGCTCGCAGAATGCGGGCTCGAGGTTGATCGCCTTGAGCCCGAGGTCGCGGATCGCGCGCTCGGCTTCGTCGGGCGCGCCTCGCCCGAGCCGTTCGGGATCGACCGAGCCGACGCCGACGAGCTCGGGATGGCGCGAGACCAGCGCATGAATCGCGTCGTTGTCGTTGCGGATCGCAGGCGTGTCCCGGCCGATCACGACGGCGACGGCGAAGCCCGCCTCGCGAATCTCTCCGATGTACCCCGCCTCGGTCTGCGAGCGCACGAAATGCTCGGGGTCGGTCGAGCCGGTGCGACGGTTCAGCCATTTGGCCGTCTCGAATTCCGGCGCGCCGCGGCGCGCGCCGTAGAAGTCGTGCAGGAAGGCCGGACGATTGCGGATGTCGATGATTGTCTTGCTCAAGTCCGTCTCCGGATCGCCTGCGGCGAAAGGGGTCGCCGGACGAGCCGGCGGTCCCTTCAAACATGCGGCTTGATAATTGACAAGTACTATAGACTTAATGAAGTATGTCGGCGAAGTTTTCCTCCCGGTCGGCGAAGCGGCCGACTTCGCGCCCCTTCCGAAGGATTGTTCCATTCATGACGACTCCGACCACGATCAGCGCGCTCTGGTTCCTGCCCACGTTCGGCGACGGACGCTATCTGGGCTCGCCGGAATCGGCCCGCGCCGGCGACTTTCCCTATCTCAAGCAGATCGCGCTCGCCGCCGATTCGCTCGGTTTCGAGGGCGTGCTGATTCCGACTGGCCGGTCCTGCGAAGACAGTTGGCTCCTGGCCTCGGCGCTCGCCCCGTTCACCGAGCGGCTTCGCTTTCTCGTTGCGGTCCGACCGGGCGTCCTGTCGCCAACGCAGGCGGCCCGAATGACCGCGACCCTCGATCGACTGTCGAACGGGCGCGTCCTCATCAACGTCGTGTCCGGCGGCGATCCGCAGGAGAACCGAGGCGACGGCCTGTTCTGGTCGCACGCCGAACGCTATCGCGCGGCCGAGGAATTCCTGAACGTCTACACGCGCATCCTTGCGGGCGAATCGGTGACGTTCTCCGGAGAATTCATCCGCGTCGAGGACGCGCGGGTGTCGTTTCCGCCCGTCCAGCAGCCGCGGCCGCCGCTCTATTTCGGCGGCTCGTCCGAGGCGGCGCACGACGTCGCCTCGCGCACGATCGACAAGTATCTGAGCTGGGGCGAGCCGCCCAAGGACGTCGCGGCGAAATTCGACGACGTGCGGCGCCGGGCGGAGACGTCGGGACGCGAGGTGACGCTCGGCGTCCGCCTGCATCTCATCGTCCGCGAAACGACCGAGGCCGCCTGGGCCGCCGCCAACCGTTTGATCGAGAAGCTCGACGACGCTACGATCGCCAACGCTCAGAGCGTATTCGCCCGCATGGACTCGGTCGGTCAGCAGCGCATGAGCCAACTTCACGGCGGCCGGCGCGACCGGCTCGAAGTTGCGCCGAACCTGTGGGCTGGCGTTGGCCTGATCCGCGGCGGCGCCGGCACGGCGCTGGTCGGCGATCCCGACACGGTCGCCGAGCGGATCGACGAATATCGGCGGATCGGCGCCGACACCTTCATCTTCTCCGGCTACCCGCATCTCGAGGAGGCGTATCGGGTCGCCGAGCTCTTGCTGCCGCGCCTGCCGCTGAGCAGGCCCGTCGGCGCGAGAGACAGGCTGGTCAACATGGGCCCGTTCGGCGAGATCCTGTCGGGCGGACGAGCCTCGCCGGAGAAGGCGGCGGTCGCGTGAGCGCCGACCGGCCCACGATCGCCATCGTCGGCGGCGGCTTCTCCGGCGCCGCGGTCGCCTATCATCTGGCGCAGGCCGGGGCGCCGGCGAATCTCGTGGTCTTCGAGCCGCGCGCACGCCTCGGCGCCGGCCTCGCCTATGGCGGCGACGACCCCTCCCATCGCATCAACGTGCCGGCGACCCGCATGTCGCTGCTGCCGGACGACAGAACGCATTTCGCCCGCTGGCTCGAAACCTCGGGCACCCTCGCTCACGATCCCGGCGCCCGGAGCGGCGCGGACGCGTTTGCGCGCCGGCAGGACTTCGGACGCTACATGGACGAGGCGCTGCGTCCGCTGGCTTCCGGCGCGCGCGTGCGCCATGTCCGCGCCGCGGTTGTTTCCGTGCGTCGGAGCGCCGGCGCCTGGGCCGTGCGCGACGCCGTCGGCGACGGGATCGACGCCGACCTCGTCATCGTCGCCACAACCCATCCCAGTCCGACCGTTCCGGCCGAACTCGATTCCTTGCGCGGCGATCCGCGCCTGATCCCGGACGCGCTGGCCGGCGGCGCGCTCAGTCGCCTGACAGGCGAGGAGCGCGTGCTTCTCGTCGGCTCCGGGCTGACGGCGGCCGATGTGGTCGCGACGCTCGACGCGTGCGGACATCGCGGCCAGGTCGTCATGGTCTCGCGCCGCGGCCTGCGGTCGCTCGGCCATGCGCCGCGCCCGTTCGCCGCCGAGGGCGACTTCGTCTCGGACCCGGTCCGGACTGCGTCAGCGCTCGTTCGCAACGTGCGCCGCGCCGTTCAGCAGGCCGAAGCGGAAGGGCGGACCTGGCATTCGGTCCTCGACGCCGTCCGGACGCAGGGCCCATCGATCTGGCGGACTCTCACGCCGGAGGCGCGCAAGCGCGTCGCTCGGCGGCTGCGCCCGTACTGGGATGTGCATCGGTTTCGCGCCGCGCCGCAGATCGATACGACGCTCGCCCGCAAGCTCGAGGATCGTTCGCTCGAACTGCGCAGGGCGCGGCTCGGAACGGCCGCGGCCGGCCCCGAGGGATTGACGGTCGAACTCTTCGACTCGAGGCGGGGGTCGGCGACATGCGAGACCTTCGATGCGATCATCGTCGCAACCGGGCCCTCGCATCGCGAGATCCTGCAGGCTCAGCCGTATCTCCGCGCCCTCGCCGAACAGGGCCATGTGGCGCTCGACGAGATCGGCCTTGGCCTCGAAGTCTCGCGCAAGGGCCGCGCCGTCGGCGCGTCGGGTCGCGCTGAGCCGACGCTTCTGGTCGCGGGACCCCTCGCTCGCGGGACGTTCGGCGAGCTCATGGGATTGCCTGAAGTATCGGACTACGCGCGCTTCATCGCTGAGCAAGCCTTCGAAGAACTGTCGCTTTCTCTTCCTCGAGCGGGTCGTCGATCGGTCGTGTCTGTCGGGCAAGACGGACCTTGACGGCTCGCGTCTCGACACGAACGGTTCGGATGTCGGCTCTTGCGCTTCTGTGACCTCCCAGGACCGGCAGGAAACGAATTGGTCGCTGTCGAGTACGGGCTCGACCCTTGGACGCGGCGCCCCACGCGGCAAGTCGCGGCGCTTCGGCGGTCGCGCTGGCGGGACCCGGTCGACCCTTCACGGGACCCGAAGCCGGCGCTCGCTCGCGTCCCGCGCCCAAGCGGCCGGCGAGCGTCGCGTGGACGGTCGACGCCGAGAGAGACCTGCCGGTTCGCGCGTCGGCGGCGGCCATCGGATGACGCTTGAAACGCCGGGTCGCGGAGTTTCTTTTCCGCCAATTCGCCCGCGATGGCGGCGACGGCGTTCGCGCCCTCTTCCGCTTTCGCGATCTTCGCGGCCTTCTTGGCCTCCAAGGAGTCTTCTCCTGGCGCCAACGTCCTTCGGGCGGCTTCCCGCGCATCGCGGGCGGCCTTTCAGTTCGATTTCGGGATAGACGCCGACCGCGAGGGTCTTTTTTCGCGCCGCCGCAAGCCGCTCGCTCGCCACAGCGCCATGGGAGAGCGCGCTTCGCGAGCGGCTTGCTTCCGTCGAGCGACGCCACGGCATGGGACACGATCATTATTGCGCCGGGGAGCGCGCGCCCGATAGCGAGGTCGGTAACGGCCATGTTGCCGCCACCGCACCGCTGGAACGCCGCGTCGCGCGGAACCGCTATCACGTCGGCGGTAAGTACCCTGTTTTGAACAAGGCATGACGGACACGAACATGTTCCCAGCACTCAAACCCCACGGATAGGCCGCGCATCAACTCTGCGCGGAGGTCTCGCTCGTTGTCCATTTTCTATCGCCGTTAGAGTGTTACCATGAGAGAGTTTTATTCAAATTTGCTGCAACAGACCGCATCGATATGCTTTGAAAGAAGGGATGCCACGGTCTTGGCGCGATAAAGTGCATTCGGCCTAAGCTTTCCCAAACAGGGACCACCGTTCCCTTCAAGCCCGCAGCGTGGGAGTGCCTTTGGAGATCTTCAACAACATCTCGTTGTGATTCCGACGATTGCGAGCCAAATGATGAAGACACAGGGACGATCACCATATCCTGCCCCTGCTCGTGCAAGTGTGCGACCTTGAACTGCGGCATTGCGGCGTCCTTTCGGAGTGGAACAGATAAAGTACATGATTCGGATAGCCGAGGAAATGGGCGAGGGCCCGCTCCGACTGGGCACCCTGGTTCGCCCGCGAGGCCTGAACTTCCCGCTGTCGCGCCTCATGTGTTCGGCTTGCGGTAGTCGCAGCGTGACCGTCGTGTTTGAGCTGCCGACTAACCGTGAGACCCGCAGCGGATGAGATAGAAGCTTGAGCCGTTTTGGGCCAGCATCCAAAGTCTAGGTCACGGGCTTATCCCTAAATCTGTGGAGGCCCACAATTTGGGCTGCCCGTCCACAGGGATGCGCGTAAACTCCTGCTGTTCAACCCGAGAATCGCGCTGAAGGGGGCGGCCGGAGATGGCTGGGTCTGAGTTAGTAGTGGACATTCCGGTCGCACTTAAACAGGAGGTTGGCAGCGGCAACGTCGCATTATTCCTTGGTGCCGGTGCAAGCAAAGGAGCGGCATATAGCCCCCCAACACCAGAAATGCCGCTCGGCGGAGAGCTACGGAATCTTATTTGTGACCGCTTTCTAAACGGGGAGAGCAAGGACCGAACGCTTTCGACGGTTGCTTCTTACGTTAATAATGAGTACGGTCCGGGTCAATTAGAAACCTGGCTAGGAGCATTGCTTGCTCAGTATCGACCGTCGACGGGCCATCTCCTTCTGCCAAAATTTCGCTGGCAGGCAATCTATACATTGAACTACGACTTGCTAATTGAGGACGCCTATAAAGACGATAAGTTGTCAATGCAGCAGTTATCAAAGTGGTATAAGAACGATAATTCAATGGACCGCTCAATGCGAGCCATGGAGTCGCCCGTTCCTCTGTATAAATTGCATGGTACCATTGACCAATTTTCCGACCTGACAGCGCCGATTGTCCTGTCGCAGGAGGGATTTCTTCTTTGGAGAGAGGGACGGGAACGTTTATACAATCGTCTTCGGGAGTCAATCGCCGAATATCCTATTGTGTTCGCAGGTACGGCATTGGGCGACCCGCACATACAGGAGTTACTAAATGTGGAGACTGGCCGCAGGCCGATGCAATACATGGTAGATCCGTATCTAAATCGCCACGACGAGCAACTGTTTTCATCGAAGAGAATTACCCCAATCAAAGCAAGCTTCGACGAATTCATGGCGGCCCTTGATGCCGCAATTCCCACAATAAATCGCCGCCTTACAGCTATCCATGCGGGCGCTATTCAGCATTCTATACAAAGATTCTTTCGGTCTAATAACATGCCGACGCCACAAATTATGTCATTTCTTACAAATAATGTTGAGCATGTCTTTGCTGGGATAGCTAGTACTCCATTGAGTCCAGAGTTATTTTATAAAGGAGAGTCACAATCTTGGAGTCCGATCGAGCAACAGCTTGATTTTTCGCGGACTAATTATGAGTCCGTCATGCTTAAGGTATTGGCTATCGGAAGCAAATCCGATGCGTCAGTTGACATATTAGCAATCAAAGGTGTTGCTGGCTCTGGCAAAAGTGTATTTCTCCGTAGAGTAGCGTACGATCTTGCTACTACGCATGGGCTATTGGTGTTATTTTGCCCGCCAAGGGCATTTCTTGAAGCTGATCGTATACGAGAGATATATGAGGTGACTCGATTACGACTGGTGGTCGTAATCGATCACGCCGCGGATCAAATGAAAGTAATAACAGATATCGCAGATCAACTCAATCAAGCAGGGATCCCAATTACTATGATCGTTGCGGACAGCGAAGCCGCCTGGGGATCTTACATCCAGGATTTTGGTGAGAGGCTCGCGTTTACTTTCACCCTTCGGCTTCTTGAGCCGAGAGAAATTGTCGACTTGATAAGTCGATTGGAGCGGCATCACTGCCTAGGCATTCTAACGGATGTCACTCCAGAACAAAGGCTCAGAGCGTTTAAGGAGGTTGCTGATCGTCAATTACTAGTTGCTCTCTATCAGGCTACGCAAGGCAAAGATCTGGAGAAAATCATTCTGGAGGAGTACGAACGGATAGCTCAACCGGATGCACAGGAACTTTATCTCCTAGTTGCAACGCTCAATCAGTTCCGGACGCCAGTGCGAGCTGGGCTTATTCGACGACTCACCGGCGTTCGGTTCCAAGACTTCGAGCGAGATTTCCTTGGGCCTTTGACGGGAATTGTTCATGCGGAGCGCGATCCAATTCTCAAGGACATGGTTTACCGCACTCGTCATCCATACATTGCTGAAATTCTTTTCCGCAATGTCCTAGACACGACTTCGAAGCAGGTTAATCAGTATCTGCGGATTCTTGACGGAATGGACCCCTCATACTCTTCAGATTACGAAGCGCTTAGAAAGATGGTGAGCTACCGAAATGTTCGCTCCCTGACTGCATCTCTAGCCGAGCGCCGTCAGATACTTGACGCAGCTGAGAAGGCCACTCAGGCGGATCCTTTTATTTTGCAGCAAAGAGCTCTCCTCGAAATGAATGACCCGAAGGGCAACCTCTCGTCTGCGGGCCGTTATCTTGAAAGGGCGCTTGCCGTTCGGCCAAGGGATGCCTCGCTGCGACATACCAAAGCGACGCTTTTGCAGCGGGAGGCAGAGGTGCACCCAAACCAGCTGGAGCGAAGGGCAATCCGAAGCGATGCAAGAGCAATTCTTCGATCGCTCAGGGGAGATCATGTGGATGGATATGTTGCTAGCTCCACCGCCGCGCTTGCTATCGATGAAATAGAGGATCTCACAAAAAATCCTCCCTCTGACGCTATAGACGTCCAAATCGTTCGCTTGGTTGAGGATGCCGAGAGAGCGATTAGACAAGGCCTGGCAGCTGCCCCAGATTTCGACACGGTGCATCTGCAGGCTAGTCGTCTACAAAAGCATTTCGGTGACAATGAAGCAGCGGCCGCCGTGCTCAAGCGAGCTATCACCGCGCGTCCGGAGCTGGAATTTGTCGCTGTCGCCTACGCAAGGGCGATCCGAGATACCAATCTCAGCGAGGCATTGAGCGTCGTAAAGGGAAGCTTGGCTCATAAACCAAACAGTCGTGCATTAAACGAGGCCCTCTTTGAGTTACTTCTGATGGAATCCGATGAGGTCCGTCCCGAGTTGTGGGCCCCTCTCCGCAAGTCCTTTACCAATGAAGACGGCAATGTTTTTATGCACGTCCACGCACTTAGGCATCAATTTGTCATTGGCGACGACAATGCGTACCGGAAATTAATTGAAGCCGCGGAGAAGATGAAGGTAGCAAGGAGGGAGCGAGAAAAGCCTCGCGTGCGTTACCGAAATCCATCGTCGGGGGACGGCCGTTTCACAGGCCGCATAGCCTATATCGGCGAGACACACGGCTACGCAACGGTGTTCGGTATCACCAGAAACGTCTATATTCGGCCAGATATTAGCATGGACGTCGATCTGTGGGACTCACTCAAGCGAGACGACCCGATCACGCTGAACGTAGAATTTTCGTTAAAAGGGGCGATAGGGACCGGCGTAACTAAGAACCTTTAAAGCTGGCATTGCTCACAAACAGTTCATTTGCTGCACTCGGGCTCCCTCCCGCTCACGGCGCATCGGGCGGACAACTCGATAGAGCACCGTACCTCACCGTTGTACCCCACTTAGCGCGGCGCAAACGGCTACAATCGCTTATCTTTTTGGCATCACTCATAAAATTTGGGGAATGGTGCCCAGGAAAGGACTCGAACCTTCACGGCTTGCACCGCTGGTACCTGAAACCAGTGCGTCTACCAATTCCGCCACCTGGGCACGGCGCGCTTCATAGTTGCGCGGCCATGCCGATGTCAATGGCGGGAAGGCGAGCAGGGCGCCCTCTTTTGCGGCCCGGCGTCGCAGCGACGATTCGGAGTCTTGCCGACCCGGCCGGGGCCACGGGTCGGGTCCGCGCGCCAACGTTTGCGAATGTCCGCCCCGCGCCGCCGCGCCGGCCCTGCGGTTGATCACGGACCGGCCTTTCGTTATGGCCTCGGATCGCCGGCGACGCTGGCGCCGCGCTTGCTTGGGCTGCGGCGTGGTCAGGGCCGGCGGCGCCAGACCTTCCCCGGCCGCCCGATGGAGTCGCTCAACGATGGCCCTCGATTCGATCCTCGACGACGACGCCGAAAAGGATCGGCCGCTGCGCGACGACATTCGCCTGCTCGGCCGCATCCTCGGCGACACGGTGCGCGAGCAGGAGGGCCATGAGACCTACGCGCTCGTCGAGCAGATCCGGCAGGCCTCGATCCGCTTTCATCGCAACAACGAGGCCGGCGCGCTGCGCGAGCTCGAAGCGACGCTCGACAGCCTCTCCTCCGACCAGACGCTCGCGATCGTGCGCGCCTACAGCTACTTCTCCCATCTCGCCAACATCGCCGAGGATCAGCACCACATCCGGCGCAACCGCGCGCATGTGAAGGCCGGCTCCGCGCCGCGGCCGGGTTCGCTCGCCCACGCCTTCGAGCACACGCGCCATTCGGGCGTCGGACCGAAGGCGCTCAGCGCCGTTTTCGACCGCGCGCTGGTGAGCCCGGTGCTGACCGCTCACCCGACCGAAGTGCGGCGGAAGAGCACCCTGACCCGCGAGCTCGAGATCGCGGACCTCCTCGACGAGCGCGACCACGCCCATGGAGACCCCACCGAGCTCGCCGAGATCGAGGACAGGTTGCGCCGCGCCGTGCTCATTCTCTGGCGGACCAACATGCTGCGCCAGACCCGGCTTCTGGTGATCGACGAGGTCGCCAACGGCCTCGCCTATTACGACTATACGTTCTTCCGCGAAGTGCCGCGGCTCTACGGCGCGATCGAGGACGCGCTGGAAAAGCTCGACCCGGCGCGGCGCGGCGCCCGCCTGCCGTCGTTCCTGCGCGTCGGCTCGTGGATCGGCGGCGATCGCGACGGCAATCCCTTCGTCACCGCCGACGTGCTCGACGAGGCGCTGCGGCTCCAGAGCGCGCGGGCGCTGGGCTTCTATCTCGACGAGCTGCATCAGCTCGGCGGCGAGCTGTCGCTGGCCGCGGGGCTGGTTCCGGTGACGCCGGAGCTCGCCGCCCTCGCCGCCCGCGCCGGCGACGACGCGCCGACCCGCAGCGACGAGCCCTACCGCCGCGCGATCGGCGGCATGTATTCGCGCCTGGCGAAGACCGCGCGCGAACTCGACCACGTCGTCGCGCTGCGCCAGCCGATCGTTTCCGACGCGCCGGCCTATGAAAGCGTCGAGGCGTTCGCCGCCGACCTCGGAGCGATCGCCGATTCGCTCGCCGCCAACGGCGGGGCGCTGATCGCCCGCGGCCGCCTCAGGGGTCTCAGGCGCGCCGTCGACGTGTTCGGCTTCCATCTCGCGCCCGTCGATCTTCGCCAGAATTCCGACGTGCACGAGCGCACGGTGGCGGAGATCCTCGCCGCCGTCTCGCCCGGCCTCGACTATCGCAGCCTCGGCGAGGACGAGCGCGTGGCGCTGCTGCGGCGCGAGCTCGTTTCGCCGCGTCCGCTGGTTTCGCCTTTCCTCGCTTACGGCGAGGAGACGGCGGGCGAACTCGCCGTCTTTCGCGCCGCCGCCGCCATCCGGGCGCGATACGGCGAGGGCGCGATCAGGACCGCGATCATCTCGAAGACCGACAGCGTTTCCGACCTCCTGGAGCTCGCGCTGCTGCTCAAGGAAGTGGGGCTCGTCAGCGCCAGGGGCTCGTCCGCGCTCGCGCTCGTGCCGCTGTTCGAGACCATCGCCGACCTCAGGAATTGCGTCGGCGTGATGGACCGGCTGCTCGCGATCCCCGAATACCGGAAGCTCGTCGAATCGCAGGGCGGCGAGCAGGAGGTGATGCTCGGCTACTCCGATTCCAACAAGGACGGCGGCTTCGTCACTTCCGGCTGGGAGCTGTACAAGGCCGAGATCGGGCTGGTCGAGGTGTTCCGCCGGCACGGCGTGCGCATCCGCCTGTTCCACGGCCGCGGCGGCTCGGTCGGCCGCGGCGGCGGCCCGAGCTACGACGCCATCCTCGCCCAGCCGGGCGGCGCGGTGCAGGGGCAGATCCGCATCACCGAGCAGGGCGAGATCATTTCGAGCAAATACTCGAACCCCGATGTCGGCCGGCGCAACCTGGAGACGCTCGTCTCGGCGACGCTCGAGGCGACGCTGCTGCAGGACGAGAGCCCCGCGCCCGACCCCGCCTTCCTGGAAACGATGGAGGACCTGTCGAAGGCCGCCTACGCCGCCTATCGCGGCCTCGTCTACGAGACCGACGGATTCGTCAGATACTTCTGGTCGTCGACGGTGATCACCGAGATCGCGACGCTGAACATCGGCTCGCGGCCCGCCTCGCGCAAGAAGACGCAGGCGATCGAGGACCTGCGCGCCATTCCCTGGGTGTTCTCCTGGGCGCAGTGCCGGCTGATGCTGCCCGGCTGGTTCGGCTTCGGCTCGGCGGTCAAGAGCTATGTCGACGCCCATCCGGAGACGGGGATGGAGGCGCTCAGGGAGATGTACCGGCGCTGGCCCTTCTTCCGCACCCTGCTCTCCAACATGGACATGGTGCTGTCGAAGTCGAGCCTCGCCATCGCCTCGCGCTACGCCCGCCTGTGCGAGGACGTGGCCCTGCGGGAGAAGATCTTCGGCCGCATCGCGCAGGAGTGGCGTCTCTCGGTCGAGGCCCTCAACGCGATCATGGAGCAGCAAAAACTTCTGGCGAGCAACCCGCTGCTCGACCGCTCGATCCGCAATCGCTTCCCCTATCTCGACCCGCTGAACCACGTGCAGGTCGAGTTGCTCAAGCTGCACCGGGCGCGGGCGTCGAGCGAGAAGGTGCTGACGGGCATTCAGCTGACGATCAACGGGATTTCGGCGGGCCTGCGCAACAGCGGGTAGCGGCTGCGCGGGCCAGGCCTTGCGACGCTCGGCCGAAGCGGCAATCCTGCGCACATGGCGCACGGCATCTGGCTCCTCCTCATCGTCTTCGTCCTCCTGCTCGCAGCGGCCGGGATCGGGACGACGCTTCAGGGCCGGCTGCGGGACCATCACCGGACGAGCCAGACGACCGACCATGTCCGGCTGGTCGTCTCGATCCTCGTCACCCTCACCGCGCTGGTCCTCAGCCTTCTCCTGTCCGAGGTGAAGGGTTCATTCGACACGTTCGACAGCCGGCTGCGCGCCTTCGCCGGCGACCTCGCGAACCTCGACGTCCATCTGCGCGAATATGGCGACGAGGCGCAGCCGATCCGGGCCATGCTGCGCGCCTATGTCGCCGCCGTCGTCGCCGATAGCTGGCGCGAGGAATCCGCGCCCGCCGGCGCCTACCCGAGGTTCGCCGGCGAGGGCCGCGGCGTCGACCGCCAGCAGCTCGGCGCCATGCTGGTGCGCATGGATGTGGCGATCCATCGGCTCGATCCGCCGGACGGAATCCATCAACGGCTCGCCCAGGCGCTCGCGGGGCAGGTCGACGCGGCGCTCGACTCGCGCAGAAGCCTCATCGGAACGGCGCAAGCTACGGTCTCCTGGCCGCTCATGGTCGCCATGTGCGCGTGGCTCATGGTCGTCTTCGCGGTGTTCGGCCTGCTCGCGCCGCGCAACGCGGTCGTTCACCTGACGATCGTCATTTGCGCCGTCTGCGTCGCCTCGGCGATCTTCCTGATCGACGAGTACGATTCTCCGCTGCACGGGTTGATGCACGTATCCAGCGACGCCCTGCGCGACGCGCTGCGCCAGATCGACGAGCCGTGAGATCGGCGGCTGACTTTCTCTCGCGCGGGCGGCGCGACAAGCCCGACGCGGGTCTTGCAAGCGCCGACCTTTGCGACTAGTTTCCGCGCCGCCCGAAGGCCCGTGCCGCCATAGCTCAGTTGGTTAGAGCGCTAGATTGTGGATCTAGAGGTCCCCCGTTCGAGCCGGGGTGGCGGTACCATTTGAAATGATGAGAGAATTTGTAAGAGGGACGGACTGCTTTTCTCTCCTAACTTCTCACCGGGGGTCCACTGGGGGTCCGGCTGAAGTCCGCTGTCGCCTACGACGATTTGCTGCAGACGAACGCGCGTGCTTTTCGACCGTCCGTTGCTCTGCTCCGAGGCCATCAAGTATTCGACAGTCTGACCGGTGTCCGCCTCGGCGAGCTGATTCGCGTCCGTAGTTCGTCCGTGACCCCTACCAACGTGGCTCCGGTTCGTAGGCCAACTTGGCCAGCGCCTTGTTGGCGTCTCCCCGGCGGCCATATACGCCAATCTCCTTGCCGGAGTCGTCGACATCCTGAATCCGGAAAAGCTCCCACCGTTTGTCCTTTGTCGGCACCAGACGGTAAGCGCGGCCGTTCTTGCGGATGTAGAGCGCCTTGGATCCCCCGATGGGCGTCCACTTGCAGTCGGCTCCGGCGAGAAACCGGCGCTCCAATGTCTCCCGCTCCTCCTTCTGCTGCTCGCGATAAGTCGCCTCCGCCTCGCGTCGCCGGCGCGCGCCTTCTTCCTCCACGAACTCCTGTAGCGCGCCGATGATGGCAGGAAGTTCTGTCCCCTCGGAAACCTCCCGTCTGTAGACCCCCAGGCAAGCTTCCTGCAGGCCCTCGTTCGGGTAGTGATTGTAGGGCTCCTCGTGCACCGCGCGCAGGCGCTGCGCGACGTCGGTGGTCGTCAGCTTTGGCCCCGGCAGATTGTTCAGGAACTGGCGCATATCCTCGATCGGAATCCAGCACTCGGCGGCTGCGCGCAGCAGGGCCTCGCGTTCGCCCTCCCACTTGCTCCATACTGACCGCTGACGGTCGATCGCTATGATGATGCTCTGCGCGAGCTTGTCGATCGATCGAGAATCTCGGAGATGCCGAAGCGAAGGACTCTCCACGTACTCGAACAGCAGACGCCGGACCGCCTGAATGCGCTCGTTGTCATACATGGTCGTCTTCCCAGCGGGAACCACCAAGTTCGGCGAGTCATTTTGGCACGGTTTTGCGCTTGTTCACAGCGCCGGCCGAGGGATAGCGTCAACGCCAGATGGCTTTCCTCAACGCCGTTGAACCGGCGTGCGCCTCCCCCTGCGTCGCATTGAAAATGCCCGTAACGTGAATGCTCCTCAAGAATTTCGTCTCCTTGTTGTTAACGAGGTCGGGGTTTTTCTCGATGCACTGCGCGATCAGCCATTTCTCCAAAAACCGCAAGGATCCGAGTTCGCCTGTAGCGAGTTTCCTGTATCTGCCTTGCGGCGTAAGCATCGGAAGAACGAACATCGTGGGCGTTCCTTTAATATTACTAATAACGTTATTGTATTTGATGATATTCGATGGATTTAGGGACTCATTTAGGATCGATCGCTTTTCAGCTCGACCGACGTAATATGGAGTGAAGCCCCGCCCAGCACGAACCGCGAAGACGTAACAACCACACGCTTCCGAAAGTCCAAGGTCGAACTTTTCAAGAGCGGCACGCAAGAAACTTATCGTATCGTTGTTAATCAAACTCTTGAGGCCATACCTCCTGAGCTCAAAAGGTCCCTCGGCACCGAAGTTCATATCAGCCCCCCAAAATTCCTACGTATCTCAGCGCCGATCCGGATCGATTGCACGCCGAGGTATCGACAGGCCCTTTAGTCAGTTCAACCCCAGCGCCTTGAACGCCGCTGTCTTCGGGTCGCTGAAGAAGATCGGGTCGACGTGCTCCATGATGTCGCCCGTCACTTCCAGGAAGCTTCGCTTGTTCTCCAGTGGGATCAGCGCCCGCTTGGCACCGTTGTCCATGGCGACCTGAAGAGGCTCGACCAGGGACCGCAGTCCCTTGATGTTTCCCTGGACACTCAGGTCGCCCATGATCAAGAGACCCGCTATCGGGGGCGCCTTCTTCAGCGCGGAGAATGCCGCCACGAAGAAGCCGAGGCCGATCTCGCCCTCGACGCGATTGTTGAGCAGGTCGATGACCTCGACGTGCAGATCGCTCGCATCCATCTCCCGAGCGATCGCCAGGTCGCTCTTCTTCGCCAACATGTAGCTGAACGCCCGCCCGATGGACTCTTTGGTCGCGCCCGAGATCCCGCCGGCCGTCCGCAGCTTGCCGTTCCCTGCGGCCACGGAAACCTCGATGCGGTACATGCCGACGGTCCCGTCAGCCGCCACGGTTCCCGCGTAGACGCTCCCCGGCGCCAGGGGGTCGGATGAGATCAGGTTCCGGCCGCCCTGCTCGGGAACGCCGACGAAATGCTCCTCGCCGGATTCGATGTCGGAATAGCTGAACGAGGTCTGGTAGTATTCGAACGAGCCCATTTTCTTGAGCTGCTCCTTCACTCTGCGCCGGCCTTCCATCGCAAACTCGAGGAGTTCGGCGATCTCTTCGCGGGTTGCCTGTCCGTCGGGATGGATGATCTTCATCAGTCCGGAGACGGTTTTCTTCACGGCCTTGCGGTCGCGCGTGACGAGGTGGGAGCCCATCGAGAAGTGCCGGTCGGTGATCTCCGTGAAATTGTGGCGTCGGAGTTCACGCAACGCCTCCGCGAGGTAGTCGACCACGAAGCCGTAGTGGTCGGTGAAAAGGTCGTTGCGCATTTTCGGGATTTCCCATCCCGGCAGATAGAAATGCAGGCGGTCGATGAACGCCATGTCGTCGCGGATAACGGTCGGCATCGGCTCGAACAGGTGTCCGGACTGCACCATGATGTCGATCGGCTGGTTCGTGTTGCCGAACATGGCGATGCTGGCTTCGCCGGTCGCTGCCTCCTGGCCGCGCTGGTACTGCCCGGACTCGCAGTAGGTCTTCATCGTCGTGATGACCTCCTTGGGCATCTTCTCCAGGTCCGCGACCTCGTCGAAGCCGACGACGTCCCAGATCTGAACGAGGCCCTTGGAGCGGCCACCCATGTGGCCGAACAGGTTGGCGACGGTCGTGGGTCCAGTCATCAGCGCCGAGTAGGGGGAGACCTCCTGCGTGACGTAGCTCTTGCCGGTTCCGCGGGGCCCGAGTTCGACCAGATTGTAGTTCCGCTCACAAAGCGGGATCATCCGGGACAGGAACAGGAACTTGAGCCGCCGGGTCATCTCGGCCGGCTCATACCCCATGCTCCTCAGAATGAGGTCGATCCATTCGTCCGTCGTGAATTCGGCGCGCTGCCGCTGGAACTCCTCCAGGTCGAAGGCGGCGATCTGGATCGGGGTCAGCTTGTCGATCCAGAACGGGTTTTTGCCCTTGCCCTCCTCGTCGTAGGCGAAGCGCATCTCGATTTGCGCCCAGATGCCGCCGGTCAGCAGGCGCTCGTAGTTGCGGACGTAGTCGGTTGGAATGTGGACGAACTTGTTGCCGAAATTGCTCACCTCGGCCCAATAGTCGGAATCGACGAGGCGCACTTTCACCTTGTCGATGAACGTGTAGCGGCCGTTTTCTTTCACCTTGCTCTGCGCCTTCATGGACTCGTCGGCACGGATGTAATTGTCGGCCAGCGTCTCGTTGACGACCTGCAGGCCCATCTGGATGGCCATCTCGTCGGACGAGGCGCAGTATTTTCCCAGAAGGAACTCGAGAACGAAGACCGGCACGTTGGCGCCGGTCTTGACCTTGCGGACGAGGTCCTTGCGGACGACCTTGCCGGCGAACAGGCGGTTCGCCTTGTCGTCCAGGGCGTCGCGGGCAGGGGCGTTGCTCATCGGTCTCCTCCCCCTACTTGATCACGCGGACCGGAACGTCCTGCGGCGACTCGTACAGCACCGCGTCGGTCTCGGCGTCGAAGACCTGAATGCGTAGCGCGGGAATCGTGTCGTCAGTGAGGATCAACCCGACCGCGACGGGGTCCTTGGGTCCGATCAGGACCTCGCCGTCCTCGACCGGCCCGGCCATCGTCATCTTCGCAACCGCGACCTGCCGGTTTCCGACCGTCGCGACCGGGCGCACCCGCCGCGGCTGGGCGAAAAGGTCCGCTGCGGAGCCGAGCGCGATCTCGATCGAGAAAATCCGGTTCGTGACGGCCTCGCCGGCGAACTTCACGACTAGCCCCTTCTTCTCCTTCGACGCGGCCGTGAGCTTCATCCGGACGGTGATGACGGGAATGACGAGCTCCTGGAGCGAGGCGCCTCCGTGATGGTAGGCGAGATCGCCGCCGGCCTTGAAGACCGCAACGCTCTTCGGGACCACGACGTCCAGATCGGTCACGTATCCGAGCTTCGCCCCCGGAACCCTCACGGTCCCCGGAGGCGTCGCGCCGCCTCGGCCGATCCAGCACCGCCGGTGAAGCTCGATCTGGTCGCCGCCCGGGCTCGAAATCCGCATGGCCTCCTCGCGCTCGGCCGCAAAATAGAGGTGGCCGTGGTCCGCCGTGACGACCGCGTTCTCGATCCCCGCGCCGGCAAGTTTCGAGAGGCAGCGCGCGACATCGCCGACCGTGCCCTCCATGATCCGGCGGGCGTAGCGATTCTCGGTGTTCTCGCCCGCGGCGTCGATTTCGGTCGATCGGACGAACACGATCTGCGCGCCCGCGAGCCTCTTCTGCGTCGCCTTCGTCCATGTCAGGACGTCGTCGAGGGTGAGGTCGACGATGCCAGGAACCTGCGCCTGGAGGTATTTCTGGCGGGAGGCGAGGTCGGGCAGGAAGGCGTCGCCGATCAGGGCGCCGAGCTTGCCGTTCTTGTCGGCGATCGAGAAGCTCGCGGCGGCGCCCGGCAGGATCGCCGCCATGCCGATTGGCGTGATCGACGGCAGCGCGGCGATGGCCGCCCGCAGCCTCACTTCGCCCATGCGGGCGAGCCGGTCGGCGAGCTCCACGCCAATCTCGTAGCGCATGGCGTCGACGGCGACGAGGGCGAACGGCTTCGGCAGCGCCGCGACGATCTCCGCCCAGATTCGATGCTGCGGCAGGGCGCCGGCGATGCTCCATCCGGCGTTCTCGTAGACCTTGGCGAAGCCCTCGGCCTGGCGCCGGGCGACCTCGTCGTATTTTGACCGGCAGCGCGCGACCGCGGCCTCGCTGACCTCCTCGTCCTCGATGGCCGCGAGCAGGGTTTCGAGCCGCCGCTGAGCGTGGTCGAAGCGATGCCACCCCTCCGCGCCGGTGGCAACGTAGCGCTCGACCCATTGCTCGGGTTTGCCGTTGGCCTTTGCGACGGTGGCGAGCACGGCGTCGGCCTGCCGGCCCATGGCGACCATCAGGCGGCAGGCCTCCCAAACCGCTTTGCGCTGCGTCAGGCGGTCGGCCCAGAAACTCTGGCTCCTCACTTCGAGGAGGGCGGCGGCCTCGTCCGTCCGGTCCGCCGCGATCAGGTCGAAGATCTTCGCGGCCGCCGCCCGCTCCTCGAACCGGAAGATGTCGATGGGGCCGAGGGCGCCGCCGGAGACGGAAGATTCGGACAGCCCGAGTTCCGACTGCGCCTGTTCGGCGAGGATTTCGTAGGCCGCGGCGCGCGAGGGTTCCCGCATCTTCGCGGCGATGTGGTGGATAGCGGCCTCCTGCTCCTTCGAGGCCGGGGCCGCCAGCGTTGAGATTGAAGCGGGCGCGGGGCATTTCAGCCCGAGGCGAAAGGCGTTTCCGAGGACGAAGCGGGCCGTCACCGCGCGCATCTTGGCGAGCGGCATCCCTTCGGCGATGTCAAGCCCGAGTCGGGCTTGCAGCGCGCGCCGCAACTCGCCGCCGGCGCCCTTCTGGTCGATGTCGCCGTCGTTGGCCTCGTCGCCGAGCCATCCGGCGATGATGGCGCGGGTGTCGGCGTCGCGGAAAATGCTCTTGAGCAGCGAGGCGCCGTCCGGTCCGCCGGTGTCCTCGGTCATCCGGGCGAGGTCGGCGTAGGTGAGCTTGTCGCTGCCCAGCATCTCGTCGATGGCGACGTCGGTGAAGCGCTTGCGCAGCACGTTGCGCGCGATCTGCCTCAGCGCGGGAGGCAGGTAGCAGTCGCCGGCCTTCTCAATTTCGAGCAGGAGCGACGTCTTCTCGTCTCGCGTCACGCCGGGCATGTAGATGACCACGTCGGCGACCTCCTCGCCGCCCGTCAGCGGCTCGACCGCGGTGCGGACTTCGAGGAACGAGCCCTGGAACGAGCAGACCGCGGCCCTTCGGGCGCCGAACATTCCCGTCCGCATCAGGACGACGCCGCCATCGCCGCCGCACGCCTCGTCGAAGAAGGCCGGCAGCTCCCGGCGCGGGTCGTACATCACGACCATGCGGCGGTCCTTGAGCCGGTCGGAAATCTGGCGCGCGATGGTGTCGTGAAGGGGGTGCATCATGTCCTCAGGCGGCCTTGGACTTCCGACAGCGTTTCGCCGGCCCGGTTTGGTCGGGCGCCTCCATCAGGCTCTTCAGCGCGGCCTTGACCGCCGCCGACGAACGCTCGGCGACGAGTTCGTCGACGGGCCGCGACGGCGTCGAGCGCGACTTCCACTTGCCGCCCTCACCCTCAACCCAGAAGACATCTTCGAGGCCGTGGGCTATGGCGAGGCTGCGGTCGTCCGCGCATTTTGGAACGACCCGCTCGGGCCAGAGATGCATGGCGAGATGGGCCCAGTCGTACTTGCCTTCGCTGAGCGCGTCCCACGTCGCCTTCAGCTCCTTCTGCCAAGGCTTGTGCTGCGGGACAAGGCGCCAGAGGGGGGCGAAGTTGATGATGACGCCGTCGTCGAGGTCAAAATTCCAGAGCGGTGCGACGCGCGCGACCTCCTCAAGGAAGGCGCGAAGCTCGTCGACGAAGGCCTCATGCGCCGCCATGGTCTTGCGCTGCGCGGCCGTGCCGCCGTCGCCGAGTTCGCTCTTCATCGATCCGAGGCGGCGGGCCTCCTGGGCGAGCTTCGGCGCGAGGTAATCGTTTTGGACGCGGAAGAGCGTGTCCCGGGTAAACGCATGAATATAGAGCCAGACCGAGTAGCCCGCCGACCGAGTCGCGAGTTGCCAGTAGATTGGCGCCTTGCGGCGACAAGCCGTGTATTGTCTAATGTGAACGTTGAAAAATTCGTGTGAAAGGTAATTGCGAATTTCTTGGTTCGTCGCTTTTGTGCACGAAAAGCGACCAACCTTGCGGTTAGCAAGTTCTATCCATATTCGCGCCACGGTTTGCACAATATCTTGAATATCTCCGTTATCATCATGCAACATACCTGCGACGGATATTTCAGGCACCAATTCATTTAGTGGAGAATTTATTGCATAGGCTGGAGGTCGTGTCTGAAACACGAATATATCTGCGTCCAGAGATTTTCGTTTGACATCAGCTATTTTATAATCCCAGCGACCGAAAAGCACGCCAAGCGCGTATGAAAGATGCTGGTGAAAGCTCGTCACTGACGATAATTGTATCTCGCCATCATCCCCATCAGATTCTTCAATCAATTTATTCTCGGTTCGATAGTCAATAGCCTCCTTTAACTCATTTATTACATCATTTGCTTCATTCACGCTTAATCCATATGCTTCATGAATTACGCTCTCGACCGACCCAAGCGCACCCAGTGAGAGTGTATTGGGGCGCTCAACTCGCCCCTCTTCCAAGCCGCAAAACAAGCTAGAGGTCTCGTCTCCTTCAAGTCGCTTTCGTACTTCTTTTACGTGCTCTTGGACAATTTCCTCGATTGCAGCTGCGGCGCTCCCTTCTATTTCTGGTACCCACAAATTCTTTAGGAGCCGTGTACCCCAAATAGGCCATACAAATTTCTCTGCGTTCCAACGTAAGACCGCAGATACTATGTCCGATGCCAATAGTCCGAGTAGCATCCCTTCTCGTCCAGAACGAGGATATGCAACATAACGACTTACGGTTGGAATAACTCCGGATGGAACAAGAGTAGGTATACAACGAGTCGATCTCTTCACCCAACTTACGCCTGGCTTAAAATAGTATGACTCATTGGGAACATGGCGAGTAATGCTATTCCCCTTATGCTCCACAAGCGCCTTCAGTTCGCGCCC
This sequence comes from Roseiarcus fermentans, assembly GCF_003315135.1. GTDB lineage: Bacteria > Pseudomonadota > Alphaproteobacteria > Rhizobiales > Beijerinckiaceae > Roseiarcus > Roseiarcus fermentans. Next base: position 104,864 of record NZ_QNRK01000001.1, read on the forward strand.
GCATTGGTGCCACTTCAGCACCGTGCTAATGTCTGAGAACCACGCCGCAGCTTCGTCTGATTTCAGGATGGCCACCCACGCCCGCTCACGCCCAGCCTTGAGCATGATGTCTTGTGACGCAATTTCCCATCGAAGGCGCACAAATCTGTTGTCATCGTTTGTCTGTAGACCTGATCGAACGTCCGCCCAATCGGGCTCCAAAGTCGTCCCGCTCGCCGCCATGGCAAGGATCCGCGGATGAACCCAATAGGCAAAAGGATTCATACGAAGTCTCATAAATTCTTCGCAGTCAACGACAAAGACATTTCTATTATTACACTGCATTGACGCAATTTGAATAATTATTGCCTTATCTCTCTCTGTTACAGCCCGAATAAAGTTCGTTGGGCCGTCTTGAGCGCTGCGACTGGCCGTGTATGCGGCAACTTCAACCATCGCATCATCAAGAACGTTTTCTCCAAGGTCGGCAAAAATACGGAGACGACGTCCTTCAAACGCGAAGCGACGCCACTCAGAAAGAGATTCATTGAAGAAACCCGTTCGGCTGGTTATCGCTCCGAAATAGCCACAACTCGTGAGCATCTCCAACGCGCGCAAGACGAACGCGGCGAGAATGTCAGTTGACGCTGTGGGATACCCGTCACGAGCATGAGAGCGTGATGACGTCGAAAAGGATCCGAATGGCGGATTCATCACCACCGCCTCAAATTTTTTCGAGACCAAATCAACTAATCCAAATCCCTGCGCCGCGTCCTCCGCAAATAGCCTTCGCCTCACATTCCCCGAAGCACCCGCCTCCTCAGCGTAGTCCGCGAGCGCGCAGAACACGAGCCGCTCCGCCTTCGCCCAGAAATCCTCCCCCTCGCCGGGAACCAGCTTCACGAGTTGCTCGCCCGTCGGCGCCCCAGCGCCGAAGTAAGTCACGTTGAACAGCGGCAGCCGCTCTTCCCATTCAGCGCGCCCCTTCGCGACCGCGTCGGCGATTTCGCGCTCAATCCTGAGCAGCGTCCCCATCTCCCCAGCCAACTTCATCCCGTCCCAGACCGTCTCGACAAGTTCGCCGAGGCTCTTGGCCATCTCCTTCGTCGCTTTGACCTTGCGACTTGACGGGATGTCCAGCGCGCGACGCATCAGGTCTTCCAGCCGGTCTTCCTTCAGCCCGGCCAAAAAATCCTGAAGCAGATCCTTCTCCCCCGGCATCGGCTCAGCGATAACGATATTCGCCCGTCGAATGGGCGGCCGGTCGGCGAGATCGACGCCGAAATCTCGGAACGCTCGCTGCGCCCGCATCCAGAGCGCCAATTGCGCAATCTGCGCGCAGCGCGGGTCGATGTCGACGCCATGCAGATTATTGGCGAGGACGAGGCCGGGGACGGCCTTTCGCAGAGTGTTGAGGCTCTCGTAATCTTCGCGGAGCCTGCGCCCGGTCGCCTCGCTCTTCGGGCTCTCCAGGTCGGCATACGCCTCCTCGTAGATCGTGAGCAACAGATCGAACGCGTAGAGAAGGAAGTGGCCGCTGCCGCAGGCGGGATCGAGCACGCGCAGGTCGCGCGGGTCTTTCTTCGCCCGCATTGCGAATGTCTCGCCCGGCTTGCGGACCATGTATTCGCAGCGCTCGGCGAGCGCCGTGTCCGAGTCGCGCATCTCGTACCAGATGCGGCCGAGCGTATTGTCGGTGAGGAACTGGACGACGTAGCGGGGCGTGAAAAACTGGTTGCGCACCGCCAGTTCGCGGCTGTTGCGCGGCGCCTGACTCTCCTCGCGCATTCTGCGCCGCTCGTCCTGGCCATTGAAATACTGGTAGACCCAGCCGATCGTCTCGTCCTCGCCCCACACGCCCTTCAATTCGTCGGCGTTGAGGGCGGCCAGCATCTCGTCGAACGCCGCCCGGCGCGGCCACAAAGCCGAGGCCGGATCGCGCCGGTCGAACAGGACCTTCACTTCGGTCGAAAGCTCGTCGAAGACGCTCTCGATGTAGAGCCGATAGCCGCTGCCGTCCGCAAACTTCAGGCCGGGCGCGAGGCCGCAAAATTCGTTGGCGAAGCCGGAAGACGCCTCGCCCTTGCTGACGCATTCCTGAACCAGCCCGCGCGCCTCCAGCATCTTCAGGGCGACGAAGCGGTTCATGGTAGTGAAGGCGGCGTCGCGAAGAAAGTCGGCGACCGCCTCGTCCGCCTTCATGCCCTGCGCGCGCTTGTGCTCGGTCGCGGCGACAATGCGCGAGCGGAGCGCCCGCTGCGAGCCGGTCAAATGCGCGCCCGGACGCTCGCCGGCGCGGCCGTCCGGCATGACGTCGTAGTCGCCCTGCAATTGCTCGGAAAAGTCCCTCTCCAGGATGCCGCGGACTTTTTGGGTCGCTCGTTCGATCGCGCTGCGCGTCTCCTTCTCCACGGTCGCTACCTCACGATCACGATCTTGCCGGCGCCGAGCAGGCGCGAGAATTCGTCGCGGATGCCCGACAGCGCCTGTTCGAGCTGCTCATCGTTCTCTATGCCGCCGGCGAAGAATTTTCCGACCGAGACGGTGGCGACCCGCTCGCCTTCGAGGATGGTGTGGATCTTCTCGACCGCGGCCGCGAGGCGTCCGTCGCAGGCTTCGGTGACGGAGCGTATGTGGGCGATCGTCTGGTTGTTCCAGTTCCTGTCGGCGCATTGGCGAAGCGCCCGGGCGACCTCTTCCTGCTGCTCGCCGTCGAGGCGCTCCCACCCCGGCGTCTGTTCGAGTGTGGCGACGGCTGCGGCGTAGGCCGCGACGCGGGCGTCGAGCGCCTCGTCGTAGCGGCGCCGGTACTCGCCGGAGACGGCGGTCGCCGCCTGCTCGATCTCGGCGATGTCGCGGAAGAACGTCTCCTTCGATAGCCGGTCGCCGAGGACGACGACCTTTTCCCTGAAGGCCGGATCGAGGTCCGGCTCTTCGAGAAGCGCCGGCGCCTCCCGGGCGAGCGTCGTCTTGGCGCGGTCGAGGTCGAGCAGCGCCGGCTCAGAGAGCACCGAGGACAGGTCCGTCGCCCGCTTGATTGCCTCCCTTATCGAGCGATGAGAAGCGTTGAAGGTGGTGATCGCGTTCTCTTCAAAGCCGCGCCGGATGCCCTTGATCTGGTCGATCGCGTTGTCGAGCACTTCGGCGCCGGGAAAGCGCCCTATCCGAAGCGCCGTGGACGCCTTCTGGAGATCGTCTTCGGGTTCCTCGACCGCTTTGCGAATGGCTTCGGCGATCGCCCCGGTGGTCAGTTCCCGAACATCCTCTCCGAAAGTCTCCTTGAAATTGTCGGCCGCCTCGATCCGGACCTTCATGTCCACGCCCTTCTTCGGGCGGAAGCTGGTCGACCGGAAGAGGTTGTTGTTGGAGAAGGCGTCCTTCGCCTGGGTCGAGGTCACGCTGTCGATCGTCACGCCCTTGGAGACGGCTTCGACGGCGCCGGCGCGCAGGAGCGACAGGGCGAGCAGGCGCACGGCCTCGAAGTCCCAGCCGAACGGCGGCTTCGAAAACTCATCCTCGAGGAACTTGCCGGTCGCCTGCTCGCCGTAGTTCGCTTTGGCCGTGATCTGCGCCATGATCTCGGCGAGCGGCGTCACGTCGATCTTGAACACCGGCTTGCCGTGTTCGTCGCGCAGCAGACCGAGCTGGCCGAAGACCGGCGGCAGTCCGTTCAGGTTCTCGACCGTGAACAGCGCGTCGACGCCCTTCTTGAGGTCGGCGGCCTTCGCCGAGGCTTCGCCGAACCGGTCGTAGACGAGGGGCAGCACGACGCCGACGATGGCGATGGCGGCCTTGCCGACATCCGCGCCGCCGTCCGGGCTGCGGTCGTTGCCACGGAACCAGACCTGACCCGAGAGCGCCGCGGCCTTGAGCCGCCGCCTGAGTTCGTCCATGTGCCGTCGCAACCGGCCCTTCTCGTCCGCAACGAGCGCCGTGCCGTCCTGCGTCGCCGCGTCCCGGCTCCTCCGCTCGATCATCTGCTGCGAACGGTAGGCTTCCCGGACCTCGCTGCGGATGTCCTCGTCGAGGGTCACGACCCAGAAAATGCTCTTCGGGTCGGTCTGGCTGCGGACGCGCAGCTGCTCGGACAGCGCCGCGGCGCCGGCCGGGCCGTCGGCGAACTGCACGTTGAAAGTGATGTCGCCGGACACCTCCTCCTTGCCGTTGAACATCAGGCCGGCCCGGAAGGACTTGGTGTCGCCGAGGCTGAAGGTCGGAGTCGGCGACCAGAAGCCGGACAGGACCTCGGCATAGAGCTTGTTCTCGTCCGCGGGGTGCGCGCTGATCGAGAAACGGTTCTGGCTCCAGTCGTCTTCGGCCGGAGTCGGGATGCGGTAGCCGTCGTCCGCCTCGCGGACGAGCGACGTCTTCGTCAGTTCGGCGAGCGCGGCCTTGACCTCGGCGAGGCAGGAATCCGCGGACACGGTCTCCTGCAGGCAGGCTGCGACGTTCTCGGCCGAGCGCCTGACGCTCTTCACGAACTGGAGCAGGCAGACGGTCTTCGCCACCGCCTGCGCCTTCGGGTGATCGACCTTGGACGGAATTGAAGCGATCTTGGCGCGAATGTCCGACGCGATGTTGCCGTCGACAAGGTCGTAGACGTGGTCGAGCCGGACGAGCGCGCCGACCTCTTTGGCCGCGAGCTGCGTTTGCGGGTTGATCAGGAGCTGCTGCGCGAGCTTGATGATGGTGCGGTTGGCGCCGCCGACGTGCCTGCTGCCGCCGCTCTGGGTCCGCAGGCCCGACACGATCTGAATGATCAGTTCGATCTGGTACGGGAGGAGCGGATAGAGGTCGACGAAGGACTGCCGGTCGATCTCGGGAAGCCGGATGTCGGACTGGATGCGGGTGCTCTGGACGAGCCGGCCGCGGTTCGCCTCGAACAGGGCGCCGAGGGATTGTTCGGCGCCGGCGTTCTTGGAGAGCACGCGGCGGCTCGTCACCTCGGAGATGTCCGAGGGCTCCAGATGCACCTGGAGCGGGAATCGGTCCATGAGGCGGGCAAGCTCGATGTTCCGATCGTCGAGGCCGCTGACGAGTTCGTTGAGCTTCTCCTGCGAGGTGACGACGATCCAGTGCTTGCCGCGCCCCTTGACGCCAAGTTGCTGGACGACCGCCTGGAGGTCGAGCATCTTCTGGACGTCACGCGCGACGAACTGCCCGACCTCGTCGACCACGAACATCAGCGACTTGCCGGGCTTCCGCCGCTGCATCAACTGAACAATCCGGTCGGCAAGCTTGCCGGGGCTGATGTCGGCGCGGTTGACGTTCGCCTTCACCCAGGAATCGGCCAGCGGGAACGTCTCAGGGCGCATCGTGTGGAGCGTGCGGCTCGCCTCATTGAGGGCGAACATCGTCCGGTTCTTGCCGACGTCCCACTCCCGCTGCGTCTCCTTCCGGTAGACCTCCTTGAACGTCTCCAGTTCGCCCTGCTGCTCCAAGTTGATTTCGAGTTCGGAGAGGTCGAGGTCGTCGGAATAGCCGAGGCTCGCCAAAAAGAGCCGGTACATGATCTGGCTGAGCATCTGGTTGCCCGACCGGATGCCGCGGTCGGTCGAGACGTCGAAGATGACCGTGTGGGTCGGAATTTTCTCGTTGATGGTCTTCAGGACGACGGAAAGCTTCGCATCGTGCGTCCGCTTCAGGAACCGGTCGGAGACCGGCTCGCCAAGAACGGTCCGGTTCTCGATCGTGAGGCCGAGCAGCTTCGCGAACGACGACTTGCCGGACCCGAAGAAGCCGGAGACCCAGATCGCGATGCCTTCATGCGGCTTCTGCGGCGTCTCCTGATAGCGCTCGAACACTTCGACGAAATGCCGCTTGATGGCGTCGGTGACGACGTATTCCTCGACCTCGCTCGCGACCACAGCCTCGGCGGTCTGGTCGACCTTGATGACCTCTTCGATTTGCCGGTTGATGTCGTTGGCGAACAGCGTGGCGATCTGCGGCATGAAAGAACCCAACCCTCAAAAAATCTTCGGCCGATAATTGTGCTCGGCTTGAAGGACGCCCATGAAACGAAGGCCCGCGGCGCCGTCGAGATCGCCCGGATAGAAGAGAACCGTGGGCACGACGACGCGCCCCTTGAGCTGCTCCAGCAGCGAGAAAGTGCGGTAGACCGGGAAGAGCGCGCCCGTCCGGACGATGAAGACCACGTCTTTTCGCGGGTCAGGCTCCGAGGGCATCCGGTCCGCAACCAGATCGACGAGCGGGACGCGGTCGGCGAGCAGCTTGTGGATGTCCTCGATCGCCTTTTCCGCACCCAACGCGCGCTCGTTCTCGAACCATTCATCGAGACTCGCCTCCGCCTTGAGTGCCGCGTCGAGGCACTCGGCGAGCGATATGGACGTGATGCGCTTGCCCTTGTTCTCCAGCCTCGTGCGCAACGAGGAGACCTCGCGACGTAGGGCGAGTTCCTGCCTCGGGTCATAGTGGAAGATCGCGTACGGCATATCGTGGTACGCGCTGATCTTCTCGCTCGGGTCCGGCGCGGCCAGGACAGGCTCCAGGACATTCCGCAGGCGGGCGCCGAATTCGCTCATCGGGTGAGGCTTTCTGCGAAGGCGAGCGCCGACGAATACGGAAGCGTCAGCTGAACGAGGCTCCCGGCGACCTGATAGTCGAGACGGCGGAATTGGTGCAGGCGCAGGAGCATGACGTGCACCTCCGACGCCGAAACCATCATCATCCGCCAGAGATCGCTCGCCGGGACCTTGGCGGACGAGCCTTCGAGGTCGGCAATCATCTGCGCATAGAACAGCAGGACCTCGTCGCTGCTCGAAACGGCGGCAAAGGACTTCGCGGGGCCGTCGCCGGCCAGCAGCCCGAGTTGGGCGGCCGTATGGACGAGGTCACGAGCCGCGCGCACGACGCCGTGGTCCGAGAGGGGCCGCTTCGGTGAATGGCGGCGCCAGGCATCGACGGCGAACACGCGGGCGTCTTCGGCGCGGAGTTGGTGGCGGCCGGACTGCATCTGTGCAAAAAGCCAGTTGCGGACGAAACTCCCGAAGGGCTCCTCGGTCGCGCCGATCCAGAGGCGCCAACAGTCGCGCCAGTCGTCCAGCTTCATGCCGTGGCGAGCCAGAATGATCAGCGGCCGTAGGGCGTCGAGATGTCTGAGGCGCGCTGACGTCGTCAGGCGAACCTCCTTCGCCCACGAGATCGTCGAGAACTGGCCCCCCAACCCGCCGTCGAGATTCGCTTCCGCTGAAGCTTCATCGCTCCAACCGGAGAACAGCCGATAAGTCTCCTCGACGAGCGGGCCCTTGCGCAGATACCGCTGGGAGAAGACCGGCGCGGGCTTCACGCGGTCCTCGACGGTGCGTACGGGACGAGGAGGTCGCCTTTCGCAGCTTTGCTGAAGCCGAGCGCCAGCAGGGAAATCGATTTGCGTCCGAGGTCGAAAGTACCGGGGATCAAGACGCCCTTTGCCCCGTCCGCGACCTTGAGCCTGCCAGCCGCCTCGACGTCGGCTTCGTCGACGAGCGAAAGGCTCCTCAGGGCGGCGGCGACGTCGAAGTCCTTGAGCGCCTCAACCGATTCGAAGAACGTTCTCCAGTTCTCCGCTTCGTCCAACCACCCTTCCCACCGGGCGTCGAAAGCCTCCTCGACTTCATGCGGAAGGCGCCAGAGTGTCAGGGCGTCCGGCGAGTCGAAGATCTCGGCGCATCTGTGGGCCGCGACCGCGAACACCGACCGCGCTTGCGCGAAAAAGTGGGTTCGGGGAAAGCCGCGCTTCAGAACTTTCGCGCCGTATGGGCCGAGTTGTCCTTCCGTGTTCCACCACCGTTGAGCATCCATCTCGCCGCATCGGGCGACCACCGTCCGGACGCGCATAAGCCAATCGAGACCAAAGGAAATCACTTGTGAAGGGCTCCCAGCCCACTCGAAATATCTCGTTTGCGACCCTAGCTAACGATGTGAACGCCGAATGGGCAAGCGGATTAAAGCTGCAACATCTCCGAACTGGACATTCACCGACCTATGGGCGCGCAGCTCCCCGATTGAAATCGAACGGGCATCATGTTACCTTTTCTCAAGAAAAAGGAACGAAGTTCAGAGGCAAGTGGATGTTCGGAAATCAGAAATGAGCGGGCAATGCCAGAAGGCAGTCGCCTACTTGAGGACGTCCAGCAAGGCGAACGTCGGCGCCGACAAGGACTCCGACAAGCGCCAGCGCGCCGCGATCGACGCCTACTCCAAGGCCGCTGGCTTCGCGATCGTGGCGGAGTTCTACGACGCGGCGGTCTCTGGCGCGGACCCGGTCGGCGACCGCCCCGGTTTCGCCGACATGCTTGAGCGGCTTCTCTCGAACGGCGCGCGGACAATCATCGTGGAATCGCCGGACAGATTCGCCCGCGATCTCATGGTGCAATTGGCCGGCCACGACCTGCTCAAGGCGCAGGGGATCGCACTGATCGCCGCGAGCGCCCCAACGTTCTTCATCGAGGAGACACCGACTGCCGTGCTCGTCCGTCAGGTCCTCGGCGCCGTCGCAGAATTCGAAAAGACGACAACCGTCGCGAAGCTCGCGGCCGCAAGGAAGCGGAAACGCCTGGCGAACGGCAAGTGCGAGGGCCGCAAGAGCCTGGCCGAGACGCGGCCTGAGGTGGTGGCCCTGGCAAAGAGGCTCGCTCGCAAGAAACCGAAAGGCGGAAGGATGAGCCTGCGAGCCGTCGCCGCCGAAATGGCGGCGCAGGGAGTCATGAATGAGCGCGGAAAACCGTTCAATCCGAAGTCGGTTGCGGTCATGATCTCCGCTTGACCGCACCCATCGCTTCAGTCGGCCGTCTGCCCTTCGAGAAGAAGAGTTGGTGGGGTCGCCCGCGCCAGAATTCGATCGAGCGTCTCCAATTCCGCATCCGACAGTCGTGTCAAATCGTACAGCGCGATCGGGCCTTCAACGGGCGGCGAGGGTCGGCCATGGCCGCGATCAAGTAGCGCCTGCGCTGCGGCTATTCGAGCCTGCTTGGAGGCGTTGGAGTCGTTCATAATCGTCGCGAGTGTGTGGATCGCATTCAGCGTGTGCTCCTGCGCTGAGATCCGCACATCAACGAAGGTCTTTCGCGCCTCGACGGTTGCTGCATTTCTTGGACGGCCGCTCGGATTGCCCGAGGTGCCGGCCTTGAAACTGGTCGAGCGAACACCGCCGCGCATGGTCTGCTTTCGCCTGTTCGGTTGCCTGTTCTTAACGGCCCTTTGTTTCGTTGGAAATAGCGACCGTCGTGGGCAAGAGTTCAAACCGTTGACCGCAATAACAAGAAGTGGCCCCTTTTCTCCAGGCATCTTAAGTGGAAACAGAGCAACATTTGGTAACAAAGCAACATTGTTGCTCTTTGTTGCTGCGGCCCGTCTTGGTGGCAACAGGGCAACATAGGCAACACACCCTTTAAAAGGGTGTTGCCTGTGTTGCCTGTGTTGCCTCTCGGGTGACCTCGGACCGGCTGTTGCCGAGCTTCCAGAAATAAGGCGTCCCCTCGGGCGCGATGTCTCGCGAGACCATGAGCCTGCGCGCGACGGCCTCCTTGGCGCATCTGCCGAACGCCACTCCCTTCGCCTTCGGGCTGTCGGCCGGATAGGTCTTCAAGAACTCGTGCCGGACGAATTCGCGTTTGACACCTCGAACGGCGGGTCCGTTCGGATACGGATAGATGGTCTCGGGGGTGCTGCAGAGGGCGAAATCGAGAGCGCGCTCGAAGATCGCGAGCGACTTCGGCCAGGCTCTCGTCTGCGGTCGCTGCTCGTCGCCGGCGGTCGCTTCCTCGACCGGCTCGACGACGCATGAGGTGATTGGCTCGCCGTCGTCCTCGTCGGTCCCGACCACGACCGGCTTGAGGCGCGAGACGATCACGAGGCCGGTCTCGCCATCCTTGGCGTATTCGACCGTGGCGACGATGTTCCCGGCGGCGTCGCGCTTGACGGAAATCTGGACGTCGGCCGCGCCCATCAGCGACGAGTGGCCGCGGGGCCGGTTCTTGTCGTGGCCGCAGTGGTGGATGACGACGACGAGGCAACCGAAGGCCGCGCGGATCGCGTCGGACGCCCTGATGTAGGCCGCCATGTCCTCGTCGCTGCTCTCCGATCCGGACATGCTGCGGTTCAAGGTGTCGATGATGACGATGGCGGGACGCTGTCCGCCGAGTTGGCGGCGGATGTCGTCGACGAGCGCCTTGGCGTCCTTCACGAGGTCGAGCGGCGTGGTCATCAGCCAAGCGTTCGGCGTCTCGCCGTTCACCTTCTCCTTGCGGAAGGCCGCGACGCGCCGCGCAAACCCCCGCGCCCCTTCGAGGGCGCAATAGATGACCGCCCCTTTCTTGACTCGCAGGCCGCGATAGGGGCGGCCCAGCGCGACGTGCATCACCGCGTCGAAGGTCCAGAACGACTTTCCGCATTTCGGCTCGCCCCAAATGACGGCGAGGCCCTCGGAGGGAAAAAGGCTCTTGATGAGGTATTGCTCCTTGAGGTCGAGCTTCACCTTTTCGAAGGGCGTGAGCTCGAAACGCGGCGCGGTCGCACCCCCGGCCCGAGGCACGAAAGGCAGTATCGTCACCGCGTCTCGCCTCTTCATGCGGCGTCCTCCCGGATCGCGTCGTTGACGTCATTTCCGCGGTTCGGCCAGACGTCGAAGACCTCGCGGCCGGCCGCGAGCCAGCGTGAGCCGCAGACTTCGGCGGCGGCACGGTTCGCCTCGTCGCGCTCGCGGATGATCGAAAGCACCTCGACGCCGGGCAGCACCGGGAGCCTCGCGATTGCGCCGTTCGACCCGAGCGCCCAGGTCGGCTTGAGGGGCGGGTCGAGCACCCTCGCGGTCATGGACGTTTCAATGCCCTCGCCGACGAAGAGGCCGCCGAGCACGTCTGCGTTGGGGTCGAGCTTGATCGCCGCGCCGCCAACCGGGCCGAGAAACCGCCGGTCCTTGGTCTCCTTGCCGGTGTCGGGGTCGATGATGACGAATGGACGGCCCTGCGCGTCGAAGAACAGGCGCATGATCGCCTGCGGCTCGTCTGTCGCGATCGAGCGGAAGAGCGCCATGAGCGCGCGGCGCTCGGGATGCCACCTGAGGACTTCGCCGGCGAGATCAATGCCAAGATTGAGTTCGCGGGAAGCGAGATAGCGTTCGGCCGGCGTCCCACGCGGGTCAGCGCCCTCATCCCACATGGCGAGGGCCTTGGCGGTCGAGCGCGCCTTCTGCTCGCTCTCCTCGGCCTCGCGCCGGGCCTCTTCGGCAATCCGTTCTTCGCTTGTCGGCACGGCGTCGTGGGGACAGAGCCGACCGCCAGTAATGCGCTCGACCGCCTCGACGAAATCGAGGCCGGCGACATGGCGCACGAGCCGGATGGCGTCGCCGCCGACGCCGCAGCCGCGGCAGTTGAAGACGCCCTTTGGGACGTTGACCGAGAAGCGATCCCGGCCGCCGCAAGTTGGGCAAGGCCCGGCGAACTCGCCGGCACCGATCCTCTTGAGCCGCGCACCGAGCGCCTCGGCGACGCGGAGCAGATTGGCCGAGCGCGCCTCGGCGACGAGGTCGGCCGTCATGGCGAGTCCCCGGTGCGCGACCGCCGTCTCCGCGCCGTCGGCCGGCCGAAATGGGCGTTGTAGTGGTCGACCTGCTCGAGGTAGCCGCGGGTCGAGTCGAACAGCGGCTCGCCGTCGTCGGCTGGCTGCGCGGCGGCCCACTCGAAGTCTTCGGCGCTCGGGAGGCGGTCCCGCATCCGGGCCTCCATCCGCATCCAGACGCGATTTGCGCGGTCGTAAAATGCGCCCATTCGGGCGTCGATCTCGGCAACGTGCGCCCGGCTTTGCTCCGCTGCCTGTTCGGCAATCTCGGCCAGCGCCTCCTGCTCGGCCCCGACCGCTGCTCGCGCCGCCTCGAAGTCCTCGCGCAGCGCGGCCATCTCCGACCCGAACTCGGCCAGGACGGCGTCCCGCGCCTCGACGACCGCGGTTCGCGCCGCGAGTTCGGCGGCGGCGTTGGCGCGCGTCGCTTCCCGGGTCGGCTCGCGATAGCGCTCTATCGCCGCCTCGACGATGCGCGCGAGCTCTCCTGGATGCAGCGCCTCGAGCGCGTCGAGTTCGACCGCGCCCTCGCCGTGGCGTTTTTCAAAATCGCGCTTGCGCGCGTCCGTGTCCTTGATCGGAATCCGGGGCAGGCGATACCGATCGACCTGCTCGCGTGTGAGCACGAGCGGAATGAGCCGGATGTCGAGGTCGTGACCGTCGCGCCGCAGGAGAAATTCGATCTTGCGCGCGACGCCGACCGGCATCAGTTCGCCGCCTGGGTCGAAGTCGCTGATGTAGAGAATCCGGGTCGGCTTCCGGTGCGCGAGCACCCGCTTCACGTGCCACAGGCAGTGCGTGAACGAGAGATCGCCCACACCGGTGACGAGGGTGACGTTGTTCTGTCGGGCGAGCGGATAGAGCACGTCGTTCATGGTGCTCTTTTCGGCCCATGTCTCGATGGCGTACCGCTTGGAGAAGGTTGGGCAGATTACGTAAGGCATGGGCGGGTCGGGGAAGGAAAATTCCCGCGGCGCACACTCGAAGACGAACGAGGTCTCGGCCGGCGGGACGGTGAGCCAGGCGCGGAAGCAGCCGATGAAAGCTTCCCTGTCCCGGCCGCTGTCGTCGGCGATGAAGACCGGCTCGCCGGCGCGGCGATCGGTGAAGCGGTTTGGATCGACGAGTTCGAGGATCCGCGCGTCGACCGAGGCATCGCAGAAATCCTTCCAGTCGGCCTCCGTGTTCTCGTAGGGCTTGCCGTCGCGTTTCGGGGGGCGATCGGCCTCCGGCAGGCTGATGTAGCGATAGTGCATCCGCCGGACGTGGAGGTCGTCTTTAGAGGGGTCGAGGACCGGCCACGCCTGCGCGAACCAATGCGCCGCGTCCCGGCGAGCCGGCGTGACGTAGAAGGGATCACGCGCGACGGACTGCGCGATCAGCGTCTTCGCCGGCCGTTTCATCTCGACGGCCATCGCCTTGATGGCGGCGTAGTCCGGGCAGTGCGGGGGACTCACAGCGCCGACTCCGGCTCGACTCGCCGGACCTGTCGGCCAAACACCTCGCCGCCGTCGAGCGCGTTGTCGGCGAACTCCTTCGGGATGACGAGCCGCCAGTCGGACACCGCGTCGCCGGTCTGGTTTACGAACTCCTTCTGGGACGCGAGGTCGGCAAGGCGCGATGTCTGGAAGATGATGCGCGAGCGGGCCGGGGTGCTCCTCCTGTCCCTCCGCCTCTTCACGCGGCCGTCGGTAACCGGACCGGCGCCGTTCGGTTGAAATGGTGCCTCCACGAGGCTGTGTCTCGAATCGGTTTCAGCCGCCAAGCAAAACCGATCCGAAGCCCGGGCCGCCCGCTGCGGCGCCGGATTTCTTTTTGAGGGGCGCATCGATTACCGGGCCCCTTCAGATGCCAGCCGGTCGATTTCCGATTCAGGAACGACGGTCCGGCCGCCGATGCGAACGAGGCGAATCTTCCCCCTCGCGGCGAGCTTGTAGAGCATTGCCTTCGAGATCCCGAGCGCCTTACACGCTTCGGGGACGCGACGAGCCTTCGGCGGATGAGCCGCCGGGGTGTCAATCGGACGCCGTCCAGTGGCGTTTGCTTCGATGGTATCCATGAGGCCACCTCTGATTGAGATGGCCTCCCATCAATCACATCGATCCATTGGCTGCAAAATGTGCAATCGCGCCGATCGTGCAGGCGGAGGGCACGATTAACTGGGAGCCTTCCTTCGGCCTGATTTTCTTATTCCCCCCAGATATTTAACAGTATCACGTATCTTATCGCGCTTATCCTTGAGCCCGCGCGCCCGCACGATTCTGAAAGCCTCTGCGAAAGTCAAGTTGGGGCTATCTGCCAGCGCCTCGCGCAGCACGGATTGCAAGTCGCGGCCCTCAACAATCTCATCCGCGGGGAAGGCCCGCACAAGCTCATCTACGGAGACCAAAACCCTTCGAAACCCTCTTCCCCATTCGTTCGAGCAGAGATCATCGTAAAGGTATACTACCTCGGGAGGATAACCATCGCAGCTCTTGAGATCACACCATTCCTCTTGCCGAATGACGCGCCGAATTCGAGTTTCGTCGTTGATCCCAGTCGACACGATCTTGCCGGTAATATGCGCCGCCCAGAGCTGCTTGCACGCCGATCGAGGATCCAAAGGGAATCTTTCAAACGTCGTGTGATCCGTTGGACGCTTGAGTGGACCCAGTGTCCATCCTTGCGGATGGTTTTCGCGCCAACCTTTGTGCACCTCCCACCATTCCGACCACGCTTCTCGAACGTTGTTGATGTCGCGCGACGCGACCCAGATCAGCGCCATTGAGAGCGTACAATACAATTCCTGCAGCGGATCGAATTTTGCTGGGTCTGGTACTTCAGCGAATGGCGGAAGGCGGCGACTCTGCGCCCATTCTTCGGCCTGCTGGGGCGTCCAGGTGCCGTACATCACCAAGGTCAGGACATCGCCTGGGGTTTGGGGGTCATCGGTCACGCGCGCACCCGCGCGCACCTTTGAGTGAGAGGGCAACGGGGAGGTGCGGCCCCGCTTTCGGCCGGCCAGCCTAAGCCCCCGTGAAGAATTTCGGAGATCAATGCGCCTTTATCGTGGAGCAGTACGTGCCGCGGCCTCGGGCCGGATTGGTCGCAAGACCCACGTAGACCAGCATTGAACCTCAGGGCCTCTTGAACTCAACAACATTGGGCTTGTCGCTCGTCAGCCGGTCGTAATAGTCCGCCAGCCTCTGTAGAGCCTCGCCAACCTCGTCCGCGTAGCGGGCTGCGTTGTACCCCGCGTGCAGGGCGCCGCCGATGGAACGATGGCCCAAAACAGCCTCGACGACGTGCGGAAACTCTCTGAGGTCGCCGAGTCTTGTGGAAGCGGTGCGCCTCAAACAATGGGGCGACGGGACGGTTTCGATGCATGCGCGCTTCGAGATTCGCGCCGCCCATCGGGGCCAGTTCTGTAGCGGCGCCCCATCTGTCGAAAAGACGAGGTCGTCCGCTTTGGCCGCCAGTGGACGAAGCATTTCCACCATCTGCTTCGGCAACTGGATGACATGATCCGCCGGCGCGTTTTTCGAGCGACGCCCCCGAGTGTTTTTTCTCCTGGCGCCGGGGATGGTCCAAGTGCCGGTGTTGAGTTCGAACTCACGCCAGGTCGCGCCGGCGATCTCTTCGCGTCGCGCCGCCGTCCAGAGCATCGCCTGGGCAGCGATGTCGTGCGGACGGTCGGACAGAGCCCGCAGGAACTTCTCGGTCTCCTCGACACTGAGCCGGCGCTGCTCTATGTCCTTGTCACGCTCAGGCGCTTCGATCCCGCTGAACCCGTCCCCGATCAGTTCCCGTTTCCGCGCCCATCGGAACAACTTGCGAGCATAGGCGACGGCATGCCTTGCGGACGACCGCGACGGCCAAGCGTCGATGGCGAGTTGCAAGTCGCGAACCTTGAGGTCCAGCGCCGGATGGGTCAGACAGGGCTTAAAGACGCGTTGCAAATGCTCTTTCTGGGACGTTCCGGACTTGAGCCCGCGGCCGTCGCCGATACTGAAATAGAGCTCGATTACCGAGTCCAGCGTTCCGACGCCGTCCAGCGCGTCCTGTTTCCTGATGCGCCGTGCGCGTCGTTCTGCGGTGGGGTCGTGACCCTCACCAACCGACTTCGCCGTTGTCTTTGCCTTTGCTCGCGCCTGAGCGAGCGTCAGGTCGTCCCCGAGCGTGAATCGTCTTTTCACGCCATCGACACGCGTTTGCATTGACCACGATCTGACGCCGGAACTTGACAATCGGACCTTTAATCCAGGGGTCAGGCCGTCGGACTTTTCCTGTCGCGAGTTCGTCGGCTTCCAGTTGCGGAGTTCAAGGTCGGTCAGCGGCTTTGGCATTTTAGAGGTCCGTTCAAGACCCCTCCGGGGGTCCGCTGGGGGTCCACGTCTCGTTCGCTTGAGATAGACCCTCGTGGACCGTGATGGAAGCAATTTATTGAAAATGCTCGCTTAATATGGAGACTGTGGACCGGCGTGGCCCACCGTAGACAGGCTTATTTCAGATTGTAGATCTAGAGGTCCCCCGTTCGAGCCGGGGTGGCGGTACCAATCGAAACAATCCTCGACCGGCGACGCCGCTCGGTTAGCCGCGCCAGCGCCGGCCGCGAGCGCGACGCGCATCCCCCGACCTCGCCCGAGCCTGTTCCCGCAGGCGGCGACACGCGCCCGAGCCTCGTTCGACAGGCTCGGGACGAGCTCGGGGAAGCCGGACCGGCTCCGGCGGTCGGCGAAAGGCCGACGCCGGCCGGCGTCCCGCAGAATCCCGAAGGCTTCTGATCTTCGGCCGGCGTCGCAACCGGATCATTCGCCGCCGTCGCACGATCGGCAAGAGGCGGACTCCGCCCACGCGGCGGTTCGCCGCAGCGCTCGGGTCGCGTCTTTTTCGTCTGAAGCGCCGTCCGGACGCTGCGTCCGGCGGTTCTGCGCGCTCAGTGCCCCCCCGGCCGGTACTTCGGCCTGCGGTCGTCGACGCGCTTGGCCTTCGACAGCGCGCGTTCGAGCGTGTTCGGCGGCAAAATGTCCACCTCGAAATTCACCGCCGTGTCGTTCTTGAGCTTGTGGCGGACGCGCTCTCTCAAGTCGGCGGCGAAGTGATCGATGTCGGCCGGGGTCGCGGCGGGGTCGCGCTCCACGAGCACGGTCGCGTGGTCGAGCGCGCCTTTCTTCTCCAGCACGATCTTGAACTCGACGCCCGTGCCGGGGACCTCGAGCAGGGACCGCTGCACCTGGCTCGGATAGACGTTCGCCCCGCGGATCAGCAGCATGTCGTCGAGCCGGCCGTAGACGCCGGCCGGAAGGCGAGGGTAGGTGCGGCCGCAGGAACAGGGTTCGTAGACCATGTGCGACTCGTCGCCGGCGTAGAAGCGGATCATCGGCTGCGACCGGCGCTTGAGATGGGTGTAGACGATCGCGCCGCTCTCGCCATCCGGCAGGAGGCGGCTCGAATCGTCCTTGGCGACGATCTCGGTCCAGACTTCGTCCTGCATCACGTGCGGCCCCGCGGCCGCCTCGCATTCGGCGTTGGTGGACCACGGCGTCATTTCCGAGGTGGTGGCCATGTCGCGCACCTTGATGCCCCAGCCCTGCTCGAGCGCCTGGCGCGTGCCGGGGATCGAGGAGCCGGGCTCGCCGATGAAGATGCCGAGTCTGAGCGGCGACTTCGCGGCGTCGTAGCCGAGGGCGCGCGCCGTCTCCAGCATGTGCAGCGCGTAGGTCGGCGTGGTGATCAGCACCGTCGCGCCGATGCGGTACATCAGGTCGAGCTGACGCTCGGTCTCCCCCGCGCCGAGCGGAAAGGCGGTCGCGCCGAGGCGTTCGACGCCGAGCAGCGAGCCCCAGCCCCCCATGAACAGGCTGAACACGGTCGCGAGTTGCACGATGTCGCCGGGACGGACGCCGCAGGTGTAGAGCCCCTGCGCCATGACGTCGGCGATGTAGTCCCAGTCGCCGCGCGAGAAGGCGTAGAGGGTCGGCTTGCCGCTGGTGCCCGACGACCCGTGCACGCGGATGATGTCGGCCGCCTCGCAGCCGAGATAGCGGCCGAACGGCGGCGCCGCAGCCTGATCGTCGCGCAGCATCGGCTTGGTGACGATCGGAACGCGTTTCGAGAAATCGTCGAGCGATTTCACCTGATCCGGGTGAAATCCATGGGCGTCGTAGTGGCTCCGATAAAAGGGCAGCGCGTCGTAGACGAAGCGGAGCTGGCTTTGCAGATTGGCCAGCACCTCCGCTTCGCGCGCCTCGCGCGAGCGCGTTTCCTTCTCGCGATCCCAGTAGACGCCGTCGGCCATTATGCTCCTCCCGCTTGTCGGCTGGATCATGCACGGAAGGGCGCTTGGGCGCCATCATCCCGTCCGATCCCCCCTTCGATCACCGCGCCGCCGATGCGGCGGGCGTGCCCGAGAAATTCGGCGACGACCGCGCCCGAGGAATCGGTCACCGTCACGTCGTAGAGCCCGACCCGCCCGGCCCGCGACCGTTCGACGGCGCGCGCGGTCAGCCGCGCGCCGGGCTCGCCGGGCCTGAGGTAGATCATCGAGCAGTGGTGGGCGACGAAGCGCTCGTTGCGGCTGTTGCAGGCGCAGGACAGCGCGGTGTCGGCGAGCGTGTACAGGACCCCGCCGTGGCATGTGCCGAAACCGTTGAGCATGTCGTCGCGGACCGTCATCGAAAGCGCCGCGTGTCCCTCGCCGGCGGAAACGAGCGCGATCCCGAGACTGCGGCTCACGCGGTCGCCCGCCAGCATGCGCCGGGCGCAGGCGGCGGCGGTCGCGGCGGCCTGTTCGCCCTCGTCAGGCATTCGAACTCTCCCCTGAAGGCGCCGGGCCGCTGTAGGGCCGCTGTCGATCCGCTTGATTATGCACAAGTCAGCGTGCTAAACAATCGCTTGGTTAGCTCATGCGAGGTTGAAGTCTTGGCGGCGACCGAAGCAAAACGGCAGGCCAACCGCTGGCCGGCCCTGCTCGATGCGGCGGCGGCGAAATTCGCCGGGCAGGGCTACCACGCCACCACCATTCGCGAGCTCGCCGCCGCGAGCGCGATGACGCCCGGCGCGGTCTATTTCCACGTTCCCAACAAGCAGGCGCTGCTGCTCGCGGTCTACGAGGAGGGGGTGCAGCGCATCCTCGACCGGGTCGAGACCGCCGCCGCGGGGGCCGAGACGGCGTGGGACCGGCTGACCGCCGCGGTCGAAGCGCACCTCGAGGCGATCCTCGACGCCAGCGCCTATGCCCGGGTGGTCATCCGCATCGTTCCCGACGACGCGCCCGACATCGCCGCCGATCTCATCCGCCTGCGCGACCGCTACGAAGAGCGGTTCCGCGCCCTGTTCGCGCAGGTCGAGCTGCCCGAAGGCATGTCGCCCGGCCTCGCCCGGCTGTTCCTGCTCGGCGCGCTCAACTGGACGCCGGTGTGGCGCCGGCCGGGCGGCGCGCCGATCGCCGAGATCGCGCGCCAGATGCTCGCGCCGCTGCGCGCGGCGGGCGCGCGCTGATGACGACGGCGCCCCGCCTCGATCCGCCCGCCCGCGTCCTCGTCACCAAGATCGGGCTCGACGGCCACGACCGCGGCAGCCGCATCGTGGCGGCCTTCCTGCGCGACGCCGGCATGGACGTGATCTACACGCCGCCGTGGCAGTCGATCGCCGCCGTGGTCAAGCTCGCCACCGAAGAGGACGTGGATGCGATCGGCGTCAGTTCGCTCGCGACCGACCACCTGATCGTGCCGCAACTCGTGGCGGCGTTGCGGGAAGCGGGCCTCGCTCATGTCGGCGTCGTCGTTGGCGGCATCGTGCCCGCCGACGAACAGCCGGCGCTGGTCGCCGCCGGGGTCGGCGCGATCTTCGGCCCCGGCGCTTCGCGCGACGCCATCGTCGCGGGCGTCGCGGCGCTGGCCGCGGACGCGCGCGCGGCGCGCGACGCCGAATTGCGGGAGCAAACGCCATGAGCCGCGAAGCCGTCCAACTCTCCCTGCCCGGCTTCGATCGCGATTTCGCCGAGTGGCGCGCGGCTTATGCAGGGCAGATCGGCGCCGAGCGGCCGGTCGTCAACCGGTCGGGCGTCGAGATCAAGCCGCTCTACACGCCGCGCGACTGGGACGGCTCGGCCTACGACGCGGATCTCGGCTTTCCCGGCCAGTATCCCTTCACCCGGGGAATCTACCCGACCATGCACCGCGGCCGCACCTGGTCGCAGCGCCAGTTGGTCGGGCTCGGAACGCCCGCCGACTACAACGCCCGGGTGCGCAAGCTGCTGGCGGCGGGCGCGACCGCGATCAGCTTTCTGCCGTGCAATTCCGGTTTCCGCGGGCTCGATTGCGACGAGGTCGATCCGCTGCTGCTCGGCACCTGCGGCACCGTTTCCAACACGGTCGACGACATGGACGCCGCGCTCGACGGCGTGCCCTTGGGCCGCATCTCGACCGCGATGAACGATCCCTCGCCGTTCACGCTGCTCGCCTTCACGCTCGGCGTCGCCCGACGCCGTGGAATCCCCTGGGAGCGGGTGTCCGGCACGTCCAACCAGAGCGACTACCTCTCCCATTTCGTCGCCAACCACATGTTCTATCGATTGTCGCTGCCGGGCTCGCGCCGCGTCCTGACCGATCATGTCGCTTTCTGCCTGGAGCGCCTGCCGAACTGGAATCCGGTCTCGGTCGTCGGGCAGCACATGCAGCAGGCGGGCGCGACGCCGGCCGAGACGGTCGGCCTCACCTTCTCGACCGCCCTGCAATATGCGCAGGATTGCGTCGCGCGTGGAATCGACATCGACGTCCTGCTCCGCCGCTTCACCTTCTTCTTCGACATCTCGATCAGCTTCTTCGAGGAGATCGCAAAGTTCCGCGCGGCGCGGCGCGTCTGGGCGCGGCTGGCGCGCGAGCGTCTCGGGGCGAAGAACCCGAATTCCTGGCGCTTCAAGTTCCACGGCCAGACGTCCGGCGTCGATCTCACCCGCCAGCAGCCGCTCAACAACATCGCGCGGGTGGCGACGCAGGCGATCGCCGGAATTTTCAGCGGCCTGCAGTCGATGCACACCGACGCCTATGACGAGGCCGCCGCGACGCCGACGGAGGAGAGCGCGCGCATCGCGGTCGCGACCCAGACCATCTTGCGCGAAGAGGCGCACCTTTGCGACGTGATCGATCCGCTCGCCGGGTCCTGGTACGTCGAGACGCTCACCGACCAGATGGAGGCCGAGATCCTTTCGGTCATTGCGCGCATCGACGCCGCCGGCGGCATGTACAAGGCGGCCGAAAGCGGCCTCGTGCAGGGCATGATCGGCGAGTCCGCGCTGCGTTGGCAGGAGCGGATCGAGCGCGGCGAGGAGAAGGTGGTCGGCGTCAATTGCCACCAGGCCGAGGACGAGGAAGGGCAGGGCAAATCGACCGAACGGCCCGACCTCGACCGCATGAGGGCGCATGTCGCGCGCTTCCGGGCGTTCAAGGAGAGCCGCAGCCGCACGGCGGTCGAGGGCGCGCTCGCGGCGCTCGCCCGCGCGGCCGACGACGAGGACGACAACGTGTTCGCGCGGGTGGTCGAGGCGGCGGAGGCCGGCGTCACCCACGGCGAGATCGTGACCTGCCTGCGGAAAGAGCTGGGATTTGGACGCCCGCTGGTCGTCGCCTGACATTCCGCCCGCCCTCGTCGCGCTCGTCGACCGGCTGCGGCGGGGCGAGGCGGCGGCGCTCGCCCGCTGCCTGTCGCTGGTCGAGCAAGGCGGCGCGCATGCCGACGCGATCGGGCGGCTCATCGGCGCAGCGAGCGGCCGCGCGATCGTCGTCGGCTTCACCGGCCCCCCCGGGGCGGGGAAGTCGACGCTGATCGACGCCTTTGTCGGGCATGTGCGCGCCGGCGGCCGGACGGTCGCCGTCGCGGCGGTCGATCCGTCGAGCCCGATCTCCGGCGGCTCCGTGCTCGGCGATCGAATCCGCATGCAGCGCCACACCGAGGATCCCGGCGTGTTCATTCGCTCGATCGCCTCGCGCGGGCACGTGGGCGGGCTGACCGAGACCATTCACCGGGTCCTCGACCTGATGGGGGCCTCGGGCCGCGACCTGATCGTCCTCGAAACGGTCGGCGCTGGCCAATCGGAAGTCGAGATCGCCGAGGCGGCGGACGTCTGTGTCGTCGTCAACGCGCCCGGCCTCGGCGACGAGGTTCAGGCGCTCAAGGCCGGCATCCTCGAGATCGCCGACATCCTCGTGGTCAACAAGGCCGATCTGCCGTCGGCGCGCCGCACGGCGGACCAGCTGCGCGCCATGCTGACGCTGCGCGCGGACGCGCGCGACACGCCCGTGATCGAGACGATCGCGACCTCGGGGGCCGGCGTCGCCGCCCTCGCCGCCGCGGTCGAGGCGCGAGCCGAACTGCCGGCGGAGCAGAAGCGGGCGCGCCGCCTGCGTCGCGTCCGCCGCCTGATCGCGCAGGCGGCCGGCCGCGCGATCCGCGACCGGATCCTGGGGCTCGACGATCCGCGCAGCGACGCGGCGCTCGAGGCCGCCCTCGAAGGGCGTTGCGGCGTCGCCGAGGCGGCCGAGCGCGTCCTGCGTCTGCTCGCCTACCCGGCGCCGCCCGCCCCGGCCGGCGCCCCGTCGCCCGTGACGGGGCGCCCGGATGCGCCGCCGGGCGAGCGTTCGCCGCCTCCGTCATGCCCGTCGGTTATCCCGCCATACGGAAAATAAGGTTTCCTTCGGGTCGGGCCCATGGTCCGGTCGCCGACCGTTTTCCGAACCGAGGCGCCGATGCTCGACCGACCCCCGACCCGCGAAGGCTGGATCGCCCGCGCCGCCGCGCTGACGATCGAGGGCCGCGCCTTCATCGGCGGCGCCTACGTCGACGCGCTCGACGGCGCCACGTTTGCGCGGGTGTCGCCGATCGACGGCAAGGTCTTCGCTCATGTCGCCGACTGCGGCGAGGCCGACGTCGACCGGGCGGTGAGGGCGGCGCGGGCGGCGTTCGACAGCGGCGTCTGGCGCGACGCCGATCCGCAACGCAAGAAGGCTGTCCTCCTGCGCTTCGCCAGTCTCATTCGCGAGAACGCGGAAGAGCTCGCGCTGCTGGAAACGCTCGACGTCGGCAAAGTGATCGCCAACACGCTCGATGTCGACGTTCCCTTCTGCGCCAACTGCATCCAGTACTACGGCGAACTCGCCGACAAGCTCACCGACGAGATCGCCCCGCTGGGGCGCGAGGACGTCGCCATGGTGCGCCGGGAGCCGCTCGGCGTCGTCGGCGCGATCGTGCCGTGGAATTACCCGCTGATCATCGCCGCGTGGAAGATCGGGCCGGCGCTGGTCGCGGGCAACTCGGTGGTGCTGAAGCCGGCCGAGCAGTCGCCGCTCGCCTCGCTCGTGCTCGGCCGGCTGGCCAGGCAGGCGGGCCTGCCCGACGGCGTGCTGAACATCGTCCCGGGCTTCGGCGAGAAGGCGGGAAAACCGCTCGCCCTGCACCCCGACGTCGACATGATCGCCTTCACCGGCTCAACCGAGGTCGGCAAGCTGATGATGGTCTACGCCGGCTCGAGCAACATGAAGCGCGTGGCGCTCGAGTGCGGCGGCAAGTCGCCGCACGTGGTGATGGCGGACGCCGACCTCGACGCCGCTGCAGAAGCGATCGCCTGGGGCATCTACTACAATCAGGGCGAGACCTGTCACGCGGGCTCGCGCGTCCTGGCGCACGCTTCGATCCGGGCGGCGCTGGTCGAGAAGATCGCCGCCGCGCAGCGGGCGCAAATCCCGCTCGGCCATCCTTTCGATCGGGAAGCGCAACTCGGCGCGATGGTCGACGAGCGGCAGATGCAGCGCGTGCTCGGCTATATCGAGCTCGGCGTGAAGGAGGGCGCCCGAATCGCGCACGGCGGCGCCCGCGCGCTCGCGGAGACCGGCGGCTTCTATATCGAGCCGACGATTCTCGACGGCGCCGTGAACAGCATGCGGATCGCCCAGGAGGAGATCTTCGGACCGGTCGTCGTGATCGTTCCGTTCGAGACGGAGGCCGAGGCGGTCGGGCTCGCCAACGATACGATCTACGGCCTCGCCGCCGCGGTCTGGACGCGCGACATGAACGCAGCGCACAGGCTCACGCGCGCGATCCGGGCCGGCACCGTCTGGGTCAACACCTACGACCGCTCCTCGCTCGCGACGCCGTTCGGCGGCTTCAAGCAATCGGGCTTCGGCCGTGACCGCTCGCCCCACGCGATCGACAAGTACATGGACTTCAAGACGATCTGGACGAGTTATCGCTGAGCTTCGGCTGCGGCGGAACGGTCGACATTCTCATCCGGAGGCTGGTCGCGGGCGCTCGCGTCTTGTGAAAACGCGGCGTCATGGGTTATGACGAGGCCTTCATCGCGCTCGCAGGGCGATCCATCCGGCGACGCCGGGACGATCCAGGCGCGGGGAGGACGGATGGATCGCAAATGGTTGCCGCTCAACGCGCTGAGAGCGTTCGAAGCGGCCGGGCAGCATCTGAGCTTCACGGCTGCGGCCAATAGCCTGACAGTTGCGCAAAGCGCAGTGAGCCGGCACGTGATCGTCCTCGAGAGTTTCCTCGGCGTGACCCTGTTCGAGCGGCGGCCGCAGCAGCTCGTGCTGACCGAAGCGGGACGGCACATCCTGCCTGTGGTGACGAAGTCGTTCGACCGGATCGACCAGGCGCTCGGCGAGGTCATCAACGAGAAGGGAAGGCCGAAGCGGGTTCTGAAGGTCGCGCTGCCGACGTCGTTCGCGCACCGGCTGGCGATCCCGATTCTGCGCGACTTCCGCGCCGAGAACGCCGGCATCACGCTCGAGATCGTGTCGAAGCCGAGCACCGGCCCAGACGTCGACGGCGACGTCGACATCGCGATCGTCTATTCCGAGCCGAGCGTGACCGACGCGATTCACGACCTGCTCTGGATGGTGCGCGCGACCCCGATGTGCAGCCCGAAACTGCTCGAATCGATCGACGCGAGCGACCCGGCGCGGTTCATCGCCGCCAACGACCTGCTCCACACCAGAATCGACGGCCGCCCGCGCCATTTCTTCTGGGAGATGTTCGTGCGCTCGATCGGGCGGCCCGACATCGCCGTCGACCGCGGCCTCGTGTTCGACGCCCAGCAGCTCGCGGCGCAATACGCCATGAGCGGCGACGGAATCGCCCTCATCGACCCGCGGCTGTTCCACGAGGAGATCAAGGCGGGACGGCTGGCGCAACCGTTCGACGACCTCTGGCTCGAGGAGGGCTACGGCTACTACCTGACGACTCATCCGGAGGATCTCAGCAACGAAGCGGTCGCGTTGTTCCGCACCTGGCTGATCGCGCGCTTCGCGGCGCGCAGGATCGCCGAATCCGAGCCGGCCCAGGGAGAGGCGCCCGCGGCCCAGGCGGAGGCGCCGAAGCTGCGCGCTGCGAAATAGCCCGTTCAAATCGGCATGTCGCGATGCCATTTTGGCGCGAGGCCGAGGCCTGGTCAGCCGCTAGCGTGACCTCGAACGCCGCTACGACGAGAGCTCCGGGAATGGCCGATGTCCGCTGAAGACCAGCCTCAGGATTCCGGGCGCCGGCGCCGCCGCGAGCGCGCCGCCGCGCCTGCGGCGCCGTCGCCGCTGGCGCAGCCCGTGTCGCCGTTTCCGCCGCTCGAGCTCGTGTCGAGGGACGAACTCGAATCCATCCATCGGACCGCCCTGACCGTGCTGGAGGAGATCGGGATCGACTTCCTCCACGACGGCGCGCGCGCGCTCCTGAAAGCGGCCGGGGCGGATGTCGATCCGGCCTCGACGCGCGTTCGTTTCGACCCTGCGCTGGTCGAGGCCCAGATCGGGCTCGCGCCGCGCGAGTTCATCCTGCACGCGCGCAACCCCGCGCGCCATCTCGCGATCGGCGGACGGCGGATCGCCTTCGGCTCGGTCGCCAGCGCGCCGAACGCTTTCGATCGCGCCGGGGGGCGCAGGTCGGGAACGATCGCCGACTACCGCAACTTTCTCCGCCTCGGCCAGACGCTCGACTCGATCCACTTCTGGGGCGGCTACCCGGTCGAGCCGGTCGACGTGCATCCGTCCGTGCGCCACCTCGATGCGCTGTCCGACATGCTCACGCTTTCGGACAAGCCGATCCACGCCTACAGCCTCGGCCGCGAGCGCAATCTCGACGCGATCGAAATGGTCAAAATCGCGCGTGGAATCGACGACGACACGCTCGAGCGCGAGCCCTCGCTGTTCACGGTGATCAATTCGTCTTCGCCGCTCAGGCTCGATACGCCGATGCTGGAAGGGATCATCCAGATGGCGCGGCGCAATCAGGTCGTGGTGCTGACGCCCTTCACCCTCGCCGGCGCAATGGCGCCGGTGACGCTCGCCGGCGCGCTGGCCGAGCAGCATGCCGAAGCGCTCGCCGGGCTCGTCCTTGCGCAGGTCGTGCGTCCCGGCTCGCCCTTCGTGTATGGCGGCTTCACCTCAAACGTGGACATGAAGTCGGGCGCGCCGGCGTTCGGCACCCCGGAATACATGAAGACCGCGATCGTCGGCGGGCAGCTCGCGCGTCGGCTCTCGCTGCCCTACCGCTCTTCCAACGCCAACGCCGCCAATTCGCTCGACGCTCAGGCGGCGTACGAGAGCGTGTTCTCGCTGTGGGGCGCGATCATGGGCGGCGTCAATTTCCTGATGCACGGGGCGGGCTGGATGGAGGGCGGCCTGCACGCCTCGTTCGAGAAGATGGCGCTCGATGCGGACCTGCTCGCCATGGTGGCGGACTTCCTCAAGCCCCTGCGCGTCGATGACGCCGAGCTCGCGCTCGAGGCGATGCGCGAAGTGGGCCCCGGCGGGCATTTCTTCGGCGCCGAGCATACCCAGTCGCGCTACCGGACCGCCTTTTTCGCGCCCATGATTTCCGACTGGCGCAACTACGAGACTTGGCGCGAGGCCGGATCGCCGACCGCCGCCGACGCCGCCGGGCGCGTTGTCGCCGAACGGCTCGCGGCTTACGCGCCGCCCGCCTTCGAGCCCGAACGGCGCGAGGCGCTCGAAGCGTTCGTCGCGCGCCGGAAGGCCGAGGGCGGCGCGCCGACGGACTACTGAGCGCTCGCCGCATGCTGCAACGAGACAAGGTCCACGCCGCCGTCGGCGGCGTATTTTTCGCTTTCGGCCTCGGGGTCGGGCTGTGGAGCGGAGCGTCCGGCGCCATTTTGACCCGTGCCGGCGTCGACTCGGCGTCGCTCGGGATCATTCTGACCGCCTATACCGGCGTCTATCTCGTCGCGATGACGGCCGGCGGAAGTCTCGCCCATCGGTTCGGAATCCGGCCGACGCTCGTCGGCGCCGCCGTCCTGTTCGCCGCCGCGCTGTTGGGGCTGCTGAACGCGCAGAGCGTGGCGAGCGTCGCGTCGCTCCTCGTCGTGTCGGGCTTCCTCGGCGGCCTCCTCGACGTGGCCATGAATTCGGAAGGCGCGCGCATCGAGCGCAGCCGGGGGAAGCCGATTCTGGCGCGCCTGCACGCGGCCGCCTCGGCGGGGGTTGCGGCGGGGGCCATTCTCGGAAGCCTGATCGCGGCGAGCGCGGCCCCGGGGGCCGCCGGTTTCATCGCGGCGGGCGGACTGGCGGCGGCCGCCGCCGTCTATGAGCGGACGGCTCGCAGCGAGGCCCCTCGAACTCCGCCGAGATCGCCGACCGCGCGCGGCCTCTCCTTCTCCCCTGCGCTGATCGTGCTCGGCCTGGTCCTCGGGGCGTCGATCGCGGCGGAAACGGCGGCGCTGTTGTGGTCGGCGCTGCTGCTGCGCGCGGAAGCGCCCGGTTACGCCGCGTTCGCCGGACTGGGCGCGGCCTTTTTCGCCCTCTGTCAGGCGACGTTGCGTTTCAACGCCGACGGCGTCCGGCTCATGACGAGCGACCGAAAAATCATCGTCGCGTCGTTCGCAGTGACGGCGGCAGGGTTCGCGGTGACCGCCTTCGACGCCGGCTTCGCCGCGAGCGTCGCCGGTTTTGCCCTCATCGGCTTGGGCACCGGCGCGATCGTGCCGTGCGGTTTCGCCCTCGCGGCCCGGCAGACGCCGGGACGCCCCGCCGTCGGCCTCTCCTCGGCTTCCCTGTTCAGCGCGCTGACCCGGCTGCCGGCGCCGCTGGCGACAGGAGCGATCGCCCAGGCATTCTCCCTTCCGATGGCGTTCGGCGCGATCGCGGCCGCCGCAGTGGCGGCGGGCGTCGGAATGGCGCTGTTCGGGCCCGCCGGAGGGAACGACTCGATCGCCGGGAAGGACTAAGAAACAGATTGTCTTGCACGCGACCTTGTCGCAAGAACGCTCTCGGTCGGCGCTGCGGCGCACCATACGCGCAGAGGATGTGATGGCCAAGATTCTGCCGGTGATCATGTGCGGCGGCTCGGGCACGCGGGTCTGGCCCGAATCCCGTGAGAGCCTGCCAAAGCAGTTCATTCCGCTGATCGGCGATCGGTCGACCTTCCAGTCGATCGTGGGCGTGGTGAGCGACGAGGCCGTGTTCGAGAGGCCGGTCGTCATCACCAACTTCGACTACCGGTTTCGGGTCGCCGAGCAGCTCGAGGACATTGGCGCGAAGGCGACCATTCTGCTCGAGCCCGAGCGGCGCGACAGCGCGGCTGCGGTCGGCGCGGCGGCGGCCTGGGCGGCCGCTCGCGACCCGAAGACGATCGTCGCAATCCTCGCCGCCGACCACGTGTTCAAGAACGAGAAGGAGTTCGTTCGTCTGTGCGGCGAGGCGGCCGCGGCCGCGGAGGCGGGCGCAATCGTGACCTTCGGCGTGAAGCCGGACCATCCCGCGACCGGCTACGGGTATATTCATCCCGCCGAGGCGCTCTCCGTCGACCCGAAGGTCCGTCGCGTCGAACGCTTTGTCGAGAAGCCGAACGAGGATCTGGCAAAAACCTTTATCGAGAACGGTTATCTGTGGAATTCCGGGAACTTTATCTTCCGGGCCGACGTCATGATCGAGGAGCTCGCGCAGTTCGAGCCGAAGATCGCCTCCGCGGCCGCCGCCGCGGTCGCCCTCGCCAAGGAGGATCTCGGCTTCCTCGTCCTCGATCGCGACGCTTTCGTCCAGGCGCCGCGCATCTCGATCGACTATGCGGTGATGGAGCGCACCCACCGGGCGGCGGTGCTGGAGGCGGACGTCGGCTGGTCGGACGTGGGACAATGGTCGACCGTCTGGCGGCTGAGCCCGAAGGACGCGGACGGCAACAGCCTGCGCGGGCGCGCCGTGGCGATCGACTCGTCGAACGTGCTCGTCCGCTCGGACGAGCATCTGGCGGCGGTGATCGGCCTTGACAACGTGATCGTGGTTGCGACCGGCGACGCCATCCTGGTCGCCGCCCAAGGGCACTCCGACAAGGTCAAGCAGCTGGTCGAGAAGCTCAAGGCGGACAAGCATCCCGAAGCGACCCAACATCGCCGCAACTATCGGCCGTGGGGCTACTATCAGAGCATCGATCACGGAGCGCGCTATCAGGTCAAGCGGATCGTCGTCAGGCCAGCCGGCCGGTTGTCGCTCCAGAAGCACTTCCATCGCGCCGAGCACTGGATCGTGGTGCGGGGGGCCGCCGAGGTGACGCTGAACGGCGCCGTGCATCTGGTGCACGAAAACGAATCGATCTACCTGCCGATCGGCTCGGATCACCGCCTGTGCAATCCCGGCAAGATCGACCTCGAGCTGATCGAGGTGCAGACCGGAAGCTATCTCGGCGAGGACGACATCGTCCGGATCGAGGACGTCTACAATCGCCGCTGAGGTCTGGCGGCGCCCGCTCGGGCGCCGCCGCCAGACGGCATATCGCTTCCTGCTTCCCGATCACGCCGGCGTCCGGTCTTCCCGGGCGGCGAGGCGCGCGATGTCGCGGATGTCGACGCGGTCGATGCCGATGTCGTGCAGCTCGCGGTCGGTATATTGGGACAGCTCCTGGACGACGTTCCAGTAGGTGCGGCGTTGGCGCAGGAAGCGCAAGAGATTGAAGGTCAACATGGCGGTCTCCTTTGGCTGACCGCCCTCCTGCCCAGCTTCGAACCCTCGAAGCCGTCGTCGCTTCATCCCTTAGACATGAACATTTGTATTCAGCTCGGACGCAAATGTCAAGATCGTAGACTCTGCGTGCATGCGAAATTTGCGCGACAAATTGTCCAACTGCAAAAGAACGACGCCTGAATCGGTCGTTAATGATACGGTAGGTATCAAATCCTACGGAAGTGGCGACCGTAGACATGCGTTGAATGCATAGAAGGCCCTCGCGAACCGGGCGCGTCCCGGCTGACAGACCGCCGCCGAAGCGCGTTGACAGGATGCGCCCTTTCCCCTATGCGGACCGCGGCGAGCGCGCTCTCGGTCCGAGAGGGCGCGCTTTCCGTTTGACGCACCCATGGTCAAGGCCTCGCTCGGCCCGGACCTGTCGGCGCCTCCGAGAGGCGCAGAGGAGGGCGCGTTCCTCACCTGAAACTGTCGGAACATAAAGAGGAACCGCGATGACGAAGCGCGCAGAAGCGAAGTACAAGATCGATCGCCGCATGGGCGAGAACATCTGGGGCCGTCCCCGGAGCCCGTTCAACAAGCGCGAGTACGGTCCGGGCCAGCACGGCCAGCGCCGCAAGGGCAAGGCGACCGACTTCGGCACCCAGCTCAAGGCCAAGCAGAAGGTCAAGGGCTACTACGGCAACATTTCCGAGCGGCAGTTCCATAAATATTACGTCGAGGCGCTGCGGATGAAGGGCGACTCGAGCGCCAATCTGATCGGCCTCCTGGAGCGCCGGCTCGACGCGGTCATCTACCGCGCCAAGTTCGTGCCGACCGTGTTCGCCGCCCGCCAGTTCATCAATCACGGGCACATCAAGGTCAACGGCCGCCGGGTCAACATCGCCTCCTACCAGGTCAAGGTCGGCGACCTGATCGAGGTCAAGGAGGCCTCCAAGCAACTCGCCCTGGTGCTGGAAGCCCAGGCCCTCGCCGAGCGCGACGTGCCCGATTACGTCGAGGTCGACCCGTCCAAGGCCACGGCCAAGCTCACCCGCATTCCGAACCTGACCGAGGTTCCCTACCCGACCCACATGGAGCCGAACCTCGTCATCGAGTTCTACTCGCGCTGACATTCAAAGAACGTGTCTTCCTTCCGGCCGCATCGAAAGGTGCGGCCGTTGCGCGTCCAGCCCAGCCTCGAGTCGCGGTCTCAGTGCGCGGCCGGCGCTGCGCCGCCGAGCTTGACGTTGCGCAGGGTCAAGGCGAGCGGCACGGTCAGGAGCGCAAGGATCATAAGGACCCAGAAGACGTCCATGTAAGCCAGGAACGACGCCTGCAGCGCCACCTCCCGGCCGATCCAGGCGATGGCGCGTTGCTGCGCCTCGCTCGCTGGACCGCCCTGCGCCTGGAAAAACTTCGTCGCCTGTTGCAGCGCGTCCCGGTACTGCGCGCTCGCGGGGATCGCGTTCTCGGCCAGCCGGGCCTGATGAAATTGCTCACGATGCGCCACCACGTTCGAGGCGATCGAGACGCCGATCGAACCCCCCGTGTTGCGCGCCGCATTGATCAGGGCTGACGCCATGTCGATCCGGTCGGGCGGGACGCCATCGTAGGACGCGGCGATGATGGGGATGAAGATCAGCGGCAATCCGATGCCGAGATAGATTCTCGAGCGAGCGAAGAACCAGAAGTTCAAGTCTCCGTATACGTCTGTCAACTCGTACATCGAGGCCGCGATGACGAGGGCGCCGATCATGATCAGGTACTTGGGCTGCACCTTGTTCGAGATGGAGCCGATCAAGAACATCATGAACATCGTGACGATCCCGCCGGGCGAGAGCGCGAGCCCGGCCCAGGTGGCCGTGTAGCCGTAGTCGGTCTGCAACAGCAGCGGCAGGAACTGGGTGGTCGCATAGAGGATCGCGCCGGTCGCGCCCATCACGAGGAACGCGGCGCCGAACTGACGCGAGGCCACCATGCGCACGTCGATCATGGGGTCTTTCCTGCGCGTCTCCCATGGGATCAAGAGCGCCAAAGCGGCCGCCGTGACCACTGTCATGGAACGGATGAAGGACGAGCCGAACCAGTCGTCCTCGAGGCCCCGGTCGAGCACGACCTCGAGCGCTCCGAGGAACGTGGCGATCAGCAGGAAGCCGATGGCGTCGAAGCGAGCGGCCGACCGCGCTTCCGCGGCGTCCGCCGGCAAAACGGCGGCGATCGCCGCCATCGTGGCGAGGCCGACGGGAAAGTTGATCAGGAAGCACCAGCGCCACGAGACGTTGTCGGCCAGCCAACCGCCGAGCGTCGGCCCGACCACCGGCCCCACCACCACCGCAATTCCGAAGAGCGCGAACGCCTGGCCGCGCTTGGCGGGCGGGAAAGCGTCGGCGAGAATCGACTGCGAGACCGGCACCATGCCGCCTCCCGCCAGGCCCTGCATGATCCGGAACAGGAGCAGGGCGTCGAGATTCCAGGCTTGTGCGCAAAGCAGGGAACTCAGCGTGAACAGTCCGAGGCAGGCGATGAAGAAGGTCTTGCGCCCGAGCCGCCGGGCCAGGAACGGGCTCGCCGTCAGGCTCACGGCGTTGGCGACCAGATAGGTCGTCACGACCCAGGACGCCTCGTCCGTGCTGACCCCCATGCCGCCGGCGATATAGGGCAGGACCACGTTGGCGACGGTGGTGTCGAGCACCTCCATGAAGGCGGCGAGCGCGACCAGGAAGGCGATCAACCACGGGCTGGCCTGCGCAGGGTTCGCCGAGGCGGCCGGGCGGGTTTCCGCCGCCGCGCTCACCCCCCGCCTCCGATCCAGCCGGGAAGGCGGGCCCTGAGCTTTTCCCACAGGGACGGCGCGGCGTTGGTCCGCACGGTCGGCGTGACCGACATGCCGGGGCCGAGCGTCATGTCGGCTGGCGGATTGTCCATGACGATCTTGACCGGCACGCGTTGGACGATCTTGACGTAATTGCCCGTCGCGTTCTCGGCGGGCAGCAGCGAGAACGCGACGCCCGACCCCGGCTGGACGCTCGCGACATGGCCGCGGACAGTCCGCTCCGGATAGGCGTCGATGTGCATCGTGACGGGCTGCCCCGGCCGCATGGCGTCGAGCTGCGTCTCCTTGAAGTTCGCGGTGACCCAGATGTCGTCGGGGACGAACATCGTGAGGGCCGTTCCGGTGGTCGCGTATTCGCCGACCGACGCGGAGAGGTTGGCGATCTTTCCCGCCTGGGCCGCCGTGACGATCGTGTAGGAGAGATTGAGCGCGGCCTGGTCTCGCTGGGCTTCCGCCTCCGAGAGGTTGGCCTCGGCGCTCTTGCGCTGCGCCCTGAGCGCGCCGACCTGCCGTTGGGCCGCGGCGAGCGACGCCTTGGCCGTCAAGACGGCAGCCTGCTGCTGGCGAAGCCCCGAGCTGTACTGCTGGGCGTTCTGCACCGTGCCCGAGCCGGTCCGAACCAGATCCTGGTAGCGGGCGGCCTGCTCCTGCGCGAACACCAGCGCCGCCTGGGCCGACTCGACCTGCGCATTGGCCTCGCCGACCTGCGCCTCCTGCACCGCGATCTGCGCGTCGATATTGCTGATATTGTCGTTGGCCGCGGCGACCTGCGCGTCCGCCAGCTCCAGCGCGACCCGATAATTGCGCTCGTCGATGCGCGCGATGACGCCGCCCCGGTCGACGTGCTGGTTGTCGGTTACCGCTACGGCCGTGACGTAGCCCGCGACTTGCGGCGCGACCGCGAACTGCCGCGCGGCGATGAAGGCGTCGTCGGTCGATTCGAAGTGGGACGTGTGGTCCCAATAGAGGTACCCGGCGGGCGCGCCGACGATCAGGACGAGCGCTCCCGCCGTCAGCATCAGGCGCCGGCGAGACCGAGGCTTGCCGGACGAGGCGTCCCCGTCTCCGTTCCGCTTCTCTCCCTCCCTCCGAGGGCGCTCGCCCTCGCCCGCCGGACGCGCTCCGTCCCGTCGCGGCGCATTCTCGGCGGGCCTCTCCGGGGGGACGGCCGTCCGCTCGCCGGCAGGCTGCGGTATCCGGGGCGGCGCGTCGGACGAACCGCCGCTCTGCCGCGCCCGGCCGGGCCCCTCCGTCACCGCCGAGTCCGAATCCGTTCGCCTGTCGTCCAGCACGCCGCTAGCCCCGATTTCCGCTCTTGAGCCTGATCATCCGACCCTCCGCGCGCCGACCCGCGGACGCACTCGAAAAAGGTTGTCGGCTGCGCGTTCCGGGGACTTCGCAGTGCAAGACGAAGAGCCGTTTGCCCGGCCAGCCTCCCGAGTCCCGAAATCGTCACGGCGAGTGAACTTGCCAACGGCGATCCGGTTCCAGCCCGACATTCCGATTTCGCGACCGAACGAAATTTTCGGGTCGGCATTTGTCTGTCCGCGTCGCATGATGCGCGCCGATTCGGGGTCGCAGCGGAGCCGCCTCACGCCTGCGAGCGGCGTGACGCACGCCGGAATCGACGCCGCTGGCGTTTTTCCTGGATTGTTTCCCCGCCGTGCCTGCCGAGACCTGCATGTCCGCTTCCCGTCCCGCGAGCGCAGGCGTGGTCCTCTACCTGACCGGCGTGTTCCTGTTCGCGCTCAACGACGCGCTCGGCAAATGGCTGGTCACGGACTACGGCGTCGGGCAACTGATGTTCGTCCGCTCGATCGGCGCGGCTTTCGTGCTCGCGCCGATGGCGTTGGCGCTGAAGCCCGCGCTCGTGGCCGTCGAAAACCCGACGCTGCAGAGCCTGCGCGTGCTGGCGATGGCCGCCGACACCTTCGCCTTCTACTGGGCGACGCGATCCATGCCGCTCGCCGACGTGATGACCTTCTACATGGCGGCGCCCCTGATCATGACGGCGCTGTCGGCGCCGCTGCTCGGCGAGCGGGTCGAGCGGTTCCGCTGGATTGCGGTCATGATCGGTTTCGTCGGCGTCGTAATCGCGCTGAGGCCCACTGCGCAGCTGTTCTCGTGGGCGTCGCCGATCGCGCTCATGGGCGCGACCACCTACGCGCTCTGCCAGACCCTGACCCGAAAGCTGCGCCGCGCCCACTGGCTGCAGTTGACGATCTGGCAGTTCGCCGGCGGCGGCCTGATCGGGGCGGCGACGCTGCCCTTCGCCTGGACGACCCCGACGCCGTTCGACCTCGTCCTGATGGCGGCGGTCGGAATCGTGTCCATGCTGTGCTTCATCCTGATCGCCCGCGCGCTCGCCCTCACCCGCGCCGCGGCGCTCGCGCCGCTGCAATATTCCGCGATCCTGTGGGCGGCGCTGATGGGCTGGATCGTCTGGCGCGACGTCCCGACCTGGCCGATCGTCGTCGGCAACGCGGTCATCATCGCCGGCGGCCTCTATCTGGCGATCGCCGCGAACGGGGTGAACGCCCGGGCGGCGCCGCCGGACTGACGGGGCGGCGACGGGAGTGGCGCAAGCCGCCGCGATCGCATGAGCAGGCGATCGAACAAGGGTTTCGCGGGCGCGGCGCCGACGGCGCTCCGGTGGAAATCGCGCCGCGTTCCGGTAAGGATGGCGCCGTCCTTCCGCGAGCGCATCATGGCCGATCTCGAACCGATTCCCTATCCGGACGCAAAGCTCCGCTCGATCCTCGAGCGGGTGAAGACGATCGCCATGGTCGGCGCCTCGCCGAACTGGAACCGGCCGAGCTACTTCGTGATGAAGTATCTCCAGGGCAAGGGTTATCGCGTCATCCCCGTCAATCCGGCGATCGCCGGCGAAAGGCTGCTCGGCGAGACCGTCTACCGGTCGCTACGCGACATCCCGGACGCAATCGACATGGTCGACATGTTCCGCGCCGCGCCGGAGGCGCCGGGCGTGGCCGCGGAGGCGATCGCGATCGGCGCCAAGGTCCTCTGGATGCAGCTCGGCGTGCGCAACGACGAGGCGGCGACAGTCGCCGAGGCGGCGGGGATCGAGGTGATCATGAACCGCTGCCCGAAAATCGAGTTCGGGCGGCTCGGCGGCGAATTGTCGTGGAGCGGCGTCAACAGCGGCATCATCCGCAACCGCGCGCCCGCGCCGCCGCTGCCGCGGCGGATCAAGACCCGCGCCGCGCCGGCGGCCAACCTCGCCTACGGCTTCGAGACCCGCGCCATCCACGCCGGCGCCGCCCCGGACCCGACCACCGGGGCGCGGGCGACGCCGATCTACCAGACGACGGCCTATGTGTTCGACGACGTCGACCACGCCGCCTCGCTGTTCAACCTGCACGATTTCGGCTACATCTACGCGCGCCTGACCAACCCGACGGTGGCGGTGCTCGAGGAGCGGATCGCGAGCCTCGAGGGCGGGCGGGCGGCGGTCGCGGCCGCCTCCGGCCACGCGGCGCAGTTTTTGACCTTCTTTACCCTGATGGGGCCGGGCGACGAATTCCTGGCCTCGCGCGCCCTCTACGGCGGCTCGCTCACCCAGTTCGGCGTCTCGTTCGCGAAACTCGGCTGGACCTGCCATTTCGTCGACCCGGCCGACCCCGAGAATTTCGCCCGGGCGCTGACGCCCAAGTGCAAGGCGATCTTCATCGAGAGCCTCGCCAATCCGGGCGGCGTGGTGGTCGACATCGAACGGGTCGCGCGCATCGCGCATGCCGCCGGCCTGCCGCTGATCGTCGACAACACGCTCGCGACTCCGTACCTCTGCCGGCCGATCGAGCACGGCGCCGACATCGTCGTGCATTCGACGACCAAGTTTCTCTCCGGCCACGGCAACGCGCTCGGCGGCGTGGTGGTCGAGTCCGGCAAATTCGACTGGGCGCAGGACGGCCGCTTCCCGTCGCTGACCGATCCGGAGCCCGCCTACCACGG
Organism: Roseiarcus fermentans; assembly: GCF_003315135.1. Taxonomy (GTDB): domain Bacteria; phylum Pseudomonadota; class Alphaproteobacteria; order Rhizobiales; family Beijerinckiaceae; genus Roseiarcus; species Roseiarcus fermentans. The sequence continues at coordinate 141,128 of NZ_QNRK01000001.1, forward strand.
CCTCAAGTTCTTCGAGAATTTCGGCGACTTCGCCTTCACCATGAAGGCGCGGGCGGTGGGCCTGCGCGACTTCGGCCCGGCGCTCGCGCCGATGAACGCCTTCCTGACCATCACCGGCGTCGAGACCCTGCACGTGCGGATGGAGCGGCACGTCGCCAACGCCCGAAGGGTCGCGGCGTTTCTCGCCGCGCATCCGAAGGTCGCCTGGGTCAGCTACGCCGGACTGCCGGCGAGCCCGTATTTCGAGCTGGCCCAGAAATACCTGCCCAAGGGAGCGGGCGCGGTGTTCACCTTCGGCGTCGAGGGCGGCTACGAAGCGGGAATCAAGGTGGTCGAGAGCGTCCGGCTGTTCTCGCACCTCGCCAACATCGGCGACACCCGCAGCTTGATCCTGCACCCGGCCTCGACCACCCACCGCCAGCTCACCGAGGCGCAACGCAAGGCCGCCGGCGCCGGCGACGACGTCATCCGCCTGTCGATCGGGCTGGAGACGGCCGACGATCTGATCCGCGACCTCGACCAGGCGCTCGGAACGTAGGGTTCGCGCACGGCCCGCCATTCGCGCCCGGTTCCGAACGTCTCCAATTGCTTCCGGCGCCCTTTCGTCGGCGCCGCCGTTGGCCGGCCCCGAAGGACATGGCGGCTCTCACCGGCTGTTGACGTCCACGCAGCCCCAGCGCGCGCAATCGTCCGGATTGCGGCTCAGCCCGTCGGTCTCGTGGATGTTGTAGGGGTAGGCCAGCCGGGGGTCGGGATCGCGGAACAAGATCGGCTTCTGGCCCGACGGCAGCGCCTCCCATTGCGTGACCGACATCACGGGCATGGATTTCTGTTCCGTCTGGCAGCCGGCGGCCGCGGCCGCCAGCCCGAACGCCAGCGCAAGGCGAATTCCGACGTCCCTGTTCATCCCGCGCCTGTCCGAAAAGAGGTTCGAGACGTCCTTTACGCCGCACACCAATCGGCGTCCCGATTTCGCGGACTAAAATTTCCCTTATCCAGCGCGGAAGCCTTGGCCGGTCGCTGTCGCGGCGCCGCTGTCGCACACAGTCAGCCGAAGCGCGCCAGCGCCGTCCCGACCACGATCAGCACGATCGCGGCCACGGTCGGGACGACCGGCGTTTTGGCCTCGGGCCGGACGGACCGGAGTTTCAGCGACACGTACAGCGCCGGGCCGAGCCCGGCGGCGGCCGTCGTCAGGATCGCCCAGGGCGCCCAAGCCGCGCCCTGCGCCAGCGCGAGCGTCAGCCAGCCGATCGCGACGCCGAGGGCGAGAAAACCGCCGGCGACCACCCGCAGCATGCCCAGAACGATCGCCTGCATGAGCGGATCGATCTCCGCCCACGTCTTGCCGACGACCGCAGCATGGTAGGGCATGAAGGCGGGGGTCGTCAGATACTTCATCCCCATCGCCACGCCGAGCAGCGCCGCCACCGCCAGCGCCATCAAACCCATCGCAGCCATGCGCCCCTCCGCCCCCGCCTGATCTTGCCGGCGCGCGGGCGCGAGCGCAAGGCGGCGCCCGCGCCGTCGCCGGTCGCTCGCCCGTCAATCCTCCTTGAGGCCGCCCTCCGGAACGCCCGGCTCGTTCCCGTAATATCTGTAGGGCAGAAACTTGCCGGAGAGCACGATCTTCACCCGGTCGCCCTTCGGGTGCGCCAGGCGGTCGAGCGTCATGTCGAAGTCGATCGCAGACATGATGCCGTCGCCGAACTCCTCCTCGATCAGCGCCTTCAGGGCTGGCCCGTTGATCATCACCATCTCGAAGAACCGGTAGAGCAGCGGGTCGGTCGGCGGCATCGCCGTTCCGCGCGTCGGGACCTCGCTCAGCATCAGCGTTTCGACGTCCGAGAGGCCGAACAGCTCGCCCGCCTTCGCGGCGAGCGCCTTCGGCAGCCGCATCTGGCCGAGCAGCGCCCCGACGACCAGGATCGGCGACATGCCGCCGATCTGCTGCGCCACCTCCTTCCAGCTCCAGCGCCGATCGCGCTTGATGTCCAGGATTTTTTCGACGAGTTGCTCGCGCGTCATGGGCGGTCCTGTCCGAATGGGTCACGCGGCCGAACGTTCGCCGCGCCGCCATTGAAGGGCGCGGCTGTCGACAAGGCAATGCGTGGACCGAAAGCAACGGACCATTCCCGCCGATTGAGGCGCGGCGCCGTCCCGGCGCGCGAAGCGGCCTCGTCGGCGAACACGACGTCGGTCCGGCGCTGCCGGCGATCGCCGCGAGACCATGGGACGCGAGCGGGTTGGGCCGCCGCCGCGAGATGCGGCCCGCCAACCGCCGTCCTCGAATCCGCCAGCCCGGTGAAGGCGGTCGCGGAAAAAAGCCGATGAAGACTTGATTCGGCAAGGGGCCGGTTCCGTGTCCGGCGGGCGCCGCCCCGCCTCCGCCGGGCGCCGCCATCGCCGTCGCAAGACGGGCGTCTTTCGACGCGCTGCGGGATTGGGGCTCCGGCGCCGCAGAGGGGGAAGGGCCCGTCGTCCTCGGGAATCGTCTATCGCGACAGTTCGCCGGCAAGGGCGTCGAGAAAGTCGAGACAGGCCGCGAGTTGCGTCTCCTCGACATATTCGTCCGGCTTGTGCGCCTGATCGATCGAGCCCGGCCCGCACACCACCGTGGGGATGCCCGCGGCCTGAAAGTGGCCGGACTCGGTGGCGAAGGACACGGCGATCGTCCGGTTGGACCGGGTCAGCCTCAGCGCCATCGTTTCGGCGGGCGAACCGGGCCTCGCGGCGAGCGCCGGGGCGATCGCCTCGATCTCTGTCGCGATCGTCGGGCCGCTCACGAAGCGGGTGAGGCGCGGCAGGGCGACCGCATCGACGAAGGCCTGAACCTCGGCCACCGGCCGGTCGGGCGAAATCCCGGGCAGGCCGCGGAACTCCCAGTCGAAGGCGCATTCGCGCGCGAGAATGTTGCGCGCCGTCCCGCCGTGGATCATCCCGACGTGGAGCGTCGAATACGGAGGCGCGAAACGGCTGTCGAGCGGACCCTTCTCGTATTCGCGCGCGAGGCGCCCGATCTCGCTGACGACGTCGGCGGCGGCGGCGACCGCGTTGGCGCCGAGCGCGGGCAGGGCGGAGTGCGCTTCGCAGCCTTTGACGACGGTTCGGATCGTCGCCACGCTCTTGTGGGCGTCGGCGACCTCCATCATGGTCGGCTCGCCCACCACGACCGCAGCGGGCTGCGGCTCGTCCCTGCCGAACCAGGCGATGACGTCGGTCGAGCCGAGGCAGGTCGTCTCCTCGTCGTAGCTCAGCACGATGTGGATCGGCCGCTTCAGCCCCGCCGCCTGGAAGGTCGGAACCATCGCCAGCACGCAGGCCGCGAACCCCTTCATGTCGCAGGCGCCGCGGCCGTAGAGCCGGCCCTCGGCCTCCCGCATGACGAACGGCGGACTGGTCCACGCCTGCCCCTCGACCGGCACGACGTCGGTGTGGCCGCTGAGCGCGACCCCGCCGTCGACCCGCGGCCCGACGGTGGCGAGCAGCGCGCTCTTGTCTCCGAACCGGTTCGGCGCGTGGCGGGAGGCCACGCCGAGCGCCGCCAGATAGCTCTCGACGAAGGCGATCAGCGGCAGGTTCGACCGGTCGCTGACGCTCTCGAACGCGATCAGGCGCGCGAGCAGCGCCTTGGCCTCGGCGAGACGGTCTTCGCTCATGGTCTTCCCCGTCCGGTCGCAGTGAACACGCGTCGAGAAAAACCGCGCGCGCCAGTAGACGCGCCGGTTCGCGCCGCTAGAATAGCCTTCTCATGTACATGTCGGTCACACATCAGGTCAAAGTCACCGTTGAGCCGACCTTCGAGCCGGATCGCTCCGATCCGGCCGAGGGCCGCTATTTCTGGCGCTACGACATCGAGATCGCCAACCTCGGCGACAGCCCTGTGACGATTCTCGAGCGGCATTGGCAGATCACCGACGGCGAGGGGCGCCAGCAGGAGGTTCGCGGTCCCGGCGTCGTCGGCGAGCAGCCCACGATCCAGCCCGGCGAATCGTTCCGCTACGCCTCGGGCTGCCCGCTGCCGACCTCGAGCGGCATGATGGTCGGGGAATACGGCATGCTCGGCGCGAACGGCGAGCGATTCCAGGTCGCCATTCCCGCCTTCTCGCTCGATTCGCCTCACGTCAGGCGGACGCTGAACTAGCGGCCCCGGCAGCTTCGTCGACCGGGGCGAAAGTCCGGGCGTCGGCGGTCACGCTCGGCTCGAGCGGGGCCGCGCGGCGAGCGCGCCTGCGACGATGTCCAGCGATCCGCTCCGGCTCCTCCGGAGACTTCGCGCGCGGACAATCCCGGGTCGTCGCCGCGCATCGGGATCGGCGGCTCTTTACCCGCGCGGCGAGACGGTCTAGGCGGCGGGCGCCGGGCTCAGTCCGGCAAAGGAGCGCCGCATGAACCAAGCCGTCTTTTTCCGGGGCGTCCGGGACGTCCGCGTCGGGCCGTACAATCTGCGCGAGGGCCGGCCGGGCGAGACCCTGATCGAGGTCGCGGCGGTCGGGATCTGCGGCAGCGACCTGCATTATTACAAGGACGGCGGCATCGGCGCCGCCCAGGTCGGCGACGCCTTCGTGCCCGGGCACGAATTCGGCGGCTATCTCGCCGAGGACGTCCCCGAGCGCGGCCTTCGCCGCGGCGCGCTGGTCGCCGTCGACCCCAACGGCTCCTGCGGAACGTGCGAATGGTGCCGCGAGGGCTTCGGCAATCTCTGCCCGACCGTCGAGTTCATCGGCGCGCCGCCGTTCGACGGCGCGATGGCGTCGAAGATCTGGGTTCCGGCGAAGCAGATCGTTCCCCTGCCGGAGACGTTCACGCCGCTCGACGCGGTCATGCTCGAGCCGCTGGGCGTCGCGATCCACGCCGTCGACCTCGCCCGGCCCCGTCTGCTCGAGCCGGTCGCCCTGCTCGGCGCCGGCCCGATCGGGCTCCTGATCCTGCAACTCCTGAAGGTCGCGGGCGCAGGCGCGGTCGACGTGGTCGAACCGCTCGCGCATCGGCGCGACGCCGCGCTGGCTTTGGGCGCGCGCGCCGCGTTCGCCTCCGTCGCCGACCTCGCCACGGGCGGGGGCGTCAACGGCCGGCCGCTCGTGGTCGAGGCCACCAACAGCCCGCACGGATTCCGCGACGCCGTGCTGGCGGCGAAGATCGGCGGCCGGGTCGTGCTGACTGGCATCCCGGACGGCGACTCCTACACGCTGCCGGCGGCCGACCCGCGCCGGCGCGGGCTCGGGATCAAGTTCGTCCGTCGCATGGGCGACGATTATCCGCGCGCGATCGAGCTCGTCGCCTCGGGGCGGGTCGACGTGCGCGCCGTGGTCACCCACCAGGCGCCGCTGGCCGCCGCCCCCGACCTGTTCGCGGCGCTGGCGGACAACCGTCCGGGCTATCTGAAGGCGCTGCTCCTGCCGAACGGGTAGGCGAGGCGCCGACCCCTCTCGGATCCCCCCCGTCAGAACGCGCTCTTGACCACGCCGCCGTCGACTCTCAGCGCCGCGCCAGTGGTGGCGGAAGCCAGCGGGCTCGCGACATAGGTCACGAGCGCCGCCACCTCTTCGGGCGTGGCGAAGCGCTTGATCAGCGACGTCGGGCGCACGGTTGCGAAGAACTCGGTCTGGAACTCCTCGAAGCTCTTGCCCGAGTCCTTCGACAGAGCCGCGACGAAATCGACCACGCCGCGCGAGCGGGTCGGGCCCGGCAGCACGCTGTTGACGGTGATTCCCGTCCCGGCGACCGCTTCGGCAAGTCCGCGCGCGAGTGAAATCTGCGCGGACTTGGTGACGCCGTAGTGGATCATTTCGGCCGGGATCTGGAGCCCGCTCTCGCTCGAGATGAAGATGATGCGGCCCCAGTTGGCGCGTCGCATCGCCGGCAGATAGACCCGGGCGAGCCGCGCGCCGCTGAGCACGTTGACCTCGAAGAAGCGCAGCCAGTCGGCGTCGGGAATATCCTCGAACGGCTTCGGCTCGAAGATGCCGAGGTTGTTGACGAGCACATCCACCTCGGGATGGGCGGCGACCAGCGCCTCCGCCGCCTCCGCCTGGCCGAGATCGCCGGCGAAGCCGACGACGTCGCCCGCCGTTTCGGCCCTCAGTTTGGCGACCGCCTTGGCGACGCCGTCCTGCGTGCGGCCGTTGACGATGACGCGCGCGCCCTCCCGGGCGAGCCCGGCCGCGATGGCGTAGCCGATGCCGGCGGTGCTGCCGGTGACGAGCGCGCGCTTTCCGTCCAGTTGCAGGTCCATGACATGCCTTTCCCGTTGCGGGCGCCGCCGTTTTCGCGCCCCTCGACGACGCTTGAAGCGCCGTTGTCGGCCAAACTCAAGAGCGGCGCGGCCGGTTCAGCCGAGTTCGAACGTCGTGACGCCGAAGCAGCGGTCGAGCTTAATTGGCGGCGGTTCACCGGTGTACATGCGCGCGGTCTCGAACACGGGCGTCATGCCGTGGCGTTTCGCCAGCGCCACGGCGTCCGGGTTGACTTCAGGCGTGTCGAGAAACAGCGGCGCGCCGGCGGCGCGCGCGGCGAGGCCGCGAAACAGGCGCTCGGCGACGTCCGGCCTGTCGGCGATGAGCGGGCCGATCTTGAAGCCGCGCCGGCAGGCGCGCAGGACGCCGTAGCCGCGCAAGGCGCCCGCCTCCACTGCGGCGAGCGCCGCGCCCTGCGGCGGGCGGATCCAGCGCTCGAGGAAGCGCCGGCGCTCGGCCGGGAAGATCGTCCGGTCGCAGGCCTCGACGGCGTCGAACGGGACCGACGCGAGGTCGGCGAGCCCTTCCGGCGGCCGTCCCCCGCCGACGCCTTCATGACGGATGTTGCGCCAGGCGAGCCGGAAGCCGGACTCTATGTAGTTGTCCTGCTGCGCCAGGACCCCGTCGAGACCGACGACGCGGCCGGCGAGACGATCCATCGCCGCGCGCCACAGCGCGAGGCCGTATCCCCGCCCGCGGAAGGGGGGCTTCACGATGTAGAAGCCGAGGAAGCCGAAATCGCCGTAGCGCACCGCGGAGACGCAGCCAACCGGCTCGCCGCCGATTTCGCCCACGAGAAAGCCGCCCGGGTCGGCGGCGTAGAAGCTCGCGGCGTCGGCGAGGCCCGGATTCCACCCCTCCTCGGCCGCCCAGTCGAGGGCGAGGCCGAGCTCGTCCTGCGCCATGACGCGGATCGAGAGGTCGGATGCGGTCATTGTCGGATCTCTCCCGGGTTGCGCCGTCAGGCGAGCCGCGCGACCGCGATCTCGCCGTCGGCGACATAGTGGTTGACCTTGCCGAGCGCCAGTCTCTCGCCCTCGCGACGCCAGACCGGCTCGCCGATGACGTTGGCCGCCTTCAGGTCGGCAAGGAGGGTATCGCGCTCCGCGTTGGTGTCGTCGTCAGTGGCGTGGGTGAACTGGAAGGTGAATTTGGTGAACGACAGGCCGGTGTCGCGCGTGCCGGCGCCGACCCAGAGCGCCGGCTGATCGAGCGGCGGGCGGTCGGCGTTCATCCAGAATTGCGGCGTGTCCGCTTCCGACGCCCGGTCGAGGCTCAGCGCCCAGAAGCGGACGTGATGGCGCTTGCGCGGGCTGCCGTCGATCGCCTTCTCGAAGCCGACGTCCTGCTTGCGGCCGAACAGATAGAGCGAGCTGAACGGCGCGGACGGATAGGGGCGATCGAAGACGAACGAGACGGCCATGCCCCAGGAACTCTTCAGGCTCAGCGGATCGGCCTCGACCCAGCCGGCGCGGGCGAAGGCCTGGCGAAGCTCGGCCAACGTGCCGATCAGCGCGAGATTGACCGGGTCGCCGGGGAAGCCGTCGCCGGTGAGGGTGAAGCTCGGCACGGCGCCGCGCTTCAGGAGCTTGAGGCTCATGAGCACGATCCAGGGCAGGATGAGGTAGGCGGCGACCGCCCAGGTCGCGGCGAGCGCCACGAGGGTCGGCAGCCGGTGGTCGGTCAGCCGGAAGACATAGGCGATCAGCCAGACGGCGAGAACGCCGAGCAGCGCGACGGCGAGCCTGCGCAGCGCGAGAACGACCAGCCTCAAATCCCTGCCCCTTTCCCTTGGCCAACCCCTCGCCGACCGGCGTCGGGGCGCCGGCCCTTGACGACGGCGCCAGTATGGGGTGAACGATCTTCGATGTCTCCCTGGCTGCACATTCGACCCGCGACGGTCGCCGACCGCCCGAACCTTCGGCGCGCCGTCGTCGAACTCCAGGACCATGAGAGCCGCCTGCATGATTCGCGCCTACCCGGGGAGCAGGTCGCCGACGCCTATCTCGCCCGGATCGAGACCCGGGCGGCGCGCGACGGGGTCATGCTGGTGGCCGAATCGGCGGGGGCGTTCGTCGGCTTCGTCGCCGGCTGGATCGAGCAGTCGGATGCGATCATCGAGACGCCGGACTCGGACCGCTTCGCCTTCGTCTCCGACATTTTCGTCGCGCCGGCGTTTCGCGGCCGTCGGGTCGCCGCCGAGCTCCTCGCCGCCATCGAGCGCCGGTTGGCGCGACCCGGGATTACACGCCTGCGGCTTTGCGCGCTCGCCGCCAACGACGCCGCCACGCGCGCCTATCTGGGCGACGGCTTTTCGCCCTACGAAGTCGTCTACGAGCGGCCCGTCGCGCGCCGGACGGAAACCTCCGACGACCGCCCCGAGCCGGCGCCATAAGGCGCCATGATCGGCGGGCGCGCGCCCGCATGCCGGAGGGATGCCGATCGTGAGCGTGCGCCGTCTGATTCTCGCGCTCGCGGCCCTCGCGGCGCTGTTCGCGCCGGCCCCGGGCGCAGCGGTCCGCGCCGCCGACGCCGCTCCGCCGCCCGACGCCGTCGGCAGCGCGACCTGCGCCTCCTGTCATCCCGACCAGGCGAAGCTGTGGGCCGGTTCGCATCACAAGGCGGCGATGGACCACGCGACCGAGGCGTCCGTCCTCGGGGATTTTTCCAATGCGACCTTCGAACAATTCGGCGTGACCTCGCGCTTCTTCCGGCGCGACGGCAAGTTCATGGTCGAGACCGACGGGCCGGACGGCAAACTGGCCGAATTCGAGATCGCCTACACTTTCGGCGTCTATCCGCTGCAGCAATATCTGATCGCGTTCCCCGACGGGCGGTTGCAGGCGCTCGGGATCGCCTGGGACAGCCGGCCGAAGGACAAGGGCGGGCAGCGCTGGTTCAGCCTCTATCCGCACGAGCCGATCCCGCACGACGACCCGCTGCACTGGACGAAGCTCAACCAGAACTGGAACTTCATGTGCGCCGAGTGCCATTCGACCGGCGTGCGCAAGAATTACGACGCCCGGGCCGACAGGTTCGCCACCACCTGGGCCGAGATCAGCGTCGGCTGCGAGAGCTGCCACGGCAAGGGTTCGGCTCACGTCGCGTGGGCGAAGACGCACGCAGGCTCGAGCGCCCCAGCCGGCGACGACGACTCGAAGGGGCTCGTGGTGCGCTTCGACGAGCGGGCGAACAGGCCGTGGGCGATCGATCCCGCGTCCGGCAACGCGCGCCCGGGCGCCGACCCGGCCCCCTTGCGCAAGGAAGTCGAGACCTGCGGCCTGTGCCATGCCCGCCGCGGGCAGATCAACGAGGACTGGGTTCCCGGCCGCTGGCTCAGCGACACCCACGTCGTCCCGCCGCTCTCCCGCGGTCTTTATTTCGCCGACGGGCAGATGGAGGACGAAGTCTACAATTACGGCGCGTTCAAACAGAGCAAGATGTTTTCCAGGGGCGTCACCTGCAGCGACTGCCACGACCCGCACAGCGCCGGGCTGAGGCTTCCCGGCGACGGCGTGTGCCTGCAATGCCATGCGCCGACCACCTATGCAGCGGCGGCGCACGGGCGCCACGAGGGGGTCGATCCCCCGGTCGGCTGCGTCCAGTGTCACATGCCGACGCGCACCTACATGGTCGTCCACACGCGCCATGATCACAGCTTCCGCATTCCCCGACCGGACCTGTCGGCGCAGACAGGCGCGCCGAACGCCTGTAACGCCTGCCACGCCGACAAATCCCCGCAATGGGCGGCGGACGCCGTTCGAGACTGGCATGGGCCGGACCGGAACGGTTTTCAGCATTATGCGCCGGCCTTCCACGCCGCCTGGTCCGGTTCGGCCGACGCGGAGGCGCTGCTCGCGCACGTCGCCGCCGACCGCCAGACGCCCGGATTCGCCCGCGCCGGCGCGCTCGCCGAGCTTCAGCCGTTCCTCTCGGGCAAGACCGTCGACATCGCGAAGGCGGGCCTGACCGACCCCGATCCGATGGTGCGGATCGGCGCGCTCGACATGCTCGCCGCCGCGCCGGCCGAGGCGCTCTGGCCGATCGTCGCGCCGTTGCTCGCCGACCCGGTGCGCGGCGTGCACATCCGCGCCGTCGATCTCCTCGCCGCCATGCCGGCGGCCGCCCGGCCGGAAGCCGATCGCGCCGCGTTCGATCGCGCCGCCGCCGAGTTCGTCGCGGCGCAAAGGCTCAACGCCGACCGTCCCGAAGCGCGGCTGACGCTCGGCGGCTTTTACGCCCGCGAAGGGCTACTCGCGGACGCGGAGGCGGAATACCGGGCGGCGCTGAAGCTGTCGCCGCTTTTCGCCCCCGCGGCGGTCAACCTCGCCGACCTCTATCGGGAAACCGGCCGCGATGCGGAGGGCGAGGCGGTTCTGCGCGCGGCTATCGCCTTCACGCCGGGGGACGCCGGTCTGCACCACGCGCTGGGGCTGGCGCTGGTCCGGATGAGGCGCAACGCCGACGCCCTCGTCGAGTTCCAGCAGGCGACGGCGTTGGCGCCGGACGACCCGCACAACGCCTATGTCTACGCGGTCGCGCTGAACTCGGCCGGCCGCGCGGGCGACGCCCTGAAGACGCTGGCCGCGGCGCTCAGCCGCCGCCCGGACGACAGCGGCCTCCTGACCCTCATGGTCGAGATCGAGCAGCAGGAGGGCGACCTCGCCGGCGCGCTTCGTGACGCCGAGCGGCTGCTGGCGCTCCAGCCGGACGATCCGGACCTGAAGCTTTATGTCGAGGCGCTGCGGGGGCGGACGAAGGCGAGGTGATTTTCACCACCAAGGACACGAAGTCTTTGTGCGCCTTCGTGTCCTTGGCGGTGAATTTCGAGGCCCTGCCTCACCCGCCCCCGAGCACGCCCTTCATCGCGCCGTCGGTCTCCTGCGCGTAGCGGCGCGCCGCGAAGGCCTCGCCGAGGGTTCCCAGAACATGGTCCGTGTCGCGCTCGGTGACGGCGAGGGTGTCGGCATGGACGGCGCCGAACAGGTCGAGCGCCATCCGGATGTCGTCGTCGGGATGCAGCGTCGTCGCCGGAAGATGGACGAGAAGGCCCACGGCTCCGCCGTCGTCGTCGTCCGCCAGCGTCGCGGCGTGCGCTTCGGCGACATGGACGAGGCCGCAGTAGCGACCATCCTCGTCGACCGCCACCACGACGTTGGCGCTGCCGAGCGGATAGGCCTCGCGGAAGGCGCGCACGCTCCCGGCGGCGAGGAAGATCGCCGGCGACGGGATCATCATCTTGGCCACGGTCAGGTCGCGCAGCCACCCCACGTCCTGCCCGCCGCGGATCGTCTCGCCGCGCAGGTGCAGGCGCCAGGTGGTGAACGAATAGCCGAACGTCGTGCGGACCGCGAGCGAGGCGGCGATCGAGGCGGCGAGCACGCCGCCGGCGATGCCGAGATTGCCGGTGCTCTCGAGCACGAGGAAGGTCATGGTCAGCGGGCCGCCGACGATCGCGGTGCTGAGCGCGCCCATGCCGACGAGCACGCAGGCGACCATGTCCAGCCCGAGGCCGGGAAAGGCGAAAGCGATCGCGATCGCATAGAGCTTGCCGAGCAGCGAGCCGACGAACAGCGAGGCGAAGAACAGGCCGCCGCGAAAGCCGGAGGCGAGCGAGGCCATGCTGGCGAAAAGCTTCAGCGCGATGAGAATGACGAGTTCGCGCACGCCGAGCGGCCAGTAGAAGTCGAGCCCGAGCGCGCCGTGGCCGGCGCCCAGCACCTGCGGCGTGTAGAGCGCCATGCAGCCGAGGAGAAATCCGCCCGCGACCGGACGCAGGAGCCGCGAGGGAACGAAGAAGCGGAACGCCCGCTCGATCCAGGCGGCCGCCTGCATCGCCCCGACGCCGAGCGCGGCCGCCACCAGCCCGAGCCCGATCAGAGCAACGTAATGCTCGATTGCCAGCGTGGGCGCGTCCGGGACCGAGATCACGTAGGGCGCGCCGACGATCGCCTTGGTGGTCAGCGTGGCGGTGAGCGTGGCGGCGAACACCGGACCGGCGATGGCGAGCGAATAGACGCCGATGATCAGCTCGAAGGCGTAGAAGGCGCCCGTGATCGGCGCGCCGAAGGCCGCCGCGATGGCGCCGCCGGCGCCGCAGCCGACCAGCATGCGCAGATCCTGCCGGCGAAGGCGGCCGTTCAGCCCGATGCGCGAGGCGAGCCCGCCGCCGATCTGGGCGTATCCGGCCTCGAGGCCGACCGACGCCCCGCAGCCGTTCGACATCACCGTCTGCGCCGCCACCAGCAGGCTGTCGCTGAGCGACATGCGCCCGCCCCTGAGCGCGTTGGCCTCGACCGGATCGACCCCCGGCGACAGTTTTCGACGCGCCCGGAAAACGTCGATCGCGCCGAGGGCGAGGCCGGCGAGCATGGGCGCGGCGAAAGCGGCCACCAACGGAACGCGCTCGGCGGCGCTGAGGCGGACGTCGAAGGGAATGCCGTAGATCACGACATGGGCGAAATCGACGATCAGGGTCATGGCGCTGACCGCGACCCCCGAGAGCGCGCCGACAGCGATCGCCAGCACGACCAGCCCGAACTCGCCGCCGCGCAGCGACCCGCGTAGCCGCGCCAGGAGGAGGAGCGCCGGGCGCGCTATTCTCATCCGCGAGGCCCGTCCGGTCGATCGAGGTTCATCGGCATGGGCGGATTTATGCGTGGCGCGACGCGCGAAGCCAAGGCCGCGTCGTGCGCGAATTCAGCCGGCTGTGCGGGCCATCGCGAGATGCGAACGCGGAGCGCGGCCGAGGGCGCGCGCGATGAACAGGGAGGTCTCGATCAGCCTGTCCAGTGAGACGCCGGTTTCGACGCCCATCCCCTGCAGCATGTAGACGACGTCTTCGGTCGCAACATTGCCGGTGGCGCCCTTGGCGTAGGGGCAACCCCCGAGGCCGCCGATCGAGGAATCGACGACGGATACGCCCCGCTCGAGGCAGGCGAAGATGTTGGCGAGCGCCTGTCCATAGGTGTCGTGGAAATGAACCGCGACGTGCTGGAGCGGGATGCTGGCGGACACCGCATCGACCAAGCGGCGCGCGGCGAGCGGCGTGCCGACGCCGATGGTGTCGCCCAGCGAGATCTCGTAGCATCCCATTGCGGTCAGTTCGCCGGCGACGCGCACGACGTCCGCCACGGCGACGTCCCCCTGATAAGGGCAGCCGAGCACGCAGGAGACGTAGCCGCGCACGCGGATCCCGTTCGCCAGCGCCCGTTCCAGGACGGGCGCGAAACGGGCGAGGCTTTCCTCGACGCTGCAATTGATGTTCTTGCGCGAGAAGGCCTGCGAGGCCGCCGCGAACACGGCGATCTCGTCCGCGCCGGCGGCGAGCGCCGCGTCGAGGCCCTTCTCATTGGGCACGAGCACCGGATAGGCGACGCCCGGACGCCGCTTCAGCCGTCGGACGAGGTCGGCCGTGTCGGTCATCTGGGGAACCCATCGGGGCGACACGAAGCTGCCCGCCTCGATCGTCCGCAGGCCCGCCTCGCCGAGCCGGTCGATCAGCTCGAGCCGGATCCCGGTCGGGACCTGAGCCGCCTCGTTCTGCAGGCCGTCGCGCGGACCGACCTCGACGATCCGGACTCGGGATGGAAACGCCATGGCTCGGCTCTCGGGATGGTCGGGGAGACGACAACGCGGGGTCGGCGACCTCCGAATCAGTGCACCGCCGCGTACATGATCTTTTCCTCGGTCGCTTCGTCGACCGTCATTTCCTCGACGATGCGCCCTTGCCGCGCCACCAGAATGCGATCCGAGAGGCTGAGGATCTCCGGCAGGTACGAGGAGATCACCACCACCGCCGCCCCCGCGTCGGCGAGGCTCTGAATCATGTGATGGATCTCGGCGATCGCGCCGACGTCGACCCCGCGCGTCGGCTCGTCGAAAATGATCAGCGAGGGGTTCTGAATAAGCGACTTGGCGACGACGATCTTCTGCTGGTTGCCGCCCGACAGCTCGATCACCTTGGCGTTCTTGTCGATCGCGCGGACATTCAACGCGTCCAGCCAGCGCTCCGACTGCCGTCGCGCCTCGGCCATGGTGACGTAAGCCACCGGATTGGCCCCCATCGCCAGCCTGCCGAGGAAGACGTTCTGAGCCATTCGCATGCTTTCGAAGAGACCGTCGAGTTTGCGGTCCTCGGTCACGTAGGCCACGCCGCGCTCGACCGCCTGGCGCGGAACCCGAAATCGAACCGGCTCGCCGCGCAGCTTGATCCGGCCGCCATGCCAGAAGTCCCGTTTCAGCACTCCGGCGGCGATCTTCATCATTTCGGTGCGTCCGGCCCCGACGAGGCCGAACATCCCGGTGATCTGGCCGGCGTAGACCGACAGGGTCGCGCCCCGCACCGCCTTCCCCATCGTGACGTTTTCGAGCGCGAGCACCTTTTCGCCGCGCTTGCGCACCCGTCTGCGCGCGGTCTCCCCGCCGTACAGCTGGGCGGTGAGCTGTCGTCCGACCATCGCCTGAACGATCCGTTCGCGGGTGAAGTTTTTGGCGTCGTCGGCCACGATCAGCTGCCCGTCGCGCAGCACGGCGATGCGGTCGGCGATCGTGAGCGCCTCTTCGAGCGCGTGGGAGATGAAGATGATCGAGGCGTCCTGCTTCTTCAGGGTCCCGATGAGCGCGAAGAAATGCTGCTTCTCTTCCGGCGTCAGCGTGGCGGTCGGCTCGTCGAAGATGAAGATCCGCGCCTTGTGGTGCACGGCGCGGGCGATCTCGACCATCTGCTTTTTCGCGGCGCCGAGGCTCGACACCAGCGCGGTCGGTTCGACGGGAAAGTTCAAGCTCTGCAGGTGCTGCTGAGCCGCGATGTTGACGCCGCGTAGCCGGTTGAAGAAATTCTCGGCGCCGAGGAAGATGTTCTGCGCCACCGTCATCGACGGAATGAGGTTCGTCTCCTGAAACACCATCGCGACGCCGCAGCGCAGCGCCTCGGCGGGCGAAGCGAACTGGACCGGCGCGCCTTCGAGCCGGAGTTCGCCCGAGGTCAACCGATAGAGTCCGGCGAGGACCTTGGTCAGCGTCGACTTGCCGGCGCCGTTCTCGCCGACCAGCGCGAGCACCTCGCCCTTTCGCAACGTGAGATTGACGTTCCGGAACGCCGGATTGCCGCGGAACGCCTTGGTCGCATCCCTGAATTCGACGACGTCAGTCATGGGCGGCCTCGAACGAAGCGACGCGCGCGACGACGCCCGCGCCGCGCGACGCAATCAGAAGGTCCTGGTTCCATTCGGCGATCGAGGCGACGCCGTGCAGCGAGCCGTCGGCCCGGCTGTGCAGGCTGCCGATCGGCGCGCCGTCCGCGTCGCACCGCGCCACGAGCCCGTAGGATCGCGACGGCGCCCAGGGCTTGACGATCCCCATCTGACGAACGGACCCCTGCTGCAAGGGTTGGTCGGGCGCATCGGAGGAGCGATAATCGGGACCGATCCAGTCGTCCTCGTCGATCGTGGCGATCATGTCGCGACGAAAATCGTGCTCGACGAGCAGGAATTCGAACAATTGCCGGCGGGGCGCGAACAGGGCCAGCCAGAATCCGCCGTCCGACGCCGCCGCCATGCGCGCCGGGTAGGCCGGCAGGTCGTCGAGGAGCGTCTCAGGCGCGCGGTCCGTCGAGATTCGCAAGCGAAGGATCCGGTGGCGCCAGCTCTCCGAGACGAGGACCGTCCCGTTCCGCTGGACGAGCGCGCCGTAGGGAAACGCCAGATCCGCGGCGATCGTCCTGACGGCGCCTTTGCCGAGCTCGACGACGACGACGGCTCCGGAGGCGCCGTTCTCCATGAGATCGCGCTTCCAGTCGACGGCTCGATTGCGGGTGGACCCGACGCAGACGAGCACGCGCTCGTCATCGAGCGCCGCGCCCGCGGTCATGCAGGACGACAAGGGGGTCGGAACCGGAACGAAGCTCCAGGCGCTGTCCGCCGTCCGCACATGCAGCCCTTCGGACTCGACCCCGACGATCAGGCGGCCGTTCGGGGCGCCCGCGAGAAAGGCGACCCGCGATCCGAACCGGCGCGCCTCGACGGCGACGAAGGCGCCGCCCCGGTGTTCGATGCGATGGAGGCAGCGACCGGCGGAGCAATAGGCTGCCCCGCCGGCCGTCACGACGGAGTCGACATCCGGGAGGATGAACAGTCGCTCCGCCTGTTCGAGAAGGGCGTTCGGCTTGAATGGGCCGTCCATCGGCGGAACCGAGACGAATGTGTCGCGGCCGATCAGGGCGCGTCCGGCGGCTCTGAGCATGGCGAACATCAGCGTCGCCCCCCGTCGTCATGGGCCGTGGTCCAGGTCGGATCGGCGCCGTCGATCCTCACCCGCCCGACCCGGTTGTTGGAGACCCCGCCGAGGTAGAGCCAGCCCTTGTGCTCGCAGGTCGAGGTGATCGAGGCGTGTTTCTCGCCGCGCCGATCCCACAGCACGTCCAGGATCTCGCCCTGTTCGGAGACGCGGACGACGCAGCCGCGGTTGATGTTGGGAAACAGCCACTCGTCCGGCGCCAGCCGCTTGGCGACCCGCCTGCGGAAGCCGGGCTTGCGCATCGCCAGATCGAAGGTCTTGGTGCGCATGCCGAGCAGCGCGATCCAGAAGGTCCCGTCCGAGCCGCGGTTGAGGTTGTCGGGATAGCCCGGCAGGCCGTCGATGAAGACCTCGCGGACGCCCGCCTTCGGCCCGTCGAACCAGTAGCGGTTGATGCGGCAGGCCCAGGTCTCCGCGAACAGGAGCGACTGCCCGTCGCGACACATCGCGATCCCGTTGGGAAACTTGAGGCCGCGCAACACCGTTCGCGTCCGCCCGGTCTTCGGATCGTGACAGATCAGGCGTCCGTTCCCGCGCCCCTCGAGCCCGTCCACCGCCCATTCCGACATTTCGTAGCGGATGGTCGCCTCGCTGAAGAAAATGCGGCCATCGGGCGCAATATCGAGGTCGTCGGGAAGACGGAGGCGCGAGTCGTCGATGATCGAGAACCAGCTCCGGTTGGTCTCGTCGGTGACCCTGGCGACCTCGCCGTTCGGGCTGACCTTGTAGACGCCCATGCCGCCGACGCAGGTGTAGAGATCGCCGTCGGGCGCGAACACGAGCCCGAGCGGATGGCCGCCGATCCGGGCGAACACTTCGCTGCGGCGATAGTCCGGCGCGAAGAACTTGACGATCGTACCGTGCCGTGTCCCGGTGTAGAGATTGTCCTGCCCGTCGAGGACGACGTCTTCCGGTCCCTCGACTTCGCCCAGGCCGATCGGCTCGGCCGCGCCGAGGCGGTCGTTCATCGCGAAACGCTCGGGCGCCGCCGTGCGCTCGGGCAAGCCGAGGTAGGTCGGCGACACGTAGACCTTCGCCAGCACCTTGCCGCGGTTCTTGATCCATTTCGCATTGAAGAGCGTGGCCGCGACCAGGATCACGCCGAGAATGAGCTGGTTCAGCGAGCCGGGCAGCCCGAGCCGGATCAGCCCGCTGGTCAGGATCAGCACGAACAGCGAACCGATGATCGCGTTTCCGACCGAGCCGCGCCCGCCGCCCAAGGTCACGCCGCCGAGCAGAACGGCGGTCAGAATGGCGATCTCGAGTCCGATTCCGGTGTCGGCGCCGGTGCTCCCGAGGCGCGCCGAAAACAGGAAGGCCGCCGTCGCGACCAGAAGGCCGGACGCGACATAGGCGAAGAAGACGGTCAGCTTGACGTTGATGCCGGCGTTGTAGGCCGACCGACGCGCGCCTCCGACCGCCCTGAGCCGCCAGCCCGGCTTCAGCCGCGACAGGCCGATGTGGATGACGATGGCGAGCACGGCGAAAATGACGAAGGAAACCGGAACGCCGACGACATCGCCGAATCCGATCGTGTCCCAGAGCGGCGACTGAGGCGAACTTCCCACGATCCCGCTCGCGAGCCGCGGAAACACGATGTCGTAGAGGGCGCGAAAGATCACCAGCGTAACGAGCGTCGTGATGAACGCGCGCAGGCGCAAATAGCCGACCAGCGCGCCGTTGAGGGCGCCGCACGCCAGGCCCGTCGCCGCGGTCGCTGCGGCCGCGACGCCGATCGGCAGTCCGAGGACGTTCATCGACGTCAGCGCCGCGAGCACGCACAGCGCAAACATCGAACCGACCGAAAGGTCGATGCCGCCGGACAGCATCACGATCGTCATTGCGATCGCGACGAGACCGAACTCCGCGACCTGCCGCGACAGGTCCGAGAGACTCCCGGCGGAGAAATAGCCGGGAATCGCGATTTGCATGGAGACGACGACCAGGACGAGCGCCAGCGCCGGGATGGCGCTGTCGATCCAGCTCTTGGACAGGATCTCGCCGACGATGCGATCCGGAACCAGCCGGTATCGCAGACGTATGAACGCGTCGGAGGTCATCGTCTCACGCCGTCACTTGATGTCGTCGAGGGTCCAGCAATTGCGCTGGTTCACGTTGTCTTTGGTAATCAGCGTCAGCGGGTTGAAGTACATGGTCTTCGTTTCGCCGGCTTTCGACTTCGACAGGAGCAGGCGCGCGATCTCCTGATTGAGGAGGTCGCCCTGCAGAGGGACGTTGTAGCTGATGTAGAGGCTGAAGTTGCCGTTGGTGACGTTCTCGCAGCCGACGCGGTTGCCGCCGCCGCTGGTGACGAGGAAGACCTGGTCGCTCTTGCCCGCCGCCTTGATCGCGGAGGCGGTGCCGGTGTCCTGGTTGTCCCAGATGCCGATGCCGGCGCACAGATCGGGGTGCTGCTGAAGCACCGTCTCCATGATCGAGCGCGCCTTTTCGGCGTTGTACTCGGTGGCCTGCTGCGACACGACCTGAATCTCCGGATGCTTCTTCAGAACCCGGTAGATTCCGTCGAGCTGGAAGACGTCCGAGGCCGCCGTCGGGACGCCGGTGTCGATGGCGACCTTGGTCGACTTGCCCTTGCCCGCGCCGCACTTGTCGACGACGGCGAGGGCGGCCTGTTCGCCGATC
The DNA here is from genome assembly GCF_003315135.1 of Roseiarcus fermentans. GTDB lineage: Bacteria > Pseudomonadota > Alphaproteobacteria > Rhizobiales > Beijerinckiaceae > Roseiarcus > Roseiarcus fermentans. Next base: position 160,303 of record NZ_QNRK01000001.1, read on the forward strand.
TCGGTCCAGTCGGCGCCGACGTAGGAATCGGTCTGGGTGTTGGATTCGAGATTGATCTGCACCACCTTGATGCCGGCCGCCTGGGCCTGCGCGAGCAGACGCGCATAGGACTGGATGTCCGGGTTGTGCGCCACGATCAGGTCCGGCTTCTCGGAGATGAGCGACTGCAGCGCGCGCGTTCCGGCGTCGGTGCTCCAGGCCGGGTCGCGGATCTGGAAATCGTAGTTCAGGCGCTTGGCCTGATTGCGCATGCGGGCCGCCCAGCCTTCCGTCAGGTCGAAGCCCATCGACAGGGGCAGGAAGACGACCTTCTTGCCTTCGAGACCGGAATGGAACGCCGCGCTGCGCGGGTTCTCCAGGCCCTTGTCCTGAGCCGACGCGCCGGTCAGCCCGACCGCCATCGCCAGGGCGGTCGCCGCCGCGAGCGCCAATTGACCGAGTTTCATGACTATCCTCCCTTGTGTGGATTCCTGGTCCGCGCGCCTAAAGGTCGCCTTGCTGCGACGTTTGCTCGTCGCGCGGATTGACGAGCGAATCGAAAACGATGGCGAGAAGCAGAACCACGCCCTTGACCAGGTTCTGAATGGTGAAGGGCACGTCGAGAATCGTCATGCCGTTGAGGAGAATGCCGACGAAGATCGTGCCGAGGACGACGTTGCGGATGCGCCCGGCGCCGCCGTTGAGCCCGATTCCGCCGAGCACGATCACGAGCAGGATGTCGTAGATCATGGTCGAATTGTAGAGCCGGGCGTTGATGGCCGAGGCGGAGGAAGCGAGGATCAGACCGGCGACGTAGGCGACGAGGGCGCTCAGCGCGTAGTGCGCGATGACCATCGCGCGCATCGGTACGCCGGTGGTGCGCGCCGTGTTCGGGTTGCTGCCCATGGCGTAGGTCTGCCAGCCGAAGCGCGTCGAGGTGAGCGCGAAATGCGCCAGGGCGCACAGGACTGCGAAGGCGATCACGGTGACGGGAACGCCGAGGACGCGCGACTTTCCGATGAAATCGAACCAGTCGTTTCCCGGCGGAACGTTCTGCATCTCGAGGGTGAAGAAGAACGTGCGGCCGAGCCCGTAGATGATCGACCCCGCCGCCAGCGTGGCGAAGATCGGCGGAACGTCGCCATAGGCGATCAGGGCGCCGATCAGAATGCCGGCGACGAGGGCGAACGCGCCGCCGATGACCAGCGCTTCCGCCAGCGGATAGCCGGTCCGCGCGATCACGAAGGCCCAGGAGACCGACACCACCATGGTGGCGATCATGGCGACGTCGATGCCGCGTCCGATGACCACGATGGCCATGCCGAGCGCCAGGATGCCGAGGACCGAGACGCTTCGAACCAGCGAAACCAGATTGCCGGGCGTGGCGAACCCGGGCAGCGCCAGCGCGAAAACGACGAAGGCCGTCGCCGCGAGGACGAAGACGATCCCCTCCTGGCTGCCGAGCAGGCGGCTGGCGAGACGGCGCGATCGCGGCGTGTTCGTCATGACGGAGCCTCGTCAGTTCACGAGTTGCGCCAGAACGGCTTTCGCGCGGTCGACGCTCACGTCGCGCGCGTCGGCCATTTCCCTGGCGACGACCTCGATCTGATCGCCGACGGCGCCGGCCACAATGGCGATGTTGCGCGCGTGCAGCGCCATATGGCCACGCTGAATGCCTTCGGTCGCGAGCGCTCTCAGCGCCGCCATGTTCTGGGCGAGACCGACGGCGACGGCGATCTCGGCGAGCTCGCTGGCGCTGCGAACGCCGAGCAGCGCGAGCGCGGCGCGCGCCGCCGGATGCGTCTTGGTCGCGCCGCCGACGAGACCGAGCGGCATCGGCATTTCCAGGGTGCCGACGAGACGGCCCTCGCCATCGAGCTCCCAGCGCGACAGCGACGAATAGCGGCCCGAACGGCAGGCCCAGGCATGGGCGCCGGCCTCGACGGCCCGCCAGTCGTTGCCGGTCGCAACCACCAGAGGGTCGACGCCGTTCATGATCCCCTTGTTGTGGGTCGCGGCCCGATACGGATCCACGAGCGCCAGCGCGCACGCTTCGACGATACCCGACGCCATGCGCTCTCCGGAGAATTCGCTGGTCTTGAGCGAGTCGGGCGTGAGCCTGACGGTCGCGCGCGCCAGGCGAAGGTCGGCCAGATTGGAGAGGATGCGCAATCGCACCGTCCCGCCGGTAATGGCCTCGATCGTCGGCGCGATCGTCTCCGCCATCGTGTTGACCGTATTGGCCCCCATCGCGTCGCGGACGTCGACGAGCAGGTGCAGCACCACCATCGGACCGACGGCGGTGTCTTCGAAGACGTGGACCTCGATGTCCTTGCAGCCGCCGCCGAGGCCGATCAGCACCTTGTCCTTCGCGTTCGCCTCCTCCAGGATCTGCGCCTTGTGGGCGAGCAGCCTGGCGCGCGCGCCGAACGGGTCGCGGGTCGACAGGACCTGCACCTGCGCGCGCATGATCGGCGCGCTGCTCGACGTCTCGAAGCCTCCGCAGGTCCGCGCGATCCGCGCCATGTAGGAGGCGCCGGCGACGATCGACGGCTCTTCGACGGCCATCGGAATCAGATAGTCGCGGCCGTTGACGGTGAAGTTCGTGGCGACGCCGAGCGGCAGGTCGAACCGTCCGATGACGTTCTCGATCATGCCGTTGGCGAGGCGCAGCGGAAGCGAGCCGGCCCCTCTGAGCGCTGCGCGCGCCGCCTGGTCGAGCCCGGCGGCGGCGGCGACCTGTTCGAGCCGCGCCTCCGGTTCGAGATCGCGGAATCCCTCCAGTCGCGACGAATAGGGTTGACCGGGCGCTGGGCGCTTGGTGTCGGGCGACAGGGCGACCTCCCTTGGGCTTTGGAATGGCTTGTGAGCGATTCAATCCTATGACAGTGTCCCTTCATCAAGGTACGGATCAAGGAAACAGTTATATATCGTACCCTGGTTTTCCTGGGTACAGATGGCGGGAGATGTCGGTTGGGGACCCGGACGGATGCGGTGGTCGACGGTCTGCGGAAACGGATCGAGGCCGGCGCGATCAAGGTCGGCGCCAAGGCGCCGTCGATACGCCAGGCGGCGGCGGACTTCGGCGTCTCGAAAAACACCGTCATCGAAGCCTACGACCGACTGGTCGCCGCCGGCCTCCTGAGCGCGCGTCAGGGCTCGGGCTTCGTCGTCACCGAGCCGCCGAGCGACGTGCAGTCGGCGCGGCCGAGCCACGTTGCGGAAGCGGTCGACATCGCGACGCTGCTGCGCGCCCAGCTCGAAGAGAGTTTCTCGGTCCGTGTCGGCGACGGCCGGCCGCCGCCGTCGTGGACGGAAGAACCCGAAGTGCGCAGGCGGCTGGGCGTCTACAGTTCGAGCCGCTCCGCCAGCGAAGACGGCTATGGCTCGGCGATGGGACTCCCCGAGCTGCGCGACAAGATCGCCCGCTCGTTCCTGGCGCGCGAGGTTCGCAGCGGCCCGCAGAACGTGCTGCTGACGTTCGGCGGCAATCATGCGCTCGACCTGATCATCCGCCACTTCCTGTCGCCGGGCGACACGGCGTTCGTCGACGACCCGGGCTATTACCCGCTGTTCGCCAAGCTCACGCTGGCGCAGGCGCGCATCGTCGGCGTTCCGCGCCGGGAGTACGGCCCCGACCTCGAGGTTCTGGCGCGCAAGCTCGACGAGGAGCGCCCCAAGATCTTCTTCACCCAGTCGATCTCGCAAAATCCGACCGCGAGCTCCACGTCGCTCGCCACCGCCCACGCCCTCCTGAACGTCGTTTCGAGACGGCAGATCCTGCTGGTTCAGGACGAGCCCTTCATCGACCTGCCGAACTGCAAGGGGGTCGATCTCGCGACGCTCGACCAGCTTCAGAACGTCGTCACCGTCGGCACCTTCGCCAAGACGCTGTCGGCGAACCTGCGCTGCGGCTACGTCCTTGGGCGGGCCGACCTCATCGCCTCCCTGGCGGAGCTGAAGATGCTCACCACCGTCAACAGTTCCGGCCACATCGAGCGGATGGTGCACGGCCTGCTGGACGACGGGCGCTATCGCAAGCACCTGAACCGCCTGGCGCAGCGCATCGAACGGGCGACGGACAACGTCATGCAGAACTTCAGCCGGCGCAGGCTCGAGGTGTTCGCCCAGCCGACCGGCGGCTACTATCTGTTCCTCAAGTTTCCCAGCGGCGTCGACGACATCGCATACGCGCGAACGGCCGCGCGCGACGGCCTGTTCATCGCGCCGGGCAGCGTGTTCAGCGTCGACAGAGCCAGCACCGCGGCGGGCATGCGGGTGAACGTCGCGCGCGCCGACGATCCGCGCTTCTACGACTATCTCAGCCGCACCCTCCGGGCGTGACCGCCCACTGCCGGTGACCCTACGCCGATCGCGTGGCGATCGTGGAGGGAGGGTCCGCGAAAGCCATCAGGCCTCGCCACTTGCGCGATCGGCGCCCGTGTCGCAACGTGGAACGAAACGGGAGAGGCTCATGCGCGAGATGAGCGTTCGAGAGGTCGACCAGAATCTGTCACAGACCATCGCCGCCGCCGAGCAGGGCGAGACGATCGTCGTGACCAGGGACGGCAGACCCGTGGCCAGGATCACGCCGCAGCCCCGGGACCGCGCCGACGATCCCGAGTGGCGGACGAATTTCGCGGCGCTGACGGAAAGCCTGCGAGCCAAGCGCGGATCGGGCCGTCGTGTCGGGACGATCCGCGAGGACGACCTGTATGGCGACGACCGGCGGTGACCCGCGTCCCGCTCGACAGCAACATCCTGATCTACGCGGAGATCGAGCCCGACTCGGAAAAGGGGATTCGGTCCGCCGATCTGATCCTGCGGGTCGCCCGGGACGGCGTCCTGCCGGTTCAAGTCCTCGGAGAGTTTCTTCGTTTCGTCCAGCGGCGCTTCCCAAACGCCCTCGACGAAGCGATCCGGCAGGCGCGACTCTACCAGTCCGTGTTCATCACGCCACCGACGACCGAAGCCATCATCAACAGGGCGTCCGGGCTGGCCCGCGCGCATCATCTGCAATTCTGGGATTGCGTCGTCTGCGCGTCGTCCGCCGGGGCTGGCGCGACGGCGCTGCTGACCGAAGACATGCAGGACGGCCGAACCCTCGACGGGTTGCGCTTGATCAATCCTTTCGATGCGGCGAACACGAAGTCGATCGACGATTTGCTGGTCGGTTGAAGGGACTGTTCGGGTAAGGTCTTCTGCGGCGGCGCCGTCGTTCTCCACGGGAGGCAGGTACGACCGAGTTGCGCGCGTTTGCGATCGGGCTCTGTGGTGCGGTCTCGACACCCCCGCCCCCTTACCGCCCGGCGAGCGTCATGTCGTCGCGATGGATCATCTCGGCCCGCCCCGTCGCGCCGAGGAGGGTCGCGATGTCGCGGGAATTGCGGCCGCGGATCTTTTCGGCGTGCAGCGCGTCGAAGGCGATCAGCCCGCGGCCGATCTCCGCCCCGCGCTCGTCGACGATGGCCACGCAATCGCCGCGCGAAAAGGCGCCCTCGACCCGGACGACGCCGGCCGGCAGCAGGCTTTTTCCGCGCTGAAGCGCTGCGGCGGCGCCCGCATCCACAGTGACCGCCCCTTTCAGTTCCAGCGACCCGCCGATCCAGATCTTTCGCGCCGCGACGGGATTGGACGGGGTGAGGAACCAGGTGCAGCGGCCGCCCCCGGCCACGCGCTGGATCGGGTGGGCGACGCGGCCGTCGGCGATGATCATGTGTGTGCCCGCCGACGTCGCGATGCGCGCCGCCTCGATCTTGGTGCGCATGCCGCCACGTGACAATTCCGAGGCCGCGCCGCCCGCCATCGCCTCGATCTCCGCCGTCACCTTCTCGACCACCGGCAAAAACTTCGCCTGGGCGTTGTCGCCCGGCGGGGAATCGTAGAGGCCGGCGACGTCGGACAGCAGAACCAGCAGATCGGCGCTCGCCATGGTGGCGACGCGGGCGGCGAGCCGGTCGTTGTCGCCGTAGCGGATCTCGCTGGTGGCGACGGTGTCGTTCTCGTTGATGATCGGCACCGCCCGCATCGCCATCAGCCGCGCCAGCGTCTCGCGCGCGTTGAGGTAGCGGCGCCGCTCCTCGGTGTCCTGGAGCGTCACCAGCACCTGTCCGGCGACGATCCCATGGCGGTGCAGCGCCTGCGACCAGGCGCTCGCGAGCGCGATCTGGCCGATGGCGGCGGAGGCCTGGCTGTCCTCGAGCTTGAGCCTGCCCTTCGGCAGGCGGGCGACGGTGCGCCCGAGCGCGATCGCCCCCGACGAGACGACCGTCACGTTGGCGCCGCGCGCATGGAGCGCTGCGATGTCCTCGACCAGCGCGTCGAGCCAGGTCTGCCGGATCGCCCCGCGCGCCGAGTCGACCAGCAGGGACGAGCCGACCTTGACGACGACGTGCTGGAATTGGTCGAGAGAGGGAACCTGAGCCACAGCGGAAGGCTTGCGAGACAAAGCGCCCGAATGCGCGGGAAAATCCGGGCGAGCGCCGGGGTCGGCCCCCCTCTAGCGCCGGCCGGCCGGGATGGCAAGGCGCGGATCGGATCGCCGTCGCGAGGCGGGCCGGCCGGGCGCGAGCATGATCCGAACCGCTGCGACGGCCGTTTTCTCTCGGCGTTGACCGCGATGAGGCCTCCGATTACGCTTCGCCGACACGCTCCGGTTCCTGCCGATCGCGGCGCGCCGCCCGCGGGCCCGACGCAAATATCCACAAACATTTCGCGCGGGACGAGCGCAACAAGCCGAAGGACGCGACGATGCGGAATTTCGACGACTTGAGCGAACGCGAGATGCTGGCGCTGGCGATCGCCAACGAGGAGGAGGACAGCCGCATCTACGCCGACTTCGCCGACGGCCTCGTCGCCGACTATCCGGCGAGCGCCCAGGTCTTTACCGAAATGGCCGCCGAGGAGAACGGCCACCGGCGCCAGCTGATCGACCTGTTCGTGAAAAAATTCGGCGAGCACATTCCGCTGATCCGCCGCCAGGACATCCGCGGCTACATCCCGCAGACCCCGGTGTGGCAGGTCCGCCCGCTCAACCTCGAGGCGGTGCGCGCTCACGCCAGCAAGATGGAGAAGGGCGCGGCGCGCTTCTACCGCGAGGCGATCGGCCGCACCAGCGACGCCGCGATCCGAAAGCTGCTCGGCGATCTCGCCGCGGTCGAGGACCAGCACGACAACCGCGTCTCGGTGCTGGAACGGGAGCTCCTGACCGACAGCGCCCGCGACACCGAGGCGGAGCACGAGCGGCGCCGGTTCATTCTGCAGATCATCCAGCCGGGCCTCGTCGGCCTGATGGACGGGTCGGTGTCGACGCTCGCGCCGGTGTTCGCGGCCGCCTTCGCCACCCGCGATCCCTGGAACGCCTTCCTCGTCGGCCTCGCCGCTTCCGTCGGCGCCGGCATCTCGATGGGTTTCGCCGAAGCGCTGGCGGACGATGGAAAACTGTCGGGACGCGGCGCGCCGCTGCTGCGCGGCCTCGTCTGCGGCCTGATGACCACGGCGGGCGGCATCGGCCACACGCTGCCCTTCCTCCTTCCCGATTTCTATTGGGCGACCCTGATCGCCATCTGCGTCGTGGTGATCGAACTGATCGCCATCTCCTTCATCCAGTGGCGCTACATGCAGACGCCGCCGCTGGCGGCGGCGGCCAAGGTGATGATCGGCGGCGCGCTGGTGTTCGCCGCCGGCGTGCTGATCGGGGTGAGCTGAAGGCGCCGAGTGGGCTCCCGAATCGAGGCTTTTCAGCGTCTTGCGGCGGATTCGCCGGCCCGGGGCGACTCCCAAGGCGGGGGCTCGCTTCAAAGCCGTCATCGCGAGGAGCGAAGCGACGCGGCGATCCAGGAGTCCGGGACGCCGATGCCTGCCGCCAGTGGAGTCCAGCGCTTCGGCAGCCGGCAGCGCAGACGGCTCCTGGATCGCCGCGTCGCCCTTCGGGCTCCTCGCGATGACGAAGTGTAACGACCCCACCTTGGGAGTTACGACCGGGGCGCCGCTCGAGCGGCCGCGCTCTCCCTCGTGGAGAGGGATTGCCGGGCGAAGCCCGGCAGCCCCGGACTCGTATGGGACTCGTATGGGGGGAGGGCCCGGAACGCCGACGGTCGGCGTGGCGGGCCCTCACCTGGCCGCTTCGCGGCCTGTCCTCTCCCGGAGGGAGAGGGATCGCCTCCTGACTCGCGGCGGCTCGGGCGTTGCGGCCCGCGCGCCGGCGCTCTCGTAGCCGCGCTCGGCGAGCGCGCCCACAGCGACGCTCCGCTCTCCGTCCCCGCCGCCGCGCCTGCGGCCAGGGGCGGCGAAGCCGTGATGAAGGTCGAGTTCGCGAACGATCGCCACCACCCGGTCGACCGCCGCGAGATCGCCGCCCGACATCGCGTCGAACGATTGCCGCAGCGCCTCGTGCAGGCGGTTCGCCTGCACGGCGGCGTACCGGGCCGGCGCCTGCGGTTCGCGACGGGCGATGAGCCCGCGCAGGGATTTGCGAAAACCGCGCTCGGTCACCCCCTCCCGCCGCGCGATCTCGGCCACTGACAGGCCGGCGGCGAGCAGACCGACCACCCGCGCCTCCCGCTCTGCCTTCTTCCGCCGCGCCGCCTCGCGCGCGGCGGGCGACCGGTCGCGGCGGGCGTCGGCGGAGGGGCTTTTGGGGGCGGACACGAGGCGGTCTCCGTTGCGACTGGGAACAAAGATAGAACGGTTTTGCGCGCTCGCCAAGGATTTGTAGGGTCCGTCCGCGCGATGGCCTCGTTCACTCCGCGGGCGGCTCGGGCCGACGGCGGGCGGGGTTGCGTCGTGAAACCGATGGCGGGCCTCGCGCCGGCTTGCCGTTCGGACTTGCGATCTGCGACGTCCCCTCACGTCGTCTCCGGCGTTCGCAACGCGGCCAGCGCTCGCCCTCACGCCAGCCAGTTCTCCACGGCAAGGCCCTCGACGCGGCGAAATTCCGCCGCGTTGGCGGTGACGACGATGGCCCGGAGGCTCGGGCGTGGGCGGCGATCAGCAGATTGTTGAGGCCGGTCGGCGTGCCGGCCGCCTCCAGTTTGACGCGGATGTGCGGACGTCGAAGGGCAGGACCGCCAGCGTTTCCAAGACGCAACGTGCCGGCGAGGCCGCCCCAGCGGTAGGCGCTGGGCAGGGCGCGGTCCACATCGCCATGTAGCTCGCGCAGGTGGCGTATCGGTTCACCGCGTTCGTCGACGTCGTGAAAGCGGTTGTAGGTCTTGGTCGTGCCGCGACCTGCGGCGCTGCGCGGCGGTCGTGATATGTCTGGCCCGCCGTATGCGCCCGGCGTCGGATTCAGAGCGGGGCGGGAAGCGGAAGATCTCGAAGCTTTGGAGCAGAAGTATTTCGATGTGGGCTTATATTGACGAAAGCGGTAATACGGGAAACCGCATTTTTGACGAAAACCAGCCGGTGTTCATGGCCGCTGCCATGGCTACGAAAGCGAATTTTGATTTGGTGTATGGCCATGATGTCACAAGAGTCGCCAAAATGGCCGGAGTGGCCGCTTTGCACGCCAACGAACTCGGTGTCGGTCGGGTTGAGCCGATCGCGCGCGATCTTCGTAGGATTCTTCGAGCCGCGGGCGCAAAGTTCGCCTTTTCGAGAATAGAAAAGAAGTACTTGGCGGCCACCAAAGTCTTTGACACGTATTTTGATCAAGGAGAAAATCTGGCGGTTCCTTGGAACGTATACTGGCTCAAGCCAATGAAGCTCGTGATGACGTTTAAACTCGCTTCGTTCGTCATCACCGAGGAAATTGCGAAGACAGTCTGGGAATGCTTAACAGCAAAGAGTGAATTTACGTCCAAGAAGAAATTTGTTGAAGCGGCCTCAGCAATGTTAGAGAGGGTTCACTTACTTCCTGACGCAAGGTCAAGAGTAATAGTTTCGGGGGCGTTGCAGTGGGCCATTGAGAACCCAGAGAACTTCACAACGCATATGAAGGGTAAGACACACCGTCAAGGTCATTCACCTAATTTCGTTGCGTTCAATCACATCATGGACGGCTTGGAGCGTTTCTCCAAATCATGGAATCGACCGATCCGAGAGATTATTCATGATGAACAGGAGGAATTTCAGCGGACATTACAGGAATGGCACGCTATATGGTCGAAGCCGGAGCTAAAGGGTGTTCAACCGATCATCTATCCGGGCGATGAACCATTCTCTGTGAGCCGAGGACCAGGCAGTGTTTTCCGGATGTCCACCGAGAATGGGAGCGCTGGCCTGCAAGTGATCGACGTGGTCCTTTGGCTCTTCCGGCGCGCGCTGGACGGTAAGGAAATAGGGTCTGATTGTGCAGCGCTCTTGCAGTTCGCTTTCAAGAGAGGTCTTCAGAACGATTTCTCGTTTGAGGGGGTCGGCGCCTTCATGGATGAAAAGTTTGGGCCGGTTTTTTCGACGCCCCTCACAGCCGAGCAACAGGCCAAAGCCGAGGAGAAGACTGCGGAGTTCGAGACCCACAGGCAAAAGCAGATGCAAGAATATGCAGAACGGAAGACGGCTTCCCTCGCTTCTAAGAAATGACAATTCCCTTAATCGCAAGGCGCGCCTGGAAACCGCGCCGGGGCATGGGCTTGACGCCCTTGGCCTCGGCGAACCAGGCGATGACGCCGGCGTGGATGCGGTCAGTCTTCTCAAGCCAGCTCATGGCCTGGGCGAAGTTCCGAACTGCACACGGCTCGACCGCGCTACACCGTCTCCGACCCGCGCACCCCGCCCGCCGCTCGCCCTCACGCCAGCCAATTCTCCACGGCGAGCCCCTCGACGCGGCGAAATTCGGCCGCGTTGGCGGTGACGAGGAGGGTCCCGAGGCTGCGGGCGTGGGCGGCGATCAGGAGATCGTTGGGGCCGATCGGCGTCCCGGCCGCCTCCAGTTCGACGCGGATGCGCGCACAGTCAGTGTCGGCGGGGCGTCGAAGGGCAGGACCGCCAGCGTTTCCGGAACGGCGTCGAACCGGAACAAGAGGCGGGCCGAGGCTCTTCCCCCGCCCCGAGTCCCGCTTTCGGACAGATTCTCGCGCCGGTGGGCCCCGGTTAACGCGCCGTTAAGTCCCCCGCCTTAAGCCTGCCTTAACTGTGCCGTTTGGCGAAGCGTTAGGGAATTGTCGCGTCATGAAACACGTCGCGGTCCTGATGGGCGGCTGGTCGGCCGAGCGCCCGGTGTCGCTGAACTCCGGGCGGCAATGCGCCGACGCGCTCGAAGGGCTCGGCTACCGCGTCACCCGCGTCGACGTCGACCGCGCCATCGCCGACACGCTCGCCCGGCTGAAACCCGACGCCGCCTTCAACGCCTTGCACGGGGTCGGCGGTGAGGACGGCACGATCCAGGGCCTGCTCGAGATCCTGCGCATCCCCTACACCCATTCCGGCGTGCTGTCGTCGGCGCTCGCGATGCAGAAGGACCTCGCCAAGACGGTGCTGGCCGCAGCCGGCGTGCCGGTCGCGCACGGGCTGGTCATCGACCGCCACGAGGCCGCCCGCCGCCATGCGCTCGAGCCGCCCTACGTGCTCAAGCCCGTCGCCGAGGGATCGTCGTTCGGCGTCGTCATCGTCAAGGCGGATCGCGCCGACCCGCCGCAGGAGGTGGGGCGCGAGGACTGGCCCTACGGCGACGCGCTGCTGGCGGAGACATTCGTCGCCGGCCAGGAGCTGACCTGCGCGGTGATGGGCGAGCGGGTGTTCGACATCATCGAGATCGAGTCGATTTCGGAAAGTTTCTACGGCTACGACGCAAAGTACGCCAAGGGCGGATCGCGGCACATCCTTCCGGCGCGCCTTAAACCGAATATTTACCATAAGGTCCAACAGTTGACGCTCACAGCGCATCGGGCGCTGGGGTGCCGGGGCGTGAGTCGCGCCGATTTCCGGTTCGACGAAACGAAAGGCGAAGAGGGCGAACTCGTGTGTCTCGAGGTCAACACGCAGCCGGGAATGACGGAGACCTCGCTGGTGCCGGATATGGCGGCCTACGCGGGCCTGTCGTTCGCCGAGCTCGTCGCCTGGATGGTGGAGGACGCCTCGTGCGATCGCTGAGCCTCGCGACCCACCCCCAGGCCTCCGCGGCCGACGGGCCGCCCAAGGTGCTGCTGCGCGGCGAGCGGGCGGCGCGCGGATCGTTCCGCCTGCGCCTGCCGCTCGACCGTCCGCCCCCGTTCGGCCTCGAGATCGCGCTGACGCTCGCCGTCCTCTTCGGCGCCGCCGGATACGGATCGATTCGCGGCGGGCAGTTCCAGGATTTCGTCGCCCGTCACGGCAGCGTCGGCGACGTGGCCGCGCGCGCCCTCGGCTTCGGGGTCGACATGGTCACCGTGTCCGGCGCGGCGCACATGAGCGAAGCCCGCCTCCTGACCATCGCCGGCGTCACCGCGACCGACTCGCTTCCCTTCTTCGACGTCGCCGCCGCCAAGGCCCGGCTCGAGGCGGACCCGCTCGTCAAGCAGGCGAGCGTGCGCAAGCTCTACCCCGACCAGCTCGTCATCGACATCGTCGAGCGCACGCCCTACGCGCTGTGGCAGAAGGACGGTCAGGTGAAGGCGATCGGCGCCGACGGCGGCGCGATCGACGACGTCAGCGACGGCCGCTACGCCGGGCTGCCGTTCGTCGTCGGCGAGGGCGCGAACCTGCGCGCCCGGGAATTCACCGCGCTTCTCGACGCGATGGAGGAACTGCGGACCCGGGTCGAGGCCGGCATTCTCATCGATCAGCGCCGCTGGAACCTCCGGCTCAAGTCCGGACTCGACATCAAGCTGCCGGAGGACGACCCGCAGGCGGCGATCGCCACGCTCGTGAAGCTCGAGCGCGAGCAGCGGATTCTCGACAAGGACGTGCTGGCGCTCGATTTCCGCGCGCCCGACCGGGTGTTCGTGCGCCTGACGCGGGAATCGGCCGAAGCCTGGGCGGAAGCGCACGCGCCCAAGAAAAAAGACGCGCAGCCATGACGTTCCGGCCGCTCCCCCCGCGCATGCGCCAGATTCCGGCGCGCAAGCAGGCGATCCTGTCGATCCTCGACGTCGGCGCCTCGAAGATCGTCTGCCTGGTCGCGCGGCTGACGCCGATGGAGGCGTCGACGTCGCTGCGCGGGCGAACCCATCGCTGCAAGATCCTCGGCATCGGACATCAGCGCTCGAACGGGGTGAAGGGCGGCGCGATCGTCGATCTGCTGTCGGCCGAGCACGCCGCGCGCCTCGCCATCGACGCGGCCGAGCGGATGGCCGGCGTCGAGGTCGGCGGGGTCATCGTCAACATGTCCGGCGGACTGCTGGCTTCGCAGCGCTTCAACGCCAAGGTCGCGCTGCGCGGCAAGACGGTGTCGGAAAACGACGTCCACCGGGTGCTCGAGGCCGCGTCCGCGGCGAGCGCGCAGCCCGGCCGCACGGTCCTGCACGGACTGCCGACCGCCTTCTCGCTCGACGCCACCCGCGACGTCCACGACCCCAACGGCATGATCGGCGAGGACCTGGGCGTCGACCTGCACGTCGCCTCGTGCGAGCTGGCGGCCGCGCGCAATCTGATGCTGGTGGTCGAACGCTGCCACCTGCGAGTCGAGGCGATGGTCGCCACCCCCTACGCCGCCGGCCTCTCGACCCTGGTCGACGACGAGGCCGACCTCGGCGCGGCGGTCATCGACTTCGGCGGCGGCACGACGACGGTCGGGGTGTTCTCCGGCGGGCGGCTGATCCATGTCGACGCGGTCGCGGTCGGCGGCATTCACGTCACCCGCGACATCGCCCGCGGCCTGAACGTGTCGATGACCGACGCCGAGCGGCTGAAGACGCTCTACGGCGCCTGCATCGCCTCGCCGTCCGACGACCGCGAATCGATCGCGGTGCATCGGCTCGGCGACGACATGGATCATCCGACCCACCTGCCGAAATCCGAGCTGATCCGGATCATCCGCCCGCGGGTCGAGGAAATCCTCGAGCTCGTGCGCGATCGCCTGACCGCTTCCGGCCACGCAGCCCATGTCGGCCGCCGGCTGGTGATGACCGGGGGGGCCTGTCAGCTGACGGGACTGCCGGAACTCGTGCGCTCGGTCATCTCGAGCCAGGCCCGCATCGGGCGGCCGCTCGGAATCGAGGGTCTGCCGGAATCGGGCAAGAGCCCGTCGTTCGCGGCGGCGGTCGGCCTGATGATTTATCCGCAGATGGCAGGCCTCGAATATTTCGAACCTTCTCGCCACGCCTCGCGGCAGGCCTACGAGGGGGAGGGCTACGCGTCCCGCGTCGGACGCTGGCTCAAGGAGAGTTTCTAACCAGTTTCGGGTCCCGCCGCCGGGGGCCCGGAAGCGCGCAAAACGTCAGATACACCGGCGTCTGCGGGCGCCCAACGGGATGAGGTGGTGTCATGTCTATCAACTTGAAGGCGCCCGAACTGCGGGAATTGAAGCCCCGCATCATGGTCTGCGGCGTGGGCGGCGCGGGCGGCAACGCGGTCAACAACATGATCGTGTCGGGCCTCTCGGGCGTCGATTTCGTCGTCGCCAACACCGACGCGCAGGCCCTCACCTCATCGCGCGCCGAACGCATCATCCAGATGGGTCTTCAGGTCACGGAAGGGCTCGGCGCCGGCTCGAAGCCCGAGGTCGGCAAGGCCGCGGCCGAGGAGGCGCTCGAGGAGATCCGCGATCACCTCGCCGGCGCCCACATGGTGTTCGTCACCGCCGGCATGGGCGGCGGCACCGGCACGGGCGCCGCCCCGGTGATCGCCCGCGCGGCGCGCGAGATGGGCATCCTCACCGTTGGCGTCGTCACCAAGCCTTTCCACTTCGAGGGCGGCCGGCGAATGAAGGTCGCCGAGCAGGGCATCACCGACCTGCAGAAGGCGGTCGACACGCTGATCATCATCCCGAATCAGAACCTGTTCCGCGTCGCCAACGAGAAGACGACCTTCGCCGACGCCTTCTCGATGGCCGACCAGGTGCTCTACTCCGGCGTCGCCTGCATCACCGACCTGATGGTCAAGGAAGGCCTGATCAACCTCGACTTCGCCGACGTCCGCTCGATCATGAGCGAGATGGGCAAGGCGATGATGGGCACGGGCGAGGCGACCGGCGAGCGCCGGGCCGTGCTCGCCGCCGAGGCCGCGATCGCCAACCCGCTGCTCGACGAGACCTCGATGAAGGGCGCCCGCGGGCTGCTCATCTCGATCACCGGCGGCAACGACCTCACGCTCTACGAGGTCGACGAAGCGGCGAGCCGCATTCGCCAGGAGGTCGACGAGGAGGCCAACATCATCCTCGGCGCGACGTTCGACTCCGCGCTCGACGGGGTGGTGCGCGTGTCCGTGGTCGCCACCGGCATCGACCAGGTCGCGATCTCGCAGATCGAGCCGGTCCAGCTCCGGGCGGAGCCGATGTCGCGGCCGCGCTCGGCGGCTCCGTCGCACGCGCCGGCCCGCACGGCGCCCGCCCCGGTCGAGGCCTATCCGGCCGCCGCGATGGTCAACGACGTCGAGATCCAGGCGGTGGCTCCGGTCGCGGTCGCGTTCCCCGACCCGATCGAAGGCCGGCGCGAGGCGCAGGAGGAGGAAACCCTGCCCTTCATCCCGCCCGCGCCCGAGCAGCCGATGGTGCGCGCGCCGCGCATGCCCCAGATCGAGGACCTGCCGCAGCACACGCAGAATCAGCTGCGGGCCATGCGCGACGCCCAGGGCGCGACGGCCGCGACGCCCGAGACCCGCCGCAAGTCGCTGCTGGAGAAGCTGGCCGCCTTCGGCATCACCCGGCACGACGACGAGCCCGCCCCGAGACCGGCGGCGCCCGTTCCGGCCGCGCCGCCGGTCGCTCAGCCGCGGGCCTACACCACGCCGGTCGCGCCGGACTACCCCCGCGCCCAGCCGCGTCCGCTGCCGGCGCGCGCCCCCGCCGCGCCTGCGGGCGGGCTCGACCCGCACGGCCGGCCGACCCACAGGCCGCCCGTCACCGAGGACGACCACCTGGACATCCCGGCGTTTCTGCGGCGGCAGCAGCACTGACGCAGCAGCGCTGATTCTGTCCGATCCTGCCCAGCGGCGGCCGCGACGTTTGGTCGCGGCCGGTCGCGTTCGCGCCGGCCGAATCGGCGATGATCGCGTCCAAACTTTTGAAAAGAAACAATGAATGGAATGTTTCCGATTTGTAACTTTTGGTCACCAAAGGTGATTTGTCTCGGTCCGGCGCGGCCCGGTATCTCTGGTCCGGACAAACCGGGTCCGGCTCGCTGCGGCGGGCGGTTGCGACCGCGTAAGGTTTCTCGCCTCTGGCCAATCCGGCCGGCGCGCGCAGAAAGCCTCAAATCGGGACCGGGCGAACGCCCGGAGGCAATCGACGATGAAGGCTGCTTACCAGACGACCCTGCGCCGCCGCGTATCGATCGGCGGAGTCGGCGTGCACTCCGCAGCGCCCGCGCAGCTGGTTCTGCATCCGGCGGAGCCCGATTCGGGCGTCGCCTTCCTGCGCACCGGCCTGGCCGGCGGCAGCGAGCGCCATCTGAAGGCGCGCCGCGCCAACGTCACCCACACGGCCTTGTGCACCATCCTCGGCGACGCGTCGGGAGCGAGCGTCAGCACGGTCGAGCATCTGCTGGCGGCCCTCTCCGGGCTGCAGATCGACAACGTCCTGATCGAGATCGACGGACCCGAAACACCGATCATGGACGGTTCGGCGGCCGATTTTGTGGCCGCGATCGATCAGGTCGGCTGCATTCAGCAGAGCCGGCCGCGCCGCTACCTGAAGATCGTCAAGCCGGTGCGGGTCGAGCGCGACGGCGGCTGGGCCGAGTTCCTTCCCGCCGAGCGCGGCTTCCGGCTCGACGTCGAGATCGACTTCGCCTCGCCCGCCATCGGTCGCCAGAGCCTCGCCCTCGCCCTCGATCCCGGCGCGTTCCGGCGCGAGATCGCCCGCGCCCGCACCTTCGGCTTCGTCAGCGACGTCAAGAAACTATGGCAGGCCGGCTACGCCCTCGGCTCGTCGCTGGAAAATTCCGTCGCCATCGACAACGACGAGATCCTCAATCCGGAAGGCCTGCGCTACGCCGACGAGTTCGTGCGCCACAAGGCGCTGGACGCCGTCGGCGACCTCTCTCTGGCCGGCGCGCCGATCGTCGGCGCGTACCGGACCTATCGGCCCGGCCACAAGCTGAACGCTCTGGCGCTCGAGGCGTTGTTCGCCGATCGCTCCGCCTACCTCTACGTCGAGGCGGCGCCGGCGAGGCCCTCCGTCAGGGGCGTCGGGGCGCATGTCCCCGCCGCGGCCTTCGCCGCGGCCGAGTAATCCCCCGCCCGCTGATCGTCGCCGCGGTGCTGGATTTCGCCGCCGCGCATCGTTTGGCCCCATCGCCTGCGTCGAGGGCGCCTCGTCGCCACATTTTGCCGCCATTGGTCGAATCGCGTATCGGCCGCGGAAAGTGGCGCGCGCGCTGGGACTGGGGTAAACAGCCGTCGCCGGGAGGCGACGGCGGGACGGCGGTCGTCGCCGATCCATCATTGCCACGATCGAGTTCAAGAGCATGGTCAAAGTCGAACTGGGCGCTGCTTCCTTGATCGCCGGCGGACGCCGGGCGCGCCGCCTTGCGGCGTGCGGAGCCTTGATCGCGGTCGCGTTGAGCGCCTCCGGCTGCTCGATGTTCGATCAGTTCAATCCGTTCGGGGCGGAAAAATACAAGATGGAGGTCAAGCCCGACGTCCCGGCGAGCAAGACCTACGATCAGGGGCTCGAAAAGCTGGCGAACGGCGCGCCGAAGGAGGCCGCCAAGAAGTTCACCGACCTCGGCAAGCAGTATCCGGAGTCGGACTGGGCCCGCAAGGGTCTGTTGATGACGGTGTACGCCAGCTATGAGGCCGGCGAATTCACCGACGCCGAGACCTCGGCCGAGAAGTACCTGAAGGACTACCCCAATTCGCCGGACGCGGCTTACATCGCCTACCTCCAGGCGAACGCCTATTATGGGCAAATTCCCGATATCTCGCGCGACCAGGACGCGGCGAACAAGGCGCTCGCCGCCTTCCAGGACATTCTCAAGAAGTATCCCAAGTCCGAGTACGTCGAGGACGCGAAGTTCAAGATCACGGTGTGCGAAGACCAGCTCGCGGGCAAGGAGATGTCGATCGGGCGGTTCTACCTCGCCCGTCACAACTACACCGCGGCGATCAACCGCTTCCGTAACGTCCTGCAATTTTATCAGACCACGCGGCACGCTCCCGAGGCGCTGTACCGGCTGGTCGAGGCCTATATGGGCCTCGGGATCACCGAGGAGGCGCAGACGGCGGCCGCGGTTCTCGGCCACAACTTCCCCGACAGCCAGTGGTACAAGGACGCGTATTCGGTGCTGCAGAGCCACGGCCTGTCGCCGCACGAAGACACGGGATCCTGGATGGCCAAGATCTACCACGTGGTCGTTCCGTCCTGACAGGAGCCCCGAGCCCATGCTCGCGCGCCTCTCCATCCGCGACGTGGTCCTGATCGATCAGCTGGATCTCGAATTTTCGAGCGGCTTGACGATTCTCACCGGAGAGACGGGCGCGGGAAAGTCGATCCTGCTCGACGCGCTGTCGCTGGCGCTGGGCGCGCGCGGCGACGGCGGCCTCGTCCGCCATGGCCAGACGCAGGGCCAGGTCGTCGCGGTGTTCGAGCTTCCGGCCGGACACGCGGCCCATGCGCTGCTCGAGGGACAGGACATCGAGATCGGCGACCAGCTGATCCTGCGCCGGGTTCAACTCGCCGACGGGCGCACCCGCGCCTATGTCAACGACCAGAGCGTGAGCGTTCAGGCGCTGCGCTCGCTCGCGTCGTCGCTGGTGGAGATCCACGGCCAGCACGACGAGCGCGCGCTCACCGACCCCGCGACCCATCGGGCGCTGGTGGATTCCTACGGCCGGCTCGAGCCGCAGGCGAGGGCGACGCAAGAGGCGCACGCCGCCATGCGCGCGGTCGAGAGCGCGCTCGACGCCGAGCGCAGGCGGGTGGCCGCGGCCGAAGCCGAGGCCGACTTCGCGCGTCACGCGCACGACGAACTGGTCAAGCTCGCGGTCCGCCCCGGCGAGGAGGAGGAGCTCTCCGTCCGCCGCCAGGCGATGATGCAGGGCGAGAAGGTGGCGGCCGACATTCGCGAGGCGCGCGACCATCTGACCGGCGACGCGGCGATCCTGCCGATGCTGGTCAGCGTCTCCCGCCGGCTGCAGCGCCGCATGTCGCAGGCGCCCGGCCTGATCGAGCCGAGCGTCAAGGCGCTCGACGAGGCGCTCGAGGCGCTCGAGGGGGCGGCGCGCGCCGTCGAGGACGCCCTGGAAGCGTCCGCCTTCGATCCGCACGAGCTCGAGCGTTGCGAGGAGCGTCTGTTCGCCCTGCGCGCGATGAGCCGGAAGCACGGGCGCCCGATCGACGGCCTGCCGGCGCTGGCGCAGAAATACGCGGACGATCTGGCCGCGCTCGACGCCGGTCGCGACGAGGTCGCGCGCCTCGAAAGCGAGGCCGCCCTCGTCCGGGAGCGCTATCACGCCGCCGCCCGCGCGCTCAGCGCCGCGCGGCGGCAGAGCGCCCGCGAGCTCGAGACGGCGGTGACGGCGGAGCTGCCGCCGCTGAAGCTCGAGCGCGCCGAGTTCCGGGTGGAGGTGACGGCCGACGAGGCGCTCGCCTCGCCCACCGGCTACGACCGGGCCGAGTTTCTCGTCCGCACCAATCCCGGCGCCCGGCCGGGACCGATGATGAAGGTCGCCTCCGGCGGCGAGCTGTCGCGCTTCCTTCTGGCGATCAAGGTGTGCCTCGCCGAGCGGGGCACCGCCCCGACCCTCGTGTTCGACGAGATCGACGCCGGCGTCGGCGGCGCGGTCGCGGACGCGATGGGCCAGCGGCTCGCGCGCCTCGCCGCGCGGGCGCAGGTGCTGGCGGTGACGCATGCGCCCCAGGTCGCCGCCCGCGCGAGGCGGCATTTGAAGATCGTCAAGAGCGACGTCGGCGCGGGAGAGCGCGTCGTCACCAGCGTGTCCGCGCTCGAGGCGGCGGAACGGCGCGAGGAGATCGCGCGCATGCTGGCGGGCGCGCAAATCACCCGCGAGGCGCGCGCCGCCGCCGCCAGTCTGATCGAAAAGGCCGGATGAGCGCTGAAAGTCCAGTCCCTTATTTCCAATCGGGCTTGCCCAGCCGGCCGCCTTGGCCCTATCAAGCCGTCGACCGAAGCGGCATTCGGTCCGGCGAATATGTGAGGACGCACATGGGCCCGGATGAGGCCGGGAACGCGAACCGGGATCGGCGGCGGGCGCGCCTCGCCTCGTCGCTGCGCGAGAACCTGAAGCGGCGCAAGGCCCAGCAGCGGTCGCGCGCCGGCGACGCGGCGCCGGCGCCGGCGCCGGACGCGCTCGCCTCCGGGTCGCCGCCGGCGGACGAAGAGCGTCGCTGAACATTCCTCGAAGAGTATTGGGCCGGAAGGACTGGGCATGGATCGGATTCAAATTCGCGGCGGGGCGCAGCTGAACGGCGTGATTCCGATTTCGGGGGCCAAGAACGCCGCCCTGCCGCTGATGATCGCCTCGCTGCTCACCGACCAGACGCTGACGCTGGAAAACCTGCCGCGGCTCGCCGACGTCAACCAGCTCGCGCGCATCCTCGGCAATCACGGCGTCGACTACTCGATCGACGGCAAGCGCGCCCGGGAGGAGGCCGCGACCGGCCAGACCGCGCATCTGCGCGCGCGCACGATCGTCGACACCACCGCGCCTTACGAGCTGGTGTCGCGGATGCGGGCGAGCTTCTGGGTGATCGCGCCGCTGCTGGCGCGGGTGGGCGAGGCGCGGGTGTCGCTGCCGGGGGGTTGCGCGATCGGCACGCGGCCGGTCGACCTTCTGCTGATGGCGCTCGAGAAACTCGGCGCGACGATCGAGATCGACGCCGGCTACGCCGTCGCCAGGGCGCCCAAGGGGCTGATCGGCGGGGAGATCGACTTTCCCAAGGTGACGGTCGGCGGCACGCATATCGCGTTGATGGCGGCGTCGCTGGCCCATGGCGCGACCCGCATCGTCAACGCTGCGCGCGAGCCGGAGGTGGTCGACGTCGCCGACTGTCTCAACAAGATGGGCGCGCGCATCCGCGGCGCGGGAACCCCGATCATCGAGGTCGTCGGCGTGCCCCGCCTCAACGGCGCCAACCACCGCGTTCTGCCCGACCGGATCGAGGCCGGCACTTACGCGACCGCCGTCGCCATGACCGGCGGCGACGTCCTCTTGGAGGGCGTCGGCGAGGACCTGCTGGAGACCGCCTTCGACACGCTCGAGCAGGCCGGCGCGACGGTGACGAGCGACAACCGCGGCGTGCGCGTCCGGCGCAACGGCGCCGGCATTCAGGCCGTCGACGTCGAGACCGCGCCCTTCCCCGGCTTCCCGACCGACCTTCAGGCGCAGTTCATGGCGCTGATGACCCGCGCCCGGGGAACGTCGCGCATCACCGAGACGATCTTCGAAAACCGCTTCATGCACGTGCAGGAGCTCGCCCGGCTCGGCGCGCGCATCCGCCTCGACGGCGAGACCGCGATCGTCGAGGGCGTCGACCGACTGCGCGGCGCCCAGGTGATGGCGACCGATCTGCGCGCCTCGGTGTCGCTGGTGATCGCGGGCCTCGCCGCCGAAGGCGAAACCACGGTCAATCGCGTCTATCACCTCGATCGCGGCTTCGAGCGGCTGGAGGAGAAGCTCAGCGCGTGCGGCGCGGACATCAGCCGGATCGTGGGCTGAGCCGATGACGACGGGCGACGATCGGCTGAAGCTCATCGCGCTGGACCGGGAGGGTCTCGACGTCATCTCGGCGCACGCGCAGAATACCTGCGTCAAGCGCGCCGACATGGTGTGGCTGCCGAGGCAGCGTCGTTTCCTCGTCGCCGGCATGCGCTACGACTGGGTGCGGGCGAAGACCGGCCCGGCCGAGCGGGTGTCCAGCGTGCTGCGCTTCGATCGGGTGCTCAAGGCCTCTCAGCTCGGGCTCAGGGACGCGGGCGGGGAGGCGACGCTGAATCTGCTGGCGGTCACGTTCCAGAAGACCGATCCTCCCGCGGGCATGATCGTGCTGGCCTTCGCCGACGGCGCGCTGGTCCGCCTCGACGTCGAGTGCGTCGAGGCGGAGCTGCGCGACATGGAGCTCCGCGCTCCCGCGGAAAGCTGCGACGGGCACGCGCTGTCGGACCCCTCGGCAGTCTGACGGGAAACGGGGCGGAGAGGATCGATGGCTGTTGAACTCGACATGCGGTCGCCGGACTTCGAGGCGCGCTTCGTCGCGCTGCTCGGCGCCAAGCGCGAGGCCGCGGCCGACGTCGACGCCGTCGTCGCCGAGATCATCGCCGACGTGCGCGCGCGCGGCGACGCGGCGCTCGCCGAGCATTCGCTGCGGCTCGACCGGGTCGACATCGTGGCGATGGGCGTCGCCATCGGCGCCGCCGAAATCGACGCGGCGGTCGCGGCCTGCGACGCCGAGGCGCTCGCCGCGCTCGAACTCGCCCACGCCCGGGTGACCGCCTTCCACGAGCGTCAGAAGCCGGCCGACTTGCGCTTCACCGACGCGCTCGGGGTCGAGCTCGGCTGGCGCTGGCGGCCGATCGAGGCGGTCGGGCTCTATGTTCCGGGCGGGGCCGCGAGCTATCCGTCCTCCGTGGTGATGAACGCCGTTCCAGCCAAGGTCGCGGGCTGCAAGCGCCTGGCGATGGTGGTGCCGACGCCGGAGGGCCGGATCAATCCGCTGGTGCTGGCGGCGGCGCGGATCGCCGGCGTCGACGAAATCTACCGCGTCGGCGGCGCCCAGGCGGTGGCGGCGCTGGCCTACGGCACGCAAACCATCCGCCCTGTGGCCAAGATCGTCGGTCCGGGCAACGCCTGGGTCGCGGCGGCCAAGCGGCGGGTGTTCGGCGCCGTCGGCATCGACATGATCGCGGGACCGTCCGAGGTCGTCGTTCTGGCCGACGCGACCGCCGATCCGCGCTTCGTGGCGGCCGACCTGCTGGCGCAGGCCGAGCACGACGCGGCGGCGCAGTCCATTCTGATCACCGACGACCCCGCGCTCGCGCGCGCCGCGGCGGCCGAGGTCGAGCGCCAGCTCGCCGATCTGCCGCGGCGAGACATCGCCGGCGCGAGCTGGCGCGACAATGGCGCGATCATCCTCGCGCCCTCGCTCGAGGCCGCGCTGCCGCTGGTCGAGCGCCTCGCGCCCGAACATCTCGAGATCATCGCCCGCGATCCCGAAGCGCTCGCCGAAAGCATCGTCAACGTCGGGGCGATCTTCCTCGGGCCCTACACGCCGGAGGCGATCGGCGACTATGTCGGCGGCTCCAATCACGTGCTGCCGACGGCGCGTTCGGCCCGGTTCTCGTCCGGGCTCGGGGTGCTCGACTTCATGAAGCGCACCTCCCTGCTCAAGTGCGACGCGCGGTCGCTGGCCGCGCTCGGCCCCGCCGCCGTGACTCTCGGTCGGGCGGAAGCGCTCGACGCCCACGCCCGATCGGTGTCGATCCGGCTCGCTGCGGAGGCCGGCCGATGAACGCGCGCGACGACGACCGGCGCGACCGGCTGAGCGACGTCTTTCTCGACGAGGACACCATCCCGCGCGGGGCGATCGAGGCCGATCACGAGCGCGCGGTCGCCATCTTCGATCTCGTCGAGGAGAACACGTTCGCCATTCCCGGCCGCGACGACGGCCCCTACACCATGACGATCTCGCAGGAGGAATCGAAGTTCACCTTCGACATCCGCACCTCCGACGGCGAGCAGGCGCTGTCGATCGTGGTGTCGATGACGCCGTTCCGATCGCTGCTCAAGGATTATTTCCTGATCTGCGAGACCTATTATTCGGCGATCCGCACGGCGAGCCCGCGCCAGATCGAGGCGATCGACCGCGAACGCACCAAGCTGCACAACGAAGGCGCCGAACTGATCGGGCATCGGCTGTCCGAAAGGGTGACGATCGACCAGAACACCTCGCGCCGGCTGTTCACGCTCATCTCCACGCTGCGCTGGAAGATATGATCGCGACGCCGGCCGCCCGGCGCGCGTTCGTGGCGGCCAACACGAGGCTGCTCGTCCCGCCGCTGGTCCCCGAATTGCGGCTCGGCCTCGCCGATGAAGCGCTGCCGATCTGGAAGCGGACCGAGGAGGAGATCGGCGAACTGGGCCTGCCGCCGCCGTTCTGGGCCTTCGCCTGGGCGGGCGGGCAGGCGCTGGCCCGCTACGTCCTCGACAATCCGGACCTCGTTCGCGCCAGGCGGGTTCTCGACTTCGCCTCCGGCTCGGGCCTCGTCGCGATCGCCGCGGCGCTGGCGGGCGCGGCGGAGGTCGAGGCCTCCGACATCGACGCCTTCGCGGTCGCCGCGATCGAGATCAACGCCGCCATCAACCGGGTCGCCGTCACGCCCCGCCACGAGGACCTGATCGGCGCCGACGAGGACTGGAGCGTCGTGCTGGCGGGGGACGTCAGTTACGAGAAGGATATGGCGGAGGCCGCGACCGACTGGCTCATGGGCCTCGCGCGGCGCGGCGCGACGGTTCTCGTCGGCGACCCGCGCCGCACCTATCTGGCGCTCGACCGGCTCGAGAGCGTCGCCGAGTACGGCGTGCCGGTGACGCGCGACCTCGAGGATTCCGAGATCAAGCGCACGGGCGTGTTCCGGTTCCGCTGAGTCCCGTGAAGGGGGTCGGCGAGCGCTCCGCCGGTTGCGGGCGCGGATTCCAGGATTTCAACGCGTTGCGACGGAATTTTCAGGCGATCGCCGCCCCCGCGGCCGTCCGTACGTGGGCGAGGCGCGAGAAGGGGAAAGGGGGGCGTACGGGGCGCAATATTGGTTTCCCTTCGCAATTGTATTCCGATTAAGAGAAGTTACCTCGCGGTCGAATCTTTGAGTGCATCCCGTCCTGTAGCCTTCGGAAGAACAGTTCCGTTCAAAATGCAAGATACAAACCGTGGGTTTCACCAGGAATTTTCATCTAACAGGCCGCGCCAAACAGCATGAGTAAAATTAATGCAGTCTACAACATCATAATCTTGGTTCTCAGTTTCAACAATTAGCCAATTTTCCGTTACAATATCATCAGATTGGTTGAATTGTCCTTCATTGAATCCCTGAGAATCAAACTGAGCAGTGTTTAGCAATACGGGCGTTTCAATCAATCTTATGTCTTGTGCTCCCTGCAATATTCTTGGCTTCCGATTGAGCACCATATGCTTCGATGCGTTGGCTATATCTCTGACAACGTCAAAACGTTTGTCAATTTTTGCCAACTCGGACTGGAGATCGCCATCGTTGCTAAATTTTGGCTTAGGCGAGCCTGCATTTGACCAATGTTGATTATAGTGCGTGGCTGCGACCCAGTTTCTGAGGCTCCAGATCGAAACGCATGCGTGGTACGCAAGTCGAAGATCAGTCTGCGCGGCCAGAAGCACTGACACGTCGACGTCAACGATATAATCGAAGAATTGCTTTGGGGTCTCGATCTTCCGGATTCTGTTTTGGCTCACTTTGGCTTCCACTCGCTTGCCCTCCGCTGTGCCTCGCCGATTTGATTGACATCATCCCGGTCGCCACCGCGTCGCGGTCTTTGGTCACCCTTTCCCGAGCAACCATGGCATCTCCTGCGTGCGACGCTGCCAAGCTCAACCACGTGAGAGCCTGCACGTAGTTGGCACGCGACGACCGTCCTCGTATATCAGTCCGAGGTCAATCTGCGCAAAGGCATAGCCCTCGTCCGCGGCCTTGCGATGCTAAGCGAGGGCCTCGGCACAGTCTTTCGGCACCCCACTGCCAGTCTCGTGCCTCAAGCCACGGCGTCACATTCCTCTGCTAACTGACGTAAATGCTGCAACGCCGCCGATCGAGCGCCCTTCTTGACCGTGACGGGTTCCTCCGCGAGAGAGAGGGAAATCCGCGAGGCTCCCGTGGCGCTCCTTTTCGACCTGCTCGTCATCCTGTTCGCGCTCGCCGGCCTCGCCGCGATCGGTCTCGCCGCGCTGCTGGCTGCTCCGCTCAAGGTCCCGCCGCCGCTCGGTTCCGTTCTCGACGGGGCGTTGCAGATCGACCCCGAGGGGCTGCCGGAGCTCGACCGCTTTCAGGCGCGCGACGGCACCTGGCTCGCCTACCGGCGCTATCCGGCCCCGCACGGCGCGGGAAACCGGATCGCCCTGCTCGCCCACGGTTCCGCCGGCGCCTCGGCCCAGATGAACGCGATCGCGCGTGGGCTCTGCAACGCCGGGATCGGCGCGGTCGCCGTCGACTTCCGCGGCCACGGCGCCTCGGGGACGCGGGGCGACGCGGCTTACGCCGGCCAGCACGACGACGATTTCGCCGACCTGATCGCCGAGTTGCGCGCGCGTGATCCCGAAGCCGAGCTGGCGTTCGTCGGCCATTCCTCTGGCGGCGGCTACGGGCTCAGGGTCGCGGCCGGGCCGCTCGGCGCCGCCTTCGAGCGGTTCGTCCTGCTCGCGCCCTATCTCGGCCATCGCGCCCCGACGGTCCGGATTACCGACGCGGCGAAGGGCTGGGCGTCGGCGAACGTGCCGCGCATCATCGCCATCCTCGCCCTGGCGCGGCTCGGAATCGACTGGCCGCAGGCGCTGCCCGTGCTCGCCTTCGCCACCGGACCGAACTCGAAAAAGTTCGTCACCGATCAATACACCTTCCGCCTGATGGCGAGCTACGCCGCGCCGGACGACTGGAAGGCGGCGTTCGGGAAGGCGCGGGCGCCGATCGAGGTGATCTCCGGCGCCGACGACGAACTGATGGATTCGGCGGCCTTCGCGCGCGTCCTGTCGCCGCTCGGCGTCCGGGTGACGCTGATTCCGGGCGTCGACCACATGGGCCTGTGCTGGCGGCAGGAGGCGATCAAGGCGATCGTCGCCGCGCTGAACGCCTGAGCGGATGCCGAGACTCATCGCCGCCGCGCGCTGGGCGCTCGCCGAATTCGGGCCGCTGATCGTGTTCTGGGCGCTCGCGCCGACGCTCGGCGTCAAGCCCGCGATCGTCGGCTCCCTCGTCTTCATCCTCGCCGACGCGGCCTGGCGAAGGCTGACGGGCAAGCCGTTCACCCGGCTCTATCTGTTGGTCAGCGCGCTGACCCTCGTCTTCGGCGGGATCGACCTCGTCTCGACCTCGCCGTTCATGCTGAAATACGAGGCGGCGGTCACCAATGTCGCGGTCGGCCTCGCCTTCGTCGTCGGCGCGCTGGGCGAGAGGCCGATCATCCAGGAGGCCGCCGAGGCGCGCGGCGAAAGCGTGCCGGCGACGCGGGAAACGCGCGCCTTCTTCCGCCTCTTCACCCTGGTCTGGGCCGGCTATTTCATCGTCAAGGCGGCGTTCTACGTCTGGGCCGCCTGGACCTTGCCGATGCTCGAGGCGATGGCCGTGCGCTCGCTGGTCGGCTCGGTCAGCCTCGGCATGATGATCCTGATCAGCGCGACCCAGGGGCGGCGGCTGTTTTTCCTGTGCCGCCGCCTGGGGCTCCTGCCGAAACCGGAGGCGGCCCCGGCGGGCGATTGACCGGGACGGCCCTCGCGGCGACAAAGGGAACCATGATCCGAGGCGTCTTTCTCCTGCTGTTCTTTCAGCTCGCCGGCGAGATTCTGGCGCGCGGCCTGAGCCTTCCCGCTCCCGGTCCCGTCGTCGGCCTCGGCCTGCTGGTGGCGGCGATGGCGGGCTGGCGCGCCTTTCGCCCGTTCGACGACGAAGAGCTGGCGTCGAGCGAACTCGGCCGGGCGGCGGCCGGAATGCTCGCCAACCTGTCGCTGCTGTTCGTCCCCGCCGGCGTCGGCGTCGTCCAGTATCTCGGCCTTCTTCGGGCCGAGGGCGTGGCGCTGGCGGCGGCGCTGATCGTCTCGACCTTCGTCACCCTGATCGCGACGGTCGGCGCGTTCCTGGCTGTCAAGCGGCTGATCGGGCTCAGGAGGGAGGTATGATCCCGTTCCGCCTCTGGGTCTATCTTCAGACGACGCCGCTGTTCTGGCTCACGGCGACGCTCGCGGCCTATATCGTCGCCGACCGGATCGCCGCGGCGGCCGGCCGCCACCCGGTCGTCAATCCCGTCGCCATCGCCATCGCGCTCGTCGGCGCGCTCTTGATGCTCACCGGGACCGACTACCAGACCTACTTCAACGGCGCGCAATTCGTCCATTTCCTGCTCGGGCCGGCGACGGTGGCGCTGGCTGTGCCGCTCTATCGCAATCTCGAGCTGGTCAGTCGCAATCTCCTGCCGATGGCGGCGGCGCTCGCGGTCGGCGCGGTGACGGCGATCGTTTCGGCGCTCGTCGTCGCGCGCGCGCTCGGCGCGCCGCGCGCGGTGCTGGTGTCGCTGGCGCCGAAGTCGGTGACGGCCGGGGTGGCGATGGCGGTGTCGGAAACGCTCGGCGGCGCGCCGCCGCTGACCGCGGTGCTGGTGATCGCCACTGGCATTCTCGGCGCGATCATGGTCACGCCGCTGATGAACGCCCTGAAGATCCGCGACTACGCCGCCCGCGGCTTCGCCGTCGGCCTCGCCTCGCACGGCATCGGCACCGCGCGCGCCTTCGCCGTCGATCCGGTCGCCGGCGTCTTCGCCGGCATCGCCATGGGATTGAACGCGGTCGTCACGCCGGCGCTCATTCCCGTTCTGCTGCCGTGGCTCGCCGGATAAAAAAGGGGCGGCCGAAGCCGCCCCACCGTGGGAGAATCGAGAAACCCGTGGTTTGGCCAGCATAGGCCGGAACGCCGCGCGCGGCTGTCACAGTTCGGCAACAGTCGCGATCGAAGATACGTCGCGGAACCGTCATAATCGCGCCCGACGCGCCTATCCCTCCGGCACGCCCGCCTTGCGCATGCCCTCGATCACCCGCTCGCGCTGGGCGAGGAACACCGGATTGTCGCTCTCGGCCGCGGCCCGGTAGCCGGCGAGCGTGAACCCGGGCGCGATCGCGAGCCCCGCCTCGACCTCGCTTTCGGCCTCGCTCTGCCTGCCGAGCAGCCCGAGCGCGGCGGCGTTGTGGAAATGGTTGAGCGGGAAGTTGCGGCTGGCGTCGATCGACTGGCGGAACAGTTCCGCCGCCTCCGCGTCCGCGCCGAGGAACAGCTTGCCGAGCCCGGCGATGTACTTCCACAGGAACGCGACCCCGTCGGTCGGCGAGATCCGGAACGCCTCGGCGACGTGCGCTTCGGTCTCCTCGGCGCGGCCCTGCATGATCCTGGCGAGGCCCATCCAGGCGTGCGCGACGCCGATGTTGCGGTTCAGCGACATCGCGCGTTCGAGTTCGCCGACGCCGCGCGAGGCGCGATTGGTCAGGATCTGCACGTAGCCGAGCCAGAGGTGGGCCCAATGGCTGCGCGGGTCGATCGCGAGCGCGTTGAGCAGTTCGCTCTCCGCCGCCTTGAGGCGCTCGGCGCGCTCCTCCTGCCGGTAGAGGGCCATGATGACGTCGGCGCGCGCCGCCCCGACGATCGCGTCGACCTGGGCCGGATTGAGCTTCAGCGCCTCCTGGAAGAGCTCCTTCGCCCGCAGGATGTTCTCGATCCGGCCCTTGTTGAAGGCGGCGACCCCGCGGAAATAATAGTCGATCGCGTCGGGATTGGGCTCGAGCTCGGCGCGGCGGGCCTCCGCCGCGATCAACTCCGC
The DNA here is from genome assembly GCF_003315135.1 of Roseiarcus fermentans. Lineage (GTDB taxonomy): Bacteria > Pseudomonadota > Alphaproteobacteria > Rhizobiales > Beijerinckiaceae > Roseiarcus > Roseiarcus fermentans. The sequence goes on from NZ_QNRK01000001.1 coordinate 189,850, forward strand.
GCGCAACTGGTTGGCGAGCCGCGAGACGATCTCGTCCTGCATGTCGAACGAGTCGGCCACCGGCTTGTCGAACCGGTCGGCCCAGATGTGGTTGCCGGTGGCCGCGTCGATCAACTGGGTGTTGATCCGCATCCGTCCCGCGCCGCGCTGGATGCTGCCCTCGAGGATGTAGCGGACGTTGAGCTCGCGCCCGACCTGCTTGGCGTCGACCGGCTTGCCCTTGTAGGTGAAGGCCGTGTTGCGGGCGACGACCACGGTGTTCGAGAGCCGCGAGAGGTCGGTCGTCAGGCTCTCGGTGACGCCGTCCACGAACGCCTCGTGCTCCTCGCCGCCGCCCAGGCTCGCCAGCGGCAGCACGACCAGCGAGCAGCGCTCCGGCCCGGATCGCTGGGGCGGCGATTCGAGCGGGGCCGGGCGCGCCTCCGCCGGGACGCCGACCTGCAGCGAATAGACGCGCAGCGGCTCGGCGATGTTCTTGAGCGCCTTCATGCCGAGATCGCTGACCGCGAACTCGATCCGCCCCCGCACCTGCCGGTAGGCGTCCTCCGAGAGGGCGATCGCTCCGGGCGTGGCGATGCCTTCGAGCCGCGCCGCGATGTTTACGCCGTCTCCCATGAGGTCTCCGTCCGCTTCCTCGACGACGTCGCCGAGGTGGATGCCGATTCGGAAGCGGATCTGGCGGTCGGCGGGCACGCCCGCATTGCGCTCGATCAGCCCGTTCTGCATCTCGATCCCGCAGCGTACGGCGTCGACCACGCTGCGAAACTCCACCAGCACGCCGTCGCCGGTGCGCTTGACGACGCGGCCGTTGTGCACGGAAATGCTCGGGTCGATCAGATCGCTGCGCAACGCCCGCAGGCGCGCCAGAACGCGATCCTCGTCCGCCCCGGCGAGGCGCGAATAGCCGACGATGTCGGCGACCAGTATGGCCGCGAGCTTGCGCGTGACAATCATGGGCCGGCTCCGACTTGGCTCCGATTATATAGGGGCGCAAGGCGGACAATCCAGAACCAACGGCCGTCAAACGCCGACGGCCCGGCTTCCGTGGCCCGAGCGCGCGCCTCGCGTCCGCCTGTCGTCAAGCCGGATGGTCGGCTCTCGCCGGGCGCGCCGCGCGGGGCGTCATTGCCGATACTGCTGGATGCGCGTCGTGCGCAAGCCCGGAAGGCCGTGCTGGTCGATCGAGACCTGCCAGCTCAGGAACTCGTCGACGGTCAGCGTGTAGCGGGCGCAGGCTTCCTCCAGCGACAGAAGCCCGCCCCGGACCGCGGCCACGACCTCGGCCTTGCGGCGAATGACCCAGCGGCGGGTTTCGGGCGACGGCAGGTCGGCGACGGTCAGGGGGCTTCCGTCCGGACCGATGACGTATTTCACTCTCGGCCGCATGGCATCGCTCATGGAACGCTCACTCGTACGCACTCAACGAGTCGAACCTAGCTGCGGCGCTTTAAATTCCGATAAACGTCAAGGGTCGGAAACGGCGCGCCGGTGTGTCAAAACGCGAGGCCGCCTCGAAACTGGCGGCGGCCGGCGTTTTCGGCTATGACCTTGGTTTCGCGGGCCGGAAGGCCCATATGGCGCCTGCGAACACCTGTTTCGCCGGGAAGAGGTCGGAATGCTCGCGACAAGCCTCGCGCACGCCTCGCGCGGCGCGGTAAACAGCCTCGGAGTCGACAAGGCGCCCGCCGACACCCGCGTGGTGGTGGCGATGTCGGGCGGCGTCGATTCGTCCGTCGTCGCGGCTTTGCTCGCCGACGAGGGCTACGACGTCGTCGGCGTGACGATGCAACTCTACGACCACGGCGCGGCCGCCCACCGCAAGGGCGCCTGCTGCGCCGGCCAGGACATTCACGACGCGCGCGACGTCGCCGCCCGGATCGGGATTCCCCACTACGTGCTCGATTACGAAGCGCGCTTCCGCCAGAAGGTGATCGAGCCGTTCGCGCGCGCCTACGTGTCGGGCGAAACGCCGATCCCCTGCGTCGCCTGCAACCAGCACATGAAGTTCGCCGACCTGTTCGGGGCGGCGCGCGATCTCGGCGCGGACCTGCTGGCGACCGGGCATTACGTCGTCACGCGCGACGACGGGCGCGGCGGGCAGGCGCTCTATCGCGCCGCCGACGCCGAGCGCGACCAGAGCTATTTCCTGTTCGCCACCACCCGCGAGCAGCTCGCGCGCCTGCGTTTCCCGCTCGGGGCGATGCCGAAGGCGGAGGTTCGCGACCTCGCCCGCCGCTTCGGCCTGATCAACGCCGAGAAGCCGGACAGCCAGGACATCTGCTTCGTGCCGGCCGGCCACTACAGCGACATGATCGAGCGGCTGATGCCCGGAGCGGCCACGCCCGGCGACATCGTCGACGCCGGCGGCCGCGTGCTCGGCCGCCACGCCGGCATCGTCCACTACACCATCGGCCAGCGGCGCGGGCTCGGCGTCGCCTCGACCCAGCCCCTGTACGTCGTGGCGCTCGACGCCGAGCGCCGGCGGGTGGTGGTCGGGCCGCGGTCGGCGCTCGCCCGGACGCGGCTGAAACTCCGCTCCGTCAACTGGCTCGGCGACGGCCGGCTCGGCGATCTGCCGCCCGACGGCCTCGTGATCGCGGCGCGGGTCCGTTCGACCCGACCGCCGGCGCTGGCGGCGCTCACGCCCGAGGGCGAGGTCGAGTTCCTCGAGCCGGAGACCGGCGTCTCGCCGGGGCAGGCCTGCGTGTTCTACGAGTCGCTCGACCCGCACGCGCGGGTGTTGGGCGGCGGCTTCATCGCCGCCTCCTGAAGTCCGGGATCATCCGATGGCCGCCTTCGACGAGGAATCCGTATTCGGCGCGAAGCCGAGGCCGACGCCCGCGCACGAGATCGGGCAGAGCCTCGACGCCCTGTCGGAAGCCGAACTCGCCGAGCGGATCGCGCTGCTCGGGGCCGAGATCGCCCGCCTCGAGCGGGCGATCGAAAGCCGCCGGGCGACGCGCGCCGCCGCGGACGCGGCGTTCAAGATCTGAACGGCGTCCCGTTTTCGCACTCCCCGTCCGGTCCGTTTTGCGACAGCGTCTGCGAACGCCGCTTCGCCGCGGCCGCCGCGCGGCGCCGCCCGTCGCGCGCCGGGTAAACGCGGCCCGTCCCGGCCTTTCCGGGGGTTTTCGACCTTCTCTGCATACCGCCGAGGCGCGCGTTAACCTTACGCCCGGGTTAATGCGCGCCCGCCTCGTCGAGGCCCTATACTTGCCTCGACGCCTCCCGGATGCGGGGGGCCCGGCCGGGAGCCTCTTCCGCGAGGTCAGGGAGTGTTGGCGGATGAATCGTCAGACCGACGGCTGGAAGCGCCCTTTCGCAGCGGTCGCGCCTCAGCAGGCCGTTCCCTTCATTCACCGCCTCACCGCCTCGCCCGCCTTCGCCGACCTGTTCAGCCAGGGCATGGCGCTGGTGGAGGAGGCGGCGGCCTATCTCGACGGTCCGGGGCGGGTGGAGGCGCGGGCCCTGTCGCGGATGGCCGGTCTCGCCTATGCGACCGAGAGCATGCGGCTGACGACCCGGCTGATGCAGGTCGCCTCGTGGCTGCTGCTCCAGCGCGCGGTCAACGAGGGCGAACTGACCGCGCGACAGGCGTTGAGCGACCGACACCGGGTGCGGCTCGCCCGTCAGGACCTCGCCTGCGCGCCGGAGCTGTTCGACGAGCTGCCGCCGACGTTGCGGGCGCTGAGCCGCCGCTCGCTGCGCATCCAGGAGCGGGTGATCCACCTCGATCGCGGTCTCCTCGCCGCCCGGGCGCCCGAGGCTTTCTCGCAGGCGAGCGCGGTCGCGGCGCAGGTCGCGCGGCTGCGGGCGGCGTTCTCGGGCTGAGGGCGCGGCCGGGGCGGGCGCCTGAATGCAATGCCCCAGGCGGGCGGGATACGGCCAAAGGCCGGGCGGCGGGACAAAAGCCGTCGCTGACCTACGGCGGCGCTTTCCGCTGAGACCGCCGTCCTGTACATTCCTGGTCGATCGCCCGGAACAGCAGCGATGACCAACACGCGCGTCTTCAAGAACGGAAATTCGCAGGCTGTGCGCATCCCGGCGGAACTGGCTTACGAGCGCAGCGATATCGACGTCGAGATCGAACGCGTCGGCGACGAGCTCCGCATTCGGCCCGCGAGCCGCTCGCTCGCAGGGGTGCTCGCCAAGTTCGCGCGTTTCTCCCCCGATTTCATGGCCGACGGACGCGGCGAGCATGATCAGGCCGAGCGCGACCGCCTGTGACCGCGCGCTCCGCGCCCCGTAACGGCCGAGGTGGGGCGAAAGCCCTTTCCGTCGTCATCGCGAGGAGCTGAAGGCGACGCGGCGATCCGGGGGCCACGGTGAGGAGAGGCGCCGCCCGGACTTTGGCGGACAGCGCGCGCCGGTCTCGCGGAGCGCCGTCCCCGCGCGCCAAGGTTGAGCAATCCACCAACCCGCGATCCGGCGGCGGCATGGATGGCTTCGCTGCGCTCGCCATGACGGTCGTGAACTCCCGGCCATCGTGACGGCCGTGCGCTTTCCGTCGAGGGGATCGTGCGCTCACCCTTCCGCGCCGGCAATTCGGTCGAGATTGGCGATCACCCGCGACAGCAGGGCGACGAACCGAGCGGCTTCCTCGTCGGAAAAACCGCTCAGCGCCTCGCGGTTGCCTTCCATCAGCGCTTCGCAGGCGTCCGGAATGCGCGTCGTCGCGACGCTCGTCAGCGCAATCCGGCTGCTGCGCCCGTCCGAGGGGTCGGGCGTGCGCCGGATCAACCCGTCCCGCTCCATGCGCGCCAGCATCTGCGCCATGGAAGGCTGCTCGATTCTGGCGAAGCGGGCGAGCTCGCGCTGCGTCTGCGCCCGGCCGTCCTGCAGCGCGACCAGCACCGGCAGGCAGCCCACGCCGAACCCCAGCGGCTTGAGGCGCGCCTCGCTCAGGCGGGCGAACCCGCGCGCCGCGAGGCTGATCAGGTGTCCCGGCGTGGACAGCACTTCGAAATTCATGGCGACCGGCCTCTTGCATAGGAGCCTATTGTTTTATATAGGCGCCTATGTATAACGTCGGGCCGCCGCGCGCAACCCGCTCACCCCGCCGTGGCGCCTTCGCGGCGCAGGGCCGAGCGGACGCGGGGCGGCGTCCCGAACCAAGAGAAGGACCGGATCGATGGAGAACACCGACGCGATCGTGCGCCGCCTGTACGAGGGCTTCAACCGACGCGACATTCCGGCCGTTCTGACGCTCCTCACCGACAATGTCGCGTGGGCGAACGGCATGGACGGCGGGCATGTGCACGGACACGACGGCGTCCGGGCCTACTGGACGAAGCAATGGGCGGCGATCGCGCCGCGGGTCGACCCGATCCGCGTCTCCCGGCGCGACGACGGGGCGACGGTGGCGGAGGTCCACCAGGTCGTCCGGGACCTCGCGGGAAAGGTGTTGCTCGACGAGGCGGTCCGGCATGTCTTCCACTTCGAGGGGGACCGCGTCAGCCGGTTCGACATCGAGAACGCCGGCGGGCTCGCGGGAATCGCGCACGCGTGAGGAGCGCGCGGGAAAGGTCGGCCAGCGCGGGCGCAAAGCTCCGCTCCGCGCAGCCGGCCGACAGGCCCGCGGCGGGGCCGGGCTTGCCTCGACCGGGATTTGGCCGCATTGGTCGGCCAGTTATGCCCGCTCCCCGAACCCGCCGATCATGCCCCCCAAACCAGTCCATCCGCCGCGCTGCTCGCTCACCCTGATCACGCCGCCGCTCTCGCCGGAGAGCGCTCCGGCCTTCGCCGGGATATTCGCCGAGGCGGTCGCAGCCGCCCCGGTGGCGAGCGCGCGCGTCCGCTTCGCCCCCGGGGCGGACGGGGACGCCAGGGCGATCGTCGCGCCGCTCCTGAAGGCCGCCGCGGCCGCGGACTGCGCCCTGATCCTGGACGGCGACCCCCGCCGCGTCGCCCGCCTCGGCGCCGACGGCGCGCATGTCGAAGGCGTGGACGAGGCGCTCGACGCGGCGCTGGACAGCCTGAAGCCGGAGCGGATCGTCGGCGCCGGCGGCTTGCGCATGCGCGACGACGCCATGACCGCGGGCGAGAAGGGCGCCGACTACGTCATGTTCGGCGAGCCGCGCGGCGAAACCCCGTCGATGGCGCTCGAACTGTTGCTCGAGCGGGTCGGATGGTGGGCGGAGATTTTCGAAACCCCCTGCGTCGCCTATGCCGAATCGATCGACGCCGCGCGCCGGCTCGCGGCGGCGGGCGCGGACTTCGTCGCGGCCGACGACATCGTCTGGCGGGCGGCGTCCCCGGCCGAGGCCGTCCGGGCGCTGCACGCGGCGATTTCCGTCGCGGCGGCGGAGGGCGCATGAAGCGTCCCGTCCGTCTCGCCGCCGCCGCGGCGGTTCTGTCGCTCGCAGGCTCGCTCGGCCAGGCCGCCGCCGAGACGGCCCCCGCCCTTCCTTCCCTGCCGCCGCCGCTTCCCCCGCGCGCCGACGGCAAGCCGGCCGACCTGGCGTTCGGCGCCTATCAGCGCGGAAACTTCCTGATCGCGCTGCGCGAGGCCGAACGTCGGCTCGACCAGAACCCGCGCGACGCGGCGGCGATGACCCTGATCGGCGTCATCTATCGGGACGGCGCGGCCGAGGGGAAGAACGATCTCGAGGCGTCGCGCTGGTTCCGGCTCGCGAGCAATCTCGGCGATCCGCAGGCGGCCTACGAACTCGGGTCGCTGCTGCTCGAGGGGGCGAAGGACCTGCCGAAGGACCGGGACGCGGCCAAGGCGCAGTTCGAGCGCGCGGCCGCCCGGAACCAGGGCGCGGCGCTCTACAACCTCGGCGTGATGGCGCTCGAAGCGTCGGGCGGCAAGACTCCCGATTACGCGGCGGCCGCGCAATATTTCCTCAAGGCGGCGAACGCGGGCTACGACGACGGGGCCTATTCCTACGGCGTCATGCTGCGCGAAGGCAAAGGCGTGCCGGCCAATCTCGCCGAGAGCGCGCGCTGGCTCAAGCGCGCCGCCGACGCCGGCGTGGTCGCGGGGCAGGTCGAATATGCGATCATGCTGTTCAACGGCAAGGGGGTGCCGAAGGACCAGGCCGCGTCGGTGGCGATCCTGAGGGTCGCGGCCGCCAAGGGCAATCCGATCGCGCAGAACCGGCTGGCGCATCTCTATGTCGACGGCGTCGGGGTCGACCGCGACCTCGCCAAGGCCGCGGCCTGGAACGCCTTCGCCAAGGCCGGCGGACTGCAGGACCAGGGGCTCGACGTGGCGACGGCCAATCTGACGGCCGACGAGCGCAGCCGCTTCACCCGCATCGTTCGCCAGACGATCGGAAACTGAAAGCAAGGGGGCGTCGGCCGGACGGGCGCGCCCTCGGGAACGGCGGCGTCCCATGGCTTCTTTTGAGGAGGCAGGCATGACGGATCTCAACGCGCGGGTCGGCGAAGTCACCGAGCGGATCGTGAAGCGGAGCGCCGCCGCGCGCCGCCCCTATCTCGACCGGATCGACGAAGCGGTGGCGAAACGGCCGGCGCGCAAGCGGCTCGGCTGCGCCAACTTCGCCCACGGTTTCGCGGCCTGCGCGCCGGGCGACAAGCAGGCTTTGCGCGAGGGCGACGGGCCGAACCTCGCGATCGTCACCGCCTACAACGACATGCTCTCGGCCCATCAGCCGTTCGACCGGTTCCCCGACCTGATCAAGCAGGCGGCGCGCGCGGTCGGCGGCTCGGCCCAGGTCGCCGGCGGCGTTCCGGCGATGTGCGACGGGGTCACGCAGGGCGAAGCGGGCATGGAGCTGTCGCTGTTCTCCCGCGACGTGATCGCGCTCGCGACCGCGGTGGCGCTGTCGCACGACATGTTCGACGCCGCGGTCTATCTGGGCGTGTGCGACAAGATCGTGCCGGGGCTGCTGATCGGCGCCTTGTCGTTCGGTCATCTGCCGGCGGTGTTCCTGCCCGCGGGGCCGATGCCGTCCGGTCTGGCGAACGACGAGAAGTCGAAAATCCGCCAGCTCTACGCCGAAGGCAAGGCGACGCGGGTCGACCTGCTCGAGGCCGAGTCGAAGGCCTATCATGGGCCCGGCACCTGCACGTTCTACGGCACGGCCAACACCAATCAAATGCTGATGGAGATCATGGGGCTTCACCTGCCCGGCGCCTCGTTCGTCAACCCGAACACGCCGCTCAGGGACGCTCTGACGATGCTCGGGGTAAAGCGGGCGCTGGAAATGACCGCGCTCGGCAACGCCTTCACCCCGATCGGACATGTGGTCGACGAGCGCGCCGTGGTCAACGGCGTCGTCGGCCTGCACGCGACCGGCGGCTCGACCAATCACACCATCCACCTCATCGCCATGGCCGCCGCGGCGGGCATCGCGCTCCGGTGGGAGGATTTCGCCGACCTCGCCGAGGTGACGCCGCTCTTGACCCGCATCTACCCCAACGGCAAGGCCGACGTGAACCATTTCCAGGCCGCGGGCGGCATGGGGCTGCTCATCCGTGAGCTCAACGACGCCGGGCTCGTGCACGGCGAGGCGCGCACGGTGTGGGGCGAGCGGCTCGCCGATTACGTCGTCGAGCCTCATCTCGACGAGTCGGGCGAGATCGGCTGGCGGCCTGCGCCGGACGCCTCGGGCGACGTCGCCGTGCTGCGCGGCGCCGCCGATCCGTTCCAGCCGACCGGCGGCCTGCGCGTGCTCGAGGGGCCGCTTGGTCGGGCGGTGATCAAGACCTCCGCGGTCGCCCCCGATCGCCATGTGATCGAGGCGCCGGCGCGGGTGTTCCACAGCCAGGAGGAGCTGCACGCGGCGTTCCGGGCGGGCGAACTCGACCGCGATTTCGTCGCGGTCGTGCGCTTCCAGGGCCCGAAGGCGATCGGCATGCCGGAACTGCACAAGCTGATGCCGCCGCTCGGGGTTCTTCAGGACCGCGGCCACCGGGTGGCGCTGGTCACCGACGGCCGTCTCTCCGGCGCCTCGGGCAAGGTGCCCTCCGCCATCCACGTCACGCCCGAGGCCGCGGCCGGCGGCGCGATCGGAAAAATCCGCAACGGCGACGTGGTCCGGCTCGACGCCCCCGCCGGCCGCCTCGACGTGATCATCGACGCCGACGTCTGGGCGCGGCGGGGCCACGCGGAAACCGATCTCGCCCGCTCGCACGTCGGCATGGGGCGCGAATTGTTCGCCGCGTTCCGCGGGCAGGTGGGCGCGGCGGACGAAGGCGCGGCGATCTTCTCGGCGGTGTGAGCCGCGGACGTCGCTTTTCACCACGAAGGGCACGAAGGACCACGAAGTCTTCGTGTCCCTTGGTGTCCTTCGTGGTGAGTTCGACCGCTGCGGCCCGCGAACCGTCGCGTCGCCCTTCGCGCTCCTCTCGGCGAGGGAACAAGGGCGCGCCCGTTCGCAGCCCGCGTTGACTCTTCCTTCACCCTTCGCCGGCGATATCAAGACCGTCGCCCTCGGGGCGATCATCGGGAAGCAGGGCGCGCCGCAGCCCGTCCATGGACGGGCTCGCGCCTCGGCCGGCGCCTTCGACGCCGGGCGCGCCGCTTCCAGCCGCAAAATCAGCGAGGAGACCGATGCCGTCACGTCTGTGGCTGATACTGGCTTTCATCGTCGCCTTCGGCGCAACCCCGGCGCAGGCGGCGCGCGCGCCGGCGCGCCTCGCTCAGGCGAGCTTCGTCGCGCCGCCCAATGGCGCGCCGCCGCCCGTCGGCGCAACACGAGGGACGCGGCCGTGAGGCCGGCCGCGCCGACGGACGATTGCACTCGCGCACGAAGGAACTTGACGCCGAGGCGGCGCCCTTGTTCAACTCGCGTCGCCGATCGCGCGCGCAGGCGGTCGAGCGCGTCTCGTCCTTCCTGGCGACATCGCGCGCTTCGCGACGGCTCCTGAGCTATCGGAGGGGAAACGCGACATGCCTCAACCCTATACGGCCGTCGGCCTCGTTCCGACCGTTCGCGGCGTCCGCAAGCGGGCGGAGATCGAGCGCAATCTCGAACACATCGCCCACATGATCGCCGCCGCTGCCTGGCTTTCGAGCCTCGATCTGCCGGTGCGGCTGGTCGCCGTGCCGGAGGGCGCGCTCCAGGGTTTTACCGACGAGGTGTTCGATCTCGACCACGTCACCTACGCGCGCGAGACCGCGATCGACATTCCCGGCCCCGAGACGCGGTTCCTCGGCGACCTCGCGCGCCACTGGAACGTGTTCATCATGGCCCAGGCCAAGGCGCGCCACGAAGCCTTTCCCGACCGCTTCTTCAACGTCGGCTTCGCCATCGATCCCAAGGGCGAGGTGGCGCTCAAGCACTACAAGCTCGCGACGCTCTATCCGGTCGAGCATTCGGTGACGCCGCACGACGTCTGGGACCGCTGGATCGAACTCTACGGGCGAACGCTCGACGCCTTCTATCCGGTCGCCGACACCGAGATCGGGCGGCTCGGCGTGCTGATGGCGAACGAGGGATCGTATCCGGAGAACGCCCGCGGTCTGGCGATGAACGGCGCCGAGGTCGTCTACCGCGCCTCGTATCCGCACCCGCACACCGGCAACGACTTCTTCGAGATCCAGAACCGCGCCCGCGCGCTCGACAACAATTTCTTCGTCGTCGCTCCCAACATGGGAACCTACTACCTCGACGCCGACGCGGACCTGCCGATCGACACCTTCGGCGGCCGCTCGATGATCGTCGACTACAAGGGCCGGATCGTCGGCCGCCACGACTACGGCGCCGGCTCCTCCTATGTCGCCGGCACGATCGACATCGAGGCCATGCGGGATCACCGCACGCGCGCGCAGTGGGACAACTGGATGAAGGACCTGCGCACCGAGGTCTACCAGACGATCTACGAGCAGCCGGTCTATCCGAAGAACCTCTATCTCGACCGGCCGCCCTACAATCACGCCGAGTTCCGCCGCGAGGTGATCGACCGGCAGATCGCCCAGATGATCGAGCGCAAGATCTGGACGCCGCCGGGCGCGTACGGGGCAGGGCCCGGGAAGCCGGAGCGCTGAGCGACCGCGGCGTCGAGCGGCTTGCCGCCTGCCTTGCGCTTCAGAGTCGCCGCCAGCGCGCCGCGCCGTCCGCCTCCTCGCCCGCCACAATTCCTCGCTCCGCGAGGTCCTCGAGATGGGCGAGGGTCGAGAGGCCGGCGGCACGGACGAGCTTCGGGTCGAGGCCGACATAGACCCGCGCCACCAGTTCCGGAATGGTGGCCGCGCCGGCGTCGAGCGCCGTCAGAATCGAGACCTCGCGCTGGCGGCGGTGATGCGCCAGCGCCCGGACATAGCGCTGCGGCTCCGTGACCGGCCCGCCATGGCCCGGCCAGTAGATGCGCTCGCCGTGGGCGCGCACCTTGTCGAGCGAGGCCATGTAGGCGCCCATCGATCCGTCGGGCGGCGCGATCACCGAAGTCGACCAGGCCATCACGTGGTCGCCGGAGAACAGCGCCTGCTCCTGGCCGAGCGCGAAGCACAGGTGATTGGCGCAGTGGCCCGGGGTCGCCACCGCCTCGAGCGTGAAGCCGGCGCCCTCGAACCGCTCGCCGTCGGCGAGGACCGCGTCCGGGGCGTAGGCGCGGTCGTGCGACGAATCGAGCCCGCCCGTTCCGTCGCCCTTCGGGGCGAACGGCGCCGCGCCGACGATGCGGGCGCCGGTGGCCTGTTTCAGCCGGCCGGCGAGGGCGCTGTGGTCGCGGTGGGTGTGGGTGACGACGATCGTGGCGACCGTCTCGCCCGCGACCGCGGCGAGGATCGCGTCGAGGTGCGACGTTTCGTCCGGGCCCGGGTCGAGGACGGCGACGGCGCCTTGCCCCAGAATGTAGGTGCAGGTGCCGTTGAAGGTGAACGGCGAGGCGTTCGGCGCGATCAGACGGCGCACGAGCGGCGAAAGCCGCGTCGCCTCGCGCGGCGGCGACTGCCGCGGGTCGACGAAGAGGTCGGGTTCCTTGTCCTCGGCCATGCGCGTTCGGGTCCTCGTGCGACACTCGTCGCCTTGTCATGATAGCCTGTCATGACTAAGACGCGTAGAGCCGACCGCTGGAAGCATTTGGAGATCCCATGACCGCCGCCCTCGACGCCACGCTTGTTTCGACGCTGTGGCCCGCCAACCCGACCGCCCGGCTTGCGCGCGACGGGGCGCTCGTCCTGACCGGCGCGCTGGTCCTCGCCGTCTCGGCCAAGGTCCAGGTTCCCTTCATTCCCGTGCCGATGACGCTGCAGTCGCTGGCCGTGCTCGTCCTCGCCGCCGCCTATGGCCTGCGGCTCGGCGCCGCGGCCGTGGCGTTCTATCTGGTCGAGGGCCTGCTCGGCGCGCCGGTGTTCGCCGGCGCCCTCGCCGGCCCGGCCTACATGGCCGGCCCGACCGGCGGCTATCTCGCCGGCTTCCTCGTCGCCGCCGCCCTGGTCGGCTTCCTCGCCGAGCGCGGCTGGGACCGCTCCTGGCCCCGCCTGCTGGCGGCGATGACAATCGGTCACGGCGTGATCTTCGCCTTCGGCTTCGTCTGGCTCGCCGTGCTGATCGGACCCGAGAAGGCGTTCGCGCTCGGCGTGGTCCCGTTCGCGCTGGCGACGGTCGTCAAGACCTTGCTCGCCGTCGCGCTGGTCGGCGCCGCCTGGAACGCGGTGAAGCAGATGCGCGCCGCCTGACCCAATATGGCCGCCGAATCCGATCGTCAGGGGCCGCCCACGCGGGCGGCCTTCGCGCGTTTCGTGCCGCTGGCGACGCGCTGGAGCGACAACGACGCCTACGGGCATCTCAACAACGTCGTCTACTATGCGCTGTTCGATACGGCGGTGAACGCGATCATGATCGAGGCGGGGCTGCTCGACCCCAACGCCAGCCCGATCGTCGGCCTCGTCGTCGAGACCTCTTGCCGCTACTTTTCCAGTCTCGCCTATCCGGACCTCGCCGAGGTCGGCGTCGCGGTCGAGCATCTGGGGCGGACGTCGGTGCGCTATCGGCTCGCCGTGTTCAAGGCCGGCGCGGCGGTCGCGGCGGCGGCGGGACGGTTCACCCACGTCTATGTCGATCGGCAGACCAACCGGCCGTTTCCGATTCCGGACGGGCACCGGGACCTCATGCAGACGCTGATCGTCGACTAGAGACCGGAGTCCGTTCTCCCGTTGGGCCGCCCGGGGCAGGCGGCCGGTCTGGCGGATCCTGATGTTTTCGAGAGCGCGCGATCCGGACGTCTTTCCCGCCTCGGTGTCCCGATACAGCGTGACCATTCCGGCGAACCCCGCGCCGGTCGGCCGGGCGCCGCCGTTCGCCTTGCCGGCCGCGCTCGAGCGCGCCGTCCCGAAGCGGCGGACCCATTTTCTCGCCGGCCGCGTCTGCGCCCGCGAGGCGATCGCGCGCATCTCGGGGGGGTGGGCGCCGGCGATCGCCCTGGCGCAGGACGCCGACGGCTGTCCGGTCTGGCCGGCGGGGCTCGTCGGCTCCATCTCCCACACGGAGGCTTTCGCCACCGCCGCAGTGGCGCGGAGCGGCGAAGCGCGCGGGATCGGCGTCGACGCCGAACCGGTCATGAGCCGCAAGGCGGCGGCCGACCTCACGGGATTCGTCGCCTCCGAAGACGAAATTCTGCGCGCCGCGCGCGCAGGCCTCGACGGGTTGGAGAGCCTGACGCTGGTCTTCTCGGCCAAGGAGAGCCTGTTCAAGGCGCTTTTCCCGGCGTATCGGCGGCGGTTCGACTATCTCGACTGCGAACTGGTCGGCGTCGATCCCGCGACGCGGCGCTTTTCGATGCGCCTGAAATCGCCGTTCGACGCCGCCTTCGGCGCGGCCGCCTTCGCGGGACGCTACGAAGCCGCCGACGGCGCGGTCCACACCGGCGTGCTGGCGCCCTGAGCGCGACGCCGCCGGCGCGAGGCCGCTTTTCCGCGCCCGGCGGCATGGCGACACTTGATCTCATGCGCCGTTTGAGGCATGAGGAGCGCCTCAAATTCCTGCGCCGTGGGTCTTCCCCGCGGGAAGAACCATTGGTGAACGCCGTGAAAGTCCGCAACTCGCTCAAGTCCCTGCGCAACCGCCACCGCGACAACCGGCTGGTCCGGCGCAAGGGCCGCGTCTACATCATCAACAAGACGCAGAAGCGCTTCAAGGCGCGTCAGGGCTGATCTGCGACGGGTCGACAGGACCGTTTTGACGGCGGTCCCGGGGCGCGCTACTTTCGCCCCATGACGCTATCGCAGATCGCGCTCGCCGCCGCGCTCGCGGCGTTCGCCGCCGGCGGCGCTTGGGCCGCGGCGACGACGCAGTCCGAGGTCCCTCAAGAGGGGCAGGCGGAGACCGTCGCGCCGAAGACGCCCGCCGACTTTCGCGAGGAGCTTTACACGCGCCTCGCCGGCTCCGCCGACTCGGACGAGACGGAGGGGCTCGTCGGCCTGCTGTTCGCTTCCTACGGGCGCACCGGCTCCGACACTGCCGACCTCCTGCTCGAGCGGGCGCACAAGGCGATCGCCGCCCAGGACTACGCCGCGGCGGGGCATATCCTCGACGCAGCCGTCGCCTTCATGCCCGAACGGGCGGAGACGTGGAACGCGCGCGCCACCTTGCGCTATCTCGACGACGACCCCGATGGCTCGATGGCCGACATCGCCCAGACGCTGAAGCGCGAGCCGCGCCATCTCGGCGCGCTGATGGGAATGGCCAGCATTCTCGAGACGCGCGACAAGAAGAAAGAGGCGCTCGAGGTCTATCATCGCGCCCTCGCGATCGCGCCGCACTGGAAGTCCGCCGAGGAGCGGGCCGCCAGGCTGAAGGCCGAGATCGCGGGCCAGGAGCTGTGATCGGCTTCGCCGTCCGATATCCCGCCTCGTCATGATTTTCGTTCTCTCCCTCCTTCTTCTGATCGTTTCGCTCGCCGTCTTCACCGCGGTCGAGACGCGCCGCATCGAGGCGCGCTTTCCGCCGATCGGGTCGCGGGTGGCGATCGCGGGCGGCGTCATCAGCGTCCTCGACCGGCCGGCGACCGCCGGGAATCGGGCCGCGGTCCTTCTCGTCCACGGCGCCTCGGGAAATTCCGCCGACCTGGCGGTCGCGCTCGCCGACCGGCTCGCGGCGGCGGGCTTCCGCGTCCTCAGCGTCGACCGGCCAGGACACGGCTGGAGCGACCGCATCGGCGGCGACGACGGCGCCTCGCCGGCCGTGCAGGCGGCGGCGCTGCGCGCGGCGGCGGAAAAGCTCGGCGTCGGGCGGGCGCTGGTCGTGGTCCATTCGCTCGGCGCCCTCGCCGGCCTCGCGCTGGCGCTCGACCATCCGGACTTCGTCCGCGCGCTCGTCCTGATCTCGCCGGTCAGCCACCCGTGGCCCGGCGGCGTCGCGTGGTACTACGGGCTCGGCGCGCGCCGCTGGCTCGGGGCGCCGTTCCGCCGGCTCGTCGCGCTGCCGGCCGGGCGGCTGCAGATGCGCGCCGCCGTCGAGGGCGTCTTTGCGCCCAACCGGCCGCCACGGGACTTCATCGTGGCGACGCGCCTGCCGCTCGTGCTGCGCCCGCGCCACTTCCGCGCCAATTGCCAGGACGTCGCCCACGCCGAGGCCGCGGTCGCGGCGATGTCGCCGCGCTACGGCGCAATCCGCGCTCCGACCGAGATCGTCACCGGCGATTCCGACGGCGTCGTCTACGCGCACATCCATTCCGCGGGCCTCGCGCGCGACATTGCCGGAGCGCGGCTGACGACGCTTGCGGGCGTCGGTCACTCGCCCCATCACACGGCGCCGGACCGGATCGTCGCGATCGTGCTGGCGGCCGAACGCCGGGCCGCCGCGCGGGAGACCGCGGGCGGCGAGCGGCGGATGGCGAGTAGCGAGTAGCGAGGAATGGCGAATCCACTCGCCGTTCGCCATGCGCGGCTCGCTTCCCTACAACCCGGCCTCGATCGCCCGCAGCACCCGGAACCGCAGCGCGCCGTCGTCGCCCGCGAGCGCGATCACGAACCGCACCCGCCCGTGGCCCGAGGTGTCGGCGTAGCCGGCCAGCGTCCGGATTCCCGCCATGGTGCCGGTCTTGTTCAGGCCGCCGTCATGGCCCCGCAGCAGGTCGGCGTGCGGGGCGAACAGCGCCAGCGCGCGGGCGAGACCGCGGGCGGTGAAGCGGGCGCCGCGGCTGAGGCCGGAGCCTTCCTCGAGATGGATGTCGGCCGCGAGGCCGTTGGCGGCGAGCATCGCGTTCGCCACCTCGAGCGACTTGGCGAGGCTGACGGGCGGCCCCAGGCGATGCGCGCCGATTTCCAGGAAGACCTGGTTGGCGACGTAGTTGTTCGAGCTCCGAAGCAGTTCGACCAGGATCTCCGACAGCGGCCGCGACTGCCGGTGAACAAGGACCGGCGCCAGGCCTTCGGGGACGGTTCCGATCGAGATTGGACCCTTCACCCTTCCGCCGGCCCGCTCCAGGAACGCGCTGATCAGTTCGCCGGCGTATCGCAGGCTGACCGCGGGCTCGCGGGTCAGGCTGATGCGGCCCGCGCCCTCGGGGCCCTCGGCCCGCACCTGGGCGATCGCCAGCGGGGTGATCGGGGTCTGCGGTTCGGCGGAGCGGACCTGGTCGCCCCTGCGCACCGCGTAGATGGTGTTGAAGTTCACCGCCAGCGCCGAGTTCAGCGCGTCATAGGCCTCGTTGTCGTCCTCCACGCCGGGGATGCGCAGGTCGGCGGGATAATAGCTCGGGTCGAGCACGACGCCGGCGATCGGCGCCCGGCCGACCGCCGCCGCCAGATCGACCCCGAGCGGCGCCAGTTCCTCCGAGATCAGGAACGGATCGCCGCCCCCGCGAACGTAGAGCACGCGCCGGTCGTCGAGGTAGAAGCGGGTTTCGAAGCGGTAGTCGCCGCCCAGAACCTCCATCGCCAGCCAGGCGGTGACGATCTTGGCGACCGAAGCCGGGACGAAGGGCGCGTCGGCGTTCTGCGCCACCAGTTCGTTCCCGAGGGCGTCCGTCACCAGCACCGTCCCCGACGGGGCGAGCTGCGCGACCTGCTCCCGCACCCCGGCCATCGCCGGGGCGGACAGGAGCAGCAGGGCGAGGACGAGCGGGCGACACCACATGGCTGATCCCTATCCCGGGCGCTCGCGCTGCGCGACCTCTCCGGGCGCCGTCGGGAACGCCGGAGCGTCGGACCGGCCCGCGGCGGGGGCCGGGTCGAATCGTCGCCATCCTGGACGGCGTCGCCCGGTCGTTGCAAGTTGCAAACGCCGTTAACCGGCAGGCTTTGCGATTTCGCATGGTTTCCGGCGTTTTGGCTTCCAGAGGCCGCGAACGGCCGCGCTCCGGCCGGCACGCGCGTTGCAAGGTCAACGTCGAAACCCCCCGTTGCGGAATGACGCTCGATGCTCACCTTCACCGTCGATCAGGACATGGATCACGCCGGCATGTCGGCCGTCCGCGCCTCGTTCGACGAACTCGCGCGAAGCCCAGTGGACGTCTGCCTCGATCTGTCGCGCGTCCGGTTCATGGATTCGGCGGGCCTCACCGGGATGATCAGGCTTCGCTCTGCGCTCTCGAAACGCTCGCTCGAATTCGCCGTCGCCCATGCGCAGGGGCAACCGCTTCGCCTCATGCGCGGCGTTTCGCTCGATCGCGCCGCCGCCCCCGGGGTTGCGGCGCCTGGTCCCGAGGGCGTCGATTGCAGACGCCCGGTTCGTTGAAAAGGAGAGCCACCGATGCCGCCTGAAGTTCGTTATTCGGTCGAGCGGGTCGAGGACCGCCACTGGGTCGTCATCGACAAGGCTCGTGAACGTCGACGGGTCGGGCGCGCGAGCGATGAACCCGGCGCCCGGACAATCGTGTCCCTGATCGAACGCCTTCGCAGCGCGCCGCTACGGGTTGCAGCCCTGGACGCGTCGCGGACCGAGGCAGCCTGACGCCGGCTGCGGCGCCGACGCCGGAAGTCCGGCCCACGGATCGTCGCCGTCGAAGGCAGCGAGAATGCGCACGCTGCAGGCGCCTGGCGGCCAGGGGCCGAGCATTCGGAAGGCGTCCATCTCGCTCGCCGCCCGAACGTACGCCTTCCTGAGAACCTGACCCGAGCGATCGAGAAATTGCACGGAATGAATCACGGTTGAGCTCCCCGCCGACAGTCGGCCGACGACCGGTATTCTGGCTTCGATAAAGTGACGGCCCCGCGGCTGAACGGTAGTTCACCTTTTCGGAGGAGTAAAGGCGCCGCGGCGCCGCGGCAGGCGTTCACATGTCTGGCGATCGACCCCGATTTTTCGGAGCGCGCCGGGCCGGCGGAGACGAGCGGTTCAGGCCGCGACAGGGTCCGGGCGCAGCCGGTCCAGCACCTGTTGGACGATCTCCAGGGAGACCGGCTTGGTGAAGTGGAGGTCGAAGCCGGCTTCCCGGGAGCGGGCGCGGTCCCGGCTCTGTCCCAGCCCGGTCACCGCGACGAGCAGCGGCGTGCGATCGGCGAGCCGCTGGCGGAGCCTGCGGGCCGTTTCCAACCCGTCGATCCCCGGCATGCGGAGATCGACGAATGCGACATGCGGCTGAAACGACTCGGCCAGCGCGACGCCGGAAGCCCCGTCGTAGGCGCAGCGGACGTCGGCCTCGAGAACCTGCAACAGCATCACGAAGCTGTCGGCGACGTCCCGGTCGTCGTCGATAACCAGCGCGCGCGATCGCATTTTCGGCTGCGGAGACGGCGCCTCCACCGGATGCGGAGGCGCCGTCTCCGATTGCGCGAGCGGCAGGCGGACGACAAACGCGCTTCCCCGCCCGAGGCCTTCGCTGCGGGCCTCGACGCGCCCGCCGTGAAGCTCGACCACGGCCTTGACCAGCGCCAGACCCACGCCGAGGCCGCTGTCGTCGCGCGCCGAGCCCTGGCCGCCGCGAACGAAGGCGTCGAAGACGCGCGGAAGGAACTGCGGCTCGATTCCCCGGCCGTTGTCGCTGACGGTCACCGCCGCCCCGGACGGATCGCGCTCGATTGCGACCCGAATCCGGCCATCGTCGCCGGTGTACTTGACCGCATTGCTCAGGAGGTTGGCGAACACCTGCGTCAGCCGCACCGGATCGGCGTCGACGAGCAGCGGCTCGTCGCAGGCGATCGCCAGGGCCGCGGGATTCGGCTTTCGCTTCGCCTCTTCGGCGACGATGCTCCACGCGTCGGCGATCGAATCCTCGACGCTCACGGGCCGACGACGAAGCGCGATGGCCCCGACATTGACTCTCGACACGTCCAGGAGGTCGTCAACCAGTCGGACGAGGTGATCGACCTGACGCCCCATGATTTGGAGAAGCGCCCGGCCGCGATCGTCGCCGCCGGCGTCGCGCATCTTGAACAGTTCGACGCCGCTCTGAATCGGGGCGAGCGGATTGCGCAACTCGTGGGCGAGGAGCGCGATGAACTCGTCCTTGCGACGATCCGTTTCCTTCAGCTCCGCCTCGAGGGCCTTGCGCTCGGTGATGTCCTGGACGAGACCGACCAGTCGCGGCGGACCCTGCTTGGCGAGCGCTTCGGCATGCGAGACGACCCACTGGGTCGTTCCGTCGCGGCGTAGCGCCCGGTGCTCGCTGTGGAAAGGGCTTCCCTCGTCGATTGCGCGCCCAAGCGCGTCGCGAACGCGAACGCGGTCGTCCGGGTGCACCGCAGCGAGGGCGTCCTCGCGCGTTAACCGTGTCCCCGGCGGCAGGCCGTACAGCGCCAGCGCCCGATCGGAAGCGAAGAACGACCCGGATGCAGCGTCGACTTCCCATTCGCCGGCCTTCGCGGCCGCGAGCGCCTGCTTCAGCCGCACCTCGCTGCGGCGCAGCGCGGTTTCCCCCCGTCTGCGCTCCGTGACGTCGCGAACGATCTTCGAGGCCCCGACGATTTCGCCCAACGCATTCCGGATCGGCGAAATCGTCAAGGACACGTCGATGCGACGGCGGTCTTTCGTCATGCGCACGGTCTCGAAATGGTCGATGCGCTCTCCGGCCCGGATGCGCTCCAGGATTCGATCCTCTTCGTCCCGCCGCTCCGGCGGGATGATCCGCAGGATCGAGGTCCCGATCATGTCCTCGACCGACCAGCCGAACAGCCGCGCCGCGCCGGCGTTCCAACTCGTCACGGTCGAATGGAGGTCCTTGCTCACGATCGCGTCATGGGCCGACGTCACGATGCTCGCGAGACGCTCGATCGCGGCGAGCTGCTCCTGTCGCTCGGTCAGATCTTCGGTGGTCAGAATGAGTCCGGCGATTGCGCCGTCGTTGTCGCGCCAGGGCCGGGCCTCCCACTTGATCCATTGAACGGCGCCGTCATCGCGGCGAAACGGCTCGCCCTCGCTTCGGAGCGTGGCGCCGGCGAGGCACTGCGCGTGGATCGCCTTCCACGCCTCTCCGATTTCGGGGAAGATGTCGTAATGGCTGCGGCCGAGCGGAGACTGGCGCAGGCCGTAGTCGGACAGCCAGCGTCCGCTGACGGCGAGGTACCGCATCTCGCGGTCGAACATCGCCATTGCGGCGCTGGACTGCTGGATGAACGCGTCGAGGCGCCCGCCGAGAAAGAGGTCCTTCACCGTACTCCCGCTGCCCCCGGCGCAAAACAGTTCAAACGGATGGCGTTCTCGGCGCTCATCATCGCCCGCGCGTGGGGCGGGCGGCCCTGGCGACTTGGCTTTGGCGACTCCGGCCTTCCGGGCGCCCGTGTCGGCGTTTCCCGGATATCGGGGTTAGCGCCGTTCCGCAAACAGCCAAGAAGTCCTAAGGCTCAGGCCCGCCGGCGTTTTTCCAAACGAGGATGGCTGCGGCGAGGTCCTCGATCGCGGCGCCGACCGACTTGAACAGCGTGATCTCGTCCGCGCCCCTTCGGCCCGGCGCGCCGCGGCACAGCGCCGGCAGATCGGCGACGACCGCGGACCGGTCGATGACGCCGCCGAGAATGCCGAGCGCCACGTCGCCCCCCTCGACGAGCGCGGCCTCGGTATCGACGTAGACGCGCGCGCGCCGCAGCGCCTCGTCGTCCGCCTCGCGCATCGAGACGGTGAACGCCCCGACGAGGTCGAGATGCTGGCCCGGCTTCAGCCAGCGCCCCGCGATCAGCGGCTCGGTGGCGAGGGTGGCGCAGGAGACGACGTCGGCCTCGGCGACGGCGGCTTCGAGATCATCGGCGGGGCGCGCGGGCAGGCCCATCGCGGCGAGGCTCGCCGCGAGCTTCCGCGCCCCTTCGGGCCGATGGTTCCACACCTCGATCCGCTCGTAGGCGCGCACGCTCGCGTGCGCGCGCGCCATGAACGGCGCGAGCGCGCCCGCGCCGACCACGAGCAGGCGCTTGGCGTCCGTCCGTGCGAGAAATCGCGCCGCAAGCGCCGAGGCGGCGGCGGTGCGCCAGTGAGTCAGCCGGGTCCCGTCGATCGCGGCCAGCGTCTCGCCCGTCCGGCCGGACTGCAGCACGTAGAGGCCGGTGACGGAGGCAACGCCCCGGGCGGAATTGCCCGGAAAGACGTTGACCAGCTTGACCCCGAGATAGAGTCCGGCGCGCGAGGCGCTCTCGGTCCAGGCCGGCATCAGAAGGCAGGTCGCGACCGGCTCGCCGGCGCGCTGGATCGGGTGGTGATGGCGGCGCGGCGCAACAAACCCGCCGCGCATTGCGGCGGCGAGTTCGTCGATCAGCGCCGGAAAGTCGAGCGTCCGATCGAGATCTTCGGCGGAAAAGACCCGCATCGGCGCCGCCGGCGGCGCTTTACGTGCGCGTCAGGGCCGACCCGGCCGGCTGGGCGGCCTTGAGGGTCTGCGCCTCGCTCCGCCACTTCGCCGCCTCGCGGCGATTCACGCGCGCGGCCTTGCGGTGGCGGCCCTGGCTCACCCAGGTCGCGAGGGCGCCAGCGATCACCGCCAGCATGGCGACCACGACCACCACGACGAACAGCGGCGCCTGGGTGGCCACGGCCGCATTGTCGGGGGTGCTGAACGGATCAAACGACACCGTCACCGGCTGCCGATTGGCGAAGCAGAACGCGACGAGCACGATCGCGATGACCGCGACGACGAGAAGGCGAAGGAAGCGAAACATGGACGGTAGCTCGCTCGGACGGTTGGGGGCCTCGGATTTCCTGACGACGCGTACAGACCGGCGCTAGCCCTGTTCGGCCGGCGTTCGATTGAGGCGCTCGCGCATTTCCTTGCCCGTTTTGAAGAAGGGCGCAAGCTTTTCGGTGACCGGGACCTTGTCGCCGGTGCGCGGATTCCGGCCGGTGCGCGCCTGCCGCTGCTTGGTCGAGAAGGCGCCGAAGCCCCTGAGCTCGACGCGCTCGCCGCGCGCCAGCGCGTCGCCGATCTCGCCGAGAATCGCGTCGATGATGTTCTCGATGTCGCGCTGGTAGAGGTGCGGATTGCGCGCCGCCATCCGTTGCACGAGTTCAGACTTGATCACGGAACGACCCCAACTCGAAACCGCCCAAGGAAAATCCCCGCGCCCTCACATGACTCAAATCGTCTGTGCACACCAATATCGATCCGCCGGCGCGTCGTCATGACGCAGCGCGTCCCGCGGCGCGGGCGCGCATTCAGGCCGAACGTTGCGTCTCATACTGACCCGTCTTGCGGAACCGAACAAGGTAGGACGGGATGATCGCGTCGACCGCCTGCGGCCTGATTCCGAGACCCGTCAGGGTGCGTCCCTCCGCCTCCGCTTCGTTCGACACGACGGCGTCGAAGGCCAGAAGGTCGATCTGGTCGCGGCTCGTGGTCAGAAGCTTCGGGAATCGTCCGAGCGTCACCTTGGCCGCGAAGCTGGTGGTCGAAGCGATCATGTAGGAGGGCGCGAACGGCAGGCCGACGAGCAGCCTGTGGCGATCCGTCGCGCGCAGGACCGCTTCCGCCGCCTCGCGCAGCGTCATCACATCCGGCCCGCCGAGTTCGTACACGGTCGCGGGCTTCGCTTCGCCTGCGAGCGCGGCGGCCGCCGCCTGCGCGAGGTCGCCGACATACACCGGCTGGAGCCGCGCCTTGCCTCCGGCGAACAGCGGAATGACCGGAAGGAAGCGCGCGAGCGCCCCGAAGCGGTTGAAGAAATCATCCTCCGGGCCGAACACCACGGACGGCCTGAGGATCGTCGCGGCGGGAAATTCCGCCCGCGTGGCGTCCTCGCCGAGCCCCTTGCTCGCGACATACGGCGACCAGGAGTTGGGATCGGCGCCGATCCCGGAAACGAGCGCGAAGGTCTCGACGTCGGCCGCCCTGGCGGCGCGGGCGAGCGCCTGCGCGCCGTCGACGTGCACGGCGCGAAAGGTCTGCGCGCCGGTCTCGGCCTTCACCCCCGTCGCGTTGACGGCCATCTCGGCGCCTTCGAGGGCGGCGGCGATCGAGGCGGGATAGCGCAGATTGGCCTGAACGGCCTCGATCTGCCCGACCCCGCCGATCGGCTGCAGGAAGAAGGCGAGCTCCGGCCGGCGCACGGCGACGCGCACGCGCCAGCCCCGGCGGACCAGGGCCCGGACGATGTGGCGGCCGACAAATCCGGAGCCGCCGAAGACGGTCGCCAGGCGGCTTCGTTCGAAAGTGGCGTCGGCCATCGCGCTCGTCTCCGGAGGAAAGGCGTTCCGCCGCCCCGTTTAAGCGAAGGCCGCGCCCCTGTACAGCCGCGAAAAAGGCTGAATTTCCGGCGCGCGGACGTCAGCCTATCCGTTCGCGTTCGCGGCCCGCCGCTGTTCGACGACGTGGTCGGCGGTCTTGCCCGTCAGCTCCGCCAGATGGTCGAACTTCGTCTCGAAGGCGCCGACGCCGGAGGTCGCCGAGCGCAGTTCGATGATCAGGTCGCCGATCTCCGCTTCCGGGATCAGGGCGCGCAGCGCCTCCCACCCCTTCCAGCCTTCGCGCCCCTCGAAGCCGAGGATCTGGCCGCGGCGGGCGCTGACGAGCGCGCTGGCGCGGGCGAGCGCGTCGGAGGGCACGTAGATCGTCACCGACAGGATCGGCTCGAGCAGCACCGGGCGCGCCTTGGCCATCGCCTCGTCGAGGGCGATGCGGGCGGCGGCGCGGAACGCCATGTCGGACGAATCGACGGTGTGATAGGAGCCGTCGGTCAGGGTGACCGCAATGTCGACGACCGGGAAGCCGAGCGGCCCGCGCGCCGTCGCGTCCCTGGCGCCGGCCTCGACCGACGAAAAGTACTGGCGCGGCACGGAGCCGCCGTGCACCGTCTCGTCGAAGGCGAACCCCTCGCCGCGCGCGCGCGGCCCGACCTCGACCACCACGTCGCCGAACTGGCCGTGCCCGCCCGACTGCTTCTTGTGCCGTCCGCGCACCGTGACCTTGTCGCGGATCGTCTCGCGGTAGGCGACCGTCGGCTTGTGGGTGTGGATCGTCACGCCGAACCGGTCGGACAGACGCTCTTGCGTCACGCGCAGATGCATCTCCCCCTGGCCGAGGAGCTTCATCTCCGACATTTCCGCGTCCTGGACGAAGGACAGCGCCGGATCCTCCTCGCACAGTTTCGCCAGCGCGGCGGCGAGCCGGACTTCGTCCTTGCGGTCCTTGACCTTGATGGCGAAGGCCTGGGTCGGCGGCGGGGCCGGCGGCAGGTCGGCGGGGGCGGGGGCGGTCTTGCCCTCGGCGAACCGGTCGCCGGTGGCGAGGTTCTCCAGCCGGGCGAAGGCGACGGTGTCGCCCTCCTCGGCGCGGCCGATCTTGGCCGATGACGAGCCGGTCAGCCGGGCGAGGCCGCCGATGCGCTCCTCGATCCCGCGCGAATTGATCACCGTCACGCCGTCGCCGAAGGCGCCGCGCAGCACCCGCGACAGCGACAGCTTGCCGCCGTGGGCGGTGTGGACGGTGCGGATGACCTGGGCGAGCGCCGGTCCGGAATCGTCGACGCCGAGGCGCAGGCGGGTGTGGCCGATCCCCGGCGCCTCGTGGCGCACCGCCTTGAGGAGCCGCGTCACGCCGTGCCCCTCGGTCGCCGAGCCGATCAGCACCGGCACGACCTGGCCCTCGCGCAGCTCGCGCGCGAGGTCGTCGAACACCAGATCCTTCGGCGGGTCGAGGTCGCTGAGAAGCTGCTCCATCAGCGCATCGTCGTAGTCGGCGAGTTTCTCGAGCATCGAATAGCGGGCGTGCTTCTCCTCCTGCATCACGCCCGCCGGCATCTCGATCACCTCGGACGGCGCGGACTCGCGGTAGAGGAAGGCGCGTTCGAGCGCGAGATCGACGAAGCCGGTGGCGACGCCGTTCTCCCACACCGGGATCTGGCGCAGCAGCAGCGGGGTGCGCGACGCCGGCTGGAGCATCTCCAGCGTCTCGCGCAGCGAGCCGCCGGCCTGGTCGATCTTGTTCAGGAACAGGATGCGCGGCAGGCCGAGCTCCTCGAGTTCGCGCAAGATCACCTGCAGCGCCGGAATCTTGCGCGGGTCGGCCTCGCACACCACGATCGCCGCGTCGCAGACCGGCAGGGCGGGACGCATGTCGTGGATGAATTCGATCGACCCGGGACAGTCGAAGAAGGTCAGCCGGTCGCCCATGTAGTCGATGCTGGCGACGTTGGGCTCGACGCTCATCGCGTGGCTGCGCGCCTCCTGGCTCGAATCGCCGACCGTCGTCCCGTCGCGGACCGCGCCCTGCCGCGCCAGGCCTCCGCCGCGCGCCAATATCCCCTCGAGGAGACTGGTCTTGCCGCTCTGGAACGGCCCGACGATGGCGATGAGACGAGGACCGGCGATGCGGTGCTCGTTGTTGGCAGCAGTCAAGATCCAGCTCCCTTACGGCGGCCCCCGCGACGGTTTCGCCGCGGCTTTTCCACAAGGCGCGCAAGCCGTTGCGACATCCGCGGGCGCCGCTGCCCGCGTTTGTCGCGCGCCTGTCGTCGATTTGACATGGTCGCAAGTTCGCGCGCGCGGCGCAAGCCGGTCCTCCGTGCGACAAAACCGCCTCGTTGGCGGATTTCGCGCGCACTGTCGCGCCGCGCCCGATTCCTGTAGGGGACTGCGCTCGAATGCAAATCCGCAGGGACGTGGAGTGATGGCGCAGAGTCAGCCGGTTGACGTGCGGCGCGTGGCGGCGGCGCTGGGAAGCCGGTCGGTGGTGCTGGTCGGAATGATGGGCGCCGGCAAGACGTCGGTCGGCAAGCGCCTGGCCGCGCGCCTCGGCCTGCCGTTCGTCGACGCGGACGCGGAGATCGAGGCCGGCGCGCAGCTGACCATCTCCGAAATCTTCGAGCGGTTCGGCGAGGCCTATTTCCGCGAGGGCGAACGCCGGGTGATCGCGCGGCTCTTGAACGGCGGTCCCCAGGTGCTGGCGACCGGCGGCGGCGCCTTCATGAACGCCGCGACCCGGGACGCGATCGCCGCCGGCGGCGTGTCGATCTGGCTCAAGCCCGAGGTCGAGGTCCTGCTTGCCCGCGTGCGCAAGAAGGCCAACCGTCCGCTGTTGCAGACCGACGATCAGGAGGGCGCCTTGCGCCGCATTCTCGCCGACCGTGCGCCGATCTACGCGCTCGCCGACATCACCATCGAATCGCGCGACGGTCCGCACGAATCCGTGGTCGACCAGACGTTGCGACGGCTCGCGGAGACGCTCGGCGGCGCGCCTGAGGCCGGCCCGGAGGCGGCCCGGCGCCGGGTCGAGGTGCCGCTCGGATCGCGCGCCTATTCGATCCATATCGGCCCCGGCGCGCTCGACACGGCGGGGGCGGAAATCGCGCGGATCGCCAAGGGCGCCAAATGCGCGATCGTGACCGACGCCAACGTGGCCGCGCTTTATCTCGACCGGGTGCGCTTAAGCCTCGAGGGCGCAGGCCTCGCCGCCGCCGCCATCGTCTGCCCGCCGGGCGAATCCACCAAGTCCTACGCCGAGTTCGCCCGCGTGTGCGACGCGCTGATCGCCGCCCGCATCGAGCGCCGCGACATCGTCGTGGCGCTCGGCGGCGGCGTCATCGGCGATCTCGCCGGCTTCTGCGCCGCGTCGCTGCGTCGCGGCGTCCGCTTCGTGCAGATCCCGACGACGCTGCTCTCCCAGGTCGATTCGAGCGTCGGCGGCAAGACCGGCATCAACTCGCCCCACGGCAAGAATCTCGTGGGCGCCTTCCACCAGCCCTCGCTGGTGCTCGCGGACTCGGGCGTTCTCGACACCCTGAGCCCGCGCGAGTTCCGCGCCGGCTACGCCGAGGTGGTCAAGTACGGCCTGATCGGCGACCGGGGCTTCTTCGACTTCCTCGAGGCGCGCTGGCGGGAGGTGTTTTCCGGGGGCCCGGCGCGGGCGGAGGCGATCGCGGCGAGCTGCGCCGCCAAAGCCCGCGTCGTGGTCGCTGACGAGACCGAACAGGGCGAGCGGGCGCTGCTCAATCTCGGCCACACCTTCGGCCACGCGTTCGAGAGCCTCTCCCACTACGATTCCGCGCGGCTGGTGCATGGCGAGGGCGTGGCGGTCGGCATGGCCTGCGCCTTCCGCTTCTCCCGCGCCCTCGGCCTCTGTTCGGGCCAGGACGCGGTCCGGGTCGAAGCGCATCTGGCTTCCGTCGGCCTGCCGAGCCGGATCCGCCACATCCCCGGGCTCGACGCCGACGCGGGGGCGATCCTCGCCGCCATGCGCCAGGACAAGAAGGTCGAGCGCGGGCGGCTGACCTTCGTGCTCGCCAGGGGGATCGGCGAGAGCTTCCTCGCCCGCGACGTCGACGAGGCCGGCGTTCTGGCCTTCCTCGAGCAGGAGCTCGCGCTTGCGCCGGACTGACGGCGGGCGATCGTGATA
The DNA here is from genome assembly GCF_003315135.1 of Roseiarcus fermentans. GTDB lineage: Bacteria > Pseudomonadota > Alphaproteobacteria > Rhizobiales > Beijerinckiaceae > Roseiarcus > Roseiarcus fermentans. The sequence continues at coordinate 217,453 of NZ_QNRK01000001.1, forward strand.
GAACCCATGTCCATGCCGATCTCGCTCGACGTCGCCGTCATCATCGTCAGCATCGCCTTCGCCGCATTCTTCGCCGGGGCGGAAACGGCGCTCACCGCCGCCTCCCGCGCCCGCATGCACGCTCTCGAAATGTCGGGCGACACCCGCGCCGCGCTGGTCACCCGGCTGATCGGCATGCGCGGGCGCCTGATCAGCTCGATGCTGCTCGGCGGGCAGATCGTCACCATCGGGTCGTCGGCGATCGCCACCAGCGTCATGCTCGACCTTTACGGCGAGCGCGGGGTCGCGGTGGCGACGGTGGTGATGACCACCCTGATCGTCGTCTTCGGCGAGGTCATGCCCAAGACGATCGCGATCGCCTTTCCCGACCGGTTCGCGCTCGCAATCGCGCCGGCCGTGCTGTTCTTCGTCACCATCTTCGGCCCGGTCGTGTTCGCGGTCGAGGCGGTGGTCCGCTTCGTGCTGCGCATCTCCGGCCTGTCGCTCACCGAGACCGAGTCCGGCGTCTCGGGCCACGAGGAACTGATGGGCGCGGTCGACATCCTGCACCGCGAGGGCGAGGTCGAGCGCGACGAGCGCGACATGTTCGGCGGCCTGCTCGAGCTCGCCGAGGTGCCGGTCAGCGACGTGATGGTCCACCGCACCAAGATGCGGCTGATCGACGCCGACCTGGCCCCGGACGAGGTGGTGCGCGAGGCGATCGAATCGCCCTACACCCGCCTGCCGCTGTGGCGGGGCGATCCGGACAACATCATCGGCATTCTGCACGCCAAGGACCTGCTGCGCGCGCTCGTCAACTGCGGCGGCGACGCCTCGAAGCTCAGGATCGCCGACATCACCATCGATCCGTGGTTCGTTCCCGAATCGACGACGCTGCGCGACCAGCTTCAGGCCTTCCTGCGCCGCAAGACCCACTCGGCGCTGGTGGTCGACGAGTACGGCGTCGTGCAGGGGCTGGTGACGCTCGAGGACATCATCGAGGAGATCGTCGGCGACATCCGCGACGAGCACGACGAGACCGTGATGGGGGCGCGCAAGCAGCGCGACGGCTCGGTCGTGGTCGAGGGCTCGGTGACGATCCGCGACCTCAACCGGGCGATGGACTGGAACCTGCCGGACGAGGAGGCGGCGACCATCGCGGGCCTCGTCATCCACGAGGCGCGGGCGATTCCGGAGCCGCGCCAGACCTTTTCCTTCTACGGCTTCCGGTTCGAGGTGCTGCGCAAGCAGCGCAACCGGATCGCCGCCCTCAGGATCACGCCGCTCGGGGCGAACCCCGCCGCGCCGCGGCCGTCGGATCAGGACAGCGAGCCCGCGCCGCAGGAGTAGCGGAGCGTCGTTCCTCCCGGCGCGCCGGCGCCTCCGCCTGCCGCCGGATTCGGACGAAGCCGGGCCGGCGGCGTCCGGCAAGGCTGCGGCCATCCGTTGCCCCGCAGCGCGGCTAGCCTATATAAGCGCCAGTTCGGCGAGGCCGCCGGCGATCGAGAGAACGGAATGTCCTGGAACAATCAAGGCGGCGGCCCCTGGCGACCGCCCGGTCGCGGCCCGTGGGGACAGGGGCCGTCCGGCCCGCCCACCGGCGACCTCGAGGAGATCATCCGCCGCGTCCAGGAGGCGCTCGGCAAGTTCGCGCCGGGCGGATCGGGCGGCGGCGGATCCGGCGGCTTCAGCCTGCGCACGGTTCTGTTCGGCGTGCTGGCGGCGGTGCTCGTCTGGCTGGCCTGGGGCACGTTCTACACCGTCCAGCCCAACGAGGTCGGCATCAACCTCGTGCTCGGCCGCTACACCGGCAAGACCGCCGCCGGTCTCAACACCAACTGGCCCTGGCCGATCGGCTCGGTGATCAAGGTTCCGGTGTGGGATCAGCTGATCGAGGAGGTCGGCTACCGCAGCAACGGCGCCGACGTGCCGGAGGAGAGCCAGATGCTCACCGGCGACAAGAACATCGTCGACGTCCATTTCCGGGTGAACTGGCAGATCGATCCGGCCAAGCCCGAAGACTACGTGTTCAACATCCTGAGGCCGCGCGAGACGGTCAAGGCGGTGGCCGAGAGCATCATGCGCGAGGTCGTCGGCCTGAAGACGATCGACGGGATTCTCACCACCGACCGCGCCTCGGTCGAGGCCGACGTGCAGAAGCGCATGCAGGATCTCTTGAACGAGTACCACGCCGGGGTGCTGGTGAAACAGGTCCAGCTCCAGTCGGTCGACGCGCCGAGCCAGGTGCTTTCGGCCTACCGCGACGTGACCGCCGCGCAGCAGGACCAGCAGCGCCAGGTGAACGAAGCCGAGACCTACGCCAACAAGGTGGTGCCGGAGGCCGAGGGCGGCGCCTCGCGCATTCTCGCCGAGGCCAACGCCTATCGCGAGCAGACGATCCTCGACGCCAGGGGCCAGACCCAGCGCTACAACCTGATCCACGAGCAGTACAAGAAGGCGCCCGGCGTGACGCGCGAGCGCATGTACCTCGAAACCATGGAGCGCGTGCTCGGCCCGATGGACAAGACGATCGTCGACACCAACGGGACGACGACGCCCGTGCCCTACATTTCCCTCGACGCGCTCACCAAGTCCTCGGGAGGGGCCAAGTGAACCGTTCCCTTTCCGGACTGGCGGTCGCGGTCGTCGCGGCGATCGCGATCGTGCTCGTCTTGATGTCGACGTTCGTCGTCGACCCGACCGAACAGGCGCTGGTGCTGCGCTTCGGCCAGCCGGTGCGCGATCTGATCGGCGCGCCGGGCCTCTACTTCAAGGCGCCGCTGATCGATACGGTCGTCTATATCGACAAGCGGATTCTGGCGCTCGACAACGAGCGCCAGGAAGTGCTGGTGTCGGACAACCAGCGGCTCGAAGTCGACGCGTTCGTGCGCTACAAGATCGCCGACCCGCTGTTGTTCTATCAATCCGTGTACAACACCCGCGGCGCCGACGCCCAGCTCGGCGGCATGCTGAACTCGGCGCTGCGCCGGACGCTGTCGGGGGCCTCGATCACCGACATCGTGCGCGACAAGCGCGACGCGCTGATGGCCGACATCCGCGACCAGATGATCGGCGGCGCCAAGCGCTTCGGCATCGACGTCATCGACGTCCGGATCAAGCGCGCCGACCTTCCGGCCGAGAACTCCGAGGCGGTGTTCCGGCGCATGCAGACCGAGCGGCAGCAGCGCGCGGCGTCCTATCGCGCGCAAGGCTCGCAGCAGGCGCAGCAGATCCGGGCGGAGGCGGACCGCAAGGTCACCGTCATCACCGCGCAGGCGCAGCAGCAGTCCGAGCAGATCCGCGGCGAGGGCGACGGCGAGCGAAACCGCATCTTCGCCGAGACCTATGGCGCCGATCCGGAGTTCTTCGCCTTCTATCGCTCGATGCAGGCCTATCAGAACGCCTTCAAGGACGGGCAGACCCGGTCGCTGGTGAGTCCGAAGTCGGACTTCTTCCGCTATTTCAGCACGCCGACGCCAGCGCCAGCGGCGCCGGCTCCGGCTGCGGCGAACCCGCCGCCAACGAAGGCGGACTGACGCGATGCGGGACTTCGCCGCCGCGATCGGCCTCGTCTTCGCCATCGAGGGAATGCTGATGGCGGGATTCACCGACCAGATGCGCAAGAGCATGGCCGCGGCCGCCCGCGAAAACCCGAACACGCTGCGCGGGGTCGGCCTCGGCGCCGCCCTCGTCGGGGTGGCGATCGTGTGGGCCTCGCGCTCGCTGCTTTAGTGCCTATGTAAGGCGCCGGCTCGCTGGAGCGGGCGAAACCCGATCGTCGACGCTTTCGAGGAGGATGACATGACCCACCCCGCGCGGAGTTTGACGCCGCCCCGCCCGCTCGGCCCGGCGCTCGCCGCCGCGCTCGCGGCCGTGCTGATCGGCGCGCCGCCGGGCGCCGCGGTCGCGCAGACGCGGCCGAACAACCTCGCCGATCTCGTCGATCAGGTCGCCGACGCCGTCGTGAACATCTCCGCCACCCAGACGATCGAGGAGAAGGGCGGCGGCGCGATGCCGAACCTGCCCAAGGGCACGCCGTTCGACGAGATGTTCGAGGAGTTCTTCAAGAACCACGGCGTCAATCCGCGACCGCGGGCGCAGAAGGCGCAGTCGCTCGGGTCCGGCTTCGTCGTCGATCCGAGCGGCATCGTCATCACCAACAACCACGTGGTCGGCGACGCCAACGACATCGTCGTCATCTTCAACGACGGCCGCAAGCTCAAGGCCAAGGTGATCGGCAAGGATTCCAAGGTCGACGTCGCGGTCCTGAAGGTCGAGAGCGACAAGCCGCTCAAGACCGTCAAGTTCGGCGACAGCGACAAGGCGCGGGTCGGCGACGGGGTGATGGCGGTCGGCAATCCGTTCGGTCTCGGCGAGACCGTGACCGCCGGCATCGTCTCGGCCCGCAACCGCAACATCGACAGCGGCCCCTACGACGATTTCCTGCAGACCGACGCGTCCATCAACAAGGGCAACTCCGGCGGCCCGCTGTTCAACCTGCAGGGCGAGGTGATCGGCATCAACACCGCGATCCTGTCGCCGTCGGGCGGCTCGATCGGCATCGGCTTCGCCACGCCCTCGGCGACGGTTCAGCCGGTCATCGCCCAGCTCGAGCAGTTCCACGAGACGCGCCGCGGCTGGCTCGGCGTGCGCATCCAGCCGGTCGACGACACCATCGCCGAGAGCCTCAATCTCGGGACGGCGCGCGGCGCCCTGGTCGCCGGCGTCGACGACCAGGGTCCGGCCAAGCCCGCGGGGCTGAAGGCCGGCGACGTGATCGTCAGGTTCGACGGCAAGGAGATCAAGGAGTCGCGCGACCTGCCCCGGATCGTGGCCGGGGAGCCGGTCGGCAAGGCGGTCGACGTGGTCGTCGTCCGCAACGGCCAGGAGGTCACCAAGTCGGTGACGCTCGGCCGGCTCGAGGACGGTGAGAAGACCGCCGAGGCGGCGAGCGCCGAGGACCCGACGGCCGAGACCAATGTGGTGCAGAAGGCGCTCGGCATGGAGTTCTCCGGGATCACCGACGACGTGCGCAAGAGCTTCAAGATCAAGGAGAGCGTCAAGGGCGTCGTCGTCACCTCGGTCGAGCAGGGGTCGCCGGCGGCCGAGCGGGGCCTCAGGCCCGGCGACGTGATCGAGGAGGTCAACCACCAGGCGGTCGAGAAGCCCGCCGATCTGACCAAGGCGCTCGCCGACGCGAAGAAGGACGGCGGCAAGAAGCCGGCGCTGCTGCTGGTGGCCAACGGCGAGGGCATGGCGCGCTTCGTCGCCGTCCCGGTCGAGTGATGGACGGGTCCGGGACGGCGGCGGGCGCGGACGACAACGCGCTGGCGGTGGCGCGCGCTGTGCTCGCGCGCGCCCCGGTGTTCGACGGCCACAACGACCTGCCGTGGGTCATCCGCATCGACAAGGCGGCGCGCGGCGACCCGATCGCCTACGGATTGAACCAGGTCCACGAGAAGGCCGACACCGACATTCCGCGTTTGCGGGAAGGCATGGTGGGGGCGCAGTTCTGGGCGGCGTTCCAGCCGACCGGCGCGCCCCATCCGGCGCGCACCGCGCTCGAGCAGATCGACCTGATCCGCCGCATCGAGGCGGCGCACCCCGGCGTGTTCTTGCCCGCGCGCAGGGCGGCGGATTATGCGAGGGCCAGGGCCGCCGGAAAGATCGCCTCGTTCATCGCGGTCGAGGGCGGGGTGGGGCTGGAGAATTCGCTCTCGCCCTTGCGCATCTGGCATGCCGCCGGGGTCCGGCTGATGACGCTGTGCCACAACGAATCGCTCGACTGGGTCGATTCGGCGACCGACGCGCCGCGCAACGGCGGTCTGAACGCCTTCGGCCGCGCGGTGATCGGCGAGCTCAACCGGCTCGGCATCGTGATCGACCTCGCTCACGTCTCGCACGACGGGATGCGGCGCGCGCTCGACGCGACCGAAGCGCCGGTGGCGCTGTCGCACGCAAACGCCTTTTCGCTGTGCGACCACCCGCGCAACGCGCCCGACGACGTGCTGCGGCGGCTCAGGGACAACGGCGGGCTCGTCATGGCCACCTTCGTGCCGGGGTTCATCTCGCAACGGTTGCGCGACTGGCTACGGCGTGGGCGCGCCGCCTACGCCAAGGCGCCGCCGGCCGCCGACCCGACGGCGCCGTTCGCCGATCCCGAAGCCGGGCAGGGGCAGGCGCCGAGGGCCACGCTCGAAGAGGTCGCCGACCACATCGAACGTCTCGCCTCGACCGCGGGCGTAGACCACGTCGGCATCGGCTCCGACTATTTCGGCGGCGCCGCGCCGCAGGGCCTGGAAAACGTCAGCCGCTTCCCGCACCTGTTCGCGGAGCTGGTGCGGCGCGGGTTTTCGGAGGGCGACCTGATGAAGATGTCGTCGGCGAATGTGCTGCGGGTGATGCGCCGGGTCGAGGCGGTCGGCAGGCGGCTCGCCAGGACGCGGCCGCCTGCGCACGGACGGATCGAGGATTATCCGGGAGCGTGACGGCCCATCGAGTCGCGGTCGCCGACCAGACCGTGACCCGCTTCCCGCCCCTGGTTGTGGGCGCGGAGCGGGTTCCCGGGCACAAAGACTGGGCGTGAGCGTTGGAGCGCCCGTCCCGCGCACGCCGTCCGTCCCCTTTCCCGCCTTCGACATTTCCTTGCCGGGCTCAAAGAGATGTTCTACATTCGTTCTCATAAGCCGACGTCGAGGCCGCTCTTGTCCGATCTCTTCCGCCCCGTCCCCGAACGCGCCGAAGCCGCGCGCCGGCAAGCGCCGGGCGGCCGGATCGCACGCGGGCTCGACCGCCGGCCGTCACGGGCCGGCCGGCGGCGCGCGCGGAACCGAAACGCGCCGCAAGCTGTTGGAAAGTCTCGTTTCCGGAGCCGGGGTCTTTCCCCTCGCCGCTCGCCTTGGCCATCGCTTTCGGACGTAACCGCCAAGGCGGGACGCCGACGCTCCGGCGCCGTGACGAGCCCGAAGGACGACGTGGCGCGGCATCGCGAGCGAAGCGTGGCGATCCAGGGCCGCCGGCCGCCAGAGCGCCGGCGGGCAGCCGCTTTCGGTCGTCACTCCCGAGCCGCCGCTTCCGGACCTGGCCCTGAGCCTATCGAAGAACGCTCGCGGGGCACAAACGCCTCCGCGCACTGGATCATCCTTCGACAAGCTCAGGATGGGGCCGGTGGAACGCTCGCTGTTCATCGAGCCGGCCCGGCCGGCGCTTTCGGACGTATCTCCCGAGAGAGCGGCGGCGGCGCGGCTCAAGAGGAGGGCGCCCGTCCGGGGCGCCCGGGCGGTGGGCCTTCGCCCTCCGGGGCGCGCTGTCGGGCTCCTCGCGAACACCCGCCTTGGCAGGGACTCGCCGGCCCGAAAAAGTCGTCCATCGCGTTGAGAACATTCGACAGGCGCTCGACGAAGCGGAACGGGGGCTGCGGCCGCCGGCGGGCGCGCGACGAAAGCGTGGCGCTTCCGGCCGCTGTCGGCCCTAACTTCGCCACCGAATTCGTTTTCATCCGCGTGCTGTGCTAGGCAAATCACGGTCGATGGAGCGCGAAGGCGAAGCAATGACGGCGGGCGCGGACACAATGCGGCTCGCGGACGGTCGCGCCTCGGCGCGGCGGACGGCGATTGCGCCCCCGCTCGACCGGGAAAGACTGTTCGCCGCGGCGCGGCGGCGGTCGGGCCGGGTGCGGCTGTTGCGCAGGGCGATCCTCCTCAGCGTCGTCGGCGCCGCGGTCGGCATGATCGCGATCGCCGCCTTCGACCCGTTCGGGCCGAAATCCGGTTCGCTCACCTTTTCCAGCGTGGCGCTCGACGGGACCAAGGTCTCGATGGCGAGGCCCCGGCTGGCCGGGTTCCGCAGCGACGGGCAACCTTACGTGCTGACGGCCGAGCGCGCGCTGCAGGATCTGAAGCATCCGACCGTCGCCGAACTGCAAAACCTCGTCGGAGACATGGGGACGGCCGGAGGGGAGACGACCCGTCTGACCGCCGACGCCGGCCTCTACGACAGCGTCGGCGAGCGCATGAAGCTGAACGGAAACGTGAAGATCGACGGCGCCCGTTTCCAGGCGCGGTTGCGCAGCGTCGACATCGACTTTAAGACCGGCGTCTACGACAGCGACGAGCCCGTCGAGGTTCACCTGGGCGGGGGCACGTCGGTGGTCGCCGACCGCGCGTCCGCGCGAAACAACGGGCAGGAGCTGATCTTCGAAGGGCGGGTCAGGACGACCGTGATCCCTCAGGGCGAAGCCCCGGTCGAGGCTCACAGCACGAGGACCAATCCATGATCGATTCCCGCGCCGTTCTGATCGGGACGCGCGTCGTGGCGCTCGTGCTCGCGTTGAGCGCTGCGGCCGCCGAAGCCGCGACCAAGCCATCCAGTCCGCCGCCGCAGGCGTCGAGTCCGATCCAGATCCTGCCGGGAACCAGTTCGAAGGAGCCCATCTCCATCGACGCGGACAAGCTCGTCTATTTCGACAAGGAGCAGAAGGCGATCTATTCCGGCAACGTCGTCGTGATCCAGGGGGACACGAAAATGACCTGCTCGGTGATGAATGTCTTTCTCGACCGCGCCCCGGCGCCGGCGACGACTGCGCAGACCGCGGACGCCAAGGGCGCGACGGCGCCTGCGGACGGTCAGCAGGGTCCTTCGCAGAACTCCGGCATCAAGCGGCTCGAAGCCGCGGGGCCGGTGACGGTCGTGTCCAAGACGCAAGTGGCGACCGGCGACAGCGGCGTGTACGACAAGACGCAGGACAAGGTGTTCCTGATCGGGCACGTCACCTTGAGCGACGGGCAGAACGTGACCAAGGGCGACAAGCTGACCTACGACCTCAAGTCCGGCCAGGCGACGATCGACACCAATGGAGGCAAGTCTGGACGCGTGCACGGGCTGTTCACGCCCAACAACGCCGCCGAGCCGGCGAAGCCGAAGTAGGCGCATGTCATCGCCGTCTCTCCCCCGCGCGCCGATCCGGGCGGGCCTCCCGCCGTGAGCGACGACCTCCTGAGCGAGACGTCCTTGCGCGGCTCCGCGCGACACGGCGCCCCCCGGGCCGCCGCGGAAGGCCTGCCGGCCGAAGCCGCGGTCGGACAGAGCCGCCTCGCGGTCCATCATCTGGGCAAGGGCTATCGGGGACGGATGGTCGTGCAGGACGTCAGCATCTTCGTGCGGCGTGGCGAGGCCGTCGGACTGCTCGGTCCCAACGGCGCCGGAAAGACCACGGTCTTCTACATGATCATGGGCCTGGTCAAACCCGACAAGGGAACGATCGAGCTCGACGGCCACGACGTGACCGCGTTGCCGATGTTCCAGAGGGCCCGGCTCGGCATCGGCTATCTTCCGCAGGAGGCCTCGATCTTTCGCGGGCTCAATGTCGAGGACAACATCCGGGCGGTGCTGGAGGTGAACGAGCCGGACCGCGCCGCGCGCGAGGCGATGCTGGAGTCCCTTCTCGACGAATTCGACATCGCCCGTCTCAGGAAATCGCCGTCGATCGCGCTCTCGGGCGGCGAGCGCCGGCGGTGCGAGATCGCCCGGGCGCTCGCCGGCAACCCGTCCTTCATGCTGCTCGACGAGCCCTTCGCGGGCATCGACCCGATCGCGGTCGGCGACATCCAGGATCTCGTGCGCCACCTGAAAGGCCGCGGCATCGGCGTGCTGATCACCGACCACAACGTTCGCGAGACGCTCGGACTGATCGACCGGGCGTACATCATCCACAGCGGCCACGTCCTGACCGAAGGTCCGCCGGACGCGATCGTCGCGCATCCCGACGTTCGCCGCTTCTACCTCGGCGAAGACTTTCGCATGTGACCGGCGCGGACTACTCGTCCTCGCCGAAGCGATTGGCGACGAGGTCGGCGAGCGCGTCGAGCGCCTGCTGCGCGTCGGCGCCCGAGGCGAACACGGTGATGGTGGAGCCGAGGCCGGCGCCGAGCGTCAGAATCCCCATGATCGAATCGCCGCCGACGGTTTCCCCGCAGCGGGCGACCTTGATGTCGGCCTCGAATCGGTCGACGCATTGCACGAACTTCGCCGTCGCCCGCGCGTGCAGGCCCTTGCGGTTCACGATCTTCATGTCCCGCGACAGCGCTCCGGGAATGTCGGGCGCGGGCGGGCAGTCGTCGGAAAACCCGTCGCTCATTTTCCCGCGAGGACCTTGCTCGCGACGGTGATGTATTTCCGTCCCGCCTCCCGCGCCTCGATCACCGCATGATCGAGATCGGTCGTCTCCCGCATGGTCGCGAGTTTGATGAGCATCGGCAGGTTGACCCCGCAGATCACCTCGATTCGCCCGCCGTCCATCACCGAAATCGCGAGATTGGACGGGGTGCCCCCGAACATGTCGGTCAGAATCACCACGCCGGCGCCGTCCTGGACGCGCGCGGCGGCGTTCAGGATGTCGGACCTTCGCTGCTCCATGTCGTCGTCGGGACCGATCATGATCGTCTCGAGCTGAGACTGCGGTCCCACGACATGTTCAAGCGCTGCCCGAAAGCCAGTCGCGAGCTGACCATGGGTCACCAGGACCAATCCGATCATTAAGAATCCATCAGTCGTCCGTCTCGGGCTTCCGACGTCGTTGAAAGCGTCCGTGAAGTCACAAGCTGCCTATTTTTGTGCACTGCGGCGCATTGTTCAAGCGAAATTAGTTGCGCCTCGTCTTTCTGCCACAAAAAGGTTCAACCGGTCCGCCGCAGAGAAGGCGTTGTCGACGGCGGCCGCCGCCGAGGAAAGCCCCAGCCGCGGCACGCTGACGCCTTCGAGAATAACCACATCCGGCTCGTCTGGCCAACGGGGCCAGTTGCGATTCGGGCCGCTCAGATCGACCACGAGCCTCACCACGGCGGCAGGTTCGCTCGGCGCCGTCTGGACGCCCGCGCCCCGCCGCTCGATGAGTCCCGCGGTGTGCGGCGCTCCGGACGCGATGATCCTGCCTCCTGCGGCGCGAACCCAGATGCGGTCGTCTCCGACGAGCGCCCCGAACCGCCCGCTCGCGCGCGCATGGGCCATGAGCGCCAGCGCCAGCGCGCTCTTGCCGGCTCCCGACGGGCCGACGATGACGATTCCGTGCTCGCCGAAAACGACGGCCGTGGCGTGAACTGCGCTTCCGGGGGCGGCCGCCGCGCTCATGGCCGCAAAGCCGGCAGTTCGACGACGAAACGGGCGCCCGCGCCGTGCCGCGGCGGGTCGGCCGGACTCCCGTCCCCCGCATCGGCCGGACGGTTCGACGCCCAGATGCGTCCTCCGTGGGCTTCGACGATCTGCCGCGAGATCGAGAGCCCGAGCCCGGAGTTCTGCCCGAAACCCTGACCGGGCCGATCTGTGTAAAAGCGCTCGAATATCCGCTCGAGCGCATGCGGCGGAATGCCGGGGCCGTCGTCGTCGACCGTGATTACGACGCGCTCGTCGGGCGTTTCATCGTCCGCGGATGTCGGCGTTCGGGCGAGGGCCACCCGGACGGTCGCGCCCGGATCGGAGAAGGAGCAGCCGTTGTCGATGAGGTTGGTGACCACCTGTCCGAGGCGCGAATCGTGGCCGAGGACGAGGAACTCGGTCTCCGGGTGACGCCCGCGGCGGTTTTCGACCCGCAGCGCGATGTGCGTTCCGTTGGCGCGGGGCGAGTCCTGCGCCATCGAGACGACGGTTCGCAGCAGCGCGGCCAGGTCGACGGGCGCGGCTTCCCCGCGCGCAAGCTCCGCATCGAGGCGCGACGCATCGGATATGTCCGAGATCAGCCGGTCGAGGCGCCTCACGTCGTGCTGCATCACCGCGATCAGCCTGTCGCGCGACTGGCCGGTCTGCACGCGCGGAAGCGTCTCGAGCGCGCTCCGCAAAGACGTCAGCGGATTTTTCAGTTCGTGGGCGACATCGGCGGCAAAGCTCTCGATCGCGTCGAGGCGGCTGTACAGCGCCCTCGTCATTTCCCTGAGCGCGCCCGACAGGTGCCCGATCTCGTCGGTCCGCGAGGTGAAGTCGGGGATCTGCTGGCGTGATCGGATCCCGCGCCTGACCCGCTCCGCCGCGGTCGCAAGCCTCCTCACCGGCTCGGCGATCGTATTGGCGAGCGAAAGCGATAGAACGAGCATCACCGAAGCCAGCACCACGAAAAACCGAAAGATCGCCCAGCGTTCCGCGGCGATCACCCGGTCGATGTCCCCGCCTTGCGTCGACAGTTGCAACGCGCCGCGGGTCGCCATCATGTACTGGATCGGCACCGCGACAGAAACGATCGTCTCGCCCTCGTTGTTGATCCGTGCGGCGGCCTCGGTCCGTCCCTGGAGCGCCGCGGAAACCTCCGGAACCGATTTTCCGTCGACGAGCCACGGGTTCTCGGGCCGAGGCGCCGAGGGCGTGGCGAAAAAGTTGCGAACAGCGCCGGAAAGGCGGTCGAACGCCCCGCGGCGTTCGGCCGAATCGGGGAGATCGGAGCGCACGACCGCGCCGTGCGCCGACAGGGAGCGCGAGTCCAGGAGCAAGCGCCCGTCGCTGTCGTAGATACGGGCTCGGGTGTGCGTGGGCGTCACGAGACGGTGGAGAACGGGGCCGATCCGCTCGGGATTGATGGAAAACTGAATCGCCTCATCGTCGCTCTGCGAGGGAGCGGCGGTTTGCCCCGGCGCGAGCTGCAGAAGTTTGTCCGGATCGATCGTGATCGAGTCGGTGTCCACTCCGGCGGAGGCCGCGACCGCGGCGGCGATGATCGCCGCCTGCGTCGTCAGGCTCTGCTCCCGCGCCGCGATGATGTCGGCGCGGAACTGATTCAGGAGCAGGAACCCGATCATCAGGACGACGAGTCCGCCGAGGTTCAGGACGACGATGCGTCGCGTCAGCGACGACGAAAAGCGGGCGGTCAGGAGTCGCCACACGAATCGCGCCCTCGCCCTCGCCCACTGCCGTCGGGTCTTTTGGGGTGTCCCAGCTAGGATGCGATCACGACCAATGTCTACGTTCATGAGGCTCGCCCCGAGCCGCTCGCTCAGCCTTCTTTGAACCGGTAGCCGACGCCATAGAGCGTCTCGATCATCTCGAACTCCGGTTCGACGACCTTGAACTTCTTGCGCAGCCGCTTGATGTGACTGTCGATGGTGCGGTCGTCGACGTACACTTGGTCGTCGTAGGCCGCGTCCATCAGCGCGTTGCGGCTCTTCACCACGCCCGGCCGCGTCGCCAGCGCCTGCAGGATCAGGAACTCCGTGACGGTCAGCGTCACCGGCGTCCCGTCCCAGGTGCAGGTGTGCCGCTCCGGATCCATCTTCAGGCGCCCGCGCTCGAGGATCTTGGCTTCTGTCTCCTTCTGGGCGACGGCGTCCTTCGGACTCGAGCGGCGCAGGATCGCCTTCACCCGCTCCACCAGAAGGCGCTGCGAGAACGGCTTCCGGATGAAATCGTCGGCGCCCATCTTGAGACCGAACAGTTCGTCGATCTCCTCGTCCTTGGAGGTCAGGAAGATCACGGGAAGGTCCGACTTCTGCCGCAAGCGGCGAAGAAGCTCCATGCCGTCCATGCGGGGCATCTTGATGTCGAAGATGGCCAGGTCGGGCGGGTTGGACTTCAAGCCTTCGAGAGCGGTCGCGCCGTCGGTGTAGGTCTGGATCCGGTAGCCCTCCGCCTCCAGCGACAGCGACACGGAAGTCAGGATGTTGCGGTCGTCATCGACCAGGGCGATCGTAGGCATGAGGTTTCCGTTGCATTCGAATCGCGCCGCCTGCTGGCGCGTGGGGCGCGGGCGCACCATCATAACCGTTCGCGGCTGAAATGTGTTCCATTTCTGGAAAATCCCAGCGGCCGGTTCAGCGCGGTCGACAGGCTCCCCCACGGCGGTAAACGAGCCGCAGGCCGCCGTCTGGCGTCCCCTCTGCGCTATTTAGCGGCGTGCTCAAGAAAATCAAGGAGTTGGGTGCCTCTTTGGCGCAGTCGAGCAAGGGACCTGAGCTTATCGATAGGAAAGAGTATAATATTCGCTTGACCGTCGCACAGCTTGTGTTTCTGCTGCCGTCATCGCGTCAGCTCTGGAATCCTCATGGCGAAGCCTCCCGTCGATCCCGAAACCGTGCACGCCGAGGCCGTCGCCGACGCGAAGCGGCTGATGCGGCTCGCCCGCACCGGCGCGCTGGCGACGCTCGATCCGGCCGTGGGCGCTCCGCTGACGACCCTGGTCGGCGTGGCCAGCGACTTCGACGGCGCGCCGCTGTTCCTGATGTCGACGCTCGCGCGCCATACCCGGCATCTCGCCGCCGATCCGCGCGCCTCGCTGCTTCTCACCGAAGAGCGGGAGCGCGGCGACCCGCTGAACCATCCCCGCATCTCCTTGAACGGCCGCGTCGACAAGGCTTCGTCGCCGCACGTCCGCGCGCGCTACCTTCAGCGCAACCCGAAAGCGAAGCTTTACGCCGATTTCACCGATTTCGCCTTCTTCCGGCTCACCGTCGAGGCGGTTCACTTCAACGGCGGCTTCGGCCGGGCCGATCTGCTGACACCTGCCGACATCCTGATCGGCCGCGGGACGGAAACTGCGCTGGCGGAGGCAGAGAGCCGCCTGATCGACTGGGTCGGCGCGTTCGGAGACGAGGCGCTGGCGCGCCTCGTCGGCCACGAGGCGGGCGGCCGACAGGCTTGGCGGGCGGTCGGCCTCGACGCCGAAGGACTCGATTTAGCGGCGGGAGGGCGGCCTGCGCGCGTGCAGTTTGCCGCCGCGGCGAGCGACGAAGCCGAGTGGCGGGCGCATTTCGTCCGCGCGTCCGGCGCGCGTGCCGGATGACCCGCGACTGCCGGACAAAGGCCGTTTCCCGCGACGGCGTCCGGAGCTTCAATCGCTTTCCGCGCCTTCGATCGCGCGGCGGTGCCTCGCCAGTTCGGCGCCGGCCAGATCCATGAACGCGCGAACCCGGGCCGAGCGGCGCAAATCCGAGTGGGTCAGGATCCATAAGCCCAGATCCCATTCCCTGAGCGGCTGACCGAGACGCGCTAAGGACGTGTTCTGGTCCCCCAGGAAACAGGGCAGCGGCGCGGCGCCGAAGCCGGCGGCGACGAGTTCGAGCGCGGCATGCATCGAGTTCACGCGGGCTGCGAGTCGCTCTGGACGGATCGTGGCCTCGATCCACCGACGACCGACCGGCGGCCCGAAATCGTCGGAGAACCCGACGAACGGGATTGAGTCGACCGGCCCCGAGCCGATTTGCTCGGCATTGTCGCGCCGGCAATACACCCCCCACCGGACGGTGGAGATACGTCGGCCGACCAGGGTTTCGGGCGGATCGTTGGTCACCCGGATGGCAACGTCCGCATCCCGCTGCGACAGGTTCAGTTCCCGTTCCGACAGGATGAGGTCGGTGACCACGCCCGGATTCTGCGCCTGAAACTGCGCGAGGATCGACGGTAGGAACCGCTGGCCGATCGCCTCCACGGTCGTCACGCGGAGCCGGCCCGTCGGCTTGACGTCCCGCCCGGCGACGCGCCGTTCGAACTCCACGATCGAATCGGCCATCACATTCGCGAGCGCGGTCATTTCCTCACCAGCGGCGGTCAGGTCGTAGCCCGCCCGCGAGCGCTCGAACAGCGGCGCGCCGACGGTGGCTTCGAGCGCCGCCAACCTTCGAAACACGGTCGAGTGGTTCAGGCCCAGCCTGGCGGCGGCCCCGGCGAGCGAGCGCGTGTCGGCAATCGCCTTGACCAGTCGGAATTCGTCCCAGCTCAGCGCCGAATCCATCGCACCGACAATCGGTTGCACCCCTTGTCGCTCACCCTGCCCCGCCGGTCGAGGCTTCGCAAGCCCGCCTGCCCGGCGACAAAGTCCTAGGACCCGGGGGTCAGAGGTCGCGCGGCGCCGCGGCGCGCCGCAGCCGATCGTTGATGGCGGCGCCGAGGCCGGACGCCGGAATGGGCGCCGTGGCGATGATTGATGCGCCCGACTGGTCCAGCGCCCGCAGCCAGGCGAACAGATTCGCGGCGGCCTCCACGAGATTTCCCCGCGGCGAAAGATCGAGGCGAGCGCGGCAGGGCGCGCCGGCGAGCGCGCCGTTGAAGTCGAGCGCCGCTTCCTCCGGCGAAACGGCGCGCGCCGCGAGCCGAAGCCGCGCATGGGGCGCGTAGTGCGAGACGAGCTGCCCCGGGGCGCGCGGCGCGTCCGGCGCGCCGGCGGCGCGCGTGGCGAGGGGGCGCCCGAGGGCCGCTTCGATCGCCTCGCGGGGCAGGGCGCCGGGGCGCAGCAGCGTCGGCCCCCCGTCGAGGCAGGCGACGATCGTCGACTCGAGCCCGTGCCGGCAGCGCCCGGCGTCGAGGATCCAGTCGATCCGGCCATCGAGGTCGGCGAGAACATGGTCGGCGTCGGTCGGGCTGACGTGGCCGGAGGCGTTGGCGGAAGGCGCCGCGAGCGGCCGGCCGGCCGCCTCGATCAGCGCGCGGGCGACGGGATGGTCCGGCGCGCGCAGCGCGATCGAGTCGAGCCCCGCGCGGGCAAGGAGGCTGACCCTGCAGGTCGCCGCGGCCGGCAGGACCAGCGTAAGCGGCCCCGGCCAGAAGGCGCGCGCGAGCCGCTCAGCGTCGGCGTCGAATCTCGCCTGCTCTTTCGCCGACTCGACGCCGCCGACATGGGCGATCAGCGGATTGAAGGTGGGACGACCCTTCGCCGCGTAGATCCCGGCGACCGCCTCGTCCGAGGTCGCATCCGCGGCGAGACCGTACACGGTCTCGGTCGGCATCGCGACGAGGCCGCCCCGGCGAAGGCATTGCGCCGCCGCCGCGATCGCCTCGGGCGTCGCGAAACTGCGTTCGGTCGTTCGGCGATTGCCCGCCATACTTGCTTCCCATCGCAGCTTTGCGTGAATGGTCGCTATTTAAACGCGCTCGGGTTTGGCTTATCAAGCGGCGCAACGATGCTGGATGAACGCGCGGAGGAACCCCGATGACCTACCGATCCCCTGTCTCAGATATCCTGTTCTCCCTCAAGGCCGTCGCGGGCCTGCCGGAGCTGATCGCGGGGAAGCTGGACGGGGACTTCGACTGGGACACCCTCGCCTCCGTGATTTCCGAGGCCGGCCGATTCGCCACCGAGGAGATCGCTCCGCTCAACCGAACCGCCGACACCGTCGGGGCGGCTTACGAGAACGGCGCCGTGACGACGCCTCCCGGCTTCGCCGACGCCTATCGGCGCTGGGCCGAGGCCGGATGGGGCGGCGTCTCCGCCCCGGCCGAGTTCGGCGGCATGGGCCTGCCGCACCTCGTCAATGTCGCCTGCACGGAGATCTGGAACGGCGCCTCGATGGCCTTCGCCCTCTGCCCGCTCTTGACCGAGGGCGCGATCGGCGCGCTCAAGACCTACGGCGCGCGCGAACTCCTTGACCGCTACCTGGAGCCGATGATCGCCGGACGCTGGACCGGCACGATGAATCTGACCGAGCCGCAAGCGGGGTCCGACCTCAACGCGGTCAGGACGCGCGCCGAGCGCGCCGACGACGGAGCCTACCGTCTGTTCGGCCAGAAGATCTTCATCACCTATGGCGAGCACGACATGGCCGAGAACATCGTCCATCTCGTGCTCGCCCGACTGCCCGGCGCGCCGGCCGGCACCCGGGGACTGTCGCTGTTCCTCGCGCCGAAGTTTCTGGTCGACGCGGACGGGACTTTGGGCGCTCGCAACGACGTGCGCTGCGGCAGCATCGAGCACAAGCTCGGCATCCACGGCTCGCCGACCTGCGTGATGATCTTCGGGGAGAACGAAGGCGCCAAGGCCTGGCTCGTCGGCGAGGAGAACCGTGGACTCGCGGCCATGTTCGTCATGATGAACGCGGCCCGGCTCGCCGTCGGCACGCAGGGCGTGGCCATCGCCGAGCGCGCCTATCAGCAGGCGTTGGAATACGCCCGCGAGCGGCGGCAGGGCCGCAGCGGCAAGGGCGGCGACGGCATGGCGCCGATCATCGAGCACCCCGACGTGCAGCGCATGCTGATGACGATGAAGGGCTACGTCCACGCGGCGCGGGGGATCTGCCACCTGACCGCCGCGGCGCTCGACCTCGCCAGTCATGGGCGGACGGAGGAGGAGCGAACGGAGGCCGCCAATCGCGCAGCGCTCCTGACCCCGATCGCCAAGGCGTTTTCGACCGACCTCGGCGACGAGGCGGCGTCGCTCGGTGTGCAGGTGCACGGGGGCATGGGGTTCATCGAGCAGACCGGCGCTGCGCAGCACATGCGCGACTCCCGGATCGCCGCGATCTACGAGGGCGCGAACGGCATCCATGGCATCGATCTCGCGCTGCGCAAGCTGCCGCTCGCCGGCGGAGCGACCGTGCGCAACCAGATCAACTGGATCTACGATGTCGCCCGGGCCGTTTCGGAGAGCGGCGGCGGCGCTTTCGGCGCGACGGCCGGACGGCTCTCGGAGGCGGCCGAGGCCCTCGACGGGGCGACGAGAGAAATGCAGAAGTGGCTGGCGAGCGACAGCGAGTCGGCGCTTGCGGGCGCGTCTTCCTATCTGCGCCTGTTCGGCCTGACGCTCGGCGCCGCCTGCCTCGCGAAAGCGGGACTCGCGGGGGAGGCGCTCGCCGCCGACGGCGACGCGAGCGAACTCCCCCGCGTGGCGCTCGCCCGCTTCTACGCCGAGAAGCTCCTGCCGGTCGCGCCCGGTCTCGCCCGCTCGATCGTCTCGGGCGCCGCGCCGCTCAGCGCCTACGAAGCCGTGCTGGCGGACGCGATATGAGCGCGGGCGTCGAGGTTCGGCGCGAGGGGGCGGTTCTCGTCGCCGCCTTCGCGCGCCCAGAGAAGAAGAACGCGATCACCGGCGCCATGTACGAGGCGCTGATCGAGGCGTTCGACACGGCCGGACGCGACCCCGACATCGGCGCGCTGGTGCTCGCGGGCCGCGGCGGCGTCTTCACCGCTGGCAACGACATCGCCGACTTCCTGTCGTTCGCCGCCTCGGCGCGTGACTTCGCGACCCTTCCCGCCGCGCGCTTCATTGCCCGGCTCGCCGAGTTCGAGAAGCCGCTCCTGGCCGCGGTCGACGGTCTCGCGGTCGGCGTCGGAACGACGCTGTGCTTCCATTGCGACCTCGTCTACGCGACGCCGGCGGCGCGGTTCCACATGCCCTTCGTCGATCTCGGCCTCGTCCCCGAAGCCGGCTCGTCGCTGCTCGTCCCGCAGCGGTTCGGGCGAGCGAAGGCGGCCGAGGTCCTGATGCTCGCCGAGTCGTTCGACGGCGAGGCCGCGCTCGGTCTCGGTCTCGTCAACGCGCTCGTCCCGCCGGAGGCGCTTCTCGCCCACGCCACCGCCAAGGCCGCGGCGCTCGCCGCCAAGCCACGGTCGGCGCTGATGACGACGCGCCGCCTCCTGCGCGGCGATCCGGCGGCGCTGAAGGCGCGCATGGCCGAGGAGGGCGCCGCCTTCGCCGCCGCGCTGGCGTCTCCCGAGGCGCGGGCGGCGTTCATGGCTTTCATGGCCGGCGCGAAGCGATAGCGGCGAGCGCCCCTCTCGCCGGTGGGCGACGGCGGCGCCGACCGGCTGGACGTCTGGCGGGACGAGCGCCGCACCCGGCTCTGGAGACGCGCGGAATCGACACCTTGCCGCGTCCGCCTGAAATCGGTTAGCCACAAGTCGGAATCCCGCGCGCCTGGCGCTGCTTTCCAAGGGGGGCTTCCGTGACCGAGCTCGACGAACGCATAGACCTCTTCGAAACCCCGCGCGACTGGCTGCGTCACGCGATCGGCCGCTTCCGCGCCGCAAACCTGTCCTTCGGTCACGGAGCGACGACGGCGCTCGACGAGGCGGCCTATCTCATCCTCGAAGGGCTGCATCTTCCGATCGACACGCTCGACCCGTTCCTCGACGCCAAGCTGCTCAGAAGCGAGCGGACGCGGCTCGACGCGTTGATCGAGGCGCGCGTGACCACGCGCAAACCCGCCGCCTATCTCGTCAACCGCGCCTACATCCAGGGCGTCCCCTTCTACGTCGACGAGCGCGTCATCGTGCCGCGCAGCTTCATCGGCGAACTCCTGATCACCACCTTGTCCGACGACGAGTCTCCAATCGACGATCCGGAGGACATTTCCAGCGTCCTCGACCTGTGCACCGGCGGCGGCTCGCTCGCCGTCCTCGCCGCGCGGGTCTTTCCCAACGCCGCGATCGACGCCGTCGACCTGTCCGCCGACGCGCTCGCCGTCGCCGAGCGCAATGTCGTGGAGCACGGCCTCGCCGACCGCATTCGCTTGCTCGAGGGGGATCTGTTCGGTCCGCTCAAGCACGAGCGTTACGACCTGATCCTGACCAATCCGCCCTATGTCGACGCGGAGTCGCTCGCCGCCTTTCCGCCCGAATACGCGGCCGAGCCGCGCATGGCCCATGCGGGCGGCGAAGACGGCCTCGACGTCGTGCGGCGCATCCTGGCCGAGGCGCCGCGGCGCCTGACCGAGGACGGCGCCCTGATCTGCGAGATCGGCCAGGGCCGCGACCGTCTCTTGAGCGAGTATCCCGACCTTCCGTTCGTCTGGCTCGACACAGAAGACAGCGAGGGCGAGGTCTTTCTCTTGCGCGCGTCGGATTTCGGCGCTGCGAGGCCCCGGGCGAAGAAGAAGGGCTAAAGACCGGCGGCCTCGCGCAGGCTCGCGCGCGCGTCCGCCCGAAAAACGTCGATCGAGGTGAGGTCTCCGCCCCGCTCGACGTGCCAGAACGCCCAGCCGTTGCAGGCGGGCAGCCCCTGGACCAGCGCGCCGATCTTGTGGATCGAGCCGATTGCGGGGCCGGCGGCGAGCGTGCCGTCGGCGCGCACGAGCGCGCAATGGCGTCGGCGCGCGTCGAAGACGCGCTCGCCGGCCGCCACCACGCCGGTTTCGACCAGGCTCGCGAAGGCGATGCGCTGCTCGTTGCGACGGGTCGGGGCGATGGCGACGGCTTCGTCGTCGAGCGGCTCCACCGCCGCGATGCGCGCGCGCGCCGCCGCGGCGTAGGACGGATCGCGCTCGATGCCGATGTAGGAGCGTCGGAGCCTTCGCGCGACGGCGCCGGTCGTGCCGGAGCCGAAGAACGGATCGAGCACCAGATCGCCGGCGTTGGAGGCCGCGATCAGAACCCGGGCGAGGAGGGCTTCCGGCTTCTGTGTCGGATGCGTCTTGCGGCCCGCCTTGTCCTTGAGGCGCTCGCCGCCGGTGCAGATCGGCAGAAGCCAGTCGGAGCGCGCCTGGCAATCGTCGTTTCCGGCCTTCAGCGCCTCGTAGTTGAAGGTGTAGCCCTTGGCGTCCTGGCCGCGCGCCGCCCAGATCATGGTCTCGTGGGCGTTGGTGAAGCGCCGGCCGCGGAAGTTCGGCATCGGGTTGGTCTTGCGCCAGACGATGTCGTTCAGGATCCAGAAGCCGAGATCCTGCAGGATCGACCCGACCCGGAAGATGTTGTGGTAGGAGCCGATGACGACGATCGTGGCGTTCGGCTTCATCACCCGGCGCGCGGCGGCGAGCCACGCCCGGGTGAAGGCGTCGTATTCGGCGAAATCGACGAACTTGTCCCAGTCGTCGTCGACCGCGTCGACGAGGCTCTGGTCCGGCCGGGACAAGGCGTTTTCGAGCTGGAGATTGTAGGGCGGGTCGGCGAACACGAGATCGACCGAGCCCGCCGGCAGTCTGTCCATCTCGGCCACGCACTCGCCGACGACAATCGCATCGCGCGGCGCGGGACCGATTGCGGCCGGGCGTGTCGTCCCGCCGGCGCCAGTACGCACAACCTGAATCTGGGCGGGGAGACGCGACGCTCCGGCACGCAAGGTACGCATGTACACGAACCACTCGACGCAACGGCCGGCGCGCTTCGAGCCGGCGGGCCCGTTATGGCCGCATTGAGGTAAAGGTCCGGTTATGCGGGGGCGGTTGACGTTGTGTCGTTTTCGGACGCCGGCCCCGTCGGGGCGAGATCGCCCCTCCCGACCGCGTCCGCCCCCTCGCCGCGCAGGCGGAACGAACGCCGGTGGTAGGGGCAGGGGCCGAGGCTCGTGAGCGCCTTGCGGTGGAAGGCGGTGGCGTAGCCGGCGTGGCCGTCGAAGCCGTAGCCGGGAAAGTCGCGCCCGAGGTTGCGCATCAAGGCGTCCCGAGTGGTCTTGGCGACGATCGAGGCGGCGGCGATCGACATCGAAAGGGCGTCGCCGCCGATGATCGGCCGCCCGCGGCAGACGAGCCCGTCCGGAACGTCGCGCCCGTCGATCAGGACGAGGTCGGGGCGGATGTGCAGGGCCGCAACGACCCGGGCCATGACGCGCAGCGTCGCGCCGCGGATGTTGTATCGGTCGATCTCCTCGGCGCTGGCGAAGGCGACCGAGACGCTGATCGCCTTGGCGAAGATGACCGCCTTGAGCGCGTCGCGCTTCGCCTCGGGCAGCGCCTTCGAATCATCGAGACCCTCCGGCAGATCGTCGGGATCGAGGATGACCGCCGCCACCCCGACCGGCCCCGCGAGCGGGCCGCGCCCGACCTCGTCGACGCCCGCCACGAAGCGGCAGCCGCCCGCCATCGCCTCGCGTTCGAAGTCGAAATGCGGTCCGCTCACGGCTCATGCTCCAGCGGCCCGGCGGCGAGCCGGGCGAGGTCGAAGGCGTGGACGTCGCGCAGGAGCGCGATGAAACGCTGCACCCCGTGCGCCGCGGCGGCCTCGCCCTTTTCCGCCGTCGCCCGGTCGGCCTCCCCGACCGCGCCGGCCGAGTTGAGATCGCTCGCCGCCCAGGCGAAGCCGAGCGGCGGCTTTGCCCGCAGGAGGGCGAACTCGCGCTCGATCTCCTCGGCCGCGCTGGGAAAATCGCGCGCCTCGTCCCCCCGCACGAGATCGGGACGGAAGGCGAGCATGAGCGAGGTCTCGGAATCGCCGCCGTGGATTCCGTGCGTCGTCTCGCGCGGCGAAAACAGATTGTCCGGATAGCCGAGCCGCCGCCAGGAGGCGTGGACCGCGAGCATCCGCCAGCGCATGCGCAGGCGCAGGGCGACCGCCTCGATCGCCGCGCCGTTGCCGCCGTGGGAGTTCATCACCACGAGCTTGCGGCAGCCGGTCCGGGCGACGCTGTCGCCGATGTCGGTCCATGCGCGGATGGCGGTCTCGATCGACAGCGTCAGCGTGCCGGGATAGCCGGCGTGCTCGTCCGACACGCCGACGACCTGGGTCGGCAGGAACAGGACCGGCAGGTCCTGCGGCAGGATGTCCGCTGCGCGCGCGACGTAGCCCTCGTTGATCGCGGCGTCGACGCCGAGCGGCAGATGCGGGCCGTGCTGCTCGATCGCGGCCACCGGCAGGACCGCGATCACGCGGCCCATGTCGGCGCGGGCGAAGTCGCGCCAGGTCATGTCGGCCCAGTAGCGTGTCGGCAGCGTCACAGGCTTCCCCTTCCGCTGGGCGCGGCGCAGCGAGCAGTCCGCCCGCGCGCCAGTCGCAACCCGGGATCGAGCGTTTTCAGGCCGTTGCGGCGCCATTCGCAACCCGACGCGACGGCCGACGTTGTCATGCCTGCGGAGGCGGGCATCCAGAGCCGCCGGGCCGAGGCCGAGGCGGTCGGCTCAAATGCGACACGGCTCGTCCGCCCGGCCTTCCGGAACCCCGCTTGCGCGCCAGCTGATGCACATATCCGTTGGACGCGCGCACCCTTCCCCAGCTTTGCTGGGGAAGGTGGCCCGTCAGGGCCGGATGGGGTGTGGAAAGCAGGATTCCCGCGGCGACAAGTTGACGGCGACGGTCGCGCAATCCGTCCGGCGCCGATGAAGCGGCCCACACCCCATCCGTCGCTTCGCGACACCTTCCCCGCTTCGCGGAGAAGGGGGAAACGCCCCCGCGCCGCGCAAGGAAAAGACCTGTGTGCATCGGCTCGCGCTTGCGCGGGGATGACAGGGGGCGAGATCGTCGGCCGCGCCGACCATCCTGGCGCCGACGCAACGATTCCAGACGCTTGGCTGCCTAAACCTGCCACTCGGTAACTCCCAAGCCGGCAGCGAACAGCGCCGTCATCGCGAGCGACCCCCGGGTCGAAGAGCCCGGGGGGAA
Source organism: Roseiarcus fermentans (assembly GCF_003315135.1). GTDB lineage: Bacteria > Pseudomonadota > Alphaproteobacteria > Rhizobiales > Beijerinckiaceae > Roseiarcus > Roseiarcus fermentans. The sequence continues at coordinate 241,417 of NZ_QNRK01000001.1, forward strand.
GCGATCCAGGGCCGCTGGGCCGCTGTTGCGCCCTCTGATCGTCCCGCCGCCCTTCGTTGCGAGCAGAAGACGGAGCGATTTTTTCCGCAGGAGGCAAGCGGTGGCATGGGTTGCTTCGTCGCTTCGCTCCTCGCAATGACGGGGTTGGGAGTAACGCCACTCGTAACACCCAAGCCTTGGCGCGCCTCGGGAAGGACGGGCGGTCGTCGACGCCGAGGCGATTGCGCTTTTCGGCGTCCTCGCGAGGAGCCCCAAGGGCGACGCGGCGATCGAGGGGCCGCCTGCGCCGACGTTGAAACGCGGCGAGGCCCGGCATACGCCAGACCTTGGCCGCGCCCCCTGGATCGCCACGTCGCTTCGCGCCTCGCGATGACGGCGTTTCTGACGCGGGCCGGCGATGGGCGCCTCTCCGGCTCCGGAAACGGGACTTTTCAAGAGCTTGTGACCCATTTCGGTTCCGAATCCCCGCGCCCCGCGCAACGGCCGGGGCCGCCGGACGGGCGGCGAAGCCGGCAGGCGCGAGGGCGCCGGCCCACGGCGGCAGCCGAACCTCAGGCGTCGCCAACCCTCCGTTCGCCATGGTCGAGAACCCTTCAGAAGCGTTCCGCCGACCGGCGGCGGCGCGGGATCAACGCGGCTCGCAGGGCGGCCGTGATTCGAAGGCTAGCACATCCTTCTGCTTTCCAGAAGCGATTGTCGGGCGTCCGCCCGCAGTTTTCCCCAACCCCTCGGGAGGACGGCGGCGGAACGGGCGCTCGGTCGCGCCGACGGGCGCCGCGCCTCCCGCCGTCCGCGATTTCGTATAGAAGTTCTCCATGACCTTCGGTGCGATTCGCATTCTCGGCGTCGATCCCGGCCTCCGCAACACCGGCTGGGGGCTGATCGAGTCCGTCGGCTCGCGGCTGAGCTTCCTGAGCTGCGGTTCGATTCGCACCGATGCGAAGGAGTCGCTCGCCGAGCGGCTGGCCGTGATCCATTGCGCGTTGACCGACCTCATCATCGCGAACGGTCCGCACGAGGCGGCGGTGGAGGAGACGTTCGTCAATCGCGATCCGCAATCCACCCTGAAGCTCGGCCAGGCGCGCGGCGCGGCGATCGCGGCGCTGGCGATCAGGGACCTGCCCGTCTCGGAATACGCGGCCAACCTGGTCAAGAAGACAGTGGTGGGCGTCGGCCACGCCGAGAAGACTCAGGTCGCGATGATGGTGAAAATGCTTCTGCCGGCGTCCGACGCGGCGAGTCCCGACGCGGCCGACGCGCTCGCGGTCGCCATTTGCCATGCCCAGCACCGCACGGCGCGAGCGCGGGGCGCGGCATGATCGGCAAGCTGCGCGGCATCGTCGACAGCGTCGACGCGGACGAGCTGATCCTCGACGTCAACGGCGTCGGCTACCTGGTCGCCGCCTCGGCGCGATCGCTCCGGGCGCTGCCGCCGCGCGGGGAGCCCGCCGAACTCCTGATCGAGACCCACGTCCGCGAGGACGCGATCAAGCTCTACGGGTTCGTGACCGCCGCCGAACGGGACTGGTTTCGCCTGTTGCAGGGCGTGCAGGGGGTCGGGGCCAAGGTCGCGCTCGGGATTCTCGGCGCGCTGACGGCGGACGCGCTCGCCTCCGCCATCGCCCGCCAGGACAAGGCGACGATGGCGCGCGCGCCCGGCGTCGGGCCGAAGCTCGCGGCGCGGCTGGTGCTCGAGCTCAAGGACAAGGCGCCCGCCGGCGCGGCCGGGTTCGCGATGGCGCCGGGGGAGGTCGAACGGGATTCCGCCCTGCCCAAGGCGGCGCAGGACGCGATCCTCGCGCTCGTCGGCCTCGGCTATGCGCAGCCGCAGGCGGCGGCGGCGATCGCAAAGGCGTCCGCGGCGCTCGGCGCCGAGGCCGAGACCGCGACGCTGATCCGGGCGGGCCTGAAGGCGCTGGCGCAATAGCCGGGTTTTTGCGATATTGAGATCGATCATCAACAGGTAAGGCGAATGTCCGCCACAGCGACCGTGTCATCCAAGTTCCAGATCGCCATCCCGAAGGAAGTTCGTGAGCGAATGGGCCTGCGGCCGGGGCAGAAGGTCGCCTTTATCGCCAAGCTCGACGGCGTGATGATCGTTCCCGTGCCGGAGCGCGAAGACATTCAGGGGATGGCGCGCGGAGCGAACCCCGAGGGATATCGCGACCGGAACGACCGCTTCTGATGCGGGTCGTCGACACATCCGCCTGGATCGAATGGATGCGGGGCTCCGCGCTCGGAGAGTCGCTCGCTCCCCAGTTGCCTCGCAACGAAGAGTGGGTCGTGCCGACGGTCGTTCAGTACGAGCTGGCGCGCTGGCTTATGCGGGAGGCGTCCGACGCGCAGGCGTCCCGGGTCCTGGCGTTCACCACGGAGCTCGTGGTCGCGCCTCTGACGACCGACATCGCCACGAAAGCCGCAGATTACGCGGCGCTCTACAAACTCGCCATGGCGGACGCGGTCATTTACGCCACGGCGAGCGACGCGCGCGCCGATCTCCTGACCTGCGACGCCCACTTCGCCGAATTGCCGAACGTGACCTATGTCCGCAAGGCGCCTGTCGATGACTGACGTTTCCCTCCGCCGTCAGCTCCGGGCGCGGGAGCCATGACCGCTCCCGCCCCGCCCCGGCGCTTTCTCGCGCCCTTTCTCGGCATCGCGTTCGTGTTCGCGGCGATCGGGCCGCCGGTCGGCGGCGCGACCTTCCTGCCCGTCGCGGCGCTCCTCGAGGCCCCGGCGTCGTCAGCGGGGGGGTTCGCCTTCGCCGCCGTGGCCGGGATGCTGTTCGGCCACTGGATTTTGTTGTTTCCCGCTTATGTGATCGGCCTCGGGCCGGCGGCGGCGACCGGCGTCCTGTACGCGCTCTGGGACGCCGCCGCGCCGCCGCGCTGGCCGCGCGCGCTCGCAGCCGCCGTGATCGGCGGCCTCGTGGCCTATGCCGTCGCGCTTCGCCTGGCGGCGCTCGGGACCACGCTCGACATGATGTTCCAGACCGACTTCGACGCGCCGGTCCTGCACTCGATCAGCCTGACCGAGCCTGACCGGGCGGCGACGGCCTCGATCGGGACCGGGCTCGTGCGCGCTTTCGTGGCGGCCGGCGCGGTCGCGGGCCTCGCTTGCGCGATGGTCTCGAGCCTGATCGGCCTGACCATGCAGCCGACCCCGCCGCCCGCGACGTCCGGGGGGGCGGTCGATGGCTGACGCCCCGCGCCGCCTGATCTCCGCCGAAAAACGGCCCGAGGATGACGCGGCGCTGCGCCCGCAGGTGCTGGCCGATTTCACCGGCCAGGAGGCGGCGCGCAAGAACCTCAAGGTGTTCATCGAATCGGCCAAGGCGCGCGGCGAGGCGCTCGACCACGTGCTGTTCGTCGGCCCGCCGGGCCTCGGCAAGACCACGCTGGCGCAGATCGTGGCGCGCGAACTCGGCGTCAGTTTCCGCTCCACTTCGGGGCCGGTGATCGCCAAGGCCGGCGACCTCGCCGCGCAATTGACCAATCTCGAGCCGCGCGACGTCCTGTTCATCGACGAGATCCATCGGCTGAACCCGGCGGTCGAGGAAATCCTCTACCCGGCGATGGAGGACTTTCAGCTCGACCTCATCATTGGCGCCGGGCCGGCGGCGCGGTCGGTGAAGATCGACCTCGCCCGATTCACCCTGATTGGCGCGACGACGCGCGCCGGCCTGCTGACGACGCCGCTGCGCGACCGGTTCGGCATCCCGGTGCGGCTCAACTTCTATACCGCCGAAGAGTTGCAGAGCATCGTCGCGCGCGGCGCGCGCGTCATCGGCATCGGGCTCTCGGACGAAGGGGCCAACGAAATCGCCCGGCGCTCCCGCGGCACGCCGCGCATCGCCGGCCGGCTGCTGCGGCGGGTGCGCGATTTCGCCGTCGTCGAGGGCGCGGCCGAAGTGACGCGCGCGCTCGCCGACGCGGCCCTGCGGCTCTTGGACGTCGATTCGATCGGCCTCGACCAGATGGACCGGCGCTATCTGGACGCGATCGCGCTGAAATTCGGCGGCGGGCCGGTCGGGGTCGAGACGATCGCGGCCGCCCTCTCGGAGCCGCGCGACGCGATCGAGGACATCATCGAACCCTACCTCATCCAGCAGGGTTTTGTGCAGCGGACGCCGCGGGGGCGGCTGCTCACGCCGCACGCCTTTCGCCACCTCGGCCTCGCCGAGCCGCGCCGCGAGGGCCGTGAACTCGACATGTTCGACGACGAATGACCCGATCCCCGTCCGCCCCGCCGCCGTCGCACGGCCAACGTCTGCAGAGGTTTTTCCGTTTCCCGGTGACCGCCGACCTCGCGGCGGCGCCGCCCCCTCCACCGTCCTTCGGACGGTCCCCCTCCCCCGTTTCGCTTCGCTTCACGGGGGAGGAAAACGCCGGCGCCCCTGATTTCCTCCCCTGCCGGAGGCGGGGGAGGGGGACCATGCGAAGCATGGTGGAGGGGGCAGTCGCCAAAAACGCGACGGCTGGGGAGCTGCGCTTGCCCGATGCCGTCGCCCCCCGCGGCGGCGTCCGGGTCCGGGCGACGAGCTCGCAGCCGCGGCACGCCCCATGACCGCGCGGCGGATCGATCGCGTCGCGTCTTTCCTCGAGGCGCTCGCCGCCGAGCGCGGCGCGAGCGCCCATACCATCGAGGCTTATCGGCGCGACCTCACCGACTACACGGCGCGCCTCGCGAACCAGGGCCGGACCGAGCTGACCGTCGGCCCGGCGGACGTTCGCGCCTATCTCGCCGCCTGCGGCGAGGCCGGCCTCAAGGCCGCGTCGCTCGCCCGCCGGCTGTCCGCCATCCGGCAGTTCCACAAGTTTCTCTATGCCGAAGGGATGCGGGCGGACAACCCGGCCGTCGCGATCGAGGGCCCGCGCCGCGGCCGGCCGTTGCCGAAGGTGCTGACGGTCGACGACATGACGCGTCTGATCGAGGCCGCCCGGCAGGGGCTCGACGACGCGGAACGGCCGCTGCGCGAGCGCCTCGCGCTGGCGCGCATGACGGCGCTGGTCGAGCTCCTGTACGCCTCGGGCCTGCGCATTTCCGAGGCGTTGGGTCTGCCCAAAGCGGCGGCGCGGACGAAGGAGCCCTTCCTCGCCGTGCGCGGCAAGGGCGGCAAGGAGCGGCTCGCCCCGATTTCCAATCCGGCGCGCGCTGCGCTCGCCGTCTACCGGAGGCTGCTGACCGAAGCCTCGCCGGGCCTCGCCGCCTCGCCGTGGCTGTTTCCGGCCGCGAGCGAGAGCGGCCATCTGACGCGCCAGGCTTTTGCCCGCGACCTCAAGACGGCGGCCGCGGCGGCCGGCATCCCCGCGGCGCGGATCAGCCCGCACGTCCTGCGCCACGCCTTCGCCAGCCACCTGCTGCAGAACGGGGCCGACCTGCGCGTGGTCCAGGACCTGCTCGGCCACGCCGACATCTCGACCACGCAGATCTACACCCACGTGCTCGACGAGCGCGCCAAGGCGATGGTGCGCGATCTGCATCCGATGAACGACGGGGAGGTCGAACCCCGATGACGGACGATGCGCCGTGGCGCGCCGCGCCCGACGGCGTCGTCGTCGCCTGCCGCCTGACGCCCAAGGGCGGGCGCGACGCGATCGACGGCGTGGCGCGTCTTTCCGACGGACGGCGCGTGCTTCTGGTCCGGGTGCGCAGCGCGCCCGAGGACGGACGCGCCAACGACGCGCTGCGCGGCCTCCTGGCCAAGGCGCTCGATGCGCCGACGTCGCGCGTCCAACTCGTCGGCGGCGCGAAGAGCCGGCTGAAACAGGTCGCGGTCGGCGGCGATCCCGCGGCGCTGATCGCCCGGCTCGAGGCGCTTTGAGACAACCGACCGCATGCGCGCGCCATTGCGCTTCCGCGGAAAAAGGATTTCGATGCGGTCGATTGCCGGGCGTCGGCGCGAGGGACGCGCCGGGGAGCGACGCGGTTTCAGGGAAGCGGTCGGTCAGGAGGACGGAAATGAAATCGGTCATGATCGCGAGCGTCGCGCTCGCGGCGCTCGTCGCGGGCGCGGCTTCCGCGAAGACGCTCGTCTACTGCTCCGAGGGCAGTCCCGAAAACTTCACCCCGGCGGTCAACACCACCGGAACCAGCTTCGACGCGGCGCGGCCGGTCTACAACCGCCTGACCGAGTTCAAGCGGGGCACGACCGAAGTCGTTCCCGGGCTCGCGGAAAGCTGGGACATCGCCGACGGCGGCAGGACGATCACCTTCCACCTGCGCAAGGGCGTGAAGTTCCATTCGCTCAAGGACTTCAAGCCGACCCGCGCGTTCGACGCCGACGACGTGATCTGGTCGATCGAGCGGCAGTGGAAGCCCGACCACCCCTACGCCAAGGTTTCGGGCGGCAAGTACGACTACTTCAACGACATGGACATGCCGGCCCTGCTCGATTCGGTGACCAAGACCGACGACCATACGGTGGTGATGAAGCTCAAGGAGCCCAACGTCGCCATCCTCGCCAACCTCGCGATGGACTTCATGGCGATCGGCTCGAAGGAATACGCCGACTTCCTGCTCAAGAAGGGGACGCCGGAGCAGTTCGACCAGGCCCCCGTCGGCACCGGTCCGTTCGCATTCGTCGCCTACCAGAAGGATTCGGTCATCCGCTACAAGGCGAACAAGGATTATTACGGCGAGAAGGCGCTGGTCGACGACCTCGTCTTCGCCATCACCCCCGACGCCACCGCCCGCTACGCCAAGCTCAAGGCCGGCGAATGCCACATCAACGGCTATCCGCGCCCGGCCGACCTCGCCGAGATGCAGAAGGACCCGACGCTGAAGGTGTTGCAGTCCCCGGGGCTCAACATCGCGTACTGGGCGTTCAACACCGCCAAGCCGCCGTTCGACAAGAAGGACGTGCGGGAAGCGCTGTCGATGGCGATCGACCGCGACGCGATCATCAAGGACGTCTATCTCGGCGCCGGCGAGAAGGCGACCACGCTGATCCCGCCGACCATGTGGTCGTTCGACGCCAAGATCCCGGACGTGCCCTACGACCCGGAGAAGGCGAAGGCGCTGCTCGCCGCCGCGGGGGTGAAAACGCCGCTCGAGATCGATCTCTGGTACCAGCCGGTCGCGCGCCCCTATAATCCCAACGGCAAGCGCATCGGCGAGATGATGCAGGCCGATCTCGCCAAGATCGGCGTCGACGCCCGGCTCCAGACCTACGAGTGGGGCGAGTACCGCAAGCGACTGGAGAACGGCGAGTCGATGACCGGGCAGATGGGCTGGACCGGCGACAACGGCGATCCCGACAACTTCTTCTTCCTGCTCGGCTGCCCGGGCGGAAAGGCGGCCGAGAACAACATTCCAAAATGGTGTAATGCAGAATTCAACGACCTTCTGGTCAAGGCGCGGACGGTCGCCGACCAGGCGGAGCGGGCGAAGCTCTACCAGCGGATGCAGCAGATCGAGCACGACGAGGCGCCGGAGCTGCTGCTGGCGCATTCGATCGTGTCGGAGGCGATACGCGCCAATGTCGAGGGCTACAAGCAGAGCCCGCTCGGCACGCATATGTTCGAAGGCGTGGACATCAAGTAGGTCAGCGCGCAACAGGGTCCGGCCTTCGGCCGGGCCCTCAAGCCATTCGGGACGGCCATGCTCGCCTATTTCCTCCGCCGTCTCGCGCTGACGATCCCAACCTTTCTCGCGCTGATGTTCCTCACCTTCATCGCGATCCGGCTGGTGCCGGGCGATCCGGTCGAGGTGCGGGTCGGCGAGCACGGGATCTCGCCCGAGCGGCTGGCGTTTTTCCGCCACGAGCTCGGTCTCGACCTGCCGGTGTGGCGGCAGTTCCTCGACTACGTCTGGCGGCTTCTGCACGGCGATTTCGGCGTGTCGCTCGCGACCCAGCAGAAGGTTCTGACCGAATTCCTGACGCTGTTTCCCGCGACCCTCGAGCTGTCGTTCTTCGCCATGGCGTTCGCCGTGATCGTCGGCGTGCCGGCGGGCGCGATCGCGGCGGTCAAGCGCGGCAGCGTGTTCGATCAGGCGTTGATGACGGTCTCGCTGTTCGGCTACTCGATGCCGATCTTCTGGTGGGGCCTGCTGCTGATCATGTTCGTCTCGGTCCGGCTCGGCCTCCTGCCGGTGTCCGGCCGGATCGACCTCATCACCTATTATTTCGACCAGCCGACCGGCTTCATGACCGTCGACGCGTTGCTGTCAGACCAGCCGGGCGCCTTCCTCGACGCGCTCAGGCACCTCGTCCTGCCGGCGATCGTGCTCGGCACCGTTCCGCTCGGGGTGGTGGCGCGCATGACGCGCTCCTCGATGCTGGAGGTCCTCGGCGAGGACTATGTGCGCACCGCCCGGGCCAAGGGGCTGTCGCCCGGCCGCGTCATCGGCGTCCACGCGCTGCGCAACGCGCTGTTGCCCGTCGTGACGGTGATCGGCCTCTCGGTCTCGGGCCTGATGGCCGGCGCGGTGCTGACCGAGACCATCTTCTCGTGGCCCGGCGTCGGCAAGTGGCTGATCGAATCGATCGGCCGGCGCGATTATCCGGCTTTGCAGGGCGGCGTGCTGCTCGTGTCGGCCGTGGTCATTCTCGTCAATCTGGTCGTCGACCTCGTGTACGGCGCCGTCGATCCGAGGATCCGTCATGGCCGCTGACGTGACGGCCTCGGAGTCCGGCGACAGCGGCGCGGCCGCGGTGCTGGCGCAGCCGTCGCCGCTCGCGGCCTTCTGGTCGGCGTTCGGCGAGAACAAGGGCGCGGCCTTCGGGCTCGCCGTCTTCGGCCTCGTGCTGATGCTGGCGCTGGCCGCCGATCTCGTCGCGCCCTATTCGCCGATCGAGCAGTTCCGCGACGCCGTGCGCGCGCCGCCGGTGTGGGAGACCGGCGGGTCGTGGCGCTTCATTCTCGGCACCGACGGCGACGGCCACGACATGCTCTCGAGGCTCATCTACGGCGCGCGGGTGTCGCTGTTCATCGGCTTCTCGGTCATGTGCGTGTCCTTCGTCATCGGCGCCGCGCTCGGCCTCGCCGCCGCGATGACGGGACCGGTGGTGGACACGGCGGTGACGCGCCTGATGGACCTGATCATGGCGGTGCCGAGCCTCGTGCTGGCGATTCTGGTCGTCGCGGTGCTGGGGCCGAGCCTCACCAACACGATCGTGGCGGTGACGATCGTCTACCTGCCCCGCTACGTGCGCCTGGTCAGGGCCTCGGCGCTGGGCGAACTGAACAAGGACTACGTGACCGCCGCGAAGGTCGCGGGCGTCGGTCCGTTTCGGCTCGCCTGGTCGACCGTACTGCCGAACTGTCTCGCGCCGCTGATCGTGATGGCGGCGCTCGGCGTGTCCGACGCCATCCTGGAGGCGGCTGGCCTCGGGTTCCTCGGCCTCGGCGCCCAGCCGCCGACCCCGGAATGGGGCTCGATGCTGGCCGACTCGCGCGAGTTCATTCGCTCGGACCCGTGGATCGTCACCCTGCCGGGCCTCGCCATCCTGATCACGGTGGTGGCGATCAACCTCGCCGGCGACGGCCTGCGCGACGCGCTCGACCCGAAGATGCGGCGGGGATAGGCATGGCCGTTGATTGCGCCAAGATCCCTGACCTGATCGCGATCGTCAAAGCGGCCGCCCCGACGATTCAGGCTGTCGGCCCGACCTTGGTGCTTCTCGGCGGCGTCCTCGCGTGGCTCGCGAACCGGTTTCTCGGGTGGTGCGTATGGGTCTTTGATCGCTTCGTCCGGCGACGCGATCTGATGAAGGCGCTGCTGGCGGAGATCGCGAGCAATTCCGAGGCCGAAGCCGTCTATTACCCGGGAGAGGCGCCCGAGGGCGAAATTCCGGACCGCGCCAGAGACTTCATCAAGGGGCTGAAAGGGGAGCTTGGCCCTTACAAGCCGCTCGCGCCCTATGTAGCCACGGTTCCGGGCAACCCCGTTTACGAGAAGGCGATTGATTCCCTTCCGCTCCTGCCCAGCGGAGTCATCAAGGCGATCGTCGCCTACTATTCAGCCAGCGTCTCGCTCACCAACCAGTTGCTCGACTTTCGCGAGGACGCCTTCCTGAAGCTCAGTCAGCGTCGTCAGCTGGAAATCATAGCCATGCTGTGGAACGTCATCGGAAGAGACGTCGAGCGCACGGCCCGGAAGGCGAAAGCTGCCCTCCGCTGGGCGCTGTGGAAAAGCGCGCTCGGCGGGTCGGCGGTTCTTGCGGCGATCGTCGGCGCATGTGTCGCGGCGTTCTTTGTCGTACAGTCGCCGGTTTCAAGCCTGGCCGCCGCCTTCACACAGGCGGCAATATGGGCCTCAGCATGTGAAACTCCCACACTTCGAGCGACCGGGGCGTCGCCTTGACCCTCATATAGCACGAGGCGCCTGATTTTTCCATGACCCTCCTCGATATCCGCAACCTCACCGTCACCTTCGCCACCCGTCGCGGCGCCTTCACCGCCGTCGACGGCGTCGACGTCGCGGTCGATCGCAACGAGGTTCTGGCGATCGTCGGCGAATCGGGGTCCGGCAAGTCGGTCGCGATGCTGGCGGCGATGGGCCTCCTGCCGAAGACCGCGACCGTGACCGCCGACCGAATGAATTTCGACGGTCTCGATCTCATGGCCCTGTCCGCCGACCGGCGCCGCCGCCTCGCCGGCAAGGACATGGCGATGATCTTCCAGGAGCCGATGACGTCGCTCAATCCCTGTTTCACCGTCGGCTTCCAGATCGGCGAGACGCTGAGCGCGCATCTCGGCCTCGCCCGCAAGGCGCGGGCGGCGCGGGTGGTCGAGCTCCTGGCCGAGGTCGGCATCCCCGATCCGGCGCGGCGCGCGCGCGCCTATCCCCACCAGCTTTCCGGCGGCATGAGCCAGAGGGTGATGATCGCCATGGCGCTCGCCTGCCGCCCGAAGCTCCTGATCGCCGACGAGCCCACGACCGCGCTCGACGTGACGATCCAGGCGCAGATCCTCGATCTGCTGCTCCGCCTCAGGCGCGAGAACGGCATGGGCCTCGTGCTGATCACCCACGACATGGGCGTGGTCGCCGAAACCGCCGACCGGGTGATCGTCCAGTACGCCGGCCAGCAGGTCGAGGCGAGCCCGACCCGGGCGCTGTTCGCCGACCCCCACCATCCCTACACCGCAGCCCTGCTCGCCGCCCTGCCGGAGCGGGCGACCGAGCGTCGCCTGCCCGCCATTCCCGGCGTCGTGCCGGGGCAGTTCGATCGCCCGGCGGGCTGCCTGTTCTCGCCGCGCTGCGCGTTCGCCTTTTCGGCCTGTCATCGCATCGCGCCGCGCCGCGCCGGCCCCGAACTCGGCGCGGCGCTCTGCCACACGCCGCTCGCGGCGGGCGTCCCGCAGCCGGGCGCGTTGCAGGAGGCGGGCGCTTGACCGCGGCGCTCGAAGCCCGCGGCCTCGCGCGCGACTATTCCGTCGCGCGCGGCGCCTTCCGCCGGCCGGCGCTGGTGAAGGCGCTCGCCGGCGTGTCGTTTTCGCTCGAAGTCGGGCGCACGCTGGCGGTCGTGGGGGAATCCGGCTCGGGCAAGTCGACGCTCGCCCGCCTGCTGACCCTGATCGAGGCGCCCAGCGCCGGCGCGCTCCTGATCGAGGGCGAGGACGTCGCCCATGCGACACCGGCCACGCGCCGGCGCCTGCGGCGCGAAATCCAGATGGTGTTCCAGAACCCGTACGGATCGCTCAATCCGCGCCAGACGATCGGCAAGGCGCTCGAGGAGCCGCTTCTGGTCAATACCGACATGAACGCCGCGGACCGCCGGGCCGCCTCGCTCGCGATCATGGAGAAGGTCGGCCTGAGGCCGGAATACCATCACCGCTATCCGCACATGTTCTCCGGCGGCCAGCGGCAACGCATCGCCATCGCCCGGGCGATCGTGCTGCGGCCCAAGATTCTGGTGCTCGACGAGCCGGTCTCGGCGCTCGACGTGTCGATCCGGGCGCAGGTGCTCAATCTGCTCGCCGGCCTCAAGGACGAATTCGGCCTCGCCTACGTGTTCGTCTCGCACGACCTGTCGGTCGTGCGCCACATCGCCGACGAGGTGATGGTGATCTACCTCGGCCACGCGGTCGAGACGGGGTCGCGCGACGCGATCTTTCACGACGCCCAGCACCCCTATACGCGCGCGCTTCTGTCGGCGACGCCGGTCGCCGATCCGACCGCCCGGCGCGAGCGCATCCTGCTGACCGGCGAGCCGCCGTCGCCGATCGCGCCGCCGCCGGGCTGTCCGTTCCATCCGCGCTGCCCACTCGTCTTCGATCGCTGCCGGGTCGACAAGCCGCCGGCGGAAACCAAACGCGGCCGCGAGGTCGCCTGCTGGGCGGTTACCCCATGAGCGCGATCGAGACATACGATTACATCATCGTCGGCGCGGGGTCCGCGGGCTGCGTGCTGGCGAACCGGCTCACGGCGGACCCGCGCAACCGCGTGCTGCTGATCGAAGCCGGCGGCAAGGACGACTGGATCTGGTTCCATGTTCCCGTCGGCTACCTGTTCGCGCTCGGCAATCCCCGCGCCGACTGGATGTTCCGGACGGAAGAGGAGCCCGGACTGAACGGCCGCTCGATCGCCTATCCGCGCGGCAAGGTGCTCGGCGGCTGCTCGGCGATCAACGGCATGATCTACATGCGCGGCCAGGCGGCCGACTACGACGGCTGGAGACAGCTCGGCCTCGACGGCTGGGGCTGGGACGACGTGCTGCCGTACTTCCTGCGCCACGAGGACCATCATGGCGGCGCCTCGGCAATGCACGGCGCCGGCGGCGAATGGCGCGTCGAACGGCCGCGCGTCTCCTGGCCGATTCTCGATGCGGTGCGCGAGGCCGGCGCCGAGATCGGCATTCCGAAGGTCGACGACTTCAACCGCGGCGACAACGAGGGGTCGGCCTATTTCGAGGTCAACCAGCGGCGCGGCCGGCGCTGGAGCGCGGCCACCGCGTTTCTGAAGCCGATCCTGCGCCGCCCCAACCTCAGCGTCGTCGATCGCGCTCACGCCGAGACCATCCTGTTCGACGGTCCGCGCGCGGTCGGCCTCGCCTATGTCCGCGACGGGACCCCGTTCGAGGCGCGGGCGCGCGGCGAAGTCCTGCTGGCGGCCGGGGCGATCGGCAGCCCGCGGCTGCTGGAAATCTCGGGCCTCGGCCGCCCGGGCGCGGTCCAGGCGATCGGCGCGCGGTTGCGGCGCGCGCTGCCCGGGGTCGGCGAGAACCTTCAGGATCACCTGCAACTGCGCGCGATCTTCCGCGTCGCTGGCGCGCGCACGCTCAACGTCGACTACCGGTCGCTCTGGAAGCGCGGGGCGATGGGGCTCGATTACGCGCTGCGCCGCCGCGGCCCCCTGACCATGGCCCCGTCGCAAGTGGGCCTGTTCGCGAAGTCGTCGCCGGATTGCGCCACCGCCAACGTCGAATTCCACGTCCAGCCGCTGTCGCTCGACCGGTTCGGCGAGCCGCTCCACCCCTTTGCCGCGATCACCATCAGCGTCTGCAACCTGAGGCCGACCAGCGTCGGTTCGACCCACGCCACCAGCGCCGACCCGCACGCCGCGCCCGCGATCCGGCCGAACTACCTGTCGACGCCCGAGGATCAGCGCGTCGCGGTCGAATCGATCCGGCTCGCCCGGCGGCTCGCGGCGGCGCCGGCGCTCGCGCGCTATCGGCCGGACGAGCTCATCCCGGGCGCGGCCCTCGAGAGCGAGGACGAACTGGTCGAGGCGGCGGGCGACATCGGCGCCACGATTTTCCATCCCGTCGGCACGGCGAAGATGGGCCGCGCCGACGATCCGCTGGCGGTCGTCGACACGAGGCTCAGGGTGATCGGCGTATCGGGGCTCCGGGTGGTCGACGCGTCCGTCATGCCGCGGATCGTCTCCGGCAACACCGCCGCCCCGACCATGATGATCGCGGAGCGCGCGGCGGAGATGATCCTCGCCGACGCCAGGGGCTAGCCGACATGCCCGGCGACCGGCTCGCGCTTCCGCCCGACGGCCGGCAGTCGGAAACGGCGCTGACGATCGCTCGCGGCGTGCGCCGACTTCTGCGGGCGCGGGGATTTTCCAGCCTGACCGAGCTGCCGCTGGTCGACGGACGACGGGCCGACATCGTCGCGGTCAACGGCGAGGGCGAGGTGCTGATCGTCGAGATCAAGTCCTCCGCCGCCGACCTCCGGGCCGACCGCAAGTGGCGCGACTATCTCGCGGCCTGCGACCGGCTCTATTTCGCCATATCGGCGGCGACGCCGGCGGCGATCATGCCGGCCGAGGCGGGGCTGATTCTGGCCGACGCCTACGGCGCCGAAGTTCTTCGCGAGGCGGATCCGAGACGGATGGCGTCGGCGACGCGCCGGGCGGTGCTGCTCCGCTTCGCCCAGGCCGCCGCCGACCGGCTGCACCGCCTGGCCGACCCGTCGGGGGGATTCGACGTGTGAGGCCGGCGTCCTGGGCGTCGCCGCCCAGGCCTCGGCCGGGACGGGCGCCGGACCGGCCGATGACGACCGCTCAATGCGCATGGCGCGACCGCCGGCGCGAAGCGCTTCAACGACGGCGTCCCGTTTTCCGCACCCCATCCGGCGCTGCGCGCCACCTTCCCCAGCAAAGCTGGGGAAGGGTCAGTGCGACATCAGCACGGGAAGCGACTGCTGGCGCATCAGATCGAGGCTCACGCCGCCGAACAGGCCTTCGTAGAGCCGCGAATGGCCGAAGGCGCCGGCGACGATCAGGTCGGCGTCCTGGGTGTCGAGGCTCGCAAACAGCGCTTCGATCGCCGTGAGATCGCCGGTGTTGGTCCAGTCGGAGATGTGCGCCGTAACGCCGTGCATCTCGAGATGCTCGAGCAGCATGACGGCCGAGGCGCGCAGGTCGCTCGGGCGCGACGAGAAGCAGAACACCGTCACCTTCTGCGCCGTCGCGAGGAAAGGCATGGCGTCGTGCACCGCGCGCAGGGCCTCGCGGCCGCCGTTCCAGGCGATGACGACGTTTTGGCCGACCGTGCCGCCGGTCCAGTCCGGCGGCATGATCAGCATCGGCGCGCCGGAGTCGAGCAGGGCGCGGTCGAGCGCGCCGCGACGCACGGCGTCGCGGGAGGCGCCCGCCGGCGCGGGCGCGACGATCAGATCGACGCAGTGGGTGAAGGCGTCGCCCTCGCCGGGCTTGTCGGCCGGGACGAACACGGACTTGAACCCCGCGGCGCCGGTCAGATCCTCGAATCCCTTCGCGGTGACCGCGCCCTCGTCCGCCGCGAGCGCGCCCGTCGTCGCGGTCGCGTCGACGCCGATCAGGCGGGCGCCGTGGGCCTTGGCCAGGGCGACGGCGAACTTCAGCCGCTCCATCGATTCCGCGGTCGGGTCGAGATAGACGAGAATGTCCTTGTAAGTCATGGCTGCCTCCGTGCCGTTCCCGCGTCTTCGACGGTTGTAGCATGCCAGCGGCCGCGCGGCTAAGGCGACGCGAGGTCGCGCCGGCGCTGGTTCAGTAATCCACCCGCGCCAGATAGAGCCCGTGCGCCGGCGCGACCTGCCCGCACCGGCTGCGCTCGGCGGCGGCCAGCGCCGCTGCGAGGTCGGCGGCGGTCCAGCGCCCGGCGCCGACGTCGATCAGCGAGCCGACCATCGAGCGCACCTGTCGATGCAGGAACGACAGCGCGCTCACCGCGAACGTGATCGCGTCGCCGTCGCGCGCGACGTCGAGCCGGTCGAGGGTGCGGATCGGCGATTTCGCCTGGCACTGCGCGTCCCGGAAGGTGGTGAAGTCGTGGCGGCCGATCAGGGCGCGCGCCGCCGCGCGCATCGCCTCGACATCGAGGCTCGCTTTCACCCGCCAGGCGCGGCCGCGGTCGAGCGCGAGCGGGGCGCGGCGGTTGACGACCCGATAGACGTAATGGCGCGCCCGGGCGGAATGGCGGGCGTCGAAATCGTCGGCGACCGGCTCGACCGCGAGGACTGCGACCGGATGGGGGACGCAATGCGCGTTGAGCCCCTCCGACAGCCGGAACGGCGCCCAGCCGCGCTCGAGGTCGATGTGGGCGACCTGCCCGGTCGCATGCACGCCGGCGTCGGTCCGGCCCGCTCCGGCCACGACCCGCGTCTCGCCGGTCATGGCGAAGGCCGCCTCCTCCAGAACCTGCTGCACCGAGAGACCATTGTCCTGCCGCTGCCAGCCGACGAACGGCGCGCCGTCATATTCGAGTGTGAGCTTGTAGCGGGGCATCGAGGCCGGCGGCTTCTTTGAGGACGCGCATTCCTTATGCGACCGCCGCGCCGGTGGAAACGCCAAGTCCCGCTCCCGGGGCTCGTGGGGGAACTTTCGGGCGAAGCGCGGCGTTGGCCCGACAGCCGATGTGTCGAGCCCAGGGAGACCGAATCATGGACGCAGTGCAGGAAACCGGCAGTCTGATCGCCGCGAGCAAGGTGCAGGGAACCACTGTCTACAATTCCGCAGGCGACAATCTCGGCGCGATCCACGACGTCATGATCGACAAGCCGTCCGGCAAGGTCGCCTATTCATGTCGTTCGGCGGCGTCCTCGGGATCGGCAATCAGTATCATCCGCTGCCGTGGTCGGTTCTCCGCTACGACACGGACAAGGGCGGCTATGTCGTCAATCTCGACAAGAGCCAGCTCGAAGGGGCGCCGGCCTATGACGTCGACGAGGCGCCGACGTGGGGCGACCGTGCGTTCGAAGGCCGCATCCACGACTATTACGGCGTCGGACCCTATTGGGGCGGCCTGTAGACGAGGCCCCGCCCCGGGGGTTCGTCATGATCCGCCGCGCGGCGCGGCGGCGATGGCGTCGTCGAGCACTTCGAAGATCCGCGGCTCGACGCAGCGAGCGACGTTGAACCTCAGGCAGCCGCGCCCCAGGTCGGACGCGCTGAACGCCGGCCCCGGCGCGAGCAGCACTTTCTTCGTCAGGCTGTAGCGGGCGACGTCGGCGGCCGCGATTCCGTCGGGCAGGCGCGCCCAGAGAAAGATGCCCGCGCGCGGTTCGATCCACGGCTCGAGCCCATGCGCGCGCAGCTTGCGTAGGGCGTGGCCCATCGCGTCGGCGGCCTTGCCGCGCAGGGCGTCGAGATGGCGGCGATAGTTGCTCTCGGTCAGCACGCGATGGATCATGGCTGCGCCGGTCACGCTGTTGCCCATGGAGGTCGCGAGTTTGAGGTCGACGAGCGGGCCGATCCAGTCGGCCGCCGCCGCGATGTAGCCGCAGCGCGTCGCGGCGCCGACCGCCTTGGTGGCGCTGCCGACCTGGACGACGCGGCGCAGGCCGTCGAGGCCGGCCAGTCGGATCGCCGGCTCGGGCTCGAAATCGCCGAACGTGTCGTCTTCGAGGATCAATAGATCGTAGTCCTCGGCAAGGCGCAGGACGCGATGGGCCTTCGCAGGCGAGAGCGTCGCCCCGGTCGGGTTCTGAAGGCCGGCGTTGGTCAGATAGAGGCGCGGCCGGTGTTCGATGATGAGGCGTTCGAGCGCTTCGACGTCCGGACCGTCCGGGGCCAACGGCGCGGCGACGACGTTGGCGCGATTGGCCTTCAGGAGCGACAGGAAGTTGAAATAGCAGGGGTCGTCCACCACCACCGTGTCGCCCGGCCGCAACAGGAACCGGCAGACGAGGTCGAGCGCTTGCGAACAGGAATCGGTGACGATCACCTGGTCGGGATCGACCAGCACGTCGCGCTCGGCCAGGCGCACCGAAAAGAGACGGCGCAGCGGCGCAAAGCCCATCGGCTCGTCGTATTGGCGCCGCCGGTGCGCGCCGTCGCGAGCGGCGAGCCGCAGGGCGCGCTGGACGCCGAGGTCGAGCACCCAGGAATCCGGCAGCCACCCGGCGCCGGGGCACAGAAAGTCCGGCAGCCCCATCATCGCGTGCTGATTGATCCAGGAGGGATCGATCGCCGGCTCCGGCGGCGGGTCGGCAGGCGCCGGCGCCAGGGGCCGGGCGGGGCCGGCGACGAAAAAGCCCGAGCCGCGGCGCGCCACGACCGCGCCCTCGGCGGCGAGCCGCTCGTAGGCCTCGACCACGGTCGATTTCGAGACGCCGAGTTTTTCCGCGAGTTCCCGCACCGACGGCAGCCGCGCCCCGTGCGCCAGCGTACGGGTCGCGATGCGGTCGCGAATATGCGCGACGGCGCCTTCGACCCGCGAGGGAGGACGAGCGTCCATGGCTTGGACTCCAAAGTGTCCGGACATTGAAACAGTACAGTTTGACGGAACTGTACTGAACTGTCTCTGGCGCTTCAAGGCCGGCGAGACAATGCTGGCGGCGAAAGGAGGCGCCCATGTCGCCCTTGAATCGAGTCTGGTCCCGGTTTTCCGAACTGGCCGCGCGCGCGGCCGCCTGGCCGTTTCGGGTCGCCGCGGCCCGGGCGACGATGCGGGCGCTCGCCGGCATGGATCGCCGCGAATTGATGGATATCGGGCTGACGGTCAGCGATGTGCGCGACGCCTCCGCCCTGCCGCTCGACCGCGATCCGACCGCGCTGCTCGCCCGCCGCGCCCGCGAGCGCCGCCGGGACGCCTTCGCGCCGCCGACCGCGCCGGAGCCGCCGCGCGAGCTCGGCGGTCCGCGACCGGCGCGCGCGGACGGTCCGGCGTCGCCTGCCCGGCCGCGGCCGTTCCCGGACGGGCGAGCGCTCAGAACAGGCTGAGTTGCCCGCCGGCCTCCTTCGCCTGCGGCGGGGGCTTCACGAACAGGTCGGTGCGCAGCGCCAGCGGCGTCTCGCGGAAACCCAGCCGCCGCGCCGTCATCTCGAAGCGGCGGCCGACCATCCAGGCGTAGGGACCCGAGCCCGCCATCCGTCGGCCCCATTGCGCCTCGTAGTCCTTGCCCTCGCGCATCGACTGGACGAGCGACACGGAGCGCTTGAGGCGGTCGGGAAAATGGACCTGCAGCCATTCGCGGAACATGTCGCGCAGTTCGAGCGGCAGGCGCAGCACGATGGTTCCGCCCTCGCGCGCCCCGGCGGCCCAGGCGCGGTTCAGGATCGTCTCGATCTCGGAATCGTTGACCGCCGGGATGACGGGCGCGACCATCACCCCGGCCGGCACGCCGGCGTCGTTCAGGCGCGCGATCGCTTCGATCCGCTTGTCCGGCGTCGGCGCGCGCGGCTCCATCTTGCGCGCCAGCGCGCGGTCCATCGTCGTCACCGACAGGAAGACCTTGATGAGGCCGTCGCGCGCCATGTCGCTCAAGATGTCGAGGTCGCGCAGGACGAGATTCGATTTGGTGACGATGCTCGCCGGGTGGCGCGTTTTCCGCAAGGTCTCCAGGATCGAGCGGGTGATCCGGTACTGGCGCTCGATCGGCTGATAGGGGTCGGTGTTGGTCCCGAGCGCGATCGGCGCGGGGGTGTAGCGCGGCGCCGCCAGTTCCCGTTCCAGCGCCGCCGCCACGCCCTGCTTGGCGAACAGCTTGCTCTCGAAATCGAGGCCCGCCGACAGTCCGAGATAGGCGTGGGTGGTGCGGGCGAAGCAGTAGAAGCAGCCGTGCTCGCAGCCGCGGTACGGGTTGATCGAACGGTCGAACGGGATGTCGGGCGAGGCGTTGCGGGTGATGACGCTCTTCGGCTTTTCCCAGGTCACCTCGGTGACGAGCGGCTCGGCGGCTTCGTCGCGCGTCCAGCCGTCGTCGAAATCCTCGCGCGCCTGGATCTCGAACCGGCCGGAAACGTTGGTCGCGGCGCCTCGGCCGCGCCGCCGCTCCGACGGGACGAGGCGTTCGGCGATCGCCGCGGGCTGATGACGCGGGTCGGGGGAGAGTGCGGTTCGGCGCATGGTCATGACGATGTCCCGCGGTGGTAGGAACAAATCATGAACATGAGATAGGGCGCCCGCGCCCGCGCGTCAAGGGCGCGCCTCCCCGCCGATCGTGCGTCCAGGCGCGATCGCGAGGTCGCTTGCGGCGCCTCGAAGGCGCGGGTCGGGGAACGCGAGCGGCTTCCGCCCTGACGCACCCGCCCCAGGCTTGCGCAGAGACGTCGGCAGGTTATGATTTCCGGGCGCGGCCTTGCGATGGTGACGGGCCGGGCGGGCGCCGGGGGCGGTGGACGCAAGGGGCGGGGGAAGGCGAGGGACATGTCAGGATCGTTTTCGACGCCCGCAGTCGCCGGGGCTGCGGCCGGCTTGTCGCGATTGGATGCGCCCGCGCCGGCGCGCTCCGCGCTCGCTCGCGCCGCTTCCGCGCCGGTGTTCATTCATTCGAGCTGGCGGACCTCCAGCACCTGGCTCTGGGCGAAACTCAGGTCCGCGCCGACCGCGATCGCCTATTGCGAGGTGTTCCACGAGCGGCTCGCGTCGCTGACGATCGAGTATCTTCGCAGGAACGACTATTCCGGCTGGAACTCGAAACACCCGGAGGGCGCGCCCTATTTTCTCGAATTCGCGCCCCTCGTCGGGCCCGGCGGCGCGGCCCGCGGCTACGACCGCCGGATGGCGGTCGACTGGTTCGTTCCGCTCGAGGGGCTCGGCGGTCCGCTCAGGGACGCGGAACGAACCTATCTGGAGGGGCTGATCGCCGCCGCCGCGGAGCGCGGCAAGGTCGCCGTGCTGACCGACACCCGGACGCTCGGGCGCTTCACCGCCATCGCCGGGGCGTTTCCGGGCGTACACGTCCTGCTGGTGCGCAACCTGTTCCACCAGTGGGCGTCCTACACCGAGCAATGGGCCAACGGGAACGGCTATTTCCTCGACATGCTGTTCGCCACGGTCGAGGCGGCGGCGCGCGCCGATCCGTTCGCGCGCCTCCTCGCCGACTGGTTCGACGTCGGCGAACGCTCGCCGCTCAACCCCGCCACGTTCCAGCTTTTCCTGCTGTTTCATCTCTACCTCACCGTCCATGCGCACGACGCGGCGAACCTCGTGGTCGACGTCAACCAGGTGGCGGCGGAGCCCGAGCGCCGCGCCGCGGTCGAGGCGGCGCTCGCCGCCGCGGTCGGCGCGCCGATCGACCTCGCCGACGCCCGCGCCCCCTTCGGCCTGTCGCTGTTCGCCGTCCCCTCGCGCACCGCCTTCGTCGACACGATCGAGCAATTCTTCAAGCTGGCGATCGACGGCTCGGTCAGCGCGGAGGCGGTGCGGTTCGGCGCGCGCGCGAAGGACGAGGCGCTGCTGGAATGGGACCGGTGCGAGTTCTACTGCGGCGCCCAGCGCGCCCGGTTCGGCAAGGCGGCGCCTCCGGCCCTGGCTCCGGCCCCGGCTCCGGCCCCGACGACGGCCGGCGAGGCGATGCGGCCGAAGGAAAAGCGCCGCGGCAGGCGCCGGTAGACGCGGCGCGGCGGCTCAGGCCGGCCGCCAGTTTCCGTGGAAGCCGAAGGGAACGCGCCGCGGCGCGCGGGCGCGCGCGATCGGACCGGCTTCGATCGCGCCGGCGTCGAAGACCACGAAATCGCTGCGATCCTCGGCGCCGCGATAGACGAGCGCGACAATCCACCCGTCGCCCTCCGCAGCGTCCGGCGCGCGCGGGACGAACACCGGCTCGCCGGGCGAGTCGCCGGCGGCGAACGGGTAGAGCGTGCGCCGGCCGGTCGCGAGGTCGACGTGGGCGATGCAGTCGAAGCCTTCGCCTCGCGGCAGGTCGGACTGTCCGGCGAACCAGCCGTGGCGATAGGACAAGCCCGCCCGCCGCTCGTCGAAGCGGGGGAATTCGCCGGGCAGATCGTCGAGCGGCTCGCGCCGGATCGTGTCCGAATTGGCCGCGAGGTCGAAGGTCCAGCGCACGAGACGGGCGGGCGTCCGGTCCGGCGTCGACCCGTCGGGGCGGGGAAACAGCGGCGCGACCGGATATTCCATCACGTCGGCGACGATGGTCTCGCCCTCTTCCCACGCGTTCATCGGATGGAAGACGTAGCAGGCTTCCGTCGTGAACCAGCGCATGCCGCCGACCCCGGCGTCGC
Organism: Roseiarcus fermentans; assembly: GCF_003315135.1. GTDB lineage: Bacteria > Pseudomonadota > Alphaproteobacteria > Rhizobiales > Beijerinckiaceae > Roseiarcus > Roseiarcus fermentans. The sequence goes on from NZ_QNRK01000001.1 coordinate 263,260, forward strand.
GCGCCATCACGCCGACATGGGCGCCCTTGTCCGGCTCCCAGGCGAAGGGCGGGCCGCCGCGCATCGCCCGCCCGAGATCGCCGGTCAGCGGCAGCACGGGGAACAGCGCATGCCGGCGCGTCGCCAGAAAGTCGTGCGCCATGCTCGAGAACGGCGCCTCGAAATCGTCGCGCCGCGTGACCCGGCCGCTGGCGTCGGTCACGCCCCAGGACATGGTTTTCGTGAACCATCCCCCGGCGGAATAGGCGAACCAGAGCATCTCGCCGGTCTCGGGATCGATTTTCGGATGCGCGGTGACGCGGCCCCGGTACGATTCGACGTAGCCGCGCGGTTCGAGCGTCCCGGGATCGAGCTCGAACGGCATGTGGGCTTCCTCGAGCGCCAACAGTCGGCCCGCGTGCCAGACGACGTTGGTGTTGGCGACGCCGTTGTCCTTGCCCACGACCGACGGGTCGGCCGCCCTCGGGTCGAAGCCGCCGAACAGCGCCCTGCCGGCGGCGTTCTCCAAAAGCCACTTCGGCGTCCGGACATAGCGGTTGCGGTAGGCGACGCGGCCGCCGTCGACGAAGAAGGCGTGGATCATCCCGTCGCCGGCGAACCAGTGGTGTTGGCCGCGCGGCTCGAACTGCGGATTGGGCCCGTTGCGGTAGAACGCGCCCCGGAGACCCGGCGGAATCTCGCCCTCGACCTCGAGGACGAAGTCGTCCTCGCTCCGCACCGGCGCGAAATTACCGGCGAGCCAGGGATTGATCGAAGGCGAAGGGTCCATGGGGCGTGTCTCCCGAGGCGATCGGCGTCGAGCGCCGTTGCGTTGCGAATCGATTTGGGCAGTATCGCTGCGATCGCGTTTTCGGCGGCGGCGGAACGGGCGGCGACTGCGGCGCACGGTCCTTCCCCGCGCCTGATCCGAGGAGACGACAATGCAAAGGCGGAAATTGGGCGCGGGCGGCCCGGAGGTCGGCGCGATCGGCCTCGGCTGCATGGGCATGTCGGACTTCTACGGGCCCGCCGACCGGGCCGAGAGCATCGCGACCATCCACGCGGCGCTCGATTCCGGCGCGACCCTGATCGACACCGGCGACTTCTACGGCCAGGGCCACAACGAGATGCTGATCGCCGAGGCGCTGAAGGGGCGGCCGCGCGACAGCTACCAGCTCAGCGTCAAGTTCGGCGCGCTGCGCGATCCGGCGATGAATTTCATCGGCTACGACGCGCGCCCGGCGGCGGTGAAGAACTTTCTCACCTATTCGCTGAAGAGGCTCGGCGTCGAACACATCGACATCTACCGCCCGGCGCGCCTCGACCCCGAGGTGCCGATCGAGGACACCGTCGGCGCGATCGCGGAGATGGTTCAGAAGGGCTATGTGCGGGCGATCGGGCTGTCGGAGGTGAACGCCCGGACGATCCGGCGCGCGGCCGCCGTCCATCCGATCGCCGACCTGCAGATCGAGTATTCGCTGGTGGTGCGGATGGTCGAGGCCGAGATTCTGCCGGCCTGCCGCGAACTGGGGATCGGAATCACGGCCTATGGCGTGCTGGCGCGCGGGCTGATCTCCGGCCACTGGACCCGCGAGCGCTCGGGCGGGCGCGACTTTCGCGCCGCCTCGTCGCGCTTTTCCGGGGACAACCTCGAGCACAACCTGACGCTGGTCGAGGCGCTCAGATCCCTGGCGCATCGCCGCGGCGCGAGCGTCGCGGCGATGGCGGTCGCCTGGGTGATGGCGCGAGGGGGCGACATCGTCCCGCTGGTGGGCGCGAGGAAGCGCGTCCAGTGGGCGGAGTCGGCGGCCGCGGAAAACCTCGCCTTCACGGACGCCGATCTCGCGGCGATCGAAGCGGCCGTGCCCAAGGGCGCCGCCAGGGGCGACCGCTACCCGGCGCAGGCCATGGCGCATCTCGACAGCGAGAAGCGCGACTGAGCCGGCCGTCGCCGGCCGGCTCGGAAAGGCCGGCTAGACCGCCCGCGCCTCGAGCGCCTCCTTGATCTCGTCGAGCACCTTCGGGTCCTCGATCGTCGCCGGCGTCGCCCAGGAATCATGGTCGGCGATCTTCTTCATCGTGCCGCGCAGGATCTTGCCGGAGCGCGTCTTGGGCAGGCGCGCGACCACCAGCGCGACCTTGAACGCCGCCACCGGGCCGATCTTGTCGCGCACCAGCTTGACCACCTCCCGTTCGATCTCCGCGGCCGGCCGGGTGACGCCGGCCTTGAGCACGATGAAGCCGCACGGCTGCTCGCCCTTGATGTCGTCCTTGATGCCGAGCACGGCGCATTCGGCGACGTCGGGGTGCGAGGCGACGACTTCCTCCATGCCGCCGGTCGAGAGCCTGTGGCCGGCGACGTTGATGATGTCGTCGGTGCGGCCGAGGATGGTCAGATAGCCGTCCGCGTCGATCGTGCCCGCGTCGGCGGTCTTGTAATAGCCCGGGAATTCCTTGAGGTAGCTTTCCCGCATGCGCTCGTCCTGGCGGTAGAGGGTGGGCAAGCAGCCGGGCGGCAGCGGCAGCTTGACCACGATCGAGCCCATCTGGCCGACCGGGACCGGGTGGCAGGCCTCGTCGACGATCTCGACGGCGTATCCGGGCATCGGCACGGTCGGCGAGCCGGGCTTGATCGGCAGCAGGCCGAGGCCGACCGGATTGGCCGCGATCGCCCAGCCCGTCTCGGTCTGCCACCAGTGGTCGACCACGGGCACGCCGAGCACCTTCTCCGCCCATTCGACCGTGTCGGGGTCGGCGCGCTCGCCGGCGAGGAACAAGGTGTGCATCGAGCTGATGTCGTATTTCGCGAGCAGCGCCGCCTGCGGGTCCTCCTTGCGCACCGCGCGGAAGGCGGTCGGCGCGGTGAAGAAGGCGCGCACCTTGTACTCCTCGATCACCCGCCAGAACGCCCCGGCGTCGGGCGTGCCGATCGGCTTGCCCTCATAAAGGACGGTGGTGCAGCCATGCAGCAGCGGCGCATAGACGATGTAGGAATGACCGACCACCCAGCCGATGTCGGAGGCGGACCAGTAGGCCTCGCCGGGCTTGACGTCGTAGATCGCCGACATCGTCCACTTGAGCGCGACGATGTAGCCGCCGATGTCGCGCACCACCCCCTTGGGCACCCCGGTCGTGCCCGAGGTGTAGAGGATGTACAGCGGATCGGTCGCCGCGAGGTCGGCGCAGGGCGCGCGTTTTCCCGCCGCCTTCGCGGCCTCGACCAGCGTCTTCCAGTCGTGATCGCGCTCCGGATTGATCCGCGCTGCGATCTGCGGGCGCTGGAACACGACGACCGACTGGGTCTTGGCCTTGCTGAGGCCGATGGCGAGGTCGAGCAGGGGCTTGTATTCGACGATGCGGCCGGGCTCGATGCCGCAGCTCGCGGTCAGGATCACCTTCGGTTCGGCGTCGTCGATGCGGGTCGCGAGCTCTTTGGCGGCGAAGCCGCCGAACACCACCGAATGGATGGCGCCGATGCGGGCGCAGGCGAGCATGGCGACCACCGCCTCGGGAATCATCGGCATGTAGATCAGCACGCGGTCGCCGGCGACGACGCCGAGATCCTGCAGCACGGCGGCGAGGGCGGCCGTCTCGTCGAGCAACGCGCCGTAGGTGATCGTCCGCTTGGTCGCCGTCACCGGGCTGTCGTAATAGATCGCGGGCAGGTCGCCGAGTCCCGCCTCGACATGGCGATCGACGGCGTTGTAACAGGCGTTGACGCGCGCGTCGGGAAACCACCGGCCGTAGACGCCGGCTTCGGGGTCGAAAATCCGCTCGGGCGCCTTGATCCAGGAAATCTCGCGCGCGGCCTGGGCCCAAAAGGCTTGCGGATCGGCGCGCCACTGATCATAGGTCTGCCTGTAGCCACTCATGCGTCTTCACTCCCGTCGCCGCCGTTGTCGTCGAAGTCGCGGCAATTTCGCGCCGGACGCGGTGAAGCGCAACGCCGCCGGGCTAAAACTAACGGCTTAGGTCACATTTCCATGCGGGGGAGCGTCTGAGGCGCAATGTCGGGGGAAATGGACTTCTACCTCGTCGCGATCCCTGCGGTGATCGTTCTCGGACTGTCGAAAGGCGGCTTTACCGGCCTGAGTTCGCTGGCGATGCCGATGCTGTCGCTGGTGACCTCGCCGGTTCGGGCGGCGGCGATCGTCCTGCCGGTGCTGATCGTCCAGGACTGGGTGAGCGTATGGGCGTTCCGACGCGACTTTTCGTCGCGGAACCTCCTGATCCTGATTCCCGCCTCGATGCTCGGCATCGCCGCCGGCTGGCTCCTCGCCGCGCGCGTCAGCGAGGACGCGGTCCGGCTCGCGGTCGGCGTCATCTCGATCGCCTTCGTCGTCTACATGCTCCTGCGCGACCGGCTCGGCCGCGCGGCGGTCGATCGGCCCGGCGTGCCCTCCGGCGTGCTGTGGGGCGCCGTCGCCGGCTTCACCAGCTTCATCAGCCACGCCGGCGCGCCGCCGTTCCAGGTCTACGTCATGCCGCAGAACCTGAAACCGCGTATCTTCGCCGGTACAGCGACGATGTTCTTCGCCGCGGTCAATCTCATCAAGCTGCCGCCCTACTTCCTGCTCGGGCAGTTCAGCCGCGACAACCTGAAGGTCTCGCTGGCGCTCGTCCCCGTCGCGGTGCTGTCGACCTTCGCCGGCGTGTGGCTGGTTCGCCGGGTCGACTCGAACCGGTTCTACGCCATCATCCTCGTCATCACTTTCGGGATCGGGGTCAAGCTGACATGGGACGCGCTGGGGGCGCTGCTTTAGGACAGTTCCGCGTTCCCCCTCGCCCATCGGCGCCGCTTCGCCTTTCGTTGATCCGGACGCCGAACCCCTCGCCAGAGGCCATCGAAGCGGTATGATGCGCCCCGACCGTCGCCGCGTGGCGCCGCTCTGGAAGGCGGTTGGTCGCGTCGCGAACCCCCCGGGGGGGTCCCGATCCGTCCCGAAGGGTGTGGGTAGAGGAATCCGATGTCCCAGTCGTCCTATGAGCGCGATCTCGATCGCAACGCCGCGAATTTCCAGCCGCTGACGCCGCTGACCTATCTCGAGCGCGCGGCGCAGGTGTTTCCCGATCGGCTCGCGATCGCGCACGGGCCCCTTCGCCGCAGCTACCGCGAATTTCACGCGCGCTCGAAACAACTCGCCTCGGCGCTGGCGAAGCGCGGCTTCGTCCGCGGCGACACGGTCGCGGCGATGCTCGCCAACACGCCGGCGATGCTCGAGTGCCACTACGGCGTGCCGATGTGCGGCGCGGCGCTCAGCACGATGAACACCCGCCTCGACGCCGCCGCGATCGCCTTCATGCTCGACCACGGCGAGGCGAAGGCGGTTGTCGTCGACCGCGAATTCTCGAAGGTCATGGCGGAGGCGCTGAAGCTCGCCAACGTCCGACCGCTGGTGATCGACTACGACGACCCGGAATACGACGGGTCTGGCGAGCGGATCGGCGCGATCGAATATGAAGCCCTGCTGGCCGAGGGCGACGAATCCTACGAGCGGGCGTTCCCGCTCGACGAGTGGGACGCCATCGCGCTCAACTACACGTCCGGCACCACCGGCGATCCAAAAGGCGTCGTCTATCACCACCGCGGCGCAGCCCTCCTGGCGATGGGCAACATCGTCACCGCCGACATGGGCCGGCATCCGGTCTATCTGTGGACGCTGCCGATGTTCCACTGCAACGGCTGGTGTTTCCCGTGGTCGATCAGCGTCAAGGCGGGCGTTCACGTCTGCCTCAGGCAGGTCCGCGCCAAGACGCTTTACGACCTGATCGACGAGCACAAGGTGACGCACCTCTGCGGCGCGCCGATCGTGATGTCGATCCTGCTCAACGCGCGCGAGAGCGAGCGCAAGCCCCTGCCGCATCTGGTGCGGTTCTTCACCGCCGCCGCGCCGCCGCCGGCCGCCGTGCTCAAGGCGATGCGCGCGGCGGGCTTCGAGGTCACGCATCTCTACGGCCTGACCGAGGTCTACGGACCGGCCGTCGTCAACGACTGGAAGGACGAGTGGAACGCGCTCGAGGCGGAAGAGCAGGCCCATCTCAAGGCCCGCCAGGGCGTCCGCTACCATGCGCTCGACGCCCTCGACGTGATGGACCCGGACACGATGGCGCCGACCCCCGCCGACGGGAAGACGATGGGCGAGGTCATGTTCCGCGGCAACGTGGTGATGAAGGGCTATTTCAAGAACAAGTCCGCCACCGAACGGGCCTTCGCCGGCGGCTGGTTCCATTCCGGCGATCTCGGGGTCAAGCATCCCGACGGCTACATTCAGCTGCGCGACCGGTCGAAGGACATCATCATCTCGGGCGGCGAGAACATCTCGTCGATCGAGGTCGAGGACGCGCTGTTCGAGCATCCCGGCGTCCAGCTCGCCGCCGTGGTGGCCCGGCCGGACGAGAAATGGGGCGAGACCCCGTGCGCCTTCGTGGAGATGAAACCCGGAGAGACGGCGACCGAGGAGGAGCTGAAAGCGTGGTGCCGGCAGCGGCTCGCGCACTACAAGTGCCCGCGCACGGTCGTGTTCGCCGACATCCCGAAGACGTCGACCGGCAAGGTGCAGAAATTCGCCCTGCGGGAGCGCGCGCGACGCCTCGGCGACACGGCCTGACGTCGTGGAAACGCAACCCTGGCCGGGATACTGCCGCGCGCTGCTGGCGTCGTCGGTCGCGTCGTCCGCGGCGCGTTTCCCCGGCCGCGGCGAGGAGGCGCCGGAGCGCGTCCACGGCGTGCGCAAGAGCCTGAAGGAATCGCGCGCCCTCGCGCGGTTGTTCCTGCCGAGCATCGGCGAGCCGGCCCGGGTGACGATCGCCGCGCTCGCGGTCGTCAGACGCCGGATCGGCCGCGCTCGCGACCTCGACGTCATGGAAGGCCGCATCGAGCGCCTCGCGCCGCCGCCGGAGATCGCGGCGCCGCTGCGCGACGCGATCGACCGTGAGCGCGCGGCCGCGCAGCGCGCCCACACCAGTTTCGCCACCGCCGCCTCGCGCGCCCAGCTCCAGGCGATCGTCAAGCGCCTCGAGGGGTGGGATCTGAGCCCGGTCGCGGACGCCGACATCGCCGAGGCGGCGGCGCGCACCTTCCGGCAGGCCGTGCGGCGCGGCCGCCTCGCCTTCGACGACGGCGATCCGGCGGCGCTGCACGCGTTACGGTCCCGCGTCGTCGACTTGCGCTATCAGCTGTCCGCCCTCGCTCCGGCTTGGCCCGCGACCCTCGACGCCCACTCCGAGGCGTTGAACGCGCTCCGCGACACGCTCGGCGATTACAACGACCTGGACGTCCTGGGACGCTTCGCGGCCGAACGCGGCGGGCTTTCGCCCGAAGCGCTCGCGACCTTCCACGAACGCCTCGACTCGAAGCAGCGCAAGCTGAAACGGCGCGCCGCGATCGAATTCGAGCGGCTGTTCGCCGCCGAGACGCCCGATGCGTTCGCAGCGCGCCTCGCCGTCTATCTCAGGCATCCCCTGGGCAAGCTCGCGCCGCCGCGTCCGAAGTCTTCGGAACGCCTGGCCTCGCCGCCCGTCACCGCGTGATCGATGCGGCCCGCGCCGGGCGGCGGCGGGCGAAAGCCGGCTTCAGAAATCCACCGCCAGCCCTTTCACCTCCCAGTCGCCGTAGCGGACCGGATCGCAGCCGCCGCGACCGGCGATTTCGCGCGGGCGCTCCGGCTCGCGCCGCAGCCGTCGCGCCTCGGCTTCGGCGAGCGCCCGTTTCGCCGCCGGCGGCAAGACCCGCGCCGGCGGAATCGGTTCGTCTCCCCTTGCGATCGGGCCCGAAATCTCGTCGCTCGCACTCACGGTTCTCTCCTGCGCACATCCCCGGGACGGCCCATTCTATTTGCAGCGCGAGGCGTTCATCAATGCGCCCGTCCGATCGGCCCCGACCCGGGTTGCGGGCGTGCGCCGGGTCCAGCGTCGGACGTTCCGGTCGAACGCTGCCGGCGGCCAATCAGAAACTCCACAGACAATCGTGCGCCGGGATGCGAACAGCCTCGCGCGCCGCCCAACAGGCGCTCCCGCTCCGGTCAAGTACAATATGGTCCTGGATTCCCATCCGGCCGATCGGCGCGGCGGAGAGGAGCAGATTAGCCAACACCTTTCTCATGGTCAACTTTTCTTGACGTCCGAGCGAGAGACGTCGGGACGCATGGTCGCCTTTCGCCATCGAGAGAAAATCCCTTTGGCGGCTTGCGTTGCGGCGCAAAAATCGTCTACTGAAAAAGCCTTCATAATGGCGATCGGGATTAGAGGTCATGGCCGACCGCAAACAACGTTGGTTCGGGATGTTGAACGGATCAACATTGCGCGCACTGGAAACAAAGCCCTTTACTCAGACTGCACGTGCGTTTCTGACGGACGGCGGGCCTGAGCGGCCGGCCGGGGATGAGGCTACGGAGAGGCGCTCCGGCGCCCCGCCGTTGGCTGCCGACCCGCCGCAGGTCGAAGACGCTTCACCGCCGCCGCTCGCGGCCGCCCCCTCTGCCGAGGTCGCTTCGCCAGCGCCGCCCGCCGCGCCGCTGCGATCCCAAGAGGCTTTGCCTGCGCCCGGATTCGAAGAGGCTCCGGCCGAATTCGTCACCGAGGAAAGCAGCGTCGAGCTGTGGTCGCCGGCGGCGCAGCAGCTCCACGAAATTCCCAGCCTCGACGGGGAATGGATCGCGGCCAAGCCTTTGCGCGAACAAAGCCTTCTCAGGCTCATGTTGACGCACGACGCCATCCGGTCGGCGCTCAGCGACGGGCCCGTGGTGGAAGTGCGGGCCTCGGCGGACGGCCGACTGGATTGCCTTGTGCCTTTCGCCGCCGCCATGGAAGTGAATGCGAACGATTCGAAGGAAGCCCAGCGCGCGATTCGTAGCCTGAAGAACGACATCAGCATGTTGTTCCTCCACAACGCCTTGCAGTATCTGACCGAGACGCGACAGTTTCTCGGCCTCTGCTTCTCGAAGCTGGCCATCGGCGGCGTGCTGGTGATCAGCGTGCCGCATCAGTTTCTCTACGAGCGCAAGCTGAGGCTTCCCTCGCGGCGCAACCGCTTCCACAGGCGTTTCTACACGTCGAACGTCCTCCTGGCCGATGTCGAGGAAGCGATCGACCCAAGCGAATTTCGCGTGCGGTTTCTCGGCGAGAGCGACGCCGGATACCCTTACCGGGAAGGGCTCGGCGGCAGCCCCGGCGGCGGGCAAGACATCCTGCTCGCGGTCGAGAGACTCGAGCGGCCGCCGTGGCGCGGCGACATGGACAACGATGAAATCTGGACCGGAACGCCGACCAAACCGCCGCGCTTTCTGCCGCTCGATCGCAAGGCGCCGACGCAGATCAGAATCATCGCGCCCGATCCGCTGGCGGCGAAGCGCATCATCCTGGTGAAGCTCGACCACCGCGGCGATTTCATGATGGCGACCCAAGCGTTCCAGACGCTGCGGACGGGCTTCGAGACGGCCCACCTGACGCTGGTGTGCGGGTCCTGGAACGCCGCGGAAGCGGAGCGGAGCGGGTATTTCGACGAAGTGATCCCGTTCGATTTCTTCGCCGAGGACGACTCGGCCCGAACCGAAATGCCGCCGCGCGCGGCGCTGATCGCCGAATTCGGCAAGCGCATGGCGGGCAAGCCGTACGACCTCGCCATCGACCTGCGCCTCTACGACGACACGCGAGAACTGCTTCAGAAGATCGAGGCGCGCAATCGCGCGGGGTTCGACCGGTACGATGCGTTCCCCTGGCTGACCATTCGTCTGAACACGCCGAGCGCCTCCGACGACGATCGGGGCGAGACCGGCGTGATCCCGGCGAACGTGTTCCACGCCTCCACCGCGACCGGGCACAAGGCCTATGAGATCGCGTTCGAGGAGCCGTTCACGCCGGCCGGCCAGCAGACCTTGATCTGGGGACCTTATCAGCAGCTCAAGCCCGGTCGATACCAGCTCGAGTGCCTGATCGACCCGCTGGGGGACGAGTTCGATCTGGCTTTCGACATCGTCAAGGATCACGGGACGGTGACGATCGCCGCCGGATTGCTGCCGGTCAGGCGGAAGGCGCGCCCGATCATCGATCTGATGGTGGTCGAAACCATTCCGGAATTCGAGCTTCGATTGTTCGGCCGGGCCGCAGTTCCGGTCAAGCCGTTCCGGTTCCGCGGCCTTCGCTACACCCGCCCGGGCGTTTTCCGCGGCGTGCATCAGAGCGAAGCGATGGTCTTGCTGGCTCACCTCGTTCAGATGCGGATGCACGACGCATTCACGACGGAACTGGTGTGATGTTGATGCAGGGTCGCGAGCCGCCGGTGCTGATTTCGCCGTTCGCCAACGAGCGGGTGCGCCAATGGCCATGGCAGCACTACCGAAAGCTGATCGAGATGATCGTGCGCGAGCACGGACATTCGGTGGCGGTCGTCGGCACCCGCGCCCAACGCGCCGCGGCGAACGCGATCGTTCGGGATCTGTCCTCGGAGATGGTGTCCAACGCCTGCGGGATGTGGAGCTGGGCCGAACTGGTCGCGGCGGTGGACGCGGCCCCCTACGTGGTGGCGAACAATTCGGGCGTCGCGCACCTCGCGGGCGGACGCGGCCGCTGGACTCTCTGCATCTTTGCTGCGAGTCACGCATACAGCGAATGGATGCCGCGCGGGCCGCGGGTGGTGACCCTGACCAAGGCGCTGGCGTGCTCGCCCTGCAGCGTGGGAGGCGAACGCTGCTACAACGGCGTCGCCTGCATGATCGACTTCGAACCGGCTGAGGTTTTCTGGTGCTTCAATTACGCGAGAAACGCGGCGGCGGCGTTGGGTTGAACGCGGAGCGCGGCGTAACAATGAGAATCAACTACTTCGTTCAGGTCAGCGGGACGGATCAGGGCATCAGCGGCATCCCGAGGGTCGTCAAGAACCTGGCCCGCGCGCTCGGTTCCATCAAAGGCGTCGAGTTGGTGCCGGTAAGCTGGAGCGCCAGGCTCAAGACGCTCTTCCACACCGAGCAGAAGATTCTCGACAACCTCGCGCTGCACGGCGGCCCGAAGCTGACCGCGTCCAGCGACGCCGGCAAGCCCGTCGCGATCCAAGCGGGCGAGTGGCTTCTCGTCGCCGAGGCGCCTCATCTGGGCAGTCACGACCGCGACTATCCCTCGCTGTTGATCGACCAGTTGATCGGCTTTGCGCGGCATGCCGGCCTTCTGGTCGGAATCGTGCTGCACGACATCATGCCTCTGACCCATAGCGCCGACTCCGGCGGGCGCCTCGCATTCGCGGACATGGCGTCGGTCGCCGACCGCGGCGACGAGGGCGAGCGACAGCGCCTTCGCTTCGCCATCTACGCCCACGCGGTCGCGCTCGCGGATGTCGTGCTTCCGGTTTCGCGCACCAGCGGAGAACTCCTGGGCGACTGGCTGGTCCGGAACGGACATTCGCCGGAGACGCTGCCGGCGATTGATCCAATTCTGCTGCCGGAAGAGGTCGCGTCGGCGGCGCGGATCGTTCCGCACCGGTTCCGGAAGGAATCGACTGGACCGAAGAGGTTTCTCTCCGTCGGAACCGTCGGCGTGCACAAGAACCAGCTTGCGGCGATGGCGGCGTTCCAGCGCCTGATCGAGCGGCGACCGGACCTCGACGTGCGTCTCGACGTGGTCGGCCTGGTGACCTCGGAGATCGCGGTTGCGGCGAGCCAGTTGGCCAAGCGCTCCAAGGGCAGGATCGTCCTGCACGGGCTGCTTGCCGACGACAAGCTCGAGACCATCCGCGGATCCGCCTATGCGAGCGTATTTGTCTCGCTCGCCGAAGGCTATGGCCTGCCGGTCGCCGAGAGCCTGTGGCGCGGCAAGCCCTGCCTGTGCTCGAACGACGGATCGATCGCCGAGATCGCCGTCGGCGGCGGCTGCTTGCCCGTCAATCCGCGCAGCATCGACGAGATCGAGCGGGGATTCGAGCGTCTCGCCACCGATCCGGCGCTTTACGAGCTGCTTTCGCAGCAGATCGCGGCGCGCAAACTGCGAAGCTGGGCGCAATACGCCGGTCAGATCGTCGATCGGCTCACCGCCTATTCGGAAGGCCGCCTCGATCCGCAGATCAAGCCGCGCCGCCTGCCTCGGAGCGCGGCGGAAGAGGAAGGCGCTTTCGTCAGTCCGGTTCTCGTGCTTTCCGCTGCGGATCTCAGTCTTCCGGGCAAGTTCGGCCCTCATGAAGGCAACCCGATCCGTCATGCCGGCGTCATCCGTTACGACGGCGCCAAACACGGCGCCGTCAAGGAGAACGTGCTCTTTTTCGGACCCTATGTGTGGCTTCCGGCGGGACATTACGCATTCAGGCTCGACGGCGAGATCACCGGCGAAATCTCGCTGAACCTCACCGCGGACGAGGGCCGGCACCGGATCGCCAGCGTTCACCTCTCGCGTTTCGACGAACCGATCGTCGTCGAACTCGCGCAGCCGGTCAACGGCTTCGAGATCGTGGGCCATCGCACGCCGACCCTCGAGCGGCTCGTCCTGCGGGGCGCCGTCATCGAATATCGCAGTCCCACCCTGCCGCCGCCGGCGCTTCCCGAGCCTGTCTCCGACCTGGCGGCCGTGAGCGACCCCACGCCGGCGGCGGAGACTCCGAGCCCGGCGCCCGCGACGGCGTTGTACGGCTGGGACGACAATGGCCAGCCGCTGTCCTTCCCGTGCACGATTCCCGCCTCCGGCATGCGTGTCCACGAGGCCTATGGCGCAGAGCCGGCGAGCCGGATTCGTTCCGACGCGGCGATCGCCTTCCGGTCGAAGGAGCACGATGACGTCGCGGAAACCAATCTGTTTTTCGGACCGTATCTGCATCTGGAGCCGGGCCGTTACGCCTTTCGCCTGGGCGGCCAGCTGCAGGGCGCCCTTCGGATTCGAATGACGCAGAATTTCGCATCGGGCACGCTCCTCGACACGGTCGTCAAGAGCTTCCGGCCGCCCATTCGCCTGACGCTGACGCATGCGGTGGAGAAGTTCGAAATCCTCGGCGATCGAACCAGCGACACCCGCACGCTGACGCTGCGCGCGATCACGATCGTGCGGGAAGGCGACGTCGGCGAAGATGCGCCCGTGGACGCGCCGGTGGCCGTGGAGGAGGAAAAGGCGATCGCGGCGCCGGCGGGCGTCGGCGACCCGAAATGAGCGGTCGCGGCCACGGATCTGGGGGTCGCGGCGAGGCAGGGCGTGGGCTCGAGTTCGAACAGGGTCGAGCCTTCAACCGGTTCGCCGCCGCCAAGCGCAGGCCGGCGTTCCGGAAAGAGACGTCAATGCGATTTCCGCGTCTTCTGGTCCTGCTCGCCGCGTCCCTGGTTTGTGCGACGAGCGGCGCGCTCGCGGGCCCGCACGACAGCCTGAACGGCAAGCTCGTCGTCGGCTTTCAGGGTTGGTTCAAATGCCCGACAGACAGCGGCAGCGAGCATAGATGGGTTCACTGGTTCACCAGGAACACGCCGGACGCAGCCCATCTGCATCTCGACATTGCGCCCGACACGAGCGAACTCAGCCCTGAGGAAAAGTGTCCGACGCCGCTCACGACCAGGAGAGGCGGCGTTTTCAACCTGTATTCCGATCAGAATCCCAAGACGGTCTCGAGGCAATTCGAGTGGATGAAGGAGTACGGTATCGACGTCGCTGCGCAGCAGCGTTTCCTTGTCGGGATCGATCCAAATAAGGCGCCTGTCGACGTGCGTCAGGACTGGGATCGGGTTCTGGATAATTCCCTGCAGGCCGCCGACGCGACCGGCAGGGGATTGTACGTAATGTACGACATCGCTGCCGCCGATCCCAAGAGATGGGTAGACGTTCTTGTCGGCGACTGGAAGACCCTGCTCGCCACGGGACTCGTCGGGCATCCGAGCTATCAGCGCCACAAGGGCAGGCCGGTGCTGGCGATTGCCGGGATCGGCTTGGGGGACAGACCCGGGACGCCCGAAGAGACGCTCCGGCTCGTTTCCCAATTGCGCGAGGCCAGCGCCGGCTTTGGCGGCGTCACCTTGATCGTGTCGGGGCCGGCCGCATGGCGAGCCGGAAACCGCGACGCCAAGAGCGGGCCCGGTTGGGATCAGGCGTACAAGGCCTTCGACATCATCAGCCCCTGGACGGTCGGCCGGTACACGGACGCGACGAGCTTCGACGCCTTTCTCAAGCAACGAATCGAACCGGACATTGCCGAGACCAAACGGCTCGGTATCGACTATATGCCCGTGATCTACCCGGGCACGTCGCAACAGAACCTCTTAGCGTCAGAAGGGCGCCGCCCTTCTTCTCCCCAAGTCCGGCTCTACAACCATGTTCCGCGCGATTGCGGACGATTCTTGTGGATGCAGGCGGCGCGCGACCGGCAGGCCGGCGCGACCATGCTTTATGCGGCGATGTTCGACGAGGTGGACGAAGGGACGGCGCTGTTCAAGCTCGCCCAGCCCGAAGACGAACCGCGGGATCCGCAGATGCTGACCATCGACGCGGACGGTTGCAAACTGCCATCGGACTGGTATCTGCGCGTGGCGGGCGCAATCGCCGAGATGCTCAAGCGTCATGAGCCGCCGAGCGCCGCATTGCCGATTTCGCCTCGATAGGCGACGGCGGCGACTTGGCTCCGAAACCGGCTCGCGCTTTCCGTTCGGCTTCCCCGCCGCCGCGCTCCCTTCAATCAGAGGCAAGGCCGGGCCCCGCCCGTTCGGGCTCGAGGGCTCGGAACGGCAGCGATGAGCTTTCCGTGAACCCTATGCGATGTCGACCCATTTTCGCGCCCGCATCATCAGGGGGAGTCCGATCACGAGCAGCGCAACCGAGCAGCCGACGATGAACGGCAAGCTCCAGATCGTCTTCACCGATGGCGGGAATACCCCGGCCCGGAACATCTCGCAGGCGTTGGCGAGCGGCGACCACTCGACGATCACCCGCACCCGGGGCGGGAGCCAGCTCGCCAGCGCGAACGAGCCGGTCAGCGGCAGGGTGAGATACATGAGCGGATGAAGGAGTTTCTCGACGATTTCGGAAAACTCGCTCAACCCGGCCACCACGCTGGCGAAGGACAAGCAAAAGAGCGTGTCGGCGCCCCACGCGGTCAGGAGCAGGCCGTAATCGCTGGGCGGATCCATGAGACCGAACATCACGCCAAAGAAGGCGATGATCGAAAACGACGTCAGGATCGCGATGCTCTCCAGGATAATATGAGCCAAAAACATATCGACAACGTGGACATGTTGATGGTAAAACAACCAGGCGTTGCGCTTGATCGTCCCCATCGAACCGTTCACGCTGTATCGCCAGAGCTGGATGTGGCTATACGCGGTAAGCGCGAACGGGAAGACCTTGACCGTGCTGTGGCCTTCGGCGCGGCCCGACACTGCCCATAGAGAGATGACGCCGAGGGTCAGTATCAACGGTTCGGCGATGGTCCAGAAGAAGCCGAAGGTTTCCCGGGTGTATTTGGCTTGCGCAACGCGCACCGTCAATGCGCTCACGACCCGAATCTGGATTGCAACGCTCGTCATGAACGACGGCTTGCGGACTCTTCTCGTGATGGACATCGACCCGATTTCGTTCATGGCTGAGCCAATAGCGCGTTTCCGTCTTCGCCTGCAAGTTTGGCCGTGTTGGGGCGAGGGACGCGCCGGCCGTGGGCGAGCGCGACGCCCCACGCGATGGGGCGGCGCGGCCGGATCACAGCGGGTGTAACGCGCGGCCGGAACAAACCACGAACATTTTCTTGACGAACACGCCGGCCGCTGCTCAAATGCAGTCATGATATTCTGTTTTTCCAAATCGTACTGGCACGCACTTTCGCTATTGGCGCAGGGTGGGTCAGCGGGCGCAGACCTGCCGCGCCGCCCCATCCGCGCGATCTCGAAAGCCGCGCCGCATCTCCCGGAGGACGTCGTGAACCGATTTTCCCTGACAGCCGTCTTTGTCCTGGCGCTTGCGCCGCCGGCGGAAGCCCAGCAGATGAGCGGGTCGATGCTCCCCACCCAGGCAGCTTCCCCGATCGCCGCCGAGACGTTCAGCGGGACCGGCGCCCCCGCGGCCGCCAGTCTCGCCAACCGCGCGACCGATTCCGGCGTGACCTTCAACCTGAAGGAGGACTTCGGCGCCGCCTGCGACGGCGCCACCGACGACACGACGCAAATCCAGAACTGGCTCGCGAAGGCGGCCTCGGGCGTCCGCCTCGTCTTCCCGGCCGGGACGTGCCTGTTCTCGTCGACCCTGGCCGCGCCGACCGCGAGCAATTACAGCATTTCCGGCGCGGGCTCGGCCGCCTCGGTCCTCAAATACACCGGAGCCTCGACCGCGACGCCGCTCATCAACCTCGGGTCAGCGACGGAAACCGGAGTGGTTCCGGTCGACTTCTCCGTGACCTCGGTCAATGCGGTCACCGGGCCGCTGCTCGCGATCAACGGCGCCGCCTACACCCCCGTCGGAACGGGCGATCGTCGCATCGTCAACGCCCTCGACCTCGGCGCGGACCCGACCGGCGTCGCCGACAGCACGAACGCGATCCAGGCGGCCTTCAACACCGGGACCAATTCGAGCGACAAGTCTGCCGCCTTGCCCGGCGTTTGCGTCTATCTTCCCGCAGGGACTTACCTCGTCACCGGCACGATCACCCTGCCGCATTACAACGCCTGCCTGATCGGCGACGGCCGCACGCTGTCCGTCCTGACCGTCCCCTATTCGTCGACGTGGGCCACGGCGTTGCCGACCGGCGTGCTCGTGGCGCCTTATGGCGTCGGCAACGACTGGACCGGGCCGATCCTGCGCGACTTCGGCATCGCCTTCACCGGGCAGGTCGATGGCCCGACCCGGGCGAACCTCCTGACCTTCCCGCCCGGCATCTTCATGCAGCAGGTGAGCCGGGCGCGCGTCGAGCGGGTGCGCATCACCGGCGGGACGTCCTGCATCGACGCGCGCGGCAACGTCGGCGGATCGTACTTCGTCGACGACGAATGCGGGGCGATCGCGCAAGGGCTGCAGCTCGGCGGCGCGGCGACCTTCGGAACGGGCCAGACCGGGACGTGGGCGATCACCAGAGGCACCTACGACAGCGGGACCTCGACCGTGACCCTCACCGGCACGTCGTGGGGAACCCCGTCGCCGGCCGTCGCCGTCACCGTGCAGAATGCCTCGCCGTCATGCCTGAACGGGACGTGGCTCACCTCCGCAGTCGGCGCGAACACGCTCTCCTACGTCGACACCGGCTGCTCGGCGTGGACGGGCGGCGGGACGATCTCGACCTCCGGCGCCGGCGAGGGCGTTCACGTCTACGGCTGGCACGCATGGGACTTCGGCTGGTCGACCACGAGCCACCTCAAATACATCTACTGCGACGGGACCAATGTTTCCATGCAGATCGGCCGCGTCGATCAGCTCGACGTGATCGGCGGGCAGTCGTTTTGCGGCAACGTCGTCTACAACCTCGACGCCTCCAACTCCGAAGACCGCAATTACTGGACCGACTTCGGCATGGACTCGTCCGCGTGGCAGCAGTCCGGCGGCACGGTGTTCATGAGCGGCGGCAATCTGCTGACGGGCGGGCTCGGCCCCTACCAGAACGGCACGAACACGCAAGGATCGTCGGGCTGGTCCCCGCGCATCCAGATGGGCGCCGCGGGATCGGACCCGAACGCGCATCTCTATATCAAGAATGCGACCATCGGCAGCTATGCGTCCACCATCGGCGCGATCAACGTCACGAGCGGCTATGTCGATATCGACGGCGGGCAACTGAACTGCTCGAATGGTGCTGTGCCGTGCGGTCTCGTCAGTGGCGGCGGCCTCTCGGTTCGCAACGTTGACTTCTCTCCGAACGCCGCGCCGGCCTCCTATACCATCGTCACCGGGTCGATCAACTCCAGCACCATCACCCTGACCGGATCGTGGGGAACGGTCGCGTGGGGGCCGCTCGTGACCATCTCGGGTGCGACCCCGTCTTGCCTCAACGGCACATGGGTGATCACCAACAGTGCGGCGAACTCGGTCTCGTTCACGAACCCGGTCGGCTGCTCGGTTTGGACCGCTGGCGGGACGGTCGGGAACACAAACTGGTCGTCGCCGTCGACCGCCTATCTCGCTCAGACCGGCGGGTGGGTGCTGGCGGTCGGGAATCGTTTCCTGAACGCGAACGCGGGCGTCGGCATCGGTTACGCGAGCGACAACGCGTTCAACTGGACCTCGCCGATGGCCAATTCGATGGACGGCGCGCAGGTCGTGCCCCCAAGTACGACCAACCTCGGCTTCTACGGCTATCAGTTCAACCCGGCCGCCTACGGAAAGGACAGCTCGGTCAGCATGAACGCGACCGGCGGCGCGAGCACGGGCTTTACTCTGATGAACGCCGGCGTCCAGAAGTGGCGGGTTCTGCTGACGAGCGGCAACAACGACTTCCAGATTTCCGACAAGACGTCCGGATCACCAGTGTCTTGGCTCACGGTTCTCCCTGGTGGAAGCGCGACGATCGGCGAGTCGCCGTCCAACACGACGACGATCAACGGCGGGCTCGCGGTCGGCGGCACGCTCGGCGTCGCGGGGAACACGTCGCTCACCGGCGGGTCCCTCTCGGTGTCGTCGGCGACCGGAAACGCGATCATCTCGATGAACGCGCCGAGCGGATACGGCGCCGGGATCGTGCTTCAGGCCAACGGATCGAACGCCTGGGAGACGCAAGCCATCGGAAGCGGCGGGACGGCCGGGCACTTCCAGGTCGACGACATCGCCAACGGCTACGCTGCCGCGCTCGACGTCGCGCCCGGAGGAAGCGTGACGGTCGGCGAGCAGAACAGCAACGTTCTGACCGTCACCGGGTCGCTGGCGGCGAAGGCGAGCGCGACGCCCACCGCCTCCGGCTCGTGCGCGGTCGCGAGCCTGACCGGCGGCCAGATCGCCGGCAGCTTCAAGGCCTCCGCCCCCTGCGC
The DNA here is from genome assembly GCF_003315135.1 of Roseiarcus fermentans. Lineage (GTDB taxonomy): Bacteria > Pseudomonadota > Alphaproteobacteria > Rhizobiales > Beijerinckiaceae > Roseiarcus > Roseiarcus fermentans. Next base: position 282,123 of record NZ_QNRK01000001.1, read on the forward strand.
GGGGGGGACCGTGACGCTCGCCTTCGCCGCGACTCAGGCCAACGGCTACGCCTGCGACGCCCACGATGAGACAACGCCTCTGGATATCTTGAACCAGACCGCCCACACGACCACCGCGGTCACCCTGGCCGGTTCGATGGCGAACGGGGATATCGTCGTCTGGAAGTGCGTCGGGTTCTGAACCGACGGTATCCACACGCGGGTCGACGGCGGCGAACGCTGCGGTTTGCAGCGTTCTCGACCCGCGGCCCTGCGGTTTGCGCTGTTGCCCGAGCATCTGATATGCCGCTGTGGAGAGAGCGGTTCGCCGAGACGCGAGCAGGTTCGGGGCAGTTCTGTGAATCGCAGCGCCGGCTTGGCGGCCTCGACGTCACGTCCAGACACGACTCCGCGCGTTGGCCGGCGAGGATCGTGGCCTCGGTCCGCGCGCCGGCATATCCTTGCTGTCGCAGAAGCTGATGGGAAGAAAACGCCAATGCGGTCTCCGCGTCTCCTGGTCCTGATTGCCGCGTCCCTCATTTGCGCAATGAACGGCGCTTCGGCGGGCCCGCACGACAGCCTGAACGGCAAGCTCGTCGTCGGCTTTCAGGGTTGGTTCAAATGCCCGACCGACGGCGGCAGTGAGCACAAATGGCTTCATTGGTTCACCAAGAACATGGCGGACGGCGCTCATTTGCACCTCGACGTTGCGCCCGACACGACCGAACTGACGCCTGCCGAGCAATGTCCGACGTCGCTCGCGACCAGGAGGGGCGGCGTTTTCAACGTGTATTCCGATGAGAACCCGAAGACGGTGCTGAGGCAGTTCGAGTGGATGAGGGAGTACGGCATCGACGTCGCCGCGCAGCAACGTTTTCTCGTGGCGATCGATCCGAAGAGCAAACCGCTGGACGTCCGTCAGGGCTGGGATCAGGTTCTCGACAACTCCCTGCATGCCGCGGATGCGACCGGCAGGGGCCTGTACGTGATGTACGACATCGCCGGCGCCGATCCCAAGACCTGGGCGGATGTCCTCGTCACCGACTGGCAAAACCTTCTTGCGTCCGGAATCACCGGACGCCCGAGCTATCAGCGCCACAAGGGCAAGCCTGTGCTTGCGATCGCCGGGATCGGCCTGGGGGGCAGACCCGGGACGCCCGAAGAGGCGCTCGCTCTCGTGTCCCGGTTGCGCGAGGTCAGCGCCCCGTATGGCGGTCTGACGTTGATCGGAGCGGGGCCGGCGGGCTGGCGAACGGGAACGCGCGACGTCAAGGGCGGACGCGAATGGGATCCAGTCTACAGGGCCTTCGACATCATCAACCCCTGGACTGTCGGCCGCTATCGGGACGCGGCGAGCTTCGAAGCCTTTCTCAAGGAGAACATCGAGCCGGACCTTGCCGAAACGAAACGGCTCGGGATCGACTACATGCCGGTGATCTACCCGGGCACGTCGCAGCAGAATCTGTTCGCGTCCGCCGGACGCCGCCCTGCCGATCGCCAAGCCCAGCTTTACAACATGGTTCCGCGCGACTGCGGACGATTCTTGTGGATGCAGGCGGCGCGCGACCGGCAGGCGGGAGCGACCATGCTCTACGCGGCGATGTTCGACGAGGTGGACGAAGGAACGGCGCTGTTCAAGCTCGCCCAGCCCGAGGACGACCCGCAAGGCGTGCAAATGCTGTCGATCGACGCGGACGGCTGCAAACTGCCGTCGGACTGGTATCTGCGCGTTTCCGGCGAAATCGCCAAGATGCTCAAGCGTCACGAGCCGCCGAGCGCCACATTGCCGATTTCGCCTCCGTAGATTAGACCTGCCCGGCTTCGCCTGCAGACTTGGCCGCGTTGGGGGGACGCGCGCGCAGGCAGTCCGCGGCACGCGTTGACCTGAGCGGCGGCGCGACGTGACCGCAACGCCTTTCGCGAGGGTATGAATGGAGTTGCGAACAAGACCAGGGCATTTCTCGACAGACCTCAGGGTCGATTAGTCGAGGAGGGACGCACCGAAGATATGCGTCCCACCCACCCTGCCCCATGCCGTCATGATTTTCTCGTGCAACTTGACGTCGTCTTCGCACAGAGCCGCCAGGTGTCGCTGAAGGGGCTCATCGAGATCTTCCATTCGCAGGAGTTGCGGCGACGCGTTGGCTCGCGTCTCCGAGTCGATTCCCCATTGCTCGAGCAGCCAACTCTTGTACATCTCGATTGGCACAATCTCGATATTCGTGCGTATGATTAAATCGACTGCAGAGTCGAAATTGCCGCGGCCGAGCATGTGCCTGGGAAGATTTTGTATCATCATCCCTTTGTTCCGCAGCATTTCTCGGCCCAGCTCCCTTCTTGCCTCCACATCCATATTGCGGTCGAAACTGCTTACGCCGAGATAGCTCGCGTATGATTGGGTGTCCGGCCATTTACACTCCGGATCTTCCTTCACTCGTCTAAGATAGTAGTTTATCAGCGAAAGGATACTTTTTCGTGGATCGCGGACGACGGTGAAAATGCGATCGTTCGCCCTGCACAAACGTTTGTCGACATACCACGCCAGCGAAACGTGTCCCGATGCGACGATTTCGTTGGCGCGCTGAGCACGGCGAGCGGTTTCCGCCAGATGCGCCAGCAGCTTATCCGGGGTCGTCTCAGGCCGGCTATGATTGTAGTGAATGTATGGCAAGTGATTGACCAACTTCTCGCGAAAGTCGGTCCCGGCCGTCTTTGGGATGTGAATGTGGATCAGGCGTTGCTTCTCAGGGTACGCCCTGAGCAGCATTTCGACAATATTGTTCCGAAACTCGCCTGATTGGAGCGAGGCCAGCGCGTGAGCCCGGCGATTGAGTTTGCCGGAAGAGGCAACGACGGACGCCGATTCGGGCAGTCGACCAAAGAACGTATGATAGATGTGCTGAACGTTTTCGTCCGACCAGTCGAAGCGGCCGATGAAGGTCTCGACCGACTCATCCGGCGCGACGTCCGACATCGCGTCAAATAATTCACGCATGGTTTTCGGGGCAGCGATCATGTTCATTAACTTCTATACTCAGGAAGGGTGGCGACCCAACGTGGAACCTCAACCGCACAGACCGGCGAAGCGCCGCCCCCGCGGCGCGTCGTCGACCGGCGCCGACCTCGTCATCCGGCCGGTTGGCGAACCGGGTAACGGGGGTTATCGGCGACGAGATTCGCGCCGACGATATCCGTCCCGTCGACCCTGCGCCACGCGCTCATCGTCTCGAGGCACGCACGGCGATGCATTTGTCTTTGTCCTCGGTCGACATCATCCCTCCAGCAGCAGCCGCTTCGGAATTTGTTTTCCAGGCGCCTCTTCCAGAGTTCGAATGCTTTTCAGGGCGGGAACCATGGACACACTTTTCCCTTTGGTGACAAACTCGCCGTCTCGGACAAAAAGCGGAAACCGCAAGCAAAGTCAACGGCTGTACCTCTTTCCGACAAAGCGGGTTAGATAATACAGTGACCCGATGCTGTTTTGTCCGGGCAGCCCGTGCCGCCGGATCAATCGTCGAGGAGGTCAGAGCCGAAAATATGGGTCCCGCCGACTCTGCGCCACGCCTTCATGATGCGCTCGTGCAACCTGAAGTCCTCCTCGCAGACGGCATGCACTCGGCTCAGCAGCGATTCGTCGAGATCCTCCGTTCGAAGGACTTTGCGCGACTCGTTGGCCCGGGTCGTCGAGTCGATGCCCCACTGCTCGGCCAGCCAGTCGCTGTACGCCTCGAGCGGCACCAACTCGATGTTCGTCCGGACGATCAAATCTATTGCGGAGTTCAGACTTCCGCGTCCGAGCATATTGGTCACGAGTATCGAACGGGTGAAGTCCTCCATTTTCAACATCGTCCTCGCCAATTCGCGTTGGTCATCCTCGGCCATATTCGGTTCGAAACGGTCGATCTTCAGAGACTTTGCCCAAGCGCTCGGCCCCGGCGACCTGCATTCCGGATCTTCCCTGAATCTCCTGAGGACGTAGTTAACGTTCGAAATCAGCGAAGCCATCGGTTCTCGCACAACCGTGAAGAGCCGATCGCCCGTCCTGTATAAGCCCTTATCGATGTACCATGCCAAGGCGGTATGGCCAGTCGCGAGGATCTCGCTGGACTTACGTACGCGCTGAGCCATGTTAGCCAAGTGAACAATAAGTCTAGACGCGGTATATGAAGCACGACTCCTGTGTGCATCGTGTAAAAATGGCAACTTTCCTTCGAGTTTGTCGCGGAAGTCCACGCCAGCCGTCTTGGGAATGTGAATATGAATCACACGCTTTTTCTCTGGGTACGCCTTCAAAAAACAACTCAGGTATTCGACTTTGAAATTCCTTTGATTGAATCGTCGTCATTGCCTGTTCTCTGCGGTCGCCCTTGGCGAGTTTACGAACCACAGCTTCGGATTCAGGCAGGCGGTCAAGGAACGTACAATAAATATCGTGAACGCCCATTTTCGCCCAATCAAATAGATCGACGAATTCCTCGGTCGACTTCTTAGTCCGATGATGATCCGCCATCGCATCGAACAGGCCACGAATATTGGTTGGAGCAGCGATCACAAGAAGACTCGTCCGGTTCGTGAAAGATAACTCTGCTGACACAGGCCGTAAAAAATACCGCCTGAAACTCGATCTGGCCTAAACGCTGCGCGCTTCGGCGATCCGGAAGGAGGCGTCCAACCCCTTCTGAAGTGAAATACCCACGACGCCCAAATCCGCGACCGCTCTGTCATCCGGGAAGTCGGACATCGCATCAACCACCTTGCGGCGGCTTCGAGCGGCAGGGGCCAATTGACATACTCTCGTCACCAAAGGATATTTTGCTCATGGCAGGATAAGAACTCCACGGCCTGAGAAATGTCAACGCCTCCGACCGTTGCGACAACGGCTCGGATCCGTTTCGTGGCGGTCAGTTGCCGGCGGGCGCCGTCCTCGATCGGCGCTCGACGGCGGGTACAATAGTTCCGACGCCCGGGGCGTCGAAACTTGGGTCAGGCGATCCCGACGAGCCCGGGCCACGACCGCTCCGACCGAGCTACCCTCGCCCCTTCTCCGCGGCGCGGCGCAGCGCGTCGGCGAGCGCGCCGCCGCCCGGGGACGGGCGGTCGGCGGCAGCGTTGGCGGCGCGCATCGCCTTGGCGTCGCCGCGGCCGCCGCTTCCCCGCGAAACCTCGCCCTCGGGGTCCGTCAGGCGCATGGTGAGCGCGATGCGCTTGCGCGCGACGTCGACCGCCAGCACCTTGACCTTGACCACGTCGCCGGGCCTGGCCACCGCGCGCGGATCCTTGACGAACGCATTGGCCATCGCCGACACGTGCACGAGCCCGTCCTGGTGGACGCCGATGTCGACGAAGGCGCCGAAGGCGGCGACGTTGGTCACCGTCCCCTCCAGCACCATGCCCGGCTTCAGGTCGCCGAGCGACTCGACGCCCTCGCGGAACGCCGCGGTGCGGAAGGCGGGCCGCGGGTCGCGGCCGGGCTTTTCCAGCTCCTTGAAGATATCCGCCACCGTGGGCACGCCAAAACGCTCGTCGGCGAAGTCGGCGGGCCGAAGGCCGCTCAGCGCCCTGGCATTGCCGATCACGGCGTGGATGTCGGCCTTCAGCCTCTCCAGGATGCGCCGCACCACCGGATAGGCCTCCGGGTGGACCCCCGAACGGTCGAGCGGCTGGTCGCCGCCGGCGACGCGCAGGAAGCCGGCGCTGAGTTCGAACGCCTTGGCGCCGAGGCGCGGCACGTCCTTCAGCGCCGAGCGGGTCCGGAACGGCCCGTTCGCCTCGCGATGGACGACGATCGCCTGCGCGAGCGCGTCGCCGATCCCCGACACGCGGGCCAGCAGCTTGGCCGAGGCGGTGTTGACCTCGACGCCGACCGCGTTGACGCAGTCCTCGACCACCGCGTCGAGCGAGCGGCCGAGCTTCTGCTCCGACAGGTCGTGCTGGTACTGGCCGACGCCGATCGACTTCGGGTCGATCTTGACCAGTTCGGCGAGCGGGTCCTGCAGCCGCCGCGCGATCGAGGCCGCGCCGCGCAGCGTCACGTCGAGGCCGGGCAGTTCCTGCGCCGCATAGGCCGAGGCCGAATAGACGGAGGCGCCGGCTTCCGACACCGTGACCTTGGTCAGCTTCAGCTCCGGATTGCGGGAGATGAGGTCTGCGGCGAGCTTGTCGGTCTCGCGCGAGGCGGTGCCGTTGCCGATCGCGATCAACTCGGCCTTGTGGCGGATCGCCAGCGCCGCCAGCACGGCGAGGCTCTCGTCCCAGCGCCGCTGCGGCTCGTGCGGGTAGATCGCCGTCGTCTCGACGATCTTTCCGGTCGCGTCGACCACCGCCACCTTGACCCCGCTGCGGAAGCCCGGATCGAGACCGATGGTCGGCCGCCCGCCCGCGGGCGCGGCGAGCAGCAGGTCGCGGAGGTTTGCGGCAAAAACCTTCACCGCCTCGTCCTCGGCCTGGGTCCAGATGCGCAGCCTGAGGTCGACCGCGAGCTGGGTCTCGATCTTTGTCCGCCACGCCCAGCGCGCCGCGTCGAGCAGCCAGCGGTCCCCGGGCCGGCCGCGGTCGGCGATGCCGAAGCGGTGGGCGACGGCGAGCTCGAAAGGACCGAGGGCGCGGGACGCCGGATCGGCGTTCGGATCGGGAACGAGCGCGAGGTCGAGCGTCTCCTCGCGCTCGCCGCGCATCAGCGCCAGCGCCCGATGCGACGGGATTTTCGTCAGCGGCTCGGAAAAGTCGAAATAGTCCGAGAATTTCGCCCCCGCCGCTTGCTTGCCTTCGCGGACCTTGGACACGATCCGGCCGCCGCGCCAAAAATCCTCGCGCAGGCGGCCGATCAACTCGGCGTCCTCGGCGAACCGCTCGGTCAGGATCGCGCGCGCGCCGTCGAGCGCGTCCTGCGCGGTCTTGACCGCCTCCGGCTTGACGAAGGCTTCGGCCTGCGTGAGCGGCTCCCGCTCGGGGTGGGCGAGGAGGGCTTCCGCGAGCGGCCCGAGGCCGTTCTCGCGGGCGATCTGCGCTTTCGTGCGCCGCTTCGGCTTGAACGGCAAATAGATGTCCTCGAGCCGCGCCTTGGTGTCCGCCTCGCGCACCTGGGCTTCCAGCGCAGGGTCGAGCTTGCCCTGGTCGCGGATCGATTCGAGGATCGTCTTTCGCCGGTCTTCGAGCTCGCGCAGATAGACGAGCCGCGTCTCCAGCGTGCGCAGTTGCGTGTCGTCGAGCGCCCCGGTCGCTTCCTTGCGGTAGCGGGCGATGAAGGGCACGGTCGAGCCCTCGTCGAGGAGCTGGACCGCGGCTGCGACCTGCGCCGGCCTGACGTTCAGCTCCTCGGCGATGCGATCGGCGATGGGTTTCATGGGGCTCCCAATCGAATCGGCGGCGGAGCCGCGCATTTACCCGCGCGCCGCCGTCCCGGTCAAAGACGAAACGGCCTGCCGGCGGGCCTTTGCTCGAAACGGCGTGGGCCGCTCAGTTCGGCGCCTTGCGCGTTTCGGGCTCCGTCTCGACCGCGGTCTGCAGACGTTTGGCGGCGAGCGCCACGAGCCGGCGCTCCTCGGCGTGCGCGGCCTCGCTTCCCGGCAGCGCCGCGACGAACCGGTCGACGGCGGCGCCGAGCCAGCGTTGCGTCGCTTCGGCGCAGCGGTGCTTCATCCGCAGCGCGCGCTTCTCGACCAAATGCCAGGAAAGGCCCGCCGACACGGCGGCGATCGCCGCAGACGAGGCGAGCAGTCCCGCGAGCGTGATGCCGGGAAAGGCGAAGGCGAGCGTCTGCTGCGCCGGGAAGGCGTAGATGTAGACGCCGTAGGAATAGTCGCCCGCGCTGGCGTAGCGGCGGATGAACCCGCCCGGCAGATAGGCGAGGTGGAGGACGATCGGCGTCCAGCAGAGGAGATAGGCGACGAAGCCGACGCGCTGGTCGACCGACCCCGCGAGCGCGAGAACCGCCACGAGCGCGGCGAGCACGCCCCAGGACATCGGGATCTTGTGGCGCCAGTACCAGAGCGCCGAGCCGTAGAGCCACATGAAGATGGCGACGTCCGTCCCGGAGAACGGGCCGCCGGACAGGCGGGAGCGCGCCACGGCGGCGCCGTAGACGACGGCGGCGACGGGCGCGAAGATCATCACCCCCTTCAGCCGGAATTTCGGCGCGAACGCGAACGCGATCCAGGTGATCCCCAGGTAGACGTACATGCGCAGTTCGACCGGCAGCGTCCACAGCGAGCCGTTGAACTCGTTCCTGAGCGGCATGGACTCGAACACGCCCGGCAGCGAGAAGCGGATGCCGGAGAACAGGGTCGAGCACTTCCACAGGTATTCCCAGGTCAGGCGCGAGCCGAAGAACTCGCGCAGCGGCAGGGTGGTGACGAACGGCGCGAGCCCGAACGTGGTCACGATCAGCATGACCCAGAGGCCGGGATAGAGGCGCAAGAGCCGCGCCCAGTAGAACTCGATCAGGTTCGGCCGCAAGAGCAGGCTCGCCGTCACCAGGAAGCCGCTGGTGACGAACAGCATGTCCAGCGCCGCCTCGCCGTAGCTGCGGCCGAAACCGGCGAGAAAGGCGTCGGTGACCCAGGGGCGGCCGAGCGCCGCCAGCGAGTGGGTGAAGACGACGAGAGCCGCCGCGAGCAGGCGCAGCAGGGTGAAGTTGTTGTCCTTGCCGACGGCGTAGTCGGAGATGCGCATCAGCGACCCCGCGCGCCGCGAGGCTGGCTTCGCCGGCCCGTCGAACGCGACCGGCGGCCGTCCGGTCATTCGGCCGCCCGCGCCGGCCGTTCCGGCTGGGCGAGGCGCTGCGCCTTCAGCAGCTCCGCGATCGTGAAGGCGAGCTCGATCGACTGCTCGGCGTTCAGCCGCGGGTCGCAATAGGTGTTGTACCGGTTGCGCAGATCCTGCTCGGAGATCGCGCGCGCGCCGCCCGTGCATTCGGTGACGTTCTGGCCCGTCATTTCCAGATGGACGCCGCCGGCATGGACGCCTTCGGCCGCCGTCATCGCGAAAAAGGCGCGCACCTCGGCGCCGATGCGGTCAGTCGGCCGGGTCTTGTAGCCGGTCGAGGTCTTGATCGTGTTGCCGTGCATCGGATCGGTGACCCACAGGAGCTGGCGGCCCTCGCGCTTCACTGCGCGCAGGAGCGTCGGAAGCGCCGCCTCGACCTTGTCGGCGCCGAAGCGGCAGATCAGCGTCAGGCGTCCCGGCTCCTGTTCCGGATCGAGGATTTCGATCAGGCGCAGCAGATCGTCGGCCGTGATCGACGGGCCGCACTTCAATCCGATCGGGTTCTTCACGCCGCGGCAATAGTCGACGTGGGCGCCGCCGAGCTGGCGCGTCCGGTCGCCGATCCAGATCATGTGGCCCGACGTCGCGTAGTAGTCGCCCGAGGTGGAGTCGAGCCGGGTCAAGGCCTGCTCGTAGCCGAGCAGCAGCGCCTCGTGCGAGGTGTAGAAGTCGGTCGCCCGGAGCTCCGGATGCGATTCGGCGTCGAGGCCGATGGCGCGCATGAAGCCGAGCGTCTCGCTGATCCGGTCGGCGACCAGCTGGTAGCGCTCCGACTGCGGGCTGTCCTTGACGAAGCCGAGCATCCAGCGATGGGCGTTCTCGAGGTTGGCGTAGCCGCCGGTGGCGAAGGCGCGCAAGAGATTCAGGGTCGCGGCCGACTGGCGATAGGCCTCGAGCTGGCGGCGCGGATCGGGCTCGCGCGCCTCGGCGTCGAACGCGATGTCGTTGACGATGTCGCCGCGGTAGGCCGGCAGCGACACGCCGTCGACCGTCTCGAGGTTCGACGACCGGGGTTTGGCGAACTGGCCGGCGACCCGCCCGACCTTGACGATGGGCGAACCCGCCGCGAAGGTCATCACCACCGCCATCTGCAGGAAGACGCGGAAGAAGTCGCGGATGTTGTCGGCCGAATGTTCGCCGAAGCTCTCGGCGCAGTCGCCGCCCTGGAGCAGGAACGCCTCGCCCGCCGCGGCGCTGCCCAGCGCCCGCTTGAGCTTGCGCGCTTCGCCGGCGAACACCAGCGGCGGATAGCCGGCGAGGCGCCGCTCGGCGTCAGCCAGCGCCGCCTGGTCGCGGTAGACCGGCGCCTGCTCGATCGGCTTCGTCCGCCAGCTGTCCGGCGTCCAACGTGTCGTGGCCATTCCCAACGCCTCTATCCGCCCCTCGGCGATTTGCGAAGGGCAGCCTATTGAACGGAAACCGCCGACTGTTCAAGCCGGAAGGCTGCGCCGGCGCGTCGAATTTCGCCCCGGCGCCGAGGATTCGGGCTCCACGGCGGCGCCCGTGTCTCTCGCGCGGGAGGCTCGGGCGTGCAACAAGGACGCGCTTTACCCGATTCTGTCCGACGTGTCCGCCGCTCTCTCCTCCATCGCCGCCCTCTTGTGCTCGGTCGTGCTGCTGATCGGCGGCAACGCCCTGATCGGGGTCGCGACGCCGTTGCGCGCGCGGCTCGACGGGTTTCCCGACCTGACGATCGGCCTGCTCGGGTCGGCTTATTTCGCCGGGATGCTGGCCGGAACGCTCGCGGCGCCGGCGGTGATCCGGCGCGGCGGTCCCATCCGCGCCTTCGCCGCCTTGGTGGCGCTCGCGATCGTGAGCGTCCTGCTGATGCCGGTGGTCGTTTCGCCCTGGCTGTGGCTCGCCTGCCGGGCGCTGACCGGCTTCGTCTTCGCCGGCCTCTACGCCGTGATCGAGGCGTGGATCAACGCGCGCGCGACCAACGCCAACCGCGGCGCGCTCTACGCGCTCTACCAGATCGCCAATTTCGGCGCTTCCGCCGCGGGCCAGATGGCGCTGCAACCGCTGGGGCCTGCCGGGTTTCCCCCGTTCGCGGTCGCCGGCGCCCTGCTCGCGCTGGCGATCGTGCCGATGGCGATGACCAGCGTCGATCCGCCGGCTGAGCCGCGCACCGTGCGGCCGCGCCTCCTGTGGCTCGTCCGCATCGCCCCGATGTCCTGCGCCGCGGCGTTCGCGGCCGGCGCCGCCAACGGCGCGGCGATCTCGCTCGGGCCGATCTTCGCGGTCGGGATCGGCATGTCGCCGGACAATGCGCCGATCTTCACCTCCGCCATGGTGCTGGGCTCGGCGCTCGGCGTCTTTCCGGTCGGGGCGATCTCCGACCGGGTCGACCGGAGGCTCGTCATGGCGGCGGTGATGACCGCGGGCGCCGGCCTCGAACTCGCCCTCAGCCGGATGGGGGCGCCGAGCCTGTCGGTCGTCGCGCTCGGCTTTCTCGTCGGGCTGACGACCTACGCGCTCTATATGCTTGCGGTTTCGATGGCCAACGACGGCGCCGCGCCGCACGATCTCGTCTTCATTTCGGTCGGGCTGCTGTTCATCTACTGCGTCGCGGCGATCGCGGCGCCGGCGATCGCGGCGACGCTGATGCGGGATTTCGGGCCGCAGGCGCTGTTCCTGCACAACGCCGCCGTGCATATCGCGATCGCCGGCGCGGCGCTCTGGGGCGCGATCGTCGCGCCGAGGAGAGGACGGCGGCTGTAGGGCGGCGTCGGCGACGCCGCCGGCGCGGTCAGCGACCGCGCCCTACACGTCCTTGGCCACCGAAATGTCCGGCGCGGCGGGGTTCTTCATGCCCACGACATGGTACCCGGCGTCGACATGCAGAATCTCGCCGGTCACCCCGCGCGACATCGGCGACAACAGATAGACGGCCGATTCGCCGACCTCCTCGATCGTCACCGACCGGCGCAGCGGGGCGTTGTATTCGTTCCAGCGCAGGATGTAGCGGAAATCGCCGATGCCCGAGGCGGCGAGGGTCTTGATCGGCCCGGCGGAGATGGCGTTGACGCGAATGGCCTTTTCCCCGAGGTCGGCCGCGAGATAGCGGACGCTCGCCTCGAGCGCGGCCTTGGCGACCCCCATGACGTTGTAATGCGGCATCCACTTCTCGGCCCCGTAATAGGTCAGGGTCAGCATCGAGCCGCCGTTCGTCATCAGCCTTTCCGCCCGCTGCGCGATGGCGGTGAAGGAATAGCAGGAGATCGCCAGCGACTTGGTGAAATTGTCCTCGGTGGTCTCGATGTAGCGGCCGGTCAGCTGGTCCTTGTCGGAGAAGGCGATGCAGTGAACGACGAAGTCGAGCGAGCCCCACGCCTGTTCCGCCGCGGCGAAGACCGCGTCGATCGTGGCGCCGTCGGTGACGTCGCAGTGACCGAACACCTGCGCGCCGAGCTCCTGCGCCAGCGGACGGACGCGCTTTTCCAGCGCTTCGCCCTGGAAGGTGAAACCGAGCTCCGCGCCCGCCGCACGGGCGGCGCGGGCGATTCCCCATGCGATGGAGCGGTTGTTGGCGACGCCGAGGATGATCCCGCGCTTTCCGCTGAGGACGCCCGTCGATGCGGGGGCCGGGTTGGCTTGCTCCATCAATTCCTCGCTCAGGCTCCAATCCGGGACAGGGATGAGTGGGCATCCCTTAGCGTCGCCGGGCGCGCATGGGAAGTGAGCGCCGCGGTCTCCCCCGTCACAAAATGTGTGAGATCGCTCATATCCCGCCGCCGGCCGCCGTCGCACGCTTCCGCCCGGGCGGGGGCGTCAGCCCCGGCCGGCGCGCGGATCGTAAGGCTTGCGCTCGCGCCACTTGCGCATGAGCTCGGTCAGCTCCGGGTCCTCCGCGGCCGGCAGGACGATCCGCATACTGGCCAGAAGATCCCCGGCCGCCGCGTCCTGGGAGGCGGGCAGGCCCTTGCCGCGCAGCCTCATGACCCGGCCGCCGCCCGCGCCCGGCGCGACGGCGAGCTCCACTTCGCCGGTGAGGGTCGGGACCCGGACCTTGCCGCCGAGGACCGCGTCGTAAAGCGTCACCGGAACGTCGACCTTGAGGTCGCGTCCTTCGACCTTGAAGGTCGGATGGGGCGCGTAGCGGACGGCGACGAGCACGTCGCCTTGCGCGCCGCCGTGCTCGGCCGAATGCCCTTGTCCCCGCAACCGGATCGACTTGCCGTCCTCGATCCCGGCGGGAACCGTGACGTCGAGCGTCCGGCCGGTGGGCAGGGCGACGCGAACCGACCCGCCGCTCGCGATCGTGGTCAGCGGAACCGCGATCGTGACCGCGATGTCCTCGCCCTTGGCGGCCCGCGACGCCCGCGCGCCGCGGCCGCGGCGACCTCCGAACAGCTCGGACAGGATGTCCTGATCGACGGAACCCGGTCCGGCGCTGAAACCGCCGGGGCCCCACTCGAAGCCGGCCGCGGCGCCCGGTTGACGGCCGAAACCGAACCCCTCGAATTGCGGCGCCCTCGGCTTGCCGTCGGCGTCGATCTCGCCGCGATCGAAAGCCGCCCGCTTCTTCTCGTCGCCGAGAATCTCCCAGGCCGACCCCACCTCGGCAAACCGCTCCTTGGCGCGCGGCTCCTTGCTCTGGTCGGGATGATACTTCTTGGCGAGCTTGCGGAACGCGGACTTGACCTCGGCGGCGCTCGCCTGCTTCGCCACCCCGAGAACCTCATATGGATTACGCATCATGAGCCCATGTGAATGCAGCCGCCTCGTCGAAGCGCGGTCGCCGATGTCTCCGTATGGTATCTGGGCCTTCCCGGCCCCATCCGCAAGACGGCCGACCGCGGCGGCGCGCGCCCGGCGATTCGTATCGTTTGCCGAGCCCGGCGCCGTTGTCGATCCCCGAGGACGGGTTTAAGAGGCGGGGAAACGGGTTCGTGGCGAAAAGGAGCGGCGCGGCCGTGGACAGCTTGACCGACTTCACCGAGGCTCAGGACCCGTTCGCGCTGTTCGCGCGCTGGTTCGCGGACGCCTCAGCGAGCGAAATCAACGACCCCGAGGCGATGACGCTGGCGACCGTCGACGAGACCGGCTTGCCGGACGCGCGCATCCTTCTGTGCAAGGGAGTCGACGCGCAGGGCGTCGTCTTCTACGGCAACGTCGAGAGCGCCAAGGGCCGCGAGCTCGCGGCCAGCCCGATGGCCGCGGCCCTGTTCCACTGGAAGTCGCTCCGGCGCCAGGCGCGTTTCCGCGGGCCGGTCAGTCCCATGCCCGAGGCGGAGATCGACGCCTATTTCGCCTCGCGGCCGCGCCAGAGCCGGATCGGGGCCTGGGCGAGCCAGCAGTCCCGCCCGCTCGAGTCGCGCGCGGCGCTGGAGGCGGCGGTCGAGGCGGCCGCGAAGCGGTTCGGCGACGGCGCGATCCCGCGACCCCCGTACTGGCGCGGCTGGCGCCTCGCGCCGTTGCAGATCGAGTTCTGGCATGACGGGGCGTTCCGGCTGCACGACCGCGTTCTGTTCAGCCGCGCCGACGTCGAGCAGCCCTGGGAGCGGAGGAGGCTCTACCCATGACCTGGTCGGCTGCGCAATACCTGAAATTCGAGGAAGAGCGCACCCGCCCGGTGTGGGACCTCGTCGCCCGCGTCCCGGTGTCGGACGCACGCCGCGCCGCCGACATCGGCTGCGGTCCCGGCAATTCGACCGAAGTCTTGCGCGCGCGCTATCCGCACGCCCAGATCGTCGGGATCGACAGTTCCGCCGACATGATCGCGGCGGCGCGCAAGCGCCTGCCCGACGTCGCCTTCGAAGTCGCCGACATCGAGACCTGGCAGGGCGCAGGCTTCGACGTCATTCTCGCCAATGCGGTGATCCAGTGGATTCCCGATCACGAGGCGCTGCTGCCGCGGCTGATGGCGAAACTCTCGCTCGGCGGCGCGCTGGCGCTCCAGACGCCCGACAACCTGGACGAACCGAGCCACGCCCTGATGCGCAAGGTCGCCGCGGAGGGCCCGTGGGCGGCGACCCTCGCCGGGGCGGCGGGGGCGCGGGCGCCGCGCCACGCCGCGGACTGGTATTTCCGCCTGCTGCGCGGGCGCGCCGAGCGCGTCGACATCTGGCGGACGACCTATTTCCACCCGCTCGCCGGCGCCGCCGCCGTGGTCGAATGGGTGAAGGGCACGGGGCTCAGGCCCTTCCTCGACCCGCTCGCGCCCGGCGAGCGCGAAGCCTACCTCGCCTGCTACCAGGCGGAGATCGCCGCCGCCTATCCGGCCGAGCCGGACGGCGTGGTCCTGCTGCCGTTTCCGCGGCTGTTCATCGTCGCGACGCGGTAGGCCGGGACGGAGAGCGCCCTTCCGCGGCGCCGCGGCTTCGTGCTAGGACGGCGCTGCTGCGCCCGTAGCTCAACGGATAGAGCATCGGTCTTCGGAACCGAGGGTTGGGAGTTCGAATCTCTCCGGGCGCGCCAGCACTGTTCACTCTATGCGAACTTTGGCCGCCCTGATCGGCGCTCGAAGGTCCCGGCGTCTCTCGGTTCGCCGCTCATGTCTGGATCGGCCGCAGCGCCGCTTCGAGCGCATGCAGGCGCGCCATGCCTTCCGCGTCGGTCTTGTCGAACGGCTCCTCGCACAGCGTGACCAGCGCGGCGCCGTCGTCGAGGGTCTCGACGTCACGTCCCCCCGAACGTCAGCGCGCGCGCCGCGGTCCAGCGGGCGCCGCTTACGTCTGGATCGGACGCAGGGCCGTCTGAAGGGCGTGCAGACGCGCCATGCCTTCCGGGTCGGTGTCGTCGAACCACTCCTCGCACAGCGTGACCAGCGCCGCTCCGTCGGCGAGGGTTTCGATATGCGTGTCCGAAGGGTATTTCGCCCGCGCGGCCAGGTTTGGCGGCAGGTACGTGATCCAGCCGACCCAGGGTTTGAGCGTCCGCTCCCCCTCCGCCCAGGTCGGATCGGGAATTTTCGGATTGGGGAAGAAGGAGAAGGTGGCGCACATTTCCGCCGGCGCCCAGATTTCGCGCGCGAATGTCATCAGAGGTCTGACTTCGGACGCGCGCCACGGCCGCCCAGTCGACGATCGCAACTGAGAGAGGCGCATGAAGATGTGATTGGGATTGACGGCGGCCGATCGACCGTACTGGCCGACATGACAGGAGGTGTCGGCATAGCTCGATGCGCGAAAGTCGTAAGGGGGCGGTCCCGCGTGGCCGCCCGAAATGTTGCTTCCAAGCTCCGTCCACGGGGCGCCGCCGACCTCGTAGCGCGAGATTCTGTCGCTCAGAAGCTGTTTCGCCGCAGGCTCGCTGAGCGGCACAGGCACGAGCGCCTTCCTCGATCTCGGCGACGCGAGCCAGCTCTCGTAGATCGGGTCGAAGCCGGGCAGGCCGCTGACAAATCGGGCAAGTCGGCGAGCGTCGTCCGCCTGCCCCGGCTCGCGCGGCTCCCACCAAAGATTCAGGTCCGGCCTGATCATCGCGATTTCCCTTCAGTTCGGATCGTGGACGACAGTCAGGTTTCCGTAGTGGAGACGGCGACCGCCTCACCCGTCGGGGAAGGCGTTCCCGTGCAGCGTGATCGTCCCGCGGGTGCTGGCGGCTGGCTCGCGTGCCGGGCGCGTCGAGAGCCTCCGGCGCGAAGTCGCGTGCGGAACAGCCCGATCGTCCCGTGTTGATGTTGTCGCAAGATGTCCGCGCCGCCAACGGTCGCGATGGTCGGCGGGGCCGGTCTACTTCAAATTCTTCTCTCGGAATTCTCTGATCCACGGCAGATCCGGCAAGAAGGTGTACGACAAGATCTGACCGTCCAGACTGGAGATAACCATGCTCAGCGGTCCATCCGTGTTCGGATCAGGGGGGTTTTTGGCGTTGAATTCATTGGCATAAGTGCCTGTGACGACCCAGGTGTCGCCCTCCGCGCGCGCAACGAGCGGCTCATTGCGTTGGACCTTGGTCTGTCCGTATCGGTCGAGTGTGACCATTCGCGCCATCGCAATTGCAGTCTTTTCCGAGATGAGCGTTTCCTTCAGGGCAGTAAGGAGCCACATGGAAGAATCCTGTTTTCCGGCGTGTTCATCGCTCATTGAGCCCTCTCCTACTTGTTGCACAAGATTTGGCAGAGCCATCTGAAAAATAGCACTAACGACCATATAAAAGCAATCGCATGAGAGACAATACCTCTATCCTCTGCCCAGGATCGGGAGGCATATGCCAAATCGAATATCAAAAGAGGAAGAATTTCTCCTGGCGAAAACCCTAATCGCGTGATCCGTTGATCATTCGATACAACTCCGGAGCCCGACAGGACATGCGGATAGACGATTTTCTGATTCTCGCTATAATCCGTGTTCCCAGTTTTCACCTCGACCCCGGTGAGGACGCCAAACCGGTTCCGGCACAAAATGTCGATGTCGACTTCGACCCCGTTGAAATTGAGGTTGACCTCCTCGAAGCACGTGTTTCCAGCCGCGTTCAAGTCGACCCACAGTTTGTCCCGTCATTCATGATGAAAACCGGAATTGTCCGCGACGGGTAAGATCGCCGCGCCGTCAAACAGGGGTGAGCTTTCACCCCGGATTGCTCCCCTGGAATGGTTCGCCGGATCTCGTATTGGCTCCCGGAGGGACGGCCCCGTTCGGCTTGGTTGCGAACCAGCCGGGGTTCGGCGCGGTTCCGGTCCGCGGATGCTCCGCCTCCCAGTCGGCGTCGGCCTTCAGGAGCCCGGAGGCGACGAGCTCGCGCGCGAGAAGCCGCTTCTGCAGCGCGTCCGGGGCCGCCCCGTCCTCCGCCGGCGGATCGGGCAGCTTCAGGAGCAGGGTCGCGACTTGAGCGCGGGCGAGGTCATCGTTCTCCAGCGCCCGCGCGATCACGGCGAGCCCTTGACGCTTGCAAGCGACGTCGAGCGGGAAGCCGTAGAGTTTTGACAACTCGCGGCCGATGTCGCCGTCGTCGCGCGGCGCCCACCTCCCGTACGAGCTCCGCCTGAGCAGCGGCGTGCCAGCGCGCGGGGAATGGACCGCACTCAGCGCGCCGTCGCGGTTCATAACGTTATTTCCACAACATAGAAGTTCGCAGTGTTGTCCTGAGCCGCGCGCTAACGCTCTTCACAGGGTCTGTTCGCTCGCACAGCGACGTCCGGCCGGATCGTGTCCCGGCCCGCGGTGTCGCTCTCTCAACGCGAGCCGCATGAGAGCGGCGCGCACCATAGGTATTTTCCGAGACTGATGCGCCGAGCGTCCCACCGCTACGGTCCGGCTCGAGATGTCGACGCCGGAGGCGGCTCGTCGCCGCCTGCGGTCGACGGAAGCGCCGTCAGGCGGCCAGGCGAGATCATGAAAACGTCCCCTCCCGACGCCGTCGCCGCCGTGGCCGCACGGGCCGCGACCATGACGGGCGGGCGCCGTCGCACGCCCGAATCGACAGTCCGCCATCCTTCGGCCGGTAACCTCGAAGGGAGCGACGCCGCCGCCCCGATCGGGGACACTGGCGAGGCCAGCGAGAAGGCCAACAGCGCGTTCGCGTTCGACATCGCCGGCGAACGTCACATCGGTCTTCGCCGGCGCCGCTGGAACGCCGACGCCCAAACCCCGAGGTCGAGACATGCCTGACCAACCGTTCTGGACGCGCAGTCCCGCGCAGTGCGCGTCGGCGCTGGGTTGCGGGGTCGCCGGCCTGACCTCGGAAGACGCCCTCGTGCGTCTGAAGACATACGGCCGCAACGCCGACGCGCAGGTGCGGGAAACCGGACTGATCGTCTCCGTCGGCCGCAGGCTGCTCGAGCCGATGTGTCTGGTCTTGATCGCCGCGGCCGTCGTGTCGGCGGGAACGGGCGACGCGCCGAGCGCCGTGATCATCCTCATCATCCTCGGCGTGTCGGTGGCTCTGGACACGGCCCAGGAGGGCAGCGCCAAGCGGGCGGCCGAAGCGCTGCGACAGTCCGTGGCGGTGAGCGCGGAGGTCAAGCGCGACGGAAAATTCGTGTCCGTCGACGCGGAGACCGTGGTTCCCGGCGACGTCTTCCGCGTCGGCGTCGGCGACATCATTCCCGCCGACGCGCTCGTGCTGGAGGCCAGCGCCTTCTCCGCCGACGAGGCGGCGCTGACGGGCGAACCCTACGGCGTCGTCAAACGGCCGGGCGAGGCGCAGGGACAGACCCCGGCCGAGGCCGGCAACGCGCTCTTCCGCGGCGCCGTCGGCCTGACGGGCGAGGCGGTCGGGTTGGCGGTCGGCACCGGTGCGAACACCCTGTTTGGCGAGGCGGCCAAGTCCCTCAACGCGGCCGCTGAGATTTCGCCTTTCCAGCACGACCTGAGGGCGCTCGGCTTCCTCGTGGCGCGCGCGACCGCGGTTCTGGTCGTCGGAGTCCTCGCCGCCAACGTCGCCTTCGGCAGGCCGCTGATCCAGTCGCTGATGTTCTCCGTGGCCCTCGCGGTGGGGCTGACGCCCGAACTGCTGCCGATGATCACCACGGTGACCCTGTCGCGCGGGGCGGTGCGGATGGCGCGCAAGAAGGTGATCGTCAAGCGCCTGTCGGCGATTCACGATCTGGGCGCCATGACGGTCCTGTGCACGGACAAGACGGGCACGCTGACGTCCGCCCGGATCGAATTGGCCGGTTCGCTGGCGCCGGACGGCCAGACCAACGACCGACCGGCGATGCTCGCCGCCGTCTGCGCGCGGCTCGGCGGCGATAAAGGATCGCTCGACATAGCCTTGACGAACGCCCGGCCCGACCCAGGGGGGTGGACGAGGCGCGGTCTGTTCCCGTTCGACTACCAAAGGCGGATGGGCGCCGTGCTCGCCGACGGGCCGGAAGGCTTGACGTTGATCGTCAAGGGCGCGCCCGAGGCGGTGATGGCGGCCTGCGCCAGCGCCGGAGGAGCGCCATTCGACGCGGCGGCGCGCAAGGCCGCGGCGGCGCGTGTGCAGGACCTGGCGGCGAGCGGCCTGCGCGCCGTGGCGGTCGCCTCGCGGCCGTGGGTGGGCGCGGCGCACGATCCGACCTCGGACGACGAGGCGAACCTGACGTTCGAGGGGCTTTGCACCTTCGCCGACCCGCCCAAGGCCACCGCGCCGGCGGCGGTGGCGCGACTCGCGGCGGCCGGCGTTCGGGTCGTGATCCTGTCCGGCGACGACCCTGTGGTGGTCGGGCGCCTGGCCAAGATCGTCGGGCTGCGCGCCCAGCAGGCTATCGTCGGGGCCGACCTGCATGTGCTGTCGACCGACGCTCTCAGGGTGCAAACGCGCGATACGGACGTCTTCGCCCGGCTCTCCCCCGACCAGAAAGTTCGGATCGTCCATGCCCTGCGTGACGCCGGCGAGATTGTCGGGTTCATGGGCGATGGGGTCAACGACGCGCCGGGCATTCGGGCCGCGGACGTCGGGCTCTCGGTGGACGGCGCCACGGGCGTCGCCCGGGCGGCGGCGGACATGATCCTCATGGATTCCGATCTGGCCGTCGTCGCCGACGGGGTCGAGGAGGGCAGGCGAACCTTCGCCAACATTCTCAAATATGTTCGCATGGGCTCCAGCTCGAACTTCGGCAACATGCTCTCGATGGCGGCGGCGTCGCTCTTCCTGCCGTTCCTGCCGATGCTGGCGACTCAGATCCTGCTGAACAATCTGCTCTATGACGTCTCGGAAATCGGCATACCCTTCGACAACGTCCGCGCAACCGACATCGCCCGGCCGCAACGCTGGCGGATGCACGATATCGTGCGGTTCGCCGGGGTGATGGGTCCGCTGTCTTCGGCTTTCGACCTGGCGACCTTCGGCGTGCTCTTCCTTTGGTTCCAGACCAGTCCGGAAGTGTTCCGGACCGGCTGGTTTGTCGAATCCATCGCCACCCAAACTCTGGTCATCTTCATCATCCGCACCCGCGGGCGTCCGTGGCGGGACCTGCCCAATCCATTCCTGACGATCACGACGCTGGCGTCTCTGGCGCTCGCCCTGGCCATCCCGTTTTCTCCTGCGGGGGAATGGTTCGGATTCCATAACCTGCCGCCGCATCTGGCGATTGCTCTCAGCGCGATCGTGGCCGCCTATCTGGTCTGCGCCGAAGCGTTCAAACCCCTGGCGGTCGCTCAGCCCCTTCATGAGGCGCAGAGTTGACGACTGGGGCGCGGCCGTAGTCGGCGCGTTGCTCGGCGCGGTCGTTTGAGAGGAAGAGATCCGCCCTTCGCAACGCGTTGCGGGCGGAAGCCTGCCTCTCCAGGCGTGATTGCTGCGCCCTCCATCCCGCCGGCCGCAGGCGCCTCGGCAAGAACGCGTCGGTCGACCATCGAGGAGACGCCCTGGACGGTCGACCGGCAAGGGCGGCCGGGGGCCACGCCTCGCCCTGCGGCGGCGGACTCGGCAATCGCAGCGGCGCGCCGATTCCCGGGTTGGCCCTTCAGCCGCTACGCGGCAATGTCATGGGAAACGCGTCATATCCGAGGTCGGCTTCGCATTCGCATCCGTCAAGCAAGCGCGGCCGCTGAGCCTCGACCTTCAGGGGACGGTCTTGGTCGACGGGGCCATCGCGGCGCCGGCGGCGTGAGTCGGCGGCGGATTGGCGCCAGTCCCGAGACCGGCCGGAAAGCGGTCCGACATCGCAAGGACGATCAGCGTCATCAGGACGATGGCGCCCACTCCGAGCAGCATCGGCCCCGGTCGGAAGCCGCCGGCCTGAACCGCGCCGCCCTCAGGCGCGACGTTCGGAATCGGTCTTCCCGGCAGCAGCGCGACGAGCGCCGCGGCGCTCGCCTTCGACGCGACGCCGTCCGCCGCTTCGTGCGGCAGCGCATCCAGCAGCGCGGTCAATCGTTCGACAGCGGCTTGCCTCGGCATTCGCGCGAGGCTCGTGGCCTCCCGCCAGGGATCGACGTCGAGCCGGGCAAGCGCGGACAGGACGCTGAGCGGCGTTCCGGCGCGATCTTCGCCGATCGGCGCGCAGAGGAATTCGTCGAACTCCGGCCCGATGAGCGGCGACAAGGCGGCGTGGGTCACGTCGCGACGCCGTCGGAAACCGGCGCCGTGGTTTGCGCCCTCTCGATCGCCCGCTCCAGGTCCGACACGCGGAAGGGTTTTTGGATGAGGACGGTCTCGGCGCCCAGCGACATCCCTCGCACCGTGTCGCCGGTCACGAACACGTGCGGGACAAACGCGCTGCGAAGGATCTCCCTGACCGCCGCGATGCCGCTCGCTTCGCCGAGTCCGACGTCGACGATCATCAGATCAGGGCGCCAACGCAAAGCGGCCGCCACCGCGTCGGCGGCGTTGCGCTCGACGGCGCAGACCGTGTGACCCAGGTCCTCGAGCGTCTCCGCGAGCAGCCCGCCGATCATCGCGTCGTCTTCCACGACCAGGGTGCGCAGCGCCTTCATCGATAACCTCCCCCGTGTGCGCCCCGGCGCCGATGTGTCGGCAGCCCTCGGGATTGTCCCGCCCAGCCGTTGCGAAACCCGCCGCCTCGCCTACTTCGGAACAGCATGCGATTCGACCAGCCAGAGCTGATGATCGACGCCGCGCGAAATCTCGGTGAGGAGATCCGCCGTGTCGGCGTCGCCGAGCGCCGTCGCCTGTCCGATCGCTTCGCGAGCCGATTGCCCGAACGCTGCCAGCGTCGCCGCAACCGCGAAGATGTGCTCTTTTTCGTCGGCGATGCGCAGCGGATAAGGAACGAGGAAGGAACGCGCGGCCGCGACCTGGACCGTGCCTTCGGCGACCGCGCCGAGGCCGCCGGCGCGTTCGGCCAGCAAGTCGGAATAGCCCTCCGCTTCGGCGGCGACCCTGTCGAACAGTTCGTGGATTGCGATGAAGGTCGGACCCCTCACGTTCCAGTGCGCCTGCTTCAACTGGCCATGCAGATCGATCGCCGCGGCCAGGTGCCGGTTCAGAATCTCGGCGGTCTGGGTGCGAACATTTTCGGACAAGGTGTTGTGTGTCGCATGCATGATTCGAACCTTCGAGAACGTGACGATGCGGACCGCGGCCGTCGACGTCAGCGCCGTCCACGACGGGGTCTTCGGCGCGGCGGCCGCAGCATGGGCCCGCTGGGACGCACGATGCGGCGCGATCGGCGACGGGAACAGCCTCGGAAACTACTCATTCCTCGCCGAGGCGGCGAGGTTTCCCGCCGAGCGATACGCCTTCGGGGAGGGCCACGATGGGACACCGCCGGAACAGCCTCGACCGGGCCCCAGGCAGCGCGTTCGGAGTCGGGACGACGCCTAAGATGACGACGGCGGAAGTGTCCTTGCGCGGAAAGATTCGGAACCGACTGATCGCCCGCGCGCGAAATTGTTCGAATGTGTGCGCCGCGGCGGCGCCCCGTCGGGTCGAAACAAGTCGCAATCCCCGGTGAACTTTGCTAGGGGTTTTCGCTCGCTTCGGGAGCGCTCGGCGCGTCGAGAACAATCGCACAATGGCCGAAAACCTCGATCATACTGCCGAAGGCAAGCGGCGGTCGTG
Source organism: Roseiarcus fermentans (assembly GCF_003315135.1). Lineage (GTDB taxonomy): Bacteria > Pseudomonadota > Alphaproteobacteria > Rhizobiales > Beijerinckiaceae > Roseiarcus > Roseiarcus fermentans. Next base: position 305,262 of record NZ_QNRK01000001.1, read on the forward strand.
GATATCCAGGTCCCTGTCAGCCCGCAAGGGCGCTGCGTTTCCGATTGTCGCGGTCGGCGCTTCGGCGGGAGGCCTCGACGCCTGCCGCAAGCTCCTGGACGCGCTGCCGAGCGTCAACGGCATGGCCTTCATCATCGTCCAGCATCTCGATCCCGACCACGCCAGCATGATGGTCGACCTGCTCGCGGGCCATACGTCGATGCCGGTCCTGCTGGCGACCGACGGAACGGCCATCGCCTGCGAGCGCGTCTACGTCATTCCGCCCGGCGTCTATCTGTCGGTCGACGACAAGGGCGCGTTGCGGATTTCCACGCCGCAGGCGCGCCACGGCGCACGGCTTCCGTTCGACTTCCTCCTGAATTCGCTGGCTCGCGAATGCGGATCGCGCGCCGTCTGCGTGGTCCTTTCCGGAACCGGCGCCGACGGCAGTCTCGGCCTGAGGTCGGTGAAGGCGAAAGGCGGCCTCGTCATCGCCCAGGACCTGAGCGAAGCCGACTATGACGGCATGCCGCGCAGCGCCGTGGCGACCGGCGCGGTCGACCTCGTGCTCCGCGCTGCGAAAATCGCAGAGGCGCTGGTCGCGCGCGAGCGCGGCCAGGCGTTCGTGACCGAGGCGCCGAAATCGCCCGCGCTGAAGTCGGTGGAGGACTGCCTGCCGGACATGATCGCCATCCTGCGCACGATGACGGTTCATGACTTCACGCTCTACAAGCATGGCACGCTCGCGCGGCGGGTCGATCGGCGGATGGCGCTGGCGGGAGTCAAGACGGCCGCCGGCTATCTCGATCGCCTGCGTCGGGACGCGAACGAACGCGATCAGCTGTCGAGGGATTTGCTGATCAATGTCACCGGCTTCTTTCGCGACGCGGCGGTGTTCGAATTTCTGACCGGCAGCGTCATTCCCGCCCTCGTACGCGACCACCCGCTGGACCGGCCGCTCAGGATCTGGGTCGCCGGATGCAGTTCCGGCGAGGAAACCTATTCCCTCGCCATGCTCTTTCGCGAGCAGATCGACGCCTCGAAACGCGAGATCAAGTTGCAGATCTTCGCCACCGATGTCGATCCCGATGCGGTGGCGAGCGCTCGCGACGGCCTCTACCCGCTCTCGATCGAGGCGGACGTGTCGCGCGAACGACTGGCGCGTTTCTTCTCCAAGGAAGATCACAGCTACCGCATCTCGGCCGAACTGCGCTCGAACGTCGTGTTCACGGTGCACGACGTGCTGGCCGACCCGCCGTTCGCGCGTCTCGACTTCGTGTCGTGCCGCAACCTGCTGATCTACCTCCTGCCGGAGGCGCAGGCCCGGGTGATCTCCATCATCCACTTCGCGTTGCGGGAAGGCGGACTCTTGCTCGTCGGCGACGCCGAGACGGTCGGCGTCGCCGACGGACGGTTCGTCGCCATCGCCAAGCCTCAGCGCATCTATCGCCGCGTCGGCCACGCCCGACCGGGCGATTTCGCCCTGTCGTCGAACGTCGCCGACGGCGCCCGGTTGCGCGCGCGTCCCGGCCCGCCGTCCGCGCCGTCGCGCCAGGTCGAGCTTGCCGAGCTTTGCCGACGGATGGTGCTGGACGCCTATGGTCCGGCCGCCGTCCTGATCAACGGCAAACTCGAATGTCTCTACTTCCAGGGACCCGTGGATCGCTATCTCAAGGTCGTGTCCGGCCGCCCGGTCAACGATCTGATCGCGATGACTCGCGAGGGCTTGCGCGCGAAGCTCAAATCGGCGGTTCAGCGCGCCCTGGTCGAAAATGCGCGGGTCGTGGCGCCTGGCGGCCGGACCAAGGGGGCGGCGGGCGCCGCGTCCCTCACCATCGTCGTCACGCCGGCGCCGCGCGATCGCGAGGATCTGTGGCTGGTGTGCTTCGTCGAGGAGCCGGAGGCGCAAGCCGGGCGCAACGGCGCGGTGTCGCCGGCCGACGTTCCCCGGGTCGCCGAACTCGAACGGGAGCTGGACGCGACCCGGACCGAATTGCAAGGCGCCCTTCGCAATCTCGAGATCTCGAGCGAAGAGCAGATGGCGATCAACGAGGAAGCGTTGTCCGTCAACGAGGAGTATCAATCGACCAACGAGGAGTTGCTCGCGTCCAAGGAAGAACTTCAATCCCTCAACGAGGAATTGACCGCGCTCAACAGCCAGTTGCAGGAAACGCTCGAGCGCCAGCGGACGATGTCGGACGACTTGCAGAACGTTCTTTACAGCACCAGGATCGCAACGATTTTTCTCGATACGCGCCTCAACATCCGCTTCTTCACGCCGGCGACGAAAGCCTTGTTCAACGTGATTCCCGGGGACGTGGGGCGGCCGCTGACGGATCTCAAGTCGCTCGCGGCCGACGAGGCGCTCCTCGACGACGCCCGCGACGTTCTGGCGACGCAAACGCCGGTCGAGCGGCAAATCCAGGGTCAGAACGCCGCCTGGTTCGTCCGCCGGATCATGCCTTACCGCGCCAGCGACGAGAAGACCGAAGGCGTGGTCATCACCTATGAAGACGTCACCGAACGGCGGCGCACGGAGGACGCGCTCACCGCCGCCAAGCGTCAGGCGGAATTGGCGAGCACCGCCAAGACGCGCTTTCTGGCGGCGGCGAGCCACGATCTCAGGCAGCCGTTGCAGACCCTCTCCCTGCTTCAGGGCCTGCTGGCGAAACGAGTCGTCGACGACAAGGCGCGGCAACTGGTCGGCCGCGTCGACGACGCTTTGGGCGCCATGACCGGCATGCTGAACACGCTGCTCGACATCAACCAGATCGAAGCCGGATCGATCAAACCCGAGGTCGGCGATTTCCCGGTGAGCGACCTGTTTGATCGTCTCGGGGCGGAATTGACCTACCACGCACAGGCGGCCGGCCTGGAACTGCGGGTGCTGCGCTGCGGCCTGTCCATCCGCAGCGACCGCAAGCTGCTCGAGCAGATGGTCCGCAACCTGATTTCCAACGCCCTGAAATATACCCAGCGCGGCAGGGTGCTGCTCGGCTGCCGGCGCAGCAAGGGAAAGTTGCGCATCGAGGTCTGGGACACCGGGATCGGCATCCCCGAGGCGGAATTGGAGGCGGTGTTCGAAGAATATTATCAGGTGGACAACGCCGCCCGCCAGCGCAGCCGCGGCCTGGGCCTCGGCCTCTCGATCGTCAAGAGCCTCGGCGAACTGCTGCATCACCCGATCCGGGCGCGCTCGCGGCCGGGAAGGGGATCGCTCTTCTCGATCGAGGTTCCGCTGACGCCGGACGGGCGCGCTTCGCCGCCCGGCGCCCTCCCGGACGCGGCGGACGGCGCGTCGAGGCGAACGCCGCCGGGCGCGGGAGCGATCCTGGTCGTCGAGGACGATCCGGAAGTGCGCGAACACCTCGAGCTGTTCCTGAACGACGAGGGCTACCGGACCTCGACGGCCATCGATGGTCACGCCGCCCTGCGCTTGCTGGCGCAGGAAACGATGCGGCCCGATCTGGTCCTCGCCGACTACAATCTGCCAAACGGCATGAACGGGGTTCAAGTCTCGCAGAAGCTGAGGCAGGAGCTGAAACGGCAGGTTCCGTTCATCATTCTCACCGGCGACATTTCGACCGACACCCTGCGCGATATCGCGCTTCACGATTGCGTCCACCTCCACAAGCCGGTCAAGCTCAACGATCTGACGCGGGCGATCGCGAAGCTCCTGGCGAAGCCGCCCGATCCGCCGGTCCTGCCCTCTCGGCGCCCGCGGGACGCGGCGGGCGCTTCCGACGGCGCCGCGATCATCGTCGTCGACGACGACGATCAGGTCCGCGAGGCGATCCGCGCGGTGCTCGAAGACGACGGCCGCGTCGTCGAGACCTATGCGAGCTCCGAGGCGTTCCTCGAGGCCTTCGATCCCGGCAAAGCCGCCTGCCTGCTGATCGACGCCTATCTGCCGGGCATGAGCGGCCTCGACCTGCTCGCGAAACTTCACCAGGACGGACATCGCTTGCCCGCGATCATGATCACCGGCAACGCCGACGTGCACATGGCGGTCGAGGCCATGAAAGCCGGCGCGCTGGATTTCATCGAGAAGCCGATCGGCCGCGAAGACCTCGTCGCCAGCCTCGAACGGGCTCTCGAATTGTCGAAGGACACCGGCAAACTGACCAAGGTGCGGGAATCGGCGGCGGCTCACCTGGCGGGCCTGACGCCGCGACAGCGCGACGTGATGGAGCGGGTGCTCGCCGGCCAGCCCAGCAAGAACATCGCGGCCGATCTCGACATCAGCCAGCGCACCGTCGAGAATCACCGCGCCGCGATCATGAAGCGAACCGGGTCGAGATCGCTGCCCGCGCTCGCCCGGCTGGCGCTTCTGGCCTCGGGCGGAGAGGAGGGGCCGAACCGGCCCTGAGTGGTTGGCGGCCTGCGGCCTCAAGCCGCCAGAATGTGACCGAGCGCCGCCAGCGGACGAATGCGATCGCACACGATCTTGGCGGTGGCCAGTATCGGCGCCGAAAGGATCGCGCCGGGGACGCCCCACAGCCAGAACCAGAAGGCGAACGAGACGACCACGAGAACCGGATTGAGGGTGAATCGCCGGGCGAGAAGCATCGGCGTCGCCGTCTCGCCCTCGACCACGTGGATGGCGGCGTAGAGCGCCGCCGGGAGCAGGGCCTGCCAGGTCGAGTCGATCGTCAGCGCGCCGGCGAACAGAAAGATGAAGAAGGCCGCAGCGGGCCCGAGAATGGGCACATAGTTCAGAATGAACGCGACCGTACCCCAGAGAACCGGATCGCCGACGCCGGTCGACCACATGACGAGCGCCGTCGCGGCGCCGACAAGCGTGTTCATGATGGTGATGGTGAGGAGATAGGCGGAAATATCGCGCCCGATCTGCTGCGAGATTTCGACCGCCTGCCGCTTGCTGGCGAACCTGGGCAAGACCTCGACCAGCCGCCTGAGGAAACCGTCCCCAGCCAGAAGCAGGAAGTAGAGAAACATCACCGTCGTGAACAGCGCGCCGGCGAAGCTTCGCGTCCCGGCGAAGACGCTCGACAGAATCGCGCCGCCGTCCAGTGGCCCGGGCGCGTTTCGCTGCGGGCCGGCGGCGCCGAAATTGGTCGCCGCCGTCAGAAACGTCTGAAGCGTATGGATCGGCGCGTCGAGAAAGCGCAACCGCGCCTCGATGCGCGGGATTCCTTCGGGCAGCTTGGCGATCCACGCCTCGGCGGGCCCGGAAACGGCGGCGCCGACGCCGACGATCGTCGCGAACACGACGAGAATGAGCAGGATCGATCCCAGCGCCCTGGGAACCCGCAACCGTTCGAGCGCGCTCATGGCCGGCTGCATCAGAAGATTGAGCAGGATGGCGAAGATCAACGGCAGGACGATGTCACTGGCGACGCAGGCCGCCGCCAGCCAGGCGAGAACAAAAATTCCGCCGAGAAAGAATGTCTTTGCGTCCGACGGCAGCGGCATGTCCGCCAACAGGGCTTCGGTCGCGTCAACCGGCTCCATGTCGGGCCGCTGATCCGATTCGGGCAATGGAGAAGCTCCAGATCAGAGCCGCGAAGGCTCGGCTGCGTCGCCGCGATGAGGCCGCCCGCAGGCGGACCGCACAGCAATCAAGCGCCTCGCCGCGGCCGCGGGCGAAGTCCTTCCCGGCGCTGCGAGACCGCAGGGCCGGGAAGAACCGTGTGTCGAGTAAGGGCCGGCTAGCGGCCCATGAGCCACAGGACGACAACGACGATCAGGACGATGCCGAGAACGCCGCCGAGGCCGGGGGCGCCGTAGTAGCTGTGCGCGTAATATCCCCCGCCTCCTCCGAAGATGAGGACAAGGATGATGATGAGAAGAATCGTGCTCATAGGTCGGCCTCCCAGCTACGGCGTCGGTTACGGCTTCTTCGCCGCGTCGCGCACGGCGTCGCTCAGGCCGCCCACGGCGTTCTGAAGCTTGCCGGCGGCCTTGTCGGCCTTGCCCTCGCTCTCCAGTTTGGCGTCGCCGACCACCTTGCCGATGGTCTCCTTCGCAGCGCCTTTCAGTTCCTTGATCGATCCTTCGACTCTGTTCTTGTCCATGATGGCGCTCCTTGCGTCTGGCGAAGATGAGTCGGCGCGCATCGACTTGCGCTGTTCTCATCCGGCATTGGGACGTTAGACGAGACATTCACAAGGCGGCAGCATCGGAAACTACTCATTCGACGGGCGGTCGCGTCGTCAGGGCGTGGCGCGACGGCGCGCCGGGCCCGAGCGCGGCCGTCGCCTGCACGGGACCCGATCGGCCCATGCGTTCGCGCCGGCATCGCCTTATCGAAGCGCTCCAGCGCCGATCCGGAGCCGCGCCGCCGCCTCGAGCGCTTCAGCGAAAGCAAGCGCCGAGGCAAGGACGGCGGTCTCGTTCGCAGCCTGCGATCCCTGATCCAGGATGGCGACGGGGAATTCCATGTGGTCGGTGTCTCCGCTCACCCGTACGCTGAAGAGGAGCTGGTGATTCAGTCGTTCTTCGACCTTCTTGATCTCAATCTTCGTCATCGTCATCGTCCTGTATCCCCACTGCTGCGCAGCCGCGCCTCGTCAAGGGTCGTTGCAACGTGCGCGTCGGCCCCATCCGGCTGCACGAGCGTGACGATCGCCCTCACGAGACTTGGCGTCGGTGTTGAATTCATCGCGGCTTCGTTCGGCGTCGCTCGCTGTGCGCCGCTCGAGACCGCAGCGGCGAGAACGGCGCAGACGGCGAGCGCCGAGAAGGCCGCTCGTAACTGGGCGCTGTCTTTGCTGTACATGAGTCTACCCGTCGGGTGGCCGTTCGCCTTGGCCTTCAGTTTCCCGCCGACAAGAATTCAGAGCGTGACTGTGGCCGCTTTCGTTTGGACAGCCATGGTGACGAAGAAACAAGCGTCGGAAATTACTCAAGCCGGTCCGGCGAGATGGCGGAGGCGGCTCGGACCCGGCCGGCGCACGCAAACGGGACGGCGGCGAGCGCAAGCAAAAGCCGAAAGCCCCCGCGCGTCCTGCCCCGCGCGCGCTCGGCGTGAGTAGTTTCCGAGTCTCCCGCAATGTCGCTCGGCGGCTGCAATATGCCTCAGCGGCGGTTCGGATCCGGATCGCTCCGCTTCGAGGGATGGCGACGACGGCCTCCCTCGCGGCGTGGCGCGCTTCCAGGTCGGCCGCCTCGCGGCGCGCGACGATCATTGTTCACGGCTCGCAGAAGGACAACAAAGACATGTCGGAAGACAGAGAGCTCCAAGAGGCGGTGATGGCCGAACTCGGCTGGGAGCCGAGCATTGACGCCGCGCACATTGGCGTCGCCGCGAACGCCGGCGTCGTGACTCTCACCGGACACGTCGAAAGCTTCCCGCAAAAGGTCTCGGCGGCGAAGACAGCTGCACGGGTGAAGGGCGTGAAGGCGGTGGCCGAGGAAATCGAGGTCGAGCTTCCCTATGACATCCGGCGCGGCGACGAGGACATCGCCCGGGCGGCGATCGAGCGCTTGGCCTGGGATGCGTCCGTGCCCCGCGACGCCATCGCGATCAGGGTCGAACGAGGATGGGTCACGCTGAACGGCGACGTCGACTGGCACTTCCAGAAGGAAGCAGCCGCGCAGGCGGTCGAGACGCTGGTCGGGGTCGTCGGCGTTTCCAATCAGATCGAGATCAAGCCGACCGTGAACGCCGACGACGTCGCCCAAAACATCACCCGCGCTCTGCATCGGTCCTGGTTCTACGATCCGAACACGATCAAGGTCGGCTCTCACGGCGGCAGGATCAAGTTGACGGGCCGAGTCACGACCTGGAATGCGCGCGACCTGGCCGGCCGGACAGCCTGGTCTGCGCCCGGGGCGACATCGGTCGAGAATGACATCGCCGTCATCTAGCAAGGCTGGCCGGTCACAGACCGCGCCAGCGCGTTGCGGCTCAGGCCCGGCGCCGGCGGCTCCACGCGCGACGCCGCAACCTCCCGTCCCAGTCTGATGGTGATCCCCATGACGACAATCGCCAATGAACGGCCCGCCGCACACCGCGTGCATTCGGCCGAAGACGATCCGAAACACTATCTCGTTGGCGGAGGCGTCGCCTCGCTGGCCGCCGCCGCGTTCCTCATTCGCGACGGGGACGTCCTCGGTCACGACATTGCGATCCTCGAGGAGAGCGATGTCATCGGCGGCAGCCTCGACGGCTCCGGTACGCCTCAGACAGGCTACGTGCTGAGAGGCGGCCGCATGTTCGAGAGCAAATATGTCTGCACCTTCGAGCTCTTCTCCTCGATCCCCGCGCTCAGCGGCGACCGAAGCGTTACGCAGGAGATCTTCGACTGGAACGAAACTCTGAAGACCTCGTCGAAATCGCGCCTCATGCGCGACGGACATCGCGAGATCGCGCCGAAGTTCGGCCTGAGCGAAAACCAGATCTCGACGATCGAGCGTCTGGCCCTCGAGCCCGAGGCCATGCTCGGAAACGCCACGATCTCCGACCAGTTCGATCCGGACTTCTTCAAGACCGACTTCTGGTTGATGTGGTGCACGACCTTTGCGTTCCAACCCTGGCACAGCGCGGTCGAATTCAAGCGCTACCTCGTTCGTTTTGCTCATCTGGTCGGCGGGTTCAACCGCCTGCAGGGGATCATGCGCACGCCCTACAATCAGTACGATTCGCTCGTGCGGCCGCTGCGCAACTGGCTCGCTGAGCGAGGCGTCGTGTTCGAGATGAACACGACGGTGACAAACCTCGTCTTTCTCGAAGCCGCCGGCGTCAAGACGGTCGATCAGATCGCCTTCGAGCGCGGCGGCCTCGCCGGGCGCATCGCGGTCCGTCCCATCGATCGCGTCTTCGTGACGCTCGGGTCGATGACGGAGGGAGCGAGTCTGGGTTCGATGGATGCGGCGCCGTCGGTCAAGAGCAAGGCCGACGGAGGGGCATGGACGCTCTGGGAAACCATCGCGGCCGGGCGGCCGGAATTCGGCAGGCCCGGCGTTTTTTCCGACCATATCGACCAGTCGAAGTGGATCTCCTTCACCACGACGATGGGAGATCCCACGCTTCTGCGCATCGTCCGCGATCTCACCGGCAACGTTCCAGGCGAGGGCGGCCTGGTCACCTTCGCGCAATCGAACTGGCTCGCCTCGATCGTCATTCCGCACCAGCCGCATTTTATCGGGCAACCGGATGACGTCAGCGTCCTGTGGGGCTACGGCCTCCACGTCGACACGCCGGGGAACTTCGTTAAGAAGCCGATGTCGGCTTGCTCCGGACGGGAAATCATGACGGAGGCGCTCGGGCATCTCGGCGCTCAACGCGAGGCCGAGACGATCCTCAGTCGCGCGATCTGTATCCCCTGCATGATGCCGTTCATAACCAGCCAGTTCATGCCGCGCGTAACGGGCGATCGACCTGACGTGATCCCCAAAGGATCACGAAACTTCGCGTTCATCGGTCAGTATTGCGAACTCCCGGAGGATGTCGTGTTCACGGTCGAATACTCGATCCGCTCCGCCCAGACAGCAGTCTACGACATGCTCAACCTGAACCGAAAACCTCCCGCGGTCTATCGCGGCGCGTTCGACCCGCGCGTCCTCTATCGCGCGTTCCGGGCGCTGCACGGCCTGGGGGCTTGACCGCCCGCGGCGACCGACTTTGTCGGCGTGCCGACAGGCGCAACGTGTTCGCCGGGAACCGCTCCCGTCCACGCGGCGACTGGCGATGTCGCCTTGCCGTCCGCCTCGAACGAGCAGGACGCTTCAAGCCGCTCGACCGGCGGGCGGCGTAACGCGGGCCGCCCCCCGGTCGCGTCAGGGCCCCACCTCGACCGGCAGGTTCGCCCGCCAGTAGTCGTCCACTTTCCGGCTGTCGCTATCGGCGCTTGCGCCAACCGAGAACGTGGCCTTGCCGACCCGGGGCGCGGCGTCGAGCACGCCCTCGGTCGTGTCCAGCACCAGGAGGCTCGCGTTGGGCGCAGCCTTGAAATGGTCCCAGGGAATCGGGATGCGGGTTTCGTCGAAACCAAAGAATCCACCTCGCGCGATCACCAGATAGCCGAGCCTTCCCGTCGCGGGATTCAGGACCAGGTCGTCGACGCTGCCGAGCGCCACGCCATCGGGGCTTCGCACCTCGGCGCCCAGCAACTCGTCGGAGCGGAAGGCGACGTTCGACCCGGTGACGGCGACGGCGCCGGCGATCTGTCGCTGGCGCCACTCGGGCATGTCGACCGGCGAGGAGCCATCCTTTCGCATGTCGGACAAATAGATCTTGTAAAGTCCGCGGGTCGCCGTGAGCATGTCCTCACAAGACCGTTGCAGTCCGTGTCGCGCGAGGATGTTCGCGGCGGCCATGAGGATGCGCACCTCGTAGCCGGGCCGCCCGTTGTAGTCGCTGGGCCCCGCAGAGGCGGAGCGGGCTTGAATGCCGGATTCGCTGATCATCCCGCCGTAGATTCCGAAGCCCGCAGCGCCCATGGGGTAACCGAGGCTGTAACCTTCCCCGGCCACCCAATAGCCGTCCTTCGCCATCTGCTGACTGAAGGTTTTCAGATCCTTCCGACACGCATCCGCGGACCCGGCCGGAGACGCGGCGCTGCCTGTCGCGGGGGGATTCGCCGTTTCCGTCCCGGCGGTCGGGGCGGCCAGCAGCGGACCCGTCGCAAAGAGACAAAGGCAAGCGAGGATTGGGCGAAGACGGAGATTGCGAGTCATCGTGATTGGTCCTCGACGTCGGCTTGAGCCAACCGTCAACAAAAGACGATCCCGCCAACTGGACCGCCGACGCTCCCTGCTAAACCTGGATACGAGGTTGTGGCAGCGTCGGAATGTACTCAGCCGGCGATCGGCGACCCTCGAGTAGGTAGATTCCGATTCTTCCCTTCGCCAGCCCATGTCAGGTCAATGGGCAAGCCCTGACCCAGGAGGCGTTGATGATGTGGAAGGCAATCGAAGCGAGTTGGAAGCGATTCAGAACTGCATTCGCGCTCACGTCGTTTGGGGCGCCCGATTCTGACCGCGCGGGTCTTGATGTGGTCGGAACAGATTTATGGAGGGTCGGCCAGCGTGACGACACGCAGCCTGAAGCCTACCACCCCGATGAACGGGCGAGACGGAGCGAGTTTTCGCAGCATATCGGCTGTTGACCGGATTGGACGCGGCCAGGCCGAGGTTCCGGCTCGGTAGCGTCGTGAGCAGTCGTCGATGAGACCGGGGCCGCTGCTGGCCGCGCGGTTCGCCGGGCGGCCGCGGCCCCGACGCTCCTCGCGAGAAGGGCGGCCCCGAGCGCGCGGGGCTGCGAAGCGAGTCCGAGACCAGAACGGCGGAACACACGTAGCAAGCCCGCCTTCGCGCCCAGCGGCCCGAGCATTTCCGATCCCTTCCTCTCCGCCCGTCGCCGCGTTCAGCATCGAGCCGGCGGCAGGACGGCTTGTCGCCGAGGCGACGTTCCCGCGCCTTGCGCCAACCCTCGGAATCGGACTTCATGACCGCTGAATTCGCAGGCGCCGTCTCGCAGCTTCCGATCGCCTTGGCGCTCGCCGGCGCCTTTCTCGTCGTCGGCTTTCTCGTGACGCGGCTCGCTTTTCGCCAAAGCCCGGTCGCCCGCTTCCTCTGCCAGCTGGCCTCTTTCGCCGGCTTCACCGCCATGCTGCTGTCGGCGGGGGTCGCGCCGTCCGAGCCGACGCCGAAAGGCGACCCCGTCTTCGCGTTTTTCGTCATCAGCGTCTTCAAGATCGTCTGGTGGTTCGCGGCGTCATGGCTGCTGTCCGGCTTCTTCCGAGCCGTGCTGGTTTTCAAACGCCAGGCCCGCGAGACGCGTTTCCTGCAGGATCTGTTCGTCGGCGTCATCTATGCCGCCGCCGGCCTCGCCATCGTCGCCAATGTTTTCGACATGCCGGTCGCCGGCGTGTTGGCCGCCTCCGGCGTCGTCGCCATCGTGCTCGGCCTCGCCCTCCAAAGCACGCTCGGCGACGTCTTCTCCGGCATCGTGCTCAATCTGGCGCGACCCTATCATCCGGGCGACTGGATCATCCTCGACGGCGGGACGCAAGGACGCGTGGTCGAGACGGACTGGCGCGCCACCCATATTCTCACGCCCGACAACGACCTCGCGATCATACCGAACAGCATCATCGCCAGGGCGGAGCTGATCAACGCGAGCCAGCCCATGAGGGCGCACGGTCTGACGATCGTCGTCCGGCTCGAGCCGACCGTCGCGCCCTCGGGCGGCCGCGCCGCGCTGCAGGCCGCGCTTCTCAGCTGCAATCGGATCCTGCGGGCTCCGATCCCAACCGTTGTCGTTCGCAGCCTCGACGCCGTCGCCATGGAGTACGAGATTCAGTTTTTTGTTTCGAACGTCGAGGAGGGGCCCGACGCGCAGACCGAACTCTTCGATCTCGTGTTCCGGCACTGCGCCTCGGCGGGCATCCGCCTTGCGCCGCCGTCTGGGAGTCCTGCGCCGCTGCCGCCGCGCGTCGCGCTGCCGGACGCGGCGGATATGCCGCGCCGCCTGCTCGATCACCTTCCGATCTTCGCCCCGCTCTCCGAGGCGGAGCGAATCCAGCTCGCCCCGAAAATGAAGCGGAGAACCCACAAGGCCGGCGATGTTCTCGTCAGGCAAGGCAGCGTCGCCCAGGCGCTCACCATCCTGAGCGCCGGCGTTCTGGTCGCCATTCAGAGCCACGGGACAGGAGAAGAGGAAGCGATGCGCCTCGCTCCCGGCGACAGCTTCGGCGAGGCGGGGCTGCTGGCCGGCGCCGCGACCATGTTCACGATCCGGGCGTTGACGAAGGCGACGGTCTACGAAATCGCCAAGGCCGATCTCGCGCCGATATTCGAGCAGAGGCCCGCAATCGCCGCCGGGCTCGGCGAGATCCTCGCGCGGCGCGTGGCGGCCGGAAAGGCGCGGATCGAGGGATTCGCGGACCGCGACACGCCCCCCGAAACGCTGGCGACGAAGCTCGGCCAGCGCGTCAAGGACCTCTTCGGCCTGGCGTGATCGCGAGCGGTCGTACGATCGAGGCCTTGGCGACCGACCGCGCCGCCGGGCCCAGAAAGACGCCGATCGCGGCGGCGAAAACAGATGGATCGCGACGCCGGCGAACAACGCCGGGATCGACCCGGCGATCGGGACGCCGAGCGTCAACCGCGTCACGAGGGGTGAGTAGTTTCCGAGGCTTTGCCACGGCCTGTTTCGCGTGACCCATTGGCCAGCGGATTCCAGCGCGGTCGGCGCTTTCCGAGACGCCGTCCGCGGCGCCGACGACGCCGGGCGGCGCCGATCATCGATCGAGGAGAAAGACTTTGAAGAGATCTTACCCCACCCGCACGCCCCCGGCCCTGTTCGAACCCGCGCAAGCCGGCGCTCTGAAACTCGCCAACCGCATCGTGATGGCCCCGCTGACGAGAAACCGCGCCGGCCCGGGCCTGGTTCCGGGTCCGTTCGCCGTCGACTATTACGCCCAGCGCGCCACGGCCGGCCTGATCATCGCCGAAGCCACCCAGATCTCGGCCCAGGCGCAGGGCTACGCGAATACCCCGGGCTGCTACACCGACGATCAGGTGCGGGGCTGGAAGGCCGTCACCGACGCCGTGCACGCCAAGGGCGGGACGATCGTCGTTCAGCTCTGGCATACCGGCCGCGTCTCTCACACGAGCTTCCAGAAGGACGGCCGAGCGCCCGTCGGGCCGTCCGCGATCCGGGCGAGAACCAAGACCTTCATCGCCAACGAGGGCTTCGTCGACGCCTCGGCGCCGCGCGCGCTCGACCTCGCCGAGATTCCCGGCCTTGTCGGGGACTTCCGCTACGCTTCGACCCGCGCCATCGAGGCCGGATTCGACGGCGTCGAGTTGCATGGCGCTCACGGCTACCTGCTCGACGCCTTCCTGCGCGACGGGACCAACCATCGCACCGACGCCTATGGCGGCTCGATCGCCAACCGTGCGCGGCTGCTGCTCGAGGTGGTCGAGGCTTGCGCCGACGCCATCGGCGCCGCCCGCCTCGGCGTCCGGATCTCGCCGGTCTCCACCGCCGGCGACTCTCGAGACAGCAATCCGCAGGCCCTTTTCACGCACGTCGTGAAGGGCCTCAATCCGTTCGGCCTCGCCTATGTGCATGTGGTGGAGGGCGAAACCGGCGGACCCCGGTACACGATTCCGTTCGACTATCCCGCGCTGCACGGCTGCTTCGACGGCGTCTGGATGGTCAACAACGGCTATGATCGCAAGATGGCGATCGAGGCCGTCGCGAGCGGCCGCGCCGATCTCGTGTCGTTCGGGCGCCTCTTCATCGCCAACCCGGATCTGGTCGAGCGCCTGCGGGACAACGCCCCGCTCAACCCGCTGATGGAGCAGGAGACGTTCTATGGCGGCGGCGCCCACGGCTACACCGACTATCCCACCCTCGCGCAGAGCGGCGCCGCGACCGACGCGGGCGCGTTGGCGCCGGCCTGAGGAGCCGGCCGTCTCGCAACGGCGGCCGTCCGCTTCGGCCGCGCGTTTCGGAGACAATTCTTTCAGACGCTCGGGATCCGAGGCCCTCGGACCAGACGGGCGTCGCGGGCTGCGCGAAAAAGCGCCTCGCGTTCGCCTGGGCGGCGGCTTGCTGAATCGGCCGATCGCGCGCCGGGATTCCTCCCTTTCGACGATTGCCCCGCCGTCGGCCGTTCGGCGGGCCATCGTCGGCTTGCCATGAGCCGCCGCCTGTGGCAAAAGCCGCGCGCTTGTTCCGGCGTCCCAGGCGCCCGAACGCTGCAGTAGCTCAGTGGTAGAGCACTCCCTTGGTAAGGGAGAGGTCGAGAGTTCAATCCTCTCTTGCAGCACCAGCAAAATCCCCGCCGTCTCAAAACCCTGCCGCAAATTGGACCGCTTGTCCGAATCGCCCTGACAAGGTCCGTTGCAAAACGGGGCCCGGTGTGGCGGGCGCCGCGCGCAAGGAATGGGGTTTTCTGCGCGGGTGGCGGCGCCGATGGAGCTTCGCTGTATCGTCGGGGAGTCCGAGCTCCGAGCCAACCTCGGGAAGGACCGGAAAGCGACAGCCTGGCGGACGCTCGACGCCGGGCGAACCGCGCTGCCGGGACCTTCAAGCGTTTGATCGCGGACGTCCAGATCGAAGCACGAAACAGCTCAGTCGAAGTAGACGTCGGTCATCAGGGTGGAAAGCCGCAATACCTTCCGCTGACCCAGCCTCGCCCTGCGGATTGACACGCGGAAGGGGTGTCGCGCCATCGGCGATCTGCAATAAGGGCCGGGCTTCTGAGGGTTTTGCGATGTAATCCCAGGACGTATTGTAATAAATGAGAATGCTGTTCCAATGCCATCCAAAGGATATGTGTCGAGGCGTCGCCTGTTGAAGTTGGTAAAGTGAATTTATCTATCCAATTGAAGCTTGACCTCGTCATTTCTGAATATTTCTTTAGAAAATACGCTGTTTGTACGGCTTGAACGGATTGTCGCTCACGGCGTATCGAGGGCAAGCTATCCGACGAATCGACTGCTTACAAAACCTTAGGCTGGGCAGGAGGCAAAGTTGCGCTTGCTAATATTGCGTGAAGGGTCGCATTCATTGCCCCATCGTCGGTCAAAGATTTCGTCGTCACTTAGGTGTGCGCTGGCAATCCCCGCCGCCCTTCTCGGCTGCCCGCTCGTCGCCCACGCGCAGGTCGTTGTGGCGCCGAGCCAGGTGACGCCGCAGACTCTGAGGCCCGCTCCGACGAATGCGCCGGTCGGCTTGACGGTCCCGGGCGCGGAAGCCCTGCAAGCGCCGGCCGGGGCGGAGCGATCGAACATTATCGTTCGCCGCTTCGCGATCGAGGGAGGTTTTCCCGAGCTCGAAGGCGAGACCCGCGCGCTCGCCCAGCCCCTGGAGGGGCGGCGGATCACGGCCGCGCAAATCTATGAATTCGCCAACGCGCTGGAGCAGGCCTATGCCCGCGCCGGCTACGTTCTCGTCCGGGTCACGGTGCCCCCGCAAAAGCTCAGCGACCGCCGCGACGTCCGGATCGTCGTCATCGACGGTTTCATCGAAAGGGTTGAGGTCGACAATGTGGCGGAGCGGGTTCGGGCGCTGGTCGCCGCCCGAACGGCGTCACTCGTCGGTCGCCGGCACATCACGCTGGCCGAGATCGAACGAAGTCTTCTGATCGCCGGCGACGCGCCGGGGTTGCGGCTGAAGAGCACGCTCGCGCGCGGCGCGACCCCGGGCGGCGCGCTCCTGGTGCTCGAGGGCACAGATCAGCCCGTAACCGGGGCGGTCACGATCGACAACCATCTGCCCACTGCGCTGGGCACGTGGAGCTATGGCGCCGATCTCGCGGTCAACTCGCCGTTCGGGTTTGGCGAGCAGTTTTATGCCTCGGCCCTGACCTCTGCCGATATTTCTACGCCGAATATGAACTCGCCGCTGTGGGTCGTCGGCGGAGGGGCGGTGATCCCGCTTGGCCTCGACGGCTGGACTTTGAACCCGGAATACACCAATTCCCGCAGCCAGCCGACGCCAGGGACCAGCGCCCTCGCCAACACCGGTCGGTTCCAGCGCGTCGCGCTGCGGACGTCCTATCCGCTGATCCGCACCCGGTCCGAGACCCTGACCTTGACCGGCGCCTACGAATACATCATCCAGAATGTCTACCTGCCTGTCTTTGCGACCGACTTGAACAGCGACCGATACAGCGCGCTTCGGGCCGGCGCGGTTTATGAAGCCGGGCTTCCCTGGTTGGGCGAGGCGCTGCAGGCTTCGGCGGTTTTCTCGCATGGCGTCGGCGGGCGCGGCGCCGCCGATGTGTCCGTCTCGGGCATTCCGTTGTCGCGGCTGGGCGCCAGCCCTTATTTCTCCAAGATCACTGCTGACGCGCGTCTCAGCCAGCCTCTGCCGGAATCGTTCCGGCTGGATCTGATTGGTCGCGGACAGACGTCCTTCGGCCAGCCGGTGCTGCAGCCTGAGCAGTTCCAGCTCGACGGCCCGCTCGCCGTCTCAGGCTACCCGATCGGCACGCTGAACGTCGATGAAGGCGTCTCGCTGCGGGGCGAACTGGGCCGGCCCTTCGTTATCGCGGGCGCCGCCACCGTCCCCGTCGTCGTGACCCCTTACGCCTTCGGGGCGACCGGCGTTGGACGGCTGCTTGACCCGACCGTGCTCGAAGTCGGCACAATTCACGCCGGCTCTTTCGGCGCTGGCCTGCGCAGCGGCTTCGACCTGCCGAACGGCTATCAGGGCGCCACCCTCGGCCTCGAGGCCGCGAGACAATATTCGAACCTGGCGACAGTTGGGCACGGCTGGCGCTTCAATGGGGTGCTGAGCCTCCACTTCTGAGCCCGCCGCGGCGAAGGTCCATGCGCAATCCGATGAGATCACCCGCTTGTTCGGGAGCGTTGGCGCTTCGGCAAAATAGGCCGCTGTAGTCATGCCATGACTGGCCTGGCGTTGCTATCAACTGAGCGCCAGAAGAATAACGAACCGCCGTCCGCAGACTTCGCTCTCCTCTCCGCGAGTGTTATCGCCAGACAACCCGTGCTTGGCGTGGGTAAGCGGGGCAGCTAAGCACCAGGGCGGCCATTTTTCCGCAGAGCAAAATAAATAAACTCTTGTAATAGAAGTCAAGATGGTCAAATATAAGTAGCTTACATAAGTCAACTTATTGAATTTTTTCCTCGCTTTGCGGAGGATATCTTGTCAACACGCGTGTTCGCTCTTGCCGGTCCGTCGCGACGCAGTCTACGCCGATGGCTCGCGGTTACCGCGAGCGCCGGGTTCGGGTTCGGCCCCATTGCGTCATCGATGGCCGGAGGTCTCGGCGTTCTGCCGCAGGGCGGCTCGGTCGCCGCCGGCCAGGCGACGATCGGCGCTCCCGCGAACAACAGCCTCACGGTCAATCAGGGCTCCCAGAATGCTGTCATCAACTGGAACTCGTTTTCGATAGGCCAGTCCAACATTGTCACCTACCACCAGCCGAACGCGGGTTCGGCCGCGCTCAACCGGGTGACTGGCGGGACGCCCTCGACCCTTGCCGGGCGGCTGAACGCCAACGGCCAACTCTATCTCGTCAATCCGAACGGCGTCGCGATCACCAAGACCGGAATCGTTCAGGTCGGCGGCGGCTTCGTCGGCTCGACGCTCGGCATCAGCGACGACGACTTCATGAGCGGCAAGCGGACGTTCAAGGGCAATGGCCATTCGGCCACCGTCAGCAACGCCGGCCGGATTTCCGCCGGCAAGGGCGGCTTCGTCGGGCTGATCGGCGGCACAGCGTCGAATTCGGGGACCGTCCGGGTCCAGCTCGGAAAGGTCGGGCTGGGGTCAGGCGAATCGGTCACGCTCGACGTCAATGGCGACGGCTTCATGCAAGTCGCGGTCCCGACCGCCTCCAAGGCTGCCGCCGGCGGGGGGTTGGTCGACGTTTCGGGCCGCATCAACGCGCCAGGCGGATCGATTGAGCTCGAGGCGGCTACGGTCAAGCAGGCGATCCGCAATGCCGTGAACGTTTCCGGCGCGCTCTCCGCCCGCTCACTCTCCGGCCATTCCGGTTCGATCGTCCTCGGCGGCGGCGCCGGCGGAAAGGTCAATGTCTCCGGCAGCCTCGATGTCTCGGCCGGACGAAGCGCGGCCCGCGCGGCTTCCGTCAGATCGGCCTCGGCGATCCGCAACGCGAGGGCCGCGGCCGCGGCCAGATCCGCATTGGCGCCGGCCGATGGCGGGAGCATCGCCATAACCGGCGCCGATGTCGCCATCGGTGACAAGGCGAGTCTCAAGGCGCTGAGCTGGGGCGCCAGGGGCGGCGCCATCAGCGTCACTGGCGACACGCTCTCCATCGGCTCCGCGACCCTCGACGTTTCCGGCGCGACGGGCGGCGGTCGTCTTCTGATCGGCGGCGGCCCGCAAGGCGCAGGGCCGCTCGCCGACGCCGGAACCGTCCGCATCGCGTCGGGGGCGACGCTGACAGCCAATGCGACTCGAGACGGCGACGGCGGCCAGATCGTGGTCTGGTCGGACAATTCCACCACAATCCATGGCGCGCTCGCCGCGCAAGGCGCGGGCTCCGGCGGCGGCGGCAAGATCGAAACGTCGGGCCACATCCTGGATGTCGCGGGCGCCGCGGTGACTGCGTCGGCGCCGCACGGCGCGGCCGGCGTGTGGCTGCTCGATCCGTACGACTTGAATGTCAGCGGGGCCGCCACCACCGCAAATCAGAATCCCGCCGGGACCTGGACCTCCACCGGCGCGGGCGGCGCCGTCCTGAACACCGACATCGACGCGGCGTTGAACGGCGGGACCAACGTCGTGCTTCAGACCAGCGCCACGCCAGGTGCCGGTTTGGGGAACCTGAACGTCTATTCCCCGATCGCGTGGACCACGAACACCACGCTCACGCTGACCGCCTCCAATGACGTCAACGTCTATGCCAATATCACGGCGACAGGAGACACCGCCGGGATCGTTATCAATCCAAACACAGCCGTTGGAAGCGCGCCTGCGAGTGGAAGCGGGACGTTCAATGTGCAGCTTGCGTCGATCACCTTGTCCGGGGCGACCCCGAGTCTGTCGATCGGCGGCTTTGCCTATACAATTATCAACAGCCTCGGGATCGCTCAGGACGCGGTCGTCCCGCCGGCGCAGCCAAGTCTTCAGGGGGTGGCGTCCTCGGATCTGACCGCTCATTACGCGCTCGGCAGTGATATCGCGGCGGGGGCGACCGCCGGCTGGAACGCCGGCGCAGGCTTTACTCCGATTGGAACAGTGGGCTTGCCGTTTAACGGAACTTTTGACGGTCTTGGACATACGATCACGGGTTTGACGATCAATCGTCCGGCTACTGCCGATGTCGGTCTCTTCGGATCCACCGGCACGGGTTCGGTGATTCGAAATGTCGGCCTGGTCGGCGGAAGTGTCTTAGCGACAAGCAGCACCGGCGGACTGGTGGGAAGCAATACCGGCGGGGCCATCGTGAATAGCTACAACACCGGCTCTGTCACCGGGACCTCGAGTCTGGGCGGCCTGGCGGGGAGCAATACGGGTTCGATCCGCGACAGCTACACGACTGGAAACGTCAGCGGCACGAGCAGTGTCGGCGGGTTGGTCGGCGGCAGCACCGGCCCGGTCACCGATAGTTACGCCGCTGGAAACGTAACCGGAACGAGCAGTGTCGGCGGCTTGATCGGAGGCAGCACCGGGGCGGTCACGGATAGTTATGCGACCGGGAACGTGAGCGGCAGCAGTAGCGTGGGCGGGTTAATCGGAGGCAGCACAGGTACAATAACCCACGTTTACTCCACCGGCGCCGTGACCGGCTCGTCGAGTGTTGGGGGGTTGTTGGGATCTAGCACCGGCGATGTATACAGCAGCTACTGGAATACCGAGACATCAGGGCAAGCGACATCTGCGGGAGCACCGGAGGCAATCGGACTCACCAGCGCTCAAATGATGCAGCAATCGAATTTCGTCGAATGGGACTTCGTCAACACCTGGATTATTTACAACGGACTGACGGACCCACTGCTGCGGCATTTCATGGCGCCGCTGACGGTGACAGCCAACAATGCCAACAAGACCTACAATGGGCAGGCCTTTTCGGGCGGTAACGGCGTCACGTACTCCGTCACGCCTGCCGTCGGCACCGTGCTCGGCGCTGTGACTTACGGCGGGAGTTCGCAGGGCGCGGTCAACGCCGGCGGCTACGCCATTACGCCGAGCGGGCTCTATTCCAATCAGCAAGGATACCAGATCACGTATGGCGACGGCGCTCTCACGGTGGCGCCGGCCCTGGCGACGGTGACCGGCGCCAAGGTCTATGACGCCACGACCGGCTTCGTGGTCGGCCAGCTCGCGGTCGCCGGCGGGGTCAACGGCGAGACCCTGTCGCTGACCGCCGGGACCGGAACCGCGGAAACCCCCAATGTCGGGACGGCGAGCGGGGCCCTGTCGGGGCTCGAGCTGGCGGTCAGCGGCGGCAATGCGCTGGCCTCCAACTATCTGCTGCCGGAGACGGGGCTGCTGACCATCACCCAGGCGGCGCTGACCTATGTCGCGAACCCAGCGAGCCGGACGTATGGCGCGGCCAATCCGGCGCTGTCCGGGACGACGACGGGCTATCAGGGGGACGACACCCAGGCCAATTCGACCACCGGCACGTTGAGCTTTACCACGCCGGCGACGCCGTCGAGCAATGTCGGCCGCTATCTGATCGCCGGCGGCGGCCTCACCCCCAACTCCGGCAATTACCGCTTCGTCCAGGCGGCCGGCAATTCGACCGCGCTGACCATTACGCAGGCGCCCGCGTCGGTAACCGGCGCCAAGGTTTATGATGGGACGACCGGCTTCGTGGTCGGCCAGCTCGCGGTCGCCGGCGGGGTCAATGGCGAGACCCTGTCGCTGACCGCCGGAACCGGAACCGCGCCCAGCCCCGATGTCGGGACGACGATCGGGACCCTGTCGGGCCTTGCGCTGTCGGTCGCCGGCGGCAATGGGCTGGCCTCGAACTATCTGCTGCCGACGTCTGGGTTGCTGACCATCATCGCCAACGGCGCGCCCCCTTATATCATACCGCCCATACCGCCGGCCCCGTTCGTCGATATCGGACAATCCCTGTTTTTCCCAAGCAGCTTCAGTGCGATTGTCATCCCCGGCGCCGTTAATGACCTATGGGCGAATCTATTTTCGGATTCCCGTTCGCTAGCCTGTTCGCCGGAGAGCGTGTGGCGGCGATTCCATCGTTTCGGCACGGTCGAATTGACGGGTCGGGATTTGGGTTCCTGCGAACGGTGGCGCTATGAACCCTGGGACGCTCGCCGCGGCGCAGCCGCCGATGGCGCTTTTCCGATCGAGTGAGAAACAAGACCTCGCATGACGACGGCCCCCCTGCGCGCGCGAACGCGAAGCGAGTCGAGCCCGGGACACCCGCCAGGCATGGATCCTCGGCGGCGACGGCTTTGCGTCCGCAGGCTTTGGCCGGAAGGACGAATGGCCGCCATCCGATCTCCGACCGTTTCGAACCAATCGACCCCAACCGCGTCTTGCGCCGATGAGGTGGACCATGCACTCAACGCCAGGTTTTCTCGCAGCGATTTGCGGCGTGATCCCGTTCCTTGCCGTCGGCTCTCTGTCCCTCGCGCAAACGGTCCAGCCGCCGGCGCCCTCGGTGACGCCGGAGGCTCCTCGCGCCAGCGAAGCTGAGCCGACCAGCACGTCCGCCCGCTATGGCGATTGGATCATGCGTTGCCAGCGGCTCGGCGATGGCGTCGATGCCGAGCGCGTGTGTGAAGCAGCGCAATTGATCCATGCTCAAGACCAGCAATATCCGGTCGCCGAAGTCGCCATCGGGCGCTTGAAGAAGACGGACCCGTTGCATCTGACGATCGCTTTGCCGGTCAACATAGCCTTTCCCACTCCGCCGCGTTTATCCCTCAACGGCAAGGATGTGGACGGCCTGCTTTTCGTCTGGCTGAAATGCATTCCGGGGGGCTGCTACGCCAACGCGCCCCTCACGGAGGACGTGTTGCGCCGCTGGAAGGACGAGACGGGCGGCCGCCGCATCCTCTGGACCGATGGGTCTGGCCGGGAATCCGCGGTGGAACTCTCGTTCCAAGGACTCGGTCCGGCTCTCGCCGCCTTGAACCGGGCCATCCCGGGCGCGCTGGTCACGGCCAAGAAGCCGTAGACCCTGCAACGTGTGTTCCCGCATCGCAGCCCTGAACGGGCGTGCTGCAGAACTGGCGCTGCGGATCGCGACCGCGGACCGCCGGATGCCTGCCCCCGGCCTGACTGCGTACGGTTCGAACCCGTCCTCTCAGCCGATCCCGGCCGGCAGGACCACGCGGTCGAGCCCGAGCCAGTCGGCCATGGCGCCGAGTTCCTCGGCGATCGCGTCCATCGCGTCGGCGGGGGCGGACGGCTCGAAGTGCACGGCATGGACCAGAAGCCGGCCGCCCTGGCGGTCGGCCTTGAGGTCGAGCCGCGCCACGAGCCGGTCGCCGAGCAGGAAGGGCAGGACGTAATAGCCGTGGAGCCGCTTGTCGGCGGGGGTATAGATCTCGATCCGGTAGTGGAAACCGAACAGGCGGAAGGCGCGCGACCGCTCCCAGACCAGCGGGTCGAAGGGGGCGAGCAGCGCCCGGGCCGAGAGGCGTCGCGGCAGCCGGGCGTCGCGGTGCAGGAACGCCGGCCGGTCCCAGCCCTGGACCTCGACCGGCCGCAGCACGCCGGCTTCGACGAGGGTCTCGACCGCCGCTCTCGCCTCTTCCGGGCCGAGACGAAAATAGTCGCGCAGTTCGAGCGCGGTGGCGACGCCGAGCGCCAGCGCCGCACGCTCGATCAGCGCGCGGTGCGCCTCGGCCTCGCCAGGCGTCGGCAGAGCCAGGATCGCGGCCGGAATGACCCGCTCGGTCAGGTCGTAGACGCGCTCGAAACCGCCGCGGCGCGTCGCCGTGGTGATGCGGCCGGCCCAGAACAGCCATTCGAGCGCGCGCTTGGCGTCGCTCCATTCCCACCAGCCCTGACGCTCGCGCGTTTCCTCGAAATCGGAGGCGGCGAGCGGACCCTCCTTGCGAATGCGCTCCAGCGCCGCCTCGGCCTCGGCCCTGCGCTCGGTCGCGAAGACGCGCAGGCCCTTCCAGCCGGCTTCGCCGCGCTCGGCCCTGGCCATGCGCCAGCGCAGCAGCGGGTGCAAGGCGACCGGCACGAGCGAGGCCTCGTGCGCCCAATATTCGAACAGCCGCCGCTGCCGCCGGCCGCCCCAGGCCGCCGCGTCGATCAGCGACCGATCGTAGGGCCCGAGACGCGAGAAGGCCGGCAGGTAGTGAGCGCGCACCAGGATGTTGACGCTGTCGATCTGGTGGAGCGAGAGCCTGTCGATCGTCCGCAGCCACTGCGCGGCGGTGACCTTGCCCGGGCGCCGGACGCCGAATCCCTGCGCCGCCAACGCGATCCGCCGAGCCTCGGCCGACGAGAGTTGCTCCACCTGTCATCCCCCCGGCCTGCCGCCGCACGCAAATCGCTTCGATCCCGCGAAGTGGCGTCCCCTCCCTCGAAGCGTCAAGGCCGAACCTCCAGCGAATCGAACGCGGGCCGCGCCGCTCCAGGAACGGCGGCGCCCGGCGCGGGTTCGTGGTATGGGAGCATCGACTGCGGCCGGCCGGCGAAAGCCTCGCCTCCCGTTACGGCCGGTCGGTCATCAGGAGGAACGCGATGGCGAGCGGCCAACCCTTCCCGCTGAACGCCTGGTATCCGGCGGCCTGGAGCCACGAGGTCCAGCCCGCGCTCCTTCCGCGCACCCTGTGCGGGCGGGACATCGTCCTCTACCGTCGTCCGAACGGCGGCGTGGCGGCGCTCGAGGACGCCTGCTGGCACCGGCTCCTGCCGCTGTCGATGGGGCGGCTCGCCGGCGACGAAGTGGTCTGCGGCTATCACGGCCTGGTCTTCAACGCGTCCGGACGCTGCACGCACATGCCGGCGCAGTCGACGATCAACCCGGCCGCGTGCGTGCGCGCCTATCCGGCGGTCGAGCGGCATCGTCTGGTGTGGGTCTGGCCCGGCGATCCCGCTTTGGCGGACGAATCCGCCATGCCCGACTTCCACTGGAACGACGGAACCGAATGGCGAGGCGAAGGCGGCGCGTTCACCAGCCTCAAGTGCGACTGGCGCCTCGTCGTCGACAATCTGATGGATCTCACCCACGAGACCTACGTCCATTCTGGAAGCATCGGCCATGACGCCATCCTCGACGCGCCGTTCGAGGTCACGCACACCGACCGCACGGCGACGATGACGCGCTGGATGATCGACATCGACGCCCCGCCCTTCTGGGGCCGGCTGCTCGGCAAGCCCGGACGCGTCGATCGGTGGCAGATCGTCACCTTCCAGGCGCCGGCGGTGGTCGTGGGCGACGTCGGCGTCGCGCCGACCGGAACCGGCGCGCGCGCAGGGGACCGGTCGCAAGGCGTCAACGGCGCCTTCCTCGCCGCGATCGCGCCCGAAACCGAGACGAGCTGTCATTACTTCTGGAATTTCGTGCGCACGTTCCGCGTCGACGACGACCAGCTCACCGACAGCCTTCGCCGCGGCCATGTCGATGAGGGACGGGGGGTGTACGACCAGGACCACGTCGTGCTCGAGGCGCAGCAGCGCGCGATCGCGCGCAATCCGCGCACGCCCTTCTACAATCTCAACATCGACGCCGGGGCGCTGTGGGCGCGGCGCCTGATCGACCGTCTGGTCGCGCGGGAGCAAGCGACCCGCGCCCCCGGCCAGGCCGCGGAATAGGAGACGGCGATGGCCGAGGCGATCGACCGGGTGGGCTTCGTCCGCGCGACGCGGACCCTGACGCCGACCATCCGCCTGATCGAGATCGAGCCCGTGGACGGTTTCGTTGCGCCCACGCCGGGGAGCCACCTCGACGTGTCCGTCATGATCGGCGACCGGCCCGACGTCCGCTCCTATTCGGTCGTGGGGCCGTGCGCGGACGGCGCCTATCGGATCGCGGTCAAGCGGCTCGAAGCCTCGCGCGGCGGCTCCGCCTATATGTGGAGCCTCGCGCCCGGTTCGCGGCTGGCCCATTCGGCGCCCGGCAATCATTTCGGCCTCACCCTCGGGCGGCCCGACTATCTTCTGCTGGCGGGCGGGATCGGCGTCACGCCGATCTTCTCGCACGCGCTCGCGCTTCAACGCGCGGGCGCGCGCTTCCGCCTCGTCTACGCCTGTCGCAGCCGGTCCGACCTGGCGCTTGCCGACGAGCTTCGCGGCGAGATCGGCGACCGCCTCGAGATCGTGATCGGCGAGGAGAGGGGGCGGGTCGACGTCGCGGGCGAGATCGCCCGGCTCGACGCCGACGGCGAGGTTTACGTCTGCGGCCCGATCGGCATGCTGGAGACGGCGCGGCGGGCGTGGGCCGAAAGCGGGCGGCCGCCGGACCGCCTGCGGTTCGAGACCTTCGGCGCGAGCGGGCGCTGGCCGGCGGTTCCCTTCGCCCTCAAGATCCCGAGGCTGGGCAAGGAGATCCACGTGCCGGCGACGCAGAGCCTGCTCGACGCGCTGGAAGCCGCCGGCGTCGAGATGATCGCCGACTGCCGGCGCGGCGAATGCGGGCTGTGCGCCCTGCCGATCCTCGGCCTGAACGGAGTGGTCGATCACCGCGACGTCTTCTTCAGCGATGCGGAGAAGGCGGCGAACGCCAAACTCTGCACCTGCGTGTCGCGCGTCTACGGGAGCGAGATCACGCTGGACACGCCGGACCGCTGATCCACCTGTTTCTTGCCGGCCCGCCGCCGCGCGCCGCGACCGGCGCCTGTGGCGATCGTGAGTTCGACCCATGCCGGGGCGTGGTCGCTGGCCGTTTCCCATCCGCGAACCTCGCGGTCGACGCCCGCCGCCAGGAGGCCCGCGGCCACGGACGGCGCGAGCAGCAGATGGTCGATTCGCAGCCCGGCGTCGCGGCCGAAAGCGTTCCGGACATAATCCCAGAACGTGTACACCCGCGCGTCGGGATGCGCGGCGCGCAGCGCGTCGGTCCAGCCCTGGTCGACGAGGCGTCGAAAGGCGTCGCGGACTTCGGGGCGGAACAGCGCGTCGTCGACCCATCGCTCGGGCTTGTAGACGTCGAGATCGGTCGGCATGACGTTGAAGTCGCCGGCGAGCACGACCGGCGCGCCGCTGTCGAGCAGGGTCCTCGCGTGCGCCGCGAGTCGGTCGAACCATTGCAGCTTGGCGTCGAACTTCGGCCCCGGCGCCGGATTGCCGTTGGGCAGATAGACGCAGCCGACCAGCACGCCCCGCACCGCCGCTTCGATGTAGCGGCTCGGGGCGTCGTCGGCATCGCCCGGCAGGCTGCGCCGCGTCTCGATCGGATCGACCCCCCGCCCGAGGATGGCGACGCCGTTCCAGCGCTTCTCGCCCCGCCAGATCGCGCCGTAGCCGGCGTCGCGAACAGGCCCTGCCGGAAACCGGTCGGGCGCCGCCTTGAGCTCCTGAAGGCAGGCGATGTCCGGCCGAGCTTCGTCCAGCCAGCGCAGGAGCACGGGCAGCCTGCCGTTGACCCCGTTGACGTTGAAGGTCGCGATCTTCATCGGCCGCCGCGGGTCAGCGAAGAAAACGACGCCTATCGGCCTCCCCATCCGCTGGCGCCGACGAGGCGCAGGACGAGCAGCAGCACAACGGCGCCGATTGTGGCGTTGACGGTCAGCCCGATGACGCCGGAGCTCAGGTGAATCCCGAGGCGATGCAGGAGCCAGTCGCCGACGAGCGCCCCGACGACGCCAATGGCCGCGTCTCCGACGAGACCGAACCCGTTTCCCTTGACGATCTTGCCCGCCAGCCATCCGGCGACGATCCCGACGGCCAGAATGACAATCAAGGTCTGGTCAGAAAGATGCATGCCCTTCCCCATTGGTGATCGTGGTTCGCGAGCCGAGGCGATTCGCGAATGTCGGCCTTGTCGGCGACGCCTGGCGAACTGTCCATGTCGACCCGGGTCCCGTCGTCCGTCCTTCCGCTCTCAGCTGCGCGCCGGCGCGTCCGCCTTCACCAGCGCCAGCTTCGCCAGCGGGATCGTCATCCGTTCCGGCGCCGCGGCGAGCCGCCTCGCCATTCCCGCCTCGAGCCGGTTGCAGAAGTCTGCGATGCGCCCCGCGTCCCCCGCCGGATGGAGGGCGGCGGCGAGCGTCGGGAAGACCGAGGCGCGCGAAAAGCGCGCCCATTGCGCCCCGAACGTGACGGCGTCGCCCGTGCGCTGGTAGTCTTGCCAGAAGCGATCCTCGCCCTCGAAGATCTCGAGCCGCTCGAGCGCCAGACCGGCGAGGTGTCCGTCGGCGGCGAAGGGCTCGACGAATTCCGCACGGCCTCGGCCGACGGTCGGGATCGCCATGCGGCGGAGTTCCTCGGCCGCAAGAAAGCCGTCGCCGGCCATGCCGACGAGGGTCGCATACAGGGCGTCGAGCAACGGCGCGTAGCCGAACCGCCCGTCGTCGTCGGTCGCCATCGTCAGCACGACGAGGCGTCCGCCCGCTCGAAGCTCGCGGCCGCGGCGAAGGAGAAACGCGCGCCAGTCCTCGGCCGCCTGGCGCGCGAACGCGACGCGGGCGTCCGCGTCGCGGCTGCAGGCGACCTGAACCTGATCCGGAATCGGCGCGGGAACGCGGCTCAGCCACTGGATCGCCCAGGAGCTCCAGCCGAGCGTGACGCTGGCGTCGGGCAGGAGCTGCTCGAAATAGGACCGTCCGACGGCGCAGGCGAAGGCCGCCGGATCCTCCTTGAGATAGCTCTGCGGGTCGTTGTTCAGGGTCTCGAACAGCGCGGAAAAATCGTTGCCGGGCAGATCGGTGTGAACCACGTTGATCGCGCGCGCCGCGCCGACGCGCGCCCTCAGGGCGCGAAGCGCGCCGGCGATCGGGGCGAGCGAGTTCCGGCCCTCCGACGCGCCGTAGTCGACGATGACGATCGTCTCGGCGAGCGAGGCCGCCCGGGCCGCCTCTTCGAACAGCGCGATCGCGGGAACGAGTCCGGCCGCCTGCAGGCGGGAGCCGCGATTGTAGGCGCCGTGTCCTTCCATCGGTTGCACGGCCGCCGGCGTCTCGCCCATCGTCCCCTCCTCGATCCGCGCCCGATTCGACGGCCGCGGCGGTCGTGACCGCCCCCGGGAGGCCGAATGCGTCCCCGCTTCCAGCGCGCGCGGCCGTCGCAGGCGCTGCGCGGCTATTCTGTTCGCCCCGCCCGGGCTATGCAAATCCCTTCGTCATTGCGATTGTCTCCCCCCGATCACCGGTCGTCGCGCGTCAAGACGACGTCTCTCCGACGGCCGGCCGTTGCACGTCTCTCGAGTCTTCCTTCAATCGGAGCGCCCGATGTCGCGTGATCGCAGGCTCGTGCTCGCCGCATGCTATCTGACGATGCTGCGGATCGGCGACAACAGTACGGCGGTGATGGCGGCGCTGCCGGCCATGACTCGCGACCTGGGCCTCGGCCCGGCGTAGCCGCGAACCCGGCGGTGGCCCTCGTCACGCCCCGCTCTCGATCTGCCGATGAAGGCAATCCGATCGGCCTTCGCGGAGAAAATGGAATCCGTCCCGGCGCGATTCTTTCTTGACCGGCCCCCGGTCCAACCTATCTTCAGGCGTAGTGTAAGTCGGGAGCAGCCACGTCTTGCCCATGGGATATCTCGAAGGATCCGATGCGATCTCTGTCCAGGACCTTGCCCTCATGCGGTCCACGGGCAGGCAACACGTGGTTCTCGACGTGCGAGAGGCGAGAGAACTCGAAATCTGCCGGCTCGACGGCGCCCTGCACATTCCGATGGCGGAGGTGCAGGCGCGCGTCGGCGAACTGCCGGCGAGCCGCCCGCTGGTCGTCATGTGCCATCACGGCGGCCGCAGCCGGATGATTGTCGGTTTTCTCCGGCGCGCCGGCTTCGACAATGCCGTCAACCTCGAGGGCGGCATCGACGCCTGGGCCAGAGAGGTCGACCAATCGGTGCGGCGCTATTGATGGCGTGCGCCGCCAGAGGGAAAGCAGCGACCGATGCCGCCGACTGACGCCATTGAGAATCCCGTCGCCGGCGCCGTGGGCCCGATCGCCGCCTTCTCCAACAGCTACGCGCGCCTGCCGGAGCGGTTTTTCGCGCGGCTGTCGCCCGCGCCGGCGCCGGCGCCGGAGCTGATCGCGTTCAACGCGTCGCTCGCCGCGGAACTGGGGGTCGATGTGCGAGGCCTCGAACCGGCGCGACTGGCGGCGGTGTTTTCCGGCGCAGTCACGCCGCCGGGCGCGGAGCCGATCGCGATGGCCTACGCCGGCCATCAGTTCGGCAATTTCGTTCCTCAGCTCGGCGACGGCCGCGCGATCCTGCTCGGCGAGGTTCTGGATCGCTACGGCGCGCGTCGCGACATTCAACTGAAGGGCGCTGGCCGGACGCCGTTCTCGCGGGGCGGCGACGGCCGCGCCGCCCTGGGGCCGGTGCTGCGCGAATATCTCGTCAGCGAGGCCATGCACGCGCTCGGCATTCCGACCACGCGGGCGCTGGCCGCCGTCACGACCGGCCAACCCGTCTATCGCGACCGTCCGGCGCCCGGCGCGGTGCTGACCCGCGTCGCCTCCAGCCACATCCGCGTCGGAACCTTCCAGTATTTCGCCGCGCGCGGCGACCGGGAGGCGGTCGAACGGCTGTGCGACTACGTCATCGATCGTCACTTCCCCGAGGCGCGCGAGGCCGAGCGGCCGCCGCTGGCGCTGCTTCAGGCGGTCGTCGAACGCCAGGCTCAGCTGATCGCACGCTGGATGCAGGTCGGGTTCATCCACGGCGTGATGAATACCGACAACACCGCGCTCTCGGGCGAGACCATCGACTTCGGACCGTGCGCCTTCCTGGACGCCTACGACCCGGCGACGTCGTTCAGCGCGATCGACGAATACGGGCGTTACGCCTACGCCAATCAGCCGCGGATTGCGCAATGGAACCTCGCCAGGTTCGCCGAGACCCTGTTGCCGCTCGTGGACGCGGACCCGGCAAAGGCGGTCGAACGCGCGACGGAGGCGGTCGTCGCGTTCGCGTCCCGCTATCAGGAGCGCTGGCTCGCCGGCATGCGGGAGAAGCTCGGACTGTCGGGCGAAGACGACGGCGATCTCGACCTCGTTCGCGACCTCTTGCAGGCGATGCACGACAACGCCGCCGACTTCACCCTGACCTTCCGCCGGCTGTGCGCGGCCGCGGCGGACGAGACGGCCGACGGGCCGCGCGCCCTGTTCGCCAATCCGGAGGCCTACGACCGCTGGGCGGCGCGCTGGCGGGCGCGTCTGGCCGCCGACGGGCGGGAGCCCGGCGCGCGCGCGCAAGCCATGCGGGCGGTCAATCCGGCCTTCATTCCGCGCAATCATCGCGTCGAGCAGGCCCTCGCGGCGGCGCTCGACCGGGGAGACTTCGCGCCGTTCGCCGAGCTGGCCGCGGTTCTCGCGCGCCCCTACGAGGACCAGCCGGCCTTCGCCGACTATGCCGACCCGCCGCGAACGGAAGAACGCGTCTTCCAGACGTTCTGCGGCACCTGATCGGGCGTCCGGTCGTCACGCGATCGACAGGACCTCGATCTCCCGGTCGCCCATGGCGACGACGTCGCCCGCCGTCTTGCCGATCAGCGCCCGCGCGACAGGCGAGACATAGGAGATCGACCCGGCGCCGGGATCGGCCTCGTCCTCGCCGACGATCCTGAAGCTTTGCCGTCGGCCGTCGTCCCGGCTGAACGTCACCCGGTGTCCGAAGGCGACCGCCTCGCAGTCGGCCGGCGGCGGGACGAGGTGGGCCGTCCCGAGGCGATCGGTGAAATATCGCACGTCGCGCGCGGCGAGCGCGGCGGCGCGCCGCCGCTCGCCGGCGTCCTCGATCCGCTGCGCGGACTCGCAGGCCGCGCGACTGAGCGCCAGCGCGGCCGTCAGCGCCGCCAGCCCCGAGGCGGTCACCAGATTGGGATGGGGCGAAACGGGCCGGTGCGGCAGTTCGACCTCGGCCGCCGCCTCTGCGCTGTCTTCGCGGGTGAAGGCCACGCTCATCGGATCGACTTTCCTTGTTCTGCGGCGATCCCCGGCCGTCGTCGCGTCGCGAGCCCCCGAGCGCTTTACCATGGCGCTCGCCGGCGCGATGTCAACGAGGCGGAAATCTGCCCGTTCGCAGGGTGAACGCGCCGGACCGCGCGGCAAGAGCGCTCAACGCTGTCAGCGGATTCGCTCGTCGGTCGCGCTCCTCCGCTGCACGCAGAGGTTTCGGCCGATGAGATCGCGCTTCCTCGGTCCCTGCGACAATATATCGGCCGACCTTTCTCGCATAATGACCTTTGCGAGCTTCAGATACGAGACGCTGTCAACTTCAAAAATCGTTTACTCGTCGTTGACAGTCCTTGACGTAAGTGTTGGATGTGCAAGCTTTCTGCTTTTCCCCGACCAGCCCGCGCCTGAAACGACCGGAACGGAGGCTGCGAAGGTCTCGGCACGACAGGGCGCATCCGGGCCGGGCGCTCGACCTTTCGCCTTCGGATTGCCGCGCGTCGACCGGGATGGCTTTTCCGACGCATCGGGACCTCCAACGGGACGAAGACCATGGCCGTCGATGACGATTCGTCCGACCTTGATGTCCAGGACTTTCGGCTGTGGTGGGAGCAGGGCCAGCTGCGCCCGACGAACGACGGCGATCTCAAAGTCTGGAAGCTGGCCGCCACACTGGTTGTGATCGTCGCTCTCGCCGCGATCGTCGTGTTCGCGCCGGGTGAACACGGCCCGAGCCCGCCCAAGGGGCCGCCCGCCGCGGCGGCCCTCGACGACCATCGCGCCCCCGGGCCGGCTCCCGGCGACGCGACGACGACGGCGCCCGACGGCGGGAAACCGGCGGCCGCGGCGCCGTCGCACCCGAGCGCGCAGTCTGCGTCGCCGTCGGCTCGATCCGCCGACCCCAGACCCGTTCGGACCGCAGCCGTGCGGCCGGACGGCGCGCTGATCGCGACGCCGGCCTCGATCGAGGCCTCAGCCCGGAAGCCGCCCGGCTGGTCCGCGGCGGCCGCGATCGCGGACGGTCCGGCGCCCGAGCGGCCGCCCAGGCCCGATGCGCGGACGAAGACTCCGCCCCCGCGGCCTCCGTCCCGAGCCGTCGTCGCGACGCGGGAGACGGCCGGCCCCGCCGCGGTCGAGCCGACGCCCGAGACGCCCGTCAGGCCGGTCAGCGCGACGATGGCCGGGCCGGTCGCCGCGCAACCCGCGACCGACACCATCCCGGCGTCCTTCGACCGCATGCTGCACACCCTCGGCGGGCTCATCGGCGCGAACACGGCCCCCGTCGGCCAATCCGGATCGGCGCCGGCGATGACCGACTGGGCCGTCCAGCTGGCGTCAGTGAAAACCGAGACCGAGGCGAGGACCAGGCTTGCGCGCCTGAGCGTCCGGCACGCCGCGGCGCTCGAGGGCGCCAGGATCGGCGTGCGCAAGGCGGACGTCGATGGCGTGACGGTCTACCGTTTGCGGGTCGTCGACCTGTCCAGAGCCGACGCCTCGGGCCTTTGCGCGAGGCTGAAGGAGGACGGCGGCGACTGCCTGGTGGTCCGCTGACCGCCGCCGCCGGCGCGGGGAGAGCGCCTTGGCGGCCTCGGGCTCGCGAACGACGGCGGTCGCTTTCCGGCCTGCGACGACTCGTCGCAGGCGATTATGAACCTTTGCTCGATTCGGGATACGAAAGTTCTTGCAATGGGTGCGGCGCAGCATTAGGGTATGGATGTGCGGTGCAGCTTTGCCCGCACATGCCCTCCTTGGGCGTTTCCTCCCTAGACTTACAGGCCGCCGCAAGGCGGCCTCCTTTTCTTGGGGGAGGCCGTAGGCCTTTGACGGCCGCCCGCCTGTGGCTCACGCGCGCCGCCGCTAAGTCTTCTGGTCGACGATGCGGTTGCGCTGCACGCCGAGATCGATTGCGCCGTCGACGGTCGCGATGCGCGACTCGACTGTGTCGCCGGCCCTCAGATAGGCGTCGCGGCCGGCCTGGATTTTCATGAACATCGCCCACTTGACCGCTTCGGGCAGGAGCGCGGCGATGCGCTGGCGCGCCGGAGACGGGACGTTGAGGGCGCAGCCGGCGGGCGTGCCGGTCGAGAGCAGGTCGCCGACATGCAGATCCTGCACGCCCGAAAGCTCGGTCAGCGTCTCGGCCGGCCCGTAGACGAGGTTCGCGACGCTGTCAGCTTGACGGACCCTTCCGTTCACCGTCAAGGAAAGCCGCAAGTCGCCGAGCCGGGCAAAATCGGCGGGCGCGAGCAGGCAGAGGTAGGGGCCGACCGGGCCGAAGGTGCGAAAGCTCTTGCCCTTGTAGAACTGCGTCTGCGGGATCTGCACGTCGCGCGCCGAATAGTCGTTGACGATCACGGCGCCGGCGACGAACGCGGAGAGGTCGGCCTCCGTGACCGTTACGGGCGCCGTCACGTCGCGCTTGAGCACGAGGCCGAGCTCGATCTCGTAGTCGAGGAAGCGCACCCGCGACGGCCGCACGACATCCGTGTCGGCCGGCGCGATGCAGCTCTGCGCCTTGGTGAAGATCATGTTGTAGGTCTTGGCGTCCGGGTTCATGCCGGATTCGATCATGTGCTGGCGGTAGTTCGCCCCCTGGCACAGGAACTGCTGGTTCCGCGTGACCGGCGAGAGAAGCTCGACCTCGGCCTCCGCCACCGTCGCGCCGCTCAGGGCGGACAGCGTCTCGATCGCATTGGCTTCGAGAAACGCGCGCGTGGTTGCGAAATCGCCGGGGATGGGCGTGATCCGCCCGGCGCGCGCGACGCCCCATTGCGCCCGCCCCTCGTGTTTGAAATGCAGAACGTTCAAAGGCATGAATACGTCCTCGATGGCCGGAGAGAGAAACGGGCGACGCCGGGTGCGTCAGCCGAACAGCTTCATGAGGGTGCGCAGTTTTTTCAGATTGACGTCCGGGCTGGTCCTGAGGCCATGGACGAGCGCTTTCACGTTCGCCAGGGTGGGCTTCGGCCGGGTGAAGCTCGCCGGCATCGCCTGGCCCCATTGCGCCATGCCGGCGCGGCTCGCCGGATGAACCCCGGTCGGCTGGTCGGCGGTGAACAGGTCGCCGTCGCAATAGTGCTCGTGCTTGTCGCCCCAGGGGTCGTCCCAGTAGTCGAAGATCTGGCTGCCGAGCAGATGCCGGCCGATGCCCCAGGCGTGTCTCCACCCGCGGTCGCGCATCAGGCGGCCGCCGACGCCGACGGCGTCCGGGTCGACCAGCTCGAACGAGATATGGTTCAGGGCCGGCGCGAACGTCTGCGCCAGGGCGAGGGTGTGGTGGTCGGTCGGCCGCTCGCCGCGGTCGAGGCGCAGGAAGGCGACCGCGGGCGAGCCGTCGGGAAGCGCCTGCACGTCGCTCGGAATGAAGCCGAAATGGCGCGTGTACCAGGCCGCTGTCGCCTGATAGTCGGCGAGTTCGAGGGCGACGTGGCCGAGACGGATCACCTCGGGCGGCGCGAACGGCGGCCGCTGGCCCGCGTTGACGCGCGCAGGCTGATCGATGGAATTCAGCGGCAAGGGCGGTCGATGCGGCAATTCCGCGACCTTGACGCGGCCGAAGATCGCCTCGACGCAAAAGCCCGACGGGTCGATCAGGCGCACGCGCCGGCCACCGCCGGGCAGATCGACCGCCTCGATCGCGGACGCTCCCGGCAGCCGCGCGAGGGCTTCGAGATCGGCGAGGGTCTCCACTTCGAGACCGAGGCCGACGAAACGCGGCGCCGCGGCCTTGCGGACGACGTAGCAATAGGGGTCGGGCCCCGCGGCGCGCAGCAGCAGCCGCTGGCCGTCGTTCGAGACCTGGCGCAGCCCGAAGTCGATGAGGTATTCCCCCGCCTTCTCGAGATCGGGGCGATCGAAGATCGCGTAGGCGAGCGCGGAGGCTCGCGTGGTCGGATCGGGATGGCGCGCCGGCTGCGCGGTGGAGAGCTGCATCGGTGGACTCCTTCAGACGGTGAGGGCGGGGACGGCGCCCGAGGGGGCTTCGGCGCGGACTGGCGTTCCGATCAGGGCGAGGCTTTCGCTGACGAGTCGGTCGGCCTCCGCGACCGGGCCGTCGTGCAGGACGGTGCGGTCGGGGCGAACGACCGCGGCCCAGCCGCAGGGCGCGGCGCCGGGCAGGAACGTCCCATCGAGATCCTCCCAACTGTCTTCCCGGCGGAAGCGGCGGGCCTGGCCGCGATGCGCGATCTGGACCATTGCGCCGCCGCAGGCGGCGAAGGCGCGGGCCGTGGCGGCAGTCAGGCCGTCGCGCGGATCCCGCCCGAACCCGACCAGGGTCAGCCCCGACCCCAGGACGTCGTCGCTGAGGCGAACGGCGCCGTCGGGGCCGCGGACCCAGCCTTGCGGCAGCGGACCGCCGCGCGTGAGCTTCGACCCCGAGCGGCCGGGGACGAACAATCCGCGCGGGAACACGTTCTTCGGCTTGATCCCCAGGTCGTCGACATAGCGGCGCATCGCCGCCGTGAGGCGCGTGAGGCGCAGCAGTCCGTGCGTCAGCAGCGCGACGGCGGCGCTGCGCGGCATGATCACGCGGCCCATCAGCTTCGCCAGATCGATCATCGCCTTGGCGTGGGGGCGGCGCTCCTCGTCGTAGCTGTCGAGGATGGCCGGCGCGGCGCGGCCCTGCACGACCCAGGCGATCTTCCAGGCGAGGTTGGCCGCGTCGCGCAGTCCGGCGACCAGGCCCTGGCCGGCGAACGGCGGCGTGATGTGCGCGGCGTCGCCGGCGAGAAACACCCGGCCCTTGCGGAAGGACTTGGCCGCGCGGGCATGAAAGCGATAAACGGCCTTCCGTTCGACCGTCATCGCCGCCGGACCGCCCCAGGGCGCGAGCAGTTCGCTCACCCGGGCGTCGCTTTCCATGTCGGCCCGGGTTTCGCCGGGCCGGAGCATGAACTCCCAGCGCTCGCGGCCGCCGGGCGCAGTCATGTGCGGAGTGGGCCGGCGGTGATCGCAGAGGAACTCGACGTGGTCGATCGGATGTCTTGCGCCGCGCGCGTCGACGATCAGCCAGTCCTCGCCGTAGGTCCGACCGTCGAACGCCTGCCCGATGAGCCGGCGGACGAGGGAGCCCGCGCCGTCCGCGCCGACGAGATAGCGGGCGCGGACGGCGGCCGTCGCCCCGGCGCCGACGTCGAGGGTCGCGACGACGCCGTCGGGGGTCTCGACGAACCCGGCCAGCGTGACGCCGAGCGCGGTGTGAACCTGTCGGTATTGCGCCGCGCGGCCTCGCAGCGCCGCCTCGAGCTCGGGCTGGTAGAACGTCACGAGCCTGGGGTGCCCGTCGAGGGGGCCGAGCGTGTTGAGCCGGCCGAACTCGCCGAGCCGGGGCGAAAGCATGCGCACCTGCGGGATCGCGACCGTCTGGAAATCGCCGTCCTCGAGCCCGGCCAGTTGCAGGATTCTCAACGCCTCGTTGTCCAGCGCGATCGCCCGGGGCGCCATGAAGATCTCCTGGGCCTTGTCCACCGCCAGCACCCGGACGCCATACCGCCCCAGCAGATTGGCGATCGCGGCGCCGACCGGGCCGTAGCCGACCACCAGAACCTCGACCTCCGCCGGGACCGGGATCTGCGGCGGCGAGCGCGCAGCGTCGGTCCCGGAGTCGTCCACAAGCCTGTCCATCGCTGCCCACTCCTCCCAGTCGCCAGGGTCCGCGTCGCCGGCGCCGCACGCGATGCGAGGTGGACCGCGGCGCTGGCTCTTAGACTATCTTGACTAGGTTTGAACATGAGTGTTCAATATTGTCAATAGGAGTTCAAATGAAATCGCCTGCACCGGCGCAAGCGCGCATCTACGAAGCCGCCGTGCGCCTCTTCGCCGACCGGGGAACGACGCATGCGAGCGTGACCGAGCTCGCGCAGGCGGCGGGCCTCGCCCGCGGCACGATCTACAACAACGTCGAAAATCCGGACTCGCTGTTCGATGAGGTCGCAGCCGCGCTCGGCGACGAGATGCACGCGCGGATCCTCCAGAGCTTCAGGGCGACTGACGATCCGGCGCTGCGCCTCACGCGCGGCATGCGCTTTTTCGTCCGCCGCGCGCACGAAGAACCGCACTGGGGCCGATTCATCGTGCGCTTCGCCTTCACGGCTTCGACGATGCGAAGCCTGCTCGCCGGCCCCCCGGCGCGCGATCTTCGCGACGGGGTCGCGGCGGGCCGCTACCGCATCCGCCCCGAGCAGGCGCCGTCCGTGCTCGCCTTCGTCGGCTCGACGACGCTTGCGGCGATGTGGCTGGTGCTCAATGGCGAGAAGACCTGGCGGGAAGCGGGCTCCGACGCCGCCGAACTGACGCTGTGCGCCATCGGGGTCGCGCCGGAGGAAGCCCGGGCGCTCGCCTCGACGGACCTGCCGCCGCTGCCGGAGCCTGCCGATGCGTCTCTCGTCGACGACGCGTGACGGCGCGTCCTGGTAGGGCGCGCCGCAGGTCGTCGGCCGCGTATCGCGCTCGAACCGAGCGCGGTTGCAACCGCTCGCCGGGCCCGACGTCGAGCCTGCTTCGGCGGCGCCTTGCCGGCGGGCGCAGGCGGTGACACCATGCCCCTCGACCGTCGCGAGGCCTTCGACCGCGACGCCGAGACAAGCCGGCATGCGCCCGTCGCCCGCTGATCCGCTCTTCGCCGGAATCGACGTCGGCTCCTCCGGCGCCCGCGCCGTCGTGATCGACGAAACCGGCGCAACGCTCTCCGAGGGCCGCGCCTCCATGGCGGAGTTCGGAACCGATCCGCGCAACCCGATGACGTGGGCGGCGGCGGTCGAAAGCGCGCTCGGCGCCGCGCTCGGCTGCGTCGCGCGCGGCCGCGTCGCCGCGCTAGCGGTCGACGGCACCTCCGGCACGCTGGTCGCGGTCGACGCGCGGGGCGAACCGCTGGCGCTCGCGCGGATGTACGACGACCCCTGCGAGGATTCCGCCCTGCTCGCGGCGATCGACGCCGCGGCGCCGGCCGAGAGCGCCGCGCGCGGGCCGACGAGCGGCCTCGCCCGGGCGGCGCTGTTCGCCAGGCTGAAGCCGGCCAGGATTCTGCATCAGGCCGACTGGATCGCCTTCCGCTTCAGCGGCCGCTTCCTCAGCGACGCCAACAATGCGCTCAAGACCGGCTTCGATCCGGTCGTCCTCGCCTGGCCGGCCTGGATCGAGCGCGTCGGCGTTGACGCCGCGCTCCTGCCCGAGGTCGTTGCGCCCGGCGCCATGGTCGGAACCATCACGCCCGCCGCCGCGCGCGCCTTCGGCCTGCCCGCGGACGTGGGCGTCGCCGCGGGAACGACCGACGGCTGCGCCTCGTTTCTCGCCACCGGGGCGAGCCGGGTGGGCGACGGGGTGACCGCGCTCGGCGCCTCCCTGACGCTGAAGCTTCTGTCGGACAGGCCGATCTTCGCGCCGCGCTACGGCGTCTACAGCCATCGGCTGCTCGACATGTGGCTCGCGGGCGGCGCGTCCAACTCCGGCGGCGCGGCGCTTCTGGCGCATTTCCCCCCGAGCGAGATCGAAGCGCTCACCCCGCTCATCGACCCGGAGGCCGACAGCGGGCTCGATTATTATCCGCTGACCCGCAAGGGCGAGCGGTTTCCCTTCGCCGATCCGGACTTCGCGCCGCGGATGGCGCCGCGTCCGGAGCGCCGCGAACAATTCCTCCAGGCGATCCTCGAAGGCGTTGCCGGCATCGAGGCGCTCGGCTACCGCAGGCTCGCGGACCTCGGCGCGCCGAGGCTCGTCTCGATGCGCACCGTCGGCGGCGGGGCGAGGAACCCCGCCTGGACTCGCATCCGCGAGCGCAAGCTCGGCGTCCCGTTCCTCGAGCCGATCTCGAGCGAGGCCGCCTATGGCGCGGCGTTGCTGGCCCGGCGCGCATGGAGCGGTTGACAGCCAGTGCGACGCTCACGAGACCGTCTGGGCAAGACAATGCGCCAGCCGCCTGAACAAGGGAACCCATGACCGATCGCGTCCCGCCCTTCGCGCTCCACGCCGATCGCCTGGATGGCGCCCGAGCCGGGCGCCCGCGCCATCGCGCGAGCGATCCGCCTCGCTCGCGGCGGCGGCGATCGTCTGCCGGCGCGAGCGGCGTTCAAGGTATGAGCCCCGAAGGAGGGCATGATCGATGAACACTCTCAACCGCGCGGCGCTGGCGAGCGGCGCCGTCGTCGCGCCTCACGCGCCGCTCGCCGCTCGCCCGGTCGAGATCCTGCAGATCGGCGAAGGCGTGTTCATGCGCGGCTTCGTCGACTGGATGGTGGACGTCGCCAACGAGAAGGGGGTCTATCGCGGCGGCGTCGCGGTCGCGGCGCCCCGCCGTCACGCCGAGCCTCCGCCGCTCGCGGCGCAGGACGGCCTCTACACCGTCCTCTTGCGCGGACGCGAGGGCGGGGCGGAGGTGTCGGAGCGCCGCATCGTCTCCGCCATCCAGACGGTGCTCGACCCCTATGCGCAATGGCCCGAGACGATCGCCCTCGCCGCGTCGCCGGCGCTGAAGTTCCTCGTCTCCAACACGACCGAAGCCGGCGTCGTCGACATCCCCGAGCCCTATGATCCGGCCGTCTGTCCCGAGAGCTTCCCGGCCAAGGTCGCGGCGCTCCTCAAAGCGCGCTACGACGCGCTCGGCGGCCCCGAGGCGCCGCCGCTGATCGTTCTGCCCTGCGAGCTGATCGAGGCCAACGGCGCGACCCTGCGGCGCATCGTGCTCGAGCATGCCCGGCGCTGGGATTTTTCCGAGGCCGCGCTGTGCTGGATCGGGGAAAGCTGCCGCTTCTTCGACACGCTGGTCGACCGGATCGTGCCGGGCTTCCCGACCGACGAGGCGGAGCGCCTGTTTGCCGAGTGGGGCTATCGCGACCCGCTGGCGATCGTCGCCGAACCGTTCCATCTGTGGGTGATCGAGGCGCCGCCCGACGTCGCCGCAGCGCTGCCGCTCGCCGCCGCCGGGGCGAACGTCGTCTGGACGGACGATGTCCGCCCCTATCGCGAGCGCAAGTTGCGGCTCCTGAACGGGACCCACACCGCGACGGCGCTGGCGGCCTTCCTCGCCGGGCTCGACACCGTGTTCGAGATGGTCGAGGACCCGCTGTTCGCCCGCGCCGTCGAACGGGTGGCGTTCGAGGAGCTCGCGCCCTCCGTGCCGCTGCCGGAGGCCGAACGGCTCTCCTACGCGCGCTCGGTGATCGAGCGCTTCGGCAATCCGTTCCTTCGCCACGAGCTCACGTCGATTGCGTTCAACTCGGTGTCGAAGTGGCGGGTGCGGCTGCTTCCGCCGGTCCGGCAGGCCGTCGCCGCGGGACGGTCGGCGCCGGGGCTCGTCGCCTTCTCGCTCGCGGCGCTGCTCTGGTTCTATCGCTGCGAGCGAGAGCAAGGCGGCTTCGTCGGGCGGCGCGCCAAAGGCGCCTATCCGATCCGCGACGAGCCGGAAAACCTGACCATCATGGCGGAAGCGTGGGCGCTGGAGCCGGCGGTCGGCGCGGCGGCGGTCGCGGCGCGGTTGCTGGCGGACCGCCGCCTGTGGGGCGAGGACCTGACGAAGGTCGGAAACCTGGCGGCGCTGGCGCTCGCAGCGTTCGAGGCGATCGAGCGGCGCGGCGTTCGCGGC
Source organism: Roseiarcus fermentans (assembly GCF_003315135.1). Taxonomy (GTDB): domain Bacteria; phylum Pseudomonadota; class Alphaproteobacteria; order Rhizobiales; family Beijerinckiaceae; genus Roseiarcus; species Roseiarcus fermentans. Next base: position 346,247 of record NZ_QNRK01000001.1, read on the forward strand.
GCGCTCGAGGCGAGCCTCGCTTCCGGCGCCGGGCTCGCTTGATCGAGGCCGGCCTGGAATGATGGCGCGGAGCCGGCGGCAAAACCGACTGGCGTCAGCGACGCGCTACCGCGACACGATGACCGCGCAGGGCAGGCATCCCTTCGGAACCACGAGGTCCCGAACGGCGAAACCGCCGTCGTTGACAAACAAGTCCTTGTACAAACAATTGTAATATAAGATGGTTCGTTTCCTGTCGCCGTCCAGGTCGGGAAGCGCCTTCACGGCGCCCATGAACCTGAACGTTGCTCTTTCATTGAAAGGATTGAACAGCATAAAGATCGTGGCGTCTTCCGGGAGAAGTTCGCAAGCGTCGCCAGTCAAGATTTGGACGTTCTTGTACCGCTTGAGTCTTTTCGCTGCCGCAGCGGCGATCTCCGGATCAATTTCTATCCCGTAAATCCTGTTGCGACCGTATCGATGTAGCCACCAGTTGATCACCCGTCCCTTGCCACAGCCGACATCGACGAGGACGTCCTTGTCCGTGACGACGACGCCGGCAAATAAAATCGGCAAGACATCGTAGGAACTGGAAACCGACGGATAGGCGTCGGGAAACCGGGGCGCGGTCATTCCATGGAGAAGCCCGCCGTATCGCAGGTCCATCGTCGCATTGCGAACGTGGGACAACAGTTTCAACAAGGCGCCGCGCACTGCCGTTCGCCTCCTCGCGGGTTCGTGGGGACAATATCGGCATGACGCCGTGCGAATCCATATTATCCTTGTAAACTATGTTTGTCAAGGACGCCTGTTCGGCTGAAGTTCGGTCGGCCTGCGGAACTCGGGCTCGAAACCGACCGGACACACATGCACAGGGTCAAGCGGGGTCGCGTCGTGTTCGCCGCGGCCGGCCCGGCGAAGGCGCGCGTCGGCCCGCTCCGTCGCTTCCCTGAACGCGTTGCCGATGACAAGATCCCGGGCGAACGGATAAGGTGCCCGAGGCGCCTCCGGAGGAAATGGCTCGATGACCACGCGTCTGTCGCTGCACGTGCCGGAGCCGACCGTGCGGCCGGGGGGAAAGCCCGACTTCAGCCACGTCGACGTGCCCGAGGCGGGCGAGGCGCCGCGGCCGCCGATCGACGTGCCCCCAGGCGAAATCCGCGACTTCGCCTATTCGATGATCCGCGTCCTCGACGATTCCGGCGAGGCCGTCGGCGACTGGGCGGGCGAACTGACCTCCGAGCAGTTGCGCACGGGCCTGCGCGACATGATGCTGACGCGCGCCTTCGACGCCCGCATGCTCATGTCGCAACGCCAGGGCAAGACGTCGTTCTACATCGCCTCGCTCGGCGAGGAGGCGGTCGCCTGCGCCCATCGCAAGGCGCTTGCGCCGGGCGACATGTGCTTTCCGACCTACCGCCAGCAGGGTCTCCTGATCGCCTACGGCTGGCCGCTGGTCGACATGATGAACTCGATCTTCTCCAACGCGAAGGACCGCCTGCGCGGCCGCCAGCTTCCCGGCCTCTATTCCGCCAGGGAGGCCGGGTTCTTCACCGTGTCCGGCAATCTCGGCACGCAATATCCGCAGGCCGTCGGCTGGGCCATGGCCTCCGCCATCCGCGGCGACGACAAGATCGCCTCGGCGTGGATCGGCGACGGCTCGACCGCCGAGACCGATTTCCACTCGGCGCTGGTGTTCGCCTCGGTCTACCGCCCGCCGGTCATTCTCAACATCGTCAACAACCAGTGGGCGATTTCCTCCTACCAGGGGATCGCCGGCGGCGAGAGCGCCAAATTCGCCGCCCGCGCCCATGGGTTCGGCATCGCTTCGCTGCGGGTCGACGGCAACGACTACCTCGCCGTCTACGCCGCTTCGAAATGGGCCGCGGACCGGGCGCGCGCCGATCTCGGGCCGACGCTGATCGAATGGGTGACCTACCGCGCCGGCGCCCACTCGACCTCCGACGACCCGTCGAAATACCGGCCCAAGGACGAGCAGGCCGCCTGGCCGCTCGGCGATCCGATCGCGCGCCTGAAGGCCCACCTGATCCGCATCGGCGCCTGGAGCGAGGAGCGCATGCGGCAGATGCAGGCGGAAGTCGACGCCGAGGTGCTGGAGGCGGCCAAGCAGGCGGAGGCGCACGGCACGCTGCACGACGGGCCCAAGCCCAGCACCGCCTCGATGTTCGAGGACGTGTACAAGGAGATGCCGCGCCACCTGCGCGAACAGCGCCAGCAACTGGGGTATTAGACGATGGCGCGCCTGTCGATGGTCGAGGCGATCCGCGACGCCATGGACTGCAAGATGGCCGAGGACGAGCGCGTCGTGGTGTTCGGCGAGGACGTCGGCTATTTCGGCGGCGTGTTCCGCTGCACCGAGGGGCTGCAGCGCAAATACGGCAAGCAGCGGTGCTTCGACGCGCCGATCAACGAATCCGGCATCGTCGCGGTCGCGATCGGCATGGGCGCCTACGGCCTGAGGCCGGTGGCGGAGATCCAGTTCGCCGACTACGTCTATCCCGGCTACGACCAGATCGTGTCGGAGGCGGCGCGCCTGCGCTTCCGTTCGGGGGGCGAGTTCTTCGCGCCGATCGTCATCCGCATGCCGTGCGGCGGCGGCATCTACGGCGGCCAGACCCACAGCCAGAGTCCCGAGGCCCTGTTCACCCACGTGAGCGGCCTCAAGACGGTCATTCCGTCCAACCCCTACGACGCCAAGGGCCTGCTGATCGCCGCGATCGAGGATGACGATCCGGTGATCTTCCTCGAGCCGAAACGGCTCTACAACGGCCCCTTTTCCGGCCATCCCGAGCAGCCCGCGGTCCCCTGGGCGAAGCACCCGCTGAGCGAGGTTCCGGAGGGCCGCTACGCCGTGCCGCTCGGCAAGGCGGCGGTGCGGCGCGAGGGCAAGGGCGTCACCGTGCTCTGCTACGGCACGATGGTGCACGTCGCGGAGGCGGCCGCCGAGGAGACGGGCGTGGACGCGGAGATCGTCGACCTGCGCAGCCTCGTGCCGCTCGACGTCGACGCGATCGTCGCCTCGGTGGAGAAGACCGGGCGCTGCGTCATCGTGCACGAGGCGACGCTGAGCAGTGGGTTCGGCGCCGAACTCGCCGCGCAGGTGATGGAGCGCTGCTTCTATGCGCTCGAGGCGCCGGTCGAGCGCGTCGCCGGCTGGGACACGCCCTATCCGCATGCCGAGGAGTGGGACTATTTCCCCGGTCCCGCGCGCGTCGGCCGCGCCCTTCTCAAGGCGATGGAGGCCTGAGACATGGGCCTGCGCACGATCAAGATGCCCGACATCGGCGAAGGCGTGGCCGAGGCCGAGATCGTCGAGTGGCATGTCGGGGTCGGCGACCTGGTCCAGGAGGATCAGCCGGTCGCTGCGGTCATGACGGACAAGGCGACCGTCGAGATCCCGACACCGGTCGCGGGCCAGGTGGTCGCGCTCGGCGGCGCGGTCGGCGACGTGCTGCCGGTCGGCTCGGAGCTGATCCGCATCGATGCGCCGGGCCTGCCCGACTCGAGCCCCGCCCCGCCGCCGAAAGGCGTCGCCAAAGCCGCGGCCGGCGCCCGCGACGCCCGCCCGGCGGAGGCGGTGGCAGCGGCGGCCTCCCGCCCGGCCGCCGACGAGGAGCCGGCCGCGCGGTCGGACAGGACCGCGCCGTCGCCTCCCGCGGCGGCGCGCGCTGCGCCTCGCGGCGCGCCGCGCCCGCCGGGCGAGAAGCCGCTCGCCTCGCCCGCCGTGCGCCTAAAGGCGCGCGAGGCCGGCGTCGACCTGCGCTTCGTGCCCGGAACCGGACCGGCCGGCCGCGTCACCCACGACGACCTCGACGCCTTCATCGCCCATCCGCCTGACGCGCCGGGGAAAGGCGGCGGGCGCGCGCGCAACATGGCCGTCGAGACCGTGAAGATCGTCGGCATGCGCCGCCGCATCGCCCAGGCCATGGCCGAGTCGTCGCGCAGGGTCGCCCACTTCTCCTACGTCGAGGAGGTCGACGTCACCGCGCTCGAGGAGCTGCGCGCCGCGCTGAACGCCCGCGCCACGGCAGAGCGGCCGCGGCTGACGGTGCTGCCGTTCCTGATGCTGGCGATCGTCAAGGCGGTCGCGGACTTCCCCGAGGTCAATGCGCATTTCGACGACGACAACGACCTGCTCACCACCTACGGCGCCGTGCATCTCGGGATCGCGACCCAGACGCCGGCCGGGCTGATGGTCCCGGTGGTGCGCCACGTCGAGACGCTCGGCCTCAACGAGGCATCGCGGGAAATGCGCCGGGTGAGCGAGGCGGCGCGCCATGGAACCGCGCTGCGCGAGGAGCTGACCGGCTCGACCATCACGCTGACCTCGCTCGGAGCGCTCGGCGGGATCGTCTCGACGCCGATCGTCAACCGGCCCGAGGTGGCGATCGTCGGCGTCAACCGGATCGTGGTGAAGCCGATCTGGCGCGACGGCGCCTTCACGCCCCGCAAGACCATGAATTTGTCGTCGTCCTTCGATCACCGGGTGATCGACGGCCACGGCGCGGCCAGTTTCATCCAGCGTGTCCGCGCGCTCGTCGAAGCGCCGGCGTCGCTGTTCATCGAGGATTAGAGCGAGGTTCGTCGAGGTGATTCGCACGTCCGACCCTCATCCGGCGCTTCGCGTCGCATTCCCCCGAGGGGGAAGGGCAACGGCGAGAGGCGCGAAAGGCGAGGCATGCCATGAGCGAGCTTAGCTGCAAGGTCCTGATCATCGGTGGCGGGCCCGGCGGCTATGTCGCGGCGATCCGCGCGGGCGAACTCGGGCTCGACACGGTGCTGGTCGAGGACGGCCGCTTCGGCGGAACCTGCCTGCACGTCGGCTGCATTCCCTCGAAGGCGATCATCCACGCAGCCGACGCCGTCCATGCGCTGGCCGAGCCCGCGGCGCTCGCCGCCATCGGCGTCGCGCTCGCGCCGCCGGTTCTCGATTACGCCAAGACGGTCGCCTGGAAGGACGCGATCGTGGCGCGGCTCTCGACCGGGGTCGGCCGGCTGCTCGACAAGGCGAAAGTGCGCACGATCCGCGGCCGCGCCGCCCTCGTCGACGGCAAGACGGCGATCGCCCATTCCGACACCGGCGACCAGCGCATTTCTTGCGAGCATCTCGTCATCGCCACCGGTTCCGAACCGTTCAAGCTCGCCGCGCTGCCGTTCGGCGGCGACATTCTGTCCTCGACCGAAGCGCTGGCGCTGACACGCGTGCCGGGCCGGCTCGCCGTGGTCGGCGCCGGCTACATCGGCATGGAGCTCGGCACGGCCTTCGCCAAGCTCGGCGCGAAGGTCACGATCGTCGAAGCGCTGCCGAGAATCCTGCCGCTCTACGACGAGGAGCTCTCGCTGCCCGTCGCCCGCCGCGCCGCCGACCTCGGCGTCGACGTCCGCTGCGGCGCGCGGGCGCTCCGCTTCGGCGAGGGCGCGCTTCATCTCGCCGACGCGGACGGAGAGGAGAGCGCCGTCGCCGCCGACAAGGTGCTGGTCGCGGTCGGACGGCGTCCGCGCACCGCAGGCTTCGGGCTCGAACGGCTCGACCTGACCATGGCGGGACCGTTCGTCCGCATCGACGAAAGGTGCGCGACCTCGATGCGCAACGTGTGGGCGGTCGGCGACGTGACCGGCGAGCCGATGCTCGCCCATCGCGCCATGGCGCAGGGCGAGATGGTCGCCGAGATCATTGCGGGCAGGAAGTGCGCCTTCGACCATCGCGCCATTCCATCCGTCTGCTTCACCGATCCGGAGATCGTCGCTGTCGGTCTCTCGCCGGAGGCGGCGCGCGCGGCCCACGGCGAGATCGTCACCGGGCTTTTTCCCTTCCGCGCCAACGGCCGCGCGATGACCAAACAGGACGACGAGGGATTCGTGCGCATCGTGGCGCGCAACGACAACCACGTCGTGCTCGGCGTCCAGGCCGTCGGCGCCGGCGTCTCGGAACTGTCGTCGGGATTCGCGCTCGCGATCGAGATGGGCGCGCGGCTCGAGGATGTGGCCGGCACGATCCACGCCCACCCGACTCAGGGTGAGGCGTTTCACGAAGCCGCGCTGAAGGCGCTGGGCCACCCGCTGCATATCTGAGCGGCGCCTGGCCCGCCCGACGCCTCGACGCGCTCCAGCTCCAGCCGGAGGGGGAGTGTCGCTGGAAGCGGCCGTCGTATGTCGTATATTGACGCCTGTCGCGACGATGGAGCGCGTTCCCTTGGCGATCGCCCGGCAGTAATCAACGTGCGCGGGGATTTCCATGCCGCAGGGCGCGGCGGCGGCGCGGATGCCTGCGTCGCTGCGCTCCTCGCAATGGCGGCGTCGGAGGAAGCGTCCGTCTCGGGCGACGGTCCCTTTTATTCCTGTTTGCGAAAGCGGAAGACGTGACGGCGTATCGCCTCCTCGATCCCGACGAAATCGCTCTTCGTCTCGAAGCCCGGCTCGGGCCGCTGCACGCAAAACTCCGTCTCGGCATGGAGCGCGAGCACGAGGCGCAGGCGTTCGGGCAGGGCCTGAGTTTCCTGCACATCGAGAACATGCCGGTGATGCAGGCGATCATCGAGGTCGCGCTGCGCGTCACCGGAACCTACCGACTCGGCCTGGCGAATGCCGGCAAGGTGGAGCTGCGGCGCAACGTCGTGCGCCTCGCCCGCCTGCCGGACGCGTTCGACGGCTTCACGATTCTGCATCTGAGCGACCTGCATGCGGACCTGAGCGCTCCGGCCATGCGCCGCGCCGCCGAACTGGCGCGCGACCTCGATTACGATCTCTGCGTGCTGACGGGCGACTATCGCGGCGCCGCCCACGGCGATTGCCGCCCCAGCCTCGAAGCGGTCGCCGTCCTCCGCCAGGCGCTGCGCGGCGACCTTTACGCGGTCCTCGGCAATCACGATTCGATCGCCATGGTTCCCGACCTCGAGGCGCTCGGCATCCGGGTTCTTCTCAACGAATGCGCGGTCGTCGAGCGCGGGAACGCCTCGATCTGGCTCGCCGGGGTCGATGACGCGCATTTCTACCGCGCCGACAACCTCGAGAAGGCCGCGGCGGACATTCCCCAGGAGTGCGTCTCGGTGCTGCTCTCGCACACGCCGGAAATCTACCGGCAGGCCGCGCACGCGGGTTTCGACCTGATGCTGAGCGGCCACACCCACGGCGGGCAGATCTGCCTGCCCGGCGGCGTTCCCATCCTGCTCGAAGCCAAGCTGCCGCGCGCTTTCGCCGCCGGCGCCTGGCGGCACGCGAGCATGGCGGGCTACACCTCAGTGGGGGCGGGGTCCTGCGTCGTTCCGGTGCGCTTCAACAATCGGCCGGAGATCACCTTGCATCGGCTGGCGTGCGGCGGGCCCGCGTAGGCCGGCCGGCGCTTCGCACACCATTGCCTGCGCGGGCGGCCCCGCCTCGGCGCCTTCGGGTTTCGACGGACGATGCCGAAGCGCGACGAGCGTCCCGAACGGCGCCGATCCCGCGCGCGCTATTGCGCAACGAAGGTTCCGCTCCATGCGCCGCCCGCCAGCCTGATCTGGTTATTGACGATCTGGGCCGACTGAGTGGAAGGCAACGCCATCCTCGCGATCATCGGGACGTGGCTCGTGGCCCGAGTGTTTTTCAAGGTAATCCTGGTCGCGCCCCCGGAACGACAGACGGATACGTTGCCCGTCAGCCAAGGCGCGCCGGCCTTGCTGGCGGTGTAGACGAGCCCGTGGGCGCCATCGGCGATTGAAATCGTCAACGGCTTGCCATCGTTCTCGGTCGTCTCCTTCCAGTGGGTTTTCACTTTGCTTGCCTTCATCTCGCTGACACTCTTGAGGCATTCGGCCTGAGCGAGCGTCGATGCCCCGAGACTGAACAAGCACATGAGAATTTTGACAGGAGTCAGAGTCACGTTCGCCTCCGGGGGATGGGACTGCGCAGGCCTCTTGGTTGGGAGCGCCGATCGCGGCACAGGCGCAAAAGGACACCGCTCTGTCAACCGCCGGTTGCGGACTTTGTTCCTTCCCGGCCTCGCATGCTGAGGAGCGCGGGTCCGAGCCGCGACGGGCCGCCTCCTGGACGCGCCGGGCGCAGGGCCTCTTTCCACGCCGCGCTCCATTCGCTAGGTCTGCGCGAATCTTCCCCGGAGGCGCGCCCAATGACCTACGAAAACATCCTCGTCGAAACGCATGGGAAAGTCGGGGTCATCCGGCTCAACCGGCCCCACGCGCTGAACGCGCTCTCGGCCGGGCTGATCGAGGACCTCAACAAGGCGCTCGAGGCCTTCGAGGCCGACAAGGGCGTCGGCGCGATCGTGCTGACCGGTTCGGAAAAAGCCTTCGCCGCCGGCGCCGACATCAAGGAAATGCAGGACAAGACCTTCGCCGACGTGTTCATCGAGGATTTCATCTCGAAATGGGAGAACGTCGCCAAGACCCGCAAGCCGGTGATCGCGGCGGTGGCGGGCTTCGCGCTCGGCGGCGGCTGCGAGCTCGCCATGATGTGCGACTTCATTCTCGCCGCCGACACGGCGAAATTCGGTCAGCCGGAGATCAAGCTCGGCGTCATTCCGGGCGCCGGCGGCACCCAGCGTCTCACCCGCTTCGTCGGCAAGTCGAAGGCGATGGAGATGGTGCTGACCGGCCGGATGATGGACGCGGCCGAGGCCGAGCGCGCGGGCCTCGTCTCGCGCGTCGTGCCGGCGGCGCAGCTTTTCGAGGAGGCGCTCAAGGTCGCCGCGACCATCGCCGCGCTGTCCGCCGCCGCGGTCTACGCCGCCAAGGAGAGCGTCAACCGCTCCTACGAGACGACGCTCACCGAGGGCATCCGCTTCGAGCGCCGCATCTTCCACTCGCTGTTCGCCACCGAGGACCAGAAGGAAGGCATGAAGGCGTTCGTCGAGAAGCGCGCCGCGGCGTTCAGGAACCGGTAGCGCGAGCGAAACCGGTCGGCGGGACCGCGGTCGGTTTTCCCGTCCCGGCGCCGGGATTCCGGAAGTCGGCGAAAGGAACGCCGGCCGGCGCGGCGACGGGCGCCCAGACCGCGGGCGGCGCCTGCGGCGTTCGGCGGCGCTGATGTCGGGCCGCCTTGCGATCGAGGCGAAGGCCCTGTGGACAAGGTCGCGCGCATGATTGTCGCGAGCGGGGGCGAAGCGGGGAGGGCGGGCCATTTCGCACCGCGTCGGAACGTCCCTCGCGCGATGTCAGGTCCCGAGGCGCCGAAACAGGCGGCGGTCCGTCCCGATTTACGGCTCACCACAAGAATGCGATGCTCACGCGCGCACGCTTTCCCGAGGCGCATCCGGAAACACGACCGTGTCCCCGTCGCGGGCCAATCGAGGGCAGCGTTGACCAAATCGACAAGATGGACAGGCGCGGGTCGAGACCTGGAATGGAGCAATCCTTCGAACTGGTCGAACGGCGTGCCCACAGCTGGCGAGTATGCGGTCGTCCAGGATGGCCGTTCCTGGCTCGTATCGCTGCGATCGAATGGCGTCGCCGACCAGGTCGGCGACCTGCGCATGACCGGCGGCCGTCTCATTCTCACGAACGGCGAGCTCGATTTCTCGCCGGCGGCGCGATCCAATGCGCCGAGCTACGACCTCGAACTGAGCGCAGGCGCCGCTCTGACGGTGGCTTCGGGCGCGAAACTCGCCGGGCGTCAGACGATGCTCATCGGCGGCGACGGCTCGGCGGTCCGGCTCGACGTCGAGGGCGTCGTGAGCGAGGAATACGCTCTCGTTCATGGCGGCGAACTGGTCGTTTCAGGTAAGGGACGCTGGACCTCCGGAACCAGCGGAATCGAGGTCGGGGGAACCGGCGACGGCGCGCTGGTCGTCGAAAGCGGGGGTCAGGTCTCCGGCGGCCCGAACGGCTTCAGCAATCCCGCCGCGGCGCTGCAGCTCGGAGACGGTTTCGGCAAGGGCTCTGCGGACATCCTCGGATCCGGCTCCCGCGTCGCCCTGACCGACGTCTATGTCGGCGCGATCGCCGAGGGCTACAGCGGCGCCTTGACGATAGCCGGCGGCGGGGTTGTCAACGACGAAGTCGGAGTCGTCGCCCCGGGCGGCGACGGCTATGTCGTGATCGACGGCAAGGGCTCGCGCTGGACGAATCTCAGCTCGTTGTCGTTCGGCCAGACCGCTCCGACGGTTTCCTCGCTGACCGTGACTCACGGAGGCGAACTGGACTGGGGCGGAGCCGGCTTCGGCCTCTACGACACGCTGGCGATCGACGGTTCCGCCATTCTGCATGGAAAGACGATTTTCGACGGCGGCGAAATCGATGCGCTTTCCGGCGGGGGCGCCGTTGAGGTAACCCAGCAGATCGACATCGCCTCGAACTGGCTGTTCGCGGGACAGGAGCTGGCCTCGGTCTCGGGCGCGCAAGGCGCCAAGCTCACGCTCGCCGGGCCGATCGAGGGCGACGCCGCCTCGACGCTGCGGATCGGCGCCGGCGACGTCGCCGTCGCGCACCGGTCGAACCATTACGGCTCGACAGAGATTTACGCGGCAGTCCTCGAGGTCGGCGCGCAAGGCGCGCTGGGCGCCGGAGCCGTGGAATTCGTCGGCGGCAAACATGCCGCGACCTTGCAGATCGACCCGGGTGTCAACCTCCTCAACGCTATCCAATCCTTCGGCGCCGCCGATACGATCGACCTTCTGGGCTTCAAATTCGCGCCCGGCGTCGAGGAGACATGGACGCCGAACGCCCATGGCGCGGGCGGAACGCTGACCCTGCAGGAGGGGCGCTCGTCGGCGACGTTGCATTTCGCTGACACGTTCGCCCGCAGTTCGTTCGTCCTGTCCGCCGACGCGTCCGGGGGGACCTCCGTCAAACTGGGTTGAAGCCGCAAGCGCCCGCCTCGAGACTGACCGCGCCATCCACAGGCGCTTCGATGCGATATACGCGTCCACGCGCAGTTCGCCACCGAGGGCCGGAAGGAACCGTGAAGGCGTTCGTCGAGAAGGGCGCCGCAGCGTTTCCGGAACCGGTGGCGTGAGAGCGCCCGGTCGGAAGGACCGCAGTCGGTTTTCCAGCCCTCAGAAGATCCAGCGCCCCCTTTGCAGAACCCATTCGGCGTTCTATATAGGTCGTGCGGGCCGCAAGGTCCGCTATGGCGATAAATGGACGTCGAAATAAGTCTTTCGGACCCGGGGGCGGTACCCGGCGCCTCCACCAAAGCCCGCATTGTCGGCGGGTTTCGGCGGGGGCGAAATAGGTTCGACGGGGGACCCAAAGGACGATCTTTTGCCCGGCATGATACCGCCGTTATCGGGTCAACCTTATAGTTGCCAACGACAACTATGCTCCGGTGGCCCTCGCCGCGTAATGCGGTGATGGTACTGGGAATCAAGTCCTGAGGGTTTGCACCTGAAGGCGGGGTCCGGAGGCGCCTGGCAACAGAAGCCTCCACTTCTTTTTGCGATTGGCTGCGGCCCACGGAGCGGCGGCGCTTGTCGGGAAGTTTGCAAGTTCCCGGCGCCCGGCCAAACGGAAGCGGACCTGAAAGCGAATGTCGACCGATCTCATCCGCTACGACCTCCTCGTTCAGGACGCGTTGCGCTCGGTTGTCCGCAGGGTGCTGGCCGACGCCGCGCGCTCGGGCCTTCCCGGCGATCATCATTTCAACATCGCGTTCAAGACCCAGGCGCCGGGCGTCGTCGTGCCCGCCCAGGTCAAGGCGCGTTTCCCGGACGAGATGTCGATCGTCCTTCAGCACGAGTTCTGGGACCTGACGGTCGGCCAGGATGGGTTCGAGGTGAGCCTCAATTTCTCCCGCAGGCCCGAGCGGCTGACCGTGCCGTTCGATGCAATCACCGGTTTCACCGACCCGTCGGTGCCGTTCGGCTTCAAGCTCGAGCCGCGCGTGGCCGAGGACCAGCCCGCGACCCGGCCGACGCCGACGGCGGCGCCGGCCCCCGAATCGCGGCTGCACGCGAAGCCCGCGCCCGGTCCGGCGCCCGAGTCGAAACGCGAGCCGGCGAAACCTGCGCCCGCCGCCGACAAGACGGACGCGGCGGCCGCGGCCGCACGGCCGCCGCCGCCGGGAGCGGCCAAGGTCGTCTCGATCGACGCCTTCCGCAAGAAATAGCTTTCAACCGATAGACCCGGAGCGGCCGCACGATGGGGGATATCGTCAACTTGCGCCGGGCGCGCAAGCGTCGCGACCGCGAACGGGAATCGGCCGCCGCGGCGGAGAACCGTGTCGTTTTCGGAACGCCCAAGGCCGAACGACGTCGGATCGAGGCGGAGCGCGAGGCCGGCGATCGACGCCTCGACGGCCACAAGCTCGAGCCGGACGGCCGCGACTGACATGAGCGGCGCCCGCGTCGTCAAGCGCTCCGTCGTGATCGCGGGCCATCGAACCAGCATCTCGCTCGAAGACGCGTTCTGGCTGCGGCTGCAGACGATCGCGGCCGGCAAGGGCGTCTCGATCAACGCGCTCGCCGCCGAGATCGACGCGGCGCGCGGCGAAGCCAATCTGTCCTCCGCAATGCGCGTCTTCGTTCTCGAAACCGTGAGCGCCCGCGCCGGCGGATGAGTCGGGCAGCCCCGCCGGCTCGGCGACCGATCGGCGCGCGCGCTCAGTACAGGCCGCTGGCGGCGGGGTCCGGCGCCGAAGGGGCGGCTTTCGGCTTCGGCCGCGCGGGCGGGAGCGGCGTCTCGGACCCGTCCGCCTTCGACCCTGCCGCGCCCCCGGGCTCCGGCGGCGATCCGGCGGATCCTTCCGGCGCCGCCCCGAGGAGACGCCCGGCCGCCTCGAGCGCCGCCTTGTCCGCCGCCGCCTTCTCCGCTGCGGCCTTTTCGTCCGCCGCCGCTTTTCCCGCCGCGGCCTTCTCCGCCGCGGCCTTGTCCGCCGCCGCCTTCTCCGCTGCGGCCTTTTCGGCCGCCGCCTTGTCCGCCGCCGCCCTGTCCGCTGCGGCCTTTTCGGCCGCCGCTTTTTCCGCCGCCGCTTTTTCCGCCGCGGCCTTTTCCGCCGCGAGCCGTTCCTCTTCCGCCCGCTGCGCCGCCAGACGCTGGGCGAGACCGTTCAGCCGCTCCTGCTCGGCGCGCCAGTCCTCGATCTCCGCCGCCCGGCGATCGAGGAACCGCTCGCCCTTCAGCCGGCGGTTGAAGAACGCGCGCTCGCGGATGTCGGCCTCGAGATTGGCGATCCGGTCCGACTCGCGCCCGATCGCCTGGGTGGCGAGGCCGGCGGCGAGCGCGGCCACGTCGAGCCGCCGCTTCGGCGCGCCGGTCGCGTCGGAGACCGTGACGCTCGCCGCGGGCGGCGGCCCGGTCCAGAACTTGAGCCCGGTCGCCGGTTCGCTCAACCCGAGCCGGGTCTCGAGCGCGAGATCGGAGAGCGCGAAGGTCGCGGTCAGCGCCGCCTGGACGCGGCCGGCGGCGAACGCCAGCGGGCCGAGCCGGATCGTCCCGGCGCTCAGCGCGATCGGCGTCGCGCCGGAAGGAATCGCGAGCGCGCCTTTGTCGAGCGCCGCGCCGAACTGGTAGGCGACGTTGGTCTCGTCGATCTCCGCGCCGTCGACCTCGGCCGCGGCGATGACGCGGTCGAGCGCGGCGGGGTCGCTACGCGGCAGGGCGGCGCCGGAAAGCATGACCTCGCCCCCGCCGGCGAGGCCGGCGACGAGGGCGGCCGGGCTCCTTCCGGTCGAGGCGAAGTCGAGGCGACCGCCGACCCGACCGGACAGGCCCGGGCGCGTCAGCGCCAGCGGCTCGGCCGACAAGGCGCCTTCCAGCGTCGCGTTGTCGCCGCTGCGCCGCAAGGTCGCGCGCCCGGAGACGACGCCCCCGCCGACGGTCATGGCGACGTCGTCGAGGTCGAGCCGCCCGCCGTCGAGGCGGAGGCTGGTCGAGAAGCCGCGCGCGGCCAGGCCTTCGGACAGCCCGAGGGTCGCGGCGCTCAGGCGCACGGCGGCGGAGGGCAGGGTCAGCGGCGGGGCCGGGAACCCGGCCGTCGACCAGATCGCGGGCGCTCGGGCGGGTTGCGCGGGCCCGAGCGCCAGCGCGGCGAGGTCGGCGAGGCGAAGCCGGTCGAACGACAGCGCGCCGGTGACGGCGGCCGGCTCAGCCTGCGTCGGGGAGGCCGGCCCCGCGACCGCGTCCTCGGCGCGCGCGAGGTCGGGGCCGGCCAGCGTCCGCGCGCCCTCCCCGGGCCGCTCGTAGACGAGCGATCCCGCCGCCCTGACGCCGGCGACGGCGGCGGATATGCGGGAGACCGTCCAGCGGTCGGCGCGCCGGGTGACGTCGGCGGCGGCTTCGACCGGGCCGAGGGTCGGACCGGGCGGGGCAAGGCCGAGGAGGGCGGCGAGCGGCGCGATGTTTGCCGCCTCGACCTTCAGCGCCCCGAACAGGCTCGCGGCGTCGCCCTCGGCGGCGGGCGCGTATCGGCCGCGCCAGGCGACCGCCGCGCCCGCGACCCGCGCGGAGCCGTCGACGTCGTAGCCCGCCTCCCAGGCGCCGGACGCGTGCAGGTCGACATGCGCGGCGTCGACATGCGCGGCGTCGACGTGGGCGGCGTCGACATGGGCGGCGCCGACATGGGCGCCGCCGCCCGCCGCCGCCGCGCCGAAACCGATCTGGCGCAGCAGCGCGGCCGAATCGCGCGCCTCGAGACCGAGGGTGATGGCGCGCCGGTCTGCGTCCCCCTGCGGCTCGACCTCGAGCGCGAGCCGCGTCCCGGCGACCGCGCCGCTCGCCTTCAACGTCCGCAGGACCGGCGCTTCGGCGGCGGCGGACGGCCCGCCGACCGCCTCGAAATCGATCGAGGCGGGGGAGAGCGACGACGCCCGATCGACCAGAGCCCGAGTGAACGGGCCCGGCGCGAGGCGGGCGATGAGCGCGGCGAAATCCCCGAGCCTGTCCGCGTTGAGCCGCCCCCTTGCGGAGATTCCTTCCGGACCGAAAACGCCCGTCGCCTCGAGCGCGGCGCCGCCCAGCCCGCCGATCGTCAGCCGGTCCAGCGTGGTCGTCGGACCGGCCTTGCCGATCTTCAGGCTGAGCGAAGCGCCTGCGATCCCGGCCCCGCCGAGATGGGCGACGCTGAGCGCCCGGGCTTCGAGCGCGAGCGACAGGTCGTAGCCGCCGATCAGCGCCCGGGCGGCCTCGAGGCTCGGCAGCGCGTCGATGTCGAGCGAATCGGTCGCGAGGTCGGCCTGGATTCGTCCGGGCGCGCCGCCGGCCGGCCGCGTGACCGCGAGCGCCCCGGTCAAGGTCGAGCGGCCCAATTCGATTCGCAGTCCCTGCCCGGAGACGCCGGCGGCCGTCGCCTCGATCGTCCCCGACGCGGCGAACCGCGACCCCGACATCGCGTCGCCGAGCGCTTGGGCCCAGGGCGCGAAATCCGGAGCGCCCTGGCCGGCCCAGGTTCCGACGACGCCGGCGTCCTCCGTGGCGAAGTCGATCGCGCCGGCGAAGGTGGGCGCGACGCCGATGTCCGCCCTCCCCTCGGCCTTCAGGCGGGTCGTTCCCGGCAGGCCGGCCTCGAACCGGACCGTCATCGGATCGCCCGGCCTCGCCTCGACAGCCGCCGTCAATCCGGTGACGGCGTCGCCGCCGAGAATGGCGGTCGCGACCGCGAAGCGCCCGTCGAGCGTCGCCGGCCCGGCGGCGGCGAGCGCCGGCGCGAGCGCGGCCGACAGCCGCTCGATCGCCCGCGCGGGCGCGACGCCGTCCTCGCCCTTGCGGCGCAGGAGCGCATCCAGATTGGCCTGTTTGGCCTCGGCGCGGATCGTGAGCCGCGCGGGGGCGCCGAAGGCGAGCCCCGCCGACCCCTCGGCGCGCAGCGCCCGTTCCTCCTGACCGAAGCGGAACTCGGCGCCGGTCAGCGACGCGCCGTCGAGGTCGGCCGCGAGCGCGCCGGCGGCGCGCCACGGGATCGGCCCGTCGACGTCGGGCGCGGCTCCCGACAGCACCGCGGCGCCGAGCGCGCTCGGGCCATGAGCGCGGAAGGCGAGCGTCCCGTCGAATTCGAGAGCCGGCCAGCCTGGACCGCGCTCGATCCCGAGCCGGATCGGAGCGCCGTCGGCGCCGGCTTTCTCCGTGGCGAGCCGGAATGCGAGGGGGGCGCCGCCCGGTCCGGCGACGCTGCCGGAAACATGATAGGGCCCGGCGAGCGACGCCGCGTCGCCGTCGACATCGACGTCGCGAATCGTAAACTCGGGCGCGCCGCGCCCGGCCGCGATGCGGATCGTTCCGTCGCGCACCGCGACCCGGTCGAAACCGACCGCTTCCGCCGGGGCCGAGCCCGCGCCGGGAAGGACGAGCGCGCCGTCGGCCGCGCGGGCGAGGGTCAGGACCGGCTTGTCCAGCCGCACCTCGGTGAAGCGAAAGGCGCCGCTCGCGAGCTTGACCAGCGCGAGTTCGAGCCGCGCGCCCGCGAAGGTCAGCCGGGGCGCGCCCTCGCCCGGTCCGGCGGCGGACCCCGCGCCGACCTCCAGATAGGGGGTCGGAAGGAGCCTCAGCGTCACCGGCCCGTCGAGCGCCACCCGGCCGCCGGTCAGCGCTGCGAGACGCGCGGCGACGTCCGCGCGATGGGCCGACCAGTCGACGAGATAAGGCGCGACCAGCGCCGCCGTCAGAAACGTGACGAGCGCGACCGCGATGAGGGTCAGGATGACGCGCACGGACCAACGATCATGAATTCTCCCCGCACACCCACGGGGTCGGCGCCGCGACCGCGGCGCCGCAAACTGGCGCGAAAATGCGGCGAGGGCAATGCGACGACCGTCCCGGGTCGCAAGGTCCCGGCGAGACGCGACATCCAAACGTCATCAAGCTCGACTACCCACACCGGCAATGCGATAACCCCTGACAAGGATCGCGACGGGGCGACGGGAGAGCTCGACATGGCTATCAGAAAAGCGGCTTTGCTCGGGGGCGCCGGGCTGGCGTTCCTCGCGTTCGGTCTCCCCGCATGCGCCGCGCCCCCCGACGACCTGGTGGCGGCCGCCAAGAAGGAAGGCCAGCTGACCGTCATCGCCCTGCCGCGGGACTGGTGCGGCTACGGGTCGCTGATCGACAGTTTCAAGACGAAATACGGGATCGCGGTCAACGAGCTGAACCCCGACGGCGGGTCGGGCGACGAGGTCGAGGCGATCAAGGCCAACAAGGCCAACAAGGGCCCGCAGGCCCCCGACGTGATCGACGTCGGCCTGTCGTTCGGCCCGGCCGCGAAGGCCGAGGGGCTGCTCGCGCCCTACAAGGTGTCGACCTGGGACACGATTCCCGATTCCGCGAAGGACGCCGAGGGCTACTGGACCGGCGACTATTACGGCGTGCTGTCGTTCGCGGTGAACGCCGACCTCGTGAAGACGGAGCCCACCGACTGGCCGGACCTGCTCAAGCCGGAGTTCAAGGGGTCGGTCGCGCTGGCCGGCGACCCGAGGGCGTCGAACCAGGCGACGATGGGCGTCTACGCCGCGGGTCTCTCGGGCGGCGCGACGGACGCCGCCAAGGCCGCGGAGGATGGGCTGAAGTTCTTCGCCGAGCTCAACAAGGCCGGCAACTTCGTCCCCGCGATCGGCAAGGCCGCGTCGATCGCCCAGGGCGAGACGCCGGTGCTGGTGTTCTGGGACTACAACGCCCTCTCGGCGCGCGACAACCTGAAGGGCAACCCCAAGGTGGACGTGATCGTGCCGAAGACCGGGGTCGTGGCGGGCGTGTACGTCCAGGCGATCAGCGCCTTCGCGCCGCATCCGAACGCCGCCAAACTCTGGCTCGAACACCTCTATTCGGACGAGGGCCAGGTCGGCTGGCTCAAGGGCTATTGCCACCCGATTCGGTTCAACGCCCTAGTCGAGGCGGGCAAGGTCCCGGCCGACGTGCTCGCGGCCCTGCCTCCCCCGGCCGGCTACGCCAAGGCCAAGTTCCCGACGCTCGACGAACAGAAGGCCGCCAAGCAGGTGATCTCGAAGGACTGGGACACGGTGGTCGGCGCGACGGTCGCGAAGTAGCCGCGCGTTCGCCGGGACGGGCGGCGTCTCGCCGCCCCCGATCGCTCGAGGAAGGACGCCCGTTTCGACGGGCGTCAAGGTCCGGAAGGACCCCGTCTTCTCGACAGGCCGCAGGGCGTCCGCAAGGACGCCCGTCTTTTGACAGGCTGGGGCCCGCGCGAAACGCGAGCCCTCCGGACGCCAACGGGAAGCCGCCCCCTCGTCATGCCCACCGCCTCCGCCTCCCTCCGCTTCGCGCGGCGCCTCGACTGGCCGGCGTGGCTCGGCGTGACGCCGTTCTTCGTATTCGCCGCGATGTTCCTGATCCTGCCGACGGCGGGGCTGCTCGCCGGCGCATTCCAGGATCGCGACGGCGCCTTCACCTTCGCCAACTTCCTGCGTCTGGGCCAGCCGTCGATCCGGCTGTCGTTCGCGCTCAGCCTCGAGATCAGCGCCGCCTCCGCCGCGATCGGCGCGCTCGCCGGGCTCGCGCTGGCGCTCGCCGCGCTGCGCGGCGGAGTGGCCGATTGGGTGCGGCCGGCGCTCATGACCTTCAGCGGCGTCGCCTCCAATTTCGCCGGCGTTCCGCTCGCCTTCGCCTTCATGGCCACGCTCGGCCGGCTCGGGCTCGTCACCGTGCTGCTCAGGCAGCTCGGCCTCGACCTCTATGCGCACGGCTTCAACATCCTGACGTTCTGGGGGCTCACCGTCACCTATCTCTACTTCCAGATCCCGCTCATGGTCCTGGTGGTGGCGCCGGCGGTCGACGGGCTGAAGCGGGAATGGGCGGAGGCCGCCGAAACCCTCGGCGCGAGCGCCTGGCAATACTGGCGGATGATCGCGCTGCCGATCCTCCTGCCGAGCGCCCTCGGCGGGTCGCTGCTGTTGTTCGCCAACGCCTTCGGCGCGATCGCGACCGCCTACGCGCTCACCGGCTCGTCGTTCAACATCGCGCCGATCCTGCTCTATGCGCAGATCCGCGGCGACGTTCTGCACGACCCGAATCTCGGCTACGCCATGGCGGTCGGGATGCTCGCCATCACCGGCGTCTCGAATCTCGTCTACCTCGCCTTGCGCGGCCGGGCGGAGCGCCGGTTCCGATGACCCGCGGACGGCTCGGCGCCTGGGCGGCGGTGGCGCTGGGGGCGGTGTATTTCCTCGCCCCGCTGGTCGCGACGTTCGAATTCTCGCTGCGCATGCGCCGCGGCCAATACAGCTTCGACGCCTACGAGACCGTGTTCGCCAGCGGCGCCTTCCGGGAATCGTTCCTCTATTCGACGGTCCTCGCGCTCGCCACCATCGTCGTCGTGGCCGCGCTCGTGGTGCCGACCGCCTATTTCGTCCGCCTGCGCCTGCCCCGCCTCGCCGGGATCGTCGAGTTCATCACGCTCCTGCCGCTGGTCATTCCGGCGATCGTGCTGGTGTTCGGCTACATCCGGCTCTACGGCTCGTCGTCCGCGCTGCCGCTGACGGGATCGTCGCTCGGCGCCGACGCGCTGCTGATGTTCGGCTACGTCGGCCTCGGCCTTCCCTACATGTACCGCGCGGTCGACACGGCCCTGCAGGCGATCGACGCGCGGACGCTGACCGAGGCGGCGGAGAGCCAGGGGGCGGGCTCGCTGCGCATCCTCGTCGAGGTCATCCTTCCCAACATCCGCTCGGGCGTGCTGTCGGGCGCGTTCCTCACCTTCGCGATCGTGATCGGCGAATTCACCTTCGCGAGCCTGCTCGACCGGCCGGCCTTCGGCCCCTATCTCCAGCGCATCGGCGCCTCGCGCGCCTACGAGCCGGCGGCGCTGGCGATCGTGGCCTTCGCGTTGACCTGGGCGTCGCTCGGCCTCATCCATCTCGTCGGCGGCGCGTCGCCGGGCGCCAAGCGATAGGCGCGCCGGCGGTCGCCGCCCGGGCCGGCCCGGGAGGGAAGGGCGCCGAGGCGGCGCCGGCGAAGACATGAGGAGTTGCGCCATGAAAGCCGCGATCGTTCAGGGAGCCGGGCTCGCGCCCGCCTACGCTGATTTTCCGGAGCCCGTTCCCGGCGAGGGCGAGCGCCTCGTCAAGGTGAGGGCGGCCGCGCTGACGCAACTCGCCCGCGGCCGCGCTTCGGGCGCGCACTACAGCGCGTCCGGCGCCTACCCGTTCATCGCCGGCGTCGACGGGGTCGGCCGTCTCGAGGACGGCGCCCGCGTCTATTTCTTGCTGCCGCGCGCCCCGTACGGCGCATTTGCCGAAGAAACCGTCGTCGCGGCGCAGAACTGCCTGCGCGTGCCGGAGGATCTCGATGACGTGACGGCGGCGGCGATCGCCAATCCCGGCATGTCGTCCTGGGCGGCGCTGACCGAGCGCGCCCGGCTCGTCGCTGGCGAGACGGTGCTGGTCAACGGGGCGACCGGCGCTTCCGGCCGGCTGGCCGTGCAGATCGCCCGGCGCCTGGGCGCGAAACGGGTGATCGCGACCGGCCGCAATCCGGCGGCGCTGGCCGCGCTCGAAACCCTCGGCGCCGACGCGACCATCGCGCTCGGCGCCGACGAGCGCGCGCTCGAGGCGCGCTTTCGCGACGCCTTCGCCGCAGGCGTCGACGTCGTGCTCGACTACCTCTGGGGCCGCAGCGCCGAGCTCCTGCTGTCCGCCGCGGCCGCGGCGGCGGCGAAATCGAGCGAGATCCGCTTCGTCCAGATCGGCGCCCTGACGGGAGGACAGATTCCGTTTCTCGCCGACGTGCTGCGCTCCACCCCCATCTCGATCATGGGCAGCGGCCTCGGCAGCGTGCCGGCTCCCCGCCTGCTGGCGGCGATCGCCGCCGTGCTCGCGGCGGCGACGCCCGCCGGCCTCGCGATCGCCGCCCGCGCCGTGCCGCTCGCCGACGTCGGCGCGGTGTGGGGGGAGGCGGAGGGCGCGCGCGCGGTGTTCGTTCCGTGAGGCGCGGCGCTCGTTTCGCTCCGGGCGAGAAGCGCGCCGGGCGGGGCCGGGGGCGCTCGCCGGGATCGCCGGCCGGGACATCAAGCAACGCCATGCGCAAGGGGTCCACCGATGTCCTTTCTCGAACTCGCTGACATCCGCAAGACGTTCGGCGCCGCGGCGGTCGTCAAGGACTTCAGCCTTCCGGTCGAGCGCGGCGAGTTCGTCACCTTCCTCGGGCCGAGCGGCTGCGGCAAGACCACGGTCCTGCGCATGATCGCCGGTTTCGAGACCCCTTCGGCGGGGGCGATCCGCATCGCGGGCGCCGACGTCACCCACCTGCGCGCCAACCGCCGCGCCGTCGGCATGGTGTTTCAGGCCTATGCGCTGTTTCCCAACATGACGGTCGAGCGCAACATCGGCTTCGGCCTCAAGGTCGCGGGCAGGCCCGCGGCGGAGATTTCCAGGCGCGTGACCGAGATGCTGGAGCTGATCAAGCTGCCCCAACTCGGGCGCCGCTATCCGCACCAGCTCTCGGGCGGACAGCAGCAGCGCGTGTCGCTGGCGCGCGCGCTCGCGCCGAACCCGCAGATCCTGCTGCTCGACGAGCCGCTGTCGGCGCTCGACGCGCGCATCCGCGTCGCCTTGCGCGAGGAGATTCGGTCGCTGCAGCGGCGGCTCGGCGTCACCACCATCTTCGTCACCCACGACCAGGAGGAGGCGCTGTCGGTCTCGGACCGAATCGTGGTGATGAACGAGGGCGCGATCGAGCAGGTCGGCACGCCTTCCGACATCTACAGCCGGCCGAAGACGCGCTTCGTCGCCTCCTTCGTCGGCACGCTGAACATGTTCGAGGGTCGGGTCGTCGATCCGGCCCGGGGCGCGATCCGGCTCGGCGAGACGACGATCTTCGCCGCCGCGCCGATCGAGAATGCGAAAGCGGGGGATGCCAGGACGATCGCGCTGCGCCCCGAGGCGCTGCGCTGCGGCCCGGGCGGCGGCGGCAATGTCCTCAGCGCCGTGGTCGAGGACATGAGCTTCCTCGGCTCGGTCGTGCGGATCAAGGCGCTCTTCGGCGAGCAGCCGTTTCACATCGACACGTTCAACGCCGGCGGCGTCGCGCCGCCCCGCCCGGGCGCGACGGTCGAGATCGGCTTCGCCCGCGAGGACGTCATCGTTCTCGACCGCCCGTGAGGGGGGCGGCGCCGGTCGACAGGCGGGCCGTCGCTTGACTCGCGCCCGAATATGTATGTGCATATTCATAAAGGACCGCCGGGCCGACGCCCCGCGCGGCGTTCGAAGAGGAGCGATCAGCGATGCAGGATATCGAAGGCTTCCGCGTCTCCCGGCGCACGGCGCTAAAGTGGAGCCTGGCCGGACTCGCGGCGACGGGCCTCGCGGGCGGCTTGCGGAGCGCTGCCGCCGACACCCTCGCCGACATCAAGAAGCGCGGCGAGCTCGTGGTCGCGACGGAAATGCAGTTTCCGCCCTTCGACATCTCCGACAACGGCGTCTACAAGGGCGTCGACCGCGAGCTGATCGACGCCGTGGCCAAGGAACTCGGCGTCAAGGTCTCCTACCTCGACCTGCCCTGGACCAGCGTGCTGCCCGGGCTCGAGGCGAAGAAATTCGATCTCGTCATTGCGCCGGTGACGATCACCAAGGAGCGCATGAAGCGCTACGCCTTCTCGGTGCCGATCGCCGACGCGACCGCCTCCCTGATGAAGCGCGCCGACGACAAGACCATCACCAAGCCCGAGGACCTCGCCGGCAAGACGGTCGGCGGCCAGAAGGGGACCGCGCAAGTCGCGCAATTCAAGGAATTCGCCGCGAAACTGCCGAAGCCGGTCGAGGTCAAGGAATACGTCGACAACAACCAGTCCTACGCCGATCTCGCGGCGGGGCGGATCGACGCGGCCATCAATTCGCTGCCGAACCTCGCCTACGCGGCGTCGCAGCGGCCCGAGGCCTTCGCTTTGGTGCTGCCGCCGTTCGGCCAGCCGACCTATTTTTCCTGGGTGGCGCGTCCCGACGACCAGTCGCTGATCGAGGCGGTCAATGCGGCGATCGTCAAGCTCGACGGCGACGGCACGATGGCGAAGATCCAGACAACCTGGTTCGGCCAGCCGACGGCTCTGCCCACGACCGTGCCCGAGCCGAAGATCTGAGGCGACTGCGGCGGCGAACCCTCACCCTGCGGCCTGGGGCCGCTGTCCCTCTCCCTGTCGGAGAGGGGTCGCTTCCCCCTCAGGGGGAAGGTGGCGCGAAGCGCCGGATGAGGGCCCGCCGCCGCAACCGTTTCCGGCCCCGTTTCCGGCATGCGCTTTTCCGTCTTCTCCCACTCGTTCGGCTACCTGGCGCACGCGGCGGGCGTGACGCTGGCGCTGTCGCTCGCCGGCATCGCGCTCGGGTTCGTGATCGGGATGGCGGTATGCGTCGCCCGCCTGTCCGGCAAGCCGTGGCCGGAACGGCTCGGCGCGGCTTACGTCAGCGTGTTCCGCGGCGTGCCGCTGCTGGTGCTGCTCTTGTTCATCTACTATTTCCTCGCCACCGTCGGGCTCGACGTTCCGGCGCTGGTCGCGGCGATCGGCGGCCTCAGCCTCTCCTCGGGCGCCTATCAGGCCGAGATTCTGCGCGGCGCCCTGAACGCCGTGCCGCGCGGTCAGGGCGAGGCGGCAGTGGCGCTCGGCTACGGCGCCGTCGACCGCTGGCGGCGCATCCTGCTGCCGCAGGCGGTGCGCATTTCGGTGCCGCCGCTGATCAACGAGTTCATCCTCCTCATCAAGGCGTCGTCGCTGGTGTCGGTGGTCGGCATCGCCGAACTCACCCGCGTCAGCATGAACATCGCCTCGATGACCTACCGGCCGCTGGAAGCCTATCTC
Source organism: Roseiarcus fermentans (assembly GCF_003315135.1). GTDB lineage: Bacteria > Pseudomonadota > Alphaproteobacteria > Rhizobiales > Beijerinckiaceae > Roseiarcus > Roseiarcus fermentans. The sequence goes on from NZ_QNRK01000001.1 coordinate 369,905, forward strand.
GCGGGCGGCTTCTTCTATCTCGTCATCAATCTGACGCTCGCCGGGCTCGGCTCGCTCGCCGAACGGCGTCTCGCGAGAGGCGCGTGATGGACTGGGACGTTCTCATCCGCTACGCGCCTTCGCTCGGCCGCGGCTTTCTCGTCACCATCGCCTGCTGGGCCTCCGGCTGCGCGCTCGGGCTGGCGCTCGGCTTCGCCGTCGCGCTGGCGGCCGGCGCCCGGAGCCTTGCGCTCAGAGCCGTCCTGCGCGTCTATGTCGAGATCCTCCGCGGGACGCCGTTCCTGATGCAACTCTTCATCCTGTACGCCGGCGGCCCGGCCGTCGGCCTGCGGCTGAGCGCGACGGAAGCCGGCATCCTCGGCCTCGGCCTCTATTCCTCGGCCTATTTCTCCGAGATTTTTCGCGCCGGCTTCGCGGCGGTGCCGCGCGGGCAGGTCGAGGCGGCGATGAGCGTCGGCATGGCGCCCTGGGACATCCTCGCCCGCGTCCGCCTGCCCAACGCGCTCGTCGCCGCGACGCCGCCGATCGTCAACACCCTGATCGTGATGTCCAAGGAGACGGTCGTACTGTCGATCATCACCGTGCCCGAGCTCATGTACCAGATGCAGACGATGGCCGCCGAGACCTTCACCGCCTTCGACGCGATCTTCGCGATGGCCGTCTTCTACTGGTGCCTGGTCGAGGTCGTGTCGCGCCTCGGGCGTCGGGTCGAGCAGCGGGCGACCGCCTTCCTCGCGAGCCGCGCATGACCGTCCCCATGATCGCCATGCGCGCCGTCGGCAAGAGTTTTGGGGCGCACCAGGTGCTGCGCGGGGTCGATCTCGACGTCGCGCCCTCCGAGGTGGTCTGCCTGATCGGCCCGAGCGGATCGGGCAAGAGCACGCTGTTGCGCTGCGTGAATTTCCTCGAACCCTACGACGAGGGCGAGGTGCGCATCGCGGGCGAACTGATCGGCTACGACCTCGACAGCGAGGGCGAGCGGCGCCCGATGGCGCCCAGCCGCCTGCGCGCGATGCGGCGCGAGATCGGCATGGTGTTCCAGCACTTCAATCTCTGGCCGCACATGACCGCGCTCGAGAACGTCAGCGAGCCGCTCAGGCGGGTGCGCGGCCTCCCCAAGGGCGAGGCGACGGACCGGGCGGCGGCGATGCTGAGGCGGGTGGGGCTCGCCGACAAGGCCGGCGCGCATCCGCTGCGGCTGTCGGGCGGCCAGCAGCAGCGCGTCGCCATCGCGCGCGCCCTCGCCATGCAGCCGCGCCTCATGCTGTTCGACGAGCCGACCTCGGCGCTCGATCCCGAACTCGTGGGCGAAGTGCTCGAAGTGATGCGGGCGCTGGCGGCCGAGGGCATGACAATGCTGATCGTCACCCACGAGATGGGCTTCGCCGCCCATGTCGCCAGCCGCATCGCCTTCATCGACGGCGGCCGCATCCTCGAATCCGGGCCGCCGCGGCGGGTCTTTCACGAGAGCGCCGAGCCGCGCGTGCGGCAATTCCTGCAGACCTACCACGACCGCAACGCCTTCTGAGCGGACGGCGCCGTTCGCCATCGAATCCGGCAAGCGGATCGGCCGCGCCCGAGCACAGCGGACAGTGTCCACCAAAGGAAAAGTGGAGGGCGCAAGTTTCTGACGACGGCGGTGGCAAAGTCGTAAGACCAAAATCCCGCACGCCACGAGTATGTGCGGTCTCGGCGATAAACAATAAGTTTGTTATTGAACACCGTAAACAGAACGGATTTTAAAACACATTATAATTATAGAGTCGTGATCAATCCAGACGAAGCAAACGCCAGACCGAAGGCATACCTCTTTTGGTTACGGCGCAAGAATTCTCTTAACAACTTGGCGGATATTTCACTACAATGCGGCGACAACGGGAGCGCGGGTCACGGGTCGACGCCTCGGAGCGAGGCCCGAGGGAGAACATGGGGAGGTCATGCAGGCGTAACCGAGCGTCGGGCCATCGGTGGGTGGCGGGCAGTCATTTCCTTTTCCATTTTCAGTGTCTTGAAGGGGCTAAAGGCTATGTCGACCGTTTATACTTCAAAGTCTTGTAGTAATTCTTGCGAGTCGGGGCTGACGATGGAGGGGGCGAGCGATCGGCCCGCCTCGTTTTATGGTCGGTCTCCCTTTTACGAGCGGATGTCGGGAGCGAACCCCGTGTTTCGCGATCTCGACGGGCCCGATGCGCCCGGAATCATTCGCGCCTGGCCCAGCGACAGGATTCTCGTCGTCTACGACAAGCTGTTCCTGGCGGAATGCCTGAAGAGCGTCTTGCAGACCTCGCTGAACGCACCGGTGCAGATCTGTTCGTCGCTCGACGAGATCTGCGACGAGGGACGGGAGGGCGACGCGCGTCTGATCCTGTTCCTGATCGACACGGTGAAGACTCCGGACACCTACGACCTCCTGCGCCAGGCGACGGCCGTGGCGAAGGCGCCGGTCGTCGTGCTGTCGCACTCGCGCGAGCAGCGCGTGGTGCGCGAGGTCATGCAGTGCGGGGCGAAGGCTTACATCCCGATGATGACGGGCATTTCCGTCGCCATCGAGGCGGTGCGGTTCGTCCTGGCCGGCGGGACCTACGTCCCTCCGGAAAGCCTGATGGAGACGGGGCGTGAACCGGTCGCCGGCCTGGCGCTGGAGACGGTCAACCCCGTCACCCTGCGGGAATTGTCGATCATCCAGGCGATTCAGCAGGGCAAATCGAACAAGATCATCGCGTATGAACTGAAGCTGTGCGAGAGCACGGTCAAGGTCCACATCCGCAACATCATGCGCAAGCTCAACGCGAAGAACCGCACGGCGGTGGCCGTGCGGTCGGCGGAACTCCTCGTCGCGCCGGAACTGGGCAAGATCGCATAGCCGCGGCAACCCGGCAACGCGCTCCGGCGGTCTCCAGCCGGGGCGCGTGGAGATCGCCTGCGCCGAATACCGGCCGAGGCCGGCCGGCGTCATGTCAAGTCAAGGCGCGGACATATATCCCGCCCTACACCTTTGCGCATCGCTCTATTTGCGCCGTTCTGCCTTCAATTAGCGATATAGAGGGCTATATGACCAATAGTATTATTGGCGTAACTGAAACGACCGAATGCGGTAAACAGTTGCCGGTCTTATCGACCCAATTGGATTGCCGCATCGCCTCATTAGACATCTATTCTGCAATGAGAACATAGTCTTAAGTGCTGGTCGCGCCGAACGTGCGCGCTTTCGAACCCAACAGTCAGCAATTTCCTTTTTCAATTCAGGAGGACACCATGAAGACGCTTCTCGCCGCGACCGCCGCCCTCGCTCTCCTCGCCGCTTCGCCCGCGTTCGCCGTCTCGGTCGGCAGCGGCAACGGCAACGGCAATGGCAACGTCGGCGCCCTCAACGGCAACGGCAACGGCAACGGCAACGTCGGCGCCGACAACGGCAACGGCAACGGCAATCTCAACAAGGGCATCGGCAACGGCAACCTGAACGGCAACCTGAACTTCGGCATCGGCAACGGCAATCTCAACGGCAACGCCAACAAGGGCATCCTCAACGGCAACCTCAACGGCAATCTGAACTTCGGCATCGGCAACGGCGTGGGCAACGGCAACGGCAACCACGGCATCCTCAACGGCAATGTCAACGGCAATCTCAACGCCGGCGTCGGCAACGGCAACGGCAACGGCAACGCCAACCACTAGCCCGCTTTTCGGGCCGTCCCGCGCCGCTCGCGGCGCGGGACGGGGAATGACGATTTTCCTCGCGAAGGCGGCGTCTGCCCCGGCCGCGGCTCGACGCCGACGGCGAGGCTGGCGGAACGAAGGCGTGGCCTCGGAGGCAGACTCGGACTTCTCGCCTTCCTCGAACAAAAGGAAACGACGATGTCTTCGACTTCGACCCTGGCGAACGCCATCGTGACGACATCCGTCTGGCTGTCGATGACCGCCGTTGCGCTCGCCGCCGTCCCGCCGTCTTCGTCGCCGGCCGTTCACAAGGCCGGTCCCGGCATACAGGTCGCCACCAGCGTTGCGAGCGGCAACGGCAACGGCAACGGCAACATCGGAACCGCCAACGGCAACGGCAACGGCAACGGCAACGTCGGCCTCACCAACGGCAACGGCAACGGCAACGGCAACGTCGGCACGAGCAACGGCAACGCCAACGGCAATGGCAACGCCGACGCCAACGGCAACATCGGCTACGACAACGGCGGCACCGGCAATATCGGCGCCTTCAATGGCCTCAACAATACGAGTGTGACCAGCGGCAACAACAACATCGGCGCTGGCAACGGCAACAACAACGGTGGGACTAACAACGGCAACAGCAATATCGGTTCGTACAACGGCAACAACAACGGCAACGGCAACTCGAGTCCGACGAGCGGCAACAACAACGGAAATCACAACAAAGGCTCGCTCAACGGCAACGGCAACGGCAACAACAACAAATAAAGTGGGAAATTCGACGTTTCGCCGAAGCCGTTCACGACCGAGGCGAGCGCAGACTTCATTCCCCCGCCGGCGGGCCTCCGCCGGCGGGTCGAAATGTGGACGGGAGAGAAGAAAGGCAATCAGGAGTTGGCTATGAATCGCAAGCACATTCTGTTTGGCGCGCTCCTCGCGCTCCTCGTTCCGCTCGCCGCCTACGCAGACGACGGCGCCGGCAACTTCAATGGCAACTTCAACGTCGGCAACGGCAACGGCAACGGCAACAGCGGAAACAACAACGGCAACTTCAACGTCGGAAACAACAACGGCAACCTGAACGTCGACAGCAGCAACGGCAACGGGGTGATCGGCAGCAACGTCGGCAACGGCGTCGGCGGCGCGATCGACACGACGACGCCGACGGCGACGCCGCTGTCGACGCCGGTCACGCCGCCGCTGTCGACGCCGCTCGCGACGCCCGTCGCGACGCCGCTCGCGGCGCCGTTGTCGCTGCCGAACCTGAACCTGTTCTGAGGGGTTTGATCGGGCGCGGGAGGCGAACCATGACCTTCGATCGCGGCGCCGCGGCGCGTGCACGGCGCGGGCGGGAAGGCTTACGGGAGTTGACCATGAATCGCGTCTATCTTCTGTTGGTCGCCGGCCTGGCGATCCTCGTCCCCGTCGTTGCGCCGGCGGCGACCGGGACCGGCAACGGCAATGGCAACGGCAACGTCGGCGACAACAACGGCAACGGAAACAGCGGCAACTTCAACGGCAACGGCAATATCGGAGACAACAACGGCAATCGAAACAGCGGCGACTTCAACGGCAACGGCAACATCGGCAGCAATCTGGGCAATGGGTACGGCAGCAACGGCAACGACAATCACGTCGGCCGCTGGCGCTCCGGTCCCGGCCGCGCCTGGACGGCGCCGAGCTGGACGTCTCCGGGGCCGCACCACACCGGGTGGCGCTGGCGGCGCTGACGTCGCGAGCCAGTCTTTCGAGGCGGGAGGCGAGACATGACCATCGGCCGAGCGATCCTGGTGGCGGCGGCGGGCGGCCTCGCGTGGTCGGGCGGCGCCGACCTTCACTTTCCCAGCATGGGCGGGCTCATGGCGCCGGGCGCCGCCACGCTTGCCTCGCGTTACGATCTCGGCGCCGTCGAAGGCGCCGAAATCGTGCGGACTGTCACGGCGACGGGTTCGGTCGCCTCCACGATCAACGTCGAGGTCGGGGCGCAGCTCTCCGGGCAGATCGTCAAGCTTGCCGCCGACTTCAACGATCCCGTGCGCAAGGGCCAGGTTCTCGCGGAGATCGAGGACAGCTCCTTCCGAGCGCAGGTCGAGCAGGCCCGCGCCGCGTTCGAGGGCGCCGGGGCCGACGTTCGCGTCGCCGAAGCCAAGCTCGCGCGCGCGATGGCCGACGAAGCCCAGATCGTCACGCAGCGCAGCGTCCTCTCCGCCCGTCTCGACGCGGCGCGCGGCGCCGCGACGATCGCGCGGCGGGAGGCCGAGCGGAAGTCCGCCCTCCTCGCCAAGAGCGTGATCGCCGCCTCCGACGCCGACGACGCGGCTTCGCGCGCCGGCATGGCGGCGGCGAACGAGCGCGAGGCCGAAGCCAATCTCGCCGCGCTCGCCGCGCAGAGCCAGGGCGCAAAGGCCGACATCGCGCGTGCGAGCGCCGAAGCCGACAGCGCGCGCGCCGCGGTCCGCCGCGCCGCCGCGCAGCTCGAAAACGCCTCCATCGACCTCCAGCACACGCGCATCCGCTCGCCGATCGACGGCGTCGTCATCGGGCGGGGAGTCGAGGAAGGGCAGACGCTGGCGTCGACCCTCGAGACGCGCACGCTGTTCGTGATCGCCGGAGACTTGCGCCGGATGGAGATCCGCGCCCGGGTCGACGAAAGCGACATCGCGCAGGTCCGGATCGGCGAGCCCGTCACGTTCACCGTGGACGCCTATCCGGAGCGGCGTTTCGCGGCGACGGTGAGCCAGATCCGCAAGGACCCGATGGTGATCCAGAACGTGGTCACCTACATCGTCGTGCTCGCGGCGGCCAACGACGACTACGCCCTTCTGCCCGGGATGACGGTGGTGGCGAAGATCGAGACGGAACGCGCCGTCGCCTCGCGCACGGTTCCGCTCGCCGCGCTGCGGTTCCATCCGCGCGGCCCGACGTCGGCGGCGGAGCCGAAGGGTTCGGTGGTCTGGACGCTGAAGGACGGCGCGCCGACCCCGGTTGCGGTGACGATCGGAAACGACGACGGCGAGCGCGCCGCCGTCACCTCCGGCGATCTCGCCCCGGGCGAGCAGGTCTTGACCGGCGAAGCGCCGCCGGGCCCCGCGCCAGTCCGGCCGCGGGGCGACGGCTGATGCTGATCTCGGCCCAGGACATCAGCCGCCGCTACGGCGCCGCCGACCTGCCGTTCTTCGCCCTCAGGCCGACGTCGCTCGAGATCGAGGCCGGCGCCTTCGTGGCCGTGGTCGGCGCGTCCGGATCCGGAAAGTCGACGCTGATGGCGCTGCTCGGGCTGCTCGACCGCCCCTCGTCCGGCCGCCTCCTGTTCGAGGGCCGGGAGACGACCGCGCTTCGGCCCGATGCGACCGCGCGGATCCGCAATCGCCGGATCGGTTTCATTTTCCAGCAATACCACCTCCTCGCCCGCATGACGGTGCTGCGCAACGTCGAGCTGCCGCTCGTCTACGCGGGGGAATCGCCCCGCAACCGGCGCCGGCGCGCCGAGGCGGCGCTCGAGTCGGTGGGCCTGACGGCCAAATTCCACGCCATGCCGGCGAACCTCAGCGGCGGCGAGCAGCAGCGGGTGGCGATCGCGCGCGCGATCGCCGCCGACCCGGTCCTGCTGCTCGCCGACGAGCCGACCGGGGCGCTCGACTCGACGTCGGGCGAGGGCGTCCTGGGGCTGATCGAGGCGCTGAACGCGCAAGGGCGCACGGTGGTCATGGTGACCCACGATTCCGGCGTCGCCGCGCGCGCGCGGCGCGTCATCCGGATGCGGGACGGCGAGATCGTTTCCGACGGGCCGGCGGACCCGGAGACCCGTCACCCGGAGCGAGCCGCGTCATGAGGCCTTGGGACGCGCTGCACGCCGCCGCGCTGGCGCTGGTGGAAAACCCGGTGCGCACGCTCTTGACGCTGCTCGGCGTCATCATCGGCGTCGCCTGCGTCGTCAGCATGGCCGCGATCGGCGCCGGGGCGCAGCAACGCATCAGCGAGGAGATCGGCGCGTTCGGCGCCAATGTGCTGGTCGTCAATCCCGGGGCGACGCGCAAGGACGGCGTCAGTTCGGCGACCGGCGACCAGAAATCCCTCACCCTCGCCGACGCCGAGGCGATCGCCGGGCTTGCGACCATCGCGGCCGCCGCGGCGTCGGACTTCGGCAAGGTCCAGGTCGTGGCCAAGAATCGCAACTGGTCGACCACGGTCAACGGCACCAACGTCCGGCACTTCGCCATCCGGCAGTGGACCATCGGCTCGGGGCGCGCGTTCTCGCCCGAGGAAGAGGTGTCCGCGGCGAAAGTCGCGGTGATCGGCGCGACCGCCGCCGAGCATCTGTTCGGCGCGGACGATCCGATCGGTCAGGTCGTGCGCATTCTCAACACGCCCTTCACCGTGATCGGAGTGATGAAGCCCAAGGGGATGGCGTTTGGCGGACAGGATCAGGACGACGTCGTGTTCGTCCCGATCGCGGCGGCGGCGGTGCGGCTGATCGGCGGCGCCAACACCGTCAACCACGACGCCGTGGCCTATATCCTGGCGAGCGCCCGTTCGAGCGACTGGATGGGCTATGCGGTCGACGACGTCACGCGGCTCCTGCGCCAGCGCCACGATCGCGGAACCCGCGACGACGACTTCACGGTGACGACCGCCTCCTCCGCCCTGGCGGCCCAGGAATCCTCGACCCGCACCGTCGCGCTGCTGCTCGGTTCGGTCGCGCTGTTCTCGCTCCTCGTCGGCGGCATCAGCATCATGAACATCATGCTCGTGTGCGTGACCGAGCGCACGCCCGAGATCGGGCTCAGGCTCGCCATCGGCGCCCGGCCGCGCGACGTCGCGTTTCAGTTTCTGCTCGAAGCGACGGCGCTGAGCGCGCTGGGCGGGCTCGTCGGCGTCATCCTCGGTTCCGTCGCGGCGGTGATCGTCACGCGGGTGCTCGGTTGGCCGGTCCTCGTCCGGCCCGAGATGGTCGCCGCCGCCCTCGGCCTCGCCGCCGCCTTCGGCGTCGGATTCGGCTGGTACCCGGCGTGGCGGGCGTCGCTGCTGCAGCCGGTGGACGCCCTGCGCGCCCGGTAGCCGCCGCGAGGACGGCGCCGCCGACGACCGCCGCCGGCGCCGGAACCACCCTCCGCCGCATCGGCGAAACGCCCTCCGCTTGTATCGGGGCCCAGCTCATCTATCGTCGGGCGCGTCAACTTTGGGAGCCGACATGCCTCGCGTCCGCGCCAACGGGATCGACATCGCCTACGAGAGCCTCGGACGGGAGGGCGACCCCGCCATTCTGCTGATCCACGGCCTCGCCACGCCGCTCACCGGCTGGCCCGACTCGCTCTGCGACGGCCTCGTCGGGCGCGGGTTCCGGATCGTCCGGTTCGACAACCGCGACATCGGCCGCTCGACCTTCTTTCCCGAACTCGGGGTCCCGGACATCGGCGCGCTGATGACGACCGCGCGGGCCGGCGGGCAGGCGGCTCCGCCCTATCCGCTCGACGCCATGGCGGCCGACGCCGCGGGTCTCCTCGACGCGCTCGGGATTGCGCGCGCCCACATCGCCGGCCTCTCGATGGGCGGCATGATCGCCCAGCTCGTCGCCCTGAACCACCCGGAGCGGGCCGCGAGCCTCGTCTCGATCATGTCCACCACCGGGCGGCGCGGTCTCGAGCCGGCGAAGCCGGAAGCCATGCGCGCGCTCATGGCCGTGCCCGCGAGCGCGAGTCGCGCCGACCGGCTGGCGACCGCGGTCGCGGCCGTCAGGGCGATCAGCGGCTCCGGCTTCCCGCAGACCGAGGCGGAGCTCGCCGCCTATGTCGGGCGAAGCATCGACTATACCCCGTTCGATCCGCCCGCGGCGGCGCGCCACATGGCGGCGATCGTCGCCGCGCCGCCGCGCCACGAGCGGCTGAACGGACTCCGCCTGCCGGCGCTCGTCCTGCACGGCTCGGAGGACCCGGTCATTCCGCCCGCGCACGGCGAGGACACGGCGCTGAGCATTCCCGGCGCGCGGCTCGTGATCGTCCCCGGCATGGGCCACGACCTCAAGGAGGCGATGATGCCGACGTGGATCGACGCGATCGGCGATTTTGCGAACGAGGTCGAGGCGACCCGGGCGTGACGAGCGAACCGGCGGCGGTCGCGCCGGTCTCGTTGCCTGCCGCGCCCGCGGCTCGTAGAACGAGAGAGCCGGGACGGAGCGTTCTCGGCCGCGGGAAGCGGGAGATCCGCATTGCGCAATCGACCGAAGTCCATCCGCCCGTCCCGGCGTGAGTCCGCCATCGCGTCGAAGGCCGCTTGCGCTGGGGCCCCGCATCGGCCCGCGGCCGGAACGACCGGCGGCCTCGCCGCTTTCGTCGCCCAGGCGCCGAACGCGATGGCGATGTTCGATCGCGACATGCGCTACGTCGCGGCGAGCCCGAAATGGCTAGCCAGGCACGGGCTTCAGGCGTGCCCGGCCGGCCGCAGCCACTACGAGGACCTTCCCAATTTCCCCGAAGCCTGGAAGGCCGCGCATCGGCGCTCTCTCGCCGGCGCGATCGAAGCCGCGGAAGAGCAGCGGTTGGTCGACGCGGACGGTCGCGCCTGCTGGGTCAGATGGCTGACCCGCCCGTGGCGCGACGGAGCGGGAGAGATCAGCGGCATCGTCATCGCCGGCGAAGAGGTCACCGACCGGGTCGAGGCCCAGAAGAGAGCCAGCGATCTCGCGCGCCGCGCGCAGGAGGCGGAACGCCATCTCACGGAGGCTCTCGACGCGATCCCGGAAGGTTTCGCCATCTACGACGCCGACGACCGCCTGCTGGTGGTCAACCGGGCGATGCGCGCGATGTACGGCTTGGGCGACGGCGACCTCACGGGCGCGCGATTCGAGGACCTGCTTCGCGCCGCCGTCGCCAGGGGAATCGTCGGCCACGCGGTGACGGACACGGAGGCGTGGGTCCGCGAGCGGCTGGAGCGGCATCGCAAACCCTGCGGCGCCGTCGAGCTTCGGCTCCTCGACGGGCGCTGGCTGCTCGGCGAAGAGCGCCGCACGCCCGACGGCGGCGTGGTCGCGATCCGGACCGACATCACCGAACTCAAGACGCGCCAGGGGGAACTGGCGCAGAAGAACGCGCTTCTCGAGACCACGCTCCTGAACATCGGCGAGGGGATCGCGGTTTTCGACGCAAACCGCAAGCTTCTGGTCGGAAACAACGATCTCGTCGCCCGGCTGCTCGACGCGCCGCCGGAGCTCGTCCGGCCCGGCGCCGCGCTCGACGACCTCGTGCGCCTGCGCGCCGAGCGCGGCGGCGACGGCGAGATCGGCTTCCCGTCGCTGGTCGACGCTCCGGCGGGGGCGTCCGGCAAGGGCGGGCCTTTGACCACGAGGGGCCGTGTCCCCGACGGCCGAACGATCGAGACCCGCGCCAACGCCATGCCGGACGGCGGAATCGTTCTCGTGTTCCGCGACGTGACCGATCTCGCCGACCGCGAGGCCAGGCTCGCCGAGGTTCAGCGCGAAATCGTGGTTCGCCAGGAAGCCGAGCGCCAGCGCATCGCGCGCGAACTGCACGACAGCCTCGGGCAGTATCTGGCGGCGATCACCATCAGGATCGGGCTCCTGACCCGGATCGCGGCCGACGAACCGCCGCTCCTGTCCGGCCTCGCCGACCTCAAGGACCTGACGGCGACGGTCGCGGCGGAGGTGACCCGTCTCGCGTGGGAATTGCGGCCGATCGCGCTCGACGACATCGGGCTCGAAGCGGCGTTGCGGCGCCTGGCGGACGAATGGGAGCGGACCTCCGGGCTGCATTTCGATCTTCATCTGGACCTCGACCGGCGGCTGTCGAACGAGGTCGAGACCACCCTCTACCGGGCCCTGCAGGAGGGGATCACCAATGTCGTCAAGCACGCCGGGGCCAGGACCGTCGGCGTGATCCTGAAGGCGTCGGCGCACGACGTGTTCATGGTCGTCGAGGACGACGGGATCGGCTTCGACCCCGAGCGCGTCGGGCAGGCGACGGCGCCGCGCCTCGGTCTGCTCGGCATTCGGGAACGGCTCGCGGCGATCGGGGGAAGCGTGGAAATCGAATCCCGGCCGGGCAAGGGGACGACCCTGATCATGCGCGCCCCTGTCGACCGTCCGGCCGCCTCGTAGCGGGGTTCCCGGACGAGCGGCGTCCGGCGCTCGAAACTCCCGCCTTTACGGCTGTCATATCCCTCGCTTAAGCTCGGCTGAAGCCGCCGCGAGGGCGGCCATGAAGCGCGAGGATTGCCCATGACCATCGCCGTCGGTGAAAGCCTGCCCAACGTGACGCTCACCCTCGTGACCGCGGACGGGCCGAAGCCCGTGCAGACCAAGGATTATTTCGCCGGCAAGACCATCGTCCTGTTCGGCCTGCCGGGCGCCTTCACCCCGACCTGCCACAAGAACCACCTGCCGGGCTTCCTCGCCAACGAGGCCGCGCTCAAGGCCAAGGGCGTCGACATCATCGCCATGACCTCCGTCAACGATCCGTTCGTGCTCGCCGCCTGGGCCGACGCCAGCGGCGCCAAGGGGCACATCGAGTTCCTCGCCGACGGCAGCGCGGCGTTCGCCAAGGCCGCCGGCCTCGACCTCGACCTGACCGAGCGCGGCATGGGCGTGCGCTCGACCCGCTATTCGATGTACGTCGTCGACGGCGTGGTCAAGGAGCTGAACATCGAGCCGAACCCGGGCGCGGCCGACGTCTCGGGCGCCGAGCATATACTTGAACAGATCAAGTAGGCGCGGGAGGGGAAGGGCGAGAGCCGCCGTGGCTCGCCCTCCCCTCTATCTCAGGATCTCGATCATCAGCACCCACGCGCTCACGACCACGGCGCCGAGGCCGATGATGTCGCCGGCGGCGATCCAGAACAGTCCGGCGTGCGCGTTTCCGATCAGGAGCGCGCCGCCGACGAGAAAGGCGAGGCAGTAGCCGGCGCTCGTCGCGAACCGGACGAGCCGCTCGGCCGCGGTCGCGTCCGTCCGCGCCGACCAGGTCCGGATCTGGATCCAGACCGGCGTGACGACCATGACGACGCCGAGCGCCAGGATCTGCGCGCCGAGCAGCGCCGCGGGCTGCTCGGGGACGAGCATCAGCCCTGTCGCGGCGATCGCGCCGACCGGCCCGACCAACGCCTCCGCCGCCCGGCCGGGCAGGCTGGCGATCGAGAGAATGCGGCTCAGGTTGATCGAGATGGCGACGACGACGAAGCCGGTCAGGGCGGCGAGGGCGCCAAGCTCGGCAGTGAAGAAATTGGCCCATTCCGGAGCGAGCGGCATGGGCTATCGCATGACGCCCGTGTGCCCGAGCGAATAGCGCCCGGGTTGCGGCCACACCGTCAGCCCGTGCGGCATGCCGCCGACGGGAATCGTCTTCACCGAGCCGTCGTCGGTGTCGAAGGCGTAGATGACGCCGTCGTAGCGGCCCGACAGCCACAGCCATTTGCCGTCGGCGGAAATATTGCCCATGTCCGGGCTGCCGCCGCCGGGAATGGTCCAGGTCGCGAGCACCCGCGGGCTCGTCATGTCGACCACGCTGACGCTGCCTTGCCCGTTGCGGACCCCGGCGATGTTGTGCGTGCCGCGGTTCGACACGTAGAGCTTCGTCCCGTCGCGCGACGGGTAGAGCCCGTGCGCGCCGACGCCGGTCTTGATGAAGCCGATCTCACGGAAAGAATCGCCCGCGACCAGCACCAGCCCGTCCTTGAGCAGGTCGGCGACGAAGAACACCGAGCCGTCGGGCGAGACTCGGATGTCCTGCGGCATGCCGCCCGGGGTCAGCGCCAGCATGCCGGCGAGCGTGTGATGGACGAGGTCGATCTTGGCGAGCGCGTCGCCGAATTCGCAGGTGAAGATCGCGTAGGAGCCGTCGGGCGCGAAGTCGGCGTGGTTGATCCCCGGGCAGCGCGGCGTCGCGATGTACCCCTGTAAAGCCATGGTGTGCGGATCGCGGAACTCGAGCCGGCGCATCGCTTCGGCGACCATGATCGCCGACCGGCCGTCGGGGGTGAAGTAGAGGTTGTAGGAATCCGGCACGTCGATGGGCTTGCCGACCTTGCCGGTCTTCGGGTCGATCGGCGCCACGTCGGCGTGGCCGCCGCGATAGGAGAGGTCGCCCGACACCCAGAGCGTCTGCAGGTCCCACGACGGTACGATGTGCTGCGGGCTCGGGATGGCGTCGAGGCTGTCGATCACCTTGAACGTGTCGGGGTCGATCACGTCGACCTTGCCGGTGATGAGATTGGGCGAATAGACCCGCGACAATTGTCCGGCGACGGCGGGGCTGAACATGCCCGCGCCGGCGCCGGCGTAGACGTTCTTCGGGTCGACCGGCGCCGGCGTCGACAGGGTGGCGGCGGGAAGATCCATCGGCTGCGGCGCGCCGAGCTGATACGAAGCGAGCCGAACGAAGTCGCCCTCCGTCCGCCCCTGCTCGACGAATCCGCCGCAGAGCGACGCGCACAGCGCCGGGTTGGCGCAGGCGGTCGGAATCGTGAACGATTGCGCGGTGTCGACGGCCGAATCCGACCCCAGGACCGCAATCGCCAAGGCCAGGATCGACCCCCCGATCCACGCGCGCTGCCGTTTCATGACGCCCCGTTTCTCGCCTCGACGCCGGCGCCGCCGAATCGCCCGGCCTTTCTTGCCCCGCCGCAGATGACTGGCCGATGAACGGGCTCGCTACGCGATTGGTTTCGCTTGCACAAGCCCGCCGGCCGCGCCCGGGCCGGCCGCTCGCGAGCGATGGGAAACGAGAGGGTTCGCGAACAACGGAGGAGTCGCGGAAGGACCCCTGGGAATTCGTTCTGATGAAAAGAATTTATTAAGCCATTAATTTTATAAAACCGTATGTTCCTGATATGTTCCCGATGCTGGACATATCGGGAATTTCCGCATGGCCCTCTCCACCGACTCTGCTTTCTGCATCAGGCTGATAAAGAACGAGATTGTGCTGGGCTCAGCCGGACCGCTGGCCCGTCGCTATGCGAAGGACGGATGCTGGGAAGTCGATCGACTCGACCGGCGGTCGATGGCCGCGCTGTTGGCCTACGCTTGCGATACGCGAGGGCTGGACCCAGACGGTTGCGCCGAAGTGATCCACGAGGCCGCCGGGCTGATCGGACGCGACGACGACGGGGTAAGAGCGCGCTTGCAAAGCTTGCCATTGCGCGCGGCCGTGAGCAAAGACGAAGCGCAACTCGCTTTCGGCTTGGTTCGGAAGGGTGTCTCCGGCCCCCAACTCGCGACGGCTGTCCGGCGCGCGAAGCTTGGACTCGGCGAGACGCCGCCGTTCTGCGATCGGCTGACTCTGTGCGACCAAGGCGTGGTCCTGGGCCGCGGAACGGTCATCGCTCCGCTCTTCGAAGTGCAAAGCGGTTGGTTCGGCCTGAAGGTTGAAGGCCGAGCGGGAGAAATACGCACGCTCCTGTCAATCGCGGGCGGCGCGCTGGCGCCCACCGACGTCGTCGATCGTCTGAACAGCGTTTCTGCGGCCCTGCAGCGCGGGGACAAAGCTCTTGCAGAAGTCGGGTTGGCTCTCGTCGGTCAGCCCGCTTTGGCCGGCCGTGCGGCGGCCGAGGCGCTCGACAAGGCGGCCGCCGCGCTGCACGCCGGCGTTGATCCGCGCGTCTTGATGAAGGCGCGCGGGATCGCGGCGCCGGCGGAAAAGGCCAGTCCGGACGATCCGAAGCATCCGGGATGGCCGAAGGGTGAACCGAACGGGCGGGGCGGCCAGTTCCGCCCCAAGACAGCAGACGATAATTCCAGCGGCCCGTCGGATAGGGAGAAGCCGCGCTCTAGCCGTCAAATGACGGTGGCTTCGGCTCAGGTTATCAAATCTTCCATTCGCGGCCTGCTGGCGGTCGCGGAATCTGAGCCTGATCCTCGCGTCAAAATAGCCGCCCTGCTTGTGGAAGTCGCCATCGATGTCTACCCTTACGTAAGCGCCTACTTTGATCCGCCGAAGTCGCTGGAAGAGTTGCAGGCGGCGGCGCAATCGCCCCGCCAGGACGGCTACGACGATCACCATATCGTGGAGCAGGCGACGGCGAATCCCGACGGCAGCGAAGAAGAGCGAATGGATTCGCCAGACAATTTGGTGCGAATTCCGACTGTCAAACATTGGGAATTGAACAGATGGTATCAGAGGCGGAATGATGATGATTTCGGTGGGGTGACGCCTCGGCAATATGTGGCGGGGACCAACTGGGAAGAGCGGCGACGTGTTGGACTCATTGGATTGCGAACGATCGGAGTATTGAAATGAGCGACACAGACTATACGACGCATTCCATAGACGAACTTCTCAGACAGTATGAGAAATCGTGTCTGGTTCAGTACGAAACAGATATAACGGACGATATCGACGCGTACAATCGAGAGTTCCAGGTGCTAACCAACATTAAAGATGAACTGCAGTCGCGCGGGCCTGAAGCGCGCCGGTCCTTGCTGCGTCTGCTTTCTCATGATAACAAGCAAGTGCGCCTTATGGCCGCCAAACAGGTCTTTCCAGTGGCGAGACAGGAGGCCATGGCGTGTTTGCAGGCCTTGGCGGGGGGGCCTTTCCCCGACGACCAGGTTTTTGCCGCCCGGATGACTCTGCATCGCCTGGAAGAGGTCCCCGACTGCCTCGACCATTGACCTTTGTCGCGCCGGCGCCAAAGGCGAGAATGTGTCTGCAGCGCCTCGCAGAGGCTCCGGATTGCCTTGACCATTGATCGTGCGTTGACCATCGCCCCGACCTCGAAGCCGTACGAAGGCCGCGCCGATCGGGACCATGATGTGGCCGGCGGCGACACCGGGTCGCGGATTATGCTGGAATTTGATATATGGCAAAATAAGTCTTGTGATATAACGAAAACGCGCGTACTGTCGTCCTCATGCCGCTCTGCGCCGCCGCGCTCCCGCCGAATCTCGTCGCCGCCGCTCGTTGGCGATCCGCGCGCGTCCTTGGCCGGGCGCGCGAGACTCCGCGCCGCGGCGGCGGGACCCGCAGGGACAAAACGGGGATTCAAGCCGGGCGCCGAAGAGCGCCGTCATCGCGAGCGAAGCGACGCGATCCAGGGGCCGCTGGGCCGCTGTTGCGGCCCCTGGATCGCCACGTCGCTTCGCGCCTCGCGATGACGACATGGGAGCCGATGCCGGCCTGGAAGGTGCATTCGCCCGGACATTCCGGCGGAAAGGCTTGAAAAGGTTCAAAACGCGCCCGGGTTTCAGCCTGTCCCCATGCGCCGCGCCTCTGCCTCGGCGCGGGCGGCCGTCCGCTGCGCTCCGATGGCGCCCGCCCGCAGCTTCGCCTATTGTTCCGGCCCATGACCCAGCCCCATCGTCCGCTCGGCCCCGGCGACCACGTCTTTCTCGTCGACGGCTCGTCCTTCGTCTTCCGCGCCTATTACCAGTCGATCCGGCAGGATCAGAAATACAATTACCGCACCGACCGGCTGCCGATCGGCGCGGTGCGGCTGTTCGCCACCAAGATGCTGCAATTCGTCAAGGACGGCGCGGCGGGCATCAAGCCGACCCACCTCGCCATCATCTTCGACAAGTCCGAGAACTCGTTCCGCAAGGACATCTACCCGGAGTACAAGGGCAACCGAAAGGAGCCGCCCGAGGACCTCGTGCCGCAGTTCCCGCTGATGCGCGCGACCGTGCGCGCCTTCGGCATGGTCCCGGTCGAGCAGGACGTCTACGAGGCCGACGATCTCATCGCCACCTACGCCAGACAGGCGCGCGAGCAGGGCGCCGACGTGCTGATCGTCTCGGCCGACAAGGACCTGATGCAGCTGATCGGCCCGGGCGTCGCGATGTACGATCCGGCCTCCGGCGACCGCGACGAGCGGCGCATCGGCGAAGCCGAGGTCGTCGACTATTTCGGGGTCGGGCCGGACAAGGTGGTCGACGTCCAGGCGCTCGCCGGCGATTCGACCGACAACGTGCCGGGCGCGCCGGGCATCGGCGTCAAGACCGCGGCGCAGCTGATCGTCGAGTACGGCGACCTCGAGACGCTGCTCGCCTGCGCCAGCCAGATCAAGCAGCCGAAGCGGCGCGAAGCCCTGACCGCGGCGGAAAACGTCGAGCGGATCCGCATCTCGAAGCAGCTGGTCGCGCTCGTTCGCGACGTTCCGGTCGAGACGCCGCTCGAGGCGCTCGCGACCCCGACGCTCGACGGCCGCGAGCTCGTCGCCTTCTTCAAGGCGATGGAGCTCTCCACCATCACCCGCCGGGTGGCCGAGATGTGCGGCGTCGATGCGGCCGCGATCGAGCCCGACCCGCGCTTCGTCGGGCCCGCCGGATGGCAGGGGCGGGAGGGCGAAGCGCTGCTCGCGCGCGAGCAGGAGGCGGCGGCCGCCCGCGGCCCGGCGCCCGCCGCGCCTTCCGGCGCCGCGACGCCGGCGGCGACGCCGGCCGACCTCGCCCGCGCCCGCGCGGCGGAGGCGCGCGCGCCGGTCGACCGCAGCGGCTACGCGAGGCTCGAGACCCTCGACCAGATCGCAGCCGTCGTGGCGCTCGCCCACGAGACGGGGGTGGTCGCCTTCGACGTCCAGGCGTCGTCGCCCGATCCGATGAAGGCGGAGCTGATCGGCCTCGCGCTTTCGGTCGCCCCTGGGCAGGCCTGCTACCTTCCGTTCGGCCATCGCGCCGGCCCGGACGACCTGTTCGGAAGCGGCGCGCCGGCCGCCGGCCAGCTCGCCGAAGCGGGCGCCCTGGCGCTCCTGAAGCCGCTCCTCGAGGCGCGCGGCGTCGTGAAAGTCGGCCATGACGCGAAATTCGCAATTCAGGTCCTCGCCGGACGCGGCGTGACCGTCGCGCCGATCGACGACACGATGCTCGTCTCCTACGCCCTCGACGGCGGATCGACCGGAGATTCCCACGACCTCGCCGATCTCTCGAAGCGGATCCTCGGCCACGCCCCGATCGCGCTCGCCGATGTCGCGGGCGCCGGCCGCAACGCCGTCGGCATCGCGCGCGCCGACCTCGGCAAGGCCGCCGAATACGCCGCCGAGAAGGTCGACGTGATCCTGCGCCTGTGGCGGGCGCAAAAACCCCGCCTCGCGGCCGAGCGCGTGACGACCGTCTACGAGACTCTGGAGCGGCCGCTGGTTGCGGTTCTGGCGCGTATGGAGCGGCGCGGCGTCGCCATCGACCGCGACATGCTCTCGCGGCTCGCCGGCGACTTCTCGCAGACCATGGCCCGGCTCGAGGACGACATCGCCGGCGTCGTCGGCCAGCCGTTCAATCCCGGCTCGCCCAAGCAGCTCGGCGACATATTGTTCGGGCAGATGGGCCTTCCCGGCGGCAAGAAGACCGCGACCGGCGCCTGGTCGACCACGGCGAGCGTGCTCGAGGACCTCGCCGCCGAAGGTCACGCGCTGCCGGCCAAGGTGCTCGAATGGCGGCAGGTGGCGAAGCTCAAGTCGACCTACGCCGACGCGCTGCCGGGCTATGTCGACGCGGCCTGGCGGGTCCACACCTCCTATGCTCTGGCCGCCACCACCACCGGGCGCCTGTCGTCGTCCGAGCCCAACCTGCAGAACATCCCCGTCAGGACCGAGCTCGGCCGAAAAATCCGCCGCGCCTTCGTGGCGCCGAAGGGGCGGAAGCTGATCTCGGCCGACTACAGCCAGATCGAACTGCGCCTGCTCGCCCACATCGCCGACATCCCGGCGCTGAAAAAAGCCTTCGCCGAGGGGCTCGACATCCACGCGATGACCGCCTCCGAGATGTTCGGGGTCCCGGTCGCCGGCATGGCCCCGGAAATCCGCCGGCGCGCCAAGGCGATCAATTTCGGCATCATCTACGGCATCTCGGCCTTCGGCCTCGCCAACCAGCTCGGCATTGCGCGCGAGGAGGCGGGCGCCTACATCCGAAAGTACTTCGAGCGCTTCCCCGGCATCC
The DNA here is from genome assembly GCF_003315135.1 of Roseiarcus fermentans. Classification (GTDB taxonomy): domain Bacteria; phylum Pseudomonadota; class Alphaproteobacteria; order Rhizobiales; family Beijerinckiaceae; genus Roseiarcus; species Roseiarcus fermentans. The sequence continues at coordinate 389,436 of NZ_QNRK01000001.1, forward strand.
GCGACTACATGGAGGCGACCAAGAAGGCCGCGCGCGCCGACGGCTACGTGACCACCATCTTCGGGCGCAAGTGCCACTATCCGCGCATCGGTTCGTCCAACGCCTCGGAGCGCGCCTTCAACGAGCGCGCGGCGATCAACGCGCCGATCCAGGGTTCGGCCGCCGACATCATCCGCCGCGCCATGGTGCGGATGGAGGCGGCGCTCACCAAGGCCGATCTCTCGGCCCAGATGCTGCTGCAGGTGCACGACGAACTGGTGTTCGAGGCGCCCGACGACGAGGTCGAGGCGACGCTGCCGGTGGTGACCCGGGTTATGATCGACGCGCCCGAACCGGCGCTGAAGCTGCACGTGCCGCTGCAGGTCGACGCGCGCGCCGCGCAGAACTGGGAGGAGGCGCATTGAGGCCGGGGCGGCGGCCGCGGGCCGCGATCGCGACGGCAGGGCGAAGGCGAACGCCATCTTGACCGTGGAGTTCGTCGCTTGTAGGTCTCGCGACGGTCGACGAGAGGGGGACGAATTGCGCGCGCTCCGCTCCTATCTTCAAGAGGTCGCCTTCAGCACGTTCTCAATCAGCCTGTCGCGGGCGAAACATGCGGGTTTCCAGCACGAGAAGTATGTCCTTCGACGATTTCTACATGAGTTTCAGATCGATTGTGTATTCGACGTCGGCGCGAACGCCGGCCAGTACGGGCGTCTCCTGAGATCGATCGGCTATCGCGGGCCGATCGTTTCGTTCGAGCCGATCCCGGAGCTGGCGAAGGCGCTGGAAATCGAGTCCGGCAAAGACGGGAACTGGTCGGTCGAGCCGGTCGCGCTCGACGAGGTCTCGCGCGAGGTCACGTTCAACGTCATGGCCGGCTCCCAATTCAGCTCGATCAAGACGCCGAAGGAGATCGATGCGGATCTGCTGGACGAGGCCAACAGAACCGTGAAGACGATCACGCTCACGACGGCGCTGCTGTCGGAATATTTCGATGAATACAAGAGTAAATATAAATTCTCGCGACCGTTCCTGAAGATTGACGCGCAGGGCGCCGACCTCGCGGTGGCGCGCGGGGCCGGGAGCCGACTGACCGAATTCGTCGGCGTCCAGACCGAGCTTTCGGTTCGACCGATTTACGAGGACCAGCCGCTTCTGTCCGAGGCGCTGGATTTTTTCGATCGGAACGGCTTCGCGGTCTGCGCCTTCCTTCCCACTCACGACCATTTCCCGATCCTGGTCGAAGTCGATTCCATCCTGGTCAACCGCACGAAGCTCGCCGGCGTGGAGCGGCGCCCGTCTTTGCGCGGCTGACCGGCGGCCCCGATCCGTCGAGGCGCGCAAACGCACGCCTCGCCGACATTGCGCCGTCCGGCCTCGGCGACGCCGGCCGCCGCCTCGGCGCCGTTCACCGCGAGCCTTTGCCCCGACTGTCGAGGTCCCCGGCGCCGTCTGGAGTGGCGCGCGCGGCCGGCGGAAGGACGAATCCGGCCGCAGGCGGGTTTTCCGACCTGGACATGGCGCGCGACGGCCGGGCTCCGCCCGGCGCGCCGTCGACCTGGGCCGCTGCGCGCCTCTGTGGCGGCTAGGAATGTCCGACGATCGTCGTGCCTCCCGAGGCGATGGTGAAACTGCTCTGGCTGAACGCGCCCGCGAATTCGAGGGCGACCTGGCTCGCCCCGTTCGACATCGTCAAGGTTCCGATCGTGCCCGTGGCGTTCTCCTGGAAGCTCGAGACCGTCCACGCTCCGGCGAGATCGACGGTGTCTCCTTTCAAGAATCCGCCGATGCTGGAGCCGGCGTAGCCGGCCGGATCGGCGAGATCGAGCGTTCCGCCGACGCCCGAGAAGGCGATCGACTGGCCCGCGGCCAGGGTCGAGTCGAATTCGAGGGTCGCCGCGCCCTGGATGGTCGCCGCGCCTGTCCCCGTGACCGCGCCCTGGAAGTCGAGCGTTCCGGACGACACGAGCAAGCTGTGCGCGTCGTCGAAGGTCGCCGCGATCGCGCTCGTCCCGGCGCCGGTTTTCTCGAACAGACCATTGTTGACGATCATCGACGAAGGCGAGGCGCCGAGCGCGATGCCGCTGTTGTCGATGATGTTCCACGTCCCCGTCGACGCGTTGACGAGCGAAGCGACGTCGCCGGCCGCGTCCCCGAGCGTCACCGATCCTCCGCTTTCGGTCAGCGTCTTGGCGTTGTCGAACGTGGTCGTCCCGCCGATGGTCAGATTGGACACGGCCGTCGTTCCCGCGGCTGTCAGCGTGTGTGCGCCGCCCGCGATCGTCGCGCCCGAGAGGCTCGCGGCGCCGGACAGGGTGAGATTGCCGCCGGAAAGCGTCAGCGTATCGCCCGATCCCGCCGAGAATGTCCCGGCATAGGCCGCGTTTCCTGCTACCGCCACGTTCGCGCCCGCGCCGGCGATCGTCCACTGCGCGGTCTTGAGCGAGGCGCCGGCGGCGAGCGTCGTCGTCCCGCCGGCGGTCACGAGCGCCCCCGCGCCCGTCAAGGCGCCCGCAAGCGTCGTCGTCCCTGAGAGCGTCAGCGTATCGCCGGTCGAAACCGACAGGGTCGAGCCCGCTCCGATCGAAAACCTGCCCTTGTCGGCGAGCGACTCGGACACAGTGAGCGCGGTTCCTGCCCCGCTGATCGAGAACGCCGGCGCGGCGATCACCCCGGCCGAGAGCGTCGCGACGCCGCTCGTCGCCGCAATCGAGGCGATGTGCGAATCTCCGTCGAGCGCGCCGAGGTTCGAGACGATGGTCGGCAAGCTGTCCGAGACGGCGAAACCGCCCACTGTCTTGTCCAGGACGGTCTGATCTGCGGCCCAGGTCGCTTCCGAAACCGTGACCGGTCCCGGGCTCGCCGCAATCGAGGCGATGTGGCCGACGTCGGCCTCGAGCGTGGCGAGCGCAGCCGTTATGTTCGTCGCCGTGTCGGCGATGGCGAGTTGATACGGCGTTCCGTTCTGGTTCGCGAGCTTCCCGATCGCCGTCGCGTCGCTCGACAATTGAGCGACGGAGACTTTGACCGCGCCATTGTTCGCGATCGTGATCGCGCCGATGTGTGCGCCGTTCAGCGCGTTGAGGCCATTGGCGATGTTCGTCGCCGTGTCGGAAATCGCGAGCTGATACGGCGTTCCGTTCTGGTTCGCGAACTTCCCGATCGCGGTTGCGTCGCCGGACGTTTGAGCGACGGAAACCGTGACCGCGCCATTGTCCGAGATCGTGATCGCGCCGACGTGCGCGCCGTTCAGGGCGTTGAGACCCTTCGAGATGTTGGCCGCCGTGTCGGCGATGGCGAGCTGATACGGCGTTCCATTCAGGTTCGCGAACTTGCCGATCGCCGTCGCATCGCTCGAGAGTTGAGCGACGGAAACCGTGACCGCGCCATTGTCCGCGATCGTGATCGCGCCGATGTGCGCGCCGTTGAGGCCGTTGAGACCCTTCGAGACGTTCGCCGCCGTGTCGGAAACGGCGAGCTGATACGGCTTTCCATTCAGGTTCGCGAGCTTGCCGATCGCCGTCGCGTCACTGGACAATTGCGCGACGGAAACCGTGACCGCGCCATTGTCCGAGATCATGATCGCGCTGATGTGCGCAGCGACGTTCAGCGAGTCGAGGTCGCCCGCTATGTGCGCCGCCGTGTCGGCAATGGCGAGCTGATACGGCTTTCCATTCAGGTTCGCGAGCTTGCCGATCGCTGTCGCATCGCTGGACAATTGAGCGATGGAGACCTGGACCGCGGCGTTGTTCGAGATCTTGATCGCGCTGATGTGCGCGGAGGTCAGCGCGTCGAGGCCATTCGAGACGTTGGCCGCCGTGTCGGAAATCGTGAGCTGATACGGCGTTCCGTTCTGGTTCGCGAGCTTTCCGATCGCCGTCGCGTCGCTCGAGAGTTGAGCGACCGAGACCTGGACCGCGCTGTTGTTCGAGATCGTGATGGCGTTGATGTGCGTATCGTTGAGGACGTTGAGACCCGCCGCAATGTTCGCCGCCGTGTCGGAAACGGCGAACCCGCCCGCGATCTTGTCGTAGAGCGCAGTTTGGGCGAGATAATCGGCGACGGTCGCCGGGACGGGCAGCGCGATCACGTCCGTGCCGCCGGCGTACGACTGTGTCAGGAACGTGAAGCCGGAGTAGCTCGCCGCCAGCTTGAGCGTGTCGACGGTCACGCCGTTCTCGGTGACGAGCAACTGGTTCGAGGCGTTGACCGTCGCTCCGTTCGCCGTCACGCCGGCGAGCGCGATCGCATCGGCCAGCCCGAAGCCGCCGATCGTACCCGAGAGACCGGTGGGATTGGCGAGGGTCAGGGTCGCCCCCGCGCCGTGGAAATTGGCGGCGTTGGTCGTCGTCGCGGTCTTGCTGGCCAGAACCAGATTGGCGCCGGCGTCGATCTGCAATGCGCCCGATCCCGTCACGGCGTTGGTCAATGTCAGCGTGCCGCCGGAGGCCTCGATCGTGCCCGCGTTGGAGAAGCTCGTCGCGGTCACCGTTCCGAAGCCGAGGAGCCTCGATCCCGTCGCGTCCGTCAGCGACGCGCCGGCTCCGCTCGATGTGATCTTGCCCCCGCCGAGTTGAATCAGCCCCTGATTCTTGATCGGCGCCGCCGCCGTCGTCCAGTTGCGCCCGGCGAGCAACTGGAATTGCCCGCCCGCGCCGATCGTCAAAAGGGTCTGATCGATCGCGCTGAAGGAACTCGTCGCCGTGTTGTAATCCTCGATCGCAGACCCGGCGCCGCTCAGGATGACGACCGCGTCGTCGGTGACGATCGGCGCGTTGTTGGGAAGCTGCAAGGTCGAGCCGGCGTCGGCTTCGTAGCTTCCTCCGGTCAGCGTTCCGCCCGCGAGGTTGGCGAGCCCCCCGGTGAGCGTGATGACGCCACCGCTCGCGGCCGTCAGCTTGCCGGTGTTGGAGAAGGTCGTCGCGTTGACGACGAAGGTCCCGCCGTCGACGTCGATCGTCGCGGCCGTGAACGCGGCGTTGACGCCGACTGTGGTTGTCCCGCCTGTTTGCGTAAAGACGCCGCCGGCGCCGACGGTGAAGACGGAATAGGCGCCCAGGGTCAACGTGCCGGCGTTGCCGACCGCGCCGTCGACCGTCACCGTCGCCGCATGGCTCGCCGAGCCGTAGACCGCGAAGCCCGCGCCGCTGGCGCTGGTGAGCCCGCCCAGCGTCAGCGTGGTCGCCGCGCTCAGGTTGTTGTAGCCGCTGCCGACCTGCACCGTTCCGGTGTTGGCGAGCGTCCCGTCGATCGTCAGGTTGCCGCCGCCGTCGCCATAGGCCGTGTCGAGATACAGCGCTCCGCTGTTGGTGAAGTCAGCGGTCTCCGTCAGCGATTCGGTCCCGCCGAGGCCGAAGGTCCCGCTGTTGGCGAAGGCGCCGAACGTCAGCGCGTTGGTGTAAGACAGGTTGAAGGTTCCGGCGTTGGCGGTGAAGCCGGCGCCGGTGAA
>NZ_QNRK01000002.1:0-21243 GCF_003315135.1 Roseiarcus fermentans
AAAGTCGTGCAGCGCCGCATTGCCCGTGCGCGGGTCGTCCAGACCGTCCCAGCATTCGATAAAGCGATCCAACACATTCTCCCGAGCCGCGTATCATCCGCCACCCGGTAGAATCCATCTCACTCAAAACGCAAAATCCGGCTCACAAGGGCCGCCGAATTCCAAGTGCGATTCCCCTGCGTCCCCGCCGAATCGGCGCCGCGCGGATCGTCCCTGCGCAGAAGCTGCGGCTTCGTTTCAACCCGCGATCGCCGGCCGGCTTCCCTTCGGGTTCGGGAAGCAGACGCTGGCCGGTTCGCGTTCGCCGGACGCATTCCGCTGGATCGCGCCCGGCGTCGCTCCGTCAATTCGGGGGTTAATCTCTGGGCGCGAATTGGTCTAACCTCGGCCCCGCCCGACTCTCTCCCCCGTCATCGTGGGGCGATCGGGCGGAGGAGCCCTTGCCAGACCGAGCCGCCGCCGCGCCTGTCCCGCCCACCGCCGCGCCTGTCCCGCCCGCCAGCGCCCCAGTCCCGCCCACCGCCGAGCACGCCCGCCTCGCCGAGAGCGCCGTCGATCGTGCGGGCGAATGGAAGGCGCTGGGCCCCTACGTCAGCGAACGCGCCTGGGGCACCGTGCGCGAGGACTACAGCGCCGACGGCGACGCCTGGCGCTACTTCCCCTACGAGCACGGGCGGTCGCGCGCCTACCGCTGGAGCGAGGACGGGCTCGCCGGCGTCTGCGACCGCAGCCAGGCCCTGTGCTTCGCGCTGAGCCTGTGGAACGGCCGCGACCCCTTCCTCAAGGAGCGCCTGTTCGGCCTCTCCGGCCCGGAGGGCAACCACGGCGAGGACGTGAAGGAATACTGGTGGTACGCCGACGCGACGCCGACCGCTTCGTGGCTGAGCTGGATCTACCACTACCCGCAGGCCGAATTCCCCTACGCCCGATTGCGCGCGGAGAGCGCCCGCCGCAGCCGCGACAATCCCGAGTTCGAACTCGCCGACACCGGCGTGTTCGACGGCGACCGCTATTGGCGGATCGCGGTCGACTACGCCAAGGCCGCGCCCTACGACCTGTGCATCCGTATCCGCATCCGCAACGAAGGCCGGGAGGCGGCGACGATCGACGTCCTGCCGACGCTCTGGTGGCGGAACCGCTGGACATGGGAGGTAGGGGCGGCCCGCCCGGCCATCGCGGCGCAAGCTTCGCCCCGCCCCGACGAGGCGCTGGCGACGGCGACGGACGAGACGAGCCGCAGCTGGCGCCTCGCCGCCGGTCCCGATCCGGCCGGGCGGCCGCCGGAGCTGCTGTTTTGCGAGAACGAGACCAACGTCCCGCTGCTGTTCGGCGGCCAGGCGACCACGCCCTTTCCCAAGGACGGGATCAACGACCACATCGTCTCGGGCGCCCCCACGGTGAATCCGGACCGGCGCGGGACAAAAATGGCGGCGCGCTATCGCCTGACGATCGCGCCCGGCGACGAGGTCGTGTTGCGTTTGCGCCTCCAGCGCGACGACGCCGGGAACGAGGCCGATCTCGGCGACGCCTTCGCCGCCACGCTCGCAACGAGGCTCGGCGAAGCCGACGCGTTCTACGCCGCCCTGCGGCCGGCGAGCGCGACCGACGAAGAGGGCGCGCTCATGCGCCAGGCCTACGCCGGCATGATCTGGAGCCAGCAGTTCTATCACTTCAGCGTCGCGCGCTGGCTCGATGGCGACCCGACCGAGCCCGTCCCCCCGCGCCAGCGCCTCGCCGGGCGCGATTCGAAATGGCGCCACCTCAACGCCCACGACATCATCGCCATGCCGGACAAGTGGGAGTACCCCTGGTTCGCCGCATGGGACCTCGCCTTCCACTCCGTCGTGCTCGCCCGCCTCGATCCCGCGGCGGCCAAGCATCAGCTTCTGCTGCTGTTCCGTGAATGGTACACCGACACGCGCGGCCAGGTTCCAGCGTACGAATGGGACTTTTCCGACGTCAATCCGCCGGTTCACGCCTGGGCGGCGCTGACGGTGTTCGGCATCGACGGCGGCCAGGATTTCGACTTCCTCGCACGGATCTTCCAGAAGCTCCTGATCAACTTCACCTGGTGGGTGAACCGCAAGGACGCGCTCGGCGACAACGTGTTCGAGGGCGGCTTCCTCGGGCTCGACAACATCGGGCCGTTCGACCGCTCGGCGGAGCTGCCGCGGGGAGGCCTGCTGGAGCAGTCCGACAGCACGGCGTGGATGGCGAAATACTGCCTCAACATGCTCGAGATGGCGCTGCGGCTCGCCAACCACGATCGCGCCTACGAGGACATCGCGCTCAAGTTCTTCGAGCATTTCGCCGCGATCGCCGGGGCGATGAATGAATTGTGGGACGAAACCGACGGATTCTTCTACGACCGGCTGCGCAGGCCCGATGGTTCGACCGTGGTCGTCAGGGCGCGCTCGGCGGTCGGGCTGCTGCCGGTGTTCGCCTCCTGCCATATTCCGTCTTCTCTCTGGCAGCAATTGCCGAATTTCCGCGCCCGCGCCCGTTGGTTCATCGACAACATGCCGGCTCAGGCCTGTTTCGTGCGCTATTTCGCCCGCGGCGGACAGAGTGAACTCCTCTGCCTCGTCGACAGGCGGCGGCTCGAGCGCATCCTGTCGCGCATGCTGGACGAGACCGAGTTTCTCTCGCCGTTCGGGCTGCGTTCGCTGTCGCGCTGGCATCGCGACCATCCGCTGGTCATCAGCGTCGGCGGCGTCGATCAGACCCTCGACTACGAGCCTGCGGAATCGACCACGCCGCTGTTCGGCGGCAACTCGAACTGGCGCGGGCCGGTGTGGTTCCCGCTCAACCTGCTCGCGGTCGAATCGCTGCGCGGCCTTTATCGCGGCCTCGGCGACGAATTCACGGTCGAACTTCCCACCGGCTCGGGAAAGCGCGTCAACCTCCGCGAGGCGGCGGACGAGATCGAGCGCCGGCTCGTCAGCCTCTTTCTCCCGGGCCCCGACGGTCGGCGGCCGGCGGACGGCCCGAGGCCGCTGTTCAGGCCTGGTTCCGAATGGACCCGGCGCCCGCTGTTCTACGAGTATTTCAACGGCGACACCGGCGAGGGCCTCGGCGCCTCGCACCAGACCGGCTGGACGGCGCTGGTCGCGCCGCTGATCGTGCGGCGCGCGCGCAGCTGACGGGGCCGGCGGCCGCGGAAGGCCGGCCTGCGTAACCGCCGCGGTCGGTTTCCGCGCCGCCGCGACGGCGGCCTATGCGGCATACGTCGCGGCAGGCGTCGCCGCACAGGGCGCGAGACCAGCGCCCTCTCACGACGGATCGATGTCGCACGACGAAGGGCAGTTCATAGGACTGATCGTCTTCGTAATCTCCACGCAAGCGCGGCCTCAGTCCGGACATTTGTATGCGATCCGTCACCGTCCGGCTCACGCCAGATCTTGTGACGGCGGAATCTCCCAGGAATCGGATGACGACCGTTTGCTTTGGAAACGCCTGTTCGACCGCCGGAGACTTCCGACTTTCCTGCGCGTGAAGACAACGCAATTCGCATCAACTGATGCCGATTCGCCTTACAGAGTTTTCGCAAGTGTGACAGCCATCACATCTTTCTCACTTAGAGTCAGTTAGACAACATCGAGGCGCGGGATCCTTGAGAAAAGCAGCGCGTCAGCAAGAGGATCCCGTTGATCTTCGTCCTCGGGGATGAGGGCGAGGATGGGCGTAGCGTTGACCAAAAATTTAGCGTAAGATCATGTTTCAGTAGAGGAATATCCTGCATTTAACCACAAACATATGAGGCGGGCTATGGCAAATCTGGAGACTCTCTTTCAGAAATACAGGTCTGACTACGAGGTGAACTGGCAGGCCATGCAGATTCGGCCGGGTAGCGTGGGCGAGGCAAGCAAAGCGGCCTCGCGACTGCTGCGCAACAAGACCGTCTACCAGCAGATTGAAGCGATCACCGACGTGCCGTGGCCCTTCATCGGCCTTTGCCACGACCGCGAATCCGGCTTCGATCTCAACACCTACCTCGGCAACGGCCAGCCTCTGAACCGGGTGACGACGATCGTCCCCAAAGGCCGAGGCCCGTTCACCGGTCCGAACGCCTTCATTGACGGCGCGGTCGACGCGTTGAGGATTCAGGGATTTGTCGGAGCGACGGATTGGAGCCTCGCCCGGACGCTGTTCCGACTCGAAGCGTTCAACGGCTTCGGCTATCATTCCAGGGGCGTGCAATCGCCCTACCTGTGGAGCGGCTCGACCGTCTACGGACCGCCCGAGGCGAGGGCCGGCAAGTTCGTCTCGGACGGCGTTTTCGATCCCGGCGTCGTCGATCCGCAACTCGGCGTCGCCGTGATCCTCAAAGAGCTCATCGGGCTGGACCCGTCGATCGTGTTCGGCGCGGCGCCCTCGGCGCCGAGCGTTTCGCCCGAGCCGGACGTGAGTCTGGCGGAAGACGTGCTTCACGTTCAGCACGCGCTCAACGTGCTCGGCATCGTCCCAAGCCTGGTCGAGGACGGAATTCTCGGGCCGAGGACGAAGGCTGCGATCTCGGCGTTCCAGGAGCAAGACGGCTTGAACGACACCGGGCTTCCGGACGCCGCCACCGTCGCCGCCATCGCCGAGGAGACTGTGCGCCGGTCCGCTGCGGCGAAGCCGATGCTGCCGGCGCCGCAAAAGCCCATGCTGCCGGCGACGACCGGCGACATCCTGTCCCAGATCGTCCAGCGGATCGAGGCGCTGGAGCGGACGCCCCTGCCCGCGACCCCAATCGCCATCCCCGGGCCGGCGGCGGCGAATCCGAACGATCCGGTCGGCGCGTTCCAGAGGATTCTGGATATCGTACGGCGGATTCAACCGCCGACGGGAGCCACGGCCGTCGTCTCGGCGAACCATTCGGCCGATCAGTTCAAGCAGGCCATTGACATCCTCAACGCCCTGGTCGGGTCGGGCGGGCAGCCACTGGGTCCGGTGAACGGCGCGCTCGGCGAGACCCTCGGCAATCTGCTCAACGGCAGGAAGACGGCGATCGGGATTGGCGGTTCCCTCGCCACGAGCCTGCTCGCCGCCGTTCCGTTCTCGTCCAATGCGGGCGGACTGGCCGGACTGCTCGGAACGGTCGCAACCTCCGTTCCGGGCCTCAGTCAGGCCGCGCTGCCGCTGTTCCTGGCGATGACCGCCTGGGGCGTCCTCGGGAAATTCGAGAAATGGTCGCAAGCGGGCGCGTTGCCGACCGTGCCGCAGGCCTGACGGCGCACGAGCCGCTCGGCGACGAACGGAAGGGACGGGGATGCGCATTGAAATCTTCGGATGTCTGGCGATTGCGGTGGCCCTCGCGGGGTCGGCCTCGGCCTACGACGCGCAGGATCCCCGCAATTGCACCGGAGTCGAGTGGAACGACGCCCGGCCCCTGGCCGCTTTCGAGGTCAGGGGCGGTCCGCGCGTGCATTTCGTCAAGAGTCCGTATGACGACGATTTCAAAGCCGCGACCTGCCCGTCGCACAGCGACGGGTGCCGGAAGGAGTCCTTTCTGGTCGCGGGCGATCTGGCGCTCGCGGGCAAGACGAGCGGCGATTTCACCTGCGTGGCCTACCAGTCGCCGCTGGACGCGAGGCAGACCTGGACCGTGGGCTGGCTGCCGAGCGCGGCGCTCGCGCCGGTCGCGCCGGCGCCTGCGCCGAGCGTCGCGGACTGGACCGGCGACTGGCGGCATCCGGGCGGCCATGTCGAGATCGCGGACCGCGGCGGCAAGTTGAGCGTCGCGGGCGGAATGACCTTGCCGACCCCGGCCGGCGACTACCAGAACGGCGAGTTTCACGCGCGCGTCGCCCCCGGCGCCGCCCTCGCCTTCGTCGACGAGGGCGACTACGGCGACAATTGCCGCGTGCGGATGCAGCGCGTCGGCGCGTGGCTCATGGTGGAGGACAATGGCGGGTGCGGCGGCGCCGGCGTGACCTTCACCGGGCTCTATCGCCGCGGACCCTAGGCGTCATCGCCGGAACCTCTCAACCGTGGAGGCTTCGTCACGCCGACAGCAGTCCGACGCCAGCAATGGACGGCCGCCGGTTTGATTTGGCTCACAGTCTCCGTCGAAATCCGTATCCGCTCTCTTTCATCCGATTGGGAGCCGTCCGTCAGAAATAGCAAACTGCGGAGCAGAGCATCCAATTGATTGTCACCAAGGAAATGGATCTCTCCATAACAAAAAATGAAAGGGGAATATCATGTCGAAACTCTTGATCCTGTTCGAGTCCAGGGCCTGGCGGGCGGTCGGCGTGGTCGCTTTGCTCGGCCTCGTCGCCTGGGTCGTCAATCGATTCGATCCGGCGAGCGGGTTTGCTCCCCTCCTCGGGTTCCTCGCCTGGGCCGGCGCGGTCGCCGCGTGCGCGATCGCGCTCAGGCCCTGTCGCAGGCGCGCGACTTCCTGCAGGCGCTCGGGGTGATGTGGCGTCCGATCGCTCTTCTGGGCGCGGCCGGCTACCTCCTGTTCTTCAACGACCAAGGCCGGGAACTCGGCGTGAGCTTGATGGGCGAGCGCTATGGGTGGCCTCTTGTGTTTCTGTTCTTCGCGCTGATGTACTGGGCGGCCAACACCTGGCATACGGCGCGGCTGGGAATTGCGGCGGCGCTCGAGTCCGGCGCCCTCGGCGTGCCGCCGGCTCAGGCGACGCCGGGAAGTCCGACGCGCCGGGTCGTCAGCGGCGGCGAACGGTGGCTCTACTGGCCGCCGCGGCTGCTCGGCGTGTTCGCCCATCTCTTCGCCGCGATCAATCTCACCCTGGCGGCGTGGAACGTTCCGGACGCTGCGTGGGGCGAACCCGCCCTTCGCTGGCTGTCCTTGTCGGCCCCGCTCGCGATCCTGCTGGCCACCGCGTTCGTCTGGGCGGAGGACGTGAAGCGCTCCCCCCGCAGCCGGAGCTCGGCGGCGCCCGACAAGGTGAAGTTCGCCTCCTGGGTCGCCCGAGTTTCGATCGTCGGGGAAGTCGCGCTTCTCGGCGCTCTCGCGATCCTGTCGCTATTGCGGGACCATTTCCCCCAGGGGTTCGTGCCCGCCACCATCGTCATCAGCATGTCCGCGATCGCCTTCCTGGCGTTGATCAGCTGGCTGCGAAGCCGTCGGCCGCCGCTCGGCGGGCAGGCGACGGCCGCGGCGCGCGAGGCCGACGATCGGCGACAACGCAGCGAGATCGCCGCCTTCACCCTCGGCCTGTTCGGCCTCGCCGTGCTGTTCGCCATCTTCGTGTGGATCAGCCCGACCGGGGTCGGCCATCGTCTCGGCTCCCTGGTCGTCGCCTATTTCGCGTTCGGCGCGATCCTGTCGCTGGTGAATTTCGTCGAGTTCGCGATCGACCGGGCCGTCCAGCGCGAGGTTTTCGGCCAGAACGCGAGCCGTCGCGTCCTGGGCGCCTATGTCCTGGCCTTCGTCGTCATCCTCGGCCTCGCCAATGCGTGGCTGCGCCCGTTTCATCGGGTTCGCGCCTGCGAGGGCGACTGCACGCCGGTAGCCTTGCCCAACGATAGACCGAAGGTCGCCGACGCGGCGGAGGCCTGGTATGCGAAGGCGCAGTCCGCCTATGACAAAGCGCACGGCGTAGGGCCGGTGCCGATGCTCGTGGTGGCGACCGCCGGGGGCGGCATTCGCGCCGCTTACTGGACGGCGACGGTTCTCGAGCAACTCGACGCCAAATTCGCGGCTCAGGGCGGCATCCGCCCCTATCTGTTCGCGATCAGCGGCGTCTCCGGCGGCAGCGTCGGCGCCGCGGCGTTCTCCGCCGCCCTGACGAAGCGCGAAGAGAACCACTGCTCGGCCCCGATTGCCGGCGACCCGGCGTGCCCGCCCGCCACGGATTATCTGAAGGCGGATTTCCTGGCCCCCCCGCTCGCGAGCCTGGTCTTCGTCGACGCGCTGTCGAGCTTCCTGCCGGATCTCGGACAGGGCGATCGCGGCGCGGCGCTGGAAGCGAGCTTCGAACAGGCGAGCGGAGGCATGCTGGCGCGACCCTTCCTGAGTTTCTCGCCCTACGCGCTGCGTCCGGCCGCCAATGAGCCCGAGCGGAGTTGGCGCCCGATCCTCCTGCTCAACGCCACGCACGAGGAATCCGGCAACCGCATCATCACCGGTCACGTGCTGATCGAACGCAACGTCTTCATCGACAGCCTGGATGCGCTGAACGAACTCGGCGCCGACGTACGGATCAGCACTGCGGCGCACAACAGCGCGCGCTTCACCTATGTCTCGCCGGCGGGCGATCTCGGTCACGGGAAGGGCTCGGTGATCGACGGCGGATATTTCGAGAACTACGGCGCGCTGTCCGCGCTCGAGATCGCTCGCGCCGCGAGGGAGGAACTGGAGAAAAGGAAGCATGACGTCAAGCTCGCCATCCTCATGATCAGCAGCGATCCGGGCCTCGAGGCCAGCCACACGCTGGTGCGCATCAACGAAGTCAAGGACGGTCGCAAATGCCTCGTCAGCGTGGCGGAGCGCGAACCGCCGCCGGCGGCCGCCGCCCGGCGGCAAAAAGGCGACGCCGCGGGACCGAATTACTTTTCCGTCGACCCGGGAGAGGTTTGGAACGCTTTGCTCAACGAGTTCGTCGCCCCGTTCCAGGGGCTGGAGAAGGTGCGCGAGGCCCATGGCAATCGCGCTGCGGCGGAACTCGCGGCGGAGGTTTGCGCAGAGTTCGCCGATGCGACGAAGACGGCGGCGGAAAGGGCGCAGGACGTGACCCTCTCGCCGCAGACGCGGGTCGCGGCCACCCTCGACGTGTCGAAGGACGTGAACGTCAACGAGACGAAACCGGTCGAGGCGAAACCCGAGAATCCGTATTTCGCGCACATGGAAATGTGCGAGCGCGGAACCGGCGATGCGAAGCCGGTTCAGCCGCCGCTCGGTTGGGTGCTGTCCCAGGCCACCCGGGACGACTTTCCCGCGCTCTTGAACACTTGCGACAACGACGTCGAGTTGGGCCAGCTCGAGAAGACGCTCGGACTGGCGTCGGCGCAGCAGTCGGCGCGCCAGTAGGCGTGGACTCGCCGAGCTGCGGGCTCGGTATGGCGCGCGTGCGCGACGGGGTCGACACGTCGTGGCGCGCGCGCCCCAGGTCATTCGGACGGGCAAAGCGGCGATGCAATCCACGCCGCCGAATCTCTGTCCTGCGGCATGGGATTGCTTGCCGTTCCCAGGCGCCGTCCCGGTCGTCTTCGCGGGACAAAAACGACGCGCCCGAGACGTTCTGCCGGAACGCTTCGCAGGTCTCGCCCTCCGGCCTCGCCGTCAGCGACCGCGCCGGCAACGAGGCCCGGCAATCCGCCCCGGCTCCGGCTCGCCGACGTTGGCCTACCTCCACCCGAGCGCCGGCGCGACATGGGTCAAAATCGCCTCGATCACGTGCGCGTTGTAGGCGACGCCGAGCTGGTTCGGCACGGTGAGCAGCAGCGTGTCGGCCTCGGCGATCGCTTCGTCCTTCCTCAGCTCCTCGACGAGGATGTCCGGCTCGGCCGCGTAGCTGCGGCCGAAGATGGCGCGCGTCTTCTCGTCGATGTATCCGATCTGGTCCTGCTCCGCTCGGCCGCGGCCGAAATAGGCGCGGTCGCGGTCGTCGATCAGCGCGAACAGGCTGCGACTGACCGACACCCGCGGTTCGCGCGCATGACCCGCCGCCTTCCACGCCGCGCGGAAGGCGCGAATCTGCGCGGCCTGCTGGACATGGAAGGGCTCGCCGGTCTCGTCGTTCTTCAGGGTCGAGCTTTGCAGGTTCATGCCGAGCGTCGCCGCCCAGACCGCCGTCGCGTTGGAGGCCGCGCCCCACCAGATGCGTTCGCGCAAACCCGCGGAATAAGGCTCGAGCCGCAGGAGGCCGGGCGGATTGGGAAACATCGGCCGCGGATTGGGCTCGGCGAAGCCTTCGCCGTCGAGAAGCCCGAGAAAGACCTCGGCATGGCGCCGCCCCATCTCGGCGTCGTCCTGGCCCTCCGCCGGGCGGTAGCCGAAGTGGCGCCAGCCGTCGATCACCTGCTCGGGCGAGCCGCGGCTGATCCCCAGCTGTAGCCGGCCGCCGGCGATGAGATCGGCGGCGCCGGCGTCCTCGACCATGTAGAGCGGGTTCTCGTAACGCATGTCGATGACCGCCGTGCCGATCTCGATCCGCCTGGTCTTCGCCCCGACCGCCGCCATGAGCGGAAAGGGCGAAGCGAGCTGGCGAGCGAAATGGTGGACGCGAAAATAGGCCCCGTCCGCGCCGAGTTCCTCCGCCGCGACCGCGAGATCGATCGATTGCAGCAGCGCGTCCGCCGCCGAGCGCGTCGCCGACTGCGGCGACGGCGTCCAGTGGCCGAAGGACAGGAAGCCGATTGTCTTCATTTCCGATCTCCGAAATCGCTCCACTTTCCCGGAGCGAGGACGGGAGTCTACCCGAAACTGGACGAAAGTCAGAGAGCGAGGACCGACCGCCGCGAGCGGCGCTCTTGATCGCCATCGAGACTGACGCCATCCCTCGAGACCCGCGACGGCGAGGCGCTCGCCGCCTTCGGCATGACGGAGGCCGGTCTCGCCTCCCGTGCGTCGCAGGACGAGATGATCGCCGGCGGCCATTTCGGCGACGCGAGCCCTTGCTCGACGCCCCGTCGCCACCGGCTACGCCGCGCTTCCCGTCCGGTCTTTCGCCCGCGGCGCCGCGCCGCTCACTCGGCGCCCTGCTGCGCCGGCCGAGGCGCGGGCGAGGCCGCCGTCCTGCGCGCGAAACGCTCGTCGAGGCGTTGCATCACGACATAGAACGACGGCACGAACACGACGACGAGGCAGGTCGAGGCGATCATCCCGTAAAACACCGCGATGCCGATCGAGATGCGCGCCGAGGCCCCCGCCCCGGTCGCCAGCACCAGCGGCAGGACGCCGAGGATGAAGGCGAACGAGGTCATGATGATCGGCCGGAACCGCAGCCGCGCCCCCTCCACCGCCGCCTTGGCGATATCCATGCCCTCATCGCGGCGCTGGCGGGCGTATTCGACGATCAAAATGGCGTTCTTGCTGCCGAGCGCGATCAGGAGAATGAGGCCGATCTGGGTATAAAGGTTGGTCGCGGCGATGCCGACCTGGCTGTAGAACACGTCGGAGGCGCCGAGCCACGTGAGGGCGGCGACCGTGCCGAGCAGCGCCAGCGGCACGCCGAGGATCACCGAGAGCGGCAGGATCCAGCTCTCGTACTGGGCGGCGAGCACGAGATAGACCATCAGCATGGCGAAGCCGAACACGTAGTAGATCTGACTGCCGACCTGCTTCTCCTGGTAGGACATCGCGGTCCACTGGTAGCCGGTTCCGTTGGGCAGGGTGTTGGCCGCGATCTGGTCCATGATGTCGAGCGACTGGCCGGAGCTGAATCCCGGCGCGGCGCTGCCGACCACCGTCGACGACGGATAGAGGTTGTAGAGGCTGATCAGCGACGGTCCCGTCACCTCCTTGACGTCGACGACGGTGCCGATCGGCGTCATGGTTCCGTCGCCCGCCTTGACCTTGAGGTTGCGGATGTCGTCGGCGGTGGCGCGGTAGCGCGGCTCGGACTGGGTGTAGATCTGGAAGACGTGGCCGAACTTGTTGAACTGCGACACGTAGCCGGCGCCGACGTATCCCGATAGCGCCGCGAACACCTGCCCGACCGTCACGCCGATCCGCTCCGCCTTGATGCGGTCGACGGAGACGTAGAACTGCGGCGCGCCGGCGCGGAAGGTGGTCGCGACCCGCGACAGCGACGACTGCCCGTTGGCGTTGCCGACCAGCGCATTGGTCAGCGTCTGGAGCATGACGTAGTCGAAATTGCCGTTCTTGAGCTCGACCTGCATCGAGAAGCCGCCGACGTTGCCGATCCCCTGGATCGGCGGCGGCGGCAGGGCGAAGGTGAAGGCCTCCGGAACGCCCTGAAGCGCGCCGTTCAGGCGGTTGATGATCGTGCGCGCGTCCTGCCCCTTTTCCTTCAGGCGCTGGTCCCAGTCCTTGAGCACGACGAAGGCGACGCCGGCGTTGGCGAGGCTCGCCCGGTTGTCGAGAATGGAGATGCCGCTGACGGTGACGACGCGCTCGACCCCGGGGACGGCGCCGGCGAGCTTGGCGATCGTTTGCATCACCGCGTCGGTGCGCTCCTTCGAGGCTCCGTCGGGCAGTTGCGCCGGAACGATCACGTAGCCCTGGTCCTCGACCGGCAGGAACGCGGTCGGAATGCGGGTGAGGCCCCAGATGGCGAGGCCGACCAGCATCAGCGCGACAACGACCATCAGTCCGGCTCGCCGGGTCATCGCGCCCATCAGCCGCGCATAGCCGTTCTCCAGGCGCCCGTAGACCGCGTTGAAGCCGCGCGAGAAGACGTTGCGCTGTCCTTCGGGCTTCGGCGGCCGCAGCCACAGCGCCGACTGCGTCGGCTTCAGGGTCAGCGCGTTGACCGCGCTGATGAAGGCGGTCGCGGCGATGACGAGGGCGAACTGCCGGTAGAGCTGGCCGGTAAAGCCGGGCAGGAAGGCCGCCGGAATGAACACCGACATCAGCACCAGCGTGATGCCGAGCACCGGCCCGGTGAGATCGTCCATCGCCCGCCCCGCAGCCTCCCGGCCGGGAAACCCACGCTCGATGTAGCGCGCCACGCCCTCGACGATCACGATCGCGTCGTCGACCACGATGCCGATGGCGAGCACGAGCGCGAACAGGGTCGGCAGGTTGATCGAGAACCCGAGCGCAGCCATCGCGGCGAAGGCGCCGATCAGCGTCACCGGCACGGTGGTCGCCGGCACCAGCATCGCCCGCCAGTCCTGCAGGAACACCAGAATGACGATCAGCACCAGCACCGCCGCCTCGAACAGGGTGCGATAGACCTCGCCGATCGCCGCCCGCACGAATTTGGTCGTGTCGTAGGGGATGACGTACTCGAGCCCCTGCGGGAAGCTCTTCGCCAGTTCGTCCATCTTCGCCTTGACCAAGTTGGCGACCTCGATGGCGTTGGCCTCGGGCAAGAGCGAAATGGCGATTCCGGCGGCTGGCTTGCCGTCGAGGTTGAACGACTGGCTGTAGGTCTGGGCGCCGAGCTCGACGCGGCCGACGTCCCGGACCCGGGTGATCTGGCCGCCGTTGGCCGGGTCGACCTTGACGATGATGTTCTCGAACTCGCCGGGCGTGTCGAGGCGCCCCTTGAGGTTGAGCGTGTACTGGAAATCCTGGCCTTTCGGCGCCGGCGGCGCGCCGACCTGCCCCGCGGTCACTTCCTGGCTCTGCTGCTGGATGACGCTGATCACGTCCTGCGGCGTCAGCCCGCGCGCCTGCAGCAGGTCCGGGTTCAGCCACACGCGCATCGCATACTGCCCGGCGCCGAGCACCGTCACGTCGCCGACGCCGTCGAGGCGGCGAAGCTCGTCCTGCACGTTGATGACGGCGTAGTTTGACAGAAATAAACTGTCGAACTTGCTGCTCGGCGACACCAGCGCCACGAACTCGAGGATCGAGGTCGACTGCTTCTTGGTGGTCACGCCCTGGATCTGCAC
The DNA here is from genome assembly GCF_003315135.1 of Roseiarcus fermentans. Lineage (GTDB taxonomy): Bacteria > Pseudomonadota > Alphaproteobacteria > Rhizobiales > Beijerinckiaceae > Roseiarcus > Roseiarcus fermentans. Next base: position 13,483 of record NZ_QNRK01000002.1, read on the forward strand.
TTCCTGGGGCAACGAGGAGAGCGCGACCGCCACCCGGTTCTGGACCAGCACCTGCGCGAGGTCCGGGTTGGTGCCGATGGCGAAGGTGACCGCCAGCGTATAGGTGCCGTCGTCGGCGCTGGTCGACTGCATGTAGATCATGTTCTCGACGCCGTTGACGTTCTGCTCGATCGGCAGGGCGACGGAGTCGACGAGGGTGCGGGCGCTCGCGCCGGGATAGCGCGTCGTCACCTGCACCGTCGGCGGGACGACGTTGGGATATTGCGCGCTGGGCAGCTGGTAGAGCGCGACGAGGCCGACCAGCACGACGACCAGCGCGATCACGTTGGAGAGCACCGGCCGCTCGATGAAGAAGCGCGAGATCGCCCCGGCCCTGCCCATCGCGCCGGCCGGCGCGGCGCCCGCGGGACCGGGCTCCTCGGCGCTCATTTCGCCGCCGCCGGATCGGCGTCGACGGGCCCTGGCGCGGCGGGCGCGGCGGAGGCCAGCGTCGTCCGCTGCGGATCGACCTTGGCGCCGGGGAAGGCGCGCTGGAGCCCTTCGGTCACCACCCAGTCGCCGGGGTCGAGGCCGGAATTGACGATCCTGAGCTGCCCGTCGCGCTCGCCCGGCGTCACGGCCTTGCGCTCGACCACGTTGTCCTTGCCGACGACCAGCACGTAGGACCCTTCCTGGCTCGCGCCGATCGCCTCGTTGGCCGTCAGAAGCGCCTTGTCGAGCTTGCGGATCGGCGTGCGGACGCGGACGAACAGGCCGGGCAGGAGCGACTGGTCCTTGTTTTCGAACACCGCGCGCACCAGCAGCGTGCCGGTGGACTGGTCGACCTGCGGCGAGGCGTAGTCCATGTGGCCCGTGTGCGGGTAGCCGTCCTCGCCCTGAAGGCCGATCTCGACCGGGATGCTGGACAGATCGGTGGTGCGGAACGGAATCCCGGCCCTGGCGTTGCTCGCCTTGATCGCCAGCACCTGCGGCTCGCTCAGGTTGAAATAGACGTACATCGGGTCGGTCTGCACGATGGTCGCGAGCTTGGTCGGCCCGCCGAAACCGACCAGCGCGCCGATGTCGACCAGGTGGTGGGAGACGACGCCGTCGAACGGCGCCCGCACCTGCGTATAGGCGAGGTTGATGTTGGCGAGCTCGATCGAGGCCTTGGCGTTGAGGATCGCCGCGCCCGACTGCTCGACGTTGGACTTCCACTGCTGGATGGTGGCCTGGGTAGCGAAGTCCTGGCGGCCGAGCGTCGCCTGACGGTTGTATTCGGCCTGGTTGTAGGTCTGCTGCGCCTGGGCGGTGGCGAGCGAGGCGTTCGCCTGGTCGAGCTGCGCCTGGTACTGGTCCTGCTCGATGCCGAACAGGAGGTCGCCCTTCTTGACCGTCGCGCCGTCCTGATAGTGGATCGAATCGAGATAGCCCTGCACGCGCGCCACCAGGTCGACCGAATTATAGGCCGTGGTGTTGCCGGTCAGCTCGAAATACAGGGTCGTCGGCCGCTCGACCGGCTGCGCGACCGCCACTTTCGGAGGCGGCGGCGGAACGTAGGCGTTTTTCGCGTTGCAGGCCGCGAGCGCCAGCGCGCCGACGCCCATCAGGACCGCCACCGTCAGGCGACGCAGCGACCCCGCCGCCGAACAGGTTCCCACCATCCAGCCCGCGCTCCCGATTGGGCGATCGAAGGCAAAGGCGAAGACGCGGCCGACCGATAAGCCGACGCCGCCTTCCCACCCGCCGCGCGCGATCGCGACGCCCCCGAGCCGCCGAGCTCTGACGACAGCTTGAAGGCGAATTCGGACTGGTTTGTGGCGAAGCGGTCGGCCTCGCCGCAATCGGGCGTTTGGGCGGGGCTTCGCTTCGGCCGCCGGCGCGGTGTATGCAGGTTCGAGCCGCCGATCCCGGGGAACGCCTTTCATGTCGCAATCGTATCTGTGGGCGCCGCCGGCGCCGGTCTCGCTTCCCGTCAGGGGGCGCCCCGAGCGCGCCGCCGTAAACCGCATCTTTTGCGTCGGCCGCAATTACGCCGCCCACGCCGCCGAGATGGGCCACCAGGCGGTCGAGAAAAGCGGCGGCGACCGGCCGTTCTATTTCATCAAATCGCCGCAAGCGCTCGCGCCCTCCGGCGCGACCGTCCCCTACCCGCCCGGGACCAAAAGCTTTCATCACGAGATGGAGCTCGTCGTGGTCGTCGGCGCGGCCGGGTTCCGCGTCGCGGCAGGCGAAGCGGACCGCCTCGTCTACGGCTACGCCTGCGGCCTCGACATGACGCGGCGGGACCTGCAACTGGCGGCGCGCGAAAAAGGCCGCCCCTGGGACCTCGGCAAGGATTTCGAGAACGCCGCCGTCGTCTCGGAAATTTTCCCGGCGCCGGGCGTGATTCTCGAAAGCGGCGCGATCCAGCTCGCCGTCAACGGCGAAATCCGGCAAAAGTCCGACCTCGGCAAATTGATCTGGGGCGTGCGCGAGATCATCGCCGACCTGTCGCTGTTCTACCACCTCGCGCCCGGCGACCTGATTTTCACCGGCACCCCCGAAGGTGTCGGCCCGGTGAACCCCGGCGACCGGCTCGACGGCGCCATCGAGGGCGTCGGGACGATCGCGCTGACGATCGGACCGGCGGAGGCGTAGGAAGCGGGGCGCAGGAGCGGGTTCGACCCTGCGCCGCCGTTCCCGCAAGGGCAACGAAGGCGGCCGGCCGCCCCGAGATGAAACGTCCTCCTCGAATGGTCAAACGTCGGCAGTCGACGAGTCGGCGTTGTCTTCAGCGCCGGCCAAGGGCAGGGTGAAGCTGAAGATCGTCCCTCCTTCCAGGTTCGGCCGATACCAGATCTTGCCTCGATTGGCCTCGACAATCTTGCGGGAGATCGGCAAGCCGATGCCCATGCCGCGCTTCTTGGTGGAATGGAAGGGTTCGAACACCTTACCTTCGATTTCCTTGGCGATTCCGGCGCCGGTGTCGGCGACGTCGACCCGCGCCATGCCGGTTTCCGCGAACGCGGTCCGGATCGTCAGCTCGCGTCGGCTGGAGGCACCCATCGCGTCATGCGCATTCTGCATCAGATTGACCAGCACCTGGTCGATCTGGGTCCTGTCCGCAAGGACGCGGTCGTCCCCGACCGCGAGTTCGAGCGTCACGCGCACCGTGTCTCGCCGCGGATCGGCTGTGAACTCGTCCGCGACTTCGCGGATCACGTCATGAATATGAAAAATCGTCTTGTCGGTCTCGTTCTGCGAGATGAACGCGCGCAAATCGCTGATGATCCGGGCGGCTCGCATGGTCTGTCGATAGGCGCGATCGAGGACAGGTTCCATCTCGCCGGCGCGGTCCTCCGGAGGCATGGCGAACATCCGGCGCAGTGTCTCCAGAGACATCGTGACCGCCGCCAGCGGCTGGTTGATTTCGTGGGCCAAACCGGCGGCCATCGCCAGGACCACTTCCAGCCGTTCGGCGTACAGCTTCTGGATTGTCTCCTCGGCCTGGTCCAATGCGGGGGCGTCGATGAACGTCGCGACGACGCCATCGATGGCCTTGCCGGAATCCTGGGAGGGCGTGAGCCGGACCAGGTAATATTGCGGCGCGTCTTTCTTGGTTCGGACGCTCATTTCGAGTAAATTTCCCGTCTCTAGAACCTTCTCGAGGTCATTACGCAGCCTCGGATAGTCGAGCTCGGTGACAAGGTCGGTCAGGGGGCGGCCAATGTCCGTCGAAATGACGCTAAAAAGCTTTTCGATCGGCGGTGTAAAACTACGGATCGCCAACTTACGATCGAGAAACACGGTTGCGATCCTTGCATTGACGAAAACATCGCGCAGATCGCGGTTTGCACGATCCAGTTCCTCGACCTTGCCCAATATTTCCTGATTAACAGTTTGCATTTCCTCGTTGAGCGACTGCAGTTCTTCCTTAGAAGATTCCAGTTCCTCATTGGTGGATTGCGTCTCCTCGTTCAGCGACATCATTTGTTCATTGGCCAGCCTCAGATCATCAAGCGCGCTCTCGTATTCTTCGACCGTCGTTTGCACTTGCTCGCGCGTATAGCGCATCTCCGCGGCGCCGGGCGTCGCGTCGGGCGCCGCGGCGCCGTCGGCTGCGGACGCCGCTGTCTCGGCGACGACGACCGGACCGGCGTCCCGGAACACGACGAGAAACTCGGGCGCGCCGCCTTCCCGCTCGGGCAACGGCTCGACGACCAGCGACACCCGCTCCGCGTGATCGGCCTCGGGCCCGAACCGGACGTTTTCGCGTGTCGCCGTCCGCCCGGTCTGCGACGCCTGGCGCAGCGCGCCGCGCAGGTCGAGGCGGAGGTCCTTGTGCGCCATCGAAAACAAGTGACGATTGGGAACCCCGGGGGGCAGTTCGAGATATTTCCCCGTCCGCGCCGAAGCATGGAGGATCTCGCCGTCGCCGGTCACGACCACGTGCGGCGGCGTCAGCAGCGCGATCCGCGCGTCGACCAGATCACGAAGCCCCGAACGGCTGTTCGGATGGGTTCGATCGGACAGGCGAGTCGCGAATCGGCCGGGCGACGGGCCGGGGCCGGTCAGCGGCATGAGCCGAGCCGCGCGGCGTCGAGGGCCTGATAGACATATTTCGCAGTGTTCAGCGCCCTGAACAGATCGGCGAACCGACCGATGGTTTCGGACTGGCCGAGAAACAGCAATCCGCCGGGTCGCAGGGCGTAGTGAAACACGGGAAACAGCTGCCGCTGCGCCTCGCCGCCGAAATAGATCAGCAGATTTCGGCAGGAGATCATGTCCATTCGGGAAAACGGCGGATCGCGCAGGAGATTGTGCGTCGAAAAGGCGCACAGGTCTCGCACCTCCCGGGCGACGACATAGGCCCCGGGCTGGGCGACGAAAAAGCGTTGGAGCCGTTCCGGCGAGACCCCCTGAACCAGCCGCTCCGGGTAGCGGCCCGCACGCGCCGCCGCCAGCGCAGCCTCGTCGACATCGGTGGCGAAAATCGTCACACGCGGCGGCGCAGACAGCGTATCCATGAATTCGCGGAGCATGATGGCGATCGAAATCGCCTCTTCGCCCGTCGAGCAGCCCGGCGTCCAGACTCGCACCCAGTCGGCGGCGGTCTTGTCTTCGAACAGGCGCGGAATCGCCATCTGCCGCAGCGCCTCGAAAGCTTCCGCGTCGCGAAAGAAGCTGGTCACATTGATCAGCAGATCTCGAAACAGGAGGGTCGCCTCGTTGGCGTCCTTGCGCATGAGCGCGACGTAGTCCGGCAAGGTCGCGCATTGATGGATCTGCATGCGCCGGAAGACGCGGCGCATGAAGCTGCCGATCTTGTAGTCGCTGAAATCATGGCCTGTCGCCTTGCGGAGAAGGCCGTAAATGGCGTCACGCTCGTCGTTGGCCGTCCCGCCCTCCGGGAGCGGCCGCTCGCCCGACGCATCGCCGTCGCTTCGGCCGGCGCCGTGAAAAATTTCGCTCAGGCGTCCGGGTATGTCCACGGCGGGAATGGCGAAATCCACCAGGCCGCTGGCGATCGCGCTGTCGGGCATGCTGGCGAATCCCGGGCCTGAGGAATCTCTCGCCTGGGCGATGGTGACGCCGAGGCAGGCCTTGATCGCCCTGACCCCCAGCACGCCGTCGCTGCCGCTGCCCGACAAGACGACGCCGACCGCATTCTCCCGGCGGTCGTGGGCCAGCGAACTGAAAAACACGTCGATCGGCGAGCGCTGATGGTGGGCGACATCGGTCTCCTGCAGCCGCAGGATTCCCCCGGAGATGGTCAGCACCGCCTTGGGCGGAAGGACATAGACCGTGTCCTTCTCGACGGCCTGGCCGTCGCGCGCGACCTCGACCGTCATGGCGGTATGACGGGCGAGGATTTCGGCGAGCAGACTCGGTTTGTCGGGCGCAAGATGCATGACGACGACGAACGCCATCCCCGGCGCAGGAGCCGTGGCGTGGAAAAAACTCTCCAGCGCCCGCAGGCCGCCGGCCGAAGCGCCGATGCCGACGATTGGAAAAACGGGGGCGGCGCTCGGCGTCACGTCAGGCATCGCAGCTCCAGTCCAGCGCGGCAGTTTGGCGACCTGTCCCAATTCGGAATGGGACAGGTGTCGTCTCGTCAAACCCGGTCGTCTTCCCCTCCTGCTGCGGCCGGCAGGCCAGCCGCGGCCGTGTGGGCTCAGGGACTTCGCAGACGTCGGCCGGCCGCTTCTCGGCAATCCGACCCGCTGGTTGCCAGACCCGGTTCGCGCGCGTGAGTCGGCGCCGGAGGGCCGGGCCCGCATCTGTGGAACAGCCTTCGCACCCGAGCGCTCCGACAATTTCGCCCACCCGCGAGCCGTGTCCGGACGCCGCCAATTGAAAAGCTCGTTCCGGGGCGACCATTCTGTCAGCCATGACGCTGTGCATAGCACGCTTTTCCAAATATTTGACGTAACGCTACCGCGCCGAGGCGGTTACGCCAATGACGACACTCAGGTTTACATCGCCCAGACAGGTCAACCGACCCTCGATAACCACCATTCGATCCGGATCCAGACAGATTTTGCGCATTCATCGTGTTTATTATATTGGCCTGAGTGTGTTCAAACGGCGCCGGGAATATAGCCGCGTTCAAGTGCAACCGAACTTGCTTGGGTCCGCGCCGACGCGGCCGGGAAAGACGATCTTCCCTGTGTTGTTTCGCCTGTTCAGCAGGGAAATGAACGCTCCCTCTTTGCTCGTCGAGCCTCGTTCCCGTCCTTTGCAGCGAACACGAGGTGATCCCGTTGTCTTGGCTGACCGGCCTTTTCCAGGAGATAGCGACCGCCCCTGCCCTCGTGGCCGGAATCCCCCGCGCTTCGTCGCCCTGTCGCGCCATGAGGTTGACCGGAGACGCGTCGCCAAATCGGTTCAGCGTCTCCGCCCCGGCATGCCGACGCGGCCGCCACCCGCCGTCGAGCGGTTCAGAAGGCTCCAGGAGGCGGCCCATGTCCCGCCGACCGCCCTGCACCCTCCCCTGTCCTCGGCGCCCGCGCATGGCCACAGCGAGGCGACGAGCGGACGTCGCAATCTGTTCTGTTTTTACAAATGAGTGATAGATATGATTTCGACAAATATTAAATTCATGCTATGGTCGCCCGAGATGGAGATCGGACTGCGAGGATCGCTTCGTCCGGGATCGATTCGCTGCGGACGGCCGCCGCGCGGGACAAGGAGGTCGACGTGGCGTCGTCGAGGACCATGGAGCGGGATGAAGGATTGCGAGCCCTTCCGCCGCCGAAGGCGAATTTCGCCCGGAACGCCGCGTCGCCCTCCAGGCGTCTCGCGCACAACCGCCTCGGGTGGTCCGATCGGAACTCTTTCCGCGCGCAACCTCTTGAAAAACCCCGAAGCGGGACGCGGACGCTTGTCCAGATTTGGCGCCGGCTTGATTTGGCGCCGGCTTCGCTTGCGCTGGAGCGGCGGAGGCGAGGCCTGCGGCTCTGCAACGCCCTTGCTGGATCCCTGCCCGGGGATCGCCGGCATGACGCCGATGGGAGTGGCGCCCGAGCCGGCCGTAACTGCGGCGGTCACGCCGCTCGACGGGAGGGCGCCCCTCCTAGGGCGCGCCCTGCCCGCCTCGCCGCGAACAACCGCCTCGGGCGTTGCACTTGCCCGGAAAAACCGCCGCAAAGGTCTGAAAAAATTGATTCCGCGCCCGGAAGTCCGCCCCCTCGCGCCCCGTCCGCGCAAGCGCCTCTGCGGCGCCGCCCAACGGGAGGACGCCCGTCCCCGGGCGGCGGGACGCCGCCCTCCCGGGGCGCGCCCTGCCCCGGCCCCTCG
>NZ_QNRK01000002.1:21343-221014 GCF_003315135.1 Roseiarcus fermentans
CGCAAGCGCCTCTGCGGCGCCGCCCAACGGGAGGACGCCCGTCCCCGGGCGGCGGGACGCCGCCCTCCCGGGGCGCGCCCTGCCCCGGCCCCTCGCGAACAACCGCCCCGGGCGTTGCACTCGCCCGCAACACCCAAGCCGCCGTCCTCGCGAGGAGCGAAGCGACGTGGCGATCCAGGGGGCGCGGCCAAGGTCTGCCGTATGCCGGGCCTCGCCGCGCTTCAACGTCGGCGCAGGCGGCCCCTGGATCGCCGCGTCGCCCTTCGGGCTCCTCGCGAGGACGGCGGGAAGCGTCATCGCCCCGCCTCGGCGTCGACGACCGCCCGTCATTCCCAAGGCGCGCCATGGCTTGGGCGTTGCACCTGCCCGGAAAAACCGCCGCAAAGGTCTGAAAAAATTGATTCCGCGCCCGAAAATCCGCCCCCTCGCGCCCCGTCCACGCAAGCGCCTCTGCGGCGCCGCCCAACGGGAGGACGCCCGTCCCCGGGCGGCGGGACGCCGCCCTCCCGGGGCGCGCCCTGCCCCGGCCCCTCGCGAACAACCGCCCCGGGCGTTGCACTCGCCCGCAACACCCAAGCCGCCGTCCTCGCGAGGAGCGAAGCGACGTGGCGATCCAGGGGGCGCGGCCAAGGTCTGCCGTATGCCGGGCCTCGCCGCGCTTCAACGTCGGCGCAGGCGGCCCCTGGATCGCCGCGTCGCCCTTCGGGCTCCTCGCGAGGACGGCGGGAAGCGTCATCGCCCCGCCTCGGCGTCGACGACCGCCCGTCATTCCCAAGGCGCGCCAAGGCTTGGGCGTTGCACCTGCCCGGAAAGACCGCCGCAAAGGTCTGAAAAAATTGATTCCGCGCCCGAAAATCCGCCGCCCTCCGCCTCAGCCGGCGAGCGCCTCCGCCATCTTGCGCCGGACGATCTCGATCGCCTTGAGCGGCCGGATCATCACCTTGAACCGGTCGATCCGGCCGTCCGCGTTCCAGCCGATGATGTCGACCCCCTCGACCGCGATTCCGTCGATGGCGGTCGAAAACTCCAGCACCGCCGAATTGGCTCCGATCCATTGCTCGACATAACGAAAGTCGGCCGTGCCGAGGATCTCGAGCGCGCCGGCGAGGTATCGCGTCGTGATCGCCTTGCCGCGCTGCGGCGTGTGGACGACCGGCGACAGGAACACGACGTCCTCCGCGAGCAGCGCGTCGAGCCCCGCCGGATCGCCCGATCGCGCGACCTCCAGCCATCGTTCGATCGCCCCGCTCACCGACCCCTCCGATCCGCCGCTTGTCGGGATCCTTGTACGCCCCTATGTCGTTGAGGGGAACAGGCCCGCCCTTCGAGGAGCAACCATGGACGCCCTCGCCTCGATCGAGGCGATCATTCGCGACCTTCTGATCTTCGTCGCGGCGATGGCGGCGCTGCTCGTTGCGCTGCTGGTGATCGTGTCCCGTATGCCGGACGACAATCCGCTCAAGCGCATGCTGACGGCGCTGAGCTGGCGCGTCGGCGCGACGGCGGCCGCGGGGCTCGTCGCCGCGCCCGCGGCCCCGATCCCAGGGCTCGACGTCGCCGTCGAGATCGGCGCGCCGATCCTGCTTGTGTGGTACTGGTGGACGTTTTTCCGCGGCCTCTGGGCGGACCGCGCCAGGACGCGTCCGGCGTCCGAGGTGGGGCGGGCGGCGGCGCGGTCGCGTCGCGACTGAAGAGGGTTGGCCAATGGGCTTTCTGAGGGCGAACGGCGGCGTGGTCCACTACCGCGACGAAGGCCGGCGCGACGGCGCCGCGATCGCTTTCGTCAACGCGCTCGGCAGCGACCTGCGGATCTGGGACGAGGTCGCGGCGCGTCTCGCGCCGACCTTTCGCGTCATCCGCTACGACAAGCGCGGCCACGGCCTCAGCGAGGCGGGGCCCGACCGCTACGACATGGCCGACTACGCAGACGACCTCGCCGGCCTCCTCGACGCCCTCGGCGCGGCGCGCGCGACGATCGTCGGCCTGTCGATCGGCGGGCTGATCGCGCAGGAGCTCTATCGCCGGCGCCCGGACCTGTTCGCGGCGCTCGTCCTCTCCGACACCGCCGCCAGGATCGGCGACGACGCGAGCTGGGACGCGCGCATCGCGGCGATCGAGGCCGGCGGCCTCGAGGCGATCGCCGACGGCGTCCTCGAGCGATGGTTCACCGCCGATTTCCGGTCGGGGCGCGCCGACGACCTGACGGGATGGCGCACGATGCTGGTTCGCACGCCCCGGCAGGGCTATCTCGCCGCCTGCGGCGCGCTGAAGCGCGCCGATCTGCGTCCCTTCGCCGGGGGGATCTCGGTTCCGACCCTGTGCCTCGTCGGCGACCAGGACGGCTCGACGCCGGTCGCGCTGGTTCGCGAGACGGCCGCGCTCGTCAAGGGCGCACGTTTCGAGATCGTCGCCGGCGCGGGCCACATTCCCGGAATCGAACAGCCCGGGACGACGGCCGACCTGGTCGGCGAGCATGCTCGGTCTGCGACGTCATGACGGTTCCGGCGATGCGAAAGACCAAAGGGCCGGCTCTTTGCCCGCGCGGCGCGAGAGAGTATGAACGACCGCCGCTTCGACGGGTTCGGCCCATGACGCCTCCGGGATTGTTGAAGTAAATGTCCGAAAACGTCTCGAAGGACTCCCCCGCGCTGTCGCCGCCCGTGGCGGAGCCCGCGGCCCACGGGCATTCCGGCGGACAGTTCTGGATTCTCGCCCTGGGGTCGATTGGGGTCGTCTTCGGCGACATCGGCACGAGCCCCCTCTATGCGCTTCAGACGGCGCTGAGCCAGTTCAAGGGCGCAGGGCTCACGGCGAGGGATGTGATCGGCGTCGTCTCGCTCATCATCTGGGCCCTCCTGATCGTCGTCACGGCCAAGTATGTCGTGTTCCTGATGCAGGCCGACAACAAGGGCGAAGGCGGCATCCTGTCGTTGAAGGCGCTCGCCCAGCGCGCCCTCGGCCAGCGCACGACCGTCGCCTTCCTGCTGGGGGCGGCGGGCGCGGCGCTCTTTTCCGGCGACGCCATGATCACGCCGGCGATCTCGGTCCTGTCGGCGCTCGAGGGGCTGAAGCAGGTCGACGCCGATCTCGCCCCCTACATTCTGCCGGCGACGGTCGTCATTCTGGTCCTTCTCTTCGCCGCGCAGAGCCGCGGCACCGCCGGCGTCGCCGCCTTCTTCGGACCGATCATGGTGGTGTTCTTCACCGTCAACGCGGCGCTCGGAATCATCCAGATCACGGCGGCCTGGCAGATCCTCGAGGCCCTGAGCCCGATTCCGGGCCTCGGCTTCATCGTCGCCCACGGGGCGATGGGATTCGTCGTTCTCGGCAGCGTCTTCCTCGCCGTGACGGGGGCCGAGGCGCTCTACGCCGACATGGGCCATTTCGGACGCCGACCGATTCAGGTCGCCTGGCTGTTTCTCGTCCTGCCGGCGCTCGTCTGCAATTATCTCGGCCAGGGCGCGCTGATCCTGAACGACCCCAAGGCGGTGGAAAATCCGTTCTATCTGATGGCGCCGAGCTGGGGGCTGATGCCGCTGATTCTGCTCGCGACCGCCGCGACGGTGATCGCGAGTCAGGCGGTGATCACCGGCGCCTTTTCGCTCGCCAGTCAGGCCATCCAGCTCGGTCTGCTGCCGCGGCTCGAGATCGTGCACACCTCCTCGACCCAGGAGGGGCAGATCTTCATACCCAGGGTCAATCGGGTGATCCTGCTCGGCGTCCTGGCGCTGGTTCTGCTGTTCCGCTCGTCTGACAATCTGGCCAACGCCTACGGCATTGCGGTCGCCGGAACCATGGTGACGACGACGGCGCTCGCCTTCTTCGTCGTCTGGAAGCTGTGGCGCTGGCCGCTGTGGGGGGCGCTGGCGCTGGTGTGCGGCTTCCTCTCGATCGACATCGGATTTTTCATCGCTAACCTGTATAAAGTGCTGGACGGCGGCTGGGTTCCGCTGATGCTCGGCGGCGCCATGTTCGTCCTGATGTGGACGTGGTCCCGCGGCAGCAAGATCCTCAACGCGAAGTCGCATCGGGATTCGATCCCCATGGCCGACCTGATCAAGATGCTGCAGAAGTCGAAGCCGGTGCGGGTTCCCGGAACGGCGGTGTTTCTCACCAACGATCCGACCTCGGCGCCGTCTTCGCTGATGCACAACCTCAAGCACAATAAGGTGTTGCACGAGCGGGTGGTGCTGCTCAACGTGCGCACCGAGACCACCCCGCGCGTCGCCGACGCCAACCGCTTCGAGATCACGCCGCTTTCGAGCGATTTCACGCTGGTCACCCTGCATTTCGGTTTCATGGAGCAGCCGCACATCCCGCGCGCGCTTGCGGCGATGCGGAAAGCGGGCCTGAAGTTCGACATCATGACGACGTCGTTCTTCCTCGGGCGACGGACGCTGAAGGCGGCGCCGAACTCCGGCATGCCGCAATGGCAAGACAAGCTCTTCATCGCGATGAGCAAGCAGGCCGCGAGCGCGCCGGACTTCTTCAACCTGCCCTCGGACCGCGTGGTCGAACTCGGCGCGCAGATGAAGGTCTGACGGGCCCCGGATGCTTCTCTACGTCATCAATCTCGACCGGGATCGGGATCGCCTGGCTCACACTCGCGAGCAGCTCGCCGGCTTGTCGTTCACGCGCGTGCCGGCGGTCGACGGGACGACGATTCCCGAGACGGCGAAAGGCCTGACACGGTTCGAACTGGCCTGCCTCGCCAGCCACCGCGACGCCTGGCGGCGGTTTCTCGCCGCCGGCGACGCCCACGCCTGCTTCCTCGAGGACGACCTGCACATCTGGCCCGGTTTCGCGGCGCTCGTGGGCGACGACGCCTGGGTTCCGGCGGACGCGCATTCGGTCAAGCTCGACACCTACTTCCAGCAGGTGAGGCTCGGGCTTCGCAGGCCCGTCGGCGGCGGGCGCGAGGTCGCGCGCCTCTACAGCCGGCACGAGAGCAGCGCCGCCTACGTGCTCAGCCGGGCCGGCGCGCAGCGCTACCTCGACCTGACCGATCCCCCAGCGCTTCCCGCCGATTACTCGCTGTTTCCCAAGAACGCGCGTCGGCTCGGGCTTCGCATCTACCAGCTCGCGCCCGCCGTCGCGATCCAGGATCATCTGCGCCCGGCAGCCGAGGGCGGCGGGACGTTTGCAACGGCGATGAACCCCGGCGCCGCCGCCCGAAAACGGCGCCGCCCGGTGTTCGCGAGGCTTCTGCGCGAAGGGGCCAGGCTCCTCGAACAGATTGATGAAGCGAATGAAGACTTATATCTAAGATATATTGTCAAAGCAGAATCGACAGCGATTCCAGTCGGTTAGGAGGCCGCTGGCGACGGCCCCGAGCCGTCACCCGCCGATGTTGAAGCTCGCCAGCGCCGCCATGTTGACGATGTCGGCGTCCTTGGCGGCGAGCGAGACGATCTGGACCGACTTCTCGAGGCCGACGATCAGCGGACCGAGGACGGTCGCGCCGCCGAGTTCCTGAACCATCCGAGTGGAGATCGCGGCCGCATGATAGGCCGGCATGACCAGAACGTTGGCGGTGTCGGTCAGCCGACAAAACGGGTAGGCCGCCATCAACCCGCGGTTCAAGGCGACGTCCGCGCCCATCTCGCCGTCGTACTCGAAATCGACCCGCCGCGAATCGAGAATGCGGACGGCCTCCTGCACCTGCTTGGCGCGATCCCCGACCGGATGGCCGAAGTTCGAGAACGCCAGCAGCGCGACCCGGGGCTCGTAGCCCAGCCTTCGCGCGACGCCGGCCGCCTCGATCGCGATTTCGGCGAGGTCCTGGGCGTCGGGCATTTCCGTGATCGCGGTGTCGGCGACCAGGATCGGACGGCCATGCACGACGATGATCGAGACGCCGGCGACGCGGTGCCCTGGCCGATCGTCGATCACGCGCCGGACCTCCTCCAGAGCGATCGAGAAATTGCGGGTGACGCCGGTCACCATGGCGTCGGCGTCGCCTTCGGCGACCATGGCGGCGGCGAAGTAGTTGCGGTCGGAGTTGATGAGCCGCTGGCAGTCCCGCAGCAGGTAGCCTCTCCGCTGCAGCTTGTCATAAAGGAGACCCGCGTAACGCGCGTTTCGATGTGACAGCCTGGCATTGTGGATCTCGATCCCCTTGTCGGCGAGATCGAGCCCGGCGGCCTGCGCCACCGCGTTCACCCGATCCTCGCGGCCGACCAGGATGGCGGAGCCGAGCCCCTGGTTGACGAAGGAATAGGCGGCGCGGATGACCTGCTCTTCCTCGCCCTCGGTGAAGACGACGCGCCGCGGGGTCCGGCGCACCCGATCGATGATGCGCTGCATCACGCCGGCGATCGGATCGCGCCGCGCGGACAATTGCGCCTTGTAGGCCTCGAGGTCGACAATCGGGCGCTGCGCGACGCCGGATTCCATCGCGGCCTTCGCCACCGCGATCGGCACCACGTGAATGAGGCGCGGATCGAACGGCACCGGGATGATGTAGTCGCGGCCGAAGCGCGGGCGCGCGCCGCGATAGGCCGAGGCCACTTCGTCCGGCACGTCCTCGCGCGCCAGTTCCGCCAGCGCCCGGGTGGCGGCGATCTTCATCTCCATGTTGATCGTCTTCGCGCGCACGTCGAGGGCGCCGCGGAAGATGTAGGGAAAGCCCAGGACGTTGTTGACCTGGTTGGGATAGTCGGAGCGGCCGGTGGCGATGATCACGTCGTCGCGCGCCTTCTGCGCATCCTCGGGCGTAATTTCCGGATCCGGGTTGGCCATCGCGAAGATGACCGGGTTCGGCGCCATCGTCTTGACCATTTCGGGCGTCAGCGCGCCCTTGGCGGACAGACCGAAGAAGATGTCGGCGCCGACCATCGCCTCCGCCAGCGTGCGCAGCGGCGTATCGACCGCGTGGGCCGACTTCCACTGGTTCATGCCCTCGTGCCGGCCGCGGTAGACCACCCCCTTGGTGTCGCACAGAATGACGTTCCTGGGCTCGAAGCCGATGGCCTTGATCAGATCGAGGCAAGCGATTCCCGCCGCGCCCGCGCCGTTGCAGACCAGACGCGTGGTTTTGATGTCGCGCCCGGTCAGGTGGATGGCGTTGATCATGCCGGCGGCGGCGATGATGGCGGTGCCGTGCTGGTCGTCGTGGAAGACCGGAATGTCCATCAGCTCGCGCAGGCGCTCCTCGATCAGGAAGCACTCGGGCGCCTTGATGTCCTCGAGATTGATGCCGCCGAACGACGGGCCGAGATAGCGGACCGCGTTGATGAACGCCTCCGGGTCCTCGGTCTCGACCTCGAGATCGATCGAATCGACATCGGCGAAGCGCTTGAACAGCACTGCCTTGCCTTCCATCACCGGCTTTGCGGCGAGCGCGCCGAGGTTGCCGAGGCCGAGAATCGCCGTTCCGTTGGTGATCACGGCGACCATGTTGCCGCGCGCGGTATAGTCGTAGACGGTGGACGGATCGGCGGCGATCGCCTTGACCGGGACCGCCACGCCCGGCGAGTAGGCGAGCGACAGGTCCCGCTGCGTCGCCATCGGCTTGGTCGGCGTGATCTCGAGCTTCCCCGGTCGCCCGCGCGAATGGAAATGAAGCGCTTCCTGGTCGGTGATCGAGGGTCGCTTGTTCGGTCCGTCGCCCTTCGCAGCCATCGTCGATGTCCTGGTCCCGTGTTCGTGCGAAGCGGTCGCGAACCGCTCGAAGGCCCCCCGTGAGGCCAGTTCCCAAGCCTCGGTCGCGCCGAGGGTTTACGCGGATGCCGGGACGTTGTCACCGCCTGTCTGTGGCCAGCGCCGGCGCGGCGGGCGGCGGCGCCGAGTCCGAGCCGGTTTCTCGCTTTTTCAAGGGCTTGTAGCGGCTTTTCCGGGCGGAGCGGCAATCTGGGACCGCTATCGACCGGCCGCAGCCTGTCGGTCGCCCGAGAGCCGGCGCAATCCTGGCAGACGATCAACGGTTTCATAGACTTGGGTGCGCAAAAGCGTCCCTCGGGAACGCCCGCGGCGGTTGAGCGCGAGAAACCGGCGGGCGTGCGCCCTAAGGGCGGCGTCCCGCCGCCCGGGCGCCCGGAACGTGCGGCTCTCCGGTCAAGCGCCGCGGCCGCCGTTCCTGCGCCCGCATGGCGGCGCCTTGCCATTCCCGAGCCGGTTTCGAGACATTTCAGCACCTTGCAGTCGATTTTCCGGGCGACTGTCACTACCAAGCCCGGCGTACGAGCGGCGGTCACGGCGCTCACCGGGAGCGGCGGCGTCTCGCCGCCGGGGTGCGCGAGACGCGCACCCTCCCAGCGCGCGCCCTGTCTGGCTCCTCGCGGACAGCCACCTTGGTAGTTACGGGCGAGCGGGGCGGGGGCCGCGACGGCGGCGCCGCGGCTCCCTGATCGCTTCGGCGGGCCGGCGATCACGGCGTTCTTCCGGCGCCTCCGAAATTCCGGGCGCGGATTCAATCTTTTCAAGGCGCTGCGGCGGATTTCCCGGGCGACTGTCACTGCCAAGCCCGGCGTACGAGCGGCGGTCACGGCGCTCAACGGGAGCGGCGGCATCTCGCCGCCGGGGTGCGCGAGACGCGCACCCTGCCAGGGCGCGCCCTGTCTGGCTCCTCGCGGACAGCCACCTTGGTAGTTACGGGCGGGCGCATCCAAGGACGGCGCATTTCCCTTTCCGTCGTCATCGCGAGGCGCCCGAAGGGCGACGCGGCGAGCCAGGGGCCGTCTGCGGCGCCCTTGAAGCGCGGCGTCGCCCGGCGCCCGGCAGACATTGGCCCTGCCCTCTGGATCGCCACGTCGCCCCTCGGGCTCCTCGCGATGACGGGCCACGCCCCCCGGATCAAGAGTCCGGGGGCGCGTCTTGCGACGACGGCGCCGGTCAGGTCCTTTCCTTTGTCAAACAGCAGTCGGTTGGTCCGCCGTGCGCAAGGCGGAGCTCGCGCGCCCGCGTGGCGGCGCCTTGCCATTCCCGAGCCGGTTTCGAGACATTTCAGCACCTTGCAGTGGATTTTCCGGGCGGGCGCATCCAGGGACGGCGCATTTCCCTTTCCGTCGTCATCGCGAGGAGGCCGAAGGGCGACGCGGCGAGCCGGGGCCGCAACAGCAGCCCAGCGGCCCCTGGATCGCTTCGCTTCGCTCGCGATGACGGCGTTCCGACGCAGATCCCGCAGCGCCCCGATCGCCCGGCGCGTTTCCTGACATTTCAACGCATTGCAGTCGATTCCACGGGCGAGTGCTCGCCCGTGGCTCCCAAAGACGGCGTTCCTGCGCTGGTCAGGTCGTTTCCGATGTCAAACAGCCGTCGGTTGGGTCCGTCGCGCACAAAGCCCACGCTCCTGCGCCGGAGGTCCCAGCGAAGCTATCGATACCACTGTTTCTGATTTTTCGCAATATCTTGCTTTGCCGCGCATCCGTCGCTCACGCCCCGTCGAGCCAGGTCGACAGCGCTTCCAGCCACGGGCGCTCGACGTGCAGGCTGAAGCCGCCGGGCGTTCGGGCGAGCAGGACGCGGAACCCCGCGAACAGCACGGCCGCGGAGGGGGAGCCGGCCGCGAGGTCGGCGGCGCATCCCTGCATCAGAACCGATGGCGCGCCGTCGCCTTCCACCTCGATCGTCGCCCAGCCGTCGTCGACAGTGGTGGCGCACCAGCCGTCGCGCCAGCCGTCCTCCGCTCCAATCGGCGCGGGCGTCACGACCAGCGCCCGGTCGCGCGCGATCCTGAGCGCGTGCGCCGTCTTCGGCGCGGGTTCGTAGAGGCCGAGGACCGGCGCGCCGGGCGCGAGCGCCGCGAGCGCCGCCGCGAGGTCGCCGGAGACCAGCGTCCGCCCGAGTCCGGCCGGCGCCCGCGCGGAAAAGCCCGGCCGCGCGACGAGGGTCCCCTCTATCAGGCGCGCCGGCGCCCAGTCGGTCTCACGCATCGGCGCGCCCTCCGTGAAGCCGCCCGCCCTCCGGATCGAAGGCGACGGGGGAGACGATGCGCGCGCGCCGCACCGCGCCGAGGTGATAGACGGCGAGGGTCTGCCCGATCCGCGCCGCGCCGCCGGCGACGAGGCCGAGCGCGATCGGGCGCTCGAGCGTCGGACTGCGGTAGCTCGAGGTGACGTAGCCGAGCGACCGGCGGCCCTGGCCGGCGTCCTCGACGACATGGGCGCCGGTCGGCAACGGCTGCTCGCCGGGCTCGACCGCGAGCCCGACCAACTGCTTGCGGTCCGGGTCTTCGGCGGCCGGCAGGAACAGCGATCGCTTGCCGATGTACTCGTCCTTGCGCTGCGCGCGCGGGCCGAGGACGCCGAGGTCGTGCGGCATGGTCGCGCCGTCGGTGTCCTTGCCGACGACGACGTAGCCCTTTTCGGCGCGCAGGATCATCAGCGCTTCGGACCCCATCAGGCCGCCGCCGAACGCCGGCAGCGCCGCCACGATTCTCTCCCGCAGGCTCCGCGCGCGGGACGCAGGAACGGACATTTCGTACGAGCGGTCCCCCGTAAAGCTCACCCGCGCCACGCGCAGCGGCGCGCCCGCGAAACGTCCGGTCGCGAAGGCCATGTGCGGCAGGGCGGCGTCGTCGAGCGCGACCCCGAGATCGAGCGCCGCGACGAGGTCGCGCGCACGCGGCCCGGAGAGGGTCAGAGTCGCCCAATGGGCGGTCGCGTCATGGACGACGACGCGGCGCGGATCGAACCGGTCCTGCCGCCAGACCTCGAGCCGCATCGCGACCGCGTCCGCATGTCCCGACGAGCAGGAGACGAGGAACCGGTCGGGCGCGAGCCGCAGCGTAACGCCGTCGTCGAACACGGTCCCGGCCTCCGACAGCATGAAGCCGTAACGGATCTTGCCCACGCCGAGCGTCGACAAGCGATTGTAGCTGTGGAAGTCGACCAGCTTGTCCGCGTCCGGGCCGATCACCTCGATCTTGCCGAGCGAGGAGCCGTCGAACAGCGCGACCGTTTCCCGGGCGCGCTTCGCCTCGCGCTGGATCGCGAGGTCGGAATCGTCCGGCCCGTACCAGGCGGGCCGCAGCCATCCGCCGTATTCGCGCATCTGCGCGCCGTCGGCGCGGTGATCGGCCTCGAGCGGCAGGCGCTTCAGCGGATTCATCAGCTGACCGCGCCGCCGGCCGCCGACGACCGTCATCGGCACGGGCGTGAAGGGCGGACGGTAGGTCGTCGTTCCGATTTCCTCGATCCCGCGCCCGGCGACCGCCGCCAACGCAGCGAGGCCGTTGACGCTGGACGTCTTGCCCTGGTCGGTCGCCATGCCGAGCGTGGTGTAGCGCTTCAGGTGCTCGACCGAGGCGTAGCCCTCGCGCGCCGCGAGCGCCACGTCCTTCAGCGTCACGTCGCTCTGGAAGTCGATCCAGCGCCGTCCGGGCGCGTCGGGCGCCGGCCAGACGGGCGTGACGCGGTAGAGTCCCGGCGGCGCGTTGGGCGCCGGACCTTCGCCGCCGCCGGCCGCGTGGCCCTCGCGAAGCGCCGCGTCGAGGGTGAAGGCGCCGTTCGCCGCGCCCGCGACGCGCAGCCCCTCGATCGCCGCGGCGGGAACGAGCGCCGCAACCCGCTCGTCCCAGCGCAGCTTGCCACGCGCCTGCATGAAGAGGTGGACCGTCGGCGTCCAGCCGCCGGAGAGCAGCAGGACGTCGGCGGCATGGGTGCGGCCGCCGGCCTTCACGGCGGTCACGCCCGAGCGGCCCTCGACCGCCTCGACCACGACGCTCGGCGTCACTTTGAGCGTGGTCGCCGGAACGTCGGCGCGGGAGTCGAAAATCTCGACCGCCGCGCCGGCTTCGGCCAGCGCCTCGGCCGCCGCATAGGCGCTGTCGTTGTTGGTCGCGACCGCGATTCGCCGGCCGACCAGCACGGCGTGGCGGCGCAGGTAGACGAGCGCCGCATCGGCTGACATCACGCCTGGCCGATCGTTGTCGGGGACGACCAGCGGCCGCTCGATCGCGCCGGCCGCCGCCACGATCCGCTTCGGCCAGATGCGCCAGAGCGCATCGGGTAATTGCGCGCGCCGCTCCCAGGCGCACACGAGATTGCCGTCGTAGACGCCGAAGGCGGTGGTCGAGGTCATCACCCGCCCGCCCGCAGCGACGACGGCGGCGCGGACGCCGTCGGCGAAAGCGCGCCAGTCGCCGCCGTCGATCGTCCCGCCCCGATGCGCGAGCTGGCCGCCGATGTCGGCGTGGTCGTCGACCAGGATCACGGTCCGCCCTGCGCGCGCGGCGGCGTTCGCCGCCGCGAGGCCCGCCGCGCCTGCGCCGACGACGAGCATATCGCAGTGCGCGTTGACATGCGGATTGTCGGCCGGCGGACGGTTCCTGGGATCCAGCCGGCCGAGGCCGGCCATGGCGCGCACCATCGGCTCGAACGTCTCCCACCTTGGCCACACAAATGTCTTGTAATAAAAGCCGGACGGCATGAAGCGCGCAAACGAATCGATGACGGCGGAGCGGTCGTCCGCCGCTGACGGCCAGGCGTTGACCGAGCGCACCGCGAGGTCGTTCTCCAGCGATTCGACGGCGGCGCGCAGGTTCGGCGTCGTCAGTCCGCCGCGCGTCACGTCGACGATGGCGTTGGGGTCTTCGGTCCACGCGCCCCAGACGCCGCGCGGCCGATGGTGCTTGAAGCTGCGGCCGACGATCCGGACCCCGTTGGCGAGCAGCGCCGAGGCGATGCTGTCGCCCGCCGCGCCGAGATAAGGCGCCCCGTCGAAGGTGAAGGCGAGCGGCCTGCCGCGATCGATCGCCCCGCCGGTCGGGAGGCGGAAGCCGCTCATGCCGGTCTCGACGATTCGACCGACAGCGTCGCGTTCGTCGCCGTGTCGCGGGTCATGACCAATACGTCCATGCAGGTGCGGTGCAGCCAGATCTCGCGGGCTTCGCCTCTCGGGTTCGCGTTGACGTAGAGGTATTCCGCCCAGGCGGCGTCGGTGACCTCGGCCGCCGGTTCGGGCCGCGCCTTCGGCTCGCCGAGGTAATGGAATTCCGTCTCGTCGCGCGGGCCGCAGAAGGGGCAGAACAACAGCATGGACAGCTTCGATTCTCGGGGTCCGACTGCATACGCCGTCGGGCCGCGCGGCGCAAAGCGCGGGACTTCGGCCCTCCGCAGCGGAGACCCTCGCGCCGGCGCGCCGCTCAATACTCCTGGGCGGTCGGGCGGAACAGGATTTCGTTGACGTCCACCTCGTCCGGCTGGGCCATGGCGAAGGCGACGATGCGGGCGAACGACTCGGCCGGGATCGCGCAGGCGGCGTAGAAGGCCTTCATGCCCGCGGCAATGTCCGGCTCGGTGACGCTGTCGGGCAATTCGCTCTCGACGGCGCCCGGGGAAATGATGGTCGTGCGGATGTTGTAGGGCTTGACCTCCTGCCGCAGGCCCTCGGAGAGGACGCGCACCGCGGTCTTGGTGGCGGAATAGACCGCGCCCCCGGCCCGGACCTTGTGGCCGGCGACCGACGACACGTTGATGATGTGGCCGCTCTTCTGCCGCTTCATGTGCGGCAGCGCGGCGGCGATGCCGTACAGGACGCCCTTCAGGTTGACGTCGATCATCCGGTCCCAGTCCTCGACCTTGCCGCGCTCGAGCGGCGAGTGCGGCATCAGGCCGGCGTTGTTGAGGAGGACGTCGATGCGCCCGTGGACGCCGACCGCGTGGTCGACGAGCGCCCTGACCTGCTCGCGATCGGTGACGTCGGTCTTCAGCGCCGCGGTCGGCCCGAGGCCGAGTTCGGCCGCGAGCCGCTCGAGGCGGTCGAGCCGCCGCGCGCCGAGGACGACCTTCGCGCCCGCGCCCGCGAGAAGGCGAGCCGTGGCCTCGCCGAGGCCGCTGCTCGCGCCGGTGATGACGACGACCTTGCCATCGATGCCCTGGGTCATGCGGGGTTCCTTTCGCTTCCTGAGGCGGGCGACTTTCCAGCATGCGCGCCCGCGCCGCAACCGCGTCGTCGAACCGGGCGCGAGCGACCTCGAAGCCCCCCGCGGCGGGAACGCGCGGCGTCTCGCGGCCTTGCGCGCGGGACGCGCGCCGCCTTCGAAGGATGCGGCGGCTGCGCCTTAAGGATGAGAAAGCGGGCCAAAATCCGCGGCAGAAAGGCCGCGACCATCTGCGTCATTCCAGATACAAAAGTGCTGATCTAGACTAAGCGTGACAGTGGCGACCGGGGGCGGAATTCTGTAGCGAACGGTAGCGTCGCCGGATTTCCGAAAGGGATCGCCGAACCCTTGTCGCCGTCAGTCGCCCTCGTTCCCGGCGACCGGCGCAAAGTCTGGCGAACGGTGACGACATGACGCTACCCGTGGAACTGCTTGAGGACCTGCGCCGCCGCCAGGAGGACATCCGCGCCGGCGGCGGCGCCGACAAGCTCGCGCTGCGGCGCGAGAAGGGTCTGATGACGGCGCGCGATCGGCTCGAGGCGCTGTTCCAGCCGGACACGTTCCAGGAACTCGGCGCCCATGTGCGTCATTCCGGCCGCTTCTTCGGCATGGAGACCAAGGTGCTGCCCGCCGACGGCGTCATCACCGGCACGGGCTACGTCGGCGGCCGCGTCGTCTCCGGGTTCAGCCAGGATTTCACCGTCGTGGGCGGCTCGCTCGGCAAGATGCACGCCAAGAAGATCGTGACGCTGATGCAGGAGGCCGCCAAGCTCGGCACGCCGGTCGTCGCCTTCAAGGATTCGGCCGGCGCCCGCATCCAGGAGGGCGTCGACGCGCTCTCCGGCTACGGCGATGTCTTCTACATGAACGTCCTGCTCTCGGGCGTGGTGCCGCAGGTCGCGGTCGTGTGCGGACCCTGCGCCGGCGGCGCCTCCTATTCGCCGGCGCTGATGGACTTCGTCGTCATGACCCGGAAGAACGCCTACATGTTCATCACCGGACCGGAGGTGATCAAGGCCGTCACCGGCAAGTCGGTGACCCTGGACGAGGTCGGCAGCGCCGACATGCACGCGTCGGTCAGCGGCAACGTCCACTTCCTCGCCGAGGACGACGCCGAGGCGGTCGCCATCGTCCAGAAGCTGCTGTCCTTCCTGCCCTCGAACAATTCCGAGGACCCGCCGCATCGGCCGACCGCGGACATCTCGCTCGCCGCCGACGACGGCATCTATCCGCTGATCCCGGACGACGCGCAGATGCCGATGGACGTGCGCGGCATCATCGACCGCATCGTCGATCCCGGCGAGTTTCTCGAAGTGCACCGGTCGTTCGCGGAAAACCTGATCATCGGCTTCGCCCGGATCGAGGGCATGGTGGTCGGCCTGATCGCCAACCAGCCGGCGGTGAGAGCCGGCGCGCTCGACATGGACGCGGCCGACAAGGGCGCGCGCTTCATCCGCTTCTGCAACTGCTTCAACATCCCGCTGGTCACGCTGGTCGACGTCCCCGGCTTCCTGCCCGGGATCGAGCAGGAGCGCGGCGGCATCATCCGCCACGGCGCCAAGCTGCTGTTCGCCTACGCCTCGTGCACCACGCCGAAGGTGACGGTGATCCTGCGCAAGGCTTACGGCGGCTCCTACCTCGCCATGTGCAGCCAGGAGATGGGCGCCGACTTCGTGTTCGCCTGGCCGACGGCGGAAATCGCGGTGATGGGGGCGGACGGCGCCGTCCGGGTGCTCTACAACAAGGAGATCAAGGCGGCGGCCGACCCGAAGGCGAAGGCGGCCGAGCTCGCCGCCGCCTACCGGGCCGAGTTCGCCTCGCCCTACATGGCGGCGGGGGCCGGCTACATCACCGATGTCGTCGACCCCGCCATCACCCGCTCGACGATCGCGCTGTCGCTGAGAAAGGCGCTATCCAAGCGGGAAGTGCGGCCGCCGAAGAAACACGGCAATATTCCCCTTTGACCCCGGCTCGAGGAACGACGCCTTGTCCACTCTGTTCGACCTGATCGTCCTCATCGTCGCGCTCGCCCTCGCGTGGGTGGCAATCCGGTACCTCGGCCGCTTTCTGAGCTGGGTCGAGCGGGCCGAGATCGCCCGGCAGAAGGCCGAGGCGGAGGAGGAGCGCAAGCGCAAGGGCGCGGCCGCCCCGCCGAGGCCCGCGGCGGCCGGCGCGCCCGAGGGCGTCCCGGCCGACCACGTCGTCGCGATCGCGGCGGCGGTGGCGGCCTACGGGTTCCGGGTCGTCCATATCGAGGACGCGGCGACCGGCAACGCCTGGGCGTCGGAAGGCCGCTGGCAGCACCAGATGTCGCATCGCCCGCATTGATCGGCGGTCCGGGTTATTTCGAGTTTCGTTGAATCAGGAGTCCCCATGCAGCGGAAGTTCAGGATCAGCGTCGACGGGCGCGCCTACGAAGTGCTCGTCGAGGAGATCGGCCATGACGCGTCGGCGCTTCCGGCCGGCGGCGTCCATCCGGTGGCGCAGGCCGTCGCGGCTGCGCTCGCGGCGCCGGCGCCGGCGAGGCCGGTGGCCGGCGCCGGCGACGAGGTCGCTCCGCTCGCCGGCACCGTCCAGTCGATCGACGTGGCGATCGGCCAGACGGTCAAGGCCGGCGACAAGATCGCCACCATCGAGGCGATGAAGATGAAGACCGAGGTGTTCGCCAAGGGCGCCGGCAAGGTCACGGCGATCGCCGTCAAGACCGGCGATTCGGTCGACACTGGCGGCGTCCTCGTGACGCTGGCCTGAAGGAGCGTTCCAATGACGATGCCCGACTCGCTCTACGGGGCGCTCATGCTCAGCTTCGTCGACTTCTTCATGTCGATTGTGATGATTTCCGGGATCGGCGTGGTGCTCGCGCTGTTCCCCCTCCTCAACCGGCTCGGCAAGGTCGACGAAAAGGGCTTGCGCGAAGGCCACCACTGAGCGGCGGACATGGTCCGGGCAGGAGAAACGTCCCTTGATTGAACAGTTCTTTGCCTTTCTCGGCGCGCTCGCCGACCAGACCGGCCTCGCCCACCTCTGGTGGGGCAACCTGGTGATGATCGCCATCGGCTGCGGCATGATCTATCTGGCGATCGTCAAGCGCTACGAGCCGCTGCTGCTGGTCGGCATCGGCTTCTCCTGCATCATCTCCAACGTTCCCGGGTCCGACCTCACCCAGCCGGGCGGCCTGTTCCATTACGCCTATCAGGGCGTCGAACTGCTGATCGTGCCGCCGCTGATCTTCTTCGGCGTCGGCGCGATGACCGACTTCGCGCCGATGATCGCCAATCCGAAGCTGGTCATCCTCGGCGCCGCGGCGCATCTGGGCATCTTCGTCGCCCTGATCGGCGCCAAGCTCCTCGGCTTCACCCTGCACGAGGCCGGCGCGATCGGCATCATCGGCGGCGCCGACGGGCCGATGGCGATCTTCATGACCGTCAAGCTCGCGCCCCATCTGCTGCCGCAGATCTCGGTCGCCGCCTATTCCTACATGGCGCTGATGCCGCTGATCCAGCCGCCGGTGATGAAGCTGCTCACCACCCCCGAGGAGCGGGTGATCCGGATGAAGCAGTCGCGCCAGGTGACGCGGCTCGAGAAGATCGCCTTCCCGATCGTGATCGGCATCATCGTCAATATGTTCTTCCCGCCGGTCGCGCCCCTGATCACGATGCTGATGCTCGGCAACCTGTTCCGCGAGGTTCTGGTGGTGAGCCGCCTCGCCAAGACCGCGGCCAACGACCTGATGAACGTGATCATCATCGTGCTCACCGTCGCGATCGGCTCGACCATGGCCGCCGACAAGTTCCTCACCGGCAGCACGATCGAGATCGTCGTCCTCGGCCTCGTCGCGTTCGTGTTCGGCACCGGCTCGGGCGTGGTCGGCGCCAAGCTCATGAACCTGTTCCTGAAGGAGAAGATCAACCCGCTGCTGGGCTCGGCGGGCATCGCCTCGGTGCCGATCGCAGCGCGCGTCAGCCACAACGTCGCGCTCGAGTACGACAAGGAGAACTACCTGATCTATCACGCCATGGGCCCCAATCTCGCCGGCGTGTTCGGCACGGCGATCTCGGGCGGCATCATGCTGGCGCTGCTCGGCGTGAAGTGACCAGGCGGGCGGCGGTTCTCGCCGACCCCTCCCGCGCTCGGCCCGCACGCAGGAAACGGCGACGCGCCGCCGTTTCTTGCGAAGGCTTAATCCGGGCGCCGGGTTCCGGAAAGTCGTCGAGGCGCAAGGGCTTTCGCCGTTCCGGGACGGCGGCTCACACGCCGACAGGAGCGGGCGGCGGCGCGAGACCGGGAGGATCTCGCGCCGCCGTTTGCTCGGTCCTGCGGCCCGCTTGCGTCCACGCGGCGAATCGGCCAAGAGCGTCGTCAAATCTTCATCTGGCGCCGCGGCGAACCGGGCGCCGAGGTCTTTGGGGGACAGTCATGACCATCTTCTCCAAAGCGGCGGCCGCCCGCTGCGCCGCGCTCGTCGCGTCGCTCGTCGCCCTCGGCGGCTGCGCGATGAACCCGATTCCGACCGAGGTGCCGAACGCGCAGACGATCGCCGGGATCGAGCCGTCCGGCCGCGTCGTCATGACGGAAGTGTTCGCCGGCGGCGCAGGCGTCGGCACGGGCGCGCTCGCCTTCCGGGGCAAGACCTATCCGTTCAAGATGGTCGGCACCGTGGTCGGACCCGGCGCGGTCGAGAAGCTCGACGTCGCGGGCGAAGTCTACCGGCTCGACGACATCAAGCAATTCTCCGGCCCCTATGTGCAGGGCACCGGCGGCATCGGACTCGAGACCTCCGGCAAGGGCGACCTCTGGCTCGAGAACAAGGCCGGCGTCGTCATGCACCTGACCGGAACCCAGACCGGCGCGTCGCTGAGCCTCGGCCGCGACGAGATTTTGATCGAGATCGGGAAGGCGAAGTAGCGCGTTCAACGCGAAGGACGCCAGGAAACGCCAGGACCCTCGTTTGCGCCTCGGCGTCCCCGGCGGTGAAAATCCCGCCCCTTGCCGCCGTGCGCGGATTGCGCGATGACCGGGCGCACGAAGGGGCGCACGCCATGACCGTCAGAGCCAGAATGTCCGGGTCCGCCGCGGCGGCGGCTTTCGCCGTCCTCGCGCTGTCGGGCTGCGCCACGCCGCCGGCCATCGTTCCCACGGCGGCCGACGTGCGCGGGCTCAGGCCGACGGCCAGGGTCGATCTCACCGAGGTGTTCGTCTCCGGGACCGGCCTCGGCGGCGGAACGCTGACGGTCGACGGGCGGCGCTATCCGTTCACGCTGACCGGCGAACTGATCGGACCGGGGGCGCTCTCGGGCATTCAGGGCGAAGGCGTCGTCTACAACCTCAGGGACGTGTCGCAATTCGCCGGCGCCTACATCCAGGGCGGCCCGCCGCTGTCTCTCGGCTCCCTGCCGGGCGAGATCTGGCTGAAGAACACGCACGGCGTGATCATTCGCCTGTCCGGCCTCCAGAACGGCTTCACCGTGAGTTCCGGGCGGTACCAGATCTTCATCCAGCTCGGCGGCTGACGGGAAGCCCGCAAACGGCGCGAGGCGGGCCGCGAGCGGCGCCCTTCGCCGACGTCGCCTCGCTACGCCCGCAGGGACAGGCTTCGGTGTCTGCGCCGCGATGACCGCCGCGCCCGACGTCGGCGGCGACCGGTGCGAACGCTTGGCGCTCGACGACGGACGCGTCGCCGTCGGGGTCGGCGACGTCTGCGGCAAGGGCGTCCCGGCCGCGCTGTTCACCGGCATCACCAAGACGCTGATCCGCATCAGCCTGCGCCAGAAGCCCGATCTCTTGGCCGCGATCCGCAAGGCCGACGCCTATCTCGTGGGCGCCGACGCCGCGGAACTGTTCGCCACACTCCTCTACGCCGCGTTCGATCCGCGAGCGACCCCGATGCGCACGCCGCCGTGGCTGGTGACTCGGCGAAGGCGATCGCATAGCCGATGGGCGCGAGGTTGGCTGGCGGGAATCGGCGAGCCAAAGGCCGCGACGGCCGGGAGAGAAGACAAGTGACGCTGATCGAACCGCGCTTCCGCGGCCTGTTTCTCTCCGTTTTTGCGCTGTTCGCTTTGTTCGGCACATCGATGACGATCATCGGCGCGACGCTGCCGAAGATCCTCGCGAATTTCCACTGGGATTATCTCACGGCGGGCATTGTCCTCGGCGCGGGCGCGGTGGCCTATTTCATCTCCACCTTCGTCGCCGGTTATCTGGTGAAGCACTGGGGGTCCAAACCGACCATTTTGCTCGCGCTGACGCTGATCGTCGCCGGACTCGCGTTCTTCGCCACCACGCCCAATCCCGCAGCCAACACGGTGCTGAGCGCGCTCATCGGCCTCGGCCAGGGCGGCGTGGAAGTCGGCCTCAATGCGACGATCCTGCGGATGGACGACCGGAACACCGGTCGGCTGATGAACCTGCTGCATGGCGCTTTCGCCGTCGGCGCGATCGTCGGGCCGTTCGCGGTCGGCATGCTGATGCTGAGCGGCCTCGACTGGGCCTTCGTCTACCGGGGCATGGCGGGGATCTTCGTGGCTCTGGCGGCGCTGATGGGGTTCGCCGCCTTGCCGCCCGTCCAGCGGGAAGCCGCCGAACACCGCGAAACGCGGGAGCGGCTGAGCGCGAGCCCGGCCTATTGGCTGTCGTTCTTCGCCCTCTTCCTCTACCTCGGCGTCGAGTTGGGGGTCTCGAACTGGGTCGCGGAGTATTTTGTCGTCGTCTTCGCCTATCCGCCCGACGCCAGCGCCATGCTCGTCTCGCTGTTCTGGCTGGGCTTGCTGGCCGGACGCTTCGGCGTGCCGTTGCTGGACAGGGGCGCGAGCCCCGAGGCCGCGCTGGTCGGACTGTCGGCGTTGGCGACCGCTGCCATCGCCCTGCTCATGCTGCTGGGCTATCTGACCGTCTCCGCCGTCACCGTCGACGTCGGCATGGGCCTGTTGTTTCTGGCGGGCCTGGGCTGTTCGATCTACTACCCGACGGTGATGACTCTGGTCGGCGCCTGCTTTCCGCGGTCGCAGAGCCAGGCGGTCGGCTTTGCGGCGACGGGCGGCGGCATCGGTTCGTTTGTCTTCCCCTTTCTCATGTCCTCGATCGCGCAGGACTGGGGCATCCGGGCGGGGTTCGCCACCTACGGCGTCTTCGCCGCCGGGATGACCATCGTCTGCCTGTGGCTCGCCCTCATCGTCAGCAAGCGAAGGCGCGATCTGACCCTTGAATGAGCAGATGTTCGCCAGTCGAAGAAATCTCCGTTCGTGGCGCCGGCTGCGGCGCCGCCGAGGCTGGCGGCGGCCAGCCGCCGGTCGACGACGACGCTATTCGGCCAGCACCTTCCGCACGAGGTCGGCTGCGTTCTTCACGCGGAGCTTCCGCATCACGTTTGCACGATGAAATTCCACAGTCCGCGGACTGACCCCGAGCGTCCGCGCCGCTTCCTTGCTGGAGGCCCCCCGGACGATCTGAGCCACCGTCACGCGTTCGCGCGGCGTCAGCAACTCCCGGCCCGGAAAAGGTCTCGACAAGACATTGATCGCACTGCTGAGCCTCTCGATCTCCTTCCTTGCCTGTTCGAGTTCTGGGGTCTCGAGAAACTCCCAGTTCCCATTGCGCCTCGCTATCGTGCATTGGTGGACCCGCGCGACGTCCAGAACATCGACCGCTCTGCTCGCCCTGAGCGAATAGGTGCACAGAACGATCATTCTCTGCCCGGCGAGCGAATGATCGAGCTCCTGTTCGTACGCGCAAAACTCCTTCCAGTGGTTCGTTGCGATCCAGAACGCGTTGCCGCTGACCCTCATCCCGTCGAAGCCCCTCGCCAAGGCTCCCTCGAGCTTCTCGCTCCACCCGCTGGTGATTCTCTTCAGATCGAAAACGCCTCCATCCAGATACCAATCGGTTCCCTGGAGCACTTCGATCGCGCCTTCGGTCAGATGCCGGTCGAACTCGGGAACGGCCTGACCCAGCGCATGCAGCGCGTCCGCCTCGGTGATTGGGTCGGACACCGCCCACACGCATAATTCGTTGTTTTTCAACCCGGCCTTGAAATAGGACGTCGCGGTGTCGAGCAGGTCGTCCTTCGTCTCGTAGAAGACGCAGACATGGGTTCCCCAAGGCATGTCGCCAAAAACACGGATGCCGGTCCGGCGCAACCCAGACAGAGGCGCGGACTTCTCCGAACCTGCCTTGGATCGCGTGAGGGCACGGATCTTGGGGCTGCCATTGGCGATTGACGTCGAGCCTGTCACGAAGACCTCCAGGGCCAAGAAGCGCCGTTCACCCAGCCATTCCATTGCTCCGCAGTGATCGCCCGTCCTGAGGCCGCCTCGACATTCGCATCTTCCCGGTATTTTTACCGGATTCCTGACGTCCCCGTAATAGCACCAGTATATTATACCGCTCGCAGCACCCATAAATCTTCAACCCTGGAGACTGGGATGCGCTACTTCTTTCACGTTCTGAATATGGGCGAAATACGCGAGGCCCATAGTCCCGACACGAACATAGACCTAACTGGAACTATCTTTGCAAGTCGACAGGCAGCACATCTTTATGCGACTGCTATCGCCGCGGAACTTGCACAAGACGGCGATACTTACAGAGGGTTCGTCGTCTTTGCTATCGATGAAAACGGTAACTTTGTTGCGAGGAAGCCGGTCCATCAGGTGAACTCTAGGCAATGACTAAGACTTTTTTACAAGCGCATGCGAAGATGCCTTGGCAAGGATAATCGCTTGAAATCCGCAGCCCAGTCGAGTTCGCGCAAGACCTCTTAGCCGAGCTTGCGGTAGACGTCCGACTCCTGGGAGCGAAAGTGGCGAACCTGACGTTGCAGTCCGCCATACGTCCGCTTTCCGATTGTCAGAACCGGCAGGCTCGGGTGCGGGAGATGCTTCTTCAGGCGGAGAGCCGGCCCAGAGCAACGCCTGTACCTGCCCGCGGCGCTTCCGAACGCGGGTTCTGGGGTTTGAATCCGGCGCCCGGATTGTTCGGATCTCGATCGAACGCCTGGACTCGTCCGCTCCGGCGGGAGACCGCCAGGCGTCGCCGTTCCCGGGTACGCTCCAGCTTGGCCATCCCTGGTCTGGCCCGGCGGCTCTATGCCTTGGCCGGCCCGGCGCGGGCGCGGCGCAGCGGCTGACGTCGTGCGCTGAAAAAGCCTCCGGCGGAGCCGCGGCGGACGGCGCTTTCGCTGAGCCCCGCCTTGCCGCGCTCGACCAATTCCATTACGATTACGTATGTTCACGGCTGTATGGGGCTCTCGAATGCCGACCATGCTTACGCGACGCGAGACGTTCAGGTTCGCGCTGACCGCCGGGGCTGGCGCGCTCGCCGCGAGCGGCGGGAGCAGGGCGCTCGCGGCGGATGCGACGGTGACGTTGCCGATCGGCAATGGCGAGCGCCCGCTCGTGGCCTATCCGGGGAAGCGGCCGCTCATCCGGCTGACGACCCGTCCGCCGCAGCTCGAGACGCCGTTCGGCGTGTTCGACGAGGGCCCGATCACCCCGAACGACGCCTTCTACGTCCGCTACCATCTCGAAAAGATTCCCCTCTCCATCGACCCGGACGCCTATCGGCTGACGGTCGGCGGCAAGGTCGACAGTCCCCTGTCGCTATCGCTTCACGACCTCAGGACCGGCTTCGAACCGGTCGAAGTCGTTGCGGTGAACCAATGCTCCGGCAACGGGCGCGGTTTCTTCAACCCGCGCGTCGCGGGCGGACAACTCGGCAACGGCGCGATGGGCTGTGCGCGCTGGAAAGGCGTTCCCCTGAAGGCGCTTCTCGCCAGGGCGGGCGTCAACCCGGGCGTCGTGCAGATCTCCTTCGAGGGTCTCGACACCGCGCTCCTGATGCCGCCCTTCGTCAAGGCGCTCGACATCGACCATGCGCGGGACGGAGAGGTCATGGTCGCCTACGCCATGAACGGCGAGGATCTGCCCTGGCTCAACGGCTTTCCGGCGCGGCTGGTCGTCCCCGGCTTTTACGGGACCTATTGGATGAAGCATATCGCGCGAATCGACGCGCTCGATGCGCCGTTCGACGGTTACTGGGTGAAGTCGGCCTACCGCATCCCCGCCAACGCCTGCGCTTGCACCGAGCCCGGAAAGGCTGCGGCGAGCACGGTCCCGATCGGCCGGCTCAACGTCCGGTCGTTCATCACCAACATCCAGGACGGCGCGACCGTCGCGGCGGACCAGAGCCTGCTGGTGCGCGGCATCGCCTTCGACGGCGGCCACGGGATCGCAAACGTGGCCGTGTCAGCCGACGAAGGCCGCTCGTGGGGGGACGCCGCACTCGGCGAGGACCTGGGCAAATACGCCTTCCGCCCGTGGACGACCCGGCTGACCCTGCCCGCAGGCGCGCACCGCCTCATGGTCCGCGCGACCAACGCCGCCGGAGACACGCAGCCGCTCGAGCCGTTGTGGAACCCGTCTGGCTACATGCGCAACGTGGTCGAAAGCGTGAACGTGAGGGCCTCCTGACCATGAACCCGCCCAGTCGCGTCTTGCTCGCCGCTCTGCTTGCGGCTTCCGTCGGTCCGGCGGTCGCCGCGCCGCTGGCTTACAAGCTGCCCGAAGAGACGGCCGCCTTGAAGCCGGGGCCCGGCGACGAAACGGCAGTCATCTGCCTCGCCTGCCATTCGGCCGACTACACGTCGACCCAGCCGCCAGGAAAAGGGCGGCCCTTCTGGGAGGCGGAGGTGCAGAAGATGATCAAGGTCTTCCAGGCGCCGATCAGTTCCGGAGACGCGGCGGTCATCGTGGACTATCTGGCGGCCGCCTATCCCTAACTAGTCTGGCACAAGTTGTGGCCCATTTTGTTCCTGTAATGTTCGCGCTCGGCTGGGACTGCGAGGTCGAAATCGAGCTTCCGCATTTCATCAACCACCCCATCCGCCGGCGGGCTGCGCACGCGTTCGGCAGTGCATAGACTTTGCGGAGCGCCGGCGCGTGCCGACTACTTGAGCGAGCAGTTACCGCGAGCCGCTTCGTGTAGGTGTAGGCGGGCCTCGTCTCGGCTTTTTCCTCTTTCCCTACATACACGCTTATGCCGCTGACTTTCCTTCCTATTCCTGTGTGTGTAAGGAGTGTAGCGACGCGCGGGCGCATGGGCGTTCTTGGGTGCAACCGGGTGGGCCCCACCGGCGCACAGAATTTTTTGACGTGGTATCGAAACACGCCAAGATGTCTCTTCATTGCCTACACATTCCAAATGGTAAAGCTTCTTTGGTAAAAATTACGTATGTACTTCTTCTTGTTCATCGTTATCACACAGATAGTGAAACCAGTTAGGCCGTATATCCATATTTTATCGCCCGGAAATAATAGAGACGAAAAATAATAAGCAAGGTAGGTCCATACTGCTATAGCAAATATTGCAACTATTCCACGGATATACTGTAATTGATACATATAGCAATAAGCAACTGCAGCTAATAAGCTGACAACAATACAAATGAGAGGGTGCGTTTTCGGCCACAAATCGTACATACCATACACAAATATAGGTAGAGATTCAATCACATAGAATGGCTCTGGTGTACTATCTACGATATATACAGGAGTAGGCATCGAACTTATATCCTCTCATCCAGCTAGCAAATTCTATACTATCTGCTACTCGCCAAAGAATTGCCGTGCATCTGCGCACCACGCGTTTTTATCTTTGATTTCTTTTCGCCTCCTATCTATTTCACGTATTAGATCGGGGTCTTTATCGTCGATTCTAAACCCGTCGTCGACAAGTGCACTGTGTATAGAGTCTGCTCTTACTTCAGGCATTTTCGGAATTCGGCATTCCATCCAAAGCGTTTGTGCTGCAATCATTCCTATAACTTCACTTTTGGGCTTTTTATGATACGGTGTCAGCGTATAACCAATTATAACAAGCACACACAAAAATATCAATACATTAACAGATTGCTTTATTGAACGTTTCAATTTGGAATCAATTTGATTTGGTGCCAAACAATCTAACACCGAAGACAAATATTTGACGAATAAATGAAGAAAATTCTTGACCATTTGAATTGGTCCCACTGCGGGAGGATCGGCTGCGCCAGCGTATCCCGACCCATACCACCAACAGCGGGATGTGGTACACTGTATACGGCTGCGTCAATAGGACGCGTGGATTTCGGAAGTCGGTGGTGTCTGGTTAGCGAGAGCGGGATGCGAAAGATGGATTCCGGCTTCGGCGAAAGATTCCGCTCTCTCGAAGAATCCCGAACGAGAGGCGATTTGACTGATTCGCATCTCGCTCTGGCGTCTCCGATGCGGTCGCGGCTGTGCCCGCGTCGGGCGGCGCCGTGGATTGGCGGCTCGGCGCTGTCGCCGGAAAGTATTCCGGCGCGCGCCGCGCTCGTACGCCCGGCTGCCTCTTCCCTTGCAGCCGTCCGCAACCGGGGCTTGGACGGGCGGCGCTGTGGTTGGCCGCCGCGGCGCGCTGCGGCTTCGCCCGGCCGTCATTCGCGCAAGCTTTCCAGCAATCGGGCGACTTGCGGCTTGAGGACGTCGCACTGGACGTCCCGGGCGAAGTCTTCCGCCGCGCGTCGGTCGGGGTTGCTCCGAATCCGATTGAGTTCCCCGGCTTCGCGCCGGCACGCGCCGGAAGGGTCGGACTTGAGATCGAGGCTCTCGAGCAGGAGGCGGACCTGGGGGCGCAACCGCTCGCATCGAAGGTCTCGCCAGAGGTCCTGAACGGCGTCCGGCGTTGGCTGCATTCGCACTCGGTTCAGGCTGTCCTGATCGGCAGCGCACGCGCCCGCAGGTCCCCCCGCGGCGCCCTCGCTGGCCGGCGAACGCGGCGCGCTCGCGGTCTGCGCGCTGGCGGTCTGCGCAGTCATGTCGTCCAGGCTGTCGACCAGGCGCGAAAACTGTGGCCACAACCTGTCGCACCTCAACGCCCGGGCGTACTGCGCAATCGACTGCCGGGAAGGATTCCGCCGCAACTCCGCGAGACTCTGCTCGTCGCGCCGGCATGCGTCGGCCGCTGCGGTTGCGTCTTCGGTTCCGCCGGACGCCCGGACTTCATCCCGCGCAACGCGCTCGCCCGCCGCGGCGGGGCTGGTTGAAGGGACGGGCGACGGAGGAACCGGCGGCGACGCCTGCGCCGTCGTCCGGTCGGCGCGCTCCGGTTCCGAAGCCGGAGGAACCGGCGGCGAAGCCTGAGCCGTCGTCCGGTCGGCGCGCTCCGGTTCCGAAGCCGGAGGAACCGGCGGCGAAGCCTCAGCCGTCGTCCGGTCGGCGCGCTCCGGCGCCGAAGCCGGAGGAACCGGCGGCGAAGCCTGCGCCGTCGTCCGGTCGGCGCGCTCCGGTTCCGAAGCCGGAGGAACCGGCGGCGAAGCCTCAGCCGTCGTCCGGTCGGCGCGCTCCGGTTCCGAAGCCGGAGGAACCGGCGGCGACGCCTCAGCCGTCGTCCGGTCGGCGCGCTCCGGTTCCGAAGCCGGAGGAACCGGCGGCGACGCCTCAGCCGTCGTCCGGTCGGCGCGCTCCGGCGCCGAAGCCGGAGGAACCGGCGGCGACGCCTCAGCCGTCGTCCGGTCGGCGCGCTCCGGTTCCGAAGCCGGAGGAACCGGCGGCGACGCCTCAGCCGTCGTCCGGTCGGCGCGCTCCGGCGCCGAAGCCGGAGGAACCGGCGGCGACGCCTCAGCCGTCGTCCGGTCGGCGCGCTCCGGTTCCGAAGCCGGAGGAACCGGCGGCGACGCCTCAGCCGTCGTCCGGTCGGCGCGCTCCGGCGCCGAAGCCGGAGGAACCGGCGGCGACGCCTCAGCCGTCGTCCGGTCGGCGCGCTCCGGTTCCGAAGCCGGAGGAACCGGCGGCGACGCCTCAGCCGTCGTCCGGTCGGCGCGCTCCGGTTCCGAAGCCGGAGGAACCGGCGGCGAAGCCTCAGCCGTCGTCCGGTCGGCGCGCTCCGGTTCCGAAGCCGGAGGAACCGGCGGCGAAGCCTGCGCCGTCGTCCGGTCGGCGCCGACCGTTCCCGAGGCTGCGCCGGCTGGCGGCATGGTCGCGACGTCCAGGGCCTGAATAAGAGCCTCGACTTGCGGCGCGAGCTTTTCGCAGCGCAACTCCGCGGCGAATTTCACGGCTTCTTCCCCCGATGGATTCGCGCGCAGCCGGACCAGGCGCTCCTCGTCCCGCTTGCAGACGGCGTCGGGGTCTGGCGGCGCCGGCGGCGGGATCGTCGCGTCGGCGCTGTCCGCTTCCGGGGCTGCGCCGGCTCGCGGCGCGCCGGCCACAACCGGAGCGGCGGCCGGCGCCTGAACTTGAAGCCGCTCCATACCGCAACGCATATCTTCGGCGAAATTCAGAGCCTCCGCGGACGAGGGACCCGGGCGTGGCGGCGCGAGGCGGCCCTCATCCTGCTTGCAGGCGACGTCGGCGGAAGGCGGAGGCGCCGGCGGCGAGCCCTGCGTCGTCGGCGGCGCGTCGGCGGCGCGTGTTTCCGAAGCAGCGCCGGCGCGCCGCGTGTCTGCGACAGCCGCCGCTGCGGCCAAAGCCACGAGTTGCGGCCTCAACCTTTCGCAGCGCAGCTCTCCGGCGAATTTCAGGATCGCCTCAGGCGCGAGAGTCGCGCGCAGCTGTCCAAGGCGATCCTCGTCGTCTTTGCAGATCTCCTCGACGGCGGAGGGCGCAGTCGGCGGCGGAACGGCCCGGCCGCCGTCGCTCACCATTTGGGCGGCCGGCGCCGCCCCGGCAGGGGGAGCGGGGGCGCGCCTGCGGTCCCAGTCCTTGCGGGCTTCCGCCTCCGCGAACTTCGCGTACGGCCCGTCGGGATGGCGCGTGAGAAACGCCTCCCACCCCTCGAACGACCCGGTCTGACGGGCCGCCAGGAAATCCTCCTCCTCGTCGTCATGCGCCTCTGCCGCAGGCGCGACCGAGGCTTCCCCAGCGCGTGAGGGAACGCTGAAGTCCTCGCGGTCGAGCGTCACGAACAGATAAGCCAAGGCGGATCCCACGAGGATCCCGAACAAGGTCACAAAAATCCTGATCATGAAATGCCCTCCGCGAAAGACGTAATCAGTCGCCTCAGAGCGAATCTTGTCTGGCTTTCCCCTCAGTTGACGTCGCGAGCGACCCGAAAGCCGTTCGCGTAGTAGCGGACGTCCTCGTCGTAGCGAAATCGCGCCGAAGATCTGACCGCCAGGGCCTTGTCGGCGAACGAACCGCCCCTCAGGACTCGCAGCGAACAATCGCCGGTTCCCCAGGCCGACCCGTCGTCCGGCGCGCCGCGATAGGAGGCGTTCCAGCAATCCTCGACCCATTCGGCGGCGTTTCCCGCGGTGTCGTACAACCCGAAGGCGTTGGGCTTGAACGAACCGACCGGCACGGTCCGGCCGGGGTCGCGGTCGCCGCACTCGGCGCACTGCGCGCGTCCGACGCCGACGTCCTGACCCCACCAATAGGGGGTCGTCGATCCGCTGCGCGCCGCGTATTCCCACTCCGCCTCGGTCGGCAGTCGATACGGCTTCCCGGTCGTCTTGGAAATCCAGGCGACGAACTCCACGGCGTCGTCCCAGTCGACGTTCGTCACCGGCCTGTCGCCCCGTCCCCAGCCCTGATCGGGCGGACTGAACTTGCAGCCGCCGGCCGCGACGCAACGGTCCCATTCGGCGAACGTCACATCGCGCCGGCCGATGGCGAAGGCCTTTGCGATCCGGACATGGTGAACCGGTTGCTCAGTCGGCTTGACGAGGGAGCCCATATCGAACTCGCCGGGAGGCGCGACCACCAGTTCCGGGCAGTCGGGGCAATCGCGAAAGATCTCCCCGGGAAGACGTTCCGCGTCCGATCCCTCGCTCCTTGCCGGCCCCGCGGCGCAGACGATCAGGACGGCGCCGAAGATCGCCGCAGCGCGCCACTCCGGAAACCTCCAGGAGAGACCATGCACAGTGCGCTCCATTGAAAATTCTTACACCGCGACGCGAATGTTGTCGATGACAAGGAATACGCGAGCCAACAAGCGCGATCAGAACAACTCTGCGGACGTATAAATCAAAATCGGTGCTTTACAATCGTGTTCATCATGATAACACCGTGCGAGAGGTATTAGGTCAAGGCTTAAAGTAAACATTGTCGACACGATCTTGAGCGCTCGAATCTGTGAATGCTGTTATCTTGACGAACGATTGGGGAAATCGGCATGAAGCTCGTCGTTTGCTCAATCGTCGCCTGGCTCGCAGGCCTGGCGTACCTGTCGAGCGCCCTCGCCCAATCGCCGACGACCTCGGGGCCGACCCCATCGCCGCCTGGGGCGAAGGTTTTCTTCGTCGACCTCAAGGACGGCGCAGTCATCGGAACAAAGGCGACGATTCACTTCGGCCTGCGAGGCATGGGCGTCGCGCCTGCAGGAACCAGGAAGGCCAACTCCGGCCATCACCACCTCCTGGTCGACACCGACCTGCCTCCGCTCGACCAGCCGATCCCGAACGACGAGAACCATCTCCACTTCGGCGGCGGCCAGACGGAGGTCGAACTCTCGCTGCCGCCCGGGCCGCACACGCTGCAACTGCTGTTGGGCGACGCGAATCACATCCCGCACACTCCGCCGATCTTTTCCGACAAGATCCACGTCACTGTGGTCGAGGGCGCGCCGACGCAGGCGGCGGCTCCGCCGGCGCCGGAAACGCGCCACGCTTCGCCGCCAGGCGCCGAGGTCTACATCATATCGCCGAAGAACGGGGCCTATGTCCCTACGACCTTTCCGGTTCGCTTCGGACTGGAAAAGATGGGCGTCGCGCCGGCCGGGGTCGACAAGCCGAATACCGGTCATCACCACCTCCTGATCGACGCTCCGCTGCCTCCCCTGGACCAGCCGATCCCGAACGACGAGAACCATTTGCACTTCGGCGGCGGCCAGACCGAGGCGACCGTGACGTTGCCGACCGGCCGGCACACGCTTCAGCTCCTCCTGGGCGACGCTTCGCATGTGCCCCATCAGCCGCCCGTCATGTCCAGCCCCGTCATCGTCTATGTCGGCATGTCGCCGCCGGCCCCGGAACCCGTCCGGCATCATCCCCGGCCCCACCGCCATCACCATCCGGTTCAGCGCTAGCCCGGACGACGCGCACGAAACGCCGCTCAGATGCGAACAGCAGCCCTTTGACGGTTTCGTTGCGCGGGGCCGACCCGAGGAGTCGCGTGCGCCTTGCAGTCGACAAATCCTTGCCGGCCTCCGCAATATGTTCTATATTTGTTCTTTCAAGACCGAACAGAGGCCGCCATGTCCGCCGTCGGGCGCGCGGGCGCCCCGTCATCGCCAACGGCGATCGCGGACGCCCAGGGCGGCGCGTCAGCGCAAACCGCTGAAAAGCAACGATCCGGGAGCCGCGAAGGCGACGCCCCTCCCGGTTCGAGGGGCGATCGCGCGCCGGCGCCGGCGCTAGAATTCGACCTCGAGTTCCTCGATCTGGTCCGCCTCGGCGAGCGCGCCCTCGCGCCACTCCTGCATCGCAGGCCAGTTCCAGACCCGGTCGGCGTAGGCTTCGAGGTTGCCGTCGAGCTGGACGCCGTAGGTTCGGAAGCGGCTGACCACGGGCGCGTACATCGCGTCGGCCATCGAGATTGCGCCGAACAGCCAGGGGCCGCCGTAAGCTGCGAGGCACTCGCGCCAGATCGCCTTGATCCGCTCGATGTCGGCCTCGGCCTTCGACCAGATCTTGAAGTTGTGCAGTTCGGCCTTGATGTTCATCGGCAGCGCCTGACGGAGCGAGACGAAGCCGGAATGCATCTCGCCGCAGATCGACCGGCAATGCGCGCGCGCCGCCTGATCCTTAGGCAGAAGGCCTGCATTCGGCGCAACCTCGGCCAGGAATTCGCCGATCGCCAGCGTGTCCCACACCGGGATGCCGTCGTAAGTGAGGCGCGGGACCAGAATCGAGGGCGACAGAAGCAGTATCTCCGCCCGCGCGTCCGCGTCGTCGGGAGCGACGATCACCTCGTCGAAATCGATCCCGGCCAGTTTCGTCATCAGCCAGCCGCGCAGCGACCAGGACGAATAGTTCTTGCTGCTGATCGACAGCGTCGTGCCTGACATTTTCGCTCCCTACCCGTTGACGGCGTCCATGGCCCGCCCCCATTTTATCCAAAAGCAAGCGTTATGCCATTGACGAATCGCTCTGGCACGACGTTTGCTCTATGTTGGGCTTGGGCTTGGGAACGGCCGACAGGATGATGTACGACGCTTATCAGAGAATGGCCGACGCGGGCGACCAGGTGCGCCTGTTCGCCGAGAACGCAAACACAATCCTCGGCGCCTGGGTCGCCAACCCGTTCGCGCCGCCGATGCGGCGCATGGCGGCCTATTACGAGCTCGTCGCGCTCGCCGGGTTCACCCATTCGCGGCCCGACTACCGAATCGATCACATCGACGTCCACGGCGAGCCGATCCCGGTCGAGGAGAAGGGGGTCACGTCGACGCCGTTCTGCGAGCTGCTGCGCTTCCGCCGCGAAGGCGGCGAGAACGACCCGAAGATTCTCCTGGTCGCGCCGATGTCGGGGCATTTCGCCACGCTGCTCAGGGGCACGATCCGAACCCTCCTGCGCGACCATCAGGTGTTCGTCACCGACTGGAAGAACCCGCGCAACGTCCGCCTTCAGGACGGCGCCTTCGCTTTCGACGACTACTCCCAGCACCTGATCGACTTCGTCAATTTTCTCGGCGAGGACTGCCACGTCGTGGCGGTGTGCCAGCCGACCGTCTCGGCGCTGATCGCCACCGCGGTGATGGCGCAGGACAATTCCAACATCCAGCCGGCGAGCCTGACGCTGATGGCCGGCCCGATCGACTGCCGCGTCGCGCCGACCAAGGTCAACGCGCTCGCGGTCGAGAAGCCGATCGAATGGTTTCACACCAACATGATCGGGGTCGTGCCGGACAAGTTCGAGGGCGCCGGACGGCGGGTCTATCCCGGCTTCCTGCAACTGTGCGCGTTCATGAGCATGAACGTCGACCGACACACGAAATCGTTCGTCGAGCTGTTCGAGCGCCGCGTCGCCGGCGACGAGGAGAAGGCCGACGCGATCCGCGACTTCTACAAGGAATATTTCGCGATCATGGACATGAGCGCGGATTTCTATCTCGAGACGGTGGAGCAGGTGTTCCAGCGCTTCCTGCTGCCGCAGGGCCTGATGAAGCACAAGGGCCGCACGGTGGAGCCGCGGGCGATCAAGAAAACCTTCCTCCTGACCGTCGAGGGCGAGAAGGACGACATCTGCGCCCCCGGTCAGACGCTGGCCGCACAGGACCTGTGCTCGGGCCTCAGGCCCTACATGAAGACGCACCACCTGCAGGCCGGCGTCGGCCATTACGGCGTGTTCAGCGGCAAGCGCTGGGAGACGCAGGTCTACCCGGTCCTGCGCAACCACATCCAGTCGAGCCGGTGAGCAGGCTGCGGTCGCGGGGTGAAAGCCGCCGCGCAGACCTGGCGGCGGCGGAACGTTTTCAAGCCTTGGGCGCCCAAACCTGTCACTCCGTCACTCCCAAGCCAGGGGTACGAGCGGCGGTCACGGCGCTCAATGGGAGCGGCGGCGTCTCGCCGCCGGGGTGCGCGAGACGCGCACCCTCCCAGGGCGCGCCCTGTCCGGCTCCT
Organism: Roseiarcus fermentans; assembly: GCF_003315135.1. GTDB lineage: Bacteria > Pseudomonadota > Alphaproteobacteria > Rhizobiales > Beijerinckiaceae > Roseiarcus > Roseiarcus fermentans. Next base: position 54,739 of record NZ_QNRK01000002.1, read on the forward strand.
CGCGGACAGCCACCTTGGTAGTTACGTCACTCCGTAACTCCCAAGCCGGCGCCGCCCTCTCCCTCAGGGAGAGGGACAGCCGGGCGAAGCCCGGCAGCAGCCGGACTTGATCCGGGGGGAGGGCTCGGAACGCCGACAGTCGGCGTGGCGCACCCTCACCTGGCCGCTTCGCGGCCTGTCCTCTCCCGGAGGGAGAGGTGTTGCGAACGGCCCGCCGCCTGCCGCCTCGCCGCGGCTTGGGAGTTCCGTCACTCCGTCGCGCCACAGCCATTCCCGAGCGCGGGCATGCGGGGCAACGCGCATGCGTTGTCCAAGCCAAGCGTCATGTCCCGTGGCTTTCGCCGTCTCAGGCGGTCGCCTTGTGAACAAAAGACGAACATGCGACACCCGGTCTGTCAAGGATTTGTCGTCGTCCTGTTTTGCGGATCGCAGAGACGGCACGAACAACGGATCCATGAGCGTCTTGATCGCGGTTACCTGCCCGCTTCGGGACCGCCGGCCTCGTCCGGCCGACCCACGCGACGCCGCATCGGCGCGGGCGCATGGGGGCGAGGGCGTCATTCCCCGACCGCCCGGTGAGACGCCTCGCTCGGCTGCCGTCGGTCGATCGCTTACGTCTCGGTCGGGCAGAGCGGGCGTTGGTTGAGCGGCGTGAAGAGAAGAGGCGCGGTAGCGCGCGTGCGCTTTCGAGGCGCGCCGCCGAGCATCGAGGGTGTCGCCCCCCGTGAACGCGGGTCGAGGAGCGCCTCCGCCGCCCCCCGGGAAATTCAGCTGTTCAGAGTCTCACAAATGGAACCCGGTCCGGAGCGCTCGATCGACCGCAGCATCCTTGGCTCTGCCGAGCCCGGCGGCGCCTCCCAAGCGGTTTTGCCGGGAGCCGATCTTCAATTCGCCCGCTTAGCTAGGCGTGCGGCTTGTGCACCGCAGCCAGGTCGAGCGGCCCGCCCGCCTGCGCGCCGCCTTTGGCGCCGAAATCGTTGTTCGACTCGACGAAGCTCGATGTCAACGGGGCGGTCAAGAGCGAGTACGCCTGCGCGAACGCCGCATCAGCGCCCGATAGGGCGATGTCGCTATCCGCTCCGACGTGGGTCACTCCGAAGATGTCGCCAGTCAGGTTCCCCGCCAGCGTATAGTGCAACGCGCCGCCGCCACTGAGCTCGACCGTGAGGGTTGTGTCCGACCCTTTCAGGGTCGGCGTCGCGCTGATGGCGTTTGTATTTCCAAGCTCGAGGACGTCGCCCTGGGCAAACGACGCGAGCAGGCCGCCATAGGTCGTTGTCGTCGCGTTGTCGATACTGAGCTTGGCGGCCGAGGCGCTGAGGAAGGTTGCATTTTCGCTCGCGGCGCCGCCGAGCTCGAGCTCCGACCTGGCGCCGATCTCCAGCCGGCCCGCCCCCGAGAGCGCGCCGGCGACATCGAGGCGCCCGCCGTTCGTTGCTTCGAATACGCCGGCATTCGCGATGGCGCCCGCGCCGTTCAGTGTCAGCGCGCCGGCGGATACGTCGGCGTCGACCGTGCCGGTGTTGGTCAGCGCCAGGTTGCCGTCTCCGATCGTCCCCGTGCCCTGAATCACGTCGTTGTTGATCAGGGTTTCTCCATTTCCTTCGAGAACAGCGCCACCCCCGCCGGTCGCGCTCGTCATGTTGACCACGCCGCCGCCGCTCAGCGTCGTCGCTCCGGCCAAGTTCAGTCGCCCTCCGGTCCGGCCGCCGTTCACCTGAATCGCACCCTCATCGACAATGGCGCCCGAGATGTTGGTGGTCGCGTTGTTGCTCGCGGTAAACGTCGTCCCCCGATAAATGGTGACGTTCTTCAACGCGCCGGTCGCGCCCGGGCTTGTCATGAACACACCCGACCCATTGATGCCGCCGCCGGTCAGCGAGCCGTCGGACAGGATGAACTGCCCTCCCGCATTGATGGTCAGCACGCCCGCCAGTGCGGCGCTCCCGCTGTCGGTGAACGCGCCGCCGACGTTCATGTCGTCGAGAGACAGCGCGCCGCGGGACGCGAGCGAGACATTTCCGGTCGCGGTTACCGACTCGGCGGCGCCGGAAAGCATGTACCCCGAGGTGATCGACAGGCTGGCGATGGTCTCGTCCTGCGCCAGCGTCACGGTTCCGCCGCCCTCGGCGCCGATCACGACATTCGAGGTCTGGCTCGGCGTTGTCCCGTCGCCTGGCGGGCTCCAGTCGGCCGCGCTCGATGCGTTCCAGGTCCCGCCCCCGACGCGCCAGTCATACGCCGTGGCCGATGACGTCGCCACCGCCTCGAACTGAACCTGTCCGCTGGCTTCGTTGTAGAACACTTCGAGCGTGTCGCCGTCGCCGAGGTTCACGCTGTCGCCGTTGCCGGTGTGGCTGCCGAGCGCGCCCTCGGTCTCGACGTCTGCGAACTGGCCGTAAAAATGGTCGGCCCCGAAGGTCATCACCGTATAAGTCGTATCCAGGGGGAGGCTGAGCTCGCCGTCGATCAGCAGGGTTCCGCCGGCAAGATTGACGCTGCCGGACGAGCCCGGCGTTGCCGGGCCGCCGCTTACAGCGACGACGCTCGACTGCGGCGGGGAAACCCCGGGGACGACGTTGGTCTGGAGGACGCCGGCCCCCGACTGGGAGTAGGCGCCGCTCACGCTCAGCGCGCCGGGGTCGCCGTTCAGGCCGCCGACCACGGTTCCGCCGGTGATGTTCAGCGCGCCGACCACCGTTCCGTCGCCTTGCAGCGAACCTCGGGTGATATCGACAGCCGCCGCGGTCAGCTTGCCGTAGGGGCCGACGACGATTGCGCCTGAGCTGGTCACGTCATTGGTCACCACCAGATTGCCAGTCCCCGACGCGGAACCTTCGAGTGTGATGTTGCCGGTATTGGACAGCCCGCCGGCCCCCTTCACCGTCAGCGTGTCCGCGGTCGGCATGCTGGGCCGGCCGACCGAGACGCCGTACCGGCTGGCGCTGCTGTTGGTCAGATTCCCGCCGATCGTCAGGTTGCTGCCCCCGTACCCGAGCCCGCCGGTGTTGAACCCGTCGAGGTCCAGGGCGCCGGCGCCGGTGACGCTCAAATTCCCGGTCGTCGCAACCGATGAGCCGTTTTCCAGCCAGAACTCGCCGGAAACGCTGGCGAGCCCGGTCAGCGCGCTGTTCGTGCTGGTCGACCCGGCGTCGGCGACGCGCGCGTTCCCCTTGAGCCCCGCGACGCCAAACGGACTCGTGTCGAGCCACAGCTCGCCATCGACCGTCGTAATCTGGCCGCTCTTGAACTCCAGCAGCGCGTCGCCCTGAAGGATGACCGTCCCGGTCTCCACTCCCGCCGCGCCAAACCCCGCCGCGGCGTTGGCGACGTTCAGGGTCGCCTGCACACCGGCGCCCCCCGCGATCGTGATCCTGCTGCCGACGCCGTTGGAGAGCCCGCCCGCTCCTTTCACCGTCACCGTGTCGGCCGACGTGATGCCGTCGTCGATGTCGCCGATAAAGACGCCATAGCTGTTGGTGCTGGTGTTGGTCAGATTCCCGCCGATCGTCAGGTTCGAGCCCCCGCCGGCGTCGGTGTTGTCCCCGTCGAGATCAACCGTGCCGCTGCCGGAAAGCGCAACGTTTCCGGTGACCGACTGGATCGTCCCGGGATCCTGAATGTCGAAATTGCCGCCCGTACCGGTGAGCGACCCGACGTTGATCGCTGCGTCGCCGCTCGAGAGTTTGACTGATCCGCTGGCGACGACGACAGCGTCGCCGCGGCCCGGATCACCGGGCGGGCTCCAGTCGCCGCCGCTGTTGGCGTACCAATCAGCATTGCCGCCATTCCAGGTCTTCGTCGTCATGGCGCTCTCCCTTAAGAAATAAATAATCCTTAATACATCCCCTTCAACACGGCCACTCGTTCCAGAAGTTAACGCATCTATATAAAACGTTGCCGTCTATAGACTCTTACAAGAGAAAATTTTGCAGCTGAGGCGCGCAATCGTTGCATAAGGCGCGCGATACAGCAATATCGAAAATCGACTGATGCTTCGGGACGTAACGAACGTCTTGGTCCGCATTTGCACCATGAGCTTGTTGCGATGGGATCCGGAGCAACAGGCGTCGCGACCACAGCGGCTCGACGGCGGCCTCGCTGTCGTGGGCTGCTGAAGTGTCGCAGCGCACGCTATCGCCACGCGCAGGGCGGCGGCTTGGAAGAATCTCGTCCCGCGACGCCGACCTTCCGCAGACGAAATTGCGCAATGTCCGGCCGGAAAACGCGGCGACCGCCTCGGCGACCTTCCCCGGCGATCTGGAGTTGAAGGATGGCAGGTTCGCCGTGCTCGCCGCCAAGAGAGGGGAGGTCCGCCCCTCGATCCGATCGCACGTATCGACGCTGCAGCGACGCTCTGTCATTCGACGCCTTGCCCGCGCCGTCGCTTCACCTCCAGCGTCGTTCGGCGTTGCGTCGCCGCCGGGCCGCTTCGCGGTCAAGCGTCGGCGACGGCCCTCCGGATCCCGCCGTCGCAGGGATGACACGGCGGCGCCGGCGCCGACCGCTCGACCATGCCGGCGCCTGTTTCGAAGCCGCCGCGCGAGATGCGTGTCACGCCCGGCGCATCGGCCGCCGGCCGCGATCCGGCGCATTGCTTCCGTAGCGGAACGACCACCAACGGCGCGTCAGGCTCGAGTCGGTCGTCCGTCGACCGACGCGAGCGACGGGTCGCCGAGCGAAAGACTCGCGCCGTTGGCTGGCGGCTCTCATTCGATCAGCCCGTCAACGGTTGCGTCCGCCATTCCCTCAACCGACCGACCCGAAGGCGCTCACCCCTTCAGATACGGCTTGTGCAGCACGAGATCGGCGGCGTTGAAGCGGTCGTTCGCCGTCCAGGACTGATGCCAGTAGGGGTAGAGCAGCGGCGGCTGGCTGACCTTGTCGAGCCGCGCCCGCTCCTCGTCGGAGAGCTGGACCTCGACGCAGGCGAGGTTGTCGCGGAACTGCGCCTCGGTGCGCCCGCCGACGATCAGCGACGTCACCGTCGGGCGCTGAAGCTCCCAGGCGAGCGCGATCTGGGCCGCCGAAACCCCGTGCGCCTCGCCGATCGAGACGAGCTCGTCGACGATGTCCCAGAGCGCGTTCTCGTCGCGCACCGGCGGCTCGGTCCAGCCGGAGACCTGCCGCGTGCCGTCGGGCGCGGATTTGTCGCGCCGATGCTTTCCCGACAGCAGGCCCCCGGCCAGCGGGCTCCAGACCAGGACGCCGAGGCCCTGATCCGCCGCGATCGGCAGAAGCTCGTACTCCGCCTCGCGAGCCTGAAGGGTGTAGTGGATCTGCTCCGAGACGAAGGGGACGCGGCCGTCGCGTCGCGCCACCTCCATCGCCTTCATCATGTGCCAGCCGGAAAAATTCGAGCAGCCGACATAGCGCACCTTGCCCGACCGGACGAGCGTGTCGAGCGCCTCCATCGTCTCCTCGAGCGGCGTCAGCCCGTCCCACTGGTGAAGCTGATAGAGATCGATCACATCGGTGCGCAGCCGCCTGAGGCTCGCCTCGCATTCGGCGATCAGGTGCCAGCGCGACGAGCCGCGGTCGTTCGGCCCCGAACCCATCGGAAAGCGGGCCTTGGTGGCGATCAGCATGCCCGGCTTCCGGATGGGCATGGCCTCGCCGATCATCTCCTCCGACCGGCCGGCCGAGTAGATGTTGGCGGTGTCGATCAGGTTGACGCCGGCGTCGGCGACGATGTCGATCAGTCGCCGCACCTCGTCGAGCGACACGTCGCCGACCTTGGCGAACGCGCCCTTGCCGCCGAAGGTCATCGTCCCCATGGTGAGAACCGAGACCTTGAGGCCCGAACGGCCGAGCTGCCGGTATTCCATCGCCATCTCCTTCGCATCTGTCGGGCGGGAGCTAACATGCCACCGCGCGTCCGCCAAGATCGCCAGGCGGGCGCGAACGAAGACGTGAACGCCGGACGGGCGCGGGGGTTGCCGCTCGACCGGCTTTATGAGCAATGTCCCGGCCGTTCGCAAGAATCCCGATCTCCAGGAGCCCCGCATGGCTTTCGCTTCCCTTCGCCGCCTGGCCGCCGCCGCTTTGATGGCGGCTGCGTTCTCAGCCAGCGCCGGCGCGGCCGACGCGCCGCAGCCCGACCGCACCGTCGACATGGCCAAGCTCCTTCAGCCGGGCGACCTGAAGGAGCTGACAATCGGCGATCCGGGCGGCGTCGCGGTGGTGGAATACGCGTCCCTGACCTGCCCGCATTGCGCGGTGTTCAGCAAGGAGACGCTGCCGCAGCTCAAGAAGGATTACATCGACACCGGCAAGGTCCGATACGTCTTCCGGGAGTTTTCCCGCAACACGCTCGACGTGGCGGCGTTCGTCCTCGCCCGCTGCCTCGGCGACGACAAGGCGTTCGCGGCCGACGAGCTCTTGTTCGCGCAGCAGGACAAGTGGGCCTTCGTCGACAAGCCGCTCGAGCCGCTGATCGCAGCGATGCGCTCGACCGGCATGACGAAGGACCAGGCGACGCAATGCCTCAACAACCAGAAGCTCGCCGACGGCGTCGTCGCGGTCGCCAAGCGCGCCAACGACGAGGTCAAGCTCACCGGCACGCCGACCTTCGTCATCGACGGCAAGGTCTACGGGGGCGAACTGACGTTCGACCAGATGAAGGCGATCCTGGATCCGCTGGTGAAGAAGTGAGGCTCCGGACCTCGGACGACGCCCACCCACCCGTCGGATCGCGAATTGGATCAGCGCCGGAACGGCGCCGCCGGTCAGATCGGAGCGTGCGGAAAACAACGCCGTGCGAGGTCGCCTTGCCCGCGGCGATGCGCCAGGACTCGGGGCCCCGGTGATACCTGCGCAGGTTGCCGTTCCGGTCAGCGCCCTGTAGACCGTTCGTATCGGCGCGTATCGCGCCCAGGACCGGCACGGGTGCAGAGTGAAACACGATTTGCTCCGCCAGACGCTTGCCCTGTCCGTCCTCGCGCTGCTGTCCGCGAGCCTGTCGGCTTCGGCTCAGCAGATCACCGGCGCGCCCGGCTCTCCCAGCGCCACGGTTACGATCGACGGAAGCCAGCTGCCGCCGCCGCCGCCGCCATTTGGCGGCGTCATCAAGGAGACGGCGGCCGAGTCGACGCCGTACTGGCCTGCGCGGGTCGTTCCGCCCAAGGGCGCGCCGAACGTCCTGCTGATCTTGACGGACGACCAGGGTTACGGCGTCTCCGGCACATTCGGCGGCGTCATCCCGACGCCGGCGCTCGATCGCATCGCGGCGGCCGGCTTGCGCTACACCCAGTTCCACTCGACGGCTCTCTGCTCGCCGACGCGCGCAGCGCTGATCACCGGGCGCAACCATCACGAAGTCGGCTACGGCGTGATCGGCGAATTGTCGACCGGCTATCCGGGCTACGATTCCATCATCGGCCCCGACAGCGCCTCGATCGGCAGGATCCTGCGCGACAACGGCTATGCGACCTCCTGGTTCGGCAAGGACCACAACATCCCGACCTACCAGTACAGCGCGGCCGGCCCCTTCACCCAGTGGCCGGTCGGACTGGGGTTCGAGTATTTCTATGGCTTTCTCGGCGGCGAAACCGACCAGTGGACGCCCTATCTCTACCGCAACACGAGCCCGGTTTATCCCTGGGTCGGCAAGCCCGGCTACAATCTGACCACCGATCTCGCGGACGATGCGATCCATCATATGCGGGAGCTCAACGCCGCCGCGCCCGACACGCCCTTCTTTGTCTACTACGCGCCGGGCGGCAGCCATTCGCCACACCAGCCGACGCAAGAATGGATCGACAAGTTCCACGGCAAGTTCGACATGGGCTGGGAAAAGCTGCGCGAGGAGATTTTCGCCAACCAGAAGCGCCTCGGCGTGATCCCGCCGGAGACGCAACTCACACCGTGGCCCGACGGCCAGGACGCCTACGGCGGCGCCAAGCTGCCGCGATGGGATTCGCTCTCCCTGATCCAGAAGAGGCTTTACGCGCGTGAGGCTGAAGTGTTCGCCGGCTACACCGCCTACACCGACCATGAGATCGGTCGCGTGATCCAGGAGGTCCAGGACGAGGGCAAGCTCGACAACACGCTGATCATCTACATTGTCGGCGACAACGGCACCAGCGCCGAGGGCACGCTCGAAGGCACCTTCAACCAGCTCACGGCCTACAACGGCATTCTGACGCTGCCGGAGGTCGTGCAGATGCTCCATTACGAGGACTGGGGCTCGCACGCCACCTATCCGCACATGTCGGTCGCCTGGTCGTGGGCGTTCGACACCCCGTTCAAGTGGACCAAGCAGGTGGCGTCGCATTTCGGCGGCACGCGGCAGGGGCTGGCGATTTCCTGGCCGGGTCACATCGACGACGCCGGCGGACTCCGCTCCCAGTTTCATCACATGATCGACGTCGCGCCGACCATCCTCGACGCCGCAGGGATCAAGGCGCCGACGACGGTCGACGGCATTGCGCAAAAGCCGATCGAAGGGGTGAGCATGGCCTACACGTTCGCCAAGGCGAACGGCAACGCGCCCTCTCGGCGCGACACGCAGTATTTCGAGATGGTCGGCAACCGCGCCATCTACCACGACGGCTGGATCGCCGCGACTACGCCGCCCGCCGCGCCCTGGCTGCTCGCGACCGGCAAGCTGCCCGACGTCGAAACGGGTTACAACTGGGAACTCTACAACATCGCCAAAGACTATTCCGAGTTCGACGACCTCGCCGCGAAGATGCCGGACAAGCTCAAGCAGATGCAGGCGCTGTTCAAGACCGAGGCGGCCGCGAACGGCGTCTATCCGCTGGATAATTCGGGCTTTTCACGCGCGTTGACGGCTCGCCCGAGCGCCACGTCCGGCAAGACGGAATTCACCTACGTCGGCGAAAACATCGGCATTCCGGTCGGCAATGCGCCCAGCATTCTGGACCGCGACTATACGATCACGGCAGACGTGACGATTCCCGAAGGCGGCGCCGAGGGCATGATCGTGACCCTCGGCGGTCGCTTCGGCGGCTACGGCCTCTACCTGCTCAAGGGCAAGCCGGTGTTCGACTACAACTTCCTCGATCTGAAGCAGACGCGATGGGAAGGCGGGGTGACGGGCGAGGACCTGTTCACCCGGCCGCTGGCGCCGGGCAAACACAGAATCGTGTTCGACTTCAAATACGACGGACCCGGACTCGCCAAGGGCGGCACAGGCGTCCTGTCCGTCGATGGACACGAACTGTCGAAGAAGACCATCGAGCACACGATCCCGTTGCTGATGTCCGTGGACGAGACATTCGACGTCGGGGCCGATACCCGCACCCCGGTGGACGACAGCTACGACGTGCCGTTCCGCTTCACCGGCGCAATCGACAAGCTGACGTTCGATCTTGGACCGTCACAGATCAAGGAATCGGACAAGCCGGCGATCGACGAAGGGATGAAAAAATCCGACAACTGATGGGCGCAAACCTGCTTGCGGGCCTGAACAACGTGAACCGCTTTCTCGCGCTGACGGCCGCCATCGAAGCGGGGGCCGGGTTGGCGCTGATCGCCGCTCCCGAGGCCGTCGTCAGGCTGCTGCTCGGGGCCGGCGTCTCCGGCGCGGCGATCGCCCTTGGCCGCGTCGCCGGAGTGGCCCTGCTCGCGCTCGGCGTCGCCTGTTGGCTGGCGCGCGGCAAAGAGACGGGCGCACTGGTCAGCGCGATGCTGATCTACAATTGCGGCGTGGCGGTCGTGATCGGAATGGCCGGCCTCGGCTCGGGAACCGTCGGCGTCCTCTTGTGGCCCGCCGTCGCGTTGCATGTCGCGATGGGGATCTGGAGCGCCATGATCCGTCGAGGGCGTTTCGCCTGACGATGGCGAGAGCGGCGCGTCTGAGGCGTTCGCCGTGCGGCCGGTTTCGGCTCACTCCGACCGGGCCGGGGCGGCAGGACGCGCGTCGATCGCCGGCGGCGCCGGGCCATTCTCGACCAGCGCACACCCGCCCATGGAGCCAGATGGCGCCGCCGCTCGCGCTCGATTCCGCCGCAACCTGAAAACGGGAACCCACACGCCCCCTCAACCCTCCGGCGACATCCCCCGCCCCGGCAGCCTGTCGGCGAGGCGGTCGTCCTCGACGCCCTGCTCGACGATCCGCTCGCCCGGCATGCCGACCGGCACGCCGTGCTCGAAGGCGACCTCGGGCGGTTCGTCGATCGGCGGCTCGAACGGGTCGAGCGGCAGCGCGTCGATCGACTCGTCGCCCTCGATCTCGCGCCGCGCCGCGTACCAGAACTCCTCGCTGCGCCCCTGCGGGCATCCGGCGCGCTCCCACAGGGCATGGGCGCGCTCGCGGATCGCGTCCCGGCGTTCGTCCATCTCATTCTCCCCGCTCGCTCCGAGCCTCGCCGCGCCTCGCTTCCGCGTCAAGCCGCGTAGCGTTCGATCGCCACCGGCAGGCGGCGCGACCCCCAGGCCCCCGGCCTGTCGGTGAACACCCCCGCCATTTTCGTCCCGCAGCCCGGGCAGCGTCCCGCCGCGTCGAGCCGGTACTCGGTGATGGCGTAGCGGTCGCGGCCGATGCAGCGCGTCCCGCAGGTCGGGCACAGCGTCGCCTCGCGCGCCGGATCGCGGAGGTTGCCGACATAGACGTGGTGGAGGCCATTGCCGATCCCGATCGCGCGGGCTCTTTGCAGCGTCCCGAGCGGCGTCGGCGGCGTCTCGCGCATGTGGTAGTCGGGATGGAAGGCGGTGAAGTGCAGCGGCACGTCCGGGTTCAGCTCCCGGGCGACCCACTTCGTCAGCGCGTCGAGTTCCTCGTCGCCGTCGTTCTCGCCGGGGATGAGCAGCGTCGTGATCTCGGTCCAGACGCTCGTCTCGTGGACGAGGTATTTCAGCGTGTCGAGGACGGGAGCGAGCTTGCCGGCGCAGCGCTTCTCGTAGAAGCGCTCGGAGAACGCCTTGAGGTCGACGTTGGCCGCGTCCATCGCCGCGAACAGTTTCTCGCGCGGCGCGGCGCAGATGAAGCCGGCGGTCACGGCGACGTTCTTCACCCCCCGCGCCCGACAGGCGGCGGCCGTGTCGACCGCGTATTCGAGAAAGATGGTCGGGTCGTTGTAGGTGTAGGCGACGCTGGCGCAGCCGAGTTGCTGCGCCGCGCGCGCGATCGTGTCCGGCATCGCGACCGCGCTGAGGCGCGCCGTCTCACGGCTCTTGGAGATGTCCCAGTTCTGGCAGAAGGCGCAGGCGAGGTTGCAGCCGGCCGTGCCGAACGACAGCACGGACGAACCCGGCAGGAAGTGGTTCAGCGGCTTCTTCTCGATCGGATCGACGCAGAAGCCGGTCGACCGGCCGTAGCCGGTGAGTTCCATGCCCTCGCCGTCCTCGCGGGCGCGGCGCACGAAGCACAAGCCGCGCTGGCCCGCGCGCATGCGGCAGAACCGCGGACAGACCCGGCACTCGATCCGTCCGTCGTCGAGCGTCGTCCAGAAATCGACCGGGACGCCGACCTCGTTGATGCTCTCTTGCCCATCCATGGCGCCTCGGACCGCTTTCGCGAAGCCGCTCCTTGAAGGTTCGCCCCTCATGTCGGGAGCCGCGGCCGCGATTTCAACGAGGGCGCACTGGCGCAAAGCCGAGTCCGGACCTACATTTCGCCGGCAACAGATCTCCATATCGGCGAGGGAGGCCGAGATGCTCAGCGCCGTCCATCCGGCTCAGGTCGCGGGTCTCTTCTATCCGGCGGAGCCGGACGCTTTGCGCGCGCTGATCGCCGATATGCGCAAGGGCGCCCGCCCCGACGGCGGCGTCGCGCCGAAGGTCGTCGTCGCCCCGCACGCGGGCGTCGTTTATTCCGGCTCGGTCGCGGCGACTGCGTTTTCCCCCTGGGCGCGGCGGACAGAGCCCCCCCGAAGGATCGTCATCGTCGGTCCCGCGCATAGAGCAGCCTTCCGCGGCCTTGCCCTTCATCCCGCCGTCGCCTGGAGCACGCCGCTCGGCGAGGTTCTGGTCGCCCGCGATGGTCACGTACGCCTCGCCGAGGCGCGGGCCGCCGAGGTCGACGCGCGGCCCTTCGCCCGCGAGCATTCGCTTGAAATGCATCTCGTCATGCTGCAGGCGATGCTGCCGGCGCCGTTCGAAATCTTGCCGATCCTCGTCGGCGAAGCGAGCCCGGCGCAGGTCGCAGCCGCCCTCCGGCTGGTCTGGGGCGGGCCGGAGACGGTGATCGCGATCTCCTCCGACCTGTCGCATTTCCTCGATCAGGGACGCGCCCGCGCGCTCGACGACGAGACGGGCCGACGGATCGAAGGCCTCGACGTCGGAGCGCTCGACGGCCGGCGGGCGTGCGGCTATCTGCCGATCGGCGGCGCGCTGACGCTCGCGGCCGAGCGCGATCTCCGGGTGAGCGGACTGCATCTGGCGACATCGTCCGACGTCGGGGCGGATTCGTCCCGCGTGGTCGGCTACGGCGCCTTCGCGATGGAATACGCCGCCTCGGCCCGGCTTCAGGACGCCGACCGGGCGCTGCTGCTTTCGACCGCGATGGCCGCGCTCGCGTGGGCGGCGCGCACGGGCGGGCGCAAGCCGGCGATTCGCCGCGACGGCCGCCTGTCGCCGGCGCTCGCGTCGCTGCGCGGAACCTTTGTCACCCTGACCGACGGCGCCCGCCTCAGGGGTTGCATCGGATCGCCTGCGCCGCGCGTTTCGCTGATCGAAGACGTGGCGATGAACGCCGTCCAGGCGGGCTTCGGCGATCCGCGTTTCGCTCCGCTCACGGAAACCGAACTCGAAGGCCTCGAACTCGACGTCTCGATCCTCTCGCACCCCCGCCCAATTCCCGCAGCCAGCGAGGATGCGCTGGTCGCGGCGCTCGAGCCGGATCGGGACGGCCTGATCCTCGGCAAGGGACGGCAACGCGCGCTGTTCCTGCCGAGCGTGTGGCGCCAGGTCGCCGACGGACGGGCATTCGTGCGCCATCTCATGCGCAAGGCCGGCCTCGACCCGACGATGGTCGCGACGGGCCTCGAGGCGCAACGCTTCCGGGTCGAGTCGTTCGGCGCTCCTTTCCGCCGGCCGGCGGCGGCGGAGCTCGCGCCGGTCCGCATCGAGGAGGCGGGCGCGCGCTGAGGCGCGCGCCAACCAGGAAAGGGGTCCCGGGGGATCCCTTTCGCTTTCGATCTGCGCTGCGTCAGAGGCTGATCGCGCGCAGAGTCCGGGCTCTGCGACAGCCCGCAAGGCCGAGCGCGGCGAAGCCGAGTCCCAGCATCGCCCAGGTCGCCGGCTCCGGCGCGGGTGCGGGCGTGAGCGTAATGGCGTCGTTATAGGTCCAGTATTCCGTCGCGCCGCCCGGCCCGAACAGGGCGGCCTGATAGGGAGCGCCGGTCCCCGAGGCGGAGTAGACGCCGAAGACATAGCCCGTGCCCCACGCTCCGGTGTGAAAGGTCACGCCGTTGGCGTCGAGCGGGAAATTGTTCTGGGCGCCGGACCACTGGTCGCCGTTGCCCGAGGCCCAGTTCGTGCAAGTTCCGCCGCAGGCGTTGAACGTGGTGACCGCCGTGAACTCGGTCCACCCGGACGGGAGCATTCCGCCCGTGAGCTCCAGCGTGCCGGCGGTCACCTGTCCAGCGGTGACGTCGAGCGTCAGATCGCCCGTCACGGCGCCCTCGCCTCCCGGATTGTAGTCCGAAATATCGTAGGAATACGTCGCCGCCGATGCGGCGCCAGACAGCGTCAGCGTCGCCGCTACCGCGACGGAAGCCAAAAACTCCCTCATGAGCATGATATCGTCCTCTAAGAATCCCCTCGTCCACTCCGTAATTGGAGGACCACAACAGGGGTTACCCATGATAACACAGTTCTTATGTATGTCAACATTGTACTCATATGTTTACAGATGCGCCCGGTGCTCTAGTATCGAGCGCTGCGATGTCGTCTCGATCGGCGCGCAACGCTTCCGGGTCGAGCCCTTTCGCCGGCCGGACGCGGCCGACGTCGCGCCAGTCCGCATCGACGGCCTCCGGGGCTGAGCCGGCGCTCGTCCCGCTACGGCCTCCGGGGCTGAGCCGGCGCTCGTCCCGCTTATGAAAAGAGGGACCGACCGGATCGCGGCCCCAGGCCTGAAATCCATTTAAACGCAGACTTGAGTGTCGTGGCGAACGCGGCCGAGCCCTCGCGTCAAAAACATATGTTAACGACATTTTTTACGGCGCTTGCGGACAGGCGTTGTATCGTGTAAACATCTGCAGTGGCGCGCAGGGGTCTGTACGAGCGCTCATGACTCATGCATCTTCGGGGGATATACATGAGAGCGTTGACATCGGTCGCCGTCGCGGCGGCCATAATGACGGCGCCCGCATGCGCCTTCGCCGCCATTCAGTCGGTCACGGAAACCTACACCATCGCGCCGACCCTGGCGCCCTTCTCGATCAGCTTCACCTTGCCGGGCTTCGACACGGCGCTGGGGACCTTGACGGGCATCGAGATGGTTCTCAACACCTCGACCACCGCGGCGGTGAACGTCTACAACTTCAATCTGGAAACGAAATCGTTCGCGGACGCCGCTGTCACCATTCCCGTGACGGTGACGGGTCCCGGGCCGACCAGCGTCACATCGCACGATGTCGCCGGCCCGGTCTCGGGCACAGTCGGGCCCGGAGGACTCTACTGGGTCCCCGCCCTGGGAAGCTACGCGCTGGTGGCGGGCGAGGTGACCATTCCCGGCGTGACCGGCTCGGCGAGCGACTCGGCGTCGATCCCGAACAGTGAATTTTCGAATTACATTGGTTCCACAGTCAATTTGTCCTACTCGGCCGCCGCCGGCCAGGGCAATTACTCTGGCAGCGCCCCGACGGGCGTCTCCTTCTCCGGTTCGGCGACGACGGGCGGCAGTTTCGATCTGATCTACTCCTATGAGACCTCCGGCGTGCCCGAGACCTCGACCTGGGCGATGTTGGGGCTGGGCTTCGCCGCCCTCGGCTTCGCCAGCTTGCGGTCGAGCCGCAAGTCGTCCCGCTTCAGCCTCTGAGACGAATATCGCCCGGGCGGCGGTTCGGCGCACGAAACCCGCAGGGCCGCACGTCGCGCGCGGCCCTTTTCGTTCAATCCTCCCGTGGACGATGTCGCGCCTGCCGCGTCTCCACCGCCGGCGGCGTTCGTCAGCCGGGGGCGTCGGCTGTCGCCCGCTCCGCAGCCTGACCCCGATCGGCCGAGCCGCGCGTTCGCTTCGATGACCGAATGACCGAAGGCGCCGCCGCAGCGCTTTCTCGCGCGGGCGCCTTACAGGAAACTCTGCGGATCCACGTCGATGGCGATCTTCACCCCGCCGCGCGGCGGCGGCGCGGCGGCGAGGAGGGCGCGCAAGAAACCCTGCAGGTCGGCGGAGCGCGGCGCCTTGGCGGCGAGGCGGAAGCGGTGGCGCTTGCGCAGGACCGCGATCGGGGCCTCGGCCGGCCCGAGCAGCGTGATCTCCTCGCCCTGGGGCAGCCCGCCGAGCGGCGCGACCCGAAACCCCCTGGCGGCCGGCATGGCGTGGGCGGTCCGGGCCAGCGCGCGCGCGTGGGCCTCGGCCGCGCCCTTGTCCTCGGCCGAGACGACGATCGCCGCGAGCCGCCCGAACGGCGGCAGGCCGCCGCGTCGTCGTTGATCGCTCTCCTGCGCGTAAAAGCGCTCGGCGTCGCCCGAGACGAGCGCCTGGATCACCGGATGCTCGGGCTGCCAGGTCTGGAGCAGGGCGTGGCCCTCGCGTTCGGCCCGCCCGGCCCGCCCGGTCGCCTGACGCAGGAGTTGGAAGGTCCGCTCGGCCGCGCGCGGGTCGGCGTTGGCGAGGCCGACATCGGCGTCGACCACGACGACCAAGGTGAGACTCGGGAAGTTGTGGCCCTTGGCGACCAGTTGGGTGCCGATGACCAGGTCGAACTCGCCGCGCGCTGCGGCCTCGAGCTGGCGGCGCAAGGTTTCGACCCCGCCGGGAAAGTCGGACGACAGCGTGAGCGTGCGCGCGTCGGGAAAGACCAGCGCCGCCTCCTCCGCGAGGCGCTCGACGCCGGGGCCGCAGGCGGTCAGGCTGTCGGCCTCGCGGCATTCCGGGCAAAGCTTTGGCCGCGGCTCGACATGGCCGCAGTGGTGACACACCAGCGCGGCGCGAAAGCGGTGTTCGACCAGCCAGGCGGAGCAGTTCGGGCACTCGAACCGGTGTCCGCACGAGCGGCACAGGGTAAGGGGCGCGTAGCCGCGACGGTTGAGAAACAGGAGCGCCTGCTCGCCTCGGCCGAGCGCCGCCTCGATCCCGGCGATCGCTTTCGGAGACAGCCAGCGGCCGCGCGGCGGGCCCTCGCGCCTGAGATCGACGGTCGCGATGTCGGGCAGCGTCGCCGAGCCGAACCGGCTCGGCAGCTTCAGCCAGGCGTAGCGGCCGGTCTCCGCGTTGACCCGGGTCTCGAGCGCGGGCGTGGCGGAGGCGAGCACCACCGGCGCCCGTTCGAGCCGGGCGCGCACGACCGCCATGTCGCGGGCGTTGTAGATGACGCCGTCCTCCTGCTTGTAGGCGCCCTCGTGCTCTTCGTCGACGACGATGAGCCCGAGGTCGGCGAAGGGCAGGAACAGGGCGGAGCGCGCGCCGACCACCGCCCGCGCTTCTCCGCTCGCCACCGCCCGCAGCGTCCGCTCGCGCCGCCGCTCGGTCAGTCCCGAGTGCCATTCCGCCGGCCGCGCGCCGAACCGCGCCGCGAACCGGTCGAGGAATTCGCCGGTGAGCGCGATTTCCGGCATCAGGACCAGCGCCTGCCGACCCTGCCGCAGGACCTCGGCGATCGCCTCGAAATAGACTTCCGTCTTGCCCGAGCCGGTCACGCCTTCGAGCAGGATGGCGGAAAACGCGCGCGAAGCGACGCGGGCGGCGAGATCGGCGGCGGCCGGGCGCTGGTCGGCGTTGAGGACGGTGTTTCCGAAGCCGGGATCGAGATCCCCGCCGATCGTCTCCTGAGGCATCTCGACCAGGGCGAGCGCGCCGTCCTCGATCAGGCCGTCGATCACACCGACGGAGCAGCCGGCCGCCTCGGCGAGGGCGGATTTGGGAACCGGCGGCGCGCCCTCATCCCGCGCCAAAGGGCGTCCGTCAAGACGCCCTTCTGTCGCCGCGCTATGGCGCGACCCTCCCCCCGGGGGGGAAGGGGTCGGCGGCGCCTCGGCGCCCCTCTCCCCAAGGGAGAGGGCGGGCGCCGCCGGCGGCCGGATGAGGGTTTGCGGATCCTGCATGGTCGCCAGAGCCGCCAGCACGCGGGCGCGCGCGTCGGTCATGCGGGCGGGCGGCTTGCCGGTCGCGACGACGCCCGATCTCGGCGCGGGCGGCGCCGCTGTTTCCTGCGCGCGCACCGCCATGCGCAGCACCATACCGCGCGGGCTCAGCGTCCAGCGGGCGACCCAGTCGACGAAGTCGCGCAAAGGCCGCCTGAGCGGCGGCCAGTCGCGCACGGCCGCGACCTGCTTCAGGTTGTCGCCGCCCGCCTCGCGCTCCGCCCAGACGACCCCGGTCGCGTGGCGCGTTCCCAACGGAACGCTGACGAAACTGCCGGGCTCGAGCACGAGGCCGGCGGGGACGCGGTAGCTGTAGGCGGTATCGACCGCCACCGGAACGAGCACATCGACGACGCGGGCCATCGCGCACTCTTACAACGAAAAAGGCCGGCGGGTTCGCCGCCGGCCTCGGATACCCCTGTCTGCGCCCGGCCTCACAGGCTCTTGTGCGAACCGTCGCAGTAGGGCGCGTTCTTCGTGGCCTTGCAGCCGCAGAGATAGGCGGTTCCGCCGGTCTCGGCGGTGAAGGCCAGCGGCGCGAGCCCGGTGTCCTTGTGCTTGCCGTCGCAGAACGGCTGGTTCGCCGACCGTCCGCAGGCGCACCAGAAGTAGGTCTTGCCCGCCTCGAGATCCTTCGCGTACGGCGCCTTTTGGGCGATCACCGGTTCCGTCATTGTCCCCTCCCCGAAGTAACCAATCCGCCTCGGCGGAAACGAAGGCTCAGCTTTCCTTCGACGCCTTGGCGGCTTCCTTCGCCGCCTTGGCGGCTTCCCGGTTGCCGTCCGTGCGCTCGGCGATGCGCGCCGACTTGCCGCGGCGATCGCGCAGGTAATAGAGCTTGGCGCGCCGCACCTTGCCGCGGCGGACCACCTTGACGGAGTCGATCACCGGAGAATAGATGGGAAACACGCGCTCGACTCCCTCGCCGTAGGAGATCTTGCGCACGGTGAAGCTCTCGTTGAGGCCGCCGCCGCTGCGGGCGATGCAGACGCCCTCGTAGGCCTGGACGCGGCTGCGGTCGCCTTCGGTCACCTTGACGTTGACGATGACCGTGTCGCCGGGCTGGAAATCGGGGATCTTGCTGCCGGGAAGCCTGGCCGCCTGCTCGGCCTCGATCTGCTGGATGATGTTCATCACGAAACTCCTGCCGTGCGCCGGCTAGACCGGCGAGCGCTTCGGCGCGCTGTTGTCAGTTGAGGCGCGCGCTATAGGGCAAGGCGGGGCGGAAGTCGAGGGGCATATCGCGCCGCAGGCGGGGCCGAGGCGCCTTCCGCCCCTTCCATCACGGCTCGCTGGGTCGCCGGCTTGCGCGGGCGGCGCGTTCCATCGCGATCAGCGGCGGCGCCCCGGCGGGCGCGATGTCGCCGCGCGCGACAAATCCCGCGCGCTCATAAAGGGGGACGATGTTCGGATCGGAGGTTTCCAGCCAGGCCGCGACGCCCTCGTCGTCGATCTGCCGGAGCGCCGCGCCGAGCAGGGCCGAGCCCAGCCCCATCCCGCGCAAGGCCGGCGCGACCGCCATAAACGCGAGGTAGTAGTGCGGCTCGGCCGGATGATGGGCCTCCATCGCGATCTCGACGGCGGCGGCGCGGGCGCGCCGCCCGGCGTCGAGCGCCTCGGGGTCGAGGGTCAGCGCGACGGACTGCCCGACGAAGCCGCCCGCTCGCGCGGCGCCTGGCGGCAACCAGTCGGCGCAGGCCTCGCCGTCGGCGCTCGTCCACACGGCCCCGAGCGGGATGTCGCGCTCGCTCAGCACCGCCCGGTAGTAGGCCTCGGCGTCAGCCAGGTTCGCGCCGCCCGGCCCGGCGGCCCAGGCGGTGATCGGATCGTCGAGGAAGGTCGAGGCGAGGAGTCGCGCGAGCGGCGCCGCGTCCGAAAGGACCGCCTTGCGCAGGCGCGCGCCGGCGAGCCGTTTGTTTCGATCGTCGTCCATGTCCCCTCCCATCGCGCGGCCGCCCGCCCGTCAGCGGCGGGCCGTTTCGGCGTCGAGGCCGAGTCGCCGCGCGGCCTCGGCGACGAGGCGCGCGCGTTCGGCGATCATCGGCGCGAGGCGCGCTTCGACCGCCTGCGCCACCGCCCGCGGCGCCGTGTCCGGGTCGCCGGCGTCGAATGGCGGCGCAGGCGCATATTCGAGGTTGAGCTGAATCGCTTCGGCGGTCGCCCGACCCGCCAGTTCCGACAGCAGGGCGAGTCCGAAATCGATCCCGGCGGTGACGCCGCCGCCGGTCATCACCCGACCGTCGCGCACATAGCGTTGCTTGACCGGGATTGCGCCGAACGGCGCCAGCAGATGGTGCGAGGCCCAATGGGTGGTCGCGCGCTTGCCGACCAGAAGCCCGGCCGCGCCGAGCACCAGCGCGCCGGTGCAGACGGAGGCGACGAAGCGCGCGCCCTGCGCTTGCGCGCGCAGAAACGCGAGCGTCTCCTCGTCGGCGAGCAGCGGATTGATCCCGGCCCCTCCCGGAACGCAGATCACGTCGAGCGGCCCGATGGTTTCAAAGGTCGCGTCGGGCGTGAGGACGAGCCCGGTCGAGGCGCGGACCGGATCGAGGGTTTTCCACACCAGACGGACGCGCGCCCCCGGCCACGAGGCCAGCGTCTCGTAGGGGCCGGTGAGGTCGAGTTGCTGGACGTTGGGAAAAGTCAGGAAGCCGACTTCGATCGGCGGCGTCTCGGTCATGATTCGTCTCCTCGTTCCGGACAGCGCCGGTCACGCCGGGCGCGCGTCCTCGCGCACCACGATCTCCGTCCGCTTCGCCCCGACCGCCTGCGCGAGCCAGCGCAGGCGGTCGACGACCACCTCGCTGTCGGGCGCGCGCGCCGCGGGCGACACGTCGAGGCGCACGCAGTCCGGGTCGATCCGCAAGCCCGCGCTCGCCAGCACGGCCGGCACGACGCCGGAAAACCGGTAGGCGAGCTGCATCGCCCGCCCGAGAATCTGGGCGCGCCGCTGCAGCGCCGGGCTGAGGAGGCCGATCGCCGGCGCGAGCCAGGACGCGTCCGCCTTGCCGCCGTAGCGGGCGTGGAGAACGGCGGCGAGGAACACGCGCTCGGCGTGATCGACGCCGATGAAGGGAAACTGCAGCAGGCGGCGAAAGCTCTCTTCGGCCCGGAGGTCCGCGGCATCGCGCCAGGCGATGTCGGAGAGCGCGCAGGCCGCGACCCTGAGCCGCGTCTCCGCCGGCGTCTCGTTGGGAAACAGGCCCGCGGTCCAGCCGGCGAGGGCCGGGGCGAAATCCGGCACGCGGGCGAACGGCAGGCCGATCAGCTGCGCGCCCTCGACCAGCGGGTCGCGATAGCGCTCGGCCTCGTCGAGCTGCGAATAGAGCAGGCCCTCGCGCAGGCCGAGCGCGGAGAAGATCACCGTCTGCGGCGCGAGCCGCTTGAGCGCCCGGTCGAGGACCAGCGCCGCGGCCGGAAGTGTGCGCGCCCGCCGCGCCGACACGCCCGGCATGGCGGCGAGCCTGGCGGCCGGGAGCCGGGTGATCGACTTGGCGAAGGCGCGAATGACCGACGTCTCGACCGCATAGCCGTGCACCGTCTTCACCGGCGCGGCCGTCGCCTCGATGTGCGCCTTGGCGACCGCGCGCCAGCCGCCGCCGACCGGATAGAACACCGGTCGCGCGAACGACGCCTTGACGCCGGCGCGCAAGATGTCGTCGACCCGCTTCTTGGCGACGTCGTAGCCTTGCGCGAGCAGGGCCTCGACCGGCAGCGCCCCGAGCGGCAGGCTGACCCAGGCGTCGCCGACGTGGTCGTCGATCGCCTCGGCGATCTCGAGGCTGCCGCCGCCCATGTCGCCGACTGCGCCGACCGGCCGGAAGAAGCCGGAAATGACGCCGAGCGCAGCGTAGCGCGCTTCCTCGGCGCCGGACAAAATGCGCACGGTGACGCCGGCTTCGGCGGCGATCGCGTCAGCGAGGTCTCTGCCGTTGCTCGCGCGCCGGATCGCCTCGGTCGCGGTCACGTCGAGTCTGCCGACGCCCATCGCCTCGGCGATGGCGCGGAAGCGCCGCGCCGCCTCGAGCGTCCGGCGAAAGCCTTCGGGGTGAATGGCGCCGGTCTCGGCGAGCCCCTCGGCGAGGCGGGCGAGCGACTTCTCGTTGAAACGCGGCAGCGGCGCGCGGCCGAGCTGGTCGTAGACCAGCAGCCGGACCGAGTTCGAGCCGATGTCGATGATGCCGTAATGCGGACGGTCGGCGCGCATCACGCGCGCCGGATCGAGTTCGAGCGGCCGATGCGGCTCCGGGCGCCTGGACATCCCAATCCTCCTGTCTCGGCGAACTCCTATGCGCGAGACCGACGGCTTTGGCCAGCCGCCGCCTGCGGACCACCGACGCCTTTCGGGCGCGCCGGGGCCGGTCGACGACCGACCGTCCGCATGCGAAGCCCGGCGCGACGATCGGGAGCCCGGTTGACAAACGCCCCGCCCGCTCGGATGCAACGGCCGCATGACCTCTCTGCCCGCCCTCATCGGCGCCGGATTCCTGCTCGGCTGGTCGGTCGCCTGGCCGCCGGGGCCGATCAACGCCGAGATCGCGCGCCGCTGCGGCGCCGGCCGGTTCTGGAGCGGGCTCGCGGTGCTCGCCGGCGCCTCCAGCGCCGACGCCCTGTGGGCGGTGGCGGTCGCGCTCGGCGTCGGCCTGCTGTTCACCGCGCCGCTCGCGCGCGCCGCCATGGGTGTCGTCAGCATCGCGCTCCTGATCGCGCTCGCCGGGCTGTTCCTGCGCGGCGCCTGGCGCGCCTGGGCCGGGCGCGGCGGCGAGCCCGAGGCGAAGCCCGCGCCCTCCCGCTTCGGCTCCGTCCACGGCGGTTTCGGGCTCGGCGCGGCGATGGCGCTGACGAGCCCGTGGAACGTGGCGTTCTGGCTCGCGGCGATGGGCCGGCCCGAGCTCGCCGGCGCGAAGGCCGCCGCGCTGCTGATCATGGCCGCGGCGGTGATCGCAGGCGCGCTGACCTGGGGCGTGATCTGGGCGACCGCCAACACGCTCCTGCATCGCGGCCTCGACGGCGACGCGCGCCGCGCCTGGACGATCTTCGTCGACCTCGCGACCGGACTTCTGATGCTCGTTTTCGCCGCGACCTCGGCCCAGCGGCTGCTCGGCTGACTTGCAACGAACGGGTCGACCGCGCGCCGGTTCGGCTTTCGCCGAACGCCGGTCGTCGCCGCGCCGATCTCCAGGACGCGGCGCGCCGCACGCAGGCCGGCGCAAGGGGAAGCGGCCGCTCCGGCGGAGGCGGCCGGTCCGATCTCCCCCCGATCGGCCGATTGTCGCCACGATTGGTTCACGGGCGGCTCATCCTCGCTCTGATTGAATGATGAACGAAGCGCGGCCTCTGGCTTCGCGAGGTTCGTGGACCATGGCGATCAACCCCAGCGACGCTGCCGCGGTGACGGCGTTCAACCGGTTCGGGCTCGGCGCGCGGCCGGGCGACCTGAACGACGCGGCGCGAGATCCTCGCGGCTTTCTCCTCGAGGAATTGTGGACGGCCAATGTCGCGCTGATCCGCGACCATGCGCCGCCTTCGGGCGCCGAGGCTCTGCAGGCCTATTATCTCGAACAGCAGGCCCTGCGCGCGGAGCGGGCGAAGATGGCCGCCGCTGCGATGCAGACAGCCATGCTCGCTCCCGCTCCGCCTGCAGGCCCCGGCATGACCGCCGCTCCCGCGATTCGTGGTCCCTCGGCGAGTCCGCCCCCCGGTCCGTCGGCCGCCTCGCCCGCCGCTGCGAAGGCCGAACCGCCGAAGGCCCCGGCCTCGAAGCCCGCGGTCGAGCAGGCGCAGTTTCTCGCCGAGGCCCAGGCGCGGCTCCAGAAGCAGCTCGAGGCCCGCGCCGGCTTCGTCGAGAGGTTGGTCGCCTTCTGGTCGAACCATTTCGCGGTCTCGGTCGCCAAGAGCGGCGAGTTGCGCGCGGCCGCCGGTCCGTTCGAGCGCGAGGCGATCCGCCCACACGCGCTCGGAAAGTTCTCGGCGCTGTTGGGCGCTGCGGAATCCCATCCGGCCATGATCCTGTATCTCGACAACCAGAACTCGATCGGCCCCGACGCCGCGCCGGGAAAATTCGCCGGCAGGGGACTGAACGAGAATCTGGCGCGCGAGATCATGGAGTTGCATACGCTGGGGGTTGGCTCCGGCTACACCCAGGCCGACGTCGCCGAGTTCGCCCGCGGGCTCACCGGCTGGAGCGTCGCAGGGCCCGACAGCGAGTCGGGCGCGCCGGGCGGCTTCGCCTTCAAGCCCAACTGGCACGAGCCGGGTCCGCGAAAAATTCTCGGCAAGACCTATGCCGAGGCGGGCGTCGAGCAGGGACGCGCGATCCTCGACGATCTCGCGCGCCATCCGGCGACGGCGCGCCATATCGCGACGAAGCTCGTCCGCCATTTCGTCGCCGACGACCCGGCGCCGGACCTCGTCGCCATGCTGGCCAAGAGGTTCCAGGACAGCGACGGGGATCTGGCGGTCGTCGCCTCCGCGCTCGTCTCCGACGACCGCGCCTGGGTGGCGCCGCGCGTCAAAGTCCGCACGCCCCTCGAATTCGTGGTCGGCGCAGCCCGCGCGACCGGCTTCGCCCCGCACGACCCCGGGTTCTATCTGCAGGCGCTCAATCTCCTCGGCATGCCGCTGTGGCAGCCGTCCGGCCCGAACGGCTTTCCCGACATGAGCGACGGGTGGGCGTCGCCGGAAGGGATGAAGGCGCGGCTCGACATCGCCTGGGCCATGGGCCAGCGGATGCGGGGCGGCGCCGAGCCGCTCGCCGTCCTGAAGTCGACGCTGGGCGAGACCGCCGCCTCGCCGGAAACGGTCCAGGCCGTCAGTCGCGCGGAGTCGCGCGAGCAGGCGCTGGCGCTGCTGTTCATGGCGCCCGAATTCCAGAGGAGATGACCATGATCCGCCGGCCTGTCGATGTTCCCCTGTCCCGCCGCGGCTTTATCCGCGCGGCGGGCGGCTTCGGCGTCGCGTGCGGTTTCGGCTTTCTCGCCGCGCCGGCGAGCGCCGCGAGCGCGCGCGACCCGCGCTTCGTCGTCATCATCCTGCGCGGGGCGATGGACGGGCTCTCCGCCGTCCCGCCGGTCGGCGATCCGGACTACGCGACGCTGCACGGCGATCTCGCCTTCGCCGCTTCGGGCGACCGCGCGGCTCTCCCGCTCGACTCAGGGTTCGGACTTCACCCGTCGCTCGCCGCCTTCAAGACCCTCTATGACCTCAAACAGGCGATGGTCGTGCATGCGGTCGCCACGAGCTATCGCGACCGCTCGCATTTCGACGGCCAGGACGTGCTCGAAAGCGGCAATCCCGGTCCCGGGCGCACCGACAGCGGCTGGCTCAACCGGACGCTCGCCGCCCTGCCCGGTCCGGCCAAGGGCGCTATCCGCGGGCTCGGGGTCGGCGCGACCGCGCCGCTCGTCATCCGCGGCCCGGCGCCGGCGCTCGGCTGGGCGCCGCCCGGCGGCCTCGCGCCCGCCGGGGCCGATCTGACGCAGCGCGTCCTCGATCTCTACGCCCACAGCGACGCTGTTCTCGGCGAGCGGCTTCACGCTGCGGTCGCCGCCGAAAAAGTCGCCGCGGAAGGCGGTGGAGAGCCCGGGTCGACGAAGAAGCCCGGCGGCGGGCCGGTCGACCAGATGCGCGCCGCGGCGGCTGGCGCCGGCCGACTGCTCGCGACGCCGGGCGGGCCCCGTCTCGCCGCGCTCGCCTTCGACGGGTTCGACACCCACCAGAACGAAGGCGCGGCCCAAGGCCTGCTGGCGCAGAGGCTCCAGGGCCTCGACGCGTCGTTCGAAGCGCTGCATGCGAGCCTGGGCGAAGCGTGGAAGGACACGATCGTCATCGCCGTCACCGAGTTCGGCCGCACGGTCCGCGTCAACGGCACGCACGGCACCGACCACGGCACGGCGACGGCGGCGCTCCTGGCGGGCGGCGCGCTCGCCGGCGGTCGGGTTGTCGCCGACTGGCCGAGCCTGAGGCCGGAACGGCTCTACGAGGGCCGCGACCTCTATCCGACGGCCGACCTGCGCGGCGTGATCAAGGGCCTGATCGCCGAGCCGTTCGGGCTTTCCGCAAAGGCGCTCGCAGAGACGGTTTTTCCCGACAGCGCGCAGGTTGCGCCGACGCGGGGCCTGATCGTCTGACAAAGCCGGGAGCAAGCAGCCGCCGCCGGTCCGATCCGCGCGAATGCCTGTTGACAGGGCGCCGGGCGGAGATCGACAAGGGCCCGCATGGCGGCTCTTGTCGATCTCCTGGGAAATTCGCTGCCGGACGCCGCGATCCTGGCGGTCAGCGCCTCGTTCTTCTTTCTGTTCGGCGGCGCGGTCGCGTCGCTCGCGAACCGGATGTGGTTCCGGCGCTGGCCCGTTCACAGCCCGTTCGACGACAAGCTCGCCGACACCGCCCATTCCGGCCTGCTGGCGCTTTCGGCCTTCATTCTCGCCCTGATGATCACCAACGGGGTTTCGAGTCTGACCAAGACCGAAGACAACGCCCGGCAGGAGGGCGTGTCGATCTACCGTCTCGGGCGCGAGCTCGACGCCCTCGGTCCCGCGGCCGGCCCGGCGAAGGCGGCGCTCGCGGCCTACGCCCGCGATGTCGCCGGCGACGAATGGCGACGGCTCGCGAAGGCGCCGAACGCGCTGTCGCCGCTTGCCCAGAACGACCTCGACGCGCTCTGGACGAACCTTCGCGCGGTCCAGAAGACTCTCGCTCCGACGGACCCGTCCCGCTTCGACCTCGCCCGTTACGCGGACAAGATCGAGTCGCTGCGCCAGACCCGCCTTTCCGATGCGAACACCAACATACCCGGCGCCTTCTGGCTGATCCTGATCATCATCGTCGCCGGCAGCTCGTTCCTCTCCGGACGGGAAAAGCCGAAGCGCTTCGGCATGCAGGTGAACATGCTGCACACGGCCGCGATCGGCCTCGCCGTCGGCCTGGTCATCATTCTCGACAACCCCTTCCGCGGCGAGACCAGCATCGACCCGACGATCATCGGACATGCGCTCGGCCAATAGACGCAGCCGCCATCCCGGCCGTTCGCGCGTCGGCGACGGTTGCGCGCGCCGCCGACCGCCCTTTCCCGCGCGACCGGGCGGCGAGGGCGGCGGATCGAGGCGATGCGGGTGCGAAGCCCGCCGGAAATTTCGACTGCCCGGCCATTGCGATGCGCGGGGCCCGGAACTAATGTCCGGCCCGCTTTCCGCCGGCGACTGGACGCTGGCGGCGGATTGGGGCGTCGCCAAGCGGTAAGGCAGCGGATTTTGATTCCGCCATACGGAGGTTCGAATCCTCCCGCCCCAGCCAGACCAGCCGTTCTCAGCGCAACCGTGGGGCGCTTCGACCGTGCGGGCGATGGGACCGTGCGAAATCGGCGCAGCCGCCGACATCGGCGAGGCGGAACCGGCGCGCTCGTCGCGTCCGGCTTCGACGCTACGAGCATTGCGTGCAAAATATCAAAGGAAACTCGCGGCCCTCCCGACCTCCTTCGCCGTCCGGCGTGAGACTCCAATAGTTCGCCTTCTTCGCTCGGCTATAGCATGCATAGGCGCCGGTCGCCGTCTTGCCGAAATCAGGGTGGAACTTCGGGTAGAAGAATCCGCTCTTGCGATCCGCCCAAACGACAGGGTCGGCGCCGCAGGCGGCGCGGGCTGACGTCTCGTCGGAAAAGCGCGGGATCTCGCCCAGCAGGATTTCCGACGACGACTCGGTCCAGCCGGCGCGCGCCGACAGCGCCAAGGCGCAGGCGGCCGCCGTGAGGACCCGAAACCGGGCGGGGACGCTCGTCCCTTCCCGCTCCTTCGATCGCAACGAGGTCATCGCGCAAACCGGCGCGGACGGCCGCATCACGTCCAGGCTGGCGTCGGCGCAGCCTCTCCTTTCGCGAGCGCCGGCCTTTCGGCGGGCGGCGCCAGATAGGCCTGCATCTCGGGCGAAGCGTAGTGCGGCGTCTCCTCCTCGACCTCCCGCCGCGCGCCGCCTGCGCCCGAGGCCGGGAGATGACCCCGCATCGCCGTCGCGGGATTCAAGGCGATATTGGTCCGCACGACCTTGTCGAGGCTTGCAAACTCGCGATCGACCGAACCTGGGTCGGCGTCGGCCATGAACGTGTCGACGGCCGTGCGCGCGCTTGCTTGCAAACGCCGCAGATGAGCCATGCCGCGGGCCAGCGTCCGCATCACGGCCGGCAGCTCCTTCGGACCGACGACGATCAGCGCGACCACGCCGACCAGCAGCATCTTGCTCAAATCGAAGTCAAACATGGCGGAATCACCCCGGGTTGGAGACGGAGACCTAAGCGATGCGTATTCACGGAGCGAATACGCCCTGAATGCCGCCGAACACGCCGACGGCGACGACGACCGTACAGACCGCGGTCAGAATCCAGAGATACACGCCGTTGAGCCGCACGGCCTCCGGCAGCGCCTTGACCGCCAGGGCGACAAGGAGGCCGATGACCAACGGCAAGAGAAAGGCGTTGAGCGCCTGGGCCGCGATGTTGAGCCACACGAGGTCGCGCGCGAGGCCGACCACGACGGCCGAGCCGACGACGCAGAGCGCATAAACGCCGTAAAACCACTTCGCCGCAAAGGGGTGATACTCGAGAGAGTGCTTGTAACCCGTAATCTCTCCCGCGCCCCAGGCGAGCGCCAGCGAACAGACGATCGCTGCGACCAACGAGGCCCCGAGCACACCCGCACTGAAGACGAGGCGGCCGATCGTCTCGCCGAGCGCCGGGGACAACGCGTTGCTGATCTCGCCGACGCTGCCGAGGCCGATGGAGGCCCCGTTCTTGCCCAATGTCGCCGCCGCGGCGATGACGATCGCGCCGGTCAAGCATTGCGTCAGCACGGCGCCGAACGCCGTGTCCAGCCGAGCCGCTTTGAAGTCGTCGCGTTGAAGCTTTTTTTCTGCGATCGCCGACTGCTGGTAGAAGATCATCCAGGGGTTGAAAACCGCTCCAATGACCGCCGCCGCCATGTAGAGAAAGGCGCGGTCCCGGATCGGCAAATCGACGACGTCGGCGAGGAGCGCGGCAAGGCTCGGATGCGCGGCCCAGGCCACGGCGAAGAAGGCGAGCTCGAACAGTCCGACGAAAATGGCGACCCGCTCCACCCGCCGATACGACCCGGTGCCGACGATCCCGAGCAGGGTCATGACCGCGAGCGGCAGAGTCAGCGCGCGGGAAACTCCATAGAGTTCGCCTATTCCGGCCACGCCGGTGAATTCCGTCACCAGCGAACCGATGACTGCGGCCGCCAGCCCCAGAAGCGAAAGCCAAGCCCATCCCGCGCCAAAACGGATGCGGATCAACTCGCCGTAACCGCGGCCGGTGAAGATGCCGAGCCGCACGGTCAATTCCTGAACCATGTAGAGCATCGGGATCAGCAACAGCAGCAGCGGCAGGAACCGGTAGCCCCAGGCCGCTCCCGCCTGCGCGCCGGTCACGACATTGCCGGCGTCCGTGTCGGCGAGCATCACCAGCAGGCCCGGTCCCCAGACCGCGATCTTGCCGAGCACCGAACTTGTCTTGCGATTCGCTGGCGCTGCGCCGGTCATCGCAACTCCTTGCTGGCGGTGGAGTTCCCCCTGTCGGAGCGCGATCTGGTTTTCCGGCCTGGGGCATGAAAAGCCGTCTGGAGCCGGGCGACCGCCCGGCTCCGTCGTTTCCGTTCGTCAGGTCTTCTTCGGCGCCGGCAGCTGCGCCTTCCAGGTTTTCAAGAGTTCGTCATAATCGACCGTGACGCCTTGCGGCTTTTCGTTCGCGAGCTTGCGCTGCGGAGCGGTGTTGCCGTCCTTGATCGCCTGCTCGTACCAATATTCCGGATCCTTCGGCTCATTCATCTTGGGGCCGCGATCGCCCTGAACGCCCGACTTCTCCAGGCGCTCCATGATCGAGTCCATGTCGTGCGCGAGGCCGTCCATGGCTTCCTGCGGCGTTTGCTCGCCGGAGATCGCCTTGGAGACATTCTGCCACCACACTTGCGCCATGCGCGGATAGTCCGGGACGTTGACGCCGGTCGGGGTCCAGAGCTTCCGCGCCGGGCTGCGGTAGAACTCGACGAGCCCGCCGACCTTGGGCGCCATTTGGGTCATCGCATCCGCCCAAATGTCGCTCTCGCGGATCAGGTGCAGCGACACCAGCGACTTCTTCAGCGTAACTGTCTTGGCGGTGCAGAACTGCGCGTAGATCCACCCCGCCTTGACCTTTTCGCGCGGCGCGAATTTCAGCAGAGTCCAAAGGCCGACGTCCTGGTAGCCGAGCTTCATGCCCTCTTTCCAATAGGCGCCGTGCGGGCTCGGCGCCATGCGCCACTTCGGCGTGCCGTCGGGGTTCATGACCGGCAGGGTCGGCACGGTGGAGGCGTGGGTGAACGCGCTGTACCAGAAGACCTGCTGCGCGATATGGCCCTGGCCCGGCACCGCGCCGGCCTCGAGGAAGTCCATGCCCGACGCTTCCGGCGGCGCATATTTCTTCAGCCATTCGACGAATTTGGTCAGGGCGTAGACGGCCGCGGGGCCATTGGCGTCGCCGCCGCGGCTGAGCGAAGCGCCCACCGGCCGGCCGTTCTCGAGCCGGATGCCCCATTCGTCGACCGGCTTGCCGTTCGGCAAGCCCTTGTCGCCGTTGCCCGCCATCGACAGCCAGGCGTCGGTGAAGCGCCAGCCCAGCGACGGATCCTTCTTGCCATAGTCCATGTGGCCGTAGACTTTCTCGCCGTCGATCTGCTTCACCTCGTTGGTGAAGTAGTCCGCGATATCCTCGTAAGCGGACCAATTGACCGGGACACCCAGATCGTAGCCGTATTTGGCCTTGAAGCCGGCCTTGATGTCCGGACGCTGGAACCAGTCGTAGCGGAACCAATAGAGGTTGGCGAATTGCTGGTCCGGCAATCCATAGATCTTTCCGTCGACGTAGGTGGCGAAATCGATACCGATGAAATCCTTGAGGTCGAGCGTCGGGCTGGTGATGTCCTTGGCGTCGCCGTTCATGAAATCGGTCAGCGAGCCATCAATGATGTCGTTGAAACGGGGATGCGTGCCGATATGGTCGGAGTCGTTCATCCAGAAGTCGTAGATCGGCTTGCCCGAGGCGATTTCAACCGCGATCTTGGAAACGAGCAGACCCTCGTTCATCAGCTCGTGGTTGACCTTGATGCCGGTAATGTCGGCGAAGGCCTTGGTCAGCACCTTCGATTCGTAATCGTGAACGCTCAGGATTTCCGAGACGGTGCTGACTTCCATGCCGCTGAACGGCGCGGACGCCTTGATGAACCATTCCATTTCAGCCATCTGCTCATCTTTGCTGAGCGTGGAGGGCTGGAATTCGTCGTCGACCCACTTCTTGGCGGCGTCGACCTTTTGCGCATAGCTCGGCGTCGGTGCAATGATCGCCGCGCTGCCGACGGCAACGGCCGCGGTCGTCGCCGCCGCGCCCTTGAGTACGTCGCGTCGTTTCACGTCCATGTCTGCTTCCTCCCAAGAACCGACGTCGCCCGATGCGCGCCGGCGATAGTATGGGTTACGCGAACTTAAACATCGCGATCCCGTAGACTATGGCTGCGAAGAGCGGATACCAGAGAGAACCGCCGCCGAAGCGCATCCAAAAGATGAAAATGTACGCCGAGCCGATCAAGGTTACGAAGAACCGATCGCCTCGAGTCGTGGGAAACCGAAGGATTCCGATCCGGGGCGTTTCGGGTCGATAGATGGCGAGAAGGGTCAGCAAGACCAGCATGAACGCGACGAAGCCGAAGAACAACGCCGTCTGCCAGGTCCAGGCCATCCAGTCGAGCATCGCGCCCTCCGTCAAACTCGGCCAAGAGCGAACCCCTTGGCGATGTGGTTGCGCACGAACCAGATCACGAATGCGCCGGGAATCATGGTCAGCACGCCCGCCGCGGCCAGCAACGACCAGTCCATGCCCGACACCGAATAGGCGCGGGTCATCACGGCGGCGAAAGGCAGCGCATGCGTGGACGTGAGCGTCGTGGCGAGCAATTGCTCGACCCATGAGAACATGAAGCAGAAGAACGCGGTGACGCCGATGCCATTGGCGATCAGGGGCAGAAAGATCAGGATGAAGAACCTCGGGAACGAATAACCGTCGATCGCCGCGGTCTCATCGATCTCGCGCGGCACGCCGCCGACGAATCCCTCGAGAATCCACACCGCGAGCGGCACGTTGAACAGGCAATGCGCGAGGACAACCGCCCAGATCGAGTCGAAAAGCCCGACCGCGTAGTACAGCTGAAAAAACGGCATCGCGAACACCGCCGCCGGCGCCATCAGATTGGTCAGCAGCCAAAAAAACAGATGCTTGTCGCCGATGAAGCGATAACGATTGAACGCGTAAGCCGCCGGCAGCGCCACCGCGACGGCGATCACGGTATTGATCGCCACGTACGATAGCGACACGCCGAAAGCGTGCACCCAAGTCGGGTCGTTGTATATTTCGAAGTACTTCTCCAACGTCGGATGCCGGGGAAACAACGTCAGCCCCGACATGATGTCGGTATTGGTCTGCAGGCTCATTTTGACGAGCCAGTAGATTGGCGTCATCAAAATCAGCACGTAGACAATGAAGACGATCTTCGGCAGGGTCCCGTTGCGCATCAAACGTCCCTCCGCCGCTCGAGTTGAGTCATGACGGTGAAGAATATCCAGCATACGGTGAGCGTAATCAGGTAGTAGACCAGAGACATCGCCGCCGCGTTGCCGAGGTCCACCTGGCCGAGAGCGATCTTGTCGAGATCGATCGACAGGAACGTGGTCGCGCTGCCCGGGCCGCCGCCGGTGACGACGAAGGGTTCGGTATAGATCATGAAGGTCTGCATGAAACGAAGCAGCACCGCGATGACCAACACCTTCTGCAGCTTCGGCAGCTCGATCTTGGAGAAGACCGCCCAGCGGCTTGCGCCGTCGATGCGCGCGGCCTGGTAGTAGGCGTCGGGGATGGCGCGCAGACCGGCGTAGCTGAGCAGGATGACCAGCGGCGTCCAGTGCCAGACGTCGATCACGACGATCGTCATCCATGCGGAAATCGGTTCCTGGGTCACGTTGTAGCGCAGCCCCGTCCCGACCAGGGTCGCTCCGAACAGCCCGATGTCGGCGCGCGTGAAAATCTGCCAGATGGTGCCGACGACGTTCCACGGAATGAGCATCGGCAGGGCGATGACGACGAGCGAAATCCCGACCGCCCAGCCCTTCCGCGGCGCGCACAGCGCCAGCGCGATGCCGAGGGGTATCTCGATCGCGAGACAGGCGAGCGAGAACGCCAGCGTTCGAAACAAGGCGTCGTTGAACCGGGCGCCGATCGTCGTCGCCGGATTCAGGAGATCGCGGAACCACTGGTCGCCATTCCAAAAGAAGCTGTTGGCGCCCATCGTGTCCTGGACCGAGTAATTCACCACCGTCATCACGGGAATGATCGACGAGAACAGCACAAAACCGAGCACCGGCAGCACGAAGAACCAGGCTCGGTTGTTCAGGGGCTTTTCGGTCATGGCGCCCTTCCCTGCACCCGAGCGTCGGCGACATAGACATGGGTGTTGGCGGGATCGATCGAGATGGCGACCACCTCGCCGAGGCCCTCCACCTCCCGCGGAATGGTGACGACCAGCGGATGGTCTCCAAGGCTGACGTAGGCGAGCCGTTTGCGGCCGAGGTCGGCGACCCGGCGCACTTGCGCCGGCAAGCCCGGCCCCGAGGTCACGGATACGAATTCCGGACGGACGCCGACCTGCACGGGCTGCCCGGCAGGCACGTTGTCGTAGACCTGCCCCAGCCCGAACTCGAAGCCGGCCACCCGGGCGCGGTCGCCTTTGACCGCCGCCGGCATGAAGTTCATGCCGGGGGAGCCGATGAAGTAGCCGACGAACGTATGTTCCGGGCGATAGAAGAGTTCGGCCGGCGTGCCGATCTGGACGGCTCGGCCATCGTTCATCACGACGACCTTGTCGGCGAAGGTCAGCGCCTCGATCTGGTCGTGGGTGACGTAGATCATCAACAGATCGAGGGCCCGGTGCACGGCTTTCAGTTTCGACCGCAACTCCCATTTCAGCGCCGGATCGATCACGGTCAGCGGTTCGTCGAACAGCACTGCGGAAACGTCCGACCGCACGAGGCCGCGCCCGAGCGAGATCTTCTGCTTGGCGTCGGCCGTGAGACCGCGCGCGCGGCGACCGAGGTCGGCGGTCAGATCGAGCATCGCCGCAATCTCCGCCACGCGAGCCTCGATGACGGGCTTGGGCAGGCGGCGGTTCTTCAACGGGAATGCGAGGTTCTCCGCGACCGTCATCGTGTCGTAGATCACGGGAAACTGGAACACTTGCGCGATGTTGCGTTGCTCCGTCGGCAGACGCGTGACGTCCTTGTCGCCAAACAGCAACCGTCCCTCGGAGGGGATGACCAGACCGGAGATGATGTTGAGCAACGTCGTCTTGCCGCACCCGGAGGGCCCGAGCAACGCGTAGGCGAGGCCCTGCTCCCAGACGTGCTGAAAGGGTTTCAGCTGGTAATCGGATTCCGAGCGCGGCTTGCCGCCATAGGCGTGCGCGATGCGATCGAGCGTGATGCTGGTCATAGCGCGGCCTCCCGGAGCGCGTTCGCCTGGACGCGCCGACCGCTCGCGTCGAAAACCAAAATCCGTGCGGGATCGATATTGACCGTGGCGGTTTGGCCGGGCGCCCAATCGTGAACGCCTGAGACCAGACAGACCCATGTGCCGACCCCGACGTCGACATGGATGAAGCTCTCGGAGCCGCTGATCTCGGTGACCACGACCTTGCCGGGGAAGCTCAACGCCCCAGTCGCCGCCGGTCCGATCGAGGCGGCGTCGGCGCGAAACGTCACGCGATAGGCGCCGTCGGGTCGATCGGAAAGCATGCCGACGCAATCGAGCGACCGGCCTCGTCGGTCCCTGATCGCGCCGTCCTGGCGGGCGACCTGGAGTTCGTTGAGCGGCGGATCGGAAAACACGCGCGCGGCGTCGATATCGATGGGATCGCGATACACTGTCGAGGTCGGGCCGAATTGGGTGACGCGGCCCTCGCTCAGCGTGATCGTCGATCCGCCGAGCAGCAGGGCTTCGGACGGCTCGGTGGTCGCGTACATGAGGATCGCGCCGGTGCGGGAAAAAATGCGCGGCAGCTCCTCACGCAATTCCTCGCGCAGCTTGTAGTCCAGATTGGCGAGCGGTTCGTCGAGCAGGACGAGCCCGGCGCGTTTGACCAGCGCCCTGGCGATGGCGGTGCGCTGTTGCTGACCGCCCGAAAGCTCGGCGGGCATGCGGTTCAGGAGATTGTCCAGCCGCAATACGCGCGCCGCTTCCCTGACCCGCTGATCGATTTCCGCTTTCGCCACGCCCGCCACGCGCAGAGGCGAAGCGATGTTTTCGTAGACGGTGAACGAGGGGTAGTTGATGAACTGCTGGTAGACCATCGCCACGGAGCGCTTGCGCACCGGCGTTCCGGTCACGTCTTTGCCTTCGAGCAAGAGCCGGCCCGTCGACGGTTGATCCAGGCCCGCCATGAGACGCATGATCGTCGTCTTGCCGGCGAGCGTCGGTCCGAGCAGGACATTCAGGCTCGCCGCTTCGAACGTCAGGCATACGTCGTCGATCACGCGAACGCCGCCGATATCGAACCCGATATGGTCGAGAGCAAACGTCACGCGTTCCATCCTTCCGCTGCGGCGCGCGCCGATCTCGCGGCCGTGAGGAACGCATCGATCGCCTCGATCTCCTCCCTGGAGAGCCGCAGCCCGAGTTTCGATCGGCGCCAGACGACATCTTCCGCCGACATCGCCCATTCCCTTTCGACGAGGTAGTCGAGTTCGGCTTCCGTCAGCCCGGCGCCGAAGCTCCGCCCGAGCTCGGCCGTCGAGCGCGCTTCCTTCAGAATGCCGGGAACGAGGGTTCCGTAGGCGCGCGCGAGCCTTCTCACGAGGTCCGGGTCGAGCGCGCGGTAGCGCCCTTGCAAGTCTTCGACGAGCGCCTCGAAGCCCAGAACCGGGAAGTCGCCGCCGGGCAGCGACGCCTTCGCCGTCCAGGCGCCCGGCCTCGCCGGCTTGGGAAGATGCGGCGCCAGCATCGCGATCGCCGCTTCGGCGAGCTTGCGATAGGTCGTGAGCTTGCCGCCGAAGACGTTGAGCAGCGCCGGCCGCCCGCTGTCGGCGTCGAGCTTCAAGACGTAGTCGCGGGTCGCCGCCTGCGCGGCGGAGGCTCCGTCGTCGAACAGCGGACGGACGCCGGAGTAGCTCCAGACGACCTGGTTCGTGGTCACGGGGACGCGGAAATAATCGCTCGCCGCCTTGCAGAGATAGTCGATCTCCTGCTCCGACGCCGCCACCGCGCCGGGATCGCCGGAATAGTCGAGATCGGTCGTGCCGATCAGGGTGAAGTCGCGCTCATAGGGGATCGCAAACAGGACGCGCCCGTCGCTGATCTGGAAGATATAGCAGCGGTCGTGAGGAAACAGCCTTTCGGTGACGATGTGGCTGCCTTTGACGAGCCGAACGGACGCGTGCGCGTCGACTCCCACGATCGCGCCGGCGACGTCGGCGACCCACGGACCGGCCGCGTTGACGAGCGCCCGCGCCGTGATCTCGTCCTTCCGCCCGGTCAACTCGTCGCGCAGCGTCAGGCGCCAGACGTCGCTTTCGCGTTTGGCCGTCACGCAGGACGTCCGCGGCGCGATGGTTGCGCCGCGATCGGCGGCGTCGCGGGCGTTCAGCACGACCAGCCGCGAATCCTCGACCCAGCAGTCGGAGTACTCGAAGCCGACGCTGTATTCGGGCTTCAGCGGCGCCCCCGCTGGATCCTGGCCAAGACGCAGCGTCCGCGTCGGCGGAAGCAATTCGCGGGCCCCCAGATGGTCGTAGAGAAACAAGCCCAGCCGCAACATCCACGCCGGCCTCAGGCCCTTGTGGTGCGGAAGGACGAACCGCAGCGGCCAGACGATGTGGGGCGCGATGCGCCACAAGGTCTCCCGCTCGAGCAACGCTTCGCGCACGAGTCGAAACTGAAAGTACTCGAGGTAGCGCAGGCCGCCGTGGATCAGCTTGCTCGCCGCGCTCGACGTTGCGCCGGCGAGATCGCCCTTCTCGCACAGGAAAACCGACCAGCCGCGGCCAACCGCGTCGCGGGCGATGCCGCACCCGTTGACGCCGCCGCCTATGACCGCGACGTCATAGGGAGAACATGCCTTGGCTGACGCGACAACGCGCAATGCCTCCGTCCTCCCGTTTCATGGCGCAATTGCGGATCGCCACCGCCATTCGCAAACGAACCTACAACGAACATTTCTGATGTTGCAATCGAAAAAAACGAATGTCGATCGTTTCCCTATTCGGTCGATTTCGACGCCTCGCCGCTTTCGCCTTCAGCGGGGTCGCCCGCTTCGATGACCTCGACGGCGCAACGGCGGCACATCTCGGCGACCTCTTCGGACGGCAGCCGATCGGTCACGAAGATGTCGATTTCCGACAGTTGCGAGATTTTGACCGGAGCGGAGCGCGAGAACTTGCTGCTGTCGGCGACGAGGACGACCTTGCGGGCGTGCTCGATAATGGCGCGAGATATCTGGACCTCGTCGACGTCGAAATCGAGCAAGGCGCCATCCGGATCGATGGCCGACGTGCCGATGATCGCCATGTCGGCGCGAAACTGTTCGATCTGCTCGACCGTGACCGCGCCGACGATGCCGCCGTCGCCCTTGCGGATCGATCCGCCGGTGATGATCACCTGCACCGACTGGTTGCGGTAGAGTTCGTTGGCCACGTGAAGGTTATTTGTGATGACGAGCAGCCCGGAGTGGGCGGAAAGGGCCTTGGCGACCTCCTCGGTGGTGGTGCCGATGTTGATCAGCAGGGAGGCGTTGTCGGGCACCAGCCGCGCCGCGGCCGCGCCGATCAGGCGTTTGGATTGTTGTGCGACGTACTGGCGGGCTTCGTAGGCCAGGTTGGCCACTCCCGAGGCGATCATCGCGCCGCCGTGCACGCGCACCAGCGCCCTCGCCTCGCTCAGTTCGTTCAGGTCGCGCCGGATGGTTTGCAGGGTGACGCCGAAATGGGTGGCGAGTTCGTCGACGCCGACCCGTCCCGACTGGCGCAACAGCGCGACGATTTCCGCCTGGCGATAGTTTGAGGCCCTGGGCGTCGGTTCCGCCATGGATCGAAAGCTCCGTCACGAAGGCGCCGCCTCCGGCCGACCGCGACAGCGTCCCCGAAACCGTGAGGTTCGGCCTCGCCGCGCGCGGTCGGCAATTGTTTTTTACTTGCGAACGCGTAGCTGCGAGGCTAGCCTTTCGCAACGAAAAAAGCGAACGCAAAAACGCGCATCGGAGCGGAGGGGACGTGAACAGGTTGGGCGCGGCCACATTTCCTTCCGACGGCGCGTCCGCGGCGGACGACCGGCCGGGCGGGAGCGGCATGTCGGCGCGTTCGGCCGAGGCTCGCTTCGTTTCCGGAAGCAGAGCGTGATGGACTTCGCATTCGACCCGACGGCGATCTTCGCCAGCCTGGTCG
Source organism: Roseiarcus fermentans (assembly GCF_003315135.1). Lineage (GTDB taxonomy): Bacteria > Pseudomonadota > Alphaproteobacteria > Rhizobiales > Beijerinckiaceae > Roseiarcus > Roseiarcus fermentans. The sequence continues at coordinate 92,470 of NZ_QNRK01000002.1, forward strand.
TTCCGGCGCAGATCCTGTTCGTCAACCTGCTGCTCAGCGCAGACAACGCGCTCGTGATCGCCATGGCCTGTCGGGGCCTGCCTGCCGAGGACATGCAGCGCGCGACGATCTTCGGCATCGTCGGCGCCATCGTCTTGCGGCTCGCGATGGGCTCGGCGGCGATCGTGCTTTTGCGCGCTCCTCTGGTGCAAGTCGCCGCGGGCGTCGTCCTGTTGTGGATCGCGGTGCGCCTGACGCTGGTCGACGGCTCGGGCCTGGCCGATGGGGGCGGGACCTCGGTTTCGGGACCACGCCGGGGTCTGCTCGGCGCGGTTCAGGCGATCATCGTCGCCGACGTCGCGATGAGCCTCGACAATGTCGTGGCGATCGCCGCGATCGCGCAAGGCAGCATCCTCTACATCGCGATCGGCCTGTTGCTCAGCATTCCGATGTTGATCTGGGGCAGCAATCTGATCCGCGAATTGCTCGACAAGAGCGGCTTGCTGGTCCTCGCGTCGGGAGCGTTCCTCGGCTGGGTGGCGGGCGGCGTGGCGGTCGGCGATCCGCTCGTCGCGCCGGCGATCGCAGCCTATGCGCCCGCCCTGCCCTACGCCGTTCCGGCCGCGTGCGCGATTTTCGTCGTCTGGCAGAACCTCATCTTCGATCCGCGTCGCGCGCGCCTGCGAGGACGTCATGCGCAATGAGCCCGGCGACTTCGGTCCTGAATTCGTGACTCCCGCCGGCGTCCAGGCGTGGCTCGATCGCCTTCGCCGCGCGCGTCCAGCGGCGGCGGAAGGCGACGCGCCCGCGCCGGCGGTCGAGACGCGAACGCCCGCGCCCCCGGCGCCCGACCGCGCCGTCCTGGCCACGGCGCCGCCGGGCCGGCGCGTGCTGCCGATGGCGAGCATTCTGGCGACCGTGGCGCTGGCGCTCGCCGTTTGGGCGGCGAGCGGGTTCTACCGCGTCCAGCCCGATCAGGTCGGCCTCGTGCTTCGCTTCGGCGAACTTGTCGAAACCACCGAACCGGGGCTCAACTATCATTGGCCCTATCCGATCGAGTTCGTCTTGCTGCCCCGCGTCACTGCGGTCAACCAGGTCAAGATCGGCAACGGCACGGTGATGCAGATGCTCACCGGCGACGAGAACATCGTCGAGGCCACGGCTTCGATTTCGTGGCGCGTCAAGAACCCGTCGAAGTTCCTGTTCAACGTCTATGATCCCGAGGGCGCGGTGAAGCTCGCCGGCGAAAGCGCGGTCCGGCAGATCATCGGCCTCAATCCCATTCAATCCGGCCTGTCCGATCAAAGACAGAAAATCGCCGACGACGCGCAGAGCCTGTTGCAGCGCACGCTCGACTCCTACGACGCGGGCATCCAGGTTACGCAAGTTCAGCTGCAGCGCGTCGATCCTCCGCTCGCCGTCATCGACGCCTTCAACGACGTGCAGCGCGCCAGGGCCGACCAGCAGCGGGCGCGCAACGAGGCCGAGGCCTATCGCAACGACGTTTTGCCGCGCGCCCGCGCCGAGGCCGATCGCGTCAAACAGGAAGCGCTGGTCTATCGCGAACAGGCGCTCAACAAGGCGCGAAGCGACGCCGAGCGGTTCAACGCGCTGCAAGCCAGTTTCGCCGCCGACCCCGACCTGACGGCGCGACGGCTCTATCTCGATGCGATGGAGGAGGTCTTGAAGTCGGCGGGCAAGATCTTCATCGATCCCTCCGGCGGATCCGCCTCCCCGATCGTCCCCTATCTGCCCCTGCCCGCGCCCCCGACGGTTCTCGCCCCGCAAGCGGGCGCGCAGCCGGTCTCGAAGGCGACGCCATGACCATACGCGCGCTCATCCTCACCCTGATCGCGCTCGCGGCGCTCGGCTGGGTCGTCTCGCAGGCGTTCCACGTCGTGCAGCAAGACCGCATCGCGCTCGTCGTGCGCTTCGGAAAGCCGATCGAAGTCATGCACAAGCCGGGTCTCTATCTCAAGGCCCCGCTGATCGACGCCGTCGTCTCCTACGACAAGCATCTGTTGTCGCTGCAGCCGCCGCTCGATCAGATCATCCTGGGCGACCAGAAGCGTATAGAAGTCACGACGATCTCGCGCTTTCGTATCTCCGACGCCCTGCGCTTCTACCAGAGCGTCGGAACCGAGGAGCAAGCGCGCGTCAACCTGGCTCAGATCGTCTCGAGCGCGGTTCGCAGGGAACTCGGCAAAGCCTCGCTGCCGTCGCTGCTCACGGCGGAGCGCGATCGGATCAGCGACGAGATCCGCGACGAGGTGGCGCAGGAAGGTCAGGAACTCGGCGTCGAAGTGACCGACGTGCGCATCCTGCGCGCCGAATTGCCGGCGGAGACCAGTCAGGCGATCTACGACCGCATGACCTCGGAGCGGGTTCGCGAAGCCAAGGAGTTGCGGGCGCAAGGCTTCGAGGTGGCGCAGCAGATCCGCTCCAAGGCCGACCGGGAAAAGGAGATCCTGCTGTCCGACGCGCTTCGCGACAGCCAGACCGCGCGGGGAGTCGCCGACGCGGAATCCAATCAGATCGCCGTCGCCGCCTTTGGTCGGGATCCCGAGTTCTACGACCTCTATCGGACGCTGCAGGTCTATCGCGCCGCCCTCACCCAGGGCGGTCCGACGGTCGTTCTTTCGCCCAGCAGCGAACTGCTGAGATATTTCGCCCAGGCGCCGAAGATCGGCAAGCGCGCCGCCGTCCCGCCTGTCGCCGTGGAGCCGAAGCCATGAACGCCCCGGATCTCCGCCGCGCCCTGAGGGCCGCCGTGGTCGGCGTCGCGCTGCTCGTCTCCGCCGCGGCGTTGGCCAAGACCACGGGCGTCGTCGACGATCCCGCCTTGCAGACCGGCCCGTGCTACGATGCGCTCGTCGACAAGAACGCCGCGACTCCGACCACGGCGCCGAACCGGGAGCTCGGATCGGCCTGCGAAATCGAGCACGGCGACGTCGAAAAGGCCTGGGCGCGCGTCCTCCGGCTGTGGGGTTCGGACTCCACCGATATTCCCGATTACGACAGCTATCGCCGCGCCGACGCCCCGGCCGGCGGGGCCGCGCCGCTGTGGCTCGCAGCGACCGGAATCTTGCTGACCTATGCCGTCTTGGGCGCGCCGATGCGCTCCGCCGCCCGGCTGCTCGGCGCCTATCCCGGCCCGGCGAAGGGCGCGCTGATCGATGTCGCGACCTCGCTGGTCCTGCGGGGCCTGCTGCTCGCGGCGTTCGTCGTCCTGTTCAGCCTGCCGTATCTCGCCGCCATCGGCGCGGCGGCGCTGATCGCCTTTGCGGCGTTCCGGCTCGGTCGGCCGACGCCTGCGCCGCTCGACCCTTCGACCGACTCGCTCAGCGCCCATCTGGCCGAAGCGATCAACGATCCGGCCGGCGCCGCGGCCGGGCTCGCCGCCCTGGCGCTTTTCGTCCAACACAGTGTTGCGGCGTTCGCCATCGGCCTGGGGCTGGCCGTCGTCGCCTCGGCCGCCCCCGTCATCCTCGCGCGGCGGACATTGCGCGCCACCCGCGTTCGCGCCGCCGTCGCCGCGGCCGCGCTCGCCGCCGCCCTCGGCGAGGCGATGGTGGTCGCGCCGCCGGTGTCGGGTTGGGTCGGCGGACTGGCCGGCGCCAGTCTCATTGTTCCGGTCGTCCTGGCGGGATCGGCGCTTGCGGCGGGGTTCGCGCTGGCGAAACCTGCCGTGTCGTAAAAGCTGTTCGTAGAGGACGCTCGAGATGGCGGTCGAAATTCACGTGCAGGGGCTGTTCGCGACGCCGGTCGCGGCGATCATGCTGCCGGGCGCCGAAGCGCGCAACGCAGCGCTGACGGAGACCATTCTGCGCCGTCGCGAGACGCATCCGAGCCTCGAGGCGTCCAACAACGGCGGCTGGCACTCGACGCGCGATTTCGAAGCGTGGTGCGGACCGCACGGCCGCGACCTGATCGCCAGGGCGCGGTCGGCGGTGACGCAGTTGACCCGCGACCGCGAAGGCAAACCCGTCAAGCCGAACTGGATCGTCGAGGCCTGGGCGAACGTCAATGAAACCCATTCCTCCAACGCCTGCCACTTCCATCCCGGCGCCTTCTGGTCCGCCTGCTACTACGTGGCCGATGGCGGATGCCTCGACAATCCGGAATTCGGCGGCGAATTCGAAATGATGGACCCGCGCGGCGCGGCGCCGATGATGCACGCGCCGATGCTCAAATTCGCCGGCGAGGGCGGCCTGTCCGCGGGCAGCGCCGAAACCATAAGGCCGCGTCCCGGGTTGCTGTTCATCTTCCCCTCGTTCCTGCTGCACGCCGTGCGCCCCTATCGCGGGCATTCGCTGCGCATCTCGATCGCCATCAATTTCGGCGTCGATGCCGTAAACCCCTTTGAGAGGGCTTGATCGCAACATGGGCGGCCATATTCTCGTCATCGACCAGGGAACGACGTCCACGCGCGCCATCGTGTTCGACGAACGCGCGCAGCCGGTTGCGTCGGCTCAATTGGAGTTCCCGCAAATCTACCCGCATCCCGGCTGGATCGAACACGATCCGGAGGATCTGTGGAAGACGACGCTCGCGACTGCGCGCGAGGCCGTGGCGAAGTCCGGCGGCCCGCAGACGATCGCCGGGATTGGCATCGCCAACCAGCGCGAGACGACCGTCGTCTGGGAGCGCAACACCGGCAAGCCGATCTACAATGCGATCGTCTGGCAGGATCGGCGCACCGCCGATCGCTGCGCCGAACTCGCTCGCGACGGGTGCGCGCCCGTGGTTCGCGAGCGCGCGGGCCTCGTGCTCGACCCTTATTTTTCTGCGACCAAGATCGCCTGGATTCTCGACAATGTCCCGGGCTCGCGCGAACGCGCGGCCCGCGGCGACCTGGCGTTCGGCACGGTCGATACGTTTCTGCTCTGGCGCCTGACGGGCGGCGCGGCGCATGCGACCGACGCGACCAACGCCTCGCGCACCTCGCTGCTCGACATCCGCACGGGAAGCTGGGACGACACGCTCATCGAACTGTTCGACGCGCCGCGCTCCCTGCTGCCCGAGGTGCGCGACACCGCCGGCCGGTTCGGCGAGACCCTTTCCGAGCATTTCGGCGCCGTCCTTCCGATTTACGCGATGGCGGGCGATCAGCAATCGGCGCTGGTCGGACAAGACTGCCTCAGCCCGGGCATGGCCAAGGCGACCTACGGCACTGGCGGCTTCATCCTGCTCAACACCGGCGCGACGCCGATCCGCTCGCAGCACGGCCTGCTGACGACCATCGCCTATCAATGGGACGGCGTGCGCCACTACGCGCTGGAAGGCTCGATTTTCTCGGCCGGCGCGACGGTGCAATGGCTGCGGGACGGTCTCGGAATCATAGCCAGCGCGGCGGAGGCCGGCGCGATGGCGGCGGTTTCCGATCCCGAACAGGAGGTCTATCTGGTGCCTGCATTCGCCGGATTGGGGGCGCCGCACTGGCGCGCGGACGCGCGCTGTTCCGTGATGGGACTGACCCGCGGCGCCACCCGCAAGGAATTGGCGCGGGCGGCGCTCGAAAGCGTCGGCTTCCAGACCGACGATCTTCTCGCCGTGATGATCGAGGATTTCGAGGCGAGCGGGGCGACGAGGACCGAGTCGGTCGTCCGTGTCGACGGCGGCATGGTCGCGAGCGACTGGACGATGCAGTTTCTCGCCGACATCGTCGGCGCGCCGGTCGACCGCCCGAAAAACAGGGAGACAACGGCGCTCGGCGCGGCGTTCCTCGCCGGCTGGCGCGCCGGCCTCTACCCGGGGCCGGGCGAACTCGCCGCCTATTGGGGCCTCGACCGCCGCTTCACCCCCGCCATGAGCGGCGCGATGCGCGAGCGGCGGCGCGCCGGATGGCGCGCGGCCGTCGAGGCGACGCTGCATCGCCGCGAGCTTCGGCCGTGAGAATCGTGTTCCGATGCGATCCTGCGTTGCGCGAGACGTTGCCGCGTCCCCTGCCGGCGTCGCAAGCGCTGCCCGCCTGGCTGCGCGAGATGCCGGGAACGGCGTTTTCCGATTTGCACGGCCGCGACGTCCGCACGGTGAAGCAATGCCCGCCGTTCGTCGACGCCATGCGTCACGGCTTCGTGATGCGGCTGCCCTGCGACGTCGTGGTCGCCGACGGCCGGTTCTCGTGGGACTGGGATCTGCCGCCGCTCGCAGGCGAAACACAGCCGCGCTCGCCCTTGAGCTTTCATGCGCCCGCGCAAGTCGCCGGTTCGCCGCTCGCGGCCGAAGGGCGCACGCTGATCAAGTTCAACAGCTTCTGGACCATCGAACTCGAAGCCGGCTATTCGCTGTTCGCCACGCATCCTGTCAATCGCGAGGACCTGCCGTTCCGCACGCTCACCGGCATGGTCGATTCCGACCGCTTCAACGCCGTCGGAATTCTGTTTCCCGCCGCCTGGATCGACGAGCGATTCGAGGGCGTCCTGGCGGCGGGAACGCCGGTTGCGCAATGTTTCCCGGTTTCCCGCGAAGCGATGTCGCTGGCGTTCGAGGACCTGACGCCGGAGCGCATCGACGCCCACGACGACGTCGCCAACGCCCTGCATGCGACTCCGGGGGTTTATCGCAAGATCTACCGGGACAAGCGTCCGAGTTCCGACAGGTGAGCGCGTAGCGCGCCGAGGTCCATCCACAATTCGCCCTTGGGCGACGTCGTCAGCGCTTGCGCGACGCGCCCGAACGCCGACGGCATCAGGGCGATGGCCCGTCCATAGGCCTGCTTGGCGGCTGCCAGCTCGCCCTGCTCCTGCAAGACCACGCCGAGATTGGTCTCCGCCTCGGCGAGGTCGGGACGCAGCGCCAGAGCGCTTCGATAGGCCTCCGCGGCGCGGTCCGGACGCCGGCCGTCCTGGAACGCCAGCCCAAGCTTGAACCAGGCCTCCGCCGAAGCCGGATCGAGTTCCAGCGCTTTCCGATAAGCGCCGGCCGCCTCGCCGCGCCGCCCCAGGGCGTGCAACGCCGAGCCGAAGCGAAGCAGAAGCTTGACGGTCGGTTGCGCCCTCAACGCCATGGCGAAGGCGCGGGCGGCGAGCTCCCTCTGTCCGCTTCGTTCCAGCGCGTCGCCGACCTCCGCCCATGTGGCCACGGGGTCGGGAAACCGCCGCAGGAGATCGTCGAAGACGCGCTGCGCCTGCCCGGGATCGACGGCGATCGAGGCGATGGCCGCGCCGAAGGCGGCCTCGGGCCGGGTCGGCTCGAGTTCGGCCGCCCGCCGCAACCTCGCCAGCGCCCCCGGCCAATCTCCCCGGGCTCGAGCCGCATGGGCGGCCAGCATCAACGTCGCGAAATGGTCGGGCCGGGAGTCGAGGCTCGACAGCGCCCAACGCTCGGCCTCCGCCGGCCTGCCGCCACGCAACGCCACAGCCGCCATCAACTGATGAACGCTGGCGTCCTCCGGCCAACGCTGCAACAAAGCTTGCGCGATATCGGCGGCCTTTGCGCCGTCGCCGTCGGCGAGCGCCCTCAAGGCTTCGGCAAAGCGGAGCGCGCGATCCTCGTTGGCAAGCATATGGCGCTCCGGATCAGTCTAAGCGCATCATGAAGGCGAATTCGGGCGCCGGCAACTCGAGCCCCGTCGTCGCGCCTGCCGAGCGCCGCCAGCAATGCGCGTCGTCGAGGCCGGAGGGCGCTTCAGCTCCCATGCGAAATCGCAGCTTCGGGACCGGAAGCCGCCCCGTCGTCGGGCGCCGCGTCGTGGCGCGACGATCGCGCGTCCCTGGCTATCGCGAGCCTTCGCGTTCCATTCGGATGTGACGGGCGACCTCATCGGCGTGCGATTTCAGGGCTTGAAAACGCGCAACTGCAGCGCGGATCGTCATGGCTTTGGTTCTCGCGCTGTCGAGAGCTGGAATCTGGCGTAAGATGAACCCGGCATGGTGCGAGAGATCGAGGACGCGGAATGGCTGACCGAGAGATTGGCGTCGGAATTGTCGGTTTTGGATTGGGCGGCCGGGTCTTTCACGCGCCCTTCGTGAGCGCGGTGCGCAAGCTCCGACTGGTCGCGATTTACCAACGAAAGGGCGATGAGGCCGCGCGCGCGCATCCCGAGGCGCAGATCGTGCGCTCGTTCGGCGAAATGCTGGCGAACCCGGCGATCGCGTTGATCGTCGTCACCACGCCGAACGCCACCCACTTCGAACTGGCGAGGCAAGCGCTGGAGGCGGGCAAGCACGTCGTCATCGACAAGCCCTTCACGGCGACCAGCGAGGAGGCGTTGGAACTGAGCCGACTGGCCGAAAGCAAGGGGCTGTTGGCGGTTCCGTTTCACAACCGCCGCTGGGACGGAGATTTTCTCACCGTCAAGAAGCTGATCGCCGATCAGACTCTCGGGCGGCTCGTCACCTTCGAGTCGCACTTCGATCGCTTCCGCCCCGCGCCGCGCGCGGGGCGATGGCAGGAGGCGGGCGATCCGGCGAACGGAATGCTGTTCGACCTGGGGCCGCATCTGGTGGACCAGGCGCTGGCGCTGTTCGGCGCGCCGGACTCGATCACGGCGAGCGTCCGGTCCGATCGCGACGAGACCGCGATCGAGGACGCCTTCGACATCACGCTGAGCTATCGGGCTGCGAACGGCAAGAGCTTGCTGGCGCATTGCCGGACGAGCTATCTCGCCTGTGCGCATGCGCCGCGCTTCCTGCTGCACGGGACGAAGGGCAGCTTTCGCAAGTGGGGGCTCGATCCGCAGGAGCCTGCGCTGGTCGGCGGCGCCGAGGTTCCCGCCGAAGGGTCGCCGGACGTGTGGTTGCAGGAGCGCGAGCCGGCGTGGGGCAAGCTGACGCTCGCCCCGGATCCGACGACCCCGGAGACGCTGGTCGAGAGCTCGGTGATGACCGAGGTCGGCGACTATCGCGGCTTCTACGCCAATGTGCGCGATGCGATCCTGGGCGCCGCGCCGCTCGCGCTCACGGCGCAGGACGGATTCCGTGTCATTCGGCTGCTGGAACTGGCGCGACAGAGTTCGTCCGAAGGACGAACGGTGAAGGTGGAGCTATAGGCGAAGCGCGGCGGCCGGGTCGGCTCGTCGCCGGTCAGCCGCCCCCCGGGAGCGCACCCTGCCAGACCACGTGGGGGCCGTGCTGGTCGCCGAGCATGTCGTCGGTGACGACGTCGAGGTCGAGATCCTCGAACACCCGCTCCTGTTTCAGGAGATCGACCGTTGCCGGCGATGGGTGATTTTCGTCGCAGTCGAGTCGGCGGAGTTCGGATCGCGCGGGGTGCATGCCGGCTCGTTGGCGGGGACACGACGACGACGTCAGTGCAGGAGCCGACTGAGGAACTGCCGGGCGCGCTCGTGTCTCGGCGCGGTGAAGAATTCTTCCGGGTCGCCGGCCTCGACGACTTCGCCGTTGTCCATGAAGACGACCTTGTCGGCGACGCGGCGGGCAAAGCCCATCTCGTGGGTGACGACGATCATCGTCATGCCCTCGCTCGCGAGCGCCGTCATCGTGTCCAGCACTTCCTTGACCATTTCGGGATCGAGCGCCGACGTCGGTTCGTCGAACAGCATGATCTTCGGGTTCATGCACAGCGCCCGGGCGATGGCGACGCGCTGCTGCTGCCCGCCGGAAAGCTCAGACGGGTATTTGTGCGCCTGGTCGGCGATCTTCACCTTGGCGAGCAGCGCGTGCGCGCGGTCTTCCGCCTCCCGGCGTTTGACGCCCTCGGCCCAGACCGGCGCCAGCGCGCAATTCTGCAGCACGGTCAGATGGGGAAACAGGTTGAACTGCTGAAACACCATGCCGACCTCGCGCCGGACGCGGTCGATCTCTCTGGACGACGCGCTCAACTCGACGCCGTGGACCCGGATCGCCCCCTTCTGATGCTCCTCGAGGCGGTTGACGCAGCGGATCAGCGTCGATTTTCCTGAGCCCGACGGTCCGCAGACGACCACCCGCTCGCCGGGGTGGACCGCGAGGCGGATGTCGCGCAGGACGTGAAACGCGCCGTACCATTTGTGGACGCCGGCGAATTCGATCGCCGGGGCGGCCCGCGGCGGGCGCCGCGCGTCCCGGACGGTTTCGGTGCGATGGGAGAGAGGATGGTCAGCCATGGCCCGCCGCGCGCAGGCGCCGCTCCAGCCACCGGCTGTAGCGCGACGCGATGAAACAGATGGAGAAGAAGACGAGCCCGGCGACGAAATAGGCGGTCGTGTAGCAGCCGGGCCAGTCCTGCTCGTGGCTCGCGGCCTCGCGCACCGCGCTCAGGAAATCGGTCATGCCGATCACCGCCACCAGCGGCGTCGACAGGAGAACGCCGATGCCGAGATTGACCAGCGCCGGGATCACCGCTCTCAGCGCCTGCGGCAGCAGGATCAACTGCGTCGTGCGCCAATAGCCGAGGCCCAGCGCGTTCGCCGCCTCCGTCTGGCCGCGCGGCAGCGCCTGGAGGCCTGCGCGAACAATCTCGGCGAGGTAGGAGGCGACGAACAGGATCAGCGCCGTCTCGACGCTGACGAACAGGTTGATCTCGAGGCCGGGCGCGGTCATCGGCACGATGAAGCGGCTGACGTAGAGCGCCACCAGCATCGGCACGCCGCGCACGAGCTCGATCACGATGATCGCCGCCGTGCGCAGGCCCCCCATGTTCGACCGCCGCGCCAGCGCGAGCGGAATGGCGACGACGAAGGCGCCGGCGAAGGCGATCATCCAGACGAGCAGGGTCAGCGGCAGGCCGCCCCATTCGTTGGTCGACACGGGCCGTCCGAAAAAGGTCCCGGAAAGCAGGATGCAGACCGCCGCCGGGACCAGCCCCCATGCGAGCGCCAACGTCGCGCTCCACAGCCGCGGGATCATGCTCGCCGCGATCACCCCGGCCATCAGCGCGAGGCTGACCGCCGGACGCCACAACAGGTCCTGCGGGTAGACCCCGAACACCATCAGCTGGGCGTTGCTCGCGACGAACGGCCAGCAGGCGCCGCTGCGCTGACGGCAGGTTTCCGCTCCGCCCGACCAGGCCGCGTCGACAACGGCCCAGCGGGCGAACCGCCAAAGCGCGGCGGCGATCAGGCCGGCGACGACAACCGTCACCACGGCGTTGACGGGGGAGGAGAAGAGATCGGCCGCGGCTGCGCGCCACCGCTCCGCCTTCGGCGGCGCCAGTCGCGCGTCTTCGAGCAGGATCGTCATGACGTGACCACTCCGCGGCGCGCTAGCATGCGGTTGTAGGCGTTGATCGCCGCCGACACCGGCAGGCTGATCGACAGGAACACCACGACCAGCACGAGGATCGTCTCGACCGCGTTGCCGGTGTTGTTGGCGCTGGTCTTGATGACCGCGGTCACCTCGGTGAAGCCGATCAGCACGCCGAGCGTCGTATCCTTGGTCAGGTCGAGCCAGGTCGAGGTCATCAGCGGGGTGATCACCCGCATCGCCTGCGGCAGGACGACGAGTTGCAGGATGCGCGCGCGATGCAGCCCGAGGGCGCGCCCCGCCTCCCACTGTCCGCGCGTGACGGACTGCAGCCCGCTGCGCACGATCTCGGCGATATTGGCGGCGTAGTAGACCGCAAGGCCGACCAGCATCGCGGCGAATTCCGGCGTGAGACTGATCCCGCCGACGATGTTGAAGCCCCTCAGCGTCGGCAGATCGGCGGACAGGCGCACGCCGTCCGCCCAGACCCAGCCGGCCGGAACGAGGATCGCCGCCGCAGCAGCGACGAGCCACTCCGTCGCCGACAGCGGCCGCCCGAGCCGCTTGTGGATCTCGTGGACGAGGAGGGCGACGAGCAGCAGGAAGGCTGCGACCGGCCAGATCGCGCCGCCCTCGACCGTGATCCAGGGCAGGTAGACGCCGCGCACCGAGAGATAGGCGAAAGGCAGCGGCTCGAGCGCCTGTCGCACCGGCGGAGCCATGCGCGTCAGCGCGATCCAGAAGAACAGCTGCAGCACCAGCGGCGTGTTGCGGACGACTTCGACATAGGTCGCCACCAGTCTGGCGAGCAGCGGATTGCCGGCGGCGCGCAGGAGGCCGAGCGTCACCCCGAGGACGGTGGCCAGCGCGCACCCGCACACGGCGAGCTTGAGGGTGTTGAGCAGGCCGACGAGGATCGCGCGGGCGTAGGGGTCGCCGGCGCGATAGACGATCAGCGACTCCGAGATGTCGAAGTTCGCCGGCTGCGCGAGGTAGTCGAAATTCGGCGACATGCCGAGGCGGCGCATGCTCGCAACGACGTTGGCGGTCAGGACAGCAAGGACGACGGTCACAGCGGCGAGGCCGACCGCCTGCGCCAGCGCATGATCACCCCACCAGCGCCGGACCGCCGCGAGGCGGCTTTCGGCGGCGGGAGGCGGCAAGGCCCGGGCGTCGGTCATCGGGGTTCTGCTCGATGTTTGATGCGCAAGGGAACGGGAGCCGGCGCGACGGCCGGCTCCCCCGAGACTCAGCGAAACGGCGGCGAGTAGAGCAGTCCCCCCTGGGTCCAGAGCCGGTTGAGGCCGCGGTCGAAGCCGATCTTGGTCGACTTGCCGAGGTTGCGCTCGAAGATCTCGCCGTAGTTCCCGACCTTCTTGACGATATTGTAGGCGAATTTCGGATCGAGGCCGATCGCTTCGCCCAAGCTGGGATCGACGCCGAGGAAACGCTTGATCGCCGGGTCGTCGCTCTTCAGGAAGCTGTCGACATTCTCGCTCGTGATGCCCCATTCCTCGGCCTGGATGGTGGCGTAGACGGTCCAGTTGACGATCTGTAGCCACTGGTCGTCGCCCCAGCGGATGGCGGGCGCGAGCGGCTCCTTCGACAGCCGTTCGGGCAGGAGCACGTAGTCGTCCGGGTTCGGGAAAGCCGCCCGGCGCAGCGCGAGGTCGGAACTGTCCTGGGTCAGCGCGTCGGCGCGGCCCGACAGCAGCGCCTGACTGAAGGCGTTGGTGTCCTCGATCACCACGGGCTTGTAGGTCTTGCCCGACTTCTTGAAGAAGTCGGCGATGTTGAGTTCGCCCGTGGTGCCGCTCTGCACGCCGATGGTCGCGCCGTCGAGGTCGGACCCCTTGGTCACGCCGAGCGACTTCTTCACCAGAATGCCCTGTCCGTCGTAGAACACGACCGGGCCGAAATTGAAGTTCAGCTTGAACGCGCGAAGAATCGTCTCGGTTACGCCGGACAGCAAGACGTCGAACTGCCCGGCCTGAAGGGCGGGCAGGCGCTGCTGCGGCGAGGTGTTGGTGAACTGGACCTTGTCGGGGTCGTTGAACACGGTCACCGCGAGGGCGCGGCCGAAGTCGATGAAGAAGCCCTGCCACTTGCCGTTGGCGTCGGGCGCGAAGAAGCCCGCCTGCGTTCCGACGCCGACATTGATGACGCCGCGCTGCTTGATCTGGTCCACCGTCGGACCGGCCTCAGCCGAAGTCGCCGCGCCAAATCCGCCGGCGAGGGCCGCAATCGCCAGCGCGACGCCGGCCGCCCGGCGGATTGGAGTCTGTTTCGTCATGTCTTTTCCCCTGTTAGGGTCGCTCCTGACCGGCTTGTCGTGGGTCCGGCCTTCACCCCGCCGAAGCTTGGACGAGTCCTCCGTGGATTGAGTATATAAAGTCTATCGATTTTATCAACTATTAATTTGCGCATGGAATCCGAGAATTTGGAGCGGCGCGCCCGTTTGGACCCGACGGGCTCATGCAGGCGCCTCGCCGAGCGCGGCCTCGCCTGTCATCGCGTCAGGAGGCCGGCGTCCAGCGTCAGCCCGGAGCCGGTGATGTAGCGCGCGTCGTCGGAGGCGAGGAACAGCACGCAGCCCACCACGTCCTCGACCGTCACCCATGGCGTCGGCAGCAGGTTGCCGGCGGATTTCTCCGCGATCTCGAGCGCCGTCGAACCCTCGAGTTCGGCCAGCCCGTCGTTGAGCGGCGTGTCGACGCCGGTCGGGTGCAGGGTGACGACGCGCACGCGCGCCTTCGCCAGTTCGATCGCGAGCGACTTGGCGAGGCCGACGAGCCCCCATTTGGACGCGGCGTAATGGGCGAGGCGCGGAAACCCGCGCAGGCCCGCGACCGACGAATTGAAGATGATCACACCGCCGCCGCGCGCCACGAGATGGGGCGCCGCGTGCTTGGCGAGCAGGAAGTTGCCCTTGAGATTGATGTCGAGAACCGTGTCCCATTGCTCTTCGGCAAGCTCCGTCACCGCGCCATAGGCCGCGACGCCGGCGTTGCCGAAGACGATGTCGAGGCCGCGGAAGGCGGCGACCGTCTCGGCGACCGCCGCGGCCACGGCCCGCTCGTCGCGCACGTCGCCGACGAGCGGCAGGAACCGGCCGCCGAAGCCCGCGACCTCGTTGCGCAAAGATTCGAGTTCGGCGCTGGAGCCGAGCCGATAGGCGGGATAGGCGAGCGAGCGGGCGATGTCGAAGCCCGCGACCGCCGCGCCCGCGCGCGCGAACGCGAGCGCCGCCGCGCGCCCCTGTCCGTGCGCCGCGCCGGTGATGAAGACGACCTTGTTCGAGAAATCGCGCGCCATGGCCGGGCTCACCCGAACAGGATCTCGGGCGATGCTTTGTACGGGTCGAGCGAGGAATCGGGCTCGACCCTGAGGGCGCTGTTGATCAGGTTGTTGACGATCATCAGCGCGCCGAACGCGGTGAGGTCGACGATCTGGACGTCGCTGAAATGAGCTTTCAGCCGCGCGTACAGCGCGTCGGACACGCCGTTCGCGTCGAGCGCGAGCTGGCGGCCGAAGTCGGTCAGCGTCTCAGTCCGCTCGTCGAGCGCGAGGCGATCCGGGTCTTCGCCCCACTTGACGATCGCGCGGCGCATGAACAGCGAGCACAGCTCGCAGCGGTTGGCGCGCGAGATCGCGTTGCAGAACAGGATCGCCTCGCGTTCGCTCAAGAAAGGCTTCACGCGATCGAACAGCGCGTACCATTCGAGCACCGCTTTGAGCGCGACCGGCGAGTGGAGGAGCGTCGCCTTCATGTTGGTGACGACGCCGTGAGCGGCGACGGTCTCGTCCCAGACCGCCTTCTGCTCGGGGGTCGCCGTCTCCAGCGTGACCTGCGGGACTCGGGCCATGTTCAGCTTCCTGTCTTCGTTGCGCTCAGACGCCTGCCAGCGCCTGTTCGATGTCGGCGATGATGTCGTCGCAATCCTCGATGCCGATCGACAGCCGGACGAAGGCGGGCGAGATGCCGGCGGCGGCCTGCTGCTCGGGATTGAGCTGGCCGTGCGTGGTCGAAGACGGATGGATCGCGAGGCTGCGGGCGTCGCCGATGTTGGCCAGGTGATAGAAGAGCTTCAGCCGGTCGATGAAGCCGAGCGCCGCCTTCTCGCCGCCGGTCGGCTCGAAGCCGACGAGGCCGCCGTAGCCGAGCGTCAGATATTTGTCGGCGCGCTCGCGGTCGAGGCCGGTCTGCAGGCCGGGGTAGATGACCCGGGCGACCTTCGGATGCTCAGCCAGGAAATTGGCGACCTTGGCGGCGTTGTCGAACTGGCGTTTTATGCGCAGCGGCAGGGTTTCCAGCCCTTGCAGGAGCTGGAAGGCGTTCTGCGGCGACAGGCTGGGCCCGAGGTCGCGCAACAGCGCCGCGCGGGCGCGCAGCACGTAGGCGATGGGGCCGAACAGCTCCGCCAGCTGCAGGTAGTTGCGGTTTCCGTAGCCCGGGTCGGGGCGATGAATCAGAGGCTGCCGCTCGGGGAAATCGCCCCACGGGAACGTGCCGCTGTCGACGATCGCGCCGCCGATCGTGGTGCCGTGGCCGCCGATGTATTTGGTCGCCGAATAGGCGATCACCGCCGCGCCGTGCTCGAACGGCTTGATGGCGAGCGGGGCTGCGGTGTTGTCGACGATCAGCGGGACGCCGAGCGGGCGGCCGATCGCCGCGACTTCGGCGATCGGGAACACCGAGAGTTTCGGGTTCGGCAGCGTTTCGCCGAAATAGAGGCGGGTGCGGTCGTCGGTGGCGCGACGGAAATTCTCGGGGTCCGACGAATCGACGAAGCGCGCCTCGATGCCGAACTGCTTCAGGCGCTCCTTGAAGAAGTGGACGGTGCCGCCGTAGAGGTCGGGCGAGGTGACGATGTTGTCGCCGGCCTCGACCAGGGTCAGCACGGCGAGCGCGGTGGCGGCCTGGCCGGAGGCCAGCCCGAGCGCCGCCGCGCCGCCCTCGAGCGCCGCGAGGCGCTGCTCGAAGGCGTCGACCGTCGGGTTGCCGACGCGCGAATAGGTGTAGGCGATCTGCTCGAAGTTGACGATTCTGACCGCGGTCGCGGTGTCGGGGAAGTCGAACGACGTCGACTGATAGATGGGAACGGCGGTCGCCGACGTCGCCGGGTCGTGCCGGAAGGCGCCGCCGTGCAGAACCAGCGTGTCGGTGGCGAGCTTGGGAAACTGCGCGGTCATTGACGGTTCCTTTTCAAGTGCGGCTCGCGGGGGGCGAGCCGATCGGCGGGCGCGCCGCGGGCGGCGGCGATCACGCCACCGCGCGCGGTCGCGCGCGCTCGCTCCGCTCGAGCCGCACGATGTGCTCGGCCCAGCGCGCCGACCATTCGCGCAGCTCCGTCTGGCTGAGCGGCGTCGGCGCCTTCGACACCTCATGCCCGGCGATGGTGCGGGCGAGCGCGCGGTAGACGTCGGCCTGCTCGGAGTCGGGCGCCGCCTCGATCGTGGTCTTGCCGGACAGCTCGGCCTGGGTGACGGTCAGCGAGCGCGGCACGTACTGGACGATCGGCGTCGAGGTCCTGTGCGCGAAATCCTCGATGATCTCGCGCTGGAAATCGGTGTTGATCGAATTGGCGATGATGCCGCCGAGCAGCGCGCCGCCGGAATTCGAGAATTTCTCGATGCCGCGGAACAGGTTGTTGGCGGCGTAGATCGCCATGAAGTCGGCCGACGAGACGGTGAAGACGTGCTCGGCGATGCCTTCGCGCACCGGGACGGCGAAGCCGCCGCACACCACGTCGCCGAGCACGTCGTAGATGACGACGTCGAGGTCGAGGTCCTCGAACACCCGCTGCTGCTTCAAGAGCTCGACCGCGGTGATGATGCCGCGCCCCGCGCAGCCGACCCCGGGCGCGGGGCCGCCCGCTTCGACGCAGTAGATGCCGGCGAACCCCTTGAACACGGCGTCGTGCGCGTTGACCCGGCGCTTTTCGGCGAGGAGGTCGAGGACGGAGGGGATGTACTCGCCGCCGCGCAAGGTGTTGGTGGAATCGGCCTTGGGATCGCAGCCGAACTGCATCACCTTGAGGCCGGATTCCGCCAGCGCCGCCGAAATGTTGGACGTGGTGGTCGACTTGCCGATGCCGCCCTTGCCGTAGATGGCGATCTGCTTCGGTTTGCGGGCCATGGGTTCGAACTCCTTCAGGGTGGGTCGCGGGCGCTCAGCCGTGCGAAAAGGTCGGCTCGGCCTGGATGTCGTCGCCGTAGAGATCGCGGGTGAAGTCGGTGAGGCCGGGCACGCCGACCGCGTCGGCGCGGCAGCGCCGGCAGTGGGTGAACACCCTCAGGTGTTTCGCGGCCGCCACCCGCGCGCGGTGGCGCTCGATGAAGGTCGGCTCCTTCAGATGCGACAGCTGGTGCTCGGGAATCAGCGGGATGACGTTGATCATCCGCGCTCCCGCTTTCGCCACGGCTTCCGCGACCGCGCCGATGTGATGGTCGTTGACGGTCGGGATCAGCACCGTGTTGATCTTGATCGTGAGGCCGAGGGCGGCTGCGCGCGCAATGCCTTCGAGCTGGTTGTCGATCAGGCGGCGTCCCGCCTCGACGCCGTTCACGCGCTTGCGTCGCCAGGCGATCTTCGGCGTGATGTGGGCCTGGATCTCGGGATCGACCGAATTGACCGTCACCGTCAGCGTGGCGACCCCGGCTGCGGCCAGTTCGTCGACCCGCTCGGGCAGCATCAGGCCGTTGGTCGAGACGCACAGCGTGAGGTCCGGCCAGCGGGCGTGGATGCGGGCGAAGGTTTCGATGGCGTGGTCGGAGGCCAGCGGATCGCCGGGCCCGGCGATCCCCACCACCGCCAGGTTCGGCACGAGCGCGAGCGCACGCTCCGTTGTCGCGACCGCTTCGTCGGGGCTCAGGAGACGCGCGGCCACGCCCGGCCGCTGCTCGACGCGGTTGAAATCGCGCCGGCAGAAGGCGCAGGCGATGTTGCAGCCGGGCGCGACCGGAAGATGCAGCCTCGCCGCCGCCGCGTGGCCTTCGGCCGTGGTCGAGAAGCACGGATGCTTGCCCTCGAGATCGGGGAACGCCGGGGTCCCCGCCGCCCGCATGACATGCGCCGGGCAGGCGCTGGAAACGGGCGCGCTCATGCGTCCTCCCGTTCGAACAGGGCGGCGTAGCGGCCGAGCTCGCGCACCGTCTCGTCGACCGTGTCCTCGGTCTCGAACGCGAGGATGCCGAGCGTGTCGAGCCGGTTGATCGCGCATTCGCCGAGGCGGGCGACGACCACCGCCCGGCAGTCGGCGACCGCGGCGACGGAGGCGTCCATCAGTTCGTCGGCCCGGTCGGCGCCGACGCCGCAGGCCGGCCGGTTGACACGCGATTCGACGAGACGCGCGCCGTCGGGGCTCACCTCCCAGATCTCGAACCGGGTCGCGTGGCCGAAATGTTCGCTGACCCGAACCCCCGTGTGCGTCGCGATGGCGACGCGGACGGCGCGGCCCGTCCGCGCGTGAGCGGGCGCCGCGCTCATGAGAACGCCGTCTCCGGGTTCTCCTCGGTCGATTGCCGGACGACCGTGGTGTACGTCCGCTCCAGAAGCTGCAACGCGCCGCGATAGCCGACATAGGAGCGGGCGAGCACGACCTCGTCGGTCGCCGGATAGCTGATCTCGACCAGCGGCGCGCCGATCGCGCCGGCGGCCGCCGCCTCCCAGGTCGAGCCGAACAGGATCGGATACTCGCCGACGCGGGCCTTTCTCGTGATGAGCTTACGGGCGCGAAAACCATCGGGCTCGAACGCCGGCGCGCCGTCGACGCCGGGCGCGAGATCGCGGAAGGCCTGCGCGATCGCCGCCCGCTCGCTCTCGGGCGGGTTCTCGGTCAGCACGATGACGCCCGGGTTCAGTCCGAGGTCGCCGACGAAGAATTTGGCGAGCGCCAGCGCATAGGCGCTCTCGCTGACGATGTTGATCTCGGACGGAAGCCGATACTGGCTGGTGCAGCCGGCGTAGAAATGCGCGAAGTCGCGCAGGTAGTGGTAGTAGGACCGCTCTTCCCGCCCGATGAAGCGTTCGACCCGTTCGGGGTCGGCGCCGACCGCCTCGCCGACCTTTCTGAGAAAGGCGGCCGTGGCGCGCGCGCCGATCGGGATCGCCGGCTCGTGCAGGACCGGCTGGCCGTAGACCTCCTGGAGACGCCGGGCGATCGAGAGCCCGAGCCAGGGCGACAGCACGATGTTGAGCTCCGCCGACGGAATCGCTCGCCACTCGGCGAGGCCCTCCGAAGCGGGGCCGAACAGGATGTTGACCGTGAGGCCGATCCCTTCGAGGATGCGGCGGATTTCGGCCAGGTCGCCGCGCCAGAACGGGTTCTGGTAGGGCAGCAGCGACCAGACGTTGACCAGGCCCTTTCGGGTCTCGGGCGCGGGACCCGGTTGCGTGGCCACATACTGGTCGAGGATCGCGCGCACGACCGTCTCGTGGCCGGTGAAGTTCGTGCCGCGATAGCCGAGCGTCTCGGCGAACACGATCGGCACGTCGCGCCGCTGCCAGCCCTGCACGACGTTGCCGACGTCGTCGCCGACGAGGCCGGGCACGCAGCCGCTCTGGACGACGTAGAGCTCCGCCTCCATCACCTTCAAGGTCGAGCCGATCAGCTCGTCGAGCCGGTCGGCGCCGCCGAAAATCACCTCCTTGTTACCGATGTTGGTCGAGGGGACGTGGAACTCGCCGCCCTGGTAGCCGGAGACGCCGGAGAGCGCGTGGAACTGCTTTTGCGCGCAACCGGGGCCGCAGTGGGTGATCGGGATGGCGCCCTCGATCGCGATGACCGAGGCCAGTGCGCCGAGCGCGCAGCCGTACCGCACTTGCTCGATCGGGCCGGCCGAGGCCGAGAAGCCCGGCGAGGCGCTGTCGTCTAAGCGGGACTGGAGGTTCATGGCGCTCTCCCTCAGGCCGCGTCTTCGCCAACGAGGGCGTAGGGGTTGGTCTCCTCCAGCCACGACGTCTGGTAGGGAAAGCGCGAATGGGCGGCGACGTCCTCGTAGAAGCGGCGGCGCGGCAGCACGCGCAGGATGCCGCGACCGATGGTCAGCAGGCCCTCGTAGCCGAGCCCGTCGTTGGAGTAGAAGATCGGCAGCACCGGAATGCCCATCCGCCCAGCCAGGACCGCGATCGCGCCGGTGTGGCGGCAGATGACGAAATCGGGTTTGGCGCGCTTCAGCGCCGCGTGGGCCTGGAAATGCTGGTCCGGGCTGACGGTGAAGTTCTCGATGTCGCCGCTCGTCTGCACGAGAGCCCCAAGCGAGTCCTGCTGCGGGTCGCGGCTGTCGGTCGACGGGTCGTGGTGGAACGAGAAGGCGTCGTCGACGGTGACGCCGAGCTCGCGCAGGTCGGCGATGAGGCCGTGGGCGAAGGCGGCGCCGGCGGCCACGAAGCCCTTCTTGCCGGCGAGCGCCTTGCGCAGCCGTTCGAGTTCGGGCGCGATGCGCGCGCGCTCGGAGGCGATCACCGCTTCGACCAGATGCTCACGCCTGGTGACCCGGGCGATGTCGCGCAGCCAGGCGTCGGTCGCGTCGAGGCCGTAGGGCAGCGGCGCGCGGATTTCGGGCACGCCGTATTCCTGCTCGAGCCCGGTGGCGAGGTAGGACAGGACGAAGCACATCGTGACGGTCGCCGCCGCAGTCGACAGGTCGGCGAGACGTTCGAGCGAATTGCCGCCCATCACCAGGTTGACCGTGAGGCCAAGCGGATTGACCAGCGGCGAGAACACGTCCGGGCCGCCGAGATGGATGACGTTGAGCAGGTCGTCACGCTTCTCGTGTCGTCGGTCCGGCACGAGGCGGCGCAAGATGCCGTGCTCGATCACGTCCCAGCCGGACGACCAGTGGCGCGACTTGAAGCCCTCGCAATGGAGCGGCACGACCGGAATGCCGATCTCCTCCTCGAGCTGGCGGGCCGTCCCGTCGACGTCGTCGCCGATCACGCCGGTGGCGCAGGAGGTGGCGACGAAGATCGCCCGCGGCGAATGGCGCTCGAAGGCCTCCTTGATGACGTCGGCGAGGCGCTCGACGCCGCCGAACACCATGTCGCGCTCGCTCAGGTTGGTGCAGATCGACTTCGGGTCCTCGGGCTTCCAGCCGCGCCGCGCCGCGAGGTCGCGGGAATAGCGCGAGGTGAACGACTGGCTCGCCGCGCAGCCGATCGGCGCGTGCTGGATGACCACCGTGTCCCTGATGATGGTGGCGTTGGTGACGGCGATCTGCTCGGCGCACATCGAGGCCTGCGAATAGGGCGTCGACAGCTCGCACAGGCGCCGCCCGCCCGGCCCGCAGTCCCGCCCGCAGCCGTAGGTGAAGGCGGAGTCGCGGGCGAGCGTCTCGGCGTTTCCGTCCCATTGGGTGATGGTCCCGAGGCGCTGATCGCGCGTTTCGGCCTGAGGGGTGCGAAGATTGATGGCCATCGGACAGGGGCTCCTCGATGCCGGTTCGGTTCCGTCAGGATCGTCGCCGGCATTGTATCTATCATGTCTACATACATACTAGACTATAATTCGCGGCGATGTGTCGCACCCTGTTGGAGAAGCCCGCCAGCCCGGCAAAGGCAGACGCGCTCCGACCGCCGCCGACGGCGGTCGGAGCGCGGCCATCATGCGGCTTCCAGCGCCTGATCGAGATCGCCGATCAGGTCCGACGCGTCCTCGATGCCGACCGAAAGCCTCACCAGCTCCGGGGTGATCCCGGCCGCCCGGCGCAGCGGTTCCGGGATCGACGCATGGCTCATCGTCCAGGGGTGGCTGACCAGACTCTCGACGCCGCCGAGCGACTCGGCGAGCGCGAAGTAGCGGACCCGCTCCAGCGCCCGCACCGCCCCTTCGGGCCCGCCCCTGGCGAAGAACGACACCATGCCGCCGCCGCTGCTCATCTGGCGCGCCGCGAGATTGTGTTGCGGGTGGCTCGCGAGCCCGGGGTAGCTCACCCGCGCGACTTTCGGGTGCGTCTCGAGGAAGCGCGCGACTGCGAGCGCATTCGCGGCGTGGCGCTCCATCCGCAGCGGCAGGGTGCGCAGGCCCCTGAGGGCGAGAAAGCTCGAGAACGGGTCGAGCACGCCGCCGGTGGCGTTCTGCAGGAAGCGCAGCCGCTCGACGAGGTCCGGGTCGTCGCGCACGATCGCGGCGCCGCCGACGATGTCGGAGTGACCGCTGACGTATTTGGTCACCGAATGGACAACGATGTCGAGGCCGAACTCCAGCGGCCGCTGCACCACGGGCGAGGCGAAGGTGTTGTCGGCGACCGTGAGGATGCCGCGCTGTCGGCCGATCGCCGCGATCGCGGCGAGGTCGGCGATGCGCAGCAGCGGGTTGCCGGGCGTTTCGACCCAGATCATCCGCGTCGCGGGCGTGATCGCCGCCTCGATCGCGGCCGCGTCGCTGGCGTCGACATGCGTGACGGTCAGGCCGGCGGAGCGCTCGCGCACGCGATGAAACAGTCGCCAGCTGCCGCCGTAGAGGTCGTCCGAGGCGACCACATGGGCGCCGTGGTCGAGGAGCTCGAGCACCGCGGCCTCGGCCGCGAGGCCCGAGGCGAAGGCGAAGCCGGCCGCGCCGCCTTCGAGCTCGGCCAGCGCCGCCTCGAACGCCGCGCGCGTCGGATTGCCCGAGCGCGAATATTCCCACCCCGTGTTCACGCCGGGCGAGGATTGCACGAACGTCGAGGTCGCGAAGATCGGCGTGATGACGGCGCCGGTCGCGGGCTCCGGCTTCTGCCGGCCGTGAATGGCGCGGGTGGACAGGCCCGCCGCGCGCCCATTGTTGAAATCGCTCATGTCAGTCCACTTGCCGCCGGAGATGATTGAGGAGATCGATGCGGGTGATCAGGCCGAGGAACCGCTCGCCCTCGATCACGACCGCGACATAGCCCTTGTCGAACACGCGCAGCAGGTCGTCGAGCTGCGCTCCGACCGGAATGGTTTCGATCCCGCTCGACATCGCCGAGCGGACCGGAACCTCGAAGCGATCGGGGTTCGCCAGGACCGCGAGCAGAAGATCGGACTCGTCGACGATCCCCACCACCCGGTCGCCGTCGAGCACCGGCAGTTGCGACACGTCGTAGAGCTTCATGCGCGCATAGGCGACCGAGAGCCGGTCGTCGGGGCCGACCGTGACGGCCGCGCCCTCGTCGTGGCGCCGGCTGATCAGATCGCCGAGATCGCCGCGCCGTGGCTTCCATAAGAAACCCTGGTCGGCCATCCAGAAGTCGTTGAACATCTTCGACAGATATTTGGCGCCGCTGTCGGCCGAGATCACCACGACCCGCTTCGGCGCCGTCTGCTCGCGGCAGTATTTGAGGGCGGCGGCGAGCGCCGTCCCGGTCGACGAACCGACGAGAGCGCCTTCCGCCTTGAGCAGCGCGCGCGCCGCCGCGAACGCCTCCGCGTCGTCGATGGCGTAGGCCCGGCCGACCCGCGAAAGATCGGCGATCTCGGGCACGAAGTCCTCGCCGATTCCTTCCACGAGCCAGCTTCCGGCCTCGCCGGGCGTCTTGCCCGCGACGACATCCGCGAGGATCGAGCCGACGGGATCGGCCAGCACGATCTCGGTCGACGGCGACGCCTCGGCGAAGAAGCGGCTGAGGCCGGTCAGCGTTCCCCCCGACCCAACGCCGCAGACGACGGCGTCCACGTCGCCATCGAGCTGTTCGAGAATTTCCGGCCCCGTGCCGCGCTCGTGCGCGAGCGGATTGGCCGGGTTGCCGAACTGGTTGATGAACACGGCGCCGGGGATCATGGCGGCGATGTGCGCCGCCTTGTCCTGATAATAGTCGGGATGGCCCTTGCCGACGTCGGAGCGGGTGAGCACCACGTCGGCGCCCATCGCCTTGAGGTGAAAGATCTTCTCGCGGCTCATCTTGTCCGGGATGACGAGGACGAGCTTGTAGCCCTTGGCCGCAGCGACGAGCGCGAGCCCGAGCCCGGTGTTGCCGGCGGTCGCCTCGACGATCGTCCCGCCGGGCGCGAGTTTTCCCTCCCGCTCCGCCGCCTCGATCATCGCCAGCGCCGGGCGGTCCTTGATCGAGCCGCCGGGGTTGCCGCCTTCGAGCTTGAGGAACAGCCGGCACGGCCCGGCCGCGATCTTGGTCAGTTCGACCAACGGCGTGTTGCCGATCAGGGGCAGCAGCCCCTTGCTCGGCTTCGGCGCCGCGGACCCGCCGCGGCTCGGACGGAACGCGACATTCATGGGCGTCACCTCCCTCGGGAGCAAAGACCAGAACCGTGCGGCTTCATCAGGGCGCCGCCCGACGCAGCGACGGCGTCAACACGCTGACCGACAGGACGGCCAGGCCGATCCAGAAGGCGCTCGTCCAGTAGCCGATCGCGATCCGCGGATGGGCGCCGAGGCACAGCACCCTGGCGAGCGTGCAGAGGTCCGAGTCGGAAACGAGGCACCGTCCCGCCTCGTTCCACGACAGATAGCCGTACCGCACCAGGTCGCCGAACGTCGTCCACCACCAGACGAGCGACGTCAGCACGATCGCGGCGCCGGCGGCGGCCAGAACTCTCGATACCCCCATGCCCCTGCCCTCACGTCTCCAGGCCGAGCGTTCCCAGGATCCGACGCCTGAGTTCGACGACTTTCGGGTTGTCGCGATGGCGCGGATAGGCAAGGTCGACCGCGAACTCCGCCTTGATCCGCGCCGGGCGCTCGCTGAGCACGATCACCCGCGACGACAGCAGCACCGCCTCCTCGACGTCGTGGGTGACGAGAAGGGCGGTGAACCCCTTCGCCCGCCAGAGCGCCAGCAGTTCGCCCTGCAGCGTCAGGCGGGTGAGCGAGTCGAGCTTGCCGAGCGGCTCGTCGAGCAGCAGGAGCGCGGGATCGTTGACGAGGGCGCGGGCGAGCGCCGCCCGCTGCGCCATACCGCCCGACAGCTGATGCGGATAGGCGCGCGCGAAGCCCGATAGGCCCACGAGCTTCAGCGCGTCGTCGACGCGCCCGCGCTGGCGGTCGAGGACGCCGCGCGCGTCGAGGCCGGTGGCGACGTTGTTCCAGACCGACGCCCAGGGAAACAGCGTCGGGTCCTGAAACACGAGGATGCGCGAGGGGTCCGGACCCTCGACGATCACGCCGTCCGCGGCGATCGTCCCGGCCGTCGGCCGGTCGAGGCCGGACACGAGGCGCAGCAGCGTCGACTTGCCGCAACCCGACGGCCCGAGCAGCGCGACGAATTCCCCGGGCGCGACGGCGAGGTCGATGTCTTCGAGCACCGGCAGCGCCGTCCCGCGCAGGTCGAACGTCTGGCTCACGCCGCGGATCTCGATTGCGACGTTGCGCCGCGCCACGGCCGGCGGCGCGCGCAAAGCGCTGGCTTGCGGCGGCATCAGATGAACCCTTCCTGCCAGCCGAGCAGCCGGTCGCGCACGACGAACAGCAGTTTCACCAGCCCCGCGCAGATCAGCGACATGATCACGATCGTCGCGTAGACGTTGGCGTAGCCGGAATAGTTGGTCTGGAACTGGATGTACCAGCCCAGCCCATATTTGGCGCCGAGCATCTCGGCCACCACCAGCACCGCGAACGAATAGTAGAGGCCCATGAACAGGCCGACGAAGGTGTGCGGCAGCGCCGAGGGAATGGCGATCCGCGACACCAGGTACCAGGGCCCGGCGCCGAGGTTGCGGCCGACGTCGTAATAGGCGCGGTTGACCGAGGCCACGCCCGAGGACGTCAGGATCATGACGGGAATGCCCGAGGCGAGCGCGACGATGAACACGCTGGCGTCGAACGTGGTCGGGAAGAAGTAGAAGGTCACCGGAATCCAGGCGGTCGCCGGCACCGGCCCGATCAGCTTCAGGATCGGCATGCCCCAGTAGGCGAACGGCTTCGACCAGCCGAGCGCGACGCCGCCGACGTAGCCGAACAGCGCGCCGAGCCCGAAGCCGAGCGCCCACAGCCGCAGCGAATAGCCGACGCAGATGAGCAGCCTCTGCCAGTCGGACACGTAGACGTGCAAGAGGCCGGTCGGCGCCGAGAAGAACGGTTTTGGCAGCCAGCCGGTCTTGGCGGTGCTGAACTCCCACAGCGTCAGCCACACGCCGATGGCGATGAACCACGGCCCGTAGTGGTCCAGCATCTCCCGGAGCCGGCCGCTGCGCGGCCCGGCGACCGCGAGGCCCGCGAACGCGACCGCGCCGCCGCCGACGAGAATCGCGAAGAGATCGTCGCTGCCGTAGGGGACGGCGTTCGGCAGCGCCTTGGTGACGAGCGCCGCCGCGCCCCAGGACGCGGCGGCGGCGAGCCCGCCCGCCCAGACCGGCCGGCCGCCCGGCCGCGCCAGCGAGGGCGCGACACGCTCGACGAGGTGCGTCGCCTGGGTCATGCGTCAGGCCAGAATGTCGACCGTGACGCGCTCGGCGAACGCCTTCGGATCCGTCTCCGGGTCCAGCACTTTCACGAGCTTCAGGTCTTCCGCGCCGATGCGGATCTGATCGATCAGCGGCTGGCCGACCGGATGGTCGTGGTAGACGAGCGCGCCGAGGATCTCGGTGAGATCCGCCGCCGTCAGCCCCGCAGGCTTCAGGTTGTCGGCATACCACCTGGCCACTTCTTCGGGATGGTTGGCGGTATAGTCGTGAACCTCGATGTTCGCCTGAGCCAGTCGGCGAATGGCGTCCTTGTTGGCGGCGAGGAACTTGCCGTTGGCGCCGAGCACGCAGCAGGTGTGGCCCTTGTAGTAGCCGCTCTGCGTATCGGCGATGTGGACGAGGTTGTTCTTCTTCTCGATCGCCCAGGCCCACGGGTCGATGTGAATGCCGGCGTCCGCTTCGCCGCGCGCCACCGTCTCGCCGACCAGGTCGAACGGCACCACTTTCCAGTTCACGTCGGCGTTCGGGTCGACGCCGGCCTTGAAGATCGACACCTGCAGCACCGTCTGGGGCGAGGCGCCCATGACGAAGGTCGCGATCGTCTTGCCCTTGAGGTCTGCGAGCGTCTTGATCCCCGACCTCTCGGAGGCGAACAGGCGGCCGCAGCCGCCGTGCGAGCCGACGAACAGTTTGACGTCGAAACCCTGCTCCAGCGGCTTCAGCCAGTCGCCGACCAGGCCCGCGCCGGCGTCGGCCTTGCCGGTGGCGAGCGCCTGAATCACCGTCTGCCCGTTCGAGGTGAAGGGATAGAGCTCGACGTCGAGATTGTGCTTGGCGTAGAGGCCTTTGGCCACGCCGAAGCCGAGCGGCGAGTGGCAGGCGGCGATGTCCCCCCAAGCGAGGCGGATCTTCGGCGCCGGCCCCGCGATCGCCGGCGAGAACACTTTTCCGGCCAACGCCCCGGCCGTGGCGGCGACGCCGACGGCGCCGGCGGCCCTGAGAACGTTGCGCCGCGACAGCGCGACTGGCTTTTCGGTTTTCGTCATGGGAACCCCTCCGTCAGCTTTGCGACCGATTGATCGCTCTCCCGTCATGCGGCCTTGCGCGCCGGCGCCGCGTCCGCCGCTCCGGCGGCGTCGAGCGCCTGGGCGAGATCGGCGATGATGTCCTCGGGATGCTCGATGCCGATCGACAGGCGCACGTAGCCGGGGGTCACGCCGGTCGCGAGTTGGTCCTCGCCGCTCAACTGCTGATGGGTGGTCGAGGCGGGATGGATGGCGAGCGAGCGCGCGTCGCCGATGTTGGCGACGTGGTAGAAGAGTTTCAGCGCGTCGATGAACCGCCGCCCCGCCTCGACGCCCCCCTTGAGCTCGAAGCCGATCAGCGCCCCATAGCCGCCCGCGAGATAGGCGTCGGCGCGGCGGCGGTTCTCTCCGCTCTGGAGCCCGGGGAAGATCACGTGCGAAACGTCGTCGCGATCTTTCAGGAAGTTGGCGACCGCAATCGCGTTCTCGTTGTGCTGCCTGAGGCGCAGCGGCAGGGTCTCGAGGCCCTGCAGCAGCAGGAAGGCGTTGAACGGCGACAGCGACGCGCCGATGTCGCGCAACAGTTTTACGCGAGCCCGAAGCGAATACGCGATCGGCCCGAGAGGCTTGGCGGCCTCCGTCCAGACCGCGCCGTGGTAGGCGTCGTCGGGCTGGGTCAGCAGCGGGAAACGATCGGCGTGGCTTTCCCACGGGAAATTGCCGCCGTCGACGATCAGACCGCCGATCGAATTGCCGTGGCCGCCGATGTATTTGGTCGCCGAATAGACCACCACCGCAGCGCCGTGCTCGAGCGGCCGCGCGATCAGCGGGGTCGCGGTGTTGTCGGCGATCAGCGGCACGCCGAGCGAGCGGCCGATGTCGGCCACCTCCCGGATCGGGAACACGTTGAGTTTTGGATTGGGCAGGATCTCGGCGTAGTAGGCGCGGGTCTTCGAGTCGGTCGCGCGGCGAAAATTTTCCGGGTCGGAAGGATCGACGAAGCGTGTCTCGATGCCGAACTGCTTCAGCGTCTGCGCAAACAGCGTCCAGGTGCCGCCGTAGAGGTCGGTCGAGGAGACGATGTTGTCGCCGGCCTGCGCGAGGTTCAGCACCGAAAAGGCGGACGCTGTCTGCCCGGAGGCGACGGCGAGCGCCGCCGCGCCGCCTTCGAGGGCCGCCACCCGCTGTTCCAGCGCATCCCAGGTCGGGTTCTGCACGCGCGTGTAGATGTTGCCGAGTTCTTCGAGCGCGAACAGGCGCGAGGCGTGGCCGGTGTCCTGGAACTGGTACGACGTCGTCTGATGGATCGGCACCGCGACGGAACCGCTCACCGGGTCGGCGCGATAGGTTCCGCCGTGCAGGACGAGCGTCTCGAAGCGCTTGCTGTCGGTCGTCATGAAGGTTGGTCTCCTGAAAGGGGAAGGGGTCGGCGTCAGTAGGCGGAGGCGAGTTCCGGCTTGCCGTCGGACGGCTCGAGAAGGTCGGCGTGGTGGCGGCGCGCGACGTCGGGGTGCGATCGCAGCCGGCCTTTCAGGTAGTTCCTGCCGGCTTCGCGAAAGAGCGGATTGAGGGGGTCCTGCGTGACCCCGCGCGCCTCGGCCGCGAGATGCGGCGGCAGGGCGAGGACCGGCACTTCCGAGTCGAGCCGGGCGCCGAGGAAGAAGGCGACCGAGAGCCGGTCGCCGCCGGCCGGCGGCGAGACGACGCGATGGACGTTGGCGCGCAGATAGCCGTTGGACGCGAGTTCGAGAATTTCGCCGACGTTGATGACGAAGGATCCGGGGATCGGCGGCGCGTCGATCCAGCCGTCCTCGCCCTCGACCTGAAGCCCCGCGACCTGATCCTGCAAGAGGACCGCCATGAAGCCGGAATCCTTGTGCGCGCCGACGCCCTGGTCGCTTTCCCCCGCCGCGCGGCCGGGATAGCGGATGATCTTGATCAGTTGGTTCGGGGCCGGCGCGTAGATCGGTTGGAACGCGTCCTCGGGCTGATCCAGCGCGGCCGAAAAAGCCTGCAGCACGCGGATCGCCAGCGCGGTCACCTTGTCCTGATATTCGAGCAGCGTCGGCTTGAGTTGAGGCAGCGCCGACGGCCACTGGTTCGGCCCCTGAAGCCGCCGCCAGGCGGGCGCGCCCGAATCGAGCGGCAACGCGGGCCTTTCGGCGCCAATGTCGACCTGCTCGCGCCAGTCCTGCTTGCCGCGCGTGTACTCGTACCCGGGCCGCGTGTAGCCGCGGAAGTGCGGCGAGTTCACCATCTCGATCTCGAGCTTCTGGGCCTCCGGAAGCGAGAAAAAGCTGCGCGAGAGGGCGAGCGCCGACTGGATCAGCCCGTCGGAGACGCCGTGACCGGTGAGATAGAAGAAGCCGTATGTCCGAGCCGCGTCCCGGAGCTCGTCGAGAAAACGCCTCCGCTCGTCCCCGTTCGCGTCGAAGCGCCGCAAATCGAGGACGGGCAGCGAAGCCCTGGCCGTTCCGCGCGTCATCCGAAGATCCTTCCTCTCGCCGTCTGCCGCCGACGATGGCGCCGGAGTTTTGATTAGTCAAGATGGTCTATATATTTTATAGACTAATCGGCGCCGCTTGACCGTCCCCGGCCGGGGAGCCGCGGAGGAGGCGGCGATCGACGTTTCGGCTCGAGGACGGTCGTCTCGCCACGGGCGCCGCTTCGCGCCGCACGCGGCGTCAGAGAAGAGTGCGAA
The DNA here is from genome assembly GCF_003315135.1 of Roseiarcus fermentans. GTDB lineage: Bacteria > Pseudomonadota > Alphaproteobacteria > Rhizobiales > Beijerinckiaceae > Roseiarcus > Roseiarcus fermentans. The sequence goes on from NZ_QNRK01000002.1 coordinate 122,617, forward strand.
CTCATTGAGAGTCGCGCCGCGCGCGTTAGAATTCTTCTCCGCCCGCCGCGTTGATCGCGGCCGCGACGTCGGACCGGCGCAACAGGGCGGCGGCGGCTTCGAACGCCTCCGCCGCCTCGCGGGCCGGGGCGTTGGCGAAGTCCGCGACAATCCTCCCCGGCCGGGCTGACAGGACGACGATCCGCGACGCGAGCCGGGTCGCCTCGGCGACGTCGTGGGTGACGAACAGCGCGGCGACGCCCGAGCGTTCGGTCTCGGCGCGCACCAGATCCTGCAGGCGCCGGCGCAGGCCCGCCTCGAGCGCGGCGAACGGTTCGTCCATCAGGATGAAATCGGGCTCGACCGCGAGCGCCCGGGCGAAGGCGACGCGCTGCGCCATGCCGCCCGAGAGCCGGGACGGTCGCTTCGCCAGATCGGCTTCGGCGAGCCCGAGGCGCATGAGGATTGCGCGCGCCCGCTCGCGTCGCTCCGCGCGCCGGACGCCCAGCGACTTCATGCCGAAGGCGGCGTTGTCGAGCGCGTCCATCCAGCCGAGGAGCCGCGGCGTCTGATAGACCACGGCGGCGCGGGCGAAGCCGCTCGTGACGGTTCCCCGCCCGGGTTTCAGCGCCCCGCTCGCGAGCCTGAGCATCGTGGTCTTGCCGCAACCGGACGGGCCGAGAAGCACGACGAATTCGCCCGCGGCGACGGTGAGGTCGATTCCGGAGAGGACCGGCTCCGCGCCAAACGCCAGGCTCACGCCGGCGAAGGTAAGGCTCATCGCGCCGCCGCTGTTCGGCGCCGGAGCGGCCAGAGGAGGAGTGTGTCGCTCAGAAGCGCGAGCGCGACGAGGATCAGGAGCCAGGCGAAGGTCGCCGGCAGGTCGAGATGCGCACGGGCGATCGCGAGCTGGCCTCCGATGCCGGCGCCGCTCGCCATCACCTCCGCCATCACGCAGACTTTCCACGAAAAGCCGAGGGCCGCGCCGGCCGCGGGCGCGAGATGGGACAGGAGTTGCGGCGCAATGACGTCGGTGAGCCGGACGAGCGGCGGCGCGCGGAACTGCGCCGCCATCTCGTCGAGCGCCGGATCGCGCGACGCGAGCCCCTGCAGCGCCGCGCCGAACAGCATCGGCGCGACGGTGACCGCGACCGTGAAGGCGTCCGCCCCGCCGCCCGGCCCGAACCAGATGAGCGCGAGCACGATCCAGGCGACCGGAGGCATGGCGACGAGCAGCGTCGCGACGGGGCGCGCCGCGAGCCCGAGCGGCGCGAGGAAACCGGCGGGAAAGGCGAGCGCGAGACCGATCCCGAGGCCGATCGCCCAGCCGAGCAGCGCCTGCCCGGCCGTGGCCAGAACGGCGGCGCCGGCGGCGCCCGAACCGACGAGATCGAAAGCGGTCGCGACGGTTTCGTCCGGACGCGGCAGCACGAACGGGCCGTAGGCCGCATGCCCGCCCGCCCAGGCAAGGGCGAGGACGACGAGCCCGGAGAGGCTCCAGAGCGCCCGCTCGGCCGCGCCCACGGACGCCGGCTCAGAGCTCGAGGAAAAAATCGTCCGGCGGAACTCTGCCCGCCAGCGCGTCGGGGGAGACGGCGACGATCGTTTCATAGAAGTCGACGAGGTCGGCCTTGGCGGCGCGCGCCGACCGGATGTCGAGGTTCATGAACGGCAGCGCCTTTTCGAAGATCGGCGCGCGCATCTGCAACGCCTTCTCCGCCAGCGCCCCGGCCTCGCCCGGGTTGGCGAGCGCCCAATCCTTCGCCTGCGGCAGGCCGTCGCGAAGCGCGGCGAGGAGGCCCGGCGCCTGGTCGAACACCCCCGCGCGCACGGCGACGCCGACCATCGGAACGCCGTGGCTGTGGCGATGCCGGCTCCAGACGTCCTGAAGGCTGATGGCGCGGCGCAATATCCGGTCCTGCCTGGCCGCCATCACGATGGCCGCGGTCGCGGGCGGCTCGGACAGGATCGCGGTCGCGGCCTTGCCGGCGGCGAGAAATTGCGCCGCCTCCATCCCGCTCTGCACGTAGCTGAGCTGGATGTCCTTGTCGGGGTCGAGACCCTCCATCTTGGCGCAGGCGCGGAAGACGAGATCGGGCATGTCCTTGCGGAAGAAGCCGAGCACCGGCTTGCCGGCGAGGTCCTTGAAGCTCGCGACGCGCTCGTCCGCCGTGACGACGTAGAGATGGCCGGCCCCGAGGAGGCACAGGAGCCTGATCGGCAGACCGCGGTTGGCGAGATTCGCCGGCACGTGCGTCGGGGTTGAGAAGAGCTGCGTCTTGCCCGAGACAATGCCGGCGCGCAATTCGTCGGGGTCGCGCCAGGGGCGGAGCGTCGCGCCCGGCGCGGCGGCGGCGAGACCGCCCGCCTCGACGACGCGCGCGAGCGAGATCGAAGCCCCGGTCGGGGCGGCGAGGATTTCGAGCCCCTCCCCGGAATAGGCCGCGGCGCGGCCCGCGGCGCCCGCCGCGACCGAGGCGAGCGCGCCCGCCAACGCCGCGCGGCGCGTCGGGCCGCGACCGTTCGCGAGCGCTCTGTGCATCTCCATCTCCCCGCCTCGGCCCCTGCGCCTCGTCGAGGCGTCCCGAGCGCTATATCGAAACGAATATCGCGACGCCATGAAAAAGACCGATCTGGGGTGGTGTGGCGACTCGCGGCGCGCAGGCCGCCGGGCGGGCGCCGGAACGGAGCCGCGGCGATCACGCCCTCTGGAAGCGGTCCCATTCCGGCTCGTCGCCGAAACGCTTCGCCAGAAAGTCGACGAAAGCGCGGGTCTTGGCGGCGAGATAGCGGTTCGAGGCGGTAAGGGCATGGACACCCAGTTCCGGCTGCGGAAAACGGTCGAGGACGGTCTGGAGCCGGCCGGCCGCGATGTCCGGACCGACGAGGAAGGTCGGCAGGAACGCGACGCCACGGCCGTTGACGGCGGCCGACCGCAGAACGTCGCCGTTGTTCGAGCAGAGGACGGATTGCACCGGGACCATGACCGCCTCGCCGTCGCGGACGATCCGCCATCGCTGCAGGGTGGTGGTGTGGCCGTAGGTCAGGCAGGCGCGCCGCCCCAGATCCTCGGGCGTTTCCGGCGCGCCGAGGCTTTCGAGATACGAGGGCGAGGCGACGAACACGCGCCGGGCCGGCGCGAGCTTGCGGGCGATCAGGCTCGAATCGGCGAGCTCGGCGATCCGGATGGTCACGTCGACGCCCTCCTCGATCGGGTCGATGAAGCGGTCGGTCACCGTCAGTTCGATCCTGAGGTCGGGATAGGCGGCCATGAAGTCGGCGACCGCAGGTCCGAGATAGAGCGCGCCGAAGGAGGTCGGCCCATTCACCTTGAGCACGCCCCTCGGCTCGGCCTGCAGGCTCGCGACCTGCAGGTCGGTCTCCTCGACGCGCGCGAGAATGTCGACACATCGCTCATAATAGGCGAGCCCCGCCTCCGTCGCCCCGACGCGGCGCGTGGTGCGATCGAGCAGCCGGACGCCGAGACCATGCTCGAGCTCCATCACCGTCTTGCTCACCGCCGAGCGGGTCGAGCCCAGCGCCCGCGCGGCTTCGGCGAAACTGCCGAGCGCGACCACTTTGGCGAAGGCGTTCATGGCGCCGAGTTTGTCCATCGATTGGTTCCAATCCGACGACAGACCGCGGTGTTTCCCCGCTATTGTATCTTGGAACTGCGCAAACACATAGGGCCCAACGCAGACAGACGAAGTGGGGACGCCATGCAAACCATCATCAGGAAATCGGAAGATCGAGGCTCGGCCAACTTCGGCTGGCTCGACAGCAAGCACAGCTTTTCCTTCGGCGGCTACCATGACCCGCGGTACATGGGTTTCGGGCCGCTGCGGGTGATCAACGAGGACCGCGTGGCGCCGGGCGGCGGGTTTCCGACCCACCCGCACCGCGACATGGAGATCGTCACCTATCCGCTCACCGGCGCGCTCGAACACGAGGACAGCACCGGCGAGCACGCGGTGATCCGGCCCGGCGACGTGCAGCGCATGTCCGCCGGCACGGGCGTGCGCCACAGCGAGTACAACGCCAGCCGGACCGAGCCCGTCCGCTTCCTGCAGATCTGGATCATCCCGGAGCGGGACGGCCTCGATCCCGGCTACGAGCAGAAGACGTTTTCCGCACAGGAGAAGCGCGGAACCCTGCGCCTCGTCGGCTCGCGCGACGGCCGCGACGGCTCGCTCACCATCCACCAGGACGTCGATCTCTATGCGACGGCGCTCGAGGGCGGAGAGAGCGTCGCGCTGGCGCTGCGCGCCGGACGCGGCGTCTGGGTCCAGGTGGCGGACGGGGAGCTGTCCGTCAACGGCCAGCGCGTGAGCGGAGGGGACGGGATCGCGATCGGCGAGACCGACGAAATCCGCATCGAGAGCCTCGGGCGGACCGAGGCGCTCGTCTTCGACATGGCCCTGTAGCGGACCGCGCTGATCGACGGCGACGTCCCGGCCCGCGCCGAAAGGCCGGCGCGGCCGGGTCGGCGCCGCCTCAGAATCGCAGGCCGGAGCGCAGGATCAGCCACGCATAGAAATAAAGCTCCGCGTCGAGCGCGCGCCTGATGGTGTCGGCCTTGCGGAAACCGTGCTGCTCGCCCTCGAACAGAAAGTATCCGACCGGAACGCCGCGCGCCTCGAGCGCCGCGACCATGAGCTCGGTCTGGTTCGGCGGGACGACGCGATCCTCCGAGCCCTGGAAGAAGATCACCGGCGCCGAAAGCCGATCGGCGTGGTTGATCGGCGAGCGATCGGCGTAAATCGCCTTGTCCGCCGGATAGGGGCCGATCAGCCAGTCCAGGTAACGGGACTCGAACTTGTGCGTGTCGCGCGCCAGCGCCTCGAGGTCGCTGACGCCGTAGTGGCTCGCGCCGGCGCTGAACGTCTTGTCCCCTTCGCGCGTCAGCGCGCAGAGCGTCGTGTAGCCGCCGGCGCTGCCGCCGGTGATCATGAGCCGCGCCGGGTCGGCGTTGCGGCTCGCGACGAGAAAGCCGGCGCCGGCGATGCAATCCTCGACGTCGACGAGGCCCCACTGCCGTTCGAGGCGCAACCGGTACGGCCGACCGTAGCCCGTGCTGCCGCGATAGTTCACGTCGAGGACGCCGATGCCGCGGCTCGTCCAGTATTGCGTCGCCAGCGAGAGCGTGCTCGACGCGGCCGAGGTCGGTCCGCCGTGGCTCTTCACCAGCACGGGCGCCGTCTCGCCCGCCGGCGCGGCGGAGTCGGGCGAGAAGGGCGGATAGTAGAGCGCGTGCGCCGTCTCGCCTCCGCCCGTCGGGAACGCGATCGGCTCCGGGATCGAGACGTAGCGGCGCAGGTCCTCGCCGACGACGAAGGCGCGGCGCAAGACCCGACGCGTTCCTGCGTTCAGGTCGAGATCGACCAGCGCGGGGGCTTCGGACGGCGACCCGCCGATGAACACGGCCCGCCCCGGAGCGGCGCGCAGCTGGGCGATGTCGGTGAACCCCGTCGGAATCGCCTCGAGGCGCCCGGAGCGCGCGTCGATCCGCGCCAGCGTCCAACCGCCGTCGCGAACGAAGCAGGCGATCAGACGGTCGGCCGACTCGAAGGCGTAGGTCGAGGCGCCGAACTGCCATTGCGGCCGCCCGAATTCGGCGTCCATCGTGACCAGCGGCTCGATCGCGCCGTCGCGCTCACGATGGAGGTTCCACCAGCCCGAGCCGCGATCGGAGACGAAATAGAGGTCCCCGTCGGGCGACCATTCCGGCTGGAACACCGACTCGTTCGGCCCGCCGGCGACCTTGCGCGCCTGTCCGATCGCCCCGTCCGGCAGAACGTCCCCGACCCAGGCCTCGGTCGAGACCCACGGCATGTCGGGATGGCGCCAGGTCAGCCAAGACAGGCGGTTTCCGTCGGGGTTGAGACGAGGGCTCGAATAGAAGTCGTTTCCCGAGACGAGAACGCGCGGAACGGTCGCGCCGGAGAGGTCGACGGCGACGAGCGTCGCGATCGCCTCGCCGGCCCCGCTGTGATCCTCGCGCACGCAGACCATGCGTCCCCGGCGCCGGTCGACCACGCCGTCCGCATAACGCAGCCCATCCGCCGCGCCGTCCGTGGGCGCCGCCGTGATCGGCGTCGGCGGTCCTCCGACGGCCTGCCGGTAGAGCCGCTGATCCTTGTTGTTGGAAAAGAACACCACGCCGTCGGCGACGGCGAACGCGCCGCCGCCGTATTCGTGGACGCGGGTGCGAACGCTGAAGGCGTTGGCGTCGTCGGGCGTCACGCGGTCCGGCTCACCGTCCCCGCCGGCGCGATAGACGAACGTCCGACCCTGCTTCTGCGGCTGCGTCTCGCTCCAATAGACGCCATCGCCGTCGAGCGCGACCTGCTCGAAGCGGACCGCGTCGGCGACGACGAGGTCGGAGGTGATCGGCGACTTCCAGAAGCCATAGGGGGTCGTGGCCATGCTTCGCGTCCCGTCTCGGCGTCGGTTGCGATTGAACCGTACCCGGACGGCCGCCGGCAAGCGAAATCGGCGACGCCTGTGCTCGTCCCGCTCTGGCGTCGATCCGCGAACGGCGCACACAGCCGGGGCCGGTCACTGGCAAATGCGGTAGTTCGGCGTCGCGCCGTGCAGGGCGGAGTCGAAGTGCAGGTGATCCGCGTGGGCCGGGTCCGACCCGGGACCGAGGACCGTGGTGAAGTAGCCGCAGGCCGTCATGCGCAAGGCGTGAACGAGGTCGTCCGCGAGCGGAGCCTCGGAAGCGTCCTGCCCGACGCGAACGCGGCTGTGGTCCGCGAGAACGAAGGCGGCGACATCGACCGCGTCGCCCCTGGCGTGCTCACTGGGAACTGCGCCCGGCTTGTCGGCGCGCGCTCGGCAGGCGAAGGCCGACACGATCTCGATCGCCGCCAGCTTGCGGCCGGTGTAGGCGAGAGTCATCGGGGCGGCGACGTCGCGCACCCAGCCGCTGAACTGGCCGGCGAAGCCGCACAGCATCGTCGGGCCGCCGGAAACGAGGACGTCTCCGAAGGGCGTCGCGACGGAGAGCAGCCTCACTGCGCCGGAGAGTTCGCAATGGCCGAGCTTCACCGCGTTCGTCTGCTCGAACCCGACCTTCCGCGCGGCGAGGTCGGCGAAGCATCGGGCGGCGTCGGAGGCGCTCATCGCCGCCGACGATGTCGGGGCGCCGACCTCGCTGGCGGTTCCAGGCGGAGGCTGCCGCGCCGGGGGGGCGGTCGGCGGGCCCGGCCCCGAATCGCGCCTCCGGCGGACCTGAGCCGGATGCGGAACGACCGGCGAGGCCGCGTCCGCGACCATCACGGCCGCCCCCTGCGCGTCCGAGACGAGGCGCGTCCGGGCCCCGGCGTCGAGCGTCCCGGCGTCGGCTGCGGCGGCCATGGCCGCGAGGGCGAGGCGGAGGACGGGCGCGAGGCGGGATGGGCGAGTCATCCCGGGCATAACATGCGCTGCGTCCTCCGGTTCCCCCGGCCCGATCCGCCGCCGCCCCGCCGGCGTCGAGCCGGCCGGGAAACCCGCAAAAAGGCGGGACGATCAGCGCCCGACGGCGCCGACCGGCGGCTGGCGACGCGGAGCGCCGCCGGGCGGGCGGATCATTCGAACCCGCCGTCAGCGCCGCCGCATCGTGAGCACGCCGGCGCTGAACAGCGCGGCGATCAGCAACAGGCCCTGCACGATATACTGCCAGTAGGTCGGCACGCCCATCACCGACAGGCCGTTGTTGATCACGCCGATCAGCAGGACCCCGATCATGGTGCCGAGAATATGGAATTTCCCCGGTCTGAGCGACGAGGCGCCGATGAACACGGCGGCGAAGGCGTTGAGCAGGTAGCCGTCGCCGACCCCCTGCGGGCGCCCCGCGCCGAGCACCGCGGCCGACATCAACCCGCCGAGCCCGGCGCAGACGGCGCAGACCGCGAGGGCGAACGGCGCGTAGCGCTTGACGGCGATGCCCGACAGGCGCGAGGCCTCCGCGTTGCCGCCGATCGCGTAGAGGTGGCGTCCGAGCTGCGTGTGTTCGAGCATCAGCCAGAGAACCAGCCCGACGCCGAGCATGATCAGGATCGGATTGGCGACGCCGAGAATAATCGCGCCCTGTCCGATCGCCATGAAGGCGTCGGGGATGCCGGTGATGATCGTTTTCGAGTCCGAAATGCCGAGCACCGCGCCGGTGATGATCGAGCCGGTCGCGAGCGTCGCGATGAAGGCGGAGATCCCGAGATAGCTGACGATCAGGCCGTTCATCACGCCGATCGCCGCGGCGACTCCGAGCGCGATCGCCACCGCGACCGGGACGCTGATCGTGTCGGGGTACTGCACCAGCAGGAAGGTCGCGATGTAGCCGCCGAGCGTCGCCATCGCCGCGATCGACAGGTCGAACAGGCCCATCACCAGGCAGACGGTCAGCCCGAACGCCATCGTGCCCAGAATCGAGATCTGGTTCATGATGTTGAGCAGGTTGTCGACCGTCGGGAACACGTCGGGACGCGCGATCGAGAACACGATCAGCAGCGCGACGAGCGAAAGCAGCGTGCCGTAGCGCGCGAGGAACACCGTCAGGTCGATCCGGGGACGCGCCGCGACGCGTCGGGCGCCGACATCTGCGGTCATTCTGCACCTCCTGCGGCGAGATTGAGGATATTGGCTTCCGTCGCATCCTGGCCGACGAGTTCGCCGGCGATGCGGCCGTCGCGGAACACGAGGACGCGGTGGCAGACGCGCGGGAATTCCTCCACCTCGGTCGAGGTGAAGATCACGCCGGCGCCGTCGTGGGCGATTTGCCGGATCAGGTCGTAAATCTCGGCCTTGGCGCCGATGTCGACGGCGGCAGTGGGAGAGTTCAGCATGAAGATCTTCGCCCCGCTCATGAGCCAGCGGCCGAGGATCGCCTTCTGCTGGTTGCCGCCGCTCAGCGAAGCGATCGGCGATTCCACCCCCGCCATCTTGACCGACAGGCGCTTGGCGACGCTCTGCGCCTCCGCGCGCTCCTTGCCGCGCCGGATGAAGCGGAAGACCGGATCGGCGGCGAACCGGCGCAGATTGGGCAGCGAAATGTTCTCCCGCACGCTCGCCCCGGGAAGCAGACTTTCCGCGTGGCGGTCCTTCGGCGCCAGGGCGAGCCCGGCGGCCTTCGCGTCGCGCGGAGAGCGGAACGCCACGGGCGCGCCCGCGATCACGAGCCGCCCGCCCGTCGCCGGAAACCGGCCGTAGAGCAGGTCGAGCGCCTCTTCCGCCCCGCTGCCGGGCAGCCCCGCGACGCCGACGATCTCGTGCGCGCGCAATTCGAACGACATCTCCGCGACCCGGCCGCCGCCCAGCCGCTCGGAGCGCAGCAGCACGTCGCCCTGGCGGACCGGCGCCGAGGAGATCGCCTCGGAAAAACTCTTCTGTCCGACGATCGCGTTGATGATCTCGCGCCGCGCCATGTCCGACCGCCGCCAATGGCCGGCGTTGCGGCCGTCGCGCAGCACGGTGACGCAATCGGCGATCTCGAACACTTCGGCGAGCCGGTGGCTGACGTAGAGGAACGCGTGTCCCTCGGCGGCGAGGCGGCGCATGTGGCCGAACAGCACGCCGACTTCGCCCGGCAGCAGGGCGGCGGTCGGTTCGTCGAGGATGATCAGCCTGGCGTCGGCGCCCATCGCCTTGGCGATCGCGACCATCGCGGCTTCGTCCGGCCTGAGGTCGCTCACCATGGCGCGCGGATCGATGTCGAGGCCCACGCGCGACAGAAGCGCCCGCGCCCGCCGGTAGGCCTCGCCCCAATGCACGAACACCCCGCCCCGGCGGGGCAGGCCCTCGGTCAGGAACAGATTCTCGCACACCGTGATCTGCGGCACGAGATTGAAATGCTGATGCACGACCGCGATGCCGAGGGCGGCCGCGGCGTGCGGCGAGGGCAGGGAAACCTCCCTGCCCTCGACCAAAATGCGGCCTTCCGTCGGCTGGCTCGCGCCGCAGATCTGGCGGATCAGCGTCGACTTGCCGGCGCCGTTTTCGCCGAGCAGCGCGTGGATCTCGCCGCGTCCGACGCGAATGTTCACACCGTCGAGGGCCCGTGTCCCGGGGAATACCTTGACCAGTCCCTCGACCTCGAGAAAAGCTCCGCCGCACGACCCCTCCGCGCTTGCGCTTGCGGGTCCGACCGTTGCGCCGTGCGTCGCGAGCATTTCGGGTCGCCGAATAACGGAGCTACTGCGAATTCGGCATATCGGCCGAATAGAGGGCGCAGGTCTTGAAGTCGGGGTACTGTCCCTTCGCCGGCACGGTCGCCTTCGTGATGAGGCACGGCTTCTTGTAGATCTGTCGCTCGGGGAAGCTCTTGCCGTCCACGGCGTCCGCGACCGACTGAACCGCCGCATCGCCCATTCCGCGCACGTCGTAGGCCACCGTGAGCGCCAACGGGCTGCCGTCCCGAATCAGGTCGTAGGCGGCGTCGTTGCCATCCATGCTCACCACGAAGGGCTTCTTCTCGACATGCGATTGCTGAACCGCGCGGGCGGCGGCGACGCCGACTTCGTCCCAGCCCATCCAGATCGCCTTCACATCCTTGTGTCCCGTCAGGAAGTCGGTGACCTTGTTGAACGTGTCGTCGACCTGCCCGGGAACTTTCAGCTCCATCTCGGTGACCTTGATCTTCTTGTATTCGCTCATCACCGCATGAAAGCCGGCGTCGCGCTCGGCCAGCGCCGGCAGGACCGTCCAGTTGAGTTTCAGGACTTCGCCCTCGCCGTCGATGCGAGCCGCGATCTCGGAAGCGGCGAAAACGCCGTCCGCGACATTGTTGGAGCCGATGTCGACGGTGATGCCCGGCACCATGCCGGAGAAGGTGGAGACGAACGGGATCTTCGCCTTGTTGGCGTTGGCGATCACGCCGCCCATCTGCGTATTGGCGGAGGCGACGTTGATCAGCGCGTCGAAGCCGCGGTGGATGAAGGTGTTGACCTGATTGTTGGTGGCGACCTGATCGCCGTTGCCGTCGTAGGTTTCGACCGTCCATCCGCGCGCCTTGGCGGCGGCGGTCGCGGATTCGATCATCGCGTGAATGGTCGGCGACGCGGCGTTCACGGAGAAGATCGCGACCTTGATGGGGGTCTTCGACTTATCTTGCGCAAACGCGGCGCCGGTTAGCGCCGTCGTCGCCAGCAGCGCGGCCGCGGCCGCGATCCAAGCCTTGGTGTTCATGGTTTCCTCCCGGTGTTTTCGCGGCGCTGGCAAAGGCGCCGAGACCCTTTGTTGCGGAAAGCCTACCCGCACCCCCGACGACCGTCAACAGTTTTGGTGAACATTTTTGTCGGACAATGTCACCGATTCCGGAAAGCCCTCGAGAGACAGCTTTCCGCCCATGCGCCGACATCGCCCCCCCTTGGCGCCGTCGATCAGACCGAGATGACCGAGCTGGGCGATCAGCCGGGCGAGTTCCGGCCGATGACGGTCGCTCACCGAGACCGCCTTCACCGCGATCCGCCGATCGAGCCCCGAGGTTCGTGGAGCGGATCGACGTCGACGAGGCGCTCCGGGTCGGAAACCGGAAGCGCTTTTGCATAAGCGGCCGCGCGCATGGGCCCTCCCCTCGCCCGGCTCTTGAATATGGCGGGCGACTGCGCCATTGTTGTCAGACAAAAACGTATGACACAATATCGGAGAATGGGCGATGGCGGTCCTGATCGTCGGCGGCGTCAAAGGCGTGGGTCTGGCGATCGCCCGTCGCTTCGCCGCCAAGGGTCGCGACCTCTTTCTCGCTTACCGCGCCGACAGCGGCGCCGCCAACCGGGCTTGCGCCGAAATCGCGGCGCTCGGCGGCAGACCGCACGCGATCCAGGCCGATGTCGGGACGCCGGAGGGCGCCCGCGATCTCATCCGGCAGGTGGCGGAGCAAACCGATCGGCTCGACCTGATCGTTCACGGCGCCGTGACGGCGCTGGCCGGGCCGCTTCTCGGCCTCGATCCCGCGGCGTTCGCGCAGGCCATCCTCGTCAACGGCGCCTCGCTCGTCTTTCTCGTTCAGGCCGCCCAGCCCCTGATCCGCCGCGGGACCAGCATTGTCTTCCTGTCCAGCCGCGGCAGCCGGCAAATCGTGCCGAACTACGGGACCGTCGGCGCCGGCAAGGCGCTCGCCGAGTCGCTGATGCGCTATCTCGTCCCGGAACTCGCGCCGCTCGGCGTGCGCATCAACGCGATCGCGCCCGGCACGCTCGACACCGAAGCGGTGCGCCAACTGTTCGGCGAGGGAACGGACGGCTTTCTGGCGAGCGAGGCGGCCGGCAATCCGAGCGGGCGCAACATTGCGCATGACGACTATGTCGGCCTGGTCGAATTTCTCGCCGGCCCCGAGGCGTCGATGATTCAGGGTCAGGTCGTGTTCGTCAACGGCGGCCAGTACGTGATCGCCTGACCCCTTCACGGAGGAAAGCATGTCCGCCAGAGGCCGACTGACGCTCGAAAAACTCGGCTATTCCATGCCGTCGGACGCCCCCGCCTTTCAGGCGCCGCCCTATCACTATCGCAACGCCCAAGCGGTCTCGGTCAAGTTCGAGACCGACCGCGAAGCCGCCCTCGACGCGCTTCCCGAACCGCTCGAGCTGATCGAGCCGGCTTCGGCCAACCTCTCGATCTACTGGTACCCGTTCTCGACCTTCGGGCCCTATCACGAGGCGATCCTGCGCCTCTATGCGCGCCACGACGGCAAGCCGCTCACCTACATCCACCAGATCTTCGTCGACACCGAGCCGCCGATGCTCGCCGGCCGCGAAGTCTGGGGATTCCCGAAGAAGCTCGCGACCATCGGCTTCGAGCGCGACCGCGACATGATCGTGGGGCGGCTCGAGCGGCCGGCGGGCGTGCGCCTGGCCACCATGCTGATGCGGCCCGAGCAACCCGTCGCTCACCTCGGCTCGAACGGGCCGACCACCGGCTTGCGGATCATTCCCTCGGCGGACCCGGCCGACCCGCGCCCGGCGCTCGCCGAGTTGATCGCGGCGGATTCGCAGCACGAGCTGCGCGCGGCCTGGGAAGGGCCGGCTTCGATCGCCTTCCCCGACGCGTCCGTCTTCGATCCGGTGAATCGTTTCCCGGTGCGCCGTATCGTCAAAGCGGTTTTCATGGAATACGACATCCTCCTGCCCGCCGGCCGTGTGATCGCCCGCCTATGACCCAACAGCACCCCAGACGCATCGACTTCGAAGGCGCGGTCAACTTCCGCGATCTCGGCGGCTATCCGGCCGCCGGCGGCCGGCGCACGCGCTGGCGGCGCGTCTTTCGCGCCGACAATCTCGGCGGTCTCACCGCTCAGGACCTCGCGCGCCTGCGGGGCCTCGACCTCGGCGGCCTGGTCGACTTCCGCATCGACATCGAGCGCGCGGTCCACCCCGACCGGCTGCCCGACGGCCACCGGGTGAGGAAGCTGGAGCTCGGCTTCCTGCCGGTCGGCACCCTCGACATGCTCGACCGCGCCCGCAAGGGGGCGATCACGCCGGCGGAGATCGAGACCGAAGTGATCGGCCACTATCGACGGTTCGTCACCGATCACGCCGACACCTACCGCCGGATGATCGCGTTCGCCGCCGAGCCCGACCATCATCCCCTTCTCATTCATTGCACCAGCGGCAAGGACCGCACCGGCTTCGGCTCGGCGATCCTGCTGCGCGCGGTCGGGACGCCGCGCGAGGTGGTGGAGGAGGATTACCTCATGACCAACCAGTACGTGCGCGACGTCTCGCACCTGTTCGGCCCGAACTCCTCGCGCGAAGTGATCGCGTTCGTGCTGTCCGCGCGAGCCGGCTACATCCGCGCGGCGCTCGATGAGATCGACGCGCGGTACGGATCGTTCGACGACTATCTTGCGCGCGGACTCGGCGTCGACGACGCGACGAGGGCGCGTCTGATCGATCTTTTGACCGAGTAGCTCGGCGAAGGCGGCGCCGGGGCCCCTGCCCAATCCGCCGCGGCGCTCGGGGTCAGCCCGATGACCGGGCGCTCGCCGGCGGTGTTTGGCGCCTCACGCGGACGCCCGAAAGGTCCGGTCGAGGTCGTGACGGAAGGCGTGGGCCGTCAGGTCCATCTGCATCGGCGTGATCGAGATCGCGTTCTCGGCGATGGCGAGCAGGTCGGCGCCCGCCTCCAGTTCGCCGACCTCGTAGGCGAGCTTGATCCAGTAATAGGGGACGGCGCGCTCGTCGATTCTGCGCACCGGCCGGAACGATCCCGGCAGGCGGCGCCCCTGCGTCGTGACCCGGGTTCCGGTGACGGCGTCCGGCGGACAGTCGGGAAAGTTGACGTTGACGAAACTGCCCGGCTGCCAATCGCAGGTCAGCAATTGCCGCAGGATGTCCGGCGCGTACCGCCGCGCCGTCGACCAGTGCGCCTCGCCGCCGATCGTGAACACCTGGCTCAGCGCGATCGCGCGCACGCCGAGCAGCGCGCCTTCCATCGCCGCCGCGGCGGTGCCGGAGTAGGTGATGTCCTCGGCGAGATTGGCGCCGCGGTTGACGCCCGACAAGAGCGCCGTCGGCTTGCGCTCGCCCATGAACTCGTGGATCGCCAGCAGCGCGCAGTCGGTCGGCGTGCCCTTGACGGCGTAATGGCGGGAATCGATCTGGCGCACCCGGATCGGCGCCGTCAACGAGATCGAGTGCGAGAAGCCCGACTTCTCCTCGTCCGGCGCCACCACCCAGACGTCGTCGCTGATCTCGCGGGCGAGCGCCTCGAGCAGCTTGATGCCGGCGCTCTCGATGCCGTCGTCGTTCACGATCAGGATCCGATGGTCACGCAGATCCGTCGGCGGCGCGAGTTCGGGCATGTCCTCTCCTTTGGTCGTCGGCGCGTTATGGGCCCGGCGGGGCCTTGCACGCCGCGCTGTTCGGGAACATACTACAAAAACGTAGGACAAACCAAGCGCTATCCCGGGAGGAGACAAGCCCATGCGGGCAACCTGCATCGTCGGCGTCGGCATGACCCGCTTCGGCCGCTTCCCCGAGCGCTCGCTCGCCGACCTCGCCGCCGAAGCCGCGCGCGGCGCGCTCGCGGACGCCGGAGCCGCGCCGGCGCTCGCGCAGGCGATCGTGTTCGCCAACGCCACCCAGGGCGCGCTCGAGGGGCAGCACGGCATTCGCGGCCAGGCCGCGCTCGACGGCTGCGGCTTCGGCGCCGCGCCCGTCATCAACGTCGAGAACGCCTGCGCCTCCGCCACCACCGCGCTGCACCTCGCCCACGTCCTCGTCGGCTCCGGCGCCTACGACTGCGTGCTGGCGGCGGGAGCGGAAAAGATGGTCATGCCCGACCCGGCGAAGTCGATGGCGGCGTTCGAGGGCAGCTGGGACCTGTCGCGGCGCGACGCGACGATCGCCGGCCTCCTGGCGATGGGGGCCGGCGTCCGCGTCCCGCCGGGCGCCGAGGCGGAAGGGCCACACAGCGTGTTCATGGACGTCTACGCCGCCTTCTGCCGCCATCACATGGCGCTGTTCGGCACGACCCAGCGCCAGATGGCGGCGGTGAGCGCCAAGAACCACCAACATTCGGTCGAAAACCCGCGCGCCCAGTACCGGCGCGCGTTCACCGTCGAGGAGGTGATGGCGGCGCGGCCGATCGTCTGGCCGCTGACCCTGCCGATGTGCAGCCCGATCAGCGACGGCGCGGCGGCGGCGCTGGTCTCAACCCCCGAGGTCGCCGAACGGCTCGGGCAGTCGGGGCGCGCCGCGCGCATCCGCGCGAGCGTGCTGATGTCGGGCGACCATCGCGACCCGGACCGGCTCGAAGACCACGTCGCGCGCAAGGCCGCGCGGCGCGCCTGGGACGCCGCCGGACTGGGGCCCGAGGACGTCGACGTCGTCGAATGCCACGACGCGACCGCCTTCGGCGAGATCTTGCAGAGCGAGATGCTGGGCTTCTTCGGCCTGGGCGAAGGCGGTCCCGCGGCCGAGCGCGGCGACACCCGGCTCGGCGGCCGGATCCCGTTCAACCCGTCCGGCGGCCTCGAGTCGAAGGGCCACCCGATCGGCGCGACCGGGCTCGGGCAGGTGTTCGAGATCGTCGCGCAACTGCGCGGCGAAGCCGGCCCGCGCCAGATCGGCGACGCCCGCATCGGGCTGATCGAGAACGGCGGCGGCCTGCGCGGCGTCGAGGAGGCGGCGGTGGCGATCACGATCCTGGAAGGGGCCGGCCGATGAACCTCGCGCGCCTGCTCGACTCCGCCGCGCTGAGCTTCCCGCGCCTGCCGGCCGTGTCGGTCGCCGACCGGCCCCACTACGACTACGCCGCCTATGGCGCGCTCGCCGCGCGGCTCGCCGGCGGGTTTCGGGCGCTCGGGCTCGCGCCCGGCGACCGCGTCGTGCTGGCGATGAGCAACAATCCCGACTATCTCGCGGTCCTGTTCGCGATCTGGCGCGCCGGCCTCGTCGCCGCGCCGGCCAACGCCAGGCTGCACGCCCGCGAAATCGCCTTCATGGCCGCCGACTGCGCGGCGAAGCTGTGCCTGGCGACGTCCGATCTCGCCGAGGGACTGGCCCGCGAACTCGAGCCCTCGACCCGCCTCGTCGTCCTCGGCGACGATCTCTGGCGCAAGCTCGCGAGCGCCGACCCGACCGGGATCTCGAATCGCCGCGGCGACGACCTCGCCTGGCTGTTCTACACCAGCGGCACCACCGGCCGGCCCAAGGGCGCGATGCTGAGCCATCGCAATCTGATGACGATGGCGACGCTCTATCTCGCCGACGTCGACGCGCTGTCGCCCGGCGACACGCATCTCCACCTCGCGGCGCAATCGCACGCGACGGGCCTGTTCGGCCTGTCCCACATCGCCAAGGCGACCCATCAGGTTCTGCCGGCGAGCGGCGGCTTCTTGCCCGGCGAACTCGCCGACCTGCTCCGCCTCTATCGCAGCGCGAGCTTCTTCGTGCCCCCGACCGGCCTCAGGCGGATGCTGCGCGATCCCGCTTTCCAGAGCGCCCCGATCGAGAGCATCCGGACCGTGCTGCTCGGCGCGGCGCCCGTCTACGCCGCCGACCTGAAGGCCGGATACGCGGCGCTCGGCCCGCGCCTATGGAACGGCTACGGTCAGGGCGAGAGCCCCTGCACCATCGCTGCGATGCCCAAGGCCCTGCTCGCCGCGGCGATCGCCGCCGGCGACGAAGCGCGGATGACGAGCGTCGGCCTCGCGCGCACCGGAATCGAGGTCGCCGTCCTCGATCCCGACGATCGGCCGCTGCCGCCCGGCGAAGTCGGCGAAGTCGCGGTGCGCGGCGACACCGTGATGGCCGGCTACTGGAACCTGCCCGAGGCCTCGGCGGCGGCGCTGCGCGGCGGCTTTCTGCACACCGGCGATCTCGGCGCGCTCGACGCCCAGGGCTTCCTCACCCTGCTCGACCGGTCGAAGGACCTCGTCATCTCCGGCGGCGCCAACATCTATCCGCGCGAGATCGAGGACGTGCTGCTCGACCATCCGTCGGTCGCCGAAGTCGCCGTGATCGGCGCGCCCGATCCGGAATGGGGCGAGAGCGTGGTCGCCTTCGTCGTGCCGACGGACGGCGGCGTCGACGTCGCCGAACTCGACGCGCTCTGTCTGCGGCGGATTGCGCGCTTCAAGCGCCCGAAGCGCTGGCTTGTGGTCGACAGCCTGCCGAAGAACGGCGCCGGCAAGGTTCTCAAGCGCGCGCTGCGCGAGCGCTTTGGGCCCGTGGACTGAAAGCCTTCATGTCCTACATTTTTGTCCTAAGATGTTGTTGACACCGCCGGGCGTTGCCGGCATCCTGTCGGCAACGAACGGGGAGATCGGCCGATAGGTCGCATCCCCCTTGATAGCGCGCCTCAGTCAGGCCAGGGAGGACAACGTGGCCAAGCTTCTCGTGGACAACGACAAGTACGCCGAACCGAACGCTTCCGTCGTCGTCGACGCCTACCACGCGGCGATCCAGGACCTCATCCGACGCAAGCTCGACACGGTCGGCGGCGACTGGGCGAGTTTCGTGTTCGACAAGTCCTACGATCTCGTCACGGCCGCAGACTTCGCGGCGATCGAGAAGAAGCTGCTCGCGACCGGCCACCGCTTCGACTGGTCGGCGATGATTTCGGTGCGCGAGCGCCCGGAAGCCTACAAGCCGGCCGCAGGCGTCGGCGACGACCTCGCGACCTTCTCGTTCGAACACCCCGAAGCGGTGATCGCGCCGGCGGACGAAAACAACCGCGAGCAGCGCGGAATCGGCGACAACGTGGTCAAATACGCCAACAACCTGATCGGCATCGCGCGCTACATCCGCTCGAGCGACCGCGTGCTCGAACTCCTGACCTCGGGCGTGCCCGAAAACACCGTCGCGGTCATCGACGACAGCGGCGGCACGCTGACCGCGCCGATCCTCGAACAGTTCAAGGGCGTGATCTGCGCCGGCGGCACGGTGCGCTCGCACCTCGGCATCCTGACCCGGGAATACGGCATTCCCTGCGTGATGAACGCGAAGATCAGCGGCATCCGGGAGGGCGACCGCGTGGAAATCGAATGCACCGCGCCCGCCAAGACCGCCGAAGCCTACCAGACCGGGGTCGAAATGACCGCCAAGGTCTGGCGGCTCGCCAAGTAAAAAATTAGCAGAATCAGGATTCCCGGGGAGGATCGTCCGATGGGTTCGAGCCGCATCACGTATTCGCAGCTTCTCGAGACCAATAACCTCATACAGGCCAACGCAGACGAGACCTACTGGCTGTGCGTGACGCGCACCGTTCAGGAATCGAAGCTGTTTCCGGTGCCGGCCTACATGATGCTGTCGTATATGATGGCCTACTACCGCTATCCCTCGCTGTTGCGCAAGATCGAGCAGCGGATGTCGGCCGAGGAGATCGGCGACCGCGCCCGCAACGCCGGCATCAAGATCCAGAATCCCTCGATGGGCTGGGCGCTGCCGGGCTTCTATCTGCTCGGGCGCGAATGGCTGATCTCGCTCGGCCTGATCCGGCCGCAAGACGCCCTCGACGACCTGGTCTACCTGATGGACTTCTGGAAGCGCTTCCAATTGTCCTGGCATCGCAACAACGGCCACATCACCAACAAGGAATTCGGCCATCGCGGCCAGTTCCTGCCGGAACGGACCGTTCAGGTCTTCCACGCCGACATGTACGACTGCAAGGCCGGCGACGACCTGCACGAGGCGGCGCAGGCCTTCATGGCCGCGGCGTCGCAATACGGCTTTCTGATCTCCTGCGAGAGCCGGATCAGCTTGCACAATTCCGGCCCCTACAAGATCGCCGAAGACCGCGAGATGATCGTGCGCGACTTCATGGATCTGTCGGAGAGCGATTTCCCCTGGCTCGACGGCGTCGCGGCCGACGTGCCCTACAACAACATCACCGTGACGATGGCGGTGAAGGACTGCCACTTCTATCTGGTGGACGACTGGGGCAGCTTCGAATCGAAGCCCGAGTTCACCGCCGACAAGCTCGTCGGCGTCGGCCTCTACACCTCCGACACCCTCTCCGACGGCTACCTGCCGGTGGCGATGGGCTCGCGCGAGGAACTGACCGCCTGCTTCAAGACCCTGACCGAGAAGGTGAAGGACGCCACCAACAAGCTCTGGCGCCGGCTCGCCGGCTGGTCGCGCGACCAGATGATCGACGCCGGCGCGATCACCTATTTCTCGATCGTCAAGGACCTCGCCCATGTCGCCGGCGTCTACGAGGTCGACGACTGGATGATGGTGGACGAGCGCGCCGAGCGCTTCCGGCCGCTGTTCAACGACGAGTACAGCCGCGACGCGCTGGTGGCCTTGTGCATCGGCACGCACACCTCGCATCGGCTGAGCGAGTATACGATGATGCAGCACTCGAACGGGCCGCAGCGGCTCTACTCGCTGATCCCCTATTCGATCCTGCAGGGCGACAGCTACACGACGACGTGCGGACCGGTCTATCCGGGAACGAGCTGCCTGCCGGCCAAGGTCGACCGCTACAACACGACCCGCGGCGTGATCGGCCTCGAGGAATACAACCGGCTGGCGCGCGAGGTGCGGCCGCCGGCGCTCGACCCGAAGTACCGCCACCTGTGCGAGACCTGGGTCAAGTACCACGCCGGCGAACCGCTGGCGGACGAGCTCTATCGGATCGACCAGGCCAATTCGCGCCTGCTGCGCGGAAAAGGTTCCGGCCTCCGGCGCGCGGATGTCGAGAAACTGCGCAATCCGCGCTGATCTCGAGGCTGGCAACCATGCAGATCGGCAGTCTGATCCGCCGCGCCGCCGTTCACTTCGGCGCCGCTCCGTGTCTCGTCGAAGGCGACAGGGTCGTGTCCTTCCGCGACTTCGACCGCCTCACCGACAAGCTCGGCAACGCGCTGCTCGGCGCCGGCTTCGTCCCCGGCGACCGCGTCGGCGTGCTGCTGCCCAACGGCATCGACTGCCTCGTCGCCTATTACGCGCTGGCCAAGGCGGGCCTGGTGCGGGTCGGCATGAATACCCGCGAGACGATCGCCAACCATGCCTTCAAGCTCGCCGACAGCGGCAGCCGCGGCGTGATCCACACGCTGACCGATCCGGCCGACATCGCCCGCCTCGGCGTCGAACGCGCCATCGGCGCCGAAGAGCTGGCCTCGCTGACCTCGGCCGGATCGGACGCGCCGTGCGCGGTCGACCGCGCGCTCGATGCGCCCTATCGCCTCGGCTACACCGGCGGCACCACCGGACGATCGAAGGCGGTGACGCTGACCACGCGCGGCGAGCTTGCGGAGCTGTCCGCCTTTCTCACCGACCTCACGCCCGATCTCAGGCGCGGCGAGACGTTCCTGCACGCAGCCCCGATCGCGCACGCCTCCGGCGCCTTCTTCCTGCCCTCGCTCGTGCGCGGCGTCCGCTCGCTGGCGATGTCGAAGTTCGACGCGGCGGCGTTCATCGCGCTCGCGGCGCGCGAACGCTGCGAGCACACCTTCCTCGTGCCGACCATGCTGGCGATGGTCCTCGAGGCGCCGGGAATCGACAGCGCGGCCTTCGCTCTGCGCTCGATCGCCTACGGCGCAGCGCCCATGGCGCCCGCCCTGTTGCATCGCGCCGAGAAGCGGTTCGGCCGGATCTTAGCCCAGACCTACGGCCAGGCCGAGAGCCCGATGGTCATCACCTGCCTCAAGGCGGAGGATCACGACCGCGTCGGCTCGTGCGGGCGCCCCTTCACCATCGTCGACGTCGCGGTGTTCGACGACAACGACCAGCCTGTGGCGCCGGGCGAGCGGGGCGAGATCGTCTGCCGCGGCCCGCAGACGATGGCCTATTACTGGAACAACCCGGAAGCGACCGAGACCGCGTTCCGCAACGGCTGGCTGCACACCGGCGACATCGGCTACCAGGATTCCGACGGCTTCTTCTATCTGGTCGACCGCAAGAACGACATGCTGATCTCCGGCGGCTACAACGTCTATCCCCGCGAGGTCGAGGACGTCCTGCTCGCCTGCGAGGGCGTGGTCGAAGCGGCCGTGGTCGGCCTGCCGGACGAGAAATGGGGCGACCGGGTGTTCGCCGTCGTCTCGGGCCGGCCGGGCCTCGACGCCGATCGGGTCCTCGCCCACGCCCGCGAAAAACTCGCCAGCTACAAGCGCCCCAAGGGCGTCGAGATCTGGCCGGAACTGCCGAAGACCTCCGCCAACAAGATCCTGCGCCGCGCCGTGAGGGAGCGCCTCGTCGAGCGGGCGCGACAGGAAGCCGCCGCGGCCCGAGAGGAGACCCCAACGTGAACGACATGCATCTGGTCATGCACGGCCTCGCCATCAAGAAGCATGCGACGCCGGAGGATGTCGCGAGCGGCGTCGGGCTCGACCTCGACGCGGTGCGCGAGACGCTGGGCAAGCTCGTCGCCGCGCGGCGCGTGGTCGAGGCCCAGGGTCGCTATCTGCTCGCGCCGGCGGCCCGCATGCTGCTCGACGCCGATTACGGGCGCTACTACGATTCCGTGCGCGCGAGTCCGGCGTTCCAGGCCGGCTACGCCGGTTTCGAACGGCTGAACGGCGCTCTGAAGCAGCTGATCACCGACTGGCAGACCATCTCCGTGCGCGGCCAGCGCGTGCCCAACGACCACAGCGACAAGGACTACGACGCGAAGATCGTCGATCGCCTGGGCGACCTGCACGAGCGCGCCGAGGAGACGCTGGAGAAGCTCGCCTGCGCCCTGCCGCGCCTCGCGATCTACCGCGACAAGCTCGAGGCCGCGCTCGACAAGGCCGAGAAGGGCGCGATCGCCTGGGTGAGCGACGCCAGGATCGAGAGCTACCACACCGTCTGGTACGAGCTGCACGAGGACCTGCTGCGCCTGATGCAGCGCGAACGCAGCGAATAGCGGCGGCCACGATGACCCACGCCTTCGGACAGTGGACGCTCGGGCTCGAAGGCGGCGATCCGCCTCCGCGCGAGCTGATCGGCGGCAAGGCCTGGTCGGTCGCGCGCATGCAGGCGCTGGGCTTGAGCGTGCCGGCCGCCTTCGTCGTGACGACGGCGGCGTGCCGGGCTTTCCTCGCCTCCGGCCGCGAGCCGCCCGGCCTCGAGGCCGAGATCGACGCCGGCGTCGCCTGGCTGGAGGCCAGGACCGGGCGCGCGTTCGGCGCGGGGCCGCATCCGTTGCTCGTGTCGGTGCGTTCCGGCGCGGCGGTGTCGATGCCCGGCATGATGGACACCGTGCTCAATCTCGGCACCAACGACGTCACCGAGGCGGCGCTCGCGGCCGAATGCGGCGATCCGGCCTTCGCCCGCAACACCCACAAGCGGTTTCTCGATCTCTATTCGCACATCGTGCTGCGCTCGACCGCGCCCGAATTCGAAGAGACCCGAACGCCCGCCCAATGGCGGGCGGCGATCGCCGCCGATTGCGGCGTCGAAGTCCCCAGCGACGTGCGCGAGCAGCTGCGCGGGGCGGTTCGCGCCGTGTTCGAGTCCTGGAACTCGCGCCGCGCCCGCCGTTACCGCCAGCATCACGCCATTGCCGACGACCTCGGCACCGCCGTCACCGTGCAGGCGATGGTGTTCGGCAATCTCGACGCGCGGTCGGGCACGGGCGTGCTGTTCTCGCGCAACCCGACCACCGGCGCGCGCGAGCCCTATGGCGAATACCTGCCCCGCGCGCAGGGCGAGGACGTCGTCTCGGGCAAGTTCACCCCCGAGCCCTTGTCGGCGCTCGGCGCGCAAATGCCCGAAGTCCTCGCCGACCTGCTGCACGCCGCGCACAGGCTCGAGCAGGCGGGGCGCGACGCGCAGGACATCGAATTCACCGTCGAGCGCGGACAACTCTATTTCCTTCAGTCGCGTTCCGCCAAGCTCGCGCCGCATGCGGCGGCGCACATCGCGGTCGACCTGGCGCGCGAGGGGCTGATCGACGAAAAGGCGGCGGTGATGCGCCTGTCGCCCGACCAGGTCCGCATCCTCTTGAGCCCGCATGTCTGCGCCGGCGCCCTCGACAACGCGCGCCTGCTGGCGTCCGGCGAACCGGCGTCGCCGGGCGTCGGCATCGGCGTGGCGGTGACGCATTCCGACGAGGCCGAGCGGCGCGCGCAGGGCGGCGAAGCGGTGATCCTCGTGCGCCCGACGACGAGCCCTGAGGACCTTCACGGCATGATCGCGGCGCGCGCCGTGGTCACCGAACAGGGCGGCAGCACGTCGCACGCCGCGGTGGTCGGCCGGGCGCTCGGGCTTCCCTGCGTGGTCGGCTGCGGAAAGGGCGCCCTCGACCAGCTCGCTGGCCAGACCGTGACGGTGGACGGCGGCTCGGGCAAGATCTACGCCGGCGCGCTCGAGATCGAGGCGCCCGACGAGAGCGATCACGAAGCGCTGGCGCAACTCACGCTCTGGGCCGCCAGGATCTCGCCGCTTCGCGTCGTGCCGCCGTCGGCGCCCGAAGCCGCCGCCGCCGTGGATCTGTCCCAAAACGACGAGGCGGCCGACCCCGACAAGATCGGGCGGGTGTTGAGCGGCCTCAAGGGCGCGCGCGGCGCGCGCGGCGGCGTCGTCGCCTCCGAGGAGGGCGTGCGCGCGGCCCTCCTGGCCGGGCTCGAATTCATCGTGGCCGAACCCGTTCTGCCGCCTCTGCTTGCCGCTGTCCGCGCTGCGGAAGCCGGCGCGACACCCGAGGTCCAAGACACATGAGCGACATCAAACCCAGGGACATCGAGGCGCTGCTGGAAACCTTCGAGGCGTCCGGCTGGAGCGAAATGCGGCTCAAGATCGACGGCCTCGAGATGGTTCTTTCGAAGTCCGCCGACGCGCGGCCGGCGGCCGGCGCCGCCGGGTTCGCGCCCCCCGCCCCGCCGTCCCTCGCGCCGGTCGCGGCGCCGCCGCCGGCCGCCACCACCTCCGCCGCTGCTTCGGGCGCGTCGCGGGCGGGCCCGACGCCCGAGCACTGGCTGACGGTGCGCGCCCCCAACCTCGGCACGTTCTATCGCGCCCCGAAGCCGGGCGCCCCGCCCTACGTCAAGATCGGCCAGCACGTCGATGCGGACACCGAACTCTGCCTGATCGAGGTGATGAAGCTGTTCACCACCGTGTTTGCCGGCGTGTCCGGAGTGGTCCGGCAGGTGCTGGTCGAGGACGCCGACCTGGTCGAATTCGATCAGGCGCTGTTTCTGATCGAACCCGCGCCCGCGGCCTGACATGCGCATCCGCCGCGTCCTCGTCGCCAACCGGGGCGAAATCGCCCTGCGCATCGTGCGAGCGGCCAAAAGCCTCGGGCTCGAGACCGTGCTCGCGGCGTCGGTCGCCGACCGCGGCAGTCTCGCCGCGCGGGAAGCCGACCGGGTTGTGACCCTCGGCCCGGCGCCGGCGCGCGCCTCCTATCTCGACGCCAACCTCGTGGTGCATGCGGCGATGGCCACGGGCTGCGACGCGCTGCACCCGGGCTACGGCTTCCTTTCCGAGCGCGCCTCGCTCGCGAGGCTTTGCGAGGACAACGGCGTGGCCTTCGTCGGGCCCGCCGCCGCCTCGATCGAGGCCGTCGGCGACAAGCTCGCCGCTCGCCGTCTCGCCAGAAGCGCCGGCGTGCCGATGACGCCGGGCAGCGCGAAGCTCGCCAGCGCCGCGGAAGCGGTCGCCTTCGCCTCGGAGATCGGCTTTCCCGTCGTCACCAAGGCGTCCGCCGGCGGCGGCGGGCGCGGCATGGTGGTGGCGCGGGACGAAAAGGCGCTCGCCGCCGGCTTCGAGCGCGCCTCGACCGAGGCGCAGCAGGCCTTCGGCGACGGCACCCTCTACCTCGAGCGCTACGTCGAGCGCGCGCGCCATGTCGAGGTGCAGGTGCTGGGGCTCGGCGACGGCCGCGTGCTGCATTTCGGCGAGCGCGACTGCTCGATGCAGCGCCGCTACCAGAAGATGATCGAGGAGGCGCCGGCGGCCGCGATGCCCGACGGGACGCGGGCGCGCCTGCACAAGGCGGCCGTCGACCTCCTGTCGTCGATCCGCTACCGCAACGCCGGGACGGTCGAGTTCCTGTACGACGTCGAGCGCGACGCCTTCTATTTCATGGAGGTCAATGCGCGCATCCAGGTCGAGCATCCGGTCTCCGAGATGATTTCGGGCGTCGACCTGGTGAAGCTGCAACTCGAAGTCGCGGGCGGCGCGCCGCCGCAAGTCGACCAGCGCGACATCGTCCCGCACGGTCACGCCATCGAGGTCCGCATCCTGGCCGAGGATCCGGCTCGCGGCTTCCTGCCCTGCCCCGGTCGCGTCACCCGCTGGCGCCCGCCCCACGGCGAGGGCGTCCGGCTCGACACCGCGATCGAGGAAGGCTCCGTCATCCCGCCCTGGTACGACAGCATGATCGCCAAGCTGATCGTCCACGCGCCCGACCGCGCGCACGCGGTCGGGCGCCTGCGCGACGCGCTCGACGCGTTCGCGATCGAGGGCGTGGCGACCAACCTCGATCTCTTGCGCGCCGTCGCCGCGCATCGCGACTTCCTCGACAACCGCCTCGACACGCGCTGGCTCGAGACCGTTTTCCTGCCGCACTACGGCGAGCCCCAGGGGTAGACATGGCCCATATCGAGTTTCTCGACGAGACAATGCGCGACGGCCAGCAGAGCCTGTGGGGCATGCGCATGCAGGCGGGCATGGCGCTGCCGGTGGCGCCGCTGATCGACCGCAGCGGCTACCGCGTCATCGATCTCACCGGCTCGTCGCTGTTCGAGGTGATGATCCGCACCTGCCGCGAGAACCCGTGGGAGGGGCTCGACCTGCTGGTCCAGGCGATGCCGCGCACGCGCATCCGCGGCGGCATGCGCTCCAACGCCTCGGTCACCTTCGGCGTCACCCCGGATTCGCTGATGGACGCCTGGATGCGCCAGCTCAACCGGCACGGCTGCCGCAGTTTCTGGATCTACGACGTCCTGTTCAACATCGACAAGATGCATCGCCTGGCGAAGGTCGCGAAGGAATTCGGCTCCGAAGTCTCCGGCGCGATCATGTTCGCGCTATCGCCGGTTCACACCGACGCGTACTACGCCGACAAGGCCGACAAGCTGTCGGCCTCGCCCGACATCGACACGCTGCTGCTCTACGACACCGCCGGCGTCCTCGACAAGGACAGGCTGAGCACGCTGGTCCCGGCGATCCAGGCGAAGGCGCGCGGCAAGCCGATCGAGTTTCACGCCAACAACATCCTCGGCCAGTCGGCGAAGGCCTATCTCGACGCGATCGATCTCGGCGTGACGATCCTGCACACGGCGAGCCGGCCGATGGCCAACGGGCCCTCGGTGCCCTCGACCGAGATCATGCTGCACAACATCGAATTGCTCGGCCATACCCACGGCGTCGACAAGTCCTTGCTGCCGCCGGTCGCCGAGCATTTCGAGAAGGTCGGAAAGGCTGCCGGGTTCCTCGTCAACCAGCACAACGAATACGACGTGCTGTCGATCCGGCATCAGATTCCCGGCGGCATGACCGGCACGCTCAAGGCGCAGCTCGCGCAGCACAACATGACCGACAAGCTCGACGACGTGCTGCGCGAGACCGCCGAAGTGCGCCGCGACCTCGGCTACCCCGGCATGGCGACGCCGTTCAGCCAGCTCGTCGGCATCCAGGCGGTGCTCAACATCGTCACCGGCGAGCGCTACAGCATCGTTCCGGACGAGGTGATCCAGTACGCCGCAGGCTTCTACGGCGAGACCGTGGCGCCGATCGACGCCAACGTGCTGGACAGGATCATGGCCGCGCCGCGCGCGAAGCAGGTCGTGGCCAATCCGCCCGAGCAGCCGACCATCGAGGACTTGCGCAAGCGCTACGGCACGGACAACGACGACGAACTGATCCTGCGCGCGCTGGTGCCCGAGCCCGACCTCGAGAAGATGCGCGCGGCCGGCGCGGTCAAGCGCGACTATCCGACCCTGTCGTCGCCGGAGCTCGATCAGGTGCAGACGCTGATGCGCGCGGCGCGGTCGCCGGTGGTGCAGCTCAGAACGGCGACGATGTCGCTGGAACTCTATCGCCAGGCCGGCTGAGTCGAGGGAAACGTCATGCGTCGAGCCGTCATCGTCGATGTCGTGCGGTCGCCGTTCGGACGCGGCCGCGCCGGCGGCGCGCTGTCTTCCATGCACCCGGTCGACCTCTATGCCGGCGTGCTTCAGGCGCTCGTCGAACGAACCGGCGTCGACCCGGCGCTGATCGAGGACGTGATCACCGGCTGCGTGATTCAGGTCGCCGAACAGTCGGGCAACATCGGACGGCAGGCCGCGCTCGCCGCGGGCCTGCCCGAAAGCGTGCCGGCCGTCACCCTCGACCGCAAGTGCGGCTCGGCGCAGCAGGCGTTCGACTTTGCCGCCCAGGGGGTGATCGCCGGAGCCTATGATTGCGTGGTCGCTGGCGGCGTCGAGATGATGAGCCTCGTGCCGATGCGCCTCAACCGCATGGGCAAGGACAACGAGGGTCCGCTGTTTCATCGGCGTTATCCCGAGGGCCTCGTGCGCCAGGGGATCTCGGCCGAACTGATCGCCGCGCGCTGGGGCATCGACCGCGAGGCGATGGACGCGTTCGCGCTTGGCTCGCACCGGCGCGCCGTCGCCGCCGAAGAGGCGGGAATCGTGCAGCGCGCGATCGCGCCCGTGGACGCGCCGCAGCCGGACGGCGGACTCGTCCGTGTGGAGCGCGACGAGGGCCCGCGGCGCGACACGTCGCTCGAAAGGCTCGCTTCGTTGAAGCCCGCCTTCGAGGACGAGGCCGCCGCCGCCCGCTTCCCAAGCATTCGCTGGAGCGTCACCGCCGGCAATTCGAGCCAGGTCACCGACGGGTCGTCGGCCGTGCTGATCGCCGAGGAGGGCTTCGCGCTCCGCCACGGCCTGAAGCCGCGCGCGGCGATCACCCATTTCGCGGTCGCGGGCGACGATCCGATCTTGATGCTGACCGCGATCATTCCGGCGACGCGCAAGCTGCTGCAGCGCGCCGGGCTCGGGATCGAACGCATCGAGGCGTTCGAAGTCAACGAGGCGTTCGCCTCCGTCGTGCTCGCCTGGATGCGCGACACCGGCGCCGATCCGGAGCGGGTCAACGCCTACGGCGGCGCCATCGCGCTCGGTCATCCGGTCGGCGCCTCGGGCGGACGTCTGCTCGCCAACCTGCTCGCGCGGCTCGAGGCGACCGGCGGCCGCTACGGCGTTCAGACCATGTGCGAGTCCGGCGGCATGGCCAATGCGACGCTGATCGAGCGGCTATAGAAAGCCCGTCATCGCGAGCGAAGCGTGGCGATCCACGGCGGGCCTGGCGAATGGCGCAGCTTGCGGCGCGCCCTGCTTCCATTCAACGTCCGCGCAGGCTGCCCCTGGATCGCCGCGTCGCCCTTCGGGCTCCTCGCGAGGACGGGTCGCCCTTCGGGCGCCTCGCGATGATGGGTCGCCCTTCGGGCTCCTGGCGATGACGGAACAAGGCCGCCATCCGCCGGTCAGGCGCTCAGGTTGGCGCCGCCGTTGACGAACATCACCTGCCCCTGAACGAACTCCGCCTCGGGCGAAGCGAGCCAGCGCATGAGATTGGTGTAGTCGCTGTCGACCACGCCGCGGCCGGACGGATTGTGGCTCGCCGAGGCGCGCACGAGTTCGCCGGCGCCGGGGCCGAACAGGGCGCGCACGGCGTCGGTCTCGACGATCGCCGGCGCGATGGCGTTGATCCGTATGCCTTTGGGCGCGAGTTCGACGGCGAGGTAGCGCATCAGGCTCTCGGCCAGCGCTTTCGCGGCGCCGACCGCGGCGTAATTGGCGACGACGATGCGGCCGCCGCGGCTCGTCAGGTAGAACACGGTCGAGCCGCGCCGCATCAGCGGCAGCGCCGCCTGGACGAGAAACAGCAGGCTCACGCCGTTCGTCGTGACCGCGCGCGCGAAGCGTTCGGGGTCGGCGTCGAGCGTGGTCGTCGCATAGGCGTCGACCGCGCAATGGACGAGCTGGTCGATGCCGCAGCCTGCGCTGCGCGCAGCCTCGACGAGCGCGGCGCAGCCTTCGGGGGTTCCGGCGTCGGCCTTGACCAGGTGCGGCCGTCCGCCGGCGGCCGCGACCGCCTCGGCGGCGCGTTGGGCGGCCGCCTCGTCGCTGTGGTAGCCGAGAAAGGCGTCGCCGGCGTCGCGCGCGAACGCGGTCGCGATCGCCAGTCCGATCCCCTTGGTGCCGCCGGCGATCACGATCGTCATCCCGCTACTCCGTCGCCCGCACGGCTGGAAACGCCTCGTCCGGCAGGCGCATCAGGCTCAGGCGCGTGCGTCTGACGTGCAACGCCGCCACCTTCTCCGCGCGCAGGCCGTCGCCCGACAGGATCGTGTCGGTGATGGTCTGGTATTCCGCGAACTGCTTTCCGCGATCGCGCGGCGTGATGTAGGCCTGGAACTGCATGCGCAGCAGATGGATCTGCATGAGCGGCAGCATGCGCTGCAGTTCGTGATTGCCCCCGATCTTCAGGATCGTATCGTAAAAGCTGCGTCGTTCGTCGAGAAAGGCGGCGGTGCCGCCGTCGTTGCGGAAGGCCAGCAGGCGGCGGAAGGCTTCCCGCATGGTGTCCGCGTTGTCGCCCTCCGCGATGCGCTTGGCGGCGAGCTTGGCCATCAGGCCGACCAGCACTTCGAGCACCATGAGACTGTCGTGCACCTCGGCGCGCGACAGCGCCCGCACATAGGCGCCGCGGTGGCGCGTCAGGGTCAGGACCCCTTCGGCCGCCAATCGCTTCAGCGCCTCGCGCACCGGGCCTCGGCTCACCTGGTAGTCGCGGGTGAGATCGGCCTCGATCAGCCTCTGCCCCGGGACGTACACGCCCGCGCGGATGGCCCGAACGATCGAGTCCACCACCCGATCGGGCGAGGTCATGCCGGCGCGCTCGGCGGCCGCCTCGCTCTTGGCGTCCCGCCGGGGGTGCGCGACGGCGTCGTCGCGGCCTTCGATGTCCATGGTGCCGCGTCCCATCTTCCGGCCAGGGCGTCCCAGGCGCGAAGGAAATACCCCGGCCTGCTTAGAGGCCGTTCCCGGACGAATCAAGGAACACTCCTGCCCTACAATCTCGAACCTTAGTCGTGAGGGCGGACCATGACCTTGATCTGCGTGTCCGGCTTGCGCAGCGCTTCGAAGGCGGCCGGCAGCGCGTCGAGCGCGACGACGTCGGTGATCATCGGCCTGGGGTCGACGCGCCCGGCTTCGAGCAGGTCGAGCACGAGACGCCAGTCGGGACGGCCGTAACCCAGAACGTACTGGATGTTCGTCTCCTTGAAGATCGCCGACATGGGTATGGCGGTGTCCTCGACCATGCAGACGCCTACGACCACGATCCGGCCCCAGGTTCGCGACAGGTCGACCGCCTTCTGGATCATGCCCGGGACGCCGACGCATTCGAAGATGACGTCCGGCGGGCCGCCCGCCTGGCGGGCGAACGCCTCGCCAACGTTCTCCTTCGAGGGGTCGATCACGCCGGTCGCGCCCATCGCGCCGGCGGCTTCGCGCCGCGCCGGCGCGTACTCGCTGACGATCACGTCGCGGGCGCCGGCGAGCTTCGAAAACACCGCGGTCGCGAGCCCGATCGGCCCGCCGCCGAGGATCAGCACGCGTTCGCCGAGCGCCACCTTGCCCCGGTTCACCGCATGGAGCCCGACGGCTAGCGGTTCGACCGCCGCGCCCTCGCGGCTCTTGACCGCGGACGGCAGACGCAGCGCCTCCGTGCAGCTGAACTTCACATACTCGGCGTAGCCGCCCTGGAACGAGGGGTGGAAGCCGGTCAGGGTGTTCTTCGGGCACATGATGCCCATGTCGTCCTTGCACTTCATCAGGCCGATCCTGCGGCAGTCGTCGCAGGCGTTGTTCGGCAACGCGGTCGCCATCTCGCCGACCTTCCAGTCGGGAGCGCCCGATTCCACGATCTCGCCCGCGAACTCGTGGCCGAGGATCGTTCCGTCGGGAACGACGAACACGCCGGGGTGGGTCGCGTGCAGATCGGAGCCGCAGATTCCGCAATAATGGACCTTCAGCACGATCTCGCCGCGCCCGGCCTGCGGCCTGGCGACGGTCTCGATCTGCAACGGCTTGCCCAGTTCGTGAAACACAGCGGCTCTCATGGTCGTCGCCTTCCCTCGTTCGCGCCCGCGGATTTTTCCGCTTCCATGTCCTACAACTTTTTCATACAATAACGTCGGGCGATGGGAATGTCCAGATGGGGACCCCGCACTTCGACCCAGGGAGGAACGCATGGACCGGGTGAAGGGAAAGGTCGCGCTGATCACCGGCGCGGGGACGGGAGTCGGGCGCGCCTGCATGACGCTGTTTGCGCGCGAAGGCGCGAAGGTCGTCGGCGTCTCGCGCACCCAAAGCAATCTCGACGAGACGCTCGCCGAGGTGAAGGCGGCCGGCGGCGACGGCGTCGTGGTCGCGGCGGATCTCTCGACCTCGGCCGGGGCGGAAAAGGCGGTCGCGGCGGCGCTCGCGGCCTATGGCCGGATCGACATTCTCGTCAATTGCGCCGGCGTCGGCTATTCCTGGCTTGAGAAGAGCCCGGGTTCGATGGGCCCGGTCGACGACACGACCCCCGAGAAATGGGCCGAGGTGATGGCCATCAATCTCGATTCGCTGTTCCACATGTGTCGGCTGACGATTCCGCAGATGAAGACGCAGGGCGGCGGCGCGATCGTCAACGTGACCAGCATTTCCGGCATCCAGGGCCTTCCGGTCGCCCACACCTACACCGCCGCCAAGGGCGGCGCGATCAACCTCACCCGCTCGATCGCGATCACCTATTGCGACGACAACATCCGCTGCAATTGCATCGCCCCGGGCTTCATCGCCACGCCGATGGTCGCTTCCGTGCTCGGCATGTTCGACGACCCGCAGACGGCCGAGCGCCTGACGCCGATGAAGCGCCCCGGGACGCCGGAAGAGATGGCCTACGCCTGCCTCTATCTCGGCTCGGACGAATCGACCTATTGCCAGGGAACGGTGCTGGTCGTGGACGGCGGCACGACGGCGCGGCAATAGCCGGGCCGCAACGATCGGGGAGGACTGGAGATGAGCGCGTTTCACACCATCGGCGTGGTCGGCGCCGGCATGATGGGCTCCGAGATCGCGCTCGTCTTCGCCCTCGGCGGCCATCCGACCCTGCTCGCCGACCAGAGCCGCGACGCCGCGGAGCGCGCGATCGAGCGGCTCCACGGCGTGCTCGATCGCGGCCTGCCGCGCGGCTTCTGGACGGCGGAAGCGGCGGAAGCCGCCCGGCGCAACCTGACGGTCGCCGACGGACTCGACGCCTATGGCGACCGCGATCTCGTCGTCGAGGCGGTGTTCGAGGACGAGGCCCTGAAGCGCGACGTCTTCCGCCGCCTCGACGCGATCCTGCCGCCCGGCGCCGGCCTCGCCTCCAACACCTCGTCGATCTCGATCACGACGCTCAGCGCTTCGGTCGCCGAGGCGCGCCGGGCGCGCTTCGTCGGGACGCATTTCTTCTCGCCGGTGTCGCGCATGCGCCTCGTCGAGGTCATCCCCGCCGCTGACACCGACGCGAGCTTCGTCGAATCGGTGGCGGAGACCCTGACGGCGATCGGCAAGGCGCCGATCCGGGTGAAGGACGTCGTCGGCTTCGCCGTCAATCGCCTGCTGCACGCGCTGGTGATCGAATCGATCCGGCTGGTCGAAGAGGGGGTGTGCTCGCCGGCCGATCTCGACGCCGCCTGCAAGCTCGGCCTCGGCCATCCGATCGGCCCGTTCGAACTGATGGACAACACCCAGAATTCCCTGTCGCTGAGCGTCCACGAAATCCTTCACCAGGCCTATGGCGAGCGCTTCCTGCCGCGGCCGCTGCTGCGCCAGATGGTGGCCGCCGGCTACAACGGCCGCAAGGCCGGGCGCGGCTGGCATCGCTACGACGGGAACGGCAAGCGCGTCTGAGACGAGGACGCCGTCGCGCCCTCGTCCGTCGCAAGTCTTCAGGGGAGGAGGGTGTGATGCGTGTCGCCGAAGGACATCACGTCGATCTTCCATTTGCCGTCCTGCTTGTCGAGGACGAAGACCCAGTCGGCGGCGACGCTTTGCGGCTTGCCGCCGAGCACGAACGGGAACGAGGCGGGGATGATCGCCTCCGCGCGGGTGTCGGTGGCGAACAGATAGCGCGGCGTCTGGCGCTGGAAGCGCCAGTCGGTGATCTTGTACTGCGTCAGGACCGCCTGCAGGTCGTGCGCATAAGCGGCGACCGCGGACTTGCCGCTCCAGGCGAAGGGCGCGAAATCGTCGACGATCGCGCTCGGCGCTTCGGTGAAAACGGCCTGCAAATCCGCGACCGAGCCGGAATTGATGGCGCCGATCGCGGCGTCGATGGTCGAAAGGATCGCCGGGTCGGCGTCCGCGGCCCGGGCGGGCGCGGCGGCGGCGATCGCGATCGCGGCGGCCATCGCCGCCAAGCCTCGGTTGGGCGTGGTCATCATGTCGTTCCTCCCGTTTTTGCCGCCCTCGTCGGTCTTGCCCGGTCCCCGGCGGCTTCGAGACGGGCCGGCTTGCAAACCGCAGGCTTGCAAGCCATAGACTGGCGACGAATTTCGTCCTACAATTTTGAAGGACAATACCGGGGCTGATCTTGCCTGTCAATGACGGTCGGCCGCGGGCGGGGGCTCGCCCCGCGCCGCCGCAACGAGGAGTTCGACTTGGACATCACGCAAAGCGCCCGCAGCCTGGACCTCGCCGCGCGCATCCGGAGCTTCATGGCCGAGCACATCTATCCCAACGAACGGCGCTACTATCAGGAGGCCGAGCGGCTCGGGCCGTGGAAGACGCTGCCCGTCGTCGAGGACCTGAAGCCGATCGCGCGCCGGGCCGGCCTGTGGAATCTGTTTCTGCCGGCGCACGAGGCCGGAGGCCTGACCAATCTCGACTACGCCCCTCTGTGCGAGATCATGGGCCGTTCCCACCTCGCCCCCGAGGTGTTCAACTGCAGCGCCCCCGACACCGGCAACATGGAGACCATCCTGCGCTATGGCACGGAGGCGCAGAAGGAGCGGTGGCTGACGCCCCTGCTCGAAGGCCGGATCCGCTCCGCCTTCGCGATGACCGAACCGGACGTGGCGTCCTCCGACGCCACCAACGTCGAGAGCAGCATCGTGCGTGACGGCGACCACTACGTCATCAACGGCCGCAAGTGGTACACGACCGGCGCGACCGATCCGCGCTGCAAGATCATCGTCTTCATGGGCCAGACGGACCCTCTGAACGCCGACCGGCACCGGCGCCAGTCGATGATTCTCGTGCCCAAGGACACCGAGGGCGTGCGCGTCGTCCGATCGCTGCCGGTCTTCGGCTTCTACGGCGTGCCCGACCGCGCCTCCGAGGTCAGCTTCACCAACGTCCGCGTACCTGCCGACGCCATCCTGCTCGGCGAGGGGCGCGGCTTCGAGATCGCTCAGGGGCGGCTCGGCCCGGGGCGGATCCACCATTGCATGCGCCTGATCGGCCTGAGCGAGCGCACGCTCGAGCGGATGTGCCGGCGGGCGGAGAACCGCGTCGCTTTCGGCAAGGCCATTTCCGAGCAGACGGTGACGCTCGAGCGCATCGCCGAGGCGCGCATCATGATCGAGCAGGCGCGCCTCCTGACCCTCAAGGCCGCCTACATGATGGACACCGTCGGCGCCAAGGCGGCCCGGCAGGAAATCGCGATGATCAAGGTGGTCGCGCCGACCATGGCGCAAAGGATCGTCGACTGGGCGATCCAGGTCTTCGGCGGCGGCGGCACCAACAACGACCACTTCCTGGCCGCCGCCTTCGCGACCACGCGCCTCCTGCGCCTGGCCGACGGTCCCGACGAGGTGCATCGCAACCAGATCGGTCGGCTGGAGCTTCGTCGTTATCGCAATACCGACCCGTCGCGGTCGGGCGGAAGCGGCGCTCCGCTGTCGCTCGACGAAGCCGCCGCGTGGGCGGAGGGCGGTCTCTGGCCGCGCCCGGCCGACCTGCCTTGACGGTCCGAGAACGGCGTGACCAGAAAGGCCCGGCTGCGCAGAGCCGGAAGCGGAGCGAGAGACGAGGCCGGCCAGTCTCGCCACGCCTGGCGCCGAGGGCTTCGGCGGCGGGGCCTGCCGGGCGATCTCGCCAAGGACCCGAGGAAACGACTATGGACGTCATCAGCCGCGAGGATCTCGAGTTTCTCCTGTTCGACTGGCTCGATGTGACGAGCCTCGCCCGGCTGGACCGCTTCTCCGGCCAGACCGCCGAGGATTATCGCGCCATTCTCGACCTCGGCGAGCGGATCGCGCGCGACGCGTTCCTGCCTGCGTACAAGATCGGCGATCGCGAGGAGCCGCGCCTGACCGAGGACGGGCGCGTGCTGGTTCAGCCCCGGATCGCCGACGCGGTCCGCGCCTGCCTCGACGCCGGGCTGCAGCTCGCGACCGTCGATGCCGAGCACGGCGGCCTCCAGCTTCCGGCGACGGTCGCGACCGCCGTGACCGCGAACATGATGGCGGCCAACATTGCCGCCTCCGGCTTCGCCATGCTCTCGACCGGCAATGCGCGTGTCCTGACGAGCTTCGGAACGCCGGCGCAGATCGAAGCCTTCGCCGCCCCG
The DNA here is from genome assembly GCF_003315135.1 of Roseiarcus fermentans. Classification (GTDB taxonomy): domain Bacteria; phylum Pseudomonadota; class Alphaproteobacteria; order Rhizobiales; family Beijerinckiaceae; genus Roseiarcus; species Roseiarcus fermentans. Next base: position 158,562 of record NZ_QNRK01000002.1, read on the forward strand.
CAATTCGCGGGCAAGGCGCTGGGGACCATGTGTCTCTCCGAGCCCGACGCCGGATCGTCGCTCGGCGACATCGTCACGCGGGCGACGCCGGACGGCGACGACGCTTTCGGGCGCCGCTATCGGCTCGCGGGCCGCAAGATGTGGATCTCCGGCGGCGGACAGGACATCGTCGGCAATACGATCCATCTCGTGCTCGCCAAAATTCCCGGCGCCGACGGGCGGCTTCCCCCCGGCGCCAAGGCCAATTCGCTGTTCGTCGTCCCGACCGTGTTGCCCGAGACGCTCGGCGGCGCCCGCAACGACGTCGTCGTGGCGGGCCTCAACCACAAGATGGGCTACCGCGGCATCCCGAACTGTCTGCTGAACTTCGGCGAGGGCGGCGAAGGCGCGCTCGGCTGGCTCGTCGGCGAAGCGGGCGACGGCATGCGGATCATGTTCCAGATGATGAACGAGGCGCGCATCAACGTCGGGCTCGGCGCCGCCGCGCTCGCCTACCGCGGCTACCTGCAATCGCGCGCCTACGCCGCCGAGCGCCGCCAGGGCCGGCCGCTCGGCCGCAAGGCCGAGGGCGCGCCCGTCCCGATTCTCCAGCACCCCGACGTGCGCCGGATGGTGCTCGCGCAAAAGGCGATCGCCGAGGGGGCGCTGGCGCTGTGCCTCTATTCGGCGAAGCTCGTCGACCTCGCCGAGCACGGAGGCGACGAAAGCGAAAGGACGCGAGCCAAGGCGCTGCTCGATCTGCTGACGCCGGTGACGAAGACCTGGCCGTCGGAAATGGGGCTGGTCGCCAACCACCACGCGATCCAGATTCACGGCGGCTACGGCTACACCCGCGACTTCGACCTCGAGCAGATCTACCGCGATAATCGCCTCAACCCGATCCACGAGGGCACGACCGGCATCCAGGCGCTCGATCTCCTGGGGCGCAAGATGCTGTTCGACGGCTTCCGCTCCTTCGACGTGTTCCTGGAGGAAGTGCGCGCGACCGCGGCGGAGGCGGCGAAGATCGAGGGCCTCGGACCGTTCGCCGCGATCCTCCTCGGCGAGGCCCGGCGGATCGAAGCCCTGGCGCGCGCGGAAGCCCGGTCGGAGGACCCGGCGCGGGCGCTCGCCAACGCCACGCCCTTCCTGTTCGCCTTCGGGCATCTGGCGGTCGGCTGGCTCTGGCTCGACATGGCCCTGACGGCCGCCTCGTCCGACGGCGACGATCCGGTCCGTCGCGGCAAAGGCGTCGCCTGCCGCTATTTCTACGAATACGAGATGCCCATGATCGCAGCCTGGCTCGCGCCGCTCGGCAGCCGCAGCGACCTCACCGCCCGCGTCGAGGAGAGCCTGCTGTGACGGTTACGCAAGACCACGAGAAGAGGGACGCCCGTGCCGACGCTTGAATCCGCCGTCGACCTTCATTCGCCTGAGGCGCGCGCCAACGCCGAGGCGATGCGCGGGCTGGTCGCGGACCTTCGCGACACGGTCGAGCGCGTCCGTCTCGGCGGCGGCGAAGACGCCCGCAGGAAGCATCTGGCGCGCGGCAAGCTCCTGCCCCACGACCGGGTTCGCGCCCTGATCGACCCGGTCTCGCCATTCCTCGAGATCGGGCAACTCGCGGCCCACGGATTGTACGGCGGGGAGGCGCCCTCGGCGGGCCTGATCGCCGGCATCGGACGGGTCGCGGGACGCGAGTGCATGATCGTCGCCAACGACGCGACGGTGAAGGGCGGCACCTATTTTCCCGTCACCGTGCAGAAACATCTGCGCGCGCAGGAGATCGCGCAGCAGAATCGCCTGCCATGCCTCTATCTCGTCGACAGCGGCGGCGCCAACCTGCCCAACCAGGACGAGGTGTTTCCCGGACGCGATCATTTCGGCCGCATCTTCTTCAATCAGGCCAACATGTCGGCGCAGGGAATCGCGCAGATCGCGGTCGTGATGGGATCGTGCACCGCGGGCGGCGCCTACGTCCCGGCGATGTCGGACGAGACCGTCATCGTCAGGAATCAGGGGACGATCTTCCTCGCCGGGCCGCCGCTTGTGAAGGCTGCGACCGGCGAGGTGGTCAGCGCCGAGGAGCTCGGCGGCGCCGACGTGCACAGCCGCCATTCCGGCGTGACCGACCATTACGCGGAAAGCGATGCGCATGCGCTCGGCATCGCGCGCCGGATCGTGGCGAGCCTGAACGTCGTCAAGCGGCCGCCGGTCGAACTGCGCCGCCCTGCCCCGCCGCGCTACGCCGCGGAGGACGTCTATTCCGTCGTTCCGGCCGATCGCCGCACGCCCTACGACGTCCGCGAGGTGATCGCGCGGCTGGTGGACGACAGCGAATTCGACGAATTCAAGCGCCTCTACGGTCAGACTCTGGTCTGCGGCTTCGCGCATGTGTGGGGCTACCCCGTCGGCATCGTCGCCAACAACGGCATCCTGTTTTCCGAGAGCGCGCAAAAGGGCGCGCACTTCATCGAGCTCTGCGCCCAGCGCGGCGTGCCGCTGGTGTTCCTGCAGAACATCACCGGCTTCATGGTCGGCAGGAAATACGAGGCCGGCGGCATCGCCAAGGACGGCGCCAAGATGGTGACGGCGGTCGCGACCGCCGCCGTGCCCAAGTTCACCATCATCATCGGCGGCAGCTTCGGCGCCGGCAATTATGGCATGTGCGGCCGCGCCTACGGACCGCGCTTTCTCTGGATGTGGCCGAACGCCAGGATCTCGGTGATGGGCGGCGAGCAGGCCGCCTCGGTGCTGGCGACGGTGCGCCGGGACGGGATCGAAGCGCGCGGCGGCGTCTGGTCGGCCGAGGACGAGGAGGCGTTCAAGGCGCCGATCCGGGACCAGTACGAAACGCAGGGTCATCCGTACTATTCGAGCGCCCGCCTGTGGGACGACGGCGTCATCGACCCGGCCGACACGCGCCGCGTTCTGGCTCTGGGCCTCTCCGCCAGCCTGAATGCGCCGATCCCGGAGACGCGCTTCGGGCTGTTCCGGATGTGACGGCAGGCGACGGGACGAGGGCTGAGCACAATGTTTCGTAAAATCCTGATCGCCAACCGTGGCGAGATCGCCTGCCGGGTGATCGCCACCGCGCGCCGGCTGGGGATCGCCACGGTCGCCGTCTATTCCGAGGCGGACGCCGGGGCGCGCCATACCAGACTCGCCGACGAGGCCTGGCCGATCGGCCCGGCGCCGGCGCGGCAAAGCTACCTCGCGCGGGACACGATTCTCGACGTCGCCGCCCGTTCCGGCGCTGAAGCCATCCATCCCGGCTACGGCTTTCTGTCGGAGAACGCCGACTTCGCGGCCGCCTGTGCGGCGGCGGGCGTGACCTTCATCGGGCCGCCCGAGGCGGCGATCCGCGCGATGGGATCGAAGGCCGAGTCCAAGGCGCTGATGGCCCGATCCGGCGTGCCGCTCGTGCCGGGCTATCACGGCGAGGCGCAGGACCTCGCGCGGCTGACGCGCGCGGCGGCCGAGATCGGCTATCCGGTGCTGATCAAGGCGTCGGCCGGCGGGGGCGGCAAGGGCATGCGCATCGTCGCCGCGCCCGACGCGCTCGCGGCCGCCGTCGCGGGCGCGAAGCGCGAGGCGCTCGCGTCGTTCGGCGACGACCGCGTCCTGATCGAGAAATACCTCACGCAACCGCGTCACATCGAGATTCAGGTCTTCGCCGACACCCATGGCGCCTGCGTCTCCCTGTTCGAGCGCGACTGCTCGCTACAACGACGCCATCAGAAGGTTCTCGAGGAAGCCCCCGCGCCCGGCATCGGCCCGGAGCGGCGCAAGGCGATGGGCGAGGCCGCCGTCGCGGCGGCGCGCGCGGTGAACTACGTCGGCGCCGGCACCGTCGAATTCATCGCCGAGGGCGACGCCTTCTACTTCATGGAGATGAACACCCGCCTGCAGGTCGAGCACCCCGTCACCGAGATGGTGACCGGCCTCGATCTGGTCGAGTGGCAGATTCGCGTGGCCGCGGGAGAGCCGCTGCCCTTGGGCCCCGAGCGGCTCCGCCTGCGTGGCGCCGCGATCGAAGCGCGGGTCTACGCCGAAGATCCGGCGCGGGACTTTTTGCCCGCGGTCGGAACCCTGCGCCACCTGCGACAGCCCGCCGAGAAGCCGGGCGAAGTGCGCGTCGACACCGGCGTTGCGCAAGGCGACCGGATCACGCCGCACTATGATCCGATGATCGCGAAGCTGATCGTCTGGGGGGAAGACCGCCCCGCCGCCGTCCGTCGTCTGGCGGCCGCCCTCGCCGACTACGAGGTGGTGGGGGTCGCCACCAACCTCGACCTTCTGCGGAGAATCGCCGACCATCCCGCCTACGCCGCGGCGGAGCTCGACACCGGGTTCATCGCCCGTCACGCCGCGGACCTGATTCCGGCGCCCGACGCCGCGCCCGACGCCGACGGCGGGGTCGCCCTCGCCGCCGCGGCGCTCGCCGTCGTCGCGGACGAGCGGGCGGCGATCGCCGCCGGCGCCCGGGCGTCCGGCGATCCCTGGTCGCCATGGGCCGAGATCGACGCCTGGCGGATGAACGGCGACGGGTATCAGGATCTTCACTTCAGTCAGGACAACGCGCCGCCGGTCGCCGTTCGCGTGCGCCCGCTGGGGGACGGAACATTCCGGGTCGACCTTCCGGAAGGCGCGGCCCGTGCGGCCCTGGACGAGGGTCCCACCGATCCGCACCTGTCGCTCGACGGCGTCAAGCGGCGCCTGCGGGTCGTGCGCCGCGGCGCGGAGTTCACCGTCATTCGCGGCGCCCGGAACGTCACGCTCGTCCGGGACGATCCGCTCGCCCCGCCGCAGACCGAGACGGCCGGCAGCGACCGCGTGACAGCGTCGATTCCGGGCCGGGTCGTGCGCATTCTGGTGCAGCCCGGGGACGTCGTCGAAAAGAACGCGCCGCTGATCGTGATCGAGGCGATGAAGATGGAGCTGACGTTTTCCGCCCCCCTGGCCGGGGTCGTCGCCGAGGTTCGCTACGCCGTCGACCAGATGGTCGAGGAGGGAAGCGAATTGATCGTCTTCGCGTGAAAGGAAACCGGACGGACGTCGAGAGGAGAAGCAGGATGCCGAAGCGGGCGGACCTCATCCGGGAAGGCGACCTCGGCGTCCTGAGGATCGACAATCCTCCGGTCAACGCGCTGTCGCCCGAGACGATCGTCGCCATCGCCGCCGCGTTCGACGCCTTCGAGGCGGACCGAAGCCTCGCCGGACTGGCGATCGAATGCGCCGGCCGCACCTTCGTCGCCGGCGGCGATATCGCGTCTTTCGCCGATCCGTCGTTCTCGCCCGCGCCGTTCAACGCCCTGCTGGCGCGCATCGAAGCGTCCGCGCGGCCGGTCGCGGCGGCGCTGTTCGGCACGGTGCTGGGCGGAGGGGTCGAGCTGGCTCTGGCCTGTCACCTCCGGATCGCGCATCCGGGGACGAGGTTCGGCATGCCCGAGATCGCGCTCGGATTGTTGCCGGGTTCGCTCGGCACGCAACGCCTGCCGCGGCTGATCGGCGTCGAGGCCGCCGCCCGCATGATCACGGGCGGGAAACCGATCGCCTCGGACGAGGCGCGTTCGCTCGGGCTGGTCGACGCCCTCGCGGACAATCCGGGCGAAGCGGCGCGCGAGGCCGTTCGCCGCGCCGCTGCATCCGGAGCCGCGCTTCGCCGCCTGAGCGCGCTTTCGCCTCCGGACACGGCGGACGCCGAACCCATTCTCGCCGACCTGAAGGCCGACGCGGCGCGACAGCCGCACCTGCCGGCGCTCGCGGCGATCGCCGCCAGTCTCGACGCCGCCGCGCACCGGCCGTTTGCGGAAGGCGAGGCGGTCGAAGCCTCGGCGTTTCGCGCCCTTCTGGCGAGCCCCGCGTCGCGCGCCCTGCGTCACGCCTTCTTCGCCGAGCGCGCGGCGCGGCGCATTCCCGACCTGCCCGAGGGCGTGCGCGCGCGGGAGGTCCGCCGGGTGGGCGTCCTTGGCGCCGGCGCGACGGGCGCGGGCGTCGCGATCGCCTTCGCCGACGCCAATATCCCGGTGACGCTGGTCGACGCCGCGGAAGCGGCGCTAGCGCGAGGGCGCGCCGCGATCGACGCGGCCTATGCCGCCCAGGTTTCGCGCGGAGGGCTGGGCGAGGGCGAGCCGGCGAGGCGCTCCGGCCTCGTCACGGGCGCGACCAATATCTCGGAACTGGGCGATGTGGACCTGGTGATCGAAGCGGCGTTCGAGGAGATGACGCTCGACGTCGCGCGCAAGCTCGGCGAAGTTTGCAGGGCCGGCGCCGTCATCGCGACCAGCGCCGCGACGCTCGACGCCGACCGGATCGCCGCGGCGACCGGGCGGCCGCAGGACTGTCTCGGCGTCTTCAGCCCGTCTCCCGGCGCGCGCCTGCTGGAAGTGGCGCGCGGCGCGAACACCGCTGCCGACGCGTTGCAAACCGTCGTGCAGCTCGCCCAGCGCATCGGCAAGACCATTGTCGTCTCCGGGGGCGGCCACGGCTTCATCGCCGCCCGGATGGCGGCGGTCTATGCGCGGGAGAACGACGCGCTCCAGCTCGAAGGGGCGACGCCCGAGCAGATCGACGGCGTCGCGGAAAGCCCGCGCTGGATCGGCATGGCGATCGGTCCGAGCGGCATGTTCGACGAGGCGGGCGTCGACGTCGGCGCGCGCGCCGTCCGCGATCCCGCAAACCGCGCCCTGTCGAGAGCGCTGTTCGAGGCCGGCCGCTGCGGTCGGAGGAGCGGCGAAGGCTACTATCGCTACGAGGGGCGGACGCGGCTTCCTTCGGAAGCGCGAACCGCGCTCGCGATCGAGCTTGCCGCCCTCCACGGCGTATCGCGCCGCGAGTCGATCGCCGATCGCGAGATCTTCGAGCGTCTGCTCTATCCGATGATCAACGAGGCGGCCGAGATCCTTGCCGAAGGAGTAGCCCGGCGTCCCGGCGACATCGACGTCGTCTGGACGGCGGGCTACGGCTTCCCGGCCTGGCGGGGCGGCCCGGCGTTCATGGCGGACGAGATCGGACTTCGCGAGGTGGTCGCGGGCCTCGACCGCTGGGGCGCGGGGAAAAACGGTTGGCGGGTCTCGCCCCTGTTGCGCGGGCTCGCCGAGCGCGGCGAGAGACTGAGCGACTGGCGACGCGACAAGGCTTGAGAAGGCGCGCGGCTGGCGCCGTCGCGGCGTCCGGTTCGTTCCTCGTATCGCGGCCGACGAGATCCGGCGGGACGGCGCCGGGCGGCGGCGTCGCTGCGCCGAGGCCCGCTCGCCGCCGGAGGCGACAGCGGCCCGGTTGACGCGCTCCCTCGGCGTCCGCGCCGCGATCGGCGCCGCCGGCGGATCGGCTCGTCGTTGCGCCGCGCGCCCGCCATCGCCGCTTCCCCGTGTCCCGTCATACGCCCTTCAAGCGCCAGCCTTATCGAATTGGCGGTGAGGTCCGGTCCGGCGCCCCGCTCCAGGAGAGCGGCGCGGCGGCGCAAGGCTGTGGGAAGGATGCGGCTCATGAGAATCGGGATGATCAGTCGTCTGGGCGGTCTCGCCGCTGTCGTCTTTTCCCTGCTTGCAAGCTCGGCGCTGGCGAACGACCTGACCGTCTACACGGCGCTCGAGGCGGACCTTCTGCCGATCTACAAAAAGAGTTTCGAAGACAGGTATCCCGGCGTCAACATCCGCTGGGTCCGCGACTCGACCGGCATCATCACCGCCAAGCTCCTTGCGGAAAAGGACAATCCCCAGGCGGACGCCGTCCTCGGCACGGCCGCGACCTCCCTGCAGCTGCTCGACAACGAGGGCATGCTCGAGCACTACGCCCCCAAGGGGCTCGACAAGATCGATCCCCGCTTCGTCTCCAGGGACACGCCGCCGACCTGGGTCGGCGCCAACGCCTGGGCCGCAGCGCTGTGCGTCAACACGGTCGAGATGAAGAAGCGCAACCTGGCGATTCCGCAGACCTGGGCGGACCTCGCCAGGCCCGAGTACAAGGGCCTGATCGTGATGCCGAACCCGGCCTCCTCGGGCACCGGCTTCCTCGACGTGTCGAGCTGGCTGCAGATGATGGGCGACGAGAAGGGCTGGGCCTACATGGAGGCCCTGCACCAGAACATCGCGACCTACACCCATTCGGGCTCGAAGCCCTGCACGCTGGCCGCGTCCGGCGAGTATCCCATCGGCATCTCGTTCGAATTCCGCGCCGCCCGGGTGATGAGCCAGGGCGCGCCGGTGGTCGTCGTCGTGCCGAGCGAGGGCGTCGGCTGGGACGTCGAAGCCTCGGCGATCGTCAAGGGGACGCCCAACGAAGACGACGCCAGGAAGCTGATCGACTGGGCGGTCTCCGACGACGCGATGAAGATCTACGCCAAGTACTACGCCATCCTCGGCAACGCCGCGTTCGAGGAGCCGATCCCGAACCTGCCGACCGACATCAAGGCGAAGCTGTCGAAGAACGATTTCGAATGGGCCGCGGCGCACCGCGCCGACATTCTCGACGCGTGGCAGAAGCGCTTCGGCGCCAAGAGCGAAGCGAAAAACTGAAGGGGCGCAGGGCGGCTGCGACCGGCCGCCGCCGGAGCGAAAGGGTCGAGGTCCGGCGAGCCGCCCCGTTCGCCGGCCGCTGTTCCAGCGAGCGAAGGATTTCCGACATGACGCTTGTCGCCGCCGACATCGCTCTCGCGCCGGCCGCCGCCCCCGAGCGGCCGCCCTATCTCGTCGTGACCAACGTCACCAAGCGGTTCAAGACCTTTCTCGCGCTCAAGGGGGTCTCCCTCGAGGTGCGCGAGGGCGAGTTCGTCTGCTTCCTCGGGCCATCCGGCTGCGGCAAGACCACGCTCCTGCGCGCCATCGCCGGTCTCGACATCCAGTCCTCGGGGACCATCACCCAGGGCGGGCGCGATATTTCCGCCCTGCCGCCGGAGGAGCGCGACTTCGGCATCGTGTTCCAGTCCTACGCCCTCTTCCCCAACCTCACCGTGCGCGGAAACATCGCCTTCGGCCTCGAGAATCGCGGCATGAACCGGGGCGACGTCAGCGCCCGGGTCGAGGAGCTGCTCGCCCTCATCGGCCTCACCGAACACGGGGAGAAGTACCCCTCGCAGATCTCCGGCGGCCAGCAGCAGCGCGTCGCGCTCGCGCGCGCCCTCGCGCCGGGACCGGGCCTGATCCTGCTCGACGAGCCCCTGAGCGCGCTCGACGCCAAGGTGCGCATCCACCTGCGCAACGAATTGAAGCAGCTCCAGGCGCGCCTCGGCGTCACCACGATCATGGTCACCCACGACCAGGACGAGGCGCTCTCCATGGCCGACCGCATCGTGGTCATGAACATGGGGGTGATCGAGCAGATCGGAACCCCGCTCGAGATCTACAACGACCCCGCCACGCGCTTCGTCGCCGATTTCGTCGGCGCCATGAACTTCTTCGACGGCGCCGTGTCGCACGAGAACGAAGTGCAGGTGGGCGGCGTGCGCCTCGCGGTCGACGGCCGCACGCCGGCCAGGGGGGCCCAGGTGACCGTCGCCATTCGCCCCGAGGACGTTCGCATCCTCGGCGCCCATCCGAGCGCCGGGCTGGACGCGCCGAACACGCTGAAGGTGGAGGTCGGCGACGCCGAATTCCTGGGCTCCGAAGTCCGCCTCAGTCTCAACTACTTCACTTCCGGCCCGATGGTGGCGCAGACCTCGCAGGAGTCGGTGCGCGCGCTCGGGATCCAGCCTGGCAAGCGGATCGACGTGTGCCTGCCCGCCGACCGTCTGCGCATCTTCATGAGCGGGGCGAACCATGTCTGACGCCGTCCTCGGCGCCGCGGCGATCGCCCGGGCCCCCGCGATCCGGGCCAAGGTCGGGCGCGACGACAGGCTGATGCTGGTGTTCACGCTGGTCATCGGCCTCTACCTGGTGGTGAGCCTCGCGCTGCCGATTCTGTTCATGCTGTGGAAATCGACGGAGGTGCGCGCCTTCGCCTATTCCGCGGTGGAAATGCAGGTCGACACAGGCCAGGGGCCGACGTCGGTCGGCACGCTCGCTGATGTGGCGGGCAAGCTCGGCCTGCTGTCGGACGTCGACCAGGCGCGGCGCGCCAATTCGCTCACCGCCGCCCAGCTGTTCCCGAAGCGCGCCTTCGACGGCGCGCCGCTGAAGAGCGTGCGCATGCGCTTTTCCGGCGGCTCGGCCGACGGCCGGCTCGATCTGTCGGGAAAGCCGGTCGAGGCCGGCCAATGGGCCGAGGTTCCGGCGCAGGATCTGCGCCGCCTCGTGCTGCGCGCCGGGACCCAACGCTCGCTCGCCAACTACGCCGCCTATTTCAGCAATCCGGCGCTCACCCAGTCGATCGCCAACTCTCTGGCCGTGTCGCTGATCACGACGGCGATCGTCGTGCTGCTCGCCTTCGGCTTCGCCTACGGGCTGAGCCGGACCATGATGCCGCTGAAAGGGCTGTTCCGGACCATCGCCATGGTCCCCATTCTGGTGCCGTCGCTGCTCGCCGGCATCTCGCTCGTCTACCTGTTCGGCAATCAGGGTCTGCTCAAGGACCTGATGTTCGGGGCCAGGATCTACGGCGCGGGCGGCATCGTCGCGGGCTGCGTATTCTTCACCTTTCCCCACGCCTTCCTGATCATCTCGACCGCGCTCGCCGTGTCCGACGCGCGCCTCTACGAGGCGGCGCGCGTGCTGCGCACGACGCCTCGACGCACCTTCTTCACCGTGACCCTTCCCGGAGCGCGCTACGGGCTCATCTCCGCGGCGTTCGTCGTGTTCACCCTGACGATCACCGAATTCGGCGTTCCCAAGGTCGTCGGCGGCGACTTCAACATGCTCGCGGTCGACATCTACAAGCAGGTGGTCGGCCAGCAGAATTTCGCCATGGGCGCGGTCGTGTCGGTGATTCTGCTGATCCCCGCGGTGGTGGCCTTCTTCGTCGACCGCACCGTCACGGCGCGGCAGGTGGCGTTGCTGACGGCGCGGGCGGTCCCCTACGCGCCGCAGCCCAACCGGCCGCTGGACTGGGCGGCCTTCGCCTTCTGCTCGGTGGTGGCGGGGCTGTTGCTGCTCGTCGTCGGCGTCTCGCAATTCGCCGCGCTGGTGAAGTTCTGGCCCTACGACCTGTCGCTGAGCTTCCAGCACTACGCGTTCGAAGGCGTCGACGGCGGCGGTTGGGGCTCCTACTTCAATTCGCTGCAACTCGCCCTCTACACGGCGATCATCGGCACGCTGGTGGTGCTGGTGGGCGGCTATATCGTGGAGAAGGGGCGAGGCTTTGTCGCCGCGCGCACCGGCCTGCACTTCCTGGCGATGCTGCCGATGGCCATCCCGGGCCTCGTGCTCGGCCTCTCCTATATCTTCTTCTTCAACGACAGGTCAAATCCGTTCAATTTCCTGTACGGGACGATGGCGATCCTGGTGGTCTCCACCATCACCCACTTCTACACTGTCTCGCATCTGACGGCGCTGACCGCGCTCAAGGCCATGGACCGGGAGTTCGAGGCGGTGGCCGCGTCGCTGAAACAGCCGGTGACGCGCATGTTCACCCGCGTGACCCTGCCGGTGTGCCTGCCCACCGGCCTGGACATCGCGGCCTACTATTTCGTCAACGCCCTGACCACCGTGTCGGCGGTGGTGTTCCTCTATGCGCCGACGACGACCTTGGCCGCGGTCGCGGCGCTCAACATGGACGACGCCGGCCAGATCCAGCCAGCGGCGGCGATGTGCATGCTGATCTTCTACACCAACCTCGCGGCGCGCGGCGTCCACGCCGTCCTGACGCGCGTCCTCGCCAGCACGCAGGCGTGGCGCGCCCGATGACGGATCGTTTCGACCTGATCGTGGTCGGGGCCGGCATCGTCGGCCTCGCCCATGCCCTCGCCGCCGCGCGCCGCGGCCTCAGGGTCGTGGTGGCGGATCGCGACCCCGAGGCGTCGGGCGCCTCGGTGCGCAATTTCGGATTCGTGACCGTCACCGGCCAGCAGGCCGGCGACACCTGGCGGCGCGCCAGACGCTCCCGGGACGTGTGGCTCGAGGCGGCGCCGCAGGCCGGCATTCGCATCGAGCAGGAAGGCCTGGTCGTGGTCGCGCGGCGGCCGGAAGCCATGGCGGTGCTCGAAGCCTTTCGCGCCACGGAAATGGGCGCGGACTGCGCGCTCCTCTCCGCCGAGGAAACGCGGCGGCGCTACGGCGACGTCCTCGCGCCCCGGACTCTGGCCGGGTCGCTGGTGAGCCCGCACGAGCGCCGGGTGGAAAGCCGCGACGCCGTGCCGAGGCTCGCCCGCTGGCTGGAAGAGGCGAAGGGCGTCGCCTTTCGCCGCCGCTGCGTCGTGACCGCCGTGGAGCCGGGCAAGGCGTCGACGACGCAGGGCCCGCTCATGGCGGAGCGCATCGTCGTGTGCCCCGGAGACGATCTCGTCTCGCTCTTTCCCGACGCGATCGCCGCGCTCGGCGTCGGGCGCTGCCGCTTGCAGATGCTCAAGGTCATGCCCGCCGACCCCGCTTTCCGCCTGCCCGCGGCGATCATGTCCGACCAGTCCCTGGTGCGCTATCTCGGCTACGCCGAACTGCCGCAAGCCGAAGCGCTGCGGGCGCGGCTCGCCGCCGAGCAGCCGGAGGCGCTGGCCAACGGCGTGCATCTGATCGCCGTGCAGGGAAGCGACGGCGGCCTCGTCGTCGGCGACAGCCACCATTACGGGTCGAGTCCCTCGCCCTTCTCCTCCGCCGCGGTCGACGATCTCATCCTCGACGAACTCCACGCCGTCCTGCGACTGCCGGGCGCGCGGGTCGTGGAGCGGTGGGCGGGGACCTACGCCTCGCTCCCCGACAGACCGATGGCGCGCCTGAGCCCGGCGCCGGACATCCGCCTCGTCATCGTCACCAGCGGAACCGGCGCTTCGACCGCCTTCGCCATCGCCGAAGAAACCCTCGACGAACTTTATGGGAACGCCTGAATGACCTACAAGCATCTGAACGCCGTCGTCCTCGACTGGGCGGGAACCGTGGTCGACTACGGCTCGAAGGCCCCCATGGGCGTGTTCCAGCGCGCCTTCGCCAGGTTCGGCGTCGACATCACCATCGCCGAGGCCCGCGGCCCGATGGGCAGGCCCAAGCGCGACCACATCGCCGCCGTCATCCGCCTGCCGCGCATCGCGGCGCTGTGGGAGACGGTCCACGGCCACGCGCCCGGCGAAACCGACATCGACGAGATCTACCGGGTGTTCGTGCCGCTCAACGTCGAAGTGGTCGCCGACTATGCCGACCTGATCCCCGGAACGGCCGAAACCATCGCCCGCCTGCGCGCCCTCGGCCTGAAGATCGGCTCGACCACCGGCTACACCCGCGAGATCATGGCGCCGCTGCTGCCGCTGGCCGCCGAGCAGGGCTACACGCCGGACAATCTCGTCTGCGCCGGCGACCTCCCGGCCGGCCGGCCGACGCCGCTGATGATGTACCGGACCTTCCTCGATCTCGAGGTCTGGCCGGCCTGGCGGGTGGTGAAGGTCGACGACACGGAGGTGGGAATCGAGGAAGGGCTGAACGCCGGCGCCTGGAGCGTCGGCGTGGCGCTGACCGGCAACGCCTTCGGCCTCGACGAGGAGGAGACGGAGGCGCTGTCGGAGGAGGACTACGAGGCGCGCGTCGCCGCCGCCTACGCCAGGCTCACCCGCGCCGGCGCCCATTATGTCGTCGACAGCGTCGCCGATCTCGTCGACATCCTGGACGAGATCGAGGGTCGGCTGGCGCGGGGAGACCGGCCCTGAGCGGCGCCGATCCCATGAGCGGCGGCGCGAGCGAGGGCGACGTCAACACCTCGCCGCTGCGCGCCCGCTGGATCGAGGGCCTCGACGCGGACACCCGCGCCGTGCTCGACGCCGACGCCGAGGTTTTCCTGCACCAGTCGCTGTCGAGCCCGTGCCTCGACGTGGTGACCGGGGCCGAGGGCGCGTTTCTCACCACCCGCAGCGGGCGGAGGATCTTCGACTTCCACGGCAACAGCGTGCATCAGCTCGGCCACGGCCACCCGGCGGTCGTCGCGGCGATCAAGGCGCAGCTCGACCGCCTGCCCTTCTGCCCGCGCCGCTTCACCTGCGAGGAGGCGGTCGCCTTCGCGCAGAAGCTCGGCGACCTCGCGCCCGAGCCGCTCGGCAAGGTTCTGCTGGCGCCGTCGGGTTCGGCGGCGATCGGCATGGCGCTGAAGCTCGCCCGCATCGCCACCGGGCGCCACAAGACGATCTCGATGTGGGACGCCTTTCACGGCGCCAATCTGGACGCCATCTCGGTCGGCGGCGAGGCGCTGTTCCGAAAAGGGGCCGGCCCGCTCCTCCCCGGCGCCGAGCACGTGCCGCCGCCGGGCCTCGCCCGGCGCTTCTTCGGCGACGACGACAGGGCCGCCGACCGCCTCGCCGACTACATCGACTACGTGCTCGAGGTGCAGGGCGACGTCGCCGCCGTGATCGCCGAGCCGGTGCGCTGGACGACGGTCGAGCCGCCGCCGCCGGGCTTCTGGGCCAAGGTGAAGCAGGCTTGCGTCCGCCACGGCGCGCTGCTCGTGTTCGACGAGATCCCCTCGGCGCTGGCGCGCTGCGGCAGTGTCTACGTCTTCGAGCAGATGGGCTGCACGCCCGACATGGTCGCCCTCGGCAAGGGCCTCGGCGGCGGCGTCCTGCCTCAGGCGGCGCTGGTCGTGCGCCGCGACCTGGACGTCGCGGGCCACCTCGCGCTCGGCCATTACACCCACGAGAAGAGCCCGCTCGGCAGCGCCGCGGGGCTCGCGACCCTCGCGGTGATCGAGAGCGAGGGCCTGTGCGCGCGGGCGCGAGCGCTCGGCGAGACCGGCCGGCGCCGGCTGGACGCCATCGCCGCGCGCCGCCCGGAGATCGCCGCCGTCCGGCACATCGGCGCCTTCTTCGGCGTCGAGGTGAAGGACCACGCCGGGCGCCCGGCGGCGGCCCGGGCCGATCGCATTCTCTACGAGGCGCTCGCCCTGGGGCTCAGCTTCAAGGTCGGCGGCGGCAAGGTCCTGACCCTGTGTCCGCCGCTGACGATCACCGACGCCGAGTTCGACCGGGCCCTCGACATCCTCGACGCGGCCTTCGCCGCCGCCGACGCCTGAGCGGCTTCAGCGGGGCGTGAGGTCGACGTCCATCTCGGCCAAAGTCTCCCGCACCGCCTCCAGCGCGCCGCGCATGTGGTCGGCGTCAAGACGGCCGATGCAGCCGATGCGGAACGAATCGGCGACGGTCAGCTTGCCCGGATAGATGACGTAGCCGCGCGCCTTCAACCCGTCGTAGAAGCGCTGGAAGACGAAATTCGGGTGGTCCGGCGTGCGGAAGGTGACGATGATCGGCGCCTGCAGGGCGTCGGGCAGCAGCGTTCTGAAGCCGAGCGCGCGCATGCCCTCGATCAGGACGCGCGCGTTGCCGGCGTAGCGGCCGCCGCGGCCGGGGACGCCGCCCTCGTGGGAAAATTCCTCGAGCGCCTGATGGAAGGCGACGATGACATGGATCGGCGGGGTGAAGCGATATTGCCCGGTCTTTTCCAGCGCCCGGTGCTGGTCGTGGAGATCGAGCGTCAGCGTCGTCGCGCGTCCCTCGGTCTCGGCGAGCGCTTCGCGCCGGCAGACGACGAATCCGAGCCCTGGCACGCCTTCGAGGCACTTGTTGGCGGAGGCTGCGACGGCGTCGAACGGAGTCGTGCGCGAATCGAGCGGCAGCGCGCCGAAGGCGCTCATGGCGTCGATCAGCAGCCGTCTGCCCTGTCGCGCCACGATCGCGGCGATCGCCTCGATCGGATTGAGAATGCCGCTGGTGGTCTCGCAATGGACGGCGAAGACATGCGTGACCGCCGGCGTCGCGACCAGAATGCGCTCGACCTCGGCGAGGTCCGGCGGCGTGTCCTCCGCCGTCTCGTGCACGATCGCCGCGCGCCGGGCGATGTCGAGGATGCGCCTGGCCCGCTGGCCGTAGGCGCCGTTGACGAGCACGAGGACCACGCCGTCCCTCGGCGTGAATGTGGTCAGCATCGCTTCGACCGCGAAGGTGCCCGACCCTTGCATCGGCACGGCGACGTAACGCCCCTCGCCGTGCACGATCTCCGGAAGACGCTCCAGCGCCTGCCGGTTGAGCGCGACGAACGCCTCGTCGCGCGAACCGAGATCGTGAACCATCGCCTGCTTCACCGACTTCGAGGTCGTCAGCGGCCCCGGAGTCAACAGCAGCGGATCGCCGGTCTCTGACCGGGCGGGCTGGCGCCGCGGCTCGGCGTCGGTCATCGGAACTCCCTTCAGGCGAGGCAAATCATCCAAACTCCGGCTCTATCCGCCGGATGCGAAGGCATTGTAACGGATCGTTCCGCCGCGACCGCGCGCCTCCGCAATACCCGATCTCCGACCGCGTCGATGTGGCGGTGATCGCGGCGACCGTCGCGCCGACGCGAACAATTCGTTGATGACGGAACCATGACGACAGGTCGCTGGTTCGTTCGGACGGGGGACCTCCTTCAACCCGGATCGCGCCATGGCCGTCACCACATCCGCCGGTTCGAGCGTCCTCGACCGCATGGACGAGGCGAAGCTCAACCGCCTGCACTGGAAGATCATGTTCATCTCGGGCATGGGCTTCCTCACCGACGCCTACGACCTGTTCATCATCGGCGTCGTGATGGCGCTCCTGAAGGAGCAGTGGTCGATCACGCCGACCGAGGAAGGCCTGGTCGCGTCCACGGCGCTGATCGCGTCGGCGGTCGGCGCGGTGTTGTTCGGCCGCATCGCCGACATGCTCGGGCGCAAGCGGATCTATGGATACGAGGTCCTGGTGCTGGCGATCGGCTCGGTCGCCTCGGCGCTGTCGCCGAGCATCTGGTGGCTGATCGTGTTTCGCATCATCCTCGGCCTCGGCATCGGCGGCGATTATCCGGTGAGCTCCACCATCATGAGCGAATACGCGAGCCGCAAGACGCGCGGCATGATGGTGACGCTCGTCTTCACCATGCAGGCGGCGGGCCTCGTGCTCGGGCCGCTGCTCGCGGCCGGGCTGCTGACGACGCATCTTTCCCACGACACGATCTGGCGGCTGCTGCTCGCCTTCGGCGCGATTCCGGCGATGGCGGTGTTCCAGTTGCGCCGCCAGATGGCCGAGACGCCGCGCTACCTTCTCGCCACCGGACAGCACGAGGCGTTCGGCGAAGCCGCCGCGCACGTGCTGGGGCAGGTCGAGGGGCGGAGGCCCGAAGGCGCCGCGGCCGGGCCGGCGCCGAGGGGTCGGGAGCCGTTCTGGAGCGGCTTCGCCACCCTGACGCGCAACCCGGTGTTTCTCAGCCGGCTGGTCGGCGCCAGTCTCGCCTGGGCTTTCATGGACTTCGCCTACTACGGCAACACGGTGTCGAGCCCGATGGTGCTGGCGGCGATCAGCCCGGACAAGAGCCTGCTCAATCACACCCTGACCCAGCTCGCGATCTTCGCCGTCGCCGCCGCGCCGGGCTATCTCCTCGCCGCGGCGACGATGGACAGAATCGGCCGCAAGTCGATCCAGATCGTCGGCTTCGTCATGATGGCGATCACCTTCGGGGCGATTGCGCTCATCCCCGACGTCGAGCACCTCGTGCTGCCGTTCCTGATCATCTACGGCGTCAGCTACTTCTTCACCGAGTTCGGGCCGAACTCGACCACGTTCGTCTATCCCGCGGAGATCTTCCCCGTCCGGGCGCGCACCACCGGGCACGGCGTCGCCGCCGCCGCCGGCAAGCTCGGCGGCTTCTTCGGCGTGTTCCTGTTCCCGATCCTGATGGCGTGGGGCGGCCTGATCGCCGCGGAAGCCGCGGCCGCCGCGGTCAGCGTGTTCGGCGCGCTCGTGACGCTGACGCTGCTGCCGGAGACGAAGGGGCGCAGCCTCGAGGAGCTCAGTCCGGAGGAATCGCCGGCGTGATCCCGTCGCTTCCGCGCGGCGAGCGCCGAGCCGGCTTGGTGAACGGCGAGCGTTCCGCTAACCTCGGCCTGCCCCCCGCTTTCGAACGGCTCGGGACGCCCGGGCCCGTCCGAGCCCGAAGCCGGAGCGACCATGACAGAAATCGCCTGGTGGCGAAGCGCAGTGATCTACCAGGTCTATCCGCGGTCGTTCCAGGATTCGGACGGCGACGGCGTCGGCGATCTCGCCGGGATTGCGCAGCGGCTCGACCACCTCGTGCGCCTCGGCGTCGACGCGGTCTGGATCTCGCCGATCTTCCCCTCGCCGATGCGCGACTTCGGCTATGACGTCAGCGACTATTGCGCCATCGATCCGCTGTTCGGCACGCTCGCCGATTTCGACGCGCTGCTCGAGGCCGCGCACGCTCGCGGCCTCAGGGTCATCCTCGACTTCGTGCCGAATCACACCTCCGACCAGCATCCCTGGTTTCAGGAGAGCCGCGCCTCGAAAAGCGCGCCCAAGCGGGGCTGGTACGTCTGGCGCGACCCCAAGCCCGACGGCTCCCCGCCCAACAACTGGCAGAGCGAATTCGGCGGCCCGGCCTGGACCTTCGACGCGGCGACCGGCCAATCCTATTACCACGCGTATCTCACGGAGCAGCCCGACCTCGACTGGCGCAATCCCGAGGTCGAGGCGGCGATGACCGACGTGCTGCGCTTCTGGTTCGATCGCGGCGTCGACGGATTCCGGGTCGACGCCATCCACCACCTGCACGAGGACGAAGAGGGCCGCGACAACCCGCCCAATCCCGACTGGCGGCCGGGCATGCCGCCGAACGATCGCTGGCTGCAAACCCGCACGATCGATCAGCCGGGCGTGCACGCCTCGATCCAGGCGATGCGGCAGATCGCCGACGCCTACCCGGATCGCGTCATGATCGGCGAGGCCTATCTGCCGATCGACCGGCTGATGGCCTATTACGGCGCGGACCTGACCGGCTTCCACCTGCCTTTCAACTTCCACCTGATCTCGACCGACTGGAAGCCCGCGGCGCTCGCGGCCCTGATCGAGACCTACGAGGCGGCGCTGCCGGCGGGCGCGTGGCCGAACTGGGTGCTCGGCAACCACGACCGGTCGCGCGTCGCGAGCCGGATCGGCCCGGCGCAGGCGCGGGTCGCGGCGATGTTGCTGCTCACGCTGCGAGGCACGCCGACGATCTATCAGGGCGAGGAGATCGGCATGCTGGACACGCCGATTCCGCCGGACCTGGTGCAGGACCCGTACGAGAAAAACCTCCCGGGATTCGGTCTCGGGCGCGATCCCGTGCGCACGCCGATGCCCTGGAGCGGCGAACCGAACGGCGGCTTCACCTCGGGGCGGCCCTGGCTTCCCCTCGCCGCTGACGCCGCGACGCGCAACGTCGCCGCTGAGGCCGGCGATCCGCGATCGATGCTGTCGCTCTACCGGGCGCTGATCCGGCTCCGCCGCGCCAGCGCGGCGCTGTCGCTCGGCGACGTCAGACTGCTGGCCGCGACCGGCGCCGCGCTCGTCTACGAACGCCGGCTCGGCGGCGAGCGCGTGGTCGTCGCGCTCAACCTGACCGGGCGGGCGACGTCGCTGCCGGTCGGCGCCTCGGCTTGCGACGTGCTGCTGTCGACCCGGCTCGACGATCCCGCCCCGCCTCGCGCGGCGATCCGCCTGCGGGCGGACGAGGGGCTCGTCCTGCGCGCCCCGGCCGACCACCCTTAGCGGATGCGTCTGTCCGGCCCTTCACGAACCCCGAAGTCGACGTGACGCGCCCCATCGGTCCGCCGGGCGTTCAGGCGGCGGTCGGCGAGATCGGCGAAATCGAAACGTAGCCGGACGGATAGATCACGCGCACGCGGGCGGCGTGCAGCGGCGGCGGCGCCAGGAGCGGGAAGCCGGCGCTCTTGCCGTCGGCGCGCACTTCGCGAATGACGTTGTCCAGACGGTCGAGAAATTGCACCCGGTACTGCATCGATCGCTCCATCGCGCCAAGAGCGCTACGCCGGGGTCGGAGACCTGGCCGACCCTGTCTCGCGAACCCTGCGAGGAATGGGATACTCCGCTGAACCCGTTAAGGAAATGCGCCAAGGCGCCGCGCGCCACGGCGCCGCGGCGGTCGTCAACAATCCTGCGCCGCGGTCCCCGCGCGGACCTCCTCGCCGCCGTCGTCGCGAGGCGCCCGAAGGGCGGTGCAGGCGTTCCGACGGCCCGTCCGGGGCCCCGGGCGCAGGCGGAACAAAGACCGACAGAGCCGGTTGGTCCGGCGACCGGCGGCGCCGCCGCCGACAGCAACGGAGTTGGACGCATGACGGATCGCACCGACGCCACGGAGACCATCGCCTCGCTCTACGCGACCGGGCTCCGCAACGCCCACGCGATGGAGACCCAGGCCGAGGAATTGCTCAAGCGCCAGATCGAACGCCTCGACGCGTACCCGGATTTGCAGGCCCGGATGCAGGAGCACCTCCACGAGACCAGGACCCAGCAGGAACGCCTCGAGATCCTGCTGCGGTCGATCGACGAGACGACGTCGACCTTCAAGGACACGGCGATGGCCTTCGTCGGCAATCTCGCCGCGGCGGCGCACATGCCGGCGAGCGACGAGGTTCTCAAGAACGCCTTCGCCAGCGTCGCGTTCGAGAACTACGAGATCGCCGCCTACAAGTCGCTGATCGACCTCGCCGGGCGGGCGGGCGCGACCGAGGCCGTCGGTCCCCTGCGCCAGTCCTGCGCCGAGGAGCAGGCGATGGCGGCATGGCTCGACAGCCGGATCGAGGCGGTGACCGAACAGTTCCTGGCGCGCTCGACCGGCGCGCCGCCCCTGAACCCGGCGACGGCGGCGGGGCATAGCCCGCTCTGACGACTTCGACTTCCGGCCCCGGGACGGCCGCACGGGCGGCGGTCCCGGGCAGTGCGCGCTAGGAATCGCGCCCGACGTCTCGCGCGGGCTTGTCGGCGCGCAGCCCGACAAAGACCGTTTGGCGCAAGAGCCCATCCCCGGTCCAGGTCAGATAGGTGACCTCGGCAACGAGTTGCGGCTCGACCCAGTGCACGCGCGAGAGCACGAGCGGCGAGCCGAAACGAGTCTTGCGCGGCGGCGGCGCGCTCAGGGGCGAGATCGTGCGCGCCAGCGGCTCCAGGCGGCGGCGCAGATCGGCGAGGACTGTGTCCGGCATGCCGGCGCCGACGCGGCCGGCGTAGGCGAGCCGGCCCTCTTCGGTGAAAAAGCCGAGCAGCAGCGCGCCGAGGCAAGGTCTCGACCCTTCCGGATCGGTCCAGCCCACGATCACGAATTCCTGGCGATTGAGACACTTCGACTTGCGCCAGAGACCGCGATTGCCGGGCGCATAGGGCGCGTCGACGGTCTTGGAGACGACGCCCTCGAACCCGAGCGCGCCGGCGTGCTTGCGGATGAGCTCGCCGTCGCCGGTCTCGTGCCCGTTGAACTGAAGGCCGGCGACGTCGGCGACCAGCGGCGCCAACAGCGCCTTGCGCTCGACGAGCGGCAGGCCGGCGGTGTCCCGGCCGTCGAGGTGCAGGCAATCGAAGGCGTAATACACGAGCGACACGCCGCGCGCGCCGTCGCTCGCCGCCTGGGTCTGCGAAAAGCTCGGCAAGCCGTCGGCGCCGATCCCGCACAATTCGCCGTCGAGATAGGCGCGCTTCGCCCCGACACGGGCGAGGGCGGCCACGACGCCCGGATATTTCTCGCTCCAGTCGAGGCCGGTCCGGGTCAGCAAGCGCGCCCGGCCGCCCTCCATGCGCGCGGCCATGCGGTATCCGTCGAGCTTGATCTCGTGCAGCCACTGCGGCCCCGACGGCGCCGCGTCGACGAGCTGGCAGAGTTGAGGCGCGATCCAGTCGGGAAGCGGCGCTTCGTCCTCGCTTGCGCGCCGCATCGCCTCGGGCGCCGGACGCTTGACACTGCGCGACATGACGGGAACTCGATCGGGGGCCGGCTGCTCAACATCGGCTTTCGGACTTCGTTCCCGCAACGGGTCGGAAGACCCGTGGACAACGCCGGGCGCGCCCCTTTGCCGAAGGCCCGGGCGGGCGCAATAGTCGGCGGATGTGCAATCTCTACAGCGTCACCAAGGGCCAGTCGGCGATCCGGGATCTCTTTGCGGTCGAGCACGACCGCACGGGCAACCTTCCGCCGCTGCCGGCGATCTTCCCCGACCAGATGGCGCCGATCGTGCGCGTCGGCGCCGACGGCGGGCGCGAACTCGTCATGGCGCGCTGGGGCATGCCGGGGCCGCCGCAGTTCGGCGGCGCGCCGATCACCAACATCCGCAACGTCAAGAGCCCGCACTGGCGGCGATGGCTCGGTCAGGCGAGCCGCTGCGTCGTGCCGGCGACATCGTTCTGCGAATACGCGGACACCAAGCCGCGCAAGACGCCGAAGTGGTTCGCGCTCGACGAGCAGCGGCCGCTGTTCGCCTTCGCCGGGATCTGGACGCCCTGGCGCGGCGCGCGCGGGCCCAAGAGCGCGCCGGTCGAGGGCGAGCACGAGCTGTTCGGGTTCCTGACCACCGACGCCAACGCGGTCGTCGCGCCGATCCACCCGAAGGCCATGCCGGTGATCCTGACGACGCCGGAGGAGATCCGCCTCTGGCTGATGGCCGACCCGGCGAAGGCGCTCGCACTGCAGCGGCCCTTGCCGGACGCGGCGCTGCGGATCGTGGCGAGCGGCGAGAAGGAGGACGGCGGACTCGTCGCCGGGCCAGCCGCCGGCTGAGCGGGCGCGACGGGCGGGCCTCGCCCTAATTAGGCCGAAGCGCGCATGATCAGCCTGGCCTCGATCAGCCGGGTCGAGCTGAGGTTTGCGCCGTCGGCCACGCCCTGCATCAGGGATTCGAGGCTGATCGTCGCCAGGCGCTCCACGTCCTGCGCGACCGTCGTCAACGACGGACAGGCGTACTGGCTCAGCGGATGGTCGTCGTGCCCCGCGACCCGCAGGCCCGCGGCCCTGCCGAGCCGCACGCCCGCCTGGCACGCCGCGGCCATGACGCCGAAGGCGATCCGATCGTTGGCGCACAGGATCGTCTCGCCGATGGGCTCGCCGGTCTCGAACAGGCGATGCGCCTCGTCGAAGGCGATCCGCTCGAAATCCCAGTCGTGCGTCGGAACGGAAATGATTTTCGGCTCGGCGCCGCGCTCCAGCATCGCCGCCTCGTAGGCCTCGCGCCGTTCGCGCGCGTTCTGGTTGACGTCCGGCATGTCGAAGTAGCTCGGAGGCGGTCCCGACCGGAGCAGGTAGTCGACCATCAGGCCAATGCTTTGCCGGTTGTCGGTGCCGACGAACGTCCCTTCCGCATCCGACCGCGCGTCGAGGAAAACGACCGGCATGTCGCCGACCATCTGCCGGTAGAGACTTTCGCGCGAGGAATGGCCGAGCGGAATCGCGATCACCCCGGCGAGCTTCAGCGACATCAGGGTCGCCACCGACACCGCCTCGAGGTCCGGGTCGCCCTGGCTGTTCTGAACGATCGTCCAATAGCCCGCCGACAGCGCCTGCCGCTCGATCCGCTGCACGAGACTGGCATAGAACGGATCGGTCAGCGACGGCACCACGATCCCGAGCGTCTTCGGATTGCGGCGATTGAAGTTCAGGGCGAACAGATTGGGCCGGTAGCCGAAGCGCTCCATCGCGTCTTCGATCTTGACCCGCGACGCCTGGCGCACGCTCTGCGGATCGTTGAAATAGCGCGACAGCGTCGGCCGCGAAATGCCGCTCGCCGCAGAGAAATCTTCCATCGTTCGGACGCGGGGTGGATCCGGGCCGTTCATTCTCGTCCCACACCTTTACGTTCGTAAAAAAATTCTGAAACGTAGGATTGACATTTTTGATCCCCTGTTACAATAGATATTTGCGCATGAAGAAGTCCGAACAGCGGATGGGCGCATGAACGCGGTCAACCGGCGCCTTGGGGTCGTCGTGGAAGAACCAAATTTCAGCCGCCGCATGGAAGGGCTGAACAGGGACGGCGAGGAAACGGGATCGCGGCAAAAGACAGCGCCGCTGGCGCTCCAAAGGAGAACAACCATGAAGACGTCACTGATCGCCGCCGCGTTGCTCTCGGCGGCCGCACTGAGCCTGCCGGCTCACGCCGCAGACAAGCCGACGATTCCGGTCATCGTCAAGGATACGACATCTCCATATTGGCAAATCGTGTTCGCCGGCGCCCGTCAGGCCGCCAAGGACCTCAACGTCAACGTGCCGGAGCTCGGCGCCCAGTCGGAATCCGACATCAACGGCCAGATCACCGTGCTCGAGAACGCGGTCGCCGGCAAGCCGGCCGCCGTCGTCATCGCCCCGACCCAGTTCAAGGCGCTCGGCGCGCCGATCGACGAAGCCGCCAAGAGCGTGCCGATCATCGGCATCGACTCGTCGGCCGATTCGAAAGCCTTCACCTCGTTCCTGACCACCGACAACGAGAAGGGCGGCCGCATCGCCGCCGACGGCATGGCGGAGGCGATCAAGGCCAAGTACGGCAAGGCCGAGGGCAAGGTCGCGCTGATCACCCACCTGCCCGGCGTCGGCTCGCTGGAAGCGCGCAACAAGGGCTACAAGGAAGAGCTCGCCGAGAAGTATCCGGGCCTTCAGCTCGTCGCCGACAAGGTCTCGGACGGCAACGCCACCACCGGCCTCAACATCATGACCGACCTCATCACCGCCATTCCCGACCTGCGCGGCGTGTTCGCCGACAATCTCATCCAGTGCGAGGGCGCGAGCCAGGCGATCGCGGAGAACAAGAAGGGAGACGCCATCAAGCTCGTCTGCTTCGACGCCGACGACAAGCTGGTCGGCTATCTCAAGGACGGCACGATCGCCGGCCTGCTGCTGCAGGACCCCTATCGCATGGGCTACGACGGGGTGAAGAGCGGGCTCGCCGCCTCCAAGGGCGAGAAGCTGCCGGCCAACGTCGACACCGGCGCCAACCTCGTCACCAAGGCGAACATGGACAACGACAAGGAGCACAAGCTCCTCTTTCCGCCGAAGTGATCTGACGGCGGGCGCGCCGGCCGGCGACGGCCGGCGCGCCAGTCCGCCCCGAAGCCCCACCCGATCGAAGTCCGGACGCCAGACATGACATCCCCCGAGGCCGTCGCCGGCTCCCCGCGGCCGCCCATCCTGGTCCTCGACAAGCTCGACAAGCGCTTCAGCGGCACGCACGCACTGAAGTCCGTCGACCTGGCCTTCGAGGAAGGCGAGATCCACGCCATCGTCGGCGAGAACGGCGCCGGCAAGTCGACCCTGATCAAGGTCCTGACCGCCGTCCATCCCCGCACCTCGGGCGACATCGCCTGGCAGGGCAAGTCGGTGCCGCTCGCGAGCCCGCACGAATCGATCCGCCTCGGCATCAACGCCGTCCACCAGGAGGTGGTGCTCTGCCCGCACCTGACGGTCGCGGCCAACATCTTCCTGGGCGACGAGGAGATGCGCGCGGGCCTGCTCGACAAGCGGCGCATGACGCGCGACGCGCAGAAGCTTCTCGACGAACTCGGCTTCACCCTGCCCGCGGGCGCCGTGCTCTCCTCCCTCACCATCGGCCAGCAGCAACTGGTGGCGACCGCGCGCGCCGAGCGGCGCGGCGCGAAATTTCTGATCTTCGACGAGCCGACCGCCTATCTCACCCGGCAGGAGGCCGCCGCCCTCTTCAAGCTGATCCGCCGCCTCAAGCAGCGCGGCGTCACCATCGTCTACATCAGCCATCGCCTCGAGGAGGTGTTCGAGCTGTGCGACCGGGTGTCGGTGCTGCGCGACGGCGCGTTGGTGGGGACCCGCAAGGTCGCCGAGACGAACGAAGCCGACCTGATCGCGCTGATGATCAACCGCAAGATCGAGCAGATCTACATCAAGGACACGGTTCCGATCGGCGCCACGATCCTGACCACCGAGGCCCTCACCGGCCCCGGTTTCCGCGACGTTTCCGTCACGGTTCGAGAGGGCGAGATCGTCGGTCTCTACGGCCTCGTCGGCGCCGGTCGCAGCGAGTTCGTCCAGAGCGTGTTCGGCCGCCGGCCCGCGACCGGCGGACGCATCGTGTGGCGCGGCGAGCCGGTCTCGATCCGCAGCGAGCGGCGGGCGATGGACCTCGGCATCGCGCTGTCGCCGGAGAGCCGGCGCGACCAGGGGCTCTGCCTCAACCTCGGCGTCGGCCTCAACATCAACCTGCCGATCTTCAAGCGCCTGAGCATCGGCCCGCTGATCAATCTCACGCGCGAAGCGGTCTCGGCCGACAAGCAGATCCGCGACGTGCAGATCAAGACGGCCTCGCGCGCCGCTCCGGTCTCGAGCCTCTCGGGCGGAAACCAGCAGAAGGTCGTGATCGGCAAGTGGCTCAATCACGGCGCCAAGCTCTTCATCTTCGACGAGCCGACGGTCGGCGTCGACGTCGGCACCAAGGCGGAGATCTACCGGCTGCTCGGATCGCTGCTGAGACAGGGCGCGGGCATCATCATGATTTCGTCCTATCTGCCGGAGGTCTACGAACTCGCCGACACCCTGCACGTCTTCCGGGCGGGCCGGCTGGTGGCGACCCACGGCCACAAGGACGCGACCCACGAAACCATCCTGACCGAAGCGATCGGCGTTTAAGCCGCGGGGGGCATCGAGAAAAGCCATGACAGACCAGACCACCACCGCCTCGGAAGGCCAGCGCGGGCGCCGGCTGGACCTGCTGCTCGGGCTGACCCTGCTCGGCCTCCTGCTCGTGATGTGGCTCGCGCTCTCGCTCGAGACGACGACCTTCTGGACGTCGAACAACATGTCGAACCTGTTGCGCCAGGGCGCGATGATCGCGATCCTGGCGATCGGCGAGACCTTCGCCATCATCACCGGCGGCATCGACCTTTCGGTCGGGGCGGTCGCCGGCTTCGTCTCGATGGCGGTGGCGTGGCTCCTGACCCACGATCTCGGCGTCGCCTCGACCATCGCCGGCGCGATCACGATCTCGCTCGCCATCGGCGTCGTCATCGGCCTGTTCCACGCCTTCGGCGTGGTGCAGATGGGCCTGCCCCCCTTCATCATGACGCTTGCCACGATGTACGCGCTGCGCGGCATCGGCCTCCTGATCACCAACGGCGCGACGATCTCGATCACCAACACCGCCTTCACCGGCTTCTCGCGCGCGAGCTTCCTCGGATTCCCATGGACGGACGGGACGTGGTTCCAGATCCCGATGCTGTTCTGGATGGTGATCGTGGTGGCGATCCCCGCCTACATCCTGCTCGACCAGAGCCGCTGGGGCCGCTATTTGTTCGCGATCGGCTCGAACAAGGAGGCCGCCCGCCTCTCCGGCGTCAACGTCGCCGCGATCACCTATCTCGCCTACGTCGTCTCGTCGTTCTGCGCCGCCTTCGTCGGCATCCTGCTGGCCATGCGGATCGGCATCGGCAACCCGACCCAGGCCGAAGGCTGGGAGCTTCAGGCGATCGCTTCGTCGGTGATCGGCGGCACGAGCCTGTTCGGCGCGGTCGGCTCGGTGCACGGGCCGCTGATCGGCTCGTTCATCCTGACGACGATCAACAACGGCGCGAACCTCTTGAATCTGAACCCGTTCTGGCAGCGGATCATCACCGGCTTCCTGATCATCATCGTCGTCTATTTCGACACCTTGCGCACGCGGAAGCGCTGAGCGCCAGAGCCGGAGGCCCGACATGAGCGTCGTCACAGAGACAGGACAGAGCCCGATCGATCCGGCGTCGATCCCGCAAAGACGGCTCTACACCGGCGCGACCATGCCCGCGATCGGGCTCGGAACCTTCGGCTCCGACTCCGTCTCGGCCGCCGACGTCGCCGCGGCGGTCCGGGGGGCGGTCGAGATCGGCTACCGGCATGTCGACTGCGCCTCGGTCTACGGCAACGAGGCCGCCGTCGGCGCATCGCTGGAGGCGATCATGCGCGGCGGCGTCGCGCGCGAGGAGCTCTGGATCACCTCCAAAGTGTGGAACGACAGGCACGCGCCGGACGCCGTGATCGCGTCCTGCCGGGCCTCGCTCGCCGACCTGCGCCTCGACTATCTCGATCTCTACCTCGTCCACTGGCCGTTCCCGAACTTCCACCCGCCGGGCTGCGACGTGAGCGCGCGCAGCCCGGACGCCAAGCCCTACATCCACGCCGAGTACATGAAGACCTGGCGTGCGATGGAGGCGCTGGTCGACCAGGGGCTCGTCCGTCACATCGGCGCCTCCAACATGACCGTGCCCAAGCTCGCGCTGCTGCTGCGGGACGCGCGGATCAAGCCGGCGGCGAACGAGATGGAGCTTCACCCCCACTTCCAGCAGCCGGCGCTGTTCGACTTCGTCGTCGCCAACGGGATCGCGCCGATCGGCTATTGCCCGCTCGGTTCGCCCGGGCGCCCGGAGCGCGACCGCACGCCCGAGGACACCTCGCCGCTCGAGGATCCGGTCATCCTCGCCATCGCCGAGGCGCACGGCGTCCATCCGGCGGCGGTGTGCGTCAAATGGGCGGTCCAGCGCGGCCAGACGCCGATCCCGTTCTCGGTCAACCCGCGCAACTACGCCGCCAACCTGCGCGCCGCCGCCGAAGACCCGCTGAGCGACGACGAGATGCGCGCAATCGCCGGCGTCGACCGCAATTGCCGGCTAATCAAGGGGCAGGTGTTCCTGTGGAAGGACGGCCAGAGCTGGGAAGACCTCTGGGACCCCGACGGAACGATCACGCCGCCCTGACCGGACGAACGGCGGCGCGGGCGTCGCAACGGCGCGGGCCGAGGCGGCCGCGTGGACGGATCCATAGCGTATCGAGGAGATAACAATGAAGATCACCGACAAAGTCGCCATCATCACCGGCGCAGCGCGCGGCATCGGCCGGGCGATCGCGGATCGCTACGTCGCGGAAGGCGCCAAGGTGGTCATCGCCGACATCAACGAGGACGGCGCGAAGGCGGCCGCGGCCGCGCTCGGGCCCAACGCCCTCGGCCTCGAGTTCGACATCACCCGGCAGGAGTCGATCGACGCCACCATCGCCGCGACGGTGGCGCATTTCGGCCGCCTGGACATCCTCGTCAACAACGCCGGGCTGTTCGACCTCGCGCCGATCGTCGAGATCACCCGCGAAAGCTACCGCCGCGTCTACGCGGTCAATGTCGAGGGCCTCTTGTTCATGCTGCAGGCGGCGGCGAAACAGATGATCGCGCAGGGCCACGGCGGCAAGATCATCAACTTCGCCTCGCAGGCCGGGCGGCGCGGCGAAGCGCTGGTCGCCATCTACTGCTCGTCAAAGGCCGCGGTGATCAGCCTGACCCAGAGCGCCGGGCTCGACCTGATCAAGCATGGCATCAACGTCAACGCCATCGCGCCGGGCGTGGTCGACAACGAGCACTGGGCGCACGTCGACGCGATGTTCGCCAAATACGAGAATCTGCCGCTCGGCGAGAAGAAGCGGGTGGTCGGCAAGTCGGTGCCGTTCGGCCGCATGGCCCGGCCGGACGAGATCGGCGGCCTCGCCACCTTCCTCGCCAGCGAGGACGCCGACTACATCGTCGCCCAGACCTACAACATCGACGGCGGCAACTGGATGAGCTGAGTCATGAAGTCGGTCCTCACCATCGGCGAGATCCTGGTCGAGATCATGGCCACCGATCGCGGCGACGGCTTCCTCGAGCCGGTGCCGCTGATCGGCCCCTTCCCGTCCGGCGCGCCGGCGATCTTCATCGACCAGGCCGCCCGCTTCGGCCAGCCGGCCGCCATGATCGGCTGTGTCGGCGACGACGACTTCGGCCGCGTCAACCTGAACCGGCTGCGCCGGGACGGGGTGGACGTGAGCGGAATCCGCATCGACCCGGAGGCGGTCACCGGCAGCGCCTTCGTGCGCTATCGGCCCGACGGTTCGCGCGCCTTCGTCTACAACATCAAGCAGAGCGCCTCGGGCCGGATCGAACTGGACGCCGCGGCGCGCGCGGCGCTCGCCCGCAGCGACCATCTCCACGTGATGGGGACGGCGCTGTTTTCGCCCGCCATCGTCGCCGCCGTGCTCGAGGCCGCGGAGGCGATCAAGGCGCGCGGCGGCACCATTTCCTTCGATCCCAACCTGCGCCCGGAAATGCTGCGTCTGCCGGGCCTCAGCGAGGCTTGCGACGCGCTGTTCCGCCGCTGCGACCTCTATCTGCCGAGCGGCGAGGAGCTGACGCTTTTCACCGTCGCCGGAACGGAGGAGGGGGCCGTCGCGGAAATCCTGCGCGGCGGCGTGCGGGCGGTCGTGCACAAGAAGGGCGCCGAAGGGGCGGTCTACCACGACGCCGCGACCCGGCTCGTCCAACCCGCGTTCGCGGTCGAGGAAGTCGATCCGACCGGCGCTGGCGACTGTTTCGGCGCGACCTTCGTCAGTTGCTGGCTGCGTGACAGGCCGCCGGCCGAATGCCTCGCCTACGCGGCGGCGGCAGGCGCCCTCGCGGTCACCCGCCAGGGGCCGATGGAGGGCGCCGCGACCCGGGCGGAACTCGACGCCTTCCTCGCGGCGCGCTCCGGGAGGCCGGCGCAATGAGCCGCGCCCTGCCCTCCCTGGTCGGCGAGCGTCTGACCGACGGCGCCCTCGGCGTAACCTCGGTCTGCACCGCCCATCCCATGGTCATCGAGGCGGCGCTGCTGCAGGGCGCGCGCGACGGCCGCAGGGTCTTGATCGAAGCGACCTGCAATCAGGTGAACCAGGACGGCGGCTACACCGGCATGACGCCGGCCGACTTCCGCGCCTTCGTCGAGGCGATCGCGGCGCGGACCGGCTTCGACCCGGCGCGCGTCATTCTCGGCGGCGACCACCTCGGCCCCAGCCCGTGGAAGCATCTGCCGGCCGAAGACGCGATGCGCCGCGCCCGGACGATGATCGAGGCCTACGCGCGCGCCGGCTTCGCCAAACTGCACCTCGACGCCAGCATGGGCTGCGCCGGCGAGAGCGCCGCCTTGCCCGACGAGGTCGTGGCCGAGCGCGCCGCCGCGCTGGCGGAGGTCGCCGAGGCGGCCAGGCCCGAGGGCCAGGAGCCCGTCTACGTGATCGGGACCGAGGTGCCGACGCCGGGCGGGGCGCAGCACGCGCTCGACTCGCTTTCGGTCACCCGGCCCGAGGCGGCCTTGCGGACGGTGGACGTGCATCGCCAGGCCTTCAGGGCCAAGGGCCTCGACGCGGCCTTCGCCCGCGCGATCGGCGTCGTCGTCCAGCCGGGCGTCGAGTTCGGCAATGCCGAGGTGGTCGCCTACCGGCCCGACGAGGCGCGGGAGCTGGTCGCATCGCTCGCCCTCATGCCGGGCTTCGTGTTCGAGGCGCATTCCACCGACTATCAACCGGCTGCGGCGCTCGGCGCCCTGGTGCGCGACGGATTCGCCATTCTCAAGGTCGGCCCCTGGCTCACCTTCGCCTTGCGCGAGGCGCTCTACGGGCTCGACGCGATCGCCGCGGCGCTCGATCCGGCGCGGGCGGCGGACGGCCTGCCGGCGACCATGGAGGCGCTGATGCTCGAGGCCCCCGAGAACTGGCGCGCGCACTACCAGGGCAGCGCGGAGGACTTGCGCTTTCAGCGCCACTTCAGCTTCAGCGACCGGATCCGATACTACTGGGCCCAGCCGAAGGCGCAGGCCGCGGTCGAGCGGCTGTTTGCCAGCCTCGGCGACCGCGTCATCCCGGAGCCGCTCGTCGGCCAGTATCTCGGCGCCCTGCAGCCGGCGGTCGCGGACGGCGCGCTCGCGGCGCGGCCGCGGGACCTCGTCATCGCCGCGGTCCAGCGCGTGCTGAGCGTGTACGACCGGGCCTGCCGCGCCGGCTGAACTTTGGAGGAACGAACAATGCTGCGCGGACTCTCTCCCCTTCTGTCGCCGGATCTTCTGGCGGTGCTGAGCCGCATGGGGCACGGCGACGAACTGGTGCTGGCGGACGCCCATTTTCCCGGCGATACGTGCAACGCGCGGGTGCTGCGCGCCGACGGCGTGCGGATCGCGCCGCTGCTCGACGGAATTCTGCCGCTGTGGACGCTCGATCCCTATGTCGCGCACCCGGTGGTGATGATGGCGCCGGTCGAGGGCGACACGCTCGACCAGTCGGTCGTCGACGGCTACCGTGCGGTCATCGCGGCCCACCACCCCGAGACGCCTCCGACCGCCTTCATCCCGCGCTTCGAGTTCTACGACCGGGCCAGGAAAGCCTTCGCGGTGGTCGTCACCGGCGAAACCGCGAAATACGGCAACATCATCATCAAGAAGGGCGTGATCCCGCTCGCCTGACCGGTTTCGGGCGCCGACACGAATATCCGGTAACGGGGTCGATTTCGGGGCGTCTTTGCAGCCGCGGTCGCTGACCTGCGGCGTGCGCATATTCAGCGCCGCGGCCGGGGTTTGCCTTCCCCAGCTGGCTGGGGAAGGTGGCCGAAGGCCGGATGGGGTGCGGAAAGCAGGACGCCGCCGTTGAAGGTTATGCGTCGGCGGTCATGCAATGCGGCCGGCGCCGGAGGACCACGGCGAGCATCGTGTTGTCCAGGGGTCCGCCACCGGCGGCGCCGTCCGCGGAATCGCGTCCTGTAGCGACGGCGCTCCGCCCGGCAGTTACGCATGGAACAGAACCGACGAGAAAGGGGTTTGACGGCGATCCGAGCGAACCAAAGGAGCCTCGCATGTCGCGCACCCTCTTGATGCTGTCGGCTGTCGCCTTCGCCTCGACCCTGAGCGCTTCGGCGCTGGCGAAAACGGAGAAGGAATTCGTCGCCGACGCCATCGCCGGCGACTCCGCCGAGATCGCGCTCGGGCAACTCGCCCAGGTGAAGAGCGGCAGCGGCGAGGTGAGGGCGTTCGCCCAGGTTCTGATCGACGACCATACGAGGAACAAGCGCCAGGCGGCGACGGTCGCGGCTAAATTCCGCATCGAGCCGCCTGACGAGCTCCCGCCGGAAGCCCGGGAGGAGATGAGCAAGCTGGAAGGATTGAGCGGCGCGGACTTCGACAAGGAATTCGTCCGCTACATGGTGGCCGACCACGAAAAGGACATCGCCGAATTCCGGCAGGAATCCGCCGACGGCGCCGGCGCCGTCCAGCAACTCGCCGCGCAATCCCTTCCGACTTTGGAAAAACACCTCGAGATCGCGAAAAGTCTCGAGGCCGGCAAGTAGGCTTCAAGGGCCGCGCCGGCGTCTGGCGCCCGGCCTGCGTTCGGCGCTCTCGGCCGGGCGCGGCGAGGGCGCGGACCAACCTGGGCCTGCCGGGGGCGCCGCCAGCGTCCCGGCCGGCTTTCGGCGGGTTCGATCCGGCCGGTGCGGGCGACATCGGCGGCGGACGCCCCTGGTCCGTCGCCAGGCGCGCGAGCCGATTCGCAACGCCTCGCCCTCGGTCGCGGTCTCCGCTTCGCCCGAAGACCTCTCCTCAGCGGACCACGACGCCTGCGGGTCCGCTATGGTCGCGCGCGGGCTGGATGACGCGGCTTTCCGCATGTAGGCTCACGGTTTCCGCGCTCCCCGCGAACGAGGCGCCCGTGCGCACCGACATCGACCGCAACACCGTGCTGTGCATGTCGCTGTCGGGGCGGCCCGGCGACACCGGCACGCGCTTCCACAATTTTCTCTACCGCGAACTCGGCCTCAACGCCGTCTACAAGGCCTTCTCGACCCGGGACCTCGCCGCCGCCATCGGCGGCGTCCGGGCGCTCGGGATTCGCGGCTGCGGGATTTCCATGCCGTTCAAGGAAGCCGTGATCCCGCTGGTCGACGAATTGACCCCGTCAGCCGCCGCGACCCGGTCGGTCAACACCATCGTCAACGACGACGGCGTCTTGCGCGCCCACAATACCGACTATCGGGCCGTGCGCCTCCTGCTCGACTTGCGCCTGGTTCCTCGCGACGCGCCCTATGCGCTGCTCGGAAGCGGCGGCATGGCCAAGACGGTTGCGACCGCGCTGCGCGACGCGGGCTTCCGCGACGGGACGATCGTGGCGCGCAACGAAGCCGCCGGCAGGGCTGTGGCCGCGACCGCCGGCGCCGACTGGCGCGCGAGCCTCGGCGGTCTCCGGCCGCGCCTCGTCGTCAACGTCACGCCGATCGGCATGGCGGGCGGCCAGGAGGCCGACGCCCTCGCCTTCCCGCGCGATGTCGTCGAGGCGGCGTCGACGGTGTTCGACGTCGTCGCGCGGCCGGTCGAGACGCCGCTCGTCCGCCTCGCGCGGTCGCTCGGCAAAGCGGTGATCGACGGCGGCGAGGTCATGACGCTGCAGGCGGTCGAGCAATTCGTGTTGTACACCGGGATTCGTCCGGGAGACGACCTGATCGCGCGGGCGCAGGCTTTCGCCCGCGCCGGCTAGCCCCGATTATGCGCCTCGGGTTGGCGGGAGTAGCTCAAGCGGCTGATTTTGCGTAGACTCTGGTTATCGAAGCCGATTCGTCGCGTTGTCAGTCCGCGAGCTTGAAGTTCAGCTGAACACGCCATCGCGTTTTGCGTTTCTCCTGCCGTTCGTCGCTCAGATACGCTTCGTAGCGGCAGGTGAAGGCGTCGCCGGCGGCCGTCGCTTGCTGGTCGAAGGCAATGCCCGAGCTTCTTGCCCAATCGATGAGATGGGCGTTGGCGCGATAGGCATGATCGACATAGGTCAGCGTCGCATAGCGTCCGGCCGGCAACTCGCCGCGACGGAGCCGGCTGTCGCGTGGATCGCCGTCGGCGATCGCGCCGACTTCGAGATCCATGTCGCCCGTCATGTCGACGACGTGAAGGCGCATGAACAACGGTCCAGAGTCGACCTGATGATGGTCAAGCCAGGATCGGATTTCCCGCATCAGTCCGTCTCGAACCGCCAGCATGCCGCGAAACGGAGTGACGACCCGGATTCCAACGGTTACGGCGCGCAGCCGATGCACGATATGCGGCGGTTCGATCAACTCCATGGGCTAGCCCTGATTATACGCCCTCGGGTTGCGGGAGTAGCTTAAGCGGCTGATTTTGCGTGGAATCTGGTTATCGAAGCCGATTCATCGCGTTTTCAGACGCGTTGCCCCCGCCATGAGCGATCCTATGCTGCCGCTGCCCGGATTGTCATCGGCTTCCGGCAAATCGGTCGTGGTCAAAGTTGACGGCGGCTTCCTGTCGTCGGACGGCGGCGTTTTGGCGTTGCGTGCGATCGAAACGCGGCTTCGGGTCGCGGATAGGCTGGCCGCGCGCCCATGCATAATGCCGGCTAGGTCGGCGCGTTCGGCGCTCATGATCGCCGGCGTCGCCTCGGCGCCGATTCGGGGGCCGGGGATGCGGCGCGGTCTGCATCTCTGCTTTGCCCCGGAGGCATGACCGCCGACTTCGATGGCGCCGCTCCCCGGGGGTTTCAAGCGCGCAACCGGCAACACCCCGACAAAAAAGCGGGAACATTCCGGCACGGAAGCAGAGGAAGCTTGCGTCGGCGTGGAAGTTCGAATTTATGCTCACACGCGTAAAAGCGCGCGCGCTGGTTGGTGCACCGCGCGACAGGGGTTGCCGACATCCCGCTCGAAAGGGGCGTCACGGCATGTGAGGATGACCTGATGTATATTATCACCGGCGGCGCCGGATTCATTGGCTCCAACATCGCTGCCGCGCTTGAAGCGGCCAACGTCGACGTCGTCATCTGCGACCGTTTCGGTTCCGGATCAGCCAAGTGGCGCAACATCGCGAAGCGCCAATTGTACGATATCATAACGCCGAACGCGCTGGCGGAGTTTCTCGCCCATCCTTCCCGACCGGTGGAGGGCGTGGTGCACATGGGCGGGGTCTCGACCACCACCGAGACCGACGTCGATGCGGTCATCAAGAGCAACCTCCGGCTTTCGATCGACCTCTGGAGGCATTGCGCGGAGAAGGACATTCCGTTCGTCTACGCTTCGTCCGCCGCCACTTACGGGGATGGCCGATGCGGCTTCGAGGATCGGTCCGACGCGGACTATCTGTCGCGGCTGAGGCCGATGAGCCCGTACGCCTGGAGCAAGCACCTGTTCGACCGCTGGGTGTCGCGGGCGGTCGAGACCGGCGCCGCCGCTCCGCAACGCTGGGCCGGCCTCAAGTTCTTCAATGTCTACGGGCCCAACGAGTACCACAAGGGCGGCCAGCGCTCGGTCGCGGTCCAGTTGCACGCCCAGATCCGCCAGTCCGGCCGCGCCCGGCTGTTTCGCTCGGAAAGCCCCGACTATGCCGACGGCGGCCAGTTGCGCGACTTCGTGTGGATCGGCGACTGCGTCGACGCAACCATGTGGGCGCTGCTCGATCCGTCCAGGCCGTCCGGCCTCTACAACATCGGCTCGGGCGCGGCGCGCTCGTTCCTCGATGTCGCGACCATCCTGTTCGAGGCGATGGGGGTGGAGCCGCACGTCGAATACATCGATCTGCCGCCGAACCTGCAGGACAAGTATCAGTATTACACCTGCGCAACGATGGATAAACTGCGCGGCGCCGGCTTCGACAAACCGTCGACCGTCCTCGAAGAGGGCCTGGGCAAATACGTACGCGACTATCTCGAAACGGACGACCCGTTTCGCTGAATTCAGAGCGGCGGCGTCCCTCCGCGGCGCTTGCAAGCCCCTTACGTTCGGCGGCGCGATTCCCGATCGAACGCTTATGCGCGAGCGTTCAAGGTGGACCCGACGACCACCCTGGAGTTCGCTCGCATGCGCGCCGCCCGGCAAATCGACTTTCGGATCTCAACGTCCCGCCGCGCCGAATTTGCCGCCGAGAACGAGCACGCCCCGCCAGCGCCGACAGAATTGTTGGCGCGCCTCGGCCTTTTGCTTGCGATTGCGCTCGGCTTCGGCCTTGTCGCTCAAATCATCGTCGGCGTTCCCGCCTGAGACGGATTGCGACGATCTCGAAAGCTCGCCTCCTCCCGACGGCGATCGCCGCCGCACGCCCGAGAGGCGGCGGCAGGCCGTTTTCCGCACAGTGGACCTGCTTATGATCCGGCAACAAAATGTCCAACCGGCGACCACCCCCGCCGCGTGTTTGTTCATCGGACAAGACAGCTACGGGCATTGGGTTGTCCGCGACGCACTGAATATGTGTGGCGGGCTGTTCGTCACCCAGACCGAGGCGATCCGCTTCGCCATGGTCGAATGCCAGCGTCGGCCGCAATCGGTAATCATGGCGCCATACCGCCTCGAGCTCGACGACGCCGCGCCCGGCCTCTCTCCGGAAACGAAGTGCGCGTAAGCGCCCGGCCAAGTCGCCCGCGGGCCCCTTCACCTCGGCGCGGAATAGAGGCCGTAATCGGCGATCCGCGCGGCCACGTTGGCGACCTCCTCGGAGGTGAGCAGCGGCGGCTCGCGCCCGAGCTGCAAGCAATTCAGGTACTGGCGCGCGAGGGTCTCGACCTCGACGGCGAGCCACATCGCGCTCTTGAGGCTGCCGCCGACAGCGATCATGCCGTGATGGGCGAGCAGACACGCGCTCCGGTCCTGCAGCGCCGCGAGCGCGTTGTCGGACAACGCCTGCGTGCCGAAGGTGGCGTAAGGCGCGCAGCGGATGGTGTCGCCGCCGGCGGCGCAGATCATGTAGTGCAGCGGCGGAATGCTGCGCTCGAGGATCGCGAGCGTGGTGCTGTAGATCGGATGGGCGTGGACAATCGCGTTCACCTCGGGGCGCGCGCGCAGAATGTCGAGATGGAATCGCCATTCGGTCGACGGCCGCCCATTGCCGACCACCGTGGCGTCGAAGCCCATGCGGACGAGGTCCTCCGGCTGCATCTCGTCGTAGGGCATGCTGGTCGGCGTGACGAGAAACCCGTCGCCGTCCCGGACGCTGATGTTTCCCGACGTGCCCTGATTGATCCCGAGCGTGTTCATCGAGCGGCAGGCGTCGATGACGGCCTGACGTTTGTCTCTCTCGGCGGCGGACAGCATGAGGTTCCCTTCTCTTCCTGCGGCCGGCCCGCGCTCCCGGGACTCGCGGCCGCCTCCCCTTAAGGCGTCGGGCGCCGCCTCGACAAGCGCGCTCGACCCGCGGGCGCGAAAACGCTCGCCGTTCCATCCGATTGACCGGTGAAAGTCCGTTTGCTAGGGACGCTGTGGATAGAGGCTGCCCGTGACGATTCGCCGCTCATAGATCAGCCCGACCCGATGAAAGTGGGGGCGCCGATGGCATACGCATTTCGCACCGCAGCGCTGGCGCTCGGAGGTCTCGCCGCCGCGCTGATCGCCGGATGCGCGACCGAGCCGCCGCCCCCGCCGGTCGTCGCGGCCCCCGCTGTCAGCGCCGACCAGCTCGTCGGCAAGTGGGGCTTCGCCGCCTATCATCGCGACGCCGACCGCGCGCGCACGATCAAGGAAGCGCTCGCGCAGTGCAACAAGCCCTACGTCATCAGCAAGGGCCCCACCGGCGGCGTGATGATGAACCTCGCCGATCAGGCCGAATTGACTGAGCTCGTGCTGAAGGCGGGCCCGGACGGCAAAACCTATCTCGGGCCGCCCGGCGACGCCGGAACGGCCGATGACCGGATCATCA
Source organism: Roseiarcus fermentans (assembly GCF_003315135.1). GTDB lineage: Bacteria > Pseudomonadota > Alphaproteobacteria > Rhizobiales > Beijerinckiaceae > Roseiarcus > Roseiarcus fermentans. Next base: position 196,873 of record NZ_QNRK01000002.1, read on the forward strand.
GCAACGTCGACGCCAATTCCTTCACCTCGACCTACGTCGACCCCGACAACACCGCACGCTACGGTACGTCGGTCTACGAGCGTTGCGGTCAGAAAAAGGCGTGATGCGCCTTTCCCGTCACCTCCAGCACGGAGCGGATATGAACGTTCGAATGGCTTTCCTGACGCGAGCGGCGGCGGTGGCGATCGCCGCGGCGGCGGCGTTCCTGCCCGGCGCGGTCGCGATGGCGGAGCAGGTCGACATGAACGTGGGCGAACAGCCCGGCCATGTTCCGACGCCCGAAGAGAATCAGCTCAGCGGCGCTTTCGAGCGGCAGGAGGTGTTCTTCCGCACCACCGAGGCGCCGGGAACCATCATCATCGACTCCAAGAACCGCTTCCTCTACCTGGTCCAGCCCGACAATCGCGCCTTGCGCTACGGCATCGGCGTCGGGCGCGACGGCTTCCAGTGGCAGGGCGTGGAAAAGATCTCGCGCAAGCAGGAATGGCCGGACTGGCGGCCGCCGCCGGAGATGATCGAGCGCCAGCCGTATCTGCCCCGCTTCATGGCGGGCGGCCCGGGCAACCCGCTCGGCCCCAGGGCGATGTACCTCGGCAAGACGGTGTACCGCATCCACGGGACGAACCAGCCCCAGACGATCGGCCACGCGGTCTCGTCCGGCTGTTTCCGGCTCGTCGACGACGACATCGTCGACCTCTACGATCGGGTGCCGGTCGGCACCAAGGTCGTCATCAAGCAGGCCGTCGCGCTCTGACGGCGGCCCAACGACAATTCGAGGCTGGCACATGCGCATGATCAAACCGCTTCTCGCCGCCGCGGCGGCCCTCGCGCTCGCCGTCGGCGCGGCCGACGCGCAGACCCTGAAGACCGTCCAGGATCGCGGCAAGCTCGTCTGCGGCGTGAGCCAGGGCATCGCCGGTTTCTCGATCAAGGACGACAAGGGCGAGTGGTCGGGTTTCGACGTCGACTTCTGCCGCGCCCTCGCCGCCGCGATCTTCAACGACCCGTCGAAGGTCGAGTTCGTGCCGCTGACGGCCGCCGAGCGCTTCGACGCGCTGAAAGACAAGAAGATCGACGTGCTGTCGCGCAACTCGACCTGGACGCTCGGCCGCGAGGAGGATTCCAACGTCGTCTTCGCCGGCGTCACCTATTACGACGGACAGGCCTTCATGACGCCGAAGGCGGCCAAAGCGACCTCGGCGCTCGAGCTGGACGGCGCCAAGGTGTGCGTCCAGAAGGGCACGACCTCGATTCCGAACGTGAAGGATTTCTTCGAGGCCAACCACGTCACCTACGAGATCGTCGAGGGCGACACGGTCGCCGACCTGGTCGGAAACTATCTGTCGGGCAAGTGCACCGTGCTGACGACCGACGAGTCGCAGCTGTTCGCGCTGCGCTCGCAGTTTCCCAAGCCGGGCGAGCATGCGATCCTGCCGGACGTGATCTCCAAGGAGCCGCTCGGGCCGGTGGTGCGCCAGGACGACATGCAGTGGCTCAACCTCGTCAAGTGGATGAACTTCGCCTTGCTCAACGCCGAGGAGATGGGCGTCTCGTCGAAGACGATCGACGAAGCCCTGCAATCGCAGAAGCCGGCGGTGAAGCGTCTCGTCGGAACGGACGGCGACTTCGGCAAGGGGCTGGGGCTGTCGAACGCCTGGGCCGCCAACGCGGTGCGCTCGGTCGGCAATTACGGCGAGATTTTCGACCGCAACGTCGGCGCGCACACCCTACTCGGCATCCCGCGCGGCCTGAACGAATTGTGGGACAACGGCGGCATTCAGTACGCGCCGCCGATTCGCTGAAGCCGACGAGCCGGCCTACTGGCAGACCCGGGTCTGGCCATGATAGGTGCAGACGATCTGCGGCTGAGATAACGGGTCGGTCGGCGGCGGCGAAACCGGGGGCGGCGCGGGCTTCGGCTTTCTCGGCATGACGAGGTTCTGCGCCGGCGGCGGAACGGCGATCACGGGAAACCCGCCGGGGGCGAAGAATTGCGCCAGCGCCGGCGAGACCGCCGCGAACCCGAGCGCCAGCGCCAGGGCGGCGACGTGCGTGCGATGTCGATAGGGGGTCTGCATCGCCGCTCCGATCCACGCAGCCTCGTGTCGACACGGCCGCAAGCATCGTCCTTTATTATCCGGTCTATGCTCGGCTTGTCGATAGCCGCCGGCAAGGTTCGCGGACTCCGCGTCCGCAGGGCGGCGCCGGTCTCCGGCGCGGGCGAAGGATCTCGGGCGTCCATGTGTCTCGACGGCCACATCGCCGCTATGATCGACCGCCGGATGGGTAAAACGCCGATCGCGAGTGGGAGCCGTCCTTGCTCCGGTGGCCTGGTAACGTTATCGATTCCGGGTGATCGGCGCGCGGTGGCGGCGCCACGGAGGGTGCGCATGACACGCTTGCTCAACACGACGCTGATGGTCTGCGCACTGGCTGCGGCGGCGACCGCATCGGCGGCGGCGGACCTGCCGACGCGGAAGGAGCCGCCGCCCCCCGTCCCGGTCGTTCAGGCCTCGCCCTGGCGCGTCGAATTGACCGGCTACGGTTGGGCGACCAGCCTCGCCGGCTCCGCCGGTTTCGGATCACAGCCGACCCTGCCCTACTACGCCTCGTTCGGCAAAGTGATCGAACACTTCCAGGGCGGCCTGATGGGCGCGGTCGTGGCGCGCAACGGCACGTATATCGTCGGCCTCGACGGGATCTGGTCGAGGGTCGGCGGCGCGGGGACGGTCCAGGTGTCGCGCCTTCCCGGCGGCGCCCTCGGCACGGACCTCACCCTCACGGAGGCGTTCGCGACCGCGTTCGGCGGCGTTCGCATCCCCGTCGGGCCGCCCAATCTCGAGCTCTATGCGACAGTCGGCGCCCGCTACATGTTCAGTGGAACCAAGCTCACGCTGAGCACGCCGCTCAACTTCAACTTGAACACGACCGCCAACAAGAGCTGGGTCAATCCGGTGGCGGGCCTGGCGGGCCAATACCGTTTCGACGACCGCTGGTTCATGAACCTGCTCGCCGACATCGGCGGTTGGAGCGACAGCGCGACCGGACAGGCGCTCGCTTCCGTCGGCTACAACTGGACCAAGACCTGGTCGACCACGCTCGGCTATCGCGTCATGTACAACTACGAGAAGCAGAACACCGGCTACGACCCGATCACGTTCGAGCCCAGGAGCTTCCGCTACCAGCAGTGGATGTACGGGCCGTTCGCCGGCGTGAAGTACAGTTTCTGAGCGCCGGGGCGCGCAGGAGCCAAGACGGCGCCGGCCGGCGAGAGGGATCGCCTCTCCGCCGGCCGGTCGACTTTGCCGGCGGCCGCAGCGGGCGGCCGGTCGGGCTCTAGCGAACGCAGACGCGGCGGCCGGCGCGCCAGTAGCAGCGTGCGACCGGCGCGCGGTGGGTCACGACCGCGCCGCGCGGGCCGGCGCAGCCCGCCCGATACACGCCGGCGGCGCACACCACCGCCCCGGACTCGCCGACCGAACCCACGAGCATGCCGACCATCAGGGCGGCGACAGCGATTGTCTTCACGATTTCAACTCCATGAGTTCCAGGTTCAAACACGCGCGCCGAAAGCCGGAGCGGCGACGCCACACGCCCGGGATACGCTACCGGCTTCCCGCTTCCGCCTTCGTCAACGCATCCTTGCAGCCGTCGCTGAGGTCGGCAGTGTGCGACTGCAGGCACTCGGCGACGCGGTTCTTGCCGGGCTTGAGGTCCGAGCACAGCTTCTTGGCGTCCGCCTTGCAGGCGCGCCCGACCGCCGCGACCTTGACGATCGCGATCTGACACTCGGTCGACAACTCCGAATAGTGCTCCTTGACGCAGGCCTTGAGCTTGCCGCCGCCGGACTTCACGTCGGCGCATACCGACTTGATGTCCTTGGCGCAGGCCTTGGCGACGGAGGGCGCGGCCTCTGCGGAGGCCGCCCCGAACGACAGCCCCGCTGCGAGCGCGACGATGGAAATCCATGCTTTCATGTCAAACCCCTCCCGAGGAGCCGGGTTCGCGCTGTCCGTCGAGACTGCGGCGCCGCGCCTCATTGACGTTTCTCTATCCGAGGCTCCGTGAACTGCTTGTGAACGGGCGCGAGGCCGGATCGCCCCGCGCCGGGCGCTGTCGCGCCCGCCCCGCTCACGGCGTCGGCACGACCCGGTAGTAGAGGCCGTTCGCGCCGTAGACTGGCGTCAGCCAGCCCGACGGGCACCGGTAGGAGGGGCCGACCAGGACGCAGCCCGCCGGCAGGTAGCCGACCGACATCCCGACCGGCCAGGCCGAGGCCGCGGCGACCGCCGCCGCCGTTCCCACCGCCGCCGCGCCGACCGCGACGCCCGCCGCCGCCGCGCCCCAGCCGCCATAGCCGCAGTTGTAGCAGCCGGCGCCGTAGGAGTTCACCACCACCGGCTGATGATAGTACGCGCCATAGGCGCCGGTGTGATAGGCGCCGTACGCGTTGGCGGTGGTTCCATGGTAATAGCCGCCGTAATCGCTGCCGTGGTAGGCGCCGTAGCCGTTGGCCGCGGTTCCGTGCCAGGCGCCGCCGGCGTCGCTCTCGTGCGCGACGCCGCCCGGGCCGACTTCGGTCGCGTGGGCGAATCCGCCGGCGTCGCCCGCGTGATAGACCCCGCCGCCGGCGGTATGGCCCCAGCCGCCGCCGAAGCCGCCGCCGCCGCGCATCCAGGCGTCGGCGGGTCCGGTCGCGGTCGCGACCGCGAGCGCGGCCGTCGCCGCGAGCATCACAGTTTTCATCGCAAGTCCTCCTGAACGAACCGGGCTCACGGCTTCTTCCCCGCCGGCGGCTGATCGACCTCGGGCGGCGGCGCCGCGTCGCCGGGCGGGGCGAACTCGATGCGCTGGGCGGCGAGCGCCTTCGGATTGGCGAACTCCGCCGGCGAGACCGGAAGATTGAGCCGCCAGTCGGAAAACACGGTCTGGTAGCGCGCGTGCGCCGGCTCGCTGGCGTAGACCGCCCGCACCTGGCGCGGCAGGCGATCGGCGACGCCGATCCACACCTCCGCCGCGACCTCGTCGCCGGCGAGCGCGATCATGTCGGTTTCGACGCCGCCGACCGCGATCGAGCGGCCGACGTAGAACGCCGACTTCAGCGTCTTCGACAGTTCCGCCGCCGGATCGGAGGCGAGCACGTCGGCGAAGGGGAAATAGATCGCGGCCTTTTCCCAGGCGTGGTCGAGCAGCGCGTCGACGGTCGGCGGCGCGTCGGCGACCGCGACCACGTTCTTCGAGGGCACGTAGGCCATCATGGTCCGGCCATCGTAATAGAACTCGTCCGGCGTGCCGTCGCCGGGGGTGACGACCCTGAGCCGGTTCGGGCGCTCGAGCAGCACCTCGTGGATGGAGCTGTAGTAGAGCGGCTGGCCGTTCAGCGCCGCGCGCTCGTAGGTGCTGACGGCGGTGAAGGCCATCGTCCGCGCCGCGGCGAGGGTCTGGCTCGCCGCTTTCAGGATCTCCATGGCTTTCGGCTCGAGCGCCGGCGCCGTTGGCGCGGGCTGCGCCGAAGCGGCGGGCGCAGCCGGAGCCGGCGCAGGGGCGTTCTGCGCGAACACGGCGGGCGCCAGCGCCAGAAGCGCCGCGCTCAATCCGATTGTCACTCTCAGCGTCATGTGTGGCATGGCTCCATTCGTGGCGGACCGTCGCCGGGCGGCGACGAAGCCGCGAGGTTCGTGGATTCGTCGGGCGCGACGGCGACCATCGGCCCTGCGACGACGCGTCGCGCCGTCGGTGTTGCAAAAAAGCGAGAGGCGGGAAACTGCGGATCCCGCCTCTCGTTGCGGCTCAGTCCTGTTCGTCCGCCGTCCGGCGAAGGGCCGCCGGCCCCTCTCGACCCGCGGCGAAGCGGTCGTTGGCGATGTCGTTCTGGGAATTGAGCCCCGGATCGACCGCCAGCCAGGAGCCCAGGCACCAGTGATCGAGTCTCGGCGCTTTGCAGTCCGCCGTCACCGGGCCGGGATCGCAGACGCAATAGGTGTCGGCGTGCGGCCTGATGTTCGCAATTTCCGTCCGCTGGCCCGAGGGCAACGGGAAGTTGATCGGCCCGGACGCGGTGTTGATCTGGAACTGGCACACGTGGCCGGCCGGCGCGTTGCACAGGAAGGTCACGGTCTGCTGCGCAAACGCCGGGCTCACGCCCGACACCGCGGCGAACGCGGCGGCGCCGAGCGCCGCACGCAGGAATATCGCTTTCATGGCGGCGCGCCTCACTTTTCCTGCATCATGCCTTCGGCGCGCTCTTCGTGGAGCACGATCCCCATGGCGTGGATGATCTTCTGGTCCGGATGCGCCTTGCAATATTCGATCACCAGGTGCTCGGTCTCGCGGCCCTTCTTGTAGTCCAGGAAATGGTGGTGCGAGAGGCCGTTGTACCAGCCGCTGTACCAGGACATCAGCGCGTTGGCGTCTTCCTGATAGGTGTTGGCGAGCTGGCCGCACATCAGCGCCGTCACGTCGATGAAGCCGTTGGCGTCGACATAGGCGGACAGATCGACCGGATTGGCTTTCGCCGCGCCGAACGACATCAGGACGGCGACGGTCGAGATCAGAATTGCTTTTTTCATACCTGGCTCCTTGTTTTGAACGATGATCGGGTCGCGGGCGCGGCGCCGTTCGAAGGGCGACGCGTCCGTTTGGACGGACGTCCCGTCAGGCTCGGCGCGTTACCGCACCACGCAGCCTCTCGGCACGCCGACGCGCTTGCAGTAGACGACCGGCCGGGCCGCGACGGGTCGGGCGACGCAGCCCCGGGGGACTCCGGCCGTCTTGCAATAGACGACGGCGTTGGCGGGCCCGGCGCCGAAAGACAGGGTCTCGACGTTCGCGACGCCGGCGATCGACAGGGCGGCGACAAAGCCGAACAGCATGGTCCTGGTCATGACGGTTTCCTTTTCAACATGTCGGAATGCGCATTGCAAATCAGCGGTCGCGCTTCTTCGCCAGTTCCTCCACCATCGCCTTGATCGCCTCCGGCGACATCAGTGTGTCGCCGAGATCGAAGGTGATCTTGTCGAGCTTGCCGGTGAACGGGAACGGAACCTGATAGTCCGCATCGTCCACGGGCGTGCCGGTGTCGATGCCGACGTCGAACGTCTCGTCCCAGGCCCAGAGGATCGGCTGGGTGTGCGGCAGGGACTTCGTCGCCACGGGGCCGCCATCCACCGACAGCGTGCCCGCGCCGCCGCGCCCGATCGGCGCGCCGGTCGGCTCCGGTTTCCACTCGAAGGCGATGGTGTGCTTTCCCGGCTGAAGCGGCAGGTCGCTCTGCCACTTCGGCCGCGCGAGGTCGAGCAGATTCATGGTGAAGGTGGGCTTGCCGTCCTTGAGATAAAGCCCGTAGCCCGAGAACCGGCCGCCCTGGGTCACCAGAACGCCGTTCGCGCCCCCCTGCGGGACCTCGAACTCGGCGGTGATCGTGTACGGGCGGTTGAGGATCGAGGGCGCGACGGCGAACTGATTCGAGGGGTTCTGCGCCGTATACTCGAACCGCGACCGTCCCGAGGCCGGGCCGGGTCGCTGCACCGTCAGGATCGCAATCTGCGAGGCGTTCAGCGGCAGCACGTTGTTGCGCACCGCCTCGATCATCCAGAGCTCCTGCAGGCGCTTCAGGCGCTCGGGCTCCTGGCCGGCCAGATCGTTGGTCTGGGTCGGGTCGTCCTTCAGGTTGAACAGCTCCCACTTGAAGCCGTTCAGCACGTCCACCGGCGGCGCCCCCGCGATCCCCTCCCAGGGGTAGACCGCGGGAATGGTGTTGGCCATCCAGCCCTCGTGATAGATGGCGCGGTTGCCGAGAATTTCGAAATACTGCGTCGTGCGGGCCGAGGGCGCGTCGGCGTTCGTCCGGTCCCAGCTGTAGACCATGCTCACCCCGTCCCACGGGGTCTGGGCGATCCCGTCGACCATGGTCGGCTGCGGGACGCCGACCGCGTCGAAGATCGTCGGGACGACGTCGATGACGTGATGGAACTGGTGGCGGATTCCGCCCGCGTCCTTGATTCGCTTCGGCCACGTCACCACCATGCCGGTGCGGGTGCCGCCGAAATGCGAGGCGACCTGCTTCGTCCACCGGTAGGGCGTGTCCATCGCGAACGCCCACGGCGCCGCGAAATGCGGATAAGTCTTGTCGCTGCCCCAGGCCGGGATCATGGGCAGCATCTGCTCGACGGCGAAGGCGAAGCCGTTGAAATAGGCGACCTCGTTCGGCGTGCCGTGCATCGAGCCTTCGGCGCTCATGCCGTTGTCGCCGCAGACCCACATGATCAGGGTGTTGTCGAACTGGCCGAGCCGCTCGAGCGTCGCGACGATGCGGCCGATTTCGTGGTCGGTATAGGCCATGTAGGCCGCCCAGACGTCGATCTGGCGCAGATAGAGCTTTTTCTCGTCGGCGTTCAGCCCGTCCCATTTCGGCAGGAAGTCCGGCCACGGCGGAAGCTTGGCGTTCGCCGGAATGACGCCGAGTTTCTTCTGGTTGTCAAATATCCGCTCGGCGACGGCGTTCCAGCCGGCGTCGAAGAGATGCATCGCGCTGATCGTCTCGATCCACTCGGGCGTGGGATGGTGCGGCGCGTGCGTCGCGCCCGGCGCGTAATGGATGAACCAGGGGCGCTTCGGGTCGGTCGCCGTCTGCGTGCTGATGTAGTCGATGCACTCGTCCGCCATCGCCGTGTTGAGGTTCCAGCCCGGCTTGTCCATGTAGGGATGGATCGGGGTGGTGTTGCGGAACAGGTTGCCGGGCTGCCACTGGCTCGTGTCTCCGCCGACGAAGCCGTAGAAATAGTCGTAGCCCTCGCCGACGGGGAAGTGAGTGAAGGGCCCCTGCGGGCTCGCCTCCCAGACGGGGACGTTGTGGTTCTTGCCGAACCAGGCGGTGGCGTAGCCGTTCTGCTTGAGCGCCTTGGCGCCGTGCGCGTTCTCGGGGCCGGTGATCGAGTTGTAGCCGGGATAGCCGGTCGCTCCCTCGGCCACCATGCCGTAGCCGACGCGATGATGGTTGCGGCCGGTGAGCAGCGCCGCGCGCGTGGGCGAGCAGAGCGCGGTGTTGTGCATCTGGGTGTAGCGCAGGCCGGCTTTGGCGAGCTTGTCGAGCGTCGGCGTCGGAACCACGCCGCCGAAGGCGGAGTTCGAGCCGAAGCCCGCGTCGTCGATGAGAATGAGCAGCACGTTCGGCGCGCCTTCGGGCGGCGTGATCGCCGGCGGCCAGGCCGGCGCGCTGTCGATCAGGTTCGGCTGGATGAAGCCCTTGAACGGCGGCGTCGGCGTCGGCAGCACCTTGCTATCGGGAAAGACGGTCGCGGTCGCCGACTGCGCGCGCGCCGGCTTGGCCAGCGGAAGGCCGAAGGCGCCGAGCAGCGCGGCCTTGGCGGTCGAGAAGAAAAGCTGACGTCTGTTCATCCCAGCCTCCTGATCCTCATTCCCTCGCCGCCCGCCGGATCGAAACCGGCGCTGCGGCACCTTGGGCGATTCGGTCGCCGCAGTCGATGCCGCGGGGGCCCGCTTCTTCTGTCTCCGCGACCGACGGCCGCGGTTACGCCTTCGCTCCGCCCCCCGAAGCCTTCGCCTTCGCCGTCGCCATGATCTCGTCCGCGTAGCGCCCCTTGCGCACCAGGTCGGCCATCGCCCGCATCGGCTTATCGACGTGCAGGAAGAAGGCCTTGTACCCCTCGCAGAGATAGTTGAGCCCGCCTTCGCCGTCGGGCGTCGAAACGAATCGGTTGCGCGGACACTCGCCGTAGCAGGCGAACAGCACCGGGCATTGGCGGCAGTATTGCGGGAGCGTCTCGTATTTGGCGTCGCCGAAGCGGCGCTGCTTTTCGCTCAGCGCCAGCGCGCCGAGCGGCGTCTCCCGCACGTTGCCGAGGCGGTGGTCCGGCTCGACGTAGTGGTCGCACGAATAGACGTCGCCGTTGTGCTCCATGACGAGCGAGGCGCCGCAGGTCGGCGAGACGATGCAGGAATTGTGCTGGCCGAGCCAGCTGCCGAGCGCGACGTCGAAGGTCACGACGAACACGCGGCCGACGTCCCGCTTCACCCATTCGTCGAAAATGGCGATCAGGAATTGCCCGAACCGGCCCGCCTTCACCGACCGGTCGGTGACCAGGCTCCCCGTCTGGGTGTAGAGCGGCCTGTCCGATCCCCTGAGCCCGCCCCAGCCGCGGTTGGCGAGCGCGATCGTCTCGGGCGTCGCCCGTTCGACCACGGGAATGAGCTGGATGTAGCGCGCCTTCATCTCGTCGCGGAAGAAGCGATAGACCTCGAGCGGATGGGCTTCGTTGGCGGCGTGGATGGTGCAGAGGATGTTGGCGTCGACCTCGCGCCTTTGCAGGGCTTTCCAGCCGCGGATCACGTCGTCGAAGCTTCCCCTGCCCTGCTTGTCGACGCGATAGGCGTCGTGCAGGTCGCGCGGGCCGTCGACGCTCACGCCGACGAGATAATTGTTGGCCTTGAAGAATCGCGCCCATTCGTCGTCGATCAGCGCGCCGTTGGTCTGGATCGTGTGCAGGACGCGCGCGCCGGGCGGGCGGTAGTGTTCGGCGAGCGCGACCGACCGCCTGAAGAAGTCGAGGCCGCGCAGCATCGGCTCGCCGCCCTGCCAGGCGACCTCGATCTCGGGGCCGAACGACGACTCCATCAGTTGCCGGATATGGGCCTCCTGGACGTCGTCGGGCATGAGCGCGCGCTCGCCCGCCGGATAGAGGTTCTCCTTCGACAGGAAGAAGCAGTAGCGGCAACCGAGGTTGCAGGCGGCGCCCGCCGGCTTGGCCAACAGATGGTAGGCGGATCTCGCCGTCATGGGCCGAACGCGGGACGGTTGGTTCCGGCGATGGCTGCGGTCTCGGGTTGGCGGTGCGGCCCCATCGCGCGCTCCCTGGTCGCTGTCGCCGTCGTCCGCCAGAAGCCCGCCGAAAGGCGCCGTCGCCGGCCGAACGCCTGCGCTATACCCGCCCGGCGCCGGGCTGTCATTGACTCCACGCGCCAAAATTTGGCCATATGCGCAAGCAGAGCAGCGCCGGCCTGCAAATGGCGCAGTTCCTGGACGGCGGCGACGGGCGGATGGATCGTGGACACCCTGGGCCGGACACGACCGCGGCACGCCACCATCAAGGTGCGCAACTTTCTCGCCGTTCCCGCCGTGGTCGAGGCGCTGGGCGCTGATCCCGACGCCGTCGCGCGGTCGGCCGGCCTCGACCCGGCGATCTTCGCCGACCCTGCCCTCGACGTCCCTTACGCCGCGTTGGGGCGGCTGGTTCGCGCCTGCGTCGCCGCGACGGGGTGCGACACCTTCGGCCTCATGGTCGGGGCCCGTCAGGGCGCGACGGCGCCGGGGCTGACCGGGCTGATGGCGCTCAACGCCCCGACGGTCGGCGAGGGCTTGCGCGTTCTCGCGGAAGGCTTGAAGACCAGCGACACCGGCGGCGTCGTGCTGCTCGGCTGCTCCGGCGGCGAGGCGTGGGTGGGCTATCACGTGATCGCGCCCGCCATCGACGAGGCCGACCAGATCGTCGACGCGGGCGCGGCGATCGCCTTCAACATCTTGCGGGCGATGCGCGGTCTCGAGTGGCGGCCCTTGCGGGTCCGGCTGACCTGCAAGCCGCCGCGCGACCGCACGCCATACGCGCGCCTGTTCGGCGCGCCGGTCGAATTCGGCGCCGCCTCGGCCCGCGTCGTTTTCGACGCCGCTTTGCTCGACGCCCCGATCCTGGGGCGCGATCCCGACACCGCCGCCATCCTCGCGCCCCTCTACGCCGAGGCCCTGGCCGCCGCGACGGCGGACTTCGTCTCGGCGGCGCGGGCGCTGGTGCGCGCTCAGCTCGGCGCCGCCAGCCTGTCGCGCGAAAGCGTGGCGCGCGCCCTCGGGGTGAGCGAACGTACGCTCGTCCATCGGCTCGAGGCGCGCGGCCTGACCTATTCGGGCCTCGCCGACGAAGCCAAGTTCGAGACGGCGCAGAGCCTGTTGAGAAAGGGCGAGACGATCGCCGACACCGCCGCCCGCCTCGGCTTCGCCGACCAGAGCGCCTTCACCCGCGCCTTCAAGGCCTGGTCGGGCGCGCCGCCGGCGCGCTGGCGCACCGAGCGCGGCGAGGGGTGAAACGGAGCGCCGCGCCGGCGGGCGCGGATGATCCGGACAGCATCGGCGTCCCCGCGTTCGCCCCGGGAACCGACCAGAACCACCGACGCGGCTAATCCCGAAAGTATTCTCCCACAAACATTTGGTTGACACAAGTTGCGTCGAAACGACGCTAAGTACAGAGCTTGTTGAATTGTTTGAACTCTGTTACAGATTGCTCGCGAGCGTCAATAGAACGGCACGGACAGACCAGCATTGAACCGAACGGCTTAAGGGTTTCCTCGATGGAGATCCAACGGGCCGGCTCCGGAACCACGATGCGCCGGGAACGGCGACGCCTGCAGCAATCCGGTCCGGACCCTCCCGCGCGTGGCCACGCCGCCCCGCGCCGCGGAGACCTATCGGCGGTCGACGCCGCCCAACACAGGGACACGAGCGACAGTGGACGACGCCGCGACAGGAGCCTCGATACCGGGACTGCGGTCCGCGCCGACGGGTTTCGGCGGCGCGATGCGGGACACGGCGACCGCGCCGATCATCAGCGCGGAGACGAAGGCGATGAGGCCGATCAGCGCGCCCCATCGCGCAGCGACGAGCGCCGTGACCAGCACGAGCGCCCAGAACAGAAGCGAAATTAGGCTCATGACGAATTCCGACTTCGTCTCGGGCCCAGGGTCGATACCCGGGCCCCGAGCGACACTCCTGCGCTCGGTCGGATCAGGAATCGATACGGGAACTGTCTGCGACCCATAAGGAACCCGTCAATCCCGGCCATCCCGGCCGGCGACGGGCCCATATCCGACAATTCGAGAATGGAATTCGCCTCCGTGTGTCCGGTTGTGACGGAGCGGCCTCTCGCCAAGGTTTCTACAGCCGACGACTGGTGTAACTTCGATGTATACGAGTGTTGAACTTCAACTGCTTCGCAATGCCGATCCCGGCGTCAAGATCCCCGGGATCGATACTCCGACGGGAAATCTCCTGGCGAAGGCGACTCTGAAACCGCTGAGCGCGATCGGCGCCGGCCTCCCGTTCTCCTACGATCCATCGCAGAACGTCGTCTATGTCACCCAGGCCGGCGCGGTCCTGAGCGGCTACGACCTCGGCAACGCTCAGGTCATCGTCAAGGCGAGCGACGTGACCATCAAGAACTGTACGTTCAGCGCGACATCGGGATATTTCGCCGTTCGCACGGAGAACAACGCCGCCAACATGACGGTGACGAACTGCACCTTCGACAGCGGCGACATTCCGTCCGGCCTCGCCTGCTGGATCCATTCGCCGGGCTCGGTCACGGTGACCAACAACCGCTTCATCGACACGCCCGCCGACGGCGTCGACGTCACCGGCGGCGGAACCATTTCCGGAAACTATTTCTCCGGCTCCGGCTACACGTCGAACGGCCAGCATCCCGACGGAATCTGGATCACCAACCAAACCGCGCCGATGACCATCTCCGACAATTTCATCGACTGGTCCACCAATGCGAACTCGGTGTACGGAACCAACGATTGCATCCGCATCACTGGCGAGCAGGGACCTGTCAGCAACCTCACGATCACCGGAAACTTCCTGCTCAACGGCACGACCAGCATTCAGGCCGTCAACGTCGCCAGCCAGTCGCCGCTGAGCGCCATTTCCATCAGCAACAACTTCATGGGCTTCGGAAAGGTCTACAGCATCTATCCGGGATCGACGTCCGGCATCACGGAAACTGGCAACGTCGTCTTCGACTATACCAATTCCGCATATTCGACCAAGGCGTGGACCGCCTATCAGGCCGCGGGACTGCCGACGCCGACCCTGCTCGCGTCGGCCAACGGCTCCGTCGTCAACGCCGCCGCCTCGACCGGCGCGGTCACGCTCTACGCCGGGCAGGCCGCGACGATCGACGGCGGAGCGCACGAAAACAACTGCGTCGGCGGGTTCGGCGTCCAGAACATCTGGGCCGGAACCGGCGCCAACATCTTCACCTACCTGTCGCCGGCGGACTCGACCGCCGCCGCTTCGGACTTGATCACCAACTTCGATCCGGCCAAGGACGTGATCGACCTCAGCCACATCGACGCCAGCCTCGCGCCCGGCGTCCAGCAGGCCTTCGCCTTCATCGGTTCGTCGGCGTTCAGCGGCGCAAGCGGCCAGGTTCGGGTCCAGCTCGATGCGACCGACAACCAGACCCTGGTCGAGGCCACGCTCGCAGGCGACGCCTCGCCCGATCTGGAGATCCACATCGCCGGGCTCATGCCGCTGACCGCAGCCAATTTCGCCTTGACGGCCGCTCAGTCCAAGGCCGCCATGGCCAACGGCCTTGCGGTTTCGGACCCGCTCAGCGCCTACTGGCCGCTGGCTGAACATCAATACACCAACGTCAAGGGCCGAGCCTATACCTCGTATACCTCCATCAGTTCCGGCAGCTACCTGGTGGCGGACGATCTCAATCTCACCGCCTCGAGCGGCGAGATCGAACTCTTCGCACCTGGCGGAGCCGCGACCGGCAGCGTCACGATCAGCCGCGGAAACGCGCAGGAGACGATCACCGGGTCCGGGAAGACCGACAGCCTGACCTTCCACCCGACCGAGACGATCCAGGCGGGCGGCGGGGCGCCCAGCGTCTTCGCCCTGAGCAAGGGCTTCGGCGCCGAGACGATCGCCGGCTTCGTCGCCTCGGGCGCGGGCGCCGACACGCTCGAGCTGTCGACGGCCGCCTTCACCTACCTCAACGCCGGCATGAGCCAGGCCCAGGACCTCGCCGCGGTGCTCGCCACCGCGTCGAGCGGGCCGAGCGGGACGACGATCGCCGACAGTTACGGCGATCGTCTGACCCTTGCGGGCGTCGCCGCTGCGACGCTCGTCTCGAACCCGAAGGCGGTGACGTTCGCGTGATCGTCGCCACGGCGCGGCGGCCGAAGCCGCCGCGCCGCCTTGCCGGTCCGGGCTTGCGCGGCTATAAGCGCCGCGTTTTCGTCAGCATTCACAAGAGACCCGTCGCCATGGCCGTGCAGCGCACCTTCTCGATCCTCAAGCCCGACGTCACCCGCCGGAACCTCACCGGCGCGGTCAACGCGCGGATCGAGGCCGCCGGCCTTCGGATCATTGCGCAAAAGCGGGTGCACATGACCCGCGCCCAGGCCGAGACCTTCTACGGCGTTCACCGCGAGCGCCCGTTTTTCGGCGAACTGGTCGAGATGATGACGGCGGCGCCGGTGGTGGTGCAAGTGCTCGAGGGCGAGGACGCGATTCTCGCCTACCGCGCCGTCATGGGCGCGACCAATCCCGAGAAGGCCGACGCCGGCACCATCCGCAAGGACTTCGCGATCTCGATGGGCGAGAACTCCGTCCACGGCTCCGACGCGCCGGAAACCGCCGCGCAGGAGATCGCGCAGTGGTTCGCGGGCAACGAGATCGTCGGCTGACGTCCCGCCGATAGCCGGGCGGGCCCGCCGCCCGGCGCTCACGCCCGCGGCTTCGCCTTCATCGCCCGGCTCCAGAGCGCTTCCTCCATCCGCTCGGCGATTTCGCGCAAATGCGGATTGCGCGCCTCGCGCCCGGCGCGCCCGGCGTCGAGATCGTTCTGGAAGCCGTCGCGCTGCGGCCAATGTTCGGACAGGAGTTCGAACCCCGCGTCCTCGATCGCTTCCACCGCCTTGGCGAACTGGGTCTCCGACCGGCCGACCTTCGACAGCACCATCACCAGGCGCCCCTCGGCGCCGCGGCGCGCGAGTTTTCGCGCCAGCGCCAGCGTCGGGCGCAGATCGTCCTGGGACACGCCGGTGGGCAGGAACACGACCTCCGAATCCTCGGCGATCTCGGTCGACAGATCGTCGGCGAGACCGCGGGTGTCGGCGACGATGAAATCGACGACGCTCTCGTCCTTGCGCAGCTTCTTCAGGCTCTTGAACGGGCGGGTGTCGAGCTCGGGCTCGATGCTGCCGCGCAGCCGCGCCGCGCCCCATTCGACGCAGGTGAGCTGATCGAGATCGAAGTCGGCGAGCAGCGTCCTGCGCCCGCGATGAACGGCGCCGACCGCCAGCACGCGCGCAAGCGTGCTCTTGCCGACGCCGCCCTTCTGACTGACGAACGCCGCCGTCGTCGCGACCTTGCTCATGAACCGTTTCTCCGGGCGCTCAAGGGAAAGCCACGCGCCACTGCATAGCCGGTCCGACCGAGTCCTTTGCGCGCATGCTAGCCGTCGGTTCGGCGATGGCAAGCCTCAAGGCCGCCAGGGGCCGCCAGGCGGCCCGCGCTCACCGGTCGATCGCCGCCATCGCCACGTCGGGATAGCGCTGTCCCGCGATCCGGCCCGGCCCGAGCGCTTCGTCCAGCGCCGCGATCTGCGCCGCGTCCAGCGCGACGGCGGCGGCGGCGACGTTTTCCTCCAGATGCCGGCGCCGTTTCGCCCCCGGGATCGGGACGATGTCGGCGCTCTTGTGCAAAGCCCAGGCGAGCGCGATCTGGGCTGGCTTGACGCCCGCGGCGGCGGCGATCGCCTGCACGATCGCGGTCGCCTTCACGTTGGCGTCGAAGGCCGACCCCTGGTAGCGCGGGTCGTTGCGGCGATAGTCGCCCTCGGGATAATCCTCCGCCCGCTTCGCCTCTCCGGTCAGAAAGCCGCGCCCGAGCGGCGAGAAGGCCACCAGCCCGACGCCGAGTTCGCGCAGCGCCGGGAGCACGTCCGCCTCCAGGTTGCGCTCCCACAGCGAATATTCGCTCTGCAGCGCCGAGACCGGATGCTCCCGCAAGGCCCTGCGAAGGACGCCGACGCCGGCCTCGGACAGTCCGAAATAGAGAACCTTGCCTTCGCGCACGAGGTCGCCGACCGTGCCGGCGACGTCCTCGATGGGAACGGCGGGATCGACCCGGTGCTGGAAGAGCAGGTCGATTCGGTCGGTCGCGAGCCGGCGGAGCGACCCCTCCACCGCCGCCCGGATCGACTTCGGCCGGCTGTCGAACGCGACGCCGCCCTCGCTGCCGTAATTGAACTTGAACCCGAACTTGGTGGCGATCGTCACCCGCTCGCGCCGGCCTTTCAGCGCCCGGCCGATCAGCGCCTCGTTGGCGAACGGACCGTACGATTCGGCGGTGTCGAAGAACGTGCAGCCGAGATCGATCGCGCGGTGGATGGTGGCGATCGATTCGGCGTCATCGGCCGGACCGTAATAGGCCTGGGTCATGCCCAGACAGCCGAGCCCGATCGCGGACACCTCCAGCCCCTGGCCGCCCAGTTTGCGCTTGGCAAGCATCCCGCCCTCCGCCGACACGAACCGGCGCGAAGCTACGGCGCCGGCGGCGTTCAGGAAAAGTCTTCCATCTCGTAGAGCGGGCGGATTTCGATGACGGACGGACCCGGCATCGGATTGGGGCAGCGCCGCACCCAGTCGATCGCCTCGTCGAGGTCCTTGACTGTCCAGATCCAGTAGCCGGCGACCAGATCCTCGACATGGGCGAACGGCCCCCGGGTGACGGCGCGCTCCGCGCCCGAGAAGGCGACGCGGGCGCCCTCGCGGGTCGGCTTCAAGCCGGCGCCGTCGGTCATGATCCCCGCCTCGATCAGCGCCTGGTTGAACGCCCCCATGTCCTGAAGCAATTGAGCGCTCGGCTTCGCGCCGGCCTCGGAGTCCTCGGTCGCCTTGACGATCACCATCACGCGCATGTCATCCTCCCTGTCTGGTTTCCCGGCTTTTTCCAGCGTCACGGCCCGGCGAAGGCCTGCTCGAGCGTCGCGACGTCGATCTTGGTCATCGGCGTCATCGCGCGCATCGCGCGGGCGATGCCGGCGGCGTCGCCGCTCTGCATGATCCTGGCGACGGCGCTCGGCACGATCTGCCAGGTCACCCCGAACTTGTCGGTGATCCAGCCGCATCGCATCGGCTTGCCGCCTTCGCCGAGGCCGTCCCACAGGCGGTCCACCTCGTCCTGCGTCGCGCAATCGACGATCAGCGAAATCGCCGGCGTGAAGGCGTAGTGCGGGCCGCCGTTGAGCGCGAGGAACCTCTGGCCCGCGATCTCGAACAGCATCGTCATCACCGCGCCCTTCGGGCCGGGTCCGGCGTCGCCGTAGCGCGCGGTCGACACGACCCGTCCCCCGGCGAAGGTCGCGAGGTAGTGTCCGACCGCCTCCTCGGCGTTGAAATTGAACCACAGACAGGGCGTGATGGCTTGTGCGCTCATCGGCGTTTCCTCCTTCGCAGGCCTATTCGTCACCGCGTCGGCGCGACCAGCGCGAAGGCGGCGTTCTGCGGGTCGAGCGCGTGGACGATCCAGCGCCCGCCCGGAACCTCGTGCGGGCCGTTGACGATCCTGCCGCCGGCCTTGGTCACCCGCGCGCTGGCGGCGTCGATCGCCTCGACGTTGACGTAGAAGCGCCAGAACGGATGCGGCGTCTCGGCGTCCTTGCTGAACACCGCCCCCTCCTGGCCGCTCCTCGTCGCGAACATCTGATAGACGTTCGACGGGCCCATCGGCATCGACCCGGTCTTGGTCCAGCCGAACAGGTTTGCATAGAATGCGAACGCCTTTTCGCCGTCGCCGGCGTTCAATTCGCGCCAGCCGACATGGCCGGGGCTGGTCGGCTCGTAGGCCGGCGCATCGCCGCCCGTTCCCCGGAACAGCAGGAAGCCAGCGCCGTCCGGGTCGGCGGCGATCGCGAACGTTCCGACGTTTTGGATGTCGGTCGGGCCGCGGTGGATCGCCCCGCCCGCCGCCTTCACCTTGTCGCAAGTGGCCGCGACGTCGTCGACCGCGACATAGCCCATCCACATCGGCGGGACGCCGCGGGCATGGTCGGGGATCGGCATCAGCCCGGCGACGCCCGCAGCGCCTGCGGTCAGCACCGTGTAGCGTTGGTCGTTCATGGTGTTGGGCGTCAGCGTCCAGCCGACCGCCTCGGCGTAGAACCGCTCCGATCCCGGCAGGTCGTTCGACATCTGGTCGTACCAGACGAACGAGCCGAGCCACTTGGTCACGTCGTTCATGCGTTTCCTCCTCTCTCTGTCACTCGGGCGAATTCCGCGGCGCGGCCCTGGTGGGCGCGCTCGTTGAGCGCGCCGGCGGGGTCGGCGCCCCCGCCCTACGCCGGCGCCCGGGCATCTGCGCCGGCTCCCTCTCCCGCTCCCTCCGCCCGGCCGTCCGGGCGTTCGGGCAGCAGCGTTTCGAAATAGCGTTTCAGGTGGTCGAGGCAGTCGGCCGCGACTTGCGACCCGTGCTGCGCCTTCGCGAGCACGAAGGCGCCCTGCAGCACCGCCTGGGAAAACAGCGCCGCGCTCTTCGGGGTCCAGTCCGCGTCCGGGGCGTGCCGGCGCTTGGCCTCGGCGAGGTCCTCCTCCAGCCGTTCGGCGTGCGCGGCGATGTAACGGTCGCAGGCGGCGCGAAGGCCGGGATGGGTGTCGTAGGCCTCCTGGACCATCGTACCGAGGAGGCAGGTGAACTGCGCCAGATCGCCGCGCAAAATCGCCTTGCGGAAGTCGACATAGCCGAGCACGCGCGCCCGCGGGTCGGCGAGACCGGCGTAGGGCGCGGCGTCGAACAGCGCGTCGGCCATGGCCGCGAAATGGCCCGCGGCGGCGACGGCGCAGGCTTCCTTGCTCGGGAAATGATGAAAGAAAGCGCCCTTGGTCAGCCCCGCCTCGGCGCAGATGTCCTCCACCCGCGCCGCCGAATAGCCCTTCGAGCGGATGACGTGGACGGCGGCGTCGAGAAGCTTTTCGCCCGAGGCCCTGAAGGCGGTCGCCTTGGCGGTTGGCGTGCTTGCGCGGGCGGCGGGTTGTGGCATGTCGGGAGCCTCTGTGTTGGACACATACCGACTGGTCGGTATCGGGTCAAGCGGCGAAGAGAAGCGCCGTTCGGAGAATCGCCTGAAGCGCCGTCTCCGGCGGTCGGGCGCGTCCCCGCCCCCCTGTGGGGGCGGGACAGGATGGGGGGTCTCACGGACCCCTCCGTCTTGCGGCTGCAAAGACGCCAATCGTCAAGGGTCGACGGCCCGGACCCTTCTACTGCATGCACACATCTTGGGCCCCGCACGAAAACGGTCGGCGCCGTGCGCCTCCTCCCCCCTTGTGGGGGAGGAACGAGGAGGGGGGTCACGCTGAACTCGACGGTTAGCGTCTTTCCAGCCGCGAAACTGAGAGGTCCGTGAGACCCCCCACCCTGTCCCGCCCCCACAAGGGGGGCGGGGACGCTGTTGGTCGCTCGCAGATCGCGCCGGCAAGGAGATGTGTGCATGCCGTAGCCGGACCCTTGGGAGATTTTCCAGAATCGTGCGCCTGCTCTTATGTGAGAAAGTTGGGTTTCGATGGTTCGGTCAACGTCAGGGCTTTTCGATATCCGGCCATTCGCTCTTGGCAGAGCGGTTGGCGAGCGCGAGGCGGGGGTCAAGGATGCGAAGCACCGGCGAAGCCGCGCGCGCGAAGCGTGCGTCCTTGACGTCCGCCTCGCGCTCGCCGATCATGAACAGCAAGAGCGATGAGCGCGTCGGACACTGTCCGACAGATCCAGTCCAAGTTTCTACATCTTATGGCGTTCGCTGTTGACTGTCCCAACGGTCGCCTAGGCGCGCTCGAAACCAACAGCGAACGCTATAAGCGCGCCTGCGCCTGATGATCGTGATCTTCCAAAGCGAGCGCGGCGTTCTTCCCGCATGCGAGGCCGCCCTACGCGAGCCGCTCAGGCCCGGTCGTTGCGCGCACTCTCCTCGCTCTCTCCGAACAGCTCTTCCAGTCCTGCCCTTGCCGCCGAAACGATCTCCACAATGGAACGCTCTTGGTCCTCCTGAAAGCGCACCACGAGGGTTTCGAGAAGCTGCCGGGCGGCGCCGCGCCGATCGCTTGACCAGAGGACGATCGCCTTGCAAAGCAGCGCCTTCGCGACCGGCTCGCGCAACGCCGGCTCGCCCGCGTCCGCGTAACGCGAAACAACCGCGTCGCAGACTGCGATCGCTTCCTCGCTGAGCTGAAGCTGGCCGAGCCTGACCCCCTTGTTGACCAGCGCCTTCGCGACCTGCTCGCGCAACGCCGGCTCGTTCACGTCGCCGTACCGCGAAACGACCGAGTCGTAGACCGCGATCTCTTCCTCGCTGCGCTGAAGCTGGCCGAGCCTGCGCCCCTTGTTGACCAGCGCCATGGCTTTCGCCGCTCGAGTTCGACGTCGTCGAACTCGAGGGCGAGCGCCTCCGTCTGGGAGACGATCGCGTCCAGATCGTCGAACCGCTCCGTCGGCAGCGCGCCAGCCAGATCGACCGCCGCCGCGGCAAAGGCGCGCGCGGCGGCGCTTCGGGTCGGAACACAGTGATCGAGCGCGCGCCACGCGTCGGGGAAGTCGAGCGCGCATCGGATCAGGAACACGCCGGCCTCGTCGCCGCCGAGTTCGAGGCCTGCGTCAATCAGCGCCTGCCGCGCGCCGCCAGATCTGAGGCTCTGGAGCCGGGTCAGGACGAAATATTCGCCCAGAATGTCCGGCTCGAGTCTCCGGAGCTCGCTGTCCGGATCGCCGCCCGCCATGCGCTGGTAGCGGTCCGGCTCGAAGACGTCCAGGGACGGCAGGTAAGGCCGGACAAACCCGGGGAGGCCGGTTTCTAACCTGTCCCGCGAGAGACCCAGCGCCATCGTCGCGACCAGCAGAAGGTTCTCGTGCAGCTCGAGGGCGCGCCCCGCGGCGCCGGGCTTCCAGAAATGTTCGCGCTCGCGATCCAGAATGTATTTCAGCACGCCCTGCCGGCCGAGCGAACCCAGCAGGCTATCGACGGACTCGCCGCCGCGCGACAGGTCGGCGACGGCCTGGGCGGCCGCCGCCGCGAACAGCGGCCTCGGCGCGAACCTCCCATCGGCGCCGGCCGCGAGCGGATTGGGATCGACGCGGACCAGGGCGTCCCAGAGCCCCTCGTCCCGGACCGGGAGGTTGCCGAGGCGGCCGCGCATGATCGCCAGCAGAGCGTCCCGGCTCAGCGGCGAAACCGGATGGTCGATCCGCTCGGCGGAAGGCCGGAAAGCGAAGTCCTTGACCAGTTCGCCGTCGCCGGTCGCGGGAACGAGCGTCTTCCACCACTCGCCTTCGGCCTGCCGCTCCAGCAGGAGCACACGAACCGGAAACCCGTAACCGTCCGCCTCCTGCGCCGCCACGCTGGCGAACGCCGACAGGAGATCGGCCACCGCCTCGGGCGCCTGGGACGGATAGTCGATCACCAGCAGGGTCGCCCATCTGGGGCGCCAGCGCCGGGGATCGATCGTCTGCGCGCTCCGGCCGGGCACGAGTTCGGCCATCGGCAGGAAGCCCGCGTGATGAAAGCCGTGGCGCTTCGCGCGGGCGAGAAACTCGATCGCCAGTCGCGTCTTGCCCTGGCCGCCGGGACCGGTCAGGAGCGTCCAGGAAAACCGGTGACGCGGGCCAGCCCCCGAGAGGTCGCCGAGGAAACGGTCGAGGAATTCGAGGTCCGACTCTCGCTCGCGAAAAGCGTCCGCCGCAACGTCGGCGATCAGGCTCGCGACCCCCCGGTCCCGATCGCGCCGCGCCCGGCCCTTGGCGATCGGATCGTCGAGACGCGGCTCGTAGAACCGGTCGAGGAATTGGTGGATGTCGTCGGACAAAGCGCGCAAGGGCGCGGCCACCGTCGCGTCAAGCTCCGCCAGCAACTCTCCGCGCGCGCGTTCCTCGTACAGGAATCGCACGATCTCGAGGTCCGTGGTCGAGTCGGCGGGGACCGTGATCGGGGTCTTGTCGCCGCGAAGGTTGCGGATCAGCTCCTCCCTTAGGCGATGCTTGTCGCTCAGCCCTTGCACAGGCCGAGAAGGCGCTGAAGAAGCTTGCGCGCGACGGGCGTCCGCTCGGCGTGGCGGACCAGCCATCGGGCCACGTTCGCGCCGACGCCCTCCTTGCAGAAGGCGGCGACGGCGAACACGGTTTCGACGCCGATCTTCGCCACCGGCGCCGGAACCCACGCCTTGCAGCCCTCGACGCAGGCCCGGCGCAATTCGATGTCTTCGAACAGCAGTTCGAGGCCGTAGCTCTCCAGCTCGGCGATCGCCGAAGAAACGTCAAACGCGTCCGCCATTCGCCCCGGCCCGTGACCGTGCGAACTCTCGCGCGCGAACCGGGGAAGCACAAGCCGTTGCGTGAATGTGCCGCAGCGAGGGGCGCCGGGGCCGGGGCCTTCGCGGGACTCGCGTCTTCTGAATAGTCGGAGGGCGGAAATAAATTATTCCCTTTAGAAGAACCATAGGCTAACGTAATGCTCCCGCCCCCGATCGAGGTGGTCGATGCTCCTCAGTATGTGCGTCTTGCTCCCGAGGGTTCTCGCCGCCTGCGCGATCCGCGAGGCGACCGAGGACCGCAGCGCCCGGCGCCGTCTCTCGGGGAGCCAGCCCGGGGCGATTCAATTCCCGCCCGAACTTGCGGGGCCTCCCGACGCGCCTGCCCATCGCGAGCAGCGATTGTCGCCGTCGCTCGGGCAGCCAACCCGAGGCGGCGACCGCCCGCCGGCGCAACAGCCGCCCGGGATTTCCGCCGCAAGGCCTTGCAAACGTTCAATTCGCGCCCGGACTTGCGAGACCTCCCGACGCGCCGGCGCGTCCCCGGCTGCGCGTGTCGCCGTCGCTCGGGCCGCCAACCCGAGGCGGCGACCGCCCGTCGGCGCGACAGTCACGCGGGCGTCATCGCGAGGAGCGAAGCGACGTGGCTCGTCATCGCGAGGAGCGAAGCGACGTGGCGATCCAGGGGGGCAGGGCCAAGGTCTGCCGTATGCCCGGCGTCGCCGCGCTGCAACGTCGGCGCAGGCGGCCCCTGGATCGCCGCGTCGCCCTTCGGGCTCCTCGCGAGGACGGCGGGAAGCGTCTTCGCCCCCGCCTCGGTGCACGGCCCGTCATTCCCAAGGCGCGCCATGGCTCTGCAGTTACAGCCGCCCGGAATTTCCGCCGCAACCCCTTGCAAACATTGCATTCGCGCCCGGACTTGCGAGACCTCCCGACGCGCCGGCGCGTCCCCGGCAGCGCGTGTCGCCGTCGCTCGGGCCGCCAACCCGAGGCGGCGACCGCCCGTCGGCGCGACAGTCACGCGGGCGTCATCGCGAGGAGCGAAGCGACGTGGCGA
>NZ_QNRK01000002.1:221112-308539 GCF_003315135.1 Roseiarcus fermentans
GTGTCGCCGTCGCTCGGGCCGCCAACCCGAGGCGGCGACCGCCCGTCGGCGCGACAGTCACGCGGGCGTCATCGCGAGGAGCGAAGCGACGTGGCGATCCAGGGGGGCGGACCAATGTTCGCCGTATGCCGGGCAGCCGCCGCGCTGCAACGTCCGCGCAGGCGGCCCCTCGGCGGCGCGCTACCGCTTCGGCGCGACCAGCGCGAACAGCGCGCCCTGCGGGTCGAACGCCTGGACGATCCACTGACCGCCCGGCACCTCCATCGGGCCGTTGGCGATCTGGCCGACCTTGGCCTTGATCCGCTCGACCGCCGGGTCGAGCGCGTCGACGTTGACGTAGTAGAGCCAGAAGGAAGCGGGCGTCTGCGGCATGCGGGTCATGATCCCGCCCGCCTCGCCCGAACCCGTCTTGAACATGCGGTAGACGCCCATCGGCCCCATGTCCATTTCGCCCGTCTTCGTCCAGCCGAAGAAGCCGCAGTAGAAGTCGAACGCCTTGGCGCCGTCGTCGCAGTGCAGCTCATGCCAGCCGATCGTGCCGGGCGCGCCCTGTGCGGGCGGCGGGGGCGGATTGCCGCCGGCGTCGCGGAACAGCATGAAGGTCCCGCCACAGGGGTCGGCGACGACGGCGAAGCGGCCGACGTCGGGAATGTCGGACGGAGCCTTGAACACCTTGCCGCCGGCTTCCATCAGCTTCGGCAGGGCGAGGTCGACGTTCTCGACCCAGATATAGCCGAGCCAGGCGGGCCGCGCGCCCATCGCCCTCGCGTCGGCCGGAATGGTCATCATGCCGCCGACCGGATGGCCGCCGGCCGAGACGATCTGGTAGGGGAAGTCGGACATGCCGCCGTCCTCGGCGGTCCAGCCGACGACATGGGCATAGAAGTCGACCGCCGCCTTCAGGTCGTCGCCCATGTATTCGTACCAGACGAATTTCCCGATCGGACCGCTCATGGTTTCCTCCTGAAGCGTTGGCGCGACGAGGCTACTGCGAGGGTGCGAAAAGATGAAGACGGGCGCGTCGAGTCCTCGCAGCGCAGCCCTCGCGCGCTCGAACGCGCCGGGGGGCGCCGATTCAGAGTGGCGCGCCGGGACAGCGGGGCCAGCTCAGGCGGCCTCGTCCGTCCGCGCGCGAACGTAGGCCCGCTCGCCGGTTCGGGCGCAGAACCAGACCTCGACGCCTTCGCCCGACCCCGGATCGACGAAGCGTTCGCCGGTGAACGTCCAGTCCCGACCCGGCGGCGCATCCAGCGGCCGGCGCTTGTAGCCGCCCGACCGGAACAGGAGCCAGATCAGAAACAGCGCTGCGGGAACGCCGATCCAGACCGCCACGACGACGGCGCCGGTCACGACGCCGGTTCGATCACGGCGGCCGTGCCGTAGGCGACGATTTCGCTCATCGTATTGCCGAGCTCGGCGCTGTCGTAGCGCATCATCAGAACGGCGTTCGCCCCCATGGTCGTGGCGTTCTGCACCAGCCGGTCGAGGGCGTGACGGCGCGCCTCCTCGAGAAGCTGGGTGTATTCGTGGATCTCGCCGCCGACGATCGCGCGCAGTCCTGCGACAAAATTGCCGCCGAGGCCGCGGCTGCGGACGACGACGCCGAAACACTGCCCGAGGGTTTTCACCGTGCGATGGCCGGCGATATTTTCCGTGGTTGCGACGATCATGGACGACCCCTGAGGTTCGCGCGCCCGCCGACGCGGCGCGTTTGCGCGAGCCTATCGCGAATTCAACCGAACATGCCAGAACCGGGAAATCGCGCCGCGCGCCGCGCTCTGAATCCGGACATGCGGCCACAGAGGGCGCTATATGACTACATCAGTCATATGCTGGGGAACCCATGCGCGAAATCCAGCTCAAGGACGCCAAGGCGAACCTGTCCGCGGTGGTCGACGACGCGGTCCGCGGCGAGGAATTCGTCATCACCCGCCACGGCCATAAGGAGGCGGTCGTCGTCTCGTGGGAGACATGGCGGAAACTGTCCAACGTTCCGAGTTTTGGCCGCTTTCTGGCGGCCGCGCCGCTCGACGACGCAGACCTTGCGGAGCGTGACGAGACGCCGCTGCGCGACCCCGGCCTGTGAAGCACCTTGTCGACACGAACGTCATCTCGGCGCTCGCGCCGACCAGGGCCGAGCGGCCGGCGGCGCTGATCGACTGGCTGGATCGCCGCTCGGACGATCTGTTCGTGTCGGTGGTCACGGCCGCGGAAATCCGCGCCGGCGTCGCCAAGTCGGCGCGCGAAGGCGCGAAGCGCAAAGCGGAGGCGCTCGCCTCCTGGTGGGACGCCGTCGAGCACCTTTACGGCGACCGCATTTTGCCGCTCGATCTCAGGGCCGCGACCATCGCGGGCGCGTTGTCGGACCGGGCGGCGGCGAAAGGACACGCGCCCGGCTTCGCCGACATCGCGATCGCGCCCATCGCCGAGGCGAACGCGCTCGTGCTGCTGACCAGGAACATGCGCGGCTTCGAAGGGGTCTGCGACCGGGTGGTCGATCCGTTCGAGGCGACGCCGAGGTGAAGAGGCGGCAGGCGTATGCCGTTTTCACAGGCGGCAGGGCTGATTCGACCGCTGCCGAAAGGGGGACGTTGGCGCGAGTTCGTCGCTTTCAGGGATATTCTTCCAACTGCGCCTCGATCGCCAACACTGCGGCCTTCAGCGGCGGCAAGTGATCTTGCACGACATTCCAGATCAGAGAATCCGAAACTCTATGGTACTCGTGTCGAAGGATGTTGCCGATCCCCGTGATTTGCGCCCAAGGAATGTCCGGCTGACTCGACTGGAGCTCCGGCGGAATGCGCCTCGCAGCCTCGGACACAATTTCGACGCCGCGCTGGACGCCATGACGCAGGAGCCAATCCGCGCGAAATTCATCGAGCGTCTTTCCCCGCGTCGCGGTCTCGATGCCGTCGATCGCTTCGAGAATCGCGCGAAGGGCTGGACGAACAAGCCGCTCCGTCAAAAGACGCGCTCGGCGGAGGCCTCGATCCGCGCCCGAAGCAGCGGGTCGAGACTGTCTCGCGTCGTCAGGTCGACCGGAACGCCCAGCCGGCGCTCGAGCAACTGCTTGATCCCGACGAGATCGACAAGCGAGAAGCGGCTCAACTCATCGTAGTCAATGAAGAGATCGATGTCGCTTTCGTCGGCCGCCTCGTCGCGAGCGGTCGACCCGAACAGATAGAGAGCCTTGGCCCCGAGCGCCTTCGCGGCTTCGGCCTCGCTGCGGATTGCGGTGATCGCGTCTTCTCTGTTCACGTTCCGACTCTACACCGGGCCTTTGTCGTCCGCCATCGCCCGCAGGCGCTGGTTGGCCGCCAAGGTGGGTGACGAGCGGCGGCGCCACCGCAGGACCCTCATGCCTCAAGTCTGTCGAAGGATGCTCCAGCGGGAGGGACCGTCCCTGCGCCCTGGAGAGTCCCTCGACAGGCTCGAGGTGCGAGGTCGAGGGCTTGGCGGTCACGGGCGGTCCGCGTCAACAGTCGGTGGCGCATCGTGTTCCGCCTCGACGACGGCGACGCCTTCGAGGTCGAGATCGTCGCCTCGGTCGGTCGATTTCGACGCCGACGAGGATGCGGCCCTTTCGCACAAGGCACGCCGTCTCGCTCGCATTCGGCGCCCATGTCCACTACCCGTCGCCCGATCAGCGTGTCACAATGAAGCCTAGTCTCGCCGCCTCGCGCCGATCGGTGGACGCCGTGTCGGGCCCGTGCGCCGAGCAAGAGCGGTTGGCGAGGGCATGTCGGGATCGGGCGAATTCACGACTTGGGTCGTCTTGGCATTCGCCGCGATCGTGGCGGGACTATGCTGGATCGTCTCGTCCTCGCCTTTGGTCCTGATCCCGGCGGCGATCGCGGGCGGCTATCTCGGCTATCGGGCCGAACGCGCCGGCCGGCGCTATCTCGCCCGCCGATTGGCGGGACGACCCTGACCTTTTCTACTCCGCCGCGTTTCTGCTCGCCTTCCCCTTCCGCGCCAGCACCGGCTTCAGATACGCCCCGATGTAGCTGCGCGGATTGCGCGCGATCTGCTCGGCGTGCCCGCCGCCACCACCTCGCCGCCGCCGTCGCCCCCTTCCGGCCCCATGTCGATGATCCAGTCGGCCGTCTTCACCACTTCCAGATTGTGCTCGATCACGATCATCGCGGCGCCCTGGTCGACCTGCCCGGTCCGCGCCGCGGGCTGGCCGGACGGGCGTGCCTTCATGCGCCCCGAATTGCTGGACAGGACCGCAAGTCACGCTGGCCTGCTATACGGCATTGCCGTATACTCCATTCATGCAGGTGGAGTTCGACGCCGACAAGGATGCGGCCAATCTCACAAAGCACGGCGTCTCGCTCGCATACGGCGCCCATGTCCTCGCCGACGCCCATCGGCTCGACCTCCTCGACGTTCGGTTTGATTACGGCGAGGAACGCTTCATTTGCTACGGTTCTGTCGAAGGCCGAATTTGGGTTTGCGTGTTCACCATGCGCGGTGAGATGCGCCGTCTCATCAGCGTGAGGAAAGCCAATGACCGAGAAACGCGACGATATCACGAAACCCCGAGGTGAAGCGGACGCCGACGCGCCGTTGACCGACGATGAATTCGACCGGGGATACGGGGCCACTCTGGCGCGCCGGGCGCGCGCGGCCACCGGCCTGTCGCAGGTCGCCTTCGCCGCGCGCTACGGCATTCCGGCCGCGTCGTTGCGCGAGTGGGAACAGGGCCGTCGGGCGCCGGACGCCGCGACGCAGAGCTATCTGCGGGTCATCGCCCGCATGCCGGAAGCCGTCGCCAAGGCGCTGCACGACGCGGCCTGAGTCCTGCATGGCCGCGCCGCCGCCCTCATCCAGCGCTTCGCGCCGCCTTCTCCGGCGAGCGGGCGAAGGGCTCACTCCGCCGCGTTTCTGCTCGCCTTCCCCTTCCGCGCCAGCACCGGCTTCAGGTACGCCCCGGTATAGCTGCGCGCGTTCCGCGCGATCTGCTCCGGCGTGCCCGCCGCCACCACCTCGCCGCCGCCGTCGCCGCCTTCCGGCCCCATGTCGATGATCCAGTCCGCCGTCTTCACCACTTCCAGATTGTGCTCGATCACGATCATCGTGTTGCCCTGGTCGACCAGTTCGTGCAGCACGTCGAGCAGTTGCGCGACGTCGTGGAAGTGCAGCCCGGTCGTCGGCTCGTCGAGAATGTAGAGCGTCTTGCCGGTCGAGCGGCGCGCCAGCTCCTTGGCGAGTTTGACCCGTTGCGCTTCGCCCCCGGACAGGGTCGTCGCCTGCTGCCCGACCTTGACGTAGCCGAGGCCGACGCGCTTGAGCGTCTCCATCTTGTCGCGGATCGGCGGCACCGCCTTGAACAGGTCCGCCGCCTCCTCGACCGTCATGTCGAGCACGTCGGCGATCGACCTGTCGCGGTAGCGCACTTCCAAGGTTTCGCGGTCGTAGCGCTTGCCCTTGCACACGTCGCAGGTGACGTAGACGTCGGGCAAAAAGTGCATCTCGATCTTGATCACGCCGTCGCCCTGGCAGGCCTCGCAGCGCCCGCCCTTGACGTTGAACGAGAACCGTCCCGGCAGGTAGCCGCGCGCCTTGGCCTCCGGGAGACCTGCGAACCAGTCGCGGATGGGGGTGAAGGCGCCGGTGTAAGTGGCGGGGTTCGAGCGCGGCGTGCGCCCGATCGGCGACTGGTCGATGTCGATCACCTTGTCGATCGCGTCCAGCCCCTCGATGGCCTCGTGCGGCGCCGGCGGATCGCTCGCGCCGTTGAGGTGGCGCGCCGCGGCCTTGAACAGCGTGTCGATCACCAGCGTCGATTTTCCCCCGCCCGACACGCCGGTGACGCAGGTGAACAGGCCGAGCGGCGCCTCGACCGTGACGGTCTTCAGGTTGTTGCCGCGCGCGCCGACGATCTTCAGCGCCTGCCCCGGGGTCTGCGCCCGCCGCCGGGCGGGAATCGCCACCGTGCGTTCGCCGGACAGATAGTGCCCGGTCAGCGAATTGGGGTTGTCGGCGATCTCCTGCGGCGTCCCCCTGGCGACGATCTCGCCGCCGTGGACGCCGGCGCCCGGCCCGACGTCGACCACGTAGTCGGCCGCCCAGATCGCGTCCTCGTCGTGCTCGACCACGATCACCGTGTTGTCGAGGTCGCGCAGGCGCCGGAGCGTGTCGAGCAGGCGGGCGTTGTCGCGCTGGTGCAGGCCGATCGACGGCTCGTCGAGCACGTAGAGCACGCCGGTCAGGCCCGAGCCGATCTGGGAGGCGAGGCGAATGCGCTGGCTCTCGCCGCCCGACAGCGTTCCGGAAGCCCGCGCCAGCGTCAGATAATCGAGCCCGACGTCGCGCAGGAAGACCAGCCGGTCGCCGATCTCCTTGAGAATCCGGTGGGCGATCTCGTTGCGCTTGGCGTCGAGTTTTTGCGGCAGCCCCTCGGCCCAGTCGATCGCCGCCTTGACCGACAGAAGACTGACCTCGCCGATGTGCTTTCCGTCGATTTTTACCGCGAGCGCTTCCGGCTTGAGCCGGAACCCATGGCAGGCGTCGCAGGGCGTCGCGCTCATGTAGCGCTGAATCTCCTCGCGCGACCACTCGCTTTCGGTCTCCTTGTAGCGGCGTTCGAGATTGGTGACGACGCCCTCGAACGGCTTTCGCACCTCGTAGGCGCGCAGGCCGTCGTCATAGGCGAAGCGAATCTCTTCCGCGCCCGAGCCGAACAGGATGGCGTTGCGTCCCGCCTCGGGAAGTTCGCTCCACGGTCGGTCGAGCCGGAACTTGTAGTGCTTGCCGAGCGCGTCGAGGGTCTGGAGGTAATAGGGCGAGCTCGACTTCGCCCACGGCGCGACCGCGCCGCGCTTGAGCGTCAGCTTCGGGTCGGGGACGACCAGCGACGGATCGACGCGCAATTCCGAGCCGAGGCCCCCGCACACCGGGCAGGCGCCGTGCGGGTTGTTGAACGAGAACAGCCTCGGCTCGATCTCGGCGATGGTGAAACCGGAGACGGGACAGGCGAATTTGGAGGAGAACAGGATTCTTTGCGGCTCGCTCTCGCCTTCCCCCTTCTCGGCGAACTCGACCACCGCCAGCCCGTCGGCGAGCTCCAGCGCCGTCTCGAAGCTCTCCGCCAGCCGCGCGGCCATGTCGGGGCGCACGACGATGCGGTCGACCACCACCTCGATGTCGTGCTTGAGCTTCTTGTCGAGCGCCGGCGCGTCGGCGATCTCGGTGAACTGGCCGTCGATCTTCAGCCGCTGGAAGCCGCGCTTCATCCAGTCGGCGATTTCCTTGCGGTATTCCCCTTTTCGCCCGCGCACGACGGGGGCGAGCAGATAGAGCCGGGTGCGCTCGGGCAGCGCCAGCACCCGGTCGACCATCTGGCTCGGCGTCTGGCTCTCGATCGGCAGGCCGGTCGCGGGCGAATAGGGAATCCCGACCCGCGCCCACAGGAGGCGCATGTAGTCGTGGATTTCGGTCACCGTGCCGACGGTCGAACGCGGGTTCTTCGAGGTCGTCTTCTGTTCGATGGCGATGGCGGGAGACAGGCCGTCGATCTGGTCGACGTCCGGCTTCTGCATCATCTCCAGGAACTGGCGGGCGTAGGCCGAGAGCGACTCGACATAGCGTCGCTGCCCCTCGGCGTAGATGGTGTCGAAGGCCAGCGATGATTTTCCCGAGCCCGAGAGGCCGGTGAAGACGACGAGCTTGTCGCGCGGGATGGCGAGGTCGACGTTCTTCAGATTGTGCTCGCGCGCGCCGCGCACGACGATCGCCCGGCCGCCGAACAGCGCCTCGACCGAGGCGCCGTCGCGGACGGGGTCTTTGCGGGAATTGCGCTTGTCGTTGCCGCCGGCCATGGGTCCTCGACCGAAACGCTCGAGCCTCGAGCGGGAATCGCGCTTGCGCGCGTCTGTCGCCGATGCTAGAACAAAAGTAGAACAAGGGGAAGGCGATCCGCCCCGGCTCACGCTTAAATAGGCGCGGCGGCGCGCTTTCCCAAGCGGCAGCCGCCCGCGTTTGTGGACAAGTGGCGTTCGAGCGCGTTTCCAACGCGTCGCTCCCGGCGCCTATGCGCTATGGAAGGCCGAGCGCGCGGCGCGCGAACCGCGCCGCCTCCGGCCGCGCCCAGAGGCGGCGGCGGCGACCCCGCCCTGCAAGGCGATGTTTTGACTGCGCTCGGAGCGCGGCGGGCGCGGGCGACCGCGCCATTTCGAGGAGGTCCCCATGGCGGGCAGCGTCAACAAGGTCATTCTGGTCGGAAATCTGGGCAAGGACCCCGAGGTGCGCCGGCTCAATTCCGGCGATCCGGTGGTGAGCTTTTCGCTGGCGACGTCGGAGAGCTGGCGGGACAAGACCAGCGGCGAGCGCAAGGAGCGCACCGAGTGGCACAACATCGTGATCTTCAACGAGAATCTCGGCAAGATCGCAGAGCAGTACTGCAAGAAGGGCGCCAAGGTCTATATCGAGGGGCAGCTCCAGACGCGCAAGTGGCAGGACCAGAACGGCGCCGATCGCTACACCACCGAGATCGTGCTGACGAAGTTCCGCGGCGAACTGACGCTGCTCGACTCGCGCAGCGGCGGCGGCGAGCGCGACAGCTTCCCGGAGGAAGGCGGCGGCGCGCGGCCGAGCTTCAACCGCGCCTCGTCCGGCGGCGATCGCCGGCCGGCCCTGTCGTCCGGCGGCGGCGGGGGCGGCGGGACGAGTTCGGGACCGATCGACGACGAGATCCCGTTCTAGTCAACACACTTTCTTTCTGTAACGAGAAATTCCACAAGGGCCGCAGACATGCGGCCCCTTTCGCATGACGTTCGCGTCGGCGCGGGCCTGTGGCGCAACCCGGACGATTTCCCAGCCGAGCGCCGCCACTCGTGACGCAGGCCGCAATCGCCGCGCCAATATCCGCATCCCCCACACGGGCCGGATCGATGGCGAGGCCTGCCGGCCGATCGCGCATCCTGCCGGCTTCAAGATGACGCAACTGACCTTGACGGAGAAAACGCGCAATACCACCCTCGGCCCAAAGTCAGGTCGAGACCGTCATCGCCCTGCAATT
The DNA here is from genome assembly GCF_003315135.1 of Roseiarcus fermentans. Taxonomy (GTDB): domain Bacteria; phylum Pseudomonadota; class Alphaproteobacteria; order Rhizobiales; family Beijerinckiaceae; genus Roseiarcus; species Roseiarcus fermentans. The sequence goes on from NZ_QNRK01000002.1 coordinate 230,138, forward strand.
TTCGACCGAGGTCAAAGACATATTCTCGGAGAATTCTCTTCTCCTTCGGCAAGGAATCGCGCGCGATACTCGGTTGGACTGATCCCGATCCTCTTTCGAAAGTGGTGGCGGAGCGCATGAGGATTGCGGAAGCCCGATGCTTGCGCGATATCTTCCATGCTGGCGCGCTCCAAACGAAGCAGCCGTTGGGCGGCGTCGACGCGTTCGCTGACCAGCCAGTCGCCGGGCGTCTGGCCGGTGGCTTCCTCGAAGCGTCTGATAAACGTGCGTAAACTCATCCGGCAGGTTACGGCCATGCTTTGTACGCTCCAGTCGGCGGCCAGATCGCTGCGAATGGCGTCAAGGAGCGGCGCGATCGCACTGGCCTGGCGTTGCGCGACGGGCCGCACCAGGAACTGCGCCTGCCCGCCATTGCGGTGCGCCGGCATGACGAGACGCCGCGCCACGGAATTCGCCGCCGCCGGGCCGAAATCCCGCCGCACCATTTCGATCATGAGGTCGATGCCGGCGGCGCTGCCCGCGGACGTGAAAATGCCGTTGTGCTCGCGGTAGAGCGAGGCGTCGTCGACCTGCAGATCAGGGTGACGCGCCCGCAATTTGTCGGCGTAGCGCCAGTGGGTGGTGATCGTCCCGCCGGACAACAGGCCCGTTGACGCCAGAACAAAGGCGCCCGAGCAGATCGAGGCCAGCCGGGCGCCGCGCTCGTGCGCCTGTCGCAATCGGGCGATCAGCCCATCAGCGACGGCAATGTCCGCGCCCTTCCAGCCGGGAATGACGACGATATTCGCCTGATCGATCAGATCGGGACCGCCATCGGCCACGAAAACGAGCCCGCCGTGCGCCCGCATCGGGCCATTGTCCACGGCGCAACTGGCGAACCTATACCAGTGCGGTCCCATCTCCGGACGGGACAGTCCGAAGATTTCGGCGACGATACCGAATTCGAAGGTGCAAAGCCCATCATAGACCAGGGCGACAACGAGCGGGCCTGAAAGGTCTGGCATCAAGAGGCCTTGAGAGGGTTGGCATGATATCAACGGATACTGTCATTCACGCCAATTGAACAGACCTTCCGGACCGGCCATGTTGAGCGCGAAAGGAGATCAACATGGCCACATCGGTTACAGCCATCGCGCCAGCGCCCGGCGACCTCGCCCGCGAGCACTTTGCCAGCGCGTTCACCTTCGAGACCGACTGCTGGGACGTTCATGACGCACTTGAAAAGGAAGCTGATTTCGTCTTGCTCGATGTCCGTGGCCCGAGCCTTTTTGCGGCGGGGCATATTCCCGGCGCCATCAACCTGCCGCACGGCAAGATCACGCGCTCGAAGATGGCGGCCTGGCCGGAGGAAACCATCTTCGTGACCTATTGCGCCGGGCCGCACTGCAACGGCGCCGCGCGCGGGGCGCTGCGATTGGCCGAACTTGGACGCCCGGTCAAGATCATGGCGGGCGGCGTCGCCGGCTGGCTCGACGAGGGATTCACGCTGGCGACGACGGCGACCGGATGACGGCGCGGATTGGATCGGCGCTGCCATCTGACGCCGATGGACGGCTTGACCTGATCCTGCAGCACGCGGCCTACGAACGTATCTCCCGAGCCGGCAGCGAACAGCGCCGTCATCGCGAGCGACCCCCGGGTCGAAGAGCCCGGGGGGAAGCGATCCAGGGCCGCTGGGCCGCTGTTGCGCCCTCTGATCGTCCCGCCGCCCTTCGTTGCGAGCAGAAGACGGAGCGATTGCTTCCGCAGGAGGCAAGCGGCGGCATGGGTTGCTTCGTCGCTTCGCTCCTCGCAATGACGGGGTTGGGAGTAACCTACGAACAGGCGGAGGCGAGCATCACGCTGGAGACGCTCGCCAATATCCTCGTGGCCGAATCCCCGCCCACGCGGATAGTCGTCGCCGAATCTCGCGGGGTGCTGGTCGGCTATGCGGCGCTGACATTCGACTACTCCTTGTGGAGCGGCGAGTGCTACGCCCATCTCGACGGACTGTTCGTCCTTGAGACCTCGCGCCGCCAGGCCATTGGAAAACGGCTCTTTCATGAGATGCGCCGGACCGCTCGGGACGCCGGCGCATCGCCTCGAATGGCAGACGCCGGCCTGGAATGAGGACGCGATCCGCTTCGGGCGAGCGAAGGCCATGATCGGCTGCGCCCAGCGGGCGAGGTCTCGGATTGCGACGAACCGCTGATTGTTTGGGCGCCGCTCGGGCCGATGTTCGGATAAGTTGACGGGCCGCCCCGCGCGGCCGGATCAACGCCGGGTTACGGTCCAACCGGGCGTCTCTTCCGTATCAACCGGCGTCCCGCGCGCTTTTTCGGAGCCTCCATGCCCATTCCGTCCGACATCCCCCTGAAGACCATCGACGGCAAAGCCGAGACGCTCGGCGATTTCGACGGCAAGGCGCTGCTGGTCGTCAATGTCGCCAGCAAGTGCGGCTTCACCCCGCAGTACGAGGGGCTCGAGGCGCTGCACAAGCGCTTCCACGACCGCGGTTTCGCCGTCCTCGGTTTCCCCTGCGACCAGTTCGGCCATCAGGAGCCGGGCGACGAGGCCGAGATCGCCAATTTCTGCAAGCTCTCCTACGACGTCAGCTTCCCGATGTTCGCCAAGACCGACGTCAACGGCGCCAACGCACATCCGCTCTACAAGGCGCTGAAGAAGGCCGCGCCGGGGCTCCTCGGCACCGAGGCGATCAAGTGGAATTTCACCAAGTTCCTGCTCGACAAGAACCATGACGTGGTCCGCCGCTACGCTCCGACCGACAAGCCGGAAAGCATGGGCCTCGACATCGAGGCGGTGCTGTAGCGGCGGGCGCAGGGCGGCCCGCGGTCGGGACGGTCCACGGACGGGCGGCGCAGCGCCGCCCCGCGCCGCCGTCAGCCGCGCCCGGCGGCGCGCAGGCGGCGCTCGAGCCAGCGGCTGTAGCGCGACGCGACGAAGCAGATCGAGAAGAAGACCAGCCCGGCGACGAAATAGGCGGTGGTGAAGCACCCGGGCCAGTCCTGCTCGTGGCTCGCCGCCTCGCGCACCGCGCTCAGGAAATCGGTCATGCCGATCACCGCCACCAACGGCGTCGACAGGAGGACGCCGATGCCGAGATTGACCAGCGCCGGGATCACCGCCCTCAGCGCCTGCGGCATGAGGACGAGTTGCACCGTGCGCCAGTAGCTCAAGCCCAGGGCGGCCGCCGCCTCGGTCTGCCCGCGCGGCAGCGCCTGCAGCCCGGCGCGGACGATCTCCGCGAGATAGGAAGCGACGAACAGGATCAGCGCCGTCTCGACGCTGACGAACAGGTTGATCTCGAGGCCCGGCGCCGTCATCGGCACGATGAAGCGGCTGACGTAAAGCGCCACCAGCATCGGCACGCCGCGCACGAGCTCGATCACGACGATCGCCGCGGTCCTGAGGCCGCCCATGTTCGAACGGCGCGCCAGCGCGAGCGGAATGGCGATGACGAACGCGCCGGCGTAGGCGATCATCCAGACGAGCAGCGTCAGCGGCAGCCCGCCCCATTCGTTGGTCGAGACCGGCCGGCCGCCGAAAGCGCCGGACAGGAGGACGCAGACGAGCGCCGGCACGGCGCCCCAGGCGAGCGCGAGCCCGAGGCTCCAGAGGCGGGGGATCATGCTGGCCGCGATCAGCGCGGCCATCAGCGCGAGGCTCGCGGCCGGCCGCCACAGCAAGTCCTGCGGATAGACGCCGAACGTCATCAATTGCGCGTTCGCCCGCACGAACGGCCAGCAGGCGCCGGCGTGGACGCGGCAGGCCTCCGCCCCACCCAACCAGGCGGCGTCGAGAACCGCCCAGCGGAAGAAGACCCAGAAGGCGGCCGCGATCAGGCAGGCGACGACCACGGTTACGGCGGCGTTGACCGGCGACGAGACGAGCCCGGCCGCGGTCCTCCGCCACCCCTCGGCTTTCGGCGGCGCGGTCGGCGCGCCTTCGAGCAGGATCGTCATGACGCGACCGCCCCGCGGCGCGCCAGCACGCGGTTGTAGGCGTTGATCGCCGCCGACACCGGCAGGCTGATCGCGAGAAACACGACCACCAGCACGAGAATCGTCTCGACCGCGTTGCCGGTGTTGTTGGCGCTGGTCTTGATGACGGCGGTGACCTCGGTGAAGCCGATCAGCACGCCGAGCGTCGTGTCCTTGGTGAGGTCGAGCCAGCTCGATGTCATCAGCGGCGTGATCACCCGCATCGCCTGCGGCAGCACGACCAGCTGCAGAATGCGCGCGCGATGCAGTCCGAGCGCCCGCCCCGCCTCCCACTGCCCGTGCGTGACCGACTGCAGCCCGCTGCGCACGATCTCGGCGATGTTGGCGGCGTAGTAGACCGAAAGGCCGGTGAGCATCGCGGCGAATTCCGGCGTGAGACTGATCCCGCCGACGATGTTGAAGCCCCGGAGCGCCGGCAGGTCGGCGGACAGGCGCACGCCGTCCGCCCAGACCCAGAAGGCCGGGACGAGGAGCGCCGCCGCCGCGGCGAACCCCCATTCCGTCGCCGACAACGGCCGCCCGAGTCGCTTGTGGATCTCGTGGACGACGAGCGCGACGAGCAGCAGGAAGGCGGCGATCGGCCACACCGCCCCGCTCTCGACCGTCAGCCCCGGCAGGTAGACGCCGCGCACCGACAGATAGGCGTGCGGCAGCGGCTGAAGCGCCTGCCTGACCGGCGGCAGCGCGCGGGTCAGCGCGATCCAGAAGAACAGCTGCAACACCAGCGGCGTGTTGCGCGCGAGTTCGACGTAAGCCGCGACGAGCCGGGCGAGCAACGGATTGCCGGCGGCGCGCAGGAGGCCGAGCGCGACCCCGAGGACGGTGGCGAGCGCGCAGCCGGCGACGGCGAGCTTCAGGGTGTTGAGCAGACCGACGAGAATCGCGCGGGCGTAGGGGTCGCCGGCGCGGTAGACGATCAGCGATTCCGAGATGTCGAAGTTCGCCGGCTCGGTCAGATAGGTCAGGCTCGGCGCCATGCCGAACCGATGCATGCTGGCGAGCACGTTCGCCGCGAGAACCGCCAGCACGAGGGCGGCCGCGCCGAGGCCGACGCCTTGCGCGAGCCCGTGCGGGCCCCACCAGCGCCGGAGCGCGGCGAGCCGCGTGTCGTCCGCCGGAGGCGGCAGCGCGGATGAGTCCGTCATCGAAGTCGAGTTCGCCTCGTCATGTCGCGATCCATTACCCCTGCCGGCGCGCTCGTCGCCACGCCTTACGCGACGATCTTGATCCGGTGAAGAAGCGCGCGCCGGGGATCCAGCCGTCGCAATCGGCGCCGGCTCCGAAAACCGGGTCCTCACGCGGCGCCGGCGACGCGCGCGGGCGACCAGTCGCCGAGCGTCGCCTGGACGAGCGCCAGCGCCGCCACCGCCGCCGTGTCCGCCCGCAGCACGCGCGGGCCGAGGCTCACGCGCAGGACCTGCGGCAGTCGCAGGATCGCTCCCCGCTCGGCCTCGTCGAAGCCGCCTTCCGGGCCGATCAGGACGGCGACGCCACCGTTCCTGCGCGCGCGGCCGAGCGATTCCAGCGGCGAGGCCGCCGGCGCCGCTTCGTCGCAGAAGACGAGCCATCGCTCGGCCGGCCACGCGCCGAGCGCCTTGTCGAGCGATTCCAGCGGTGACACCGCAGGCGTCCACACGGCGCCGCACTGTTCTGCGGCCTCGATCGCGTTGGCCTCGAGCCGCTCCAGATTGAGCCGCGCGACCTGCGTCCGCCGCGTCGTCACCGGCCGCAGCCGTCCGGCCCCCATCTCGACCGCCTTTTGCGCGAGATAGTCGAGCCGCGCGTGCTTCAGGGGCGCGAACAGCAGGTCGACGTCGGGGGCGGGCTCCGGCGCCCGGGTGCGGCGGGTCGGGGCGAGCGTCAGACCCTTCCTGCCGACGGCGACGATTTCGGCGAGATACTCGCCGTCGCGGCCGTTGAACGCCAGCACCCGCGCGCCCGCGCCGAGGCGCAGCACGTTGGCCAGATAATTGACCTGTTCCGACGACAGCGCCGCCGTGGCCCCGACCGCGAGCGAGGTTCCGACATGCAATCGTGGGGCGCGGAGGTCGTCGGCCATGCGGGCGCTCGCAGATCCAGGCGAGCGGAACTCCAGCGGCCGCATCGCCTGCGGGAGGCGAGCGGCGCCGGACTTCCCCCGCCTTCAGGGAATCGCCGGCGGCGCCACGCCGCCAGCGTCGAGCGACCCGTAACAAGCTTCGGCGTCGCAGCGAAACAGGAAAAACGGCGCCTCCCGGCGCCGCTCGCGGAGACGATCCCGATGAGTCGAACATTCCCGTTTCTCGCTGCGCTTCTGCTCGCGCAGTCCGCCACCGTCGCCGCGGCGCTCGCCGCCGACGCCGCGCGCCCGACCGTGGTGGAGCTGTTCCAGAGCCAGGGCTGCTCCTCCTGCCCGCCCGCGGCGGCCAACGTGCGCGCGGTCAGCGACCGTTCCGACGTGCTCGCCCTCTCGTTCGAGGTCGACTATTGGGATCGCCTCGGCTGGAAGGACACCTTTTCCAAGCCGGAATGGACGGCGCGTCAATACGCCTACGCGCGCGCCATGGCGCGAGACGGCGTCTATACGCCGCAGGTGGTGGTGAACGGCCGCGCCGAGGGCGACGGCATCGAGGCCAGCGGTCTCGCCGACCTGATGCGCCGCGGCGAGCGGGCGGGCGGACCCGAGGTCGCTTTCGCCGGCGGCGCGGTGACGGTCGGGGCGGGACCTGCGCCGGCCGGCGGCGCCGACGTCTGGATCGTCCGCTACGATCCGCGTGTCGTCGAGGTCGCGGTGAGGCGCGGCGAGAACGCCGGCCGCACCCTGCCGCACAAGGACGTGGTGCGCGAGATGGCGTTGCTCGGTCGCTGGGACGGGCGGGCCGCGTCGTTTCCGGCGCCCGCGGCCCCGTCCGGCCTCGCCGAGGCGGTCCTCGTCCAGGCGGCCGGGACCGGCCCGATCCTGGCGGCGGCGAGGAAGTAGCCGGCGCAACGCCTGCTTGCCCTGGACCCGATCGCGGGCATAGACTTGTCGCGGCGGGGTCCAGTCGCAGTGTATCGGCGCGCGTTCAAGCAAGATCCCGCGCGAAGGCGCCCCAGCAAAGGCCGATCGAGGACTCGATAACGCTGATAACCCGCCCGTCTCCAAGGACGACGGGAAAGTGAACGCGCTATTGGAGCGGCGTTGCGGGGCGTTGCTGGAGACGCCGTCGCCGTGGCGGCGACCCGGACGCCGGCGGAGACAAGGCGCGTCCGGCGGCGACGGGTCGATCAACGAGGAGGCGCCCGATGCGTGTCCGCCGGTTTCCCTCCGCCCGGGCGCTCGCCCTCCTTCTTCTGCTCCTGTCGCCCGAGGCGCGCGCCGACGCGTTCTCGACCGCATGGCCGGCGCCGCCGTCGATCGCCTTCGGCGACCTCTATAGCGCCGTCGAGATGAGCGGCCTGTTCGCGGACCAAAAAACCTTCGCCGACGCGATTCCGAAAGAGCCGCCACACGACATACTGGCGGCCTGGGAACGGGAGAAGGCGCTGCCGGACTTCGATCTGCGCGCCTTCGTCGACCGGCATTTTTCGCCGCCGACCCGCCATCTCGTCGCCTTCACGCCCCGGCCCGACGAAGGCGTGCGCGCCTATATCCGCGACACGTGGGACACGCTGACGCGCACGCCGGATGTCGCCGAGCCGTTCTCCTCGCTGCTGCCCCTGCCCCGCCCTTACGTCGTTCCCGGCGGTCGCTTCAGCGAAATCTACTACTGGGACAGCTACTTCGTCATGCTCGGCCTGATCGAGGACGGGCGGGCCGATCTCGCCCGCGACATGCTCGACAACATCGCCTCGCTGATCGCGCGCTACGGCCACATGCCGAACGGCAACCGCAGCTACTACCTCAGCCGCTCCCAGCCGCCGTTCTTCTCGCTGATGGTCGAGCTTCTCGCCGCGCACGAGGGGGACGCGGTCTTTGTCCGCTATCTGCCGCAACTCCAGGCCGAATACGACTACTGGATGGACGGCGCCGACACGCTCGCGCCCGGTTCGGCCGCCCGCCACGTCGTGCGCCTCGCGGACGGGACGCTGTTCAACCGCTACTGGGACGATCGCGCGGCGCCGCGCGACGAGTCCTATCGCGAGGACGTCGAGACGGCGAAGCGGTCCGGCCGTCCGGCGCAGGACGTCTACCGCGATCTGCGCGCCGGCGCCGAGAGCGGCTGGGATTTCGGCTCGCGCTGGCTCGCCGACGGCCGGACGCTTTCGACCATCCGCACAACCGACATCGTCCCCGTCGATCTCAACGCCGCGATGGGTCATCTGGAAGCGACGCTCGCGACGGCCTGGCGGCTGAAGGGCGACCCCGAGGCGGCGCGGCGGCGGCGGGCCGACGCGGACCAGCGGTCCGAGGCGATCCGGCGGCTGCTCTGGAACGGCCGGGACGGGTTCTTCGCCGACTATCTGTGGCGCGAGGGGCGGCTGAGCGACGCGCTGACCGCGGCGACGGCGGCGCCGCTCGCCTTCCGGATCGCAGCCCCGGAGCAGGCGCACGCGGTGGCGGACACGATCCGGAAGCGCCTTCTCGGCGCGGGCGGCCTCGACACGACTCTGACGGAGACCGGTCAGCAATGGGACCGGCCCAACGGCTGGGCGCCGATCCAATATCTCGCCGTGGAAGGCCTGCGCGTTTACGGCGAACCCGATCTTGCGCGCGAGATCGCGCGGCGCTGGATCGCGACCAATGTCGCAAGCTACGCCGCGCTCGGGGTGCTGGCGGAGAAATACGACGTGGACCGGCCGCCCGCGGCCGGCGCGGCGGTCGGCAGGGGCGGCGAATACGGGCTGCAGGTCGGGTTCGGCTGGACCAACGGCGTTCTCGCCGCGCTCATGGCCGACTATCCGGACCTCGCCGCGGAGGCGGAGCGCAGGAACCCGTGACGGGGGAACTTCGCCGCACGGGCGCGGCCGGCGCCCGACCGTCGGCGGCCCCGCATGGGGGCCGCCGATATGATCAGTGGTGCCAGAACAGCGCCAGCAGGATGATCACCGGGATCGGCACGCCGATCAGCCACAGCAAAGCGCCTCGCCCAAAACCCATGACGTCCTCCTCGACAGACAGTCCCCGACGGACCTGCATGCAAAACGTCTTTCACCCCAAATGGTTCCCGGATTTGCGCCGTCGAACGGGGGCGACCGGCCCGCACGCTGGCGCCGGGCGGCGCCGCCCGTTCTCGATCAGCGGGCAGGCGGACGTCGTTCAGGGCTCGCTGTTGCGGCGGCGGCGATCGGCGGCCTGCGCAGAGCAACTTATTTACTTTTTCAGAAATATCGACTACTGTTCTTCCATAACGGGGCAGCGGAGCGGACCGTCAGCGGAGCGGGGCCGACATTGGACGCAGCCGGGTTCGGGGCGAATTCTTTGGCCGGTGTTAGGATGGAGTTTGTCGCGCCGAAGGCGGCCGGCCGAAGACGGCGGGATGACGTTCCGCCCTGTCGCGCGGAGCGATCCGGAACCGGGGACGCGCCGAACCAGGAATCGCTTCGGCGGCGGCGCCCGGATCGCTTCGCTCGCGGCGTCGGAGCGGGCGCGTCCGTCGCCGGCGGGGATTCCCGCCCGGAACACCCAACCCGCCGTCCTCGCCCTCGCCTCGGTGTCGACGACCGCCCGTCATTCCCAAGGCGCGCCAAGGCTTGAGTTGCAACCGCCCGTAACTCCCAAGGCGGGGTGAAGAACGCCGTCATCGCGAGCGAAGCGAAGCGATCCAGGGCCGCTGGGCCGCTGTTGCTCCCTCTGATCGTCCCGCCACCCTTCGTCGCGAGCAGAAGACGGAGCGATTTTTTCCGCAGTGAGCAACCGGCGGCATGGGTTGCTTCGTCGCTTTGCTCCTCGCAAAGACGGGGTTTGGCGTTGCAACCGCCCGGGAATCTCGCCGTAAGTCATTGATAACGCTCGAAACCGGCCCGGACATGCTGGCCGGAGGGCGCGACGGCGCGCTTCGGGCTCCCGTTGGCGGCGCAGGGCGCTGTCCCTGGGAGGGAATCCCGCCCGGGAATCTCGTCGCAAGATCTTGAGAAAGCTCGAAACCGGCCCGGATATCGCGGAGCGCGAGGGCGCGCTCGGTTGGTGCCGGCCCGCCGGGCAGTCCGGCCTTGCGCCACGGTGTCGCGGCTGGGCTCGATTCCTCGCGCGATGATTGTCCCCATCAACTTCGCGCTTGCCTTCCGCGTCACGTTCTGCAAACGTTCTTTCGAGGCGGGCAATCCCGGGGGCGGGACATGGTGGCGCGCGTATCGACGGTGGCGTTCGAGGGAGTCGAGGCGAGGCCGGTCGATGTCCAGGTGCATGTCGCCTCGGGCAACGTCGTGTTCAACATCGTCGGCCTCGGCGACAAGGCGGTGCGGGAATCGCAGGAGCGCGTCCGCTCCGCCCTGATCGCCTCCGGTCTCGCCCTGCCGGCCAAGCGCATCACCGTCAATCTGGCCCCGGCGGACATGCCGAAAGAGGGCAGCCATTACGACCTGCCGATCGCGCTCGGCGTGATGGCGGCGATCGGGGCCATCCCCATGGATGCGCTCGAGGGCTACGCAGTGATCGGCGAACTGGCGCTCGACGGCGCGGTCAGCGCGGTCGCCGGCGTCCTGCCGGCCGCCATCGCCGCCAATGCCGCCGGCAAGGGGCTGATCTGCCCGGCGTCCTGCGGTCCGGAGGCGGCGTGGGCCTCGGCCGACCTCGACATCCTGGCGCCGCGCTCGCTGATCCAGCTCGCCAACCACTTCAAGGGCACGCAGGTGTTGTCGCGGCCCGAGCCCGCCGTGCGCGCGCCGGGCGGCCCACACCCGGACCTGCGCGACATCAAGGGGCAGGAAAGCGCCAAGCGCGCCCTCGAGGTCGCGGCGGCCGGCGGCCACAACCTCTTGATGAGCGGCGCGCCGGGAGCCGGCAAGTCGATGCTGGCGCAGCGCCTGCCCTCGATCCTGCCGCCGCTCACCCCCCGCGAACTGCTCGAAGTGTCGATGATCCATTCGATCGCCGGCGCGCTCGCCGGCGGGGCGCTGACCGATCGGCGGCCGTTCCGGAGCCCGCATCACTCCGCCTCCATGCCGGCGCTGGTCGGCGGCGGCGTCCACGCCAAGCCCGGCGAGATCTCGCTCGCCCACAACGGCGTGCTGTTTCTCGACGAGCTTCCGGAGTTCCAGGCCCAGGTCCTGGACTCGCTCCGCCAGCCGATCGAGACCGGCGAGGTCGCGATCGCCCGCGCCAACCACCGCGTGGTCTATCCGGCCCGTTTCCAGCTCGTCGCGGCGATGAATCCCTGCCGCTGCGGCTCGGCCAACGAGCCGGGCTACGCCTGCAAGCGCGCGCCCAACGAGCGCTGCGTGGCGCAATATCTCGGGCGCCTGTCGGGGCCGCTGCTCGACCGGTTCGACCTCGTCGTCGACGTGCCCTCGGTGTCGGCCGCGGACCTGATGCGGCCGCCGCCGCGCGAAGGCTCGGCCGAGGTTCTGGCCCGGGTCGTCGCGGCGCGGGCGCTCCAGATCCGGCGCTACGCGGAGCTGGGGCTCGACCGCGTGACGTGCAACGCCGCGGCGCCGTCGAGCCTCGTCGAAGAGATCGCCGGCGCCGACGAGTCCGGGCTGCGCCTGCTGCGCGACGCTGCCGAGCGCCTGAGGCTTTCCGCGCGGGGTTTTCACCGCGTGCTGAAGCTCGCGCGCACGCTCGCCGATCTCGACGGCGGCGGGCCGGTCCGCCGCGCCCACCTAGCGGAGGCCCTGTCCTACCGCGGCGCCGCCGACCGCGCCGCGGCGGCCGCCTGACCGGAGTCGGGTCAGGTTGGAGATGACGTCGCAGGGCGTTGAAATCTTGAAACACCGGGTTGGAACGGGCGCGCTCCGCGCCGCCCCTCGAAAGGTTTCAACCTCACACGATCCGGGAAGGGAATCTCAACGGCGCTGCGCGAGGCTCGGCGTCTCGACAGGCGAGGCCTCGATGGATATCGGCGCGGTCAATACGGTTTTCGCTCAGATCGGCGCCGTCGCGTTGCTGGCGGCGTCGCTGTGCAAGCGCGCGCGAACCAGGACGGAAGAGCACGCCCGCCGCGGCGGGCGCGACCGATCCGCGAGCCTGGACGAGGCGCGCTTTCTCGCCACCCTGAGCCACGAGATGCGCACGCCGCTCGCGGGCATTCTCGGGATGGCGGATCTCTTGCGTCTCGCGGGCCTCAGCCCTGAGCATACGTGCTACGTCGAGGCCATCCGCCGCTCGGGCGCAGCTCTGATCGCCCTGATCGACGAGACCCTCGATCGCTCCCGCATCGAAGCGGGCCGGCTCGCGCTGGTGGCGGACGCCGTCGATCTTGCTCGCCTCGTGGAGGACGTGGTCGAACTGCTGGCGCCCTGCGCCCAGGGCAAGGGCCTGGAGATCGCCGCCTCGATCGGCGCCGACGCGCCGAAGGTCGTGCGCGCCGACGCCATGCGCTTGCGGCAGGTTCTGCTGAACCTCGCCGGCAACGCGGTCAAGTTCACCGAGCGCGGCGGGGTCTGCGTCGCCGTCGAGCGCGGCGAGGGCGATGCGCTGCGTCTTGCGGTGATCGACACCGGCCCCGGCGTGCCGCCGGACCGGCGCGAGGCGATCTTCGAGGACTACCAGCAGGGGGACGGCTCGTCCGGCCGGCGTCTCGAAGGCGCCGGCCTCGGGCTGCCGATTTCCCGCCGGCTCGTCGCGCTCATGGGCGGGACGCTGTCGCTTTCGGACACGCCGGGCGGCGGGTCGACCTTCGCCTTCACGATTTCCGCGCCGGCCTGCGAAGGCGCGGCTCCCGACCCGAATCCGGGCCTCCCTCCCGGCGCCCGGGCCGTGATCGTCGCCAATTCACCGTTCGAAGCGCCGGCCATCGCCCTTCGTCTCGCCGAGATCGGCGTGACGGTCGCGCGCGCCGAGGGGCTGGCGTCCGGATTGGCCGCGCTCGCGGGGCGCGACCGCCCGGACGTCGTGATTGTCGATTGCGCCCTCGGTCCCGAGGCGACCGGCCGCCTCGCGGAGGCCGCGCGAGAGGCGGGGGCGCTCAAGACCCTGGCGCTGTTCTCGCCGTTCGAACGACGGGCGTTCGGCCAGAGGTCGCTCGACGGATTCGACGGCTGGCTGGTGAAGCCGGTGCGGGCCCGTTCGCTCTATGAACGGCTCGCGGCTGAGGTTCCGGCAGCGCCGCAGCGCGCGCGGCGCGCCGCGCCGGACGACCCCCCGCCGCGCCGGGCGCTCGTCGCCGAGGACGCCGACATCAACGCGCTGATCGCCGAAAAGGCCTTGCGCCGTCTCGGTTTCGAGCCGGTTCGGGCGAGAGACGGCGTGGAGGCGGTTCGTCTGGCGTCGCCCCGAGGCCAGGGCGCGCCGCCGCCCTTCGACCTGATCCTGATGGATCTCAGGATGCCCCGCATCGACGGCTTCGAGGCGGCGCGTCGCTTGCGTCGCTGGGAGCGGCAGGCGGGCGCGCGGCCGACGCCGATCGTCGCCCTCTCCGCCGACCGCTTCGCCAGGGACCTTGGGCGCGCCCAGGAGCATTTCGACGCCCTGCTGACGAAACCGTTCGATGTCGAGGATCTCGCCAACGCGGTCGATCGCCTTTGCCGTCAGGGCCGGACGGCGGCGGGGGGGCTTTCCAAAGCGTCATAAAAGCTTCGGGCGAACATGGTTCTCCTTTGGATCGTGCATGATGGTGGAGACGCCGGGGTGGCGACGACGATTGGATCGAAGGCGGGGGCGAACGGCGCCGTGCGACCCTTGCTGCAAATATTTTCGCGCAGCTTCGACCTCGGCGGATTGGGACCGTCGCTCGCCCAATCCGGTCCGCTCGAGGCGCGTCTCGCCACGGTCAGGGCCGATGTGCGCAAGGCGCAGACACTTCGTTATCGCGTGTTCTTCGAAGAGGGCGGCGCGACGCCGGATACGACGTCGCGGCTCATTCGCCGCGACGTCTGCCGGTTCGACCGGGTCAGCGATCATCTCGTGGTGGTGGACAGAGCCGCTCCCGACCGGGACGGCTCGCCACGAATCGTCGGCGTCTATCGCCTGCTGCGCCAGGAGGTGGCGGAACGGAATTTCGGCTTTTACAGCGCCTGCGAATTCGATGTCGACCCCCTGATCGCCCGACGACCGGCCACGCGCTTTCTCGAGCTTGGTCGCGCCTGCATCGCTCCGACCCATCGCGGCAAGCACGTCCTCGAACTGCTTTGGCGCGGCCTCTGGGCCTATGCGCGTCACCATCGGATCGACGCCATGATCGGATGCGCGAGCCTGCCGGGCGCCGACGTCTCGGTCCACGCGCCGGCCATTCGCGCGCTGTGCGACCGCGGCGAAGCGTCCTGGCATGTCGCGCCGCGCGCCGACCTGGCCCGACTCTCGAGCGAGACCGACAGCGTCCCGCCCGCCGAACCGCGCACGCTGCTTCGGGTCCTGCCGCCGCTGGTCAAGGGCTACTGGCGGTTGGGCGCGACCTTCAGCCCGACTCCGGTCGCCGACCGCGCCTTCAACACGACCGACCTGTTCGTGGTGATGCCGCTTGCCGACATCGAGGACCGCTATCTCGACTATTTCGGCGTGCAGGCGATTTCGTCGCCGCTCGCCGCGTGAGAAGGGCGCAAGAAGGCCGCCGTTTGGGATTCCCATCGCCGATGAATTCGGCTATGGAGGGAGCGTGGGCGGCCCGGGCCGCCCACGCAATGCGCCCGTAGCTCAGCTGGATAGAGCGTTGCCCTCCGAAGGCAAAGGTCACAGATTCGAATTCTGTCGGGCGCGCCATTCCTTCTCAGATGATCATCGGCGTTTTCCGCGCTGAAGGAGCGCGCCGATCCCGCGTCGCCCGGCAACCGAAGCGGTCAGCCGCGCTCGCCTCCCGCATTCGACACCACGGAGCGCCTCGCTGCCGTCGGTCCCGCTTCGCCCGCCTCCAGCCTGCGCAGGTGCCGGTCGACGCCGAAGTCGGCGGCGACGCGGTTCGCCTCGTGCGCCGGGTCGATTCCGTAGCGGCGCAGGTAGGCGTAGAACGCGCCGCCGCCCAGGTCGACTTTGCGCGCGTGGCGGACCGCGACCGACCCGACCACGCCGACGCTGCCGGGGCCGAACGCCGCCCGGACCGCCGGCCCGAGCAGCAGGTCGGTCCCCCAGCCGCTGACCGTTTCGGAAAACGTCCAGCCCGCCGCCTCGAGCGCGCGGCGGCTCATGATCGGCGCCATGATCTCGACCGACGACACCCGAAACATCGCCTGCGGCGCCTCGGGCCGCTTGAGGAATCCGAAGGCCGATTCGGAATCGGCGGTCAGGGCGGGCTGAGCGAGGTCGAGCCGGCTGCCCTCGAAGGCGGAGAACAGCGCGTCGATGTCGGACGCGCTCGTCTCCACGTCGTCGTCGAGGAAGAGGACCGCGCGGTGGCCGAGCAGGAGGTCGGGTCGCTCCGCGAGCAGGCGGCGAATCGCGGTCGTCTTGGTTCCCGTCTGGACGACCACTGTCTCCGCGCGCGCGTCGGTCTCGGCCTCCTCGAAATAGTTGAGCAACGCGTCGAAGCCGCGCGGGCCCTCGAGCCAGGGCGGATCGAAGTCGCGCCCGCATTGCACGAACACCAGCCGATCGCGCCCGCCGGCGGCGGCCTGCCGTTCGATGCGCAGGCGCGAGGCGGCGTAGAACCGTTGCTGGCGCGCGAACAATTCCTCGCGGCAGAGCGGCGGATCCATGTCGCCGTCGTGCGGCTTGGGATCGAACACGCGCATCGCGGCTTCCTCGATCGACCGTCCCCGGCCGCGGATCGCGTCGCGCACAAAGGCCATGTCGATATCGGCTCTCGGGCGTCGTCCGCTCGCGAGGCCGATCTCGAGGAAATGCAGGAAGGGGTGCGGGTGGGTCACGCGCCAGTCCGGGTTTTCGGCCACGTACCAGGCGGGGTCGAATTGCGGCGATGGCGGAAGCGGTTCGACCGATGTCCGCGCCAGATAATGGTCGAGCAGGCCGCCGACCCGGGCGCCGAGGCCCGCGCGCTCGCGGTAGAAGCGCGGGTCGAAGAAGCCATTCGGCCGAAAACCCATCGCCTCGCCGGCGAGGGCGTAGTGGAGCGGCGCGAGGGCGGCCGCGCGCTCGCTGCCGAAGCGGCGGCGGGCGTAGGCGCGAGGCCAGAAGGCCCGGCGGGCGAGGGGCGAACCGAACAGGGCCATCGCGACGGCTCAGGCCGGGACCGTGGCCGGCGCCAGGATCGCCGTCGCGCCAAAAATCCGCTCGAACGAAGCGCGAAGGGCTGCGTCCACGTCCGCCATCGACGCGGCGCGGCCAAGGTCGGCGAGGCTCGTCACCCCGTAGTGTTGGGCGGCGATCCCGCACGGGACGATGCCGGAGAAATGGGAGAGGTCGGGCGCGACGTTCAACGCGACGCCGTGAAACGTCGCCCAGCGCCGGATTCTCACGCCGATCGCGGCGATCTTGTCCTCGGCCGTCGATCCGTCCGCAGCGCGCGGCCTGTCGGGTCGGGCGACCCACACGCCGACGCGATCCTCGCGGGTCTCGCCCTCGACGCCGAAGGCGGCGAGCGCCCCGATCAGCCAGCTCTCGAGTGCGACCACATAGGCGCGCACATCTGGCCGCCGCCGCCTGAGGTCGAGCATGGCATAGGCCACGCGTTGCCCAGGCCCATGATAGGTGAACTGCCCGCCGCGGCCGGCGCGAAAGACGGGAAAGCGCGGATCGAGCAGGTCGGCCTCCCTGGCGCTGGTTCCCGCAGTGTAGAGCGGCGGATGCTCGAGGAGCCAGACGCGCTCGTCGGCTTCCCCCGCCGCGATCGCCTCGGCCCGCGCCTCCATAGCGGCGAGCGCCTCCGGGTAGCCGGTCAGGCCCGGCGAGACGAGCCATTCGACCGGCGGGGCGCCGGGAGCGGCTAGGAAAGGCGGGCGGGGGGCGAGGCGGGAGGTCTGCATGCGCCGTCACTCCTATCAGGACGGGGGCCACACGCGGAAGCCGGGATCGTGTTCCAGGGCTTGGTGTAGCTCGGATGGTAGCTAGCCGCAGAGATTTCCGGTCCGGGCCGGATTGGTCCGACGACCTTGGCCGGCAATCCGACGATCGCATCCCCGCGAAAGGCGGCCAAATGGTCTCCAGCGTCACGTAGGGGGCGCGCTCGTCCATGAAGCCGACGAGCTTGGGGAGTTTCGGCCGAAGCTGGTCTGCGCCCCTGCGCCTTGGCGGCCTGGGGGCTGTCCTGTTCGAAGGCGGTCGTCGTGAAGGCATGGACGACGCGCGGCCGCTCTTGCCGGCGTGGGCCAGCGCGTTGCGCAGGTGTGGACGCGGCGACGCCGCCAGGCGGCGTTCATCGGCTTGCTGACGGAGGCCTTGATGCGCTCGTGGGCTTCGGGATGCGCAGCTCGACCGTGCCGGCGCGTCTCCCAGTCCGGGTCGCGACAGCCGGTGCGCCGGACGAGCCGGTCGGCGGACTTGTCGCCGAAAGCCGCGCCCGTCTCCGCGCCGACCTCCAGCATTGGTTACGAGCGGGCCGCGCATCTCGACGGGCGACGCGGCCAGATAGGGCGTGTACATAACGTGGATCAGCGACGCGCAGCCGCCTGGGGCAATCGTCCAGGCCGCCTTATTTTTGATGTTCATCGGCTCGCCTCAGAATGAAAACAGGCCCAAGGCGTCGCGGACCTCGGTGTGGGTTGCTGTCGTGACATCGCGGGCATGGGAAGTCCCACTTCGCAGGATCTCCAACACGTAGCCGCGATCCCGTTCCAGCGTCATGCGGCGTTCGCGAATTGGCCCGATGATCTCGCACAGCACGGTCGCGAGACGGCGTTTCACCGTCATGTCGCCGAGGCCGCCACGGATATAACGAGCCTTGAAATCGGCCACCGCTTCACGGTCGCTGTCGAACGCGTCGAGGTAAGTGAACACCACGTTTCCTTCGACCCGACCCGGATCGCTGGTCCGAATATGATCCGGATCGGTGTACATTCGAAGCACTGCGTCCGTAATCTCCGCATCAGTTGCAGATAAAGAAATCGTGTTTCCTTGAGACTTGCTCATCTTGGCCCGACCATCCAACCCTGGCAGCCGACCCATGGCCGGGATCAAGGCGCGCGCCTCGACCAAAAGACCGCGCCCGACCTGCCGATTGATGCGGCGGACAATCTCGTTTGTCTGTTCGATCATCGGAGCCTGGTCCTCTCCGACCGGCACGACCGTCGCCCTGAAGGCGGTAATATCGGCGGCCTGCGCCGCCGGATAGCATAGAAACCCCGCCGGAATGTCACGACCGAAGCTACGGGCCTGGATTTCGTCCTTGATCGTCGGGTTCCTTTCCAGACGCGCGACCGTGACGAAGTTCAGGTAAAGCATCGTCAACTCGGCCAGCGCCGGCAGCGCCGATTGGACGCAGATGGTCGTGGCGTTCGGATCAATCCCGGCGGCGAGATAATCCAGCGCGACCTCCATCACGTTGCTACGCACCTTGGCCGGGTCATGAGCATTGTCGGTGAGAGCTTGCGCGTCGGCAAGTAGAAGGTATTGGCGATGGCTATGCTGGAGCGCAACGCGATTGCGGAGCGATCCGACATAGTGGCCGAGATGAAGCGGGCCCGTTGTGCGATCGCCAGTCAAAATGACAGGGCGCTCATCGTTTGGAGGCGTTGCGTGCATGGACATGGCTCTCCTTGAAGGAGCCGCCGCAATGTCAGACGTTCAGATAGACCCTGCCTGCCAAAGTCGGCGGCGTTGGTCGTTGTATGACGACGACAGGCCGCTCCTCAGAAGGAGCGCCACCAGCAGGTAAGGGTGGGGAAAGCGAGCGAAGCCATCGCCCTATCTTTACATTGGCGGCCCGCGAAAGCAAGGCGGCTTGCCACCGGCGGCTGAACAAGGACCATGGTCGTCGATCCATTTGGAATTGCGACGGAAGCGCCGCGGGCGTCGGTCCGAAGCGCCGCTCTCATCGCCGAGCCCACTGCGGCGCCGCCGGGCCGCGGTTGCCACGACCCTCGCCCTTGGACACGTCATCGACCGGATCGAACTGCGTGCCCCCGCCTGTCGCTGACCGCGAACGGCGCCCTGGACGCCTCACTGACAACTGCCGATCCCGTCGCTGCGAGGGGCAACCCATGCCGCGCAGCGTCCTGCGGAGCGGATCGCCCCGCCTACGGTTCGCAACGCCGCCGCGGAGGACGGCGAGCGCGATCCGCAGCGCCGCGCCCCGTCGCCACGCCGAAAGCCGCAAGCAACCCGTCGAGGCGGACCGGCCGAACAATCAGCACTCGTCCCTCGATGCTGCCAACATCATGATATGGCACACAATTTGCGGAACTCGCTCTTGCCGATCGGCGTTGACTGTGGCGCCATCGCTCCGTTCAACCTTTGGAGACACCGTATGGTGAGCCTGGAGTTCCGCCGTCAGCTCGAAGGGTTCGGTCTGACGACCGCCAATATCCTCTACCGCCTGCCCGACCATCCCGGAATTCTGCAAACCTTCATCTGGCAGCAGCACGATCTGCATCCGCATTTCCCGGAGTTGAAGAAATTCCTCGACTTCTGGACGCGGGAGCTCGACGGACTGCTCCATTCCGTCACGGTTGCGCACGCCCGGCTCATCCGGCCGGCGGAGTTACGCTCCGTGGACGCGGAGTTCCGCCTGCACTGACTTTGGGCGCCCGGACGCCCTGCGGGGCGGCGGGCGCCCCGTTCGATCGAGACTCAGGCGGGGAACGCCCCGACGGTCACGCCGCACGCCTCGAGAAATTTGCGCACCTCGATCACCTCGGCTCTCGACAGCGTGTGATTGGCGAGGTGTAGCGTCGTCTCCTTGCCGTGCAACTTGACCCCAACACGGTTCTTGGTGCGGACGTCCGTCTCGGCGCCGAGGCCATTGAACACCGCTGACACGTCTTTCATCTCGAGGTTGGCGTTGACCGGATGGGCGAAGATCGCATGCAGGATTTTGCGCTGGTGGTGGTTCATGGGGCCCGCTCCTTCGAAGGTCTTTCCGGAACGAAAGGTCAGTCTGCAGCCGAACGCCGCGGCTTTGTTTGACGGCCGTCAAATCGTCGTCGCCGGGCGTCCCTTCGGCCGCGATCTCCGAACCGGCCTGCCGAGCCGTTGGCGGGATCGGCCGGATCGACAGAGCCGCGGCGAGTGTCCTTGGTCTCGTTTGTCTTGACCGAGGCGGCAATTTCCTGTTTGCGGGCGAGATGCTAAGAACCCCGCGTTCGGCTGCGGAGAGGCGCCCGCCCGGTTTACTGGACGCCTCGTCAATCGCCCCGCGCCGGCGAAGGAGAACTCTTGGTGTTTTGGCGCGCGCTTCGCGATCGCATGGCTTCGTTTCTCGACGCCTCCTCCAACGCCACCGTGCGCCGGCTGCTGTCGGACCAGGGCGCCAAGCACTGGAAAGGCTACGCTTTCGCCTTCGCCATGATGGGCCTGATCGCCGCGACCACGTCGCTGTCGGCGTGGATCATCGGCAAGATCGTCGACAAGATTTTCGTCGCCCACAAGCTCGCGGCGGTCTGGGAGATCACCGCGGCCATTGTCGCGATTTACGTCGTCAAGGGGTTCGCCACCTACGGGCAGCAGGTTTCGCTGTCGCGGATCGCCAACAGCATCGTCGCCGACGTCCAGACGCGCATCTTCGACAAGATGCTACGCATGAAGGTCTCCTATTACAGCCGGTCGCATTCGTCGGAATTCATCGCGCGGCAGGCGTTCATCGCCCAGTCGGCGAGCGGTGTCCTCAACCTTCTGATCACCACCTTCTCCCGCGACGCGCTGACCATCGTCGGCCTCGTGATCGTGATGGTGTCACAGGACCCGCTCTTGTCGCTGCTCGCCTTGATGTTCGTGCCGATCGCCGCGGTCGGCGTGCGCCAGATCGGCCAGCGCGTGCGCAAGATCATGGCGACCGAGTTCCAGGGCGCGATGCAGATGATGGAGTCGCTGCAGGAGACGGCGCAGGGCGTGCGCATCGTCAAGGCGTTCACCCTCGAAGACTTCATGCGCCAGCGCCAGGGCGCCGCGATCCGGGGCTTCCAAACGGCGGCCAACAAGCTCGCCTCAGTCAGCTCGCGCACGAGCCCGATCATGGAGAGCCTCGGCGGCTTCGCCATCGCCGCCGTCGTGCTCTACAGCGGCTACACCGTCATTCTGCGCGGCAACCAGCCCGGCAGCCTGTTCTCGTTCATCACCTCGGTCATCATGCTGTACGAGCCGATGAAGCGGGTCGCGCGCTTCCACGTCGATCTGTCCTCCTCGCTGTTCGGCGTCAGCATGCTGTACGACTTTCTCGACGCGCCCGAATTCGAGGAGGATCCGCCAGGCGCGGACGACCTCGTGGTCACGGCCGGCCGGATCGAGTTCCGCGACGTGGTTTTCGGCTATCGTCCGGAAGAGCGGGTTCTCCATTCCGTCAGCCTCGTCGCCGAAGCGGGCAAGACGACGGCGCTCGTTGGACGCTCTGGCGGCGGCAAATCGACGGTGATGAGCCTCATCTTGCGGCTCTACGACGTCGAATCCGGCCAGATCCTGTGCGACGGCGTCGACATCGCGACGGTGACGCGCGACTCGGTGCGCCGGCAGATCGGTTATGTCGCGCAGGAGAACTTCCTGTTCAAGGGCTCGGTGCGGGACAACATCGCCATGGGACGGCCGGGGGCGAGCGACGAGGAGATCGTCGCCGCCGCCAAGGCCGCCTACGCCCACGATTTCATCATGGATTTCGAGCGCGGCTACGACACGCCCTGCGGCGAGCACGGGATGCAACTGTCAGGCGGCCAGCGCCAGCGCATCGCGATCGCCCGCGCCTTCCTCAAGGACGCCCCGATCATCCTGCTCGACGAAGCGACCTCGGCGCTCGATTCCGAATCCGAGCAGGCGATCCAGAAGGCGCTGCAAACCTTGTGCGAGGGCCGCACCACCCTGGTCATCGCGCACCGCTTGTCGACAGTCGCCCAGGCCGACGAGATTTGCGTCATCGACCACGGCCAGATCGTCGAGCGGGGCCGTCACCGCGAATTGCTGGCCAAGGGCCATACCTACAGTCTGATTGCGCGGACCCAATTTCCGAGGGACGCAGCGTAAAAAGAGCAGTGAGACCGCGCTCCGGAATGCGGATTCGGGCCACGAACGCTCAGCCATTGAGGAGCGCCCAAGTGGCCCAAATGAAAGGGTGATGTTACGGATCAACGGCGCACGGACGGTGTCCTTCGCCGGGTTAGTAGCGCGGTGTGAGCGTAGCCCACGTAGATCGTGGCTCTTGGGTCGCCTGAACCAGCCCCCGCACCTTAAGCGTGGACAGACAGCCGAAGTTCAATTACGGACTGGCCACAACAAAGGTGCATTTGCCGGAGAGAGTCCATTGGGCGAGATCTATAAGATGCAGAAGGCCGACGAGAAGCTCCGCTTCACTGGCGAGCGCGTGACTTTCGACACAGAGGGTCAGGCTGTCTATGAGCATCTTCATCGGTACTTTTTCGCGCGTGAGATTTGTCGTGGCCTCGACGTCCTTGATGTCGCTTCTGGAGAGGGTTACGGAGGAGCCTATCTCGCTCAAACCGCCCGCTCGGTCGTAGGCGTCGACATCTCCGCGGAATCCGTTACGCACGCGGACGAGTGCTACGCGACCTCCAATCTCCGCTATGAGGTTGGAAATGCGACGAGCCTTAATTTTGCGGACGCGTCGTTCGATGCGGTCGTCTCGTTCGAGACGATTGAGCACCTCGACGATCAAAAGGCATTCCTGAAGGAAATTCGCCGAGTCCTCCGTCCGAAGGGCCTGCTAATTGTCAGTTCGCCGAACAGAGACTTGTACTCGCCCGTCGATACGCCGCCAAATCCTTTCCACGTCCGCGAACTGACGCGCGATGAACTTCTCGCTGCGCTCGGCGCCGAGTTCCGCTTCTGCATGACCTTCGCTCAGCGGCCCCTGACGGGAACGCTTCTCATCGCTGAGAGTGGGACCGAGAAGGACCACGTCGCCCACTTTAGAACGTTCGAAAGGCGCGGCCAAGCTCACTTCGAGTCATCGGAGGGTCTGGCGCGGCCTCTTTACTTTCTCGTTGTCGCATCAAACAGTAGCCAGGTGCCGCTGTTCAGCAGCGTGTACATCGAAACCGGAGACGTCGACGCCTCAATCCGGTATCGAGGGATCGTCGACGAACTGCGGAGCACGAGCAACGCCGCGGTGCAGCAGGCCCGAGAGGCGGCAGCGAATTCGGAGGCCGAGGCGGAGCGGTTACGAGGCAGACTCGCGAGCGCGATCGAACTTGGAAGAAAGTCGGAGCAAAACGCTGCCCAAAACGCGTGGCTGCATACGCAGATTAGGCTGCTCAGCGACGAGCGCGACAATGTCGCCCGAGAGCTTTCGAAGGCATATCGCCGACCTTGGCGACCGGCAAAGTATTTGATTTACCACTACGTTCTGCGCGCGCTCAGCGCCGCAAGCGGCCCGTTTTCGCGAGAGATGGCGGCGCGGCTCAAACGATCCGCGCAGAAGCGAAGCCCCACGCGGTTCGACAGGAGCGGCCCTGGAGAAGTCGATGTGTCCGCGCCTGTGGGCCCGCTGCCCGTGATGCCGATCGTACGCGGCGGCAGGATCCTCACGCAGGACGATGCGCGGCTGATCACTCGCGCGGACGTAGATGAAGTCAGTTTGCCCACGCACGAAACACCGCTCGTTTCGGTCATAATCCCGAGCTACGGCAAGGCATGGCTGACCTTGCAGTGCCTTCGGTCGATCGCCGACAATCCGCCGTCGACATCTTTTGAAGTCATTGTCGTCGACGATGCTTCGGGAGATCCCGACATCGAACTGCTGCGCTTGGTCAAAGGGCTCCGGCTCGAAATCAATACGAGCAACCTCGGCTTTCTGAGGTCCTGCAACCGCGCCGCCGAGGAGGCCAGAGGCGACTACCTCTTCCTCTTGAACAACGACACTCTCGTGTGTACTGACTGGCTAGAACCCCTGCTGGCCGTTTTCCAAGCATTTCCCGATGCCGGGCTCGCCGGCTCCAAGCTGCTCTTTCCCGACGGGTCTCTTCAGGAAGCAGGCGGGATCGTCTGGAACGACGGCTCTGCGTGGAACTACGGGCGCTCGGACGACCCGGCGAAGCCTGAATACAACTACGTTCGGCAGGCGGATTACATTTCCGGTTGCGCGATTCTGGTGCCCCGGCCGCTTTGGCGCGAACTCCACGGATTCGACGAACATTTCGTCCCTGGGTATTGCGAGGACACCGATCTGGCGTTCCGCATCCGGGCGGCCGGCAAGACCGTGTACTACTGCCCCTTCTCGGTTGTCGTGCATCTGGAGGGCGCGTCGCACGGGAGGGACCTCACGTCCGGAATCAAGGCCTATCAAGTCGTCAATACGAAGAAGTTGTTCGAACGGTGGCGAGAAACGCTGACGGCGGAACACTGGCCCAATGGCTCGCACATCATGCGCGCCCGAGATCGGAGCCGGAACCGGAAGATCGCGCTGATCGTCGACCATTACGTCCCCGAACCGGACCAGGACGCCGGATCGCGCGCGATGATGGCGGTGATCCGAGCGCTGCTGGATTGGGGTTATGTCTTGAAATTCTGGCCTGACAATCTGAACTACAGCGCCGAATACACGCCGCTCCTCCAAGGCCTCGGCATCGAGACGCTGTACGGACACTACCGGTCGTTCGGCGACTGGATTCGGGAGAACGGCGAAGAGATTGCGCTCGCCGTCCTCAGTCGGCCAGATGTGGCCGCACGTTATGTTCCCGAGCTGCGTGCTCATTCCGACGCGACAATTGCATACTACGGTCACGACCTGCATTTCAGACGATTGGGCATGGAAGCAGAAGCGAAAGGCGATTCCGAACTCGCCGCCAAAGCCGCCGATATGGAGGCGCTGGAACGCTCGATCTGGCGCGCGGCCGACATCGTTATCTACCTGTCCGAGGAGGAGGCTGCGGTCGCGCATCAGGAAAACGCTCGGGCGGCGGCAATCGTCCCCTACGCCTACGATGATTTCGCCAATGCGCGCGTCCCACCGCAGGACCGCGAGATCATCTTCGTCGCCGGGTTCGGCCATACGCCGAACGCCGACGCCGCCGTATGGCTCGTCAATGAGATATTGCCGAAGATTGTCGATAAGGTTCCCGATGCGCGGCTGGCGATTGTCGGGTCCAATCCGACCGAGGCCGTGCGGGCGCTGGCGAGCGACCGTGTCGAGGTTACAGGGCAGGTGAGCGAGGAGGAGCTCCGCGCCCGCTACGCCAGCGCGCGCCTTGCGCTGGTGCCTCTGTGTACGGGCGCCGGTGTCAAGTCCAAGGTGGTCGAGGCGCTCCGTGAAGGCTTGCCCCTCGTGACGACCAGCGTCGGGGTGCAAGGGCTGCCGGGCGTTGAGCATATCGTCGTCGTGGCAGATGACGCTCAGCGCTTGGCCGACGCAGGAGTGGAGTTGCTTCGCGACAATTCGCTTTGGGCGCAAGTGTCTCGCCAGCAGATTGAGTATGCTCGCGAAAACTTCTCTCTTGACGCTTTTAGTCGTTCTCTCGAAAAAGCGCTTGGCAGATCGATATAAAGGTTTTCATCACACGTGCTGCTACAAACTTGGCATAAGTCGCGCCACAAGAAAAGAGAAAGCTCAAACACAGATTTAAGACTTGCTGCCGGCTATACATAATACGACGCCGCTGGTGCTCTTTAGAGTCTGGGCTGGAGAGTCTAGGCTAGCGGTCCTTGATTCTCGGCCGGCATTTCTCCGCTAAAGGCGGACAAAGAGCAAGTGAAGATGTCCTATCCCGTGTATCGTTGGGAGTCGAAAGAAAGCGAACAGATCGAGTCGGCCCCAACGAAGGTCACCATTCCTTATGCGTAATATTTCACCCATTCAGGGTCTTTAAGACGAACAGCTGTCGATGCTCTACGATTACGGTAAAATTTCTCTGGCCAACCTTCTTCCGCACTTTTCGTGAAATAAGCCAACATCAGGGTGGGCCTGATGCATCCTGCATCCAAGAGTATATCATTCAAACGGCTCAGAAATTTTATCCACTCGACGTCTTCTGACTTGCTCACGTCGTAGGCGCGCCCATAGCCGCGATCAACGATCAGGTCGACGAAGCCGCCACAGCCAAGAAACTTGTACGGGTGGAAGCGCTCAAGTATGAGCGGGAGTACGTCCTGTGCGCGAATCCCCTCGAAGCCGTCGCTGGAGCAATCGTGGTCTGTGAACGTGTCATCGAGGCGCTTGAGTTGGGCGTGCCATTTTTCGCTATCGCTAAGCATAGGCCAAAACGCTTTGATGATGGCGGCGGTCTCGGGCCAGCGCATATGACCATTCCGGCCAATCATGTCGTTTGTTGCAAATATCCCCCGATCCCTAAGATGAGATTTCAAATAATCAAATATTTTCTCAAGCTCAACAATATGGTGCAAAGAATGGTTGGCCATGATCATGTCGAACCTGCGATCCGGCAGACTCAAATTCAAATCGACTTCGATTGTTTCAATATATTTGCCGAGGTTCTTTAAGTCTGCTTTTTTACGCAAGCGATCTAAGAGTATCGGAGACAAATCAGCGCATGTCATAACAAATTTACTTTCGCCTTTGCTGAGTAGATATTCTACTATATCAAGTTCCACGCCCCCGTCTCCGCACCCTATGCTCAGAATCCTACCCGTATTGTTCATTAATCTACTAATAAATGCCGTATTCTTCTTTGTTTCCAGGTACGCCTTGGCGTAGAATTCAGGGATAGTCGTAACCCCGAAAACCTCAACCAGCCCGGGATTGATGAAGCCGTGCGACCATATGTGAAACGCTTCTGGGAGGTCGTGGATGTTGTCACAATTGGCGTACTGTTCGATTTGTTGCTTCACGCGATCTTCGTACGACACCGAGCTCATTGACTTTTCCCTTCTGCTGTGACGGCCGTTTCAGGATAGCAAGCCGATCGAGCGGCAGACGCGCGTTATGATGGCTGCGGTAGGCGACGTGTCGCTTTCTTCAGGGTTTTTAGTTCAGCGATCACTGTTTCTAGCACAAGCTCCTCGGGGCCAACAGATAGCAGGTCAAAATTGTTCATCAGATCGAAAAATGTTAGACGTGAGATCGTTTCGGTCGAGTTGAATCTGGGCGTGACGGGTGCCCGAATCCTCTTCCACACGACGGTCTGCGCATTACCCGCCTCAACAATTGTCTTGAATGACAAAGTCGGCATGAAATCGTGGATGAACGCGATGACCTTGAAAACGTCTCCGTGCCAGGCGGGTCCGCTGCCGCCGTTCATCTCTCGGAACTTAATTGCCTCACCGTGATCTCTGAGGGAACTGAAGACATCGGACGGCAACACGTCATCGATCAGAATTACGGAGTTTGTATGCGTCATCGTCAGTACGGACATCAAGTCTCTTAAAGTCTGTTCATACGTGTGCAAGCCATCCAGAAAAACCAGATCGTAGACCCTCTTGTCGCCCTCCATTGAAAAAAACTCATCGCTGATGACAGGGAAAAAATCGATGCTCTTTTCGGCGAATTCTTTAGGATCGAACCTAAAATTGGGATCGACTCCAGTCTTTCGTTCTACGTTTACTCGGAAAAATGTTTCACCTCTTTCCACCCCAACTTCCAGATAGGTCGTTGCCTTAAGACCCGAAGCAAGCGTGTTAAGTCTCCTGGCCGTGTGCGTTAAATTTGGCATATTTTCTCCTGACTCGACACCATGAGGCGCGGGGCCGGTATTAAGGAGGTCTCGTCCAGCAAGTCTTTGAATCGAACGGCGCAACGGCCTCGTCGCGCGACGAATGGACACAGCGGCTCCATTCAGTTTTCGTCCGAGCGGAGTCGCGAGCGAACTCTTTGGCTTCCCCTTTTGCATCTCGCGCTCAGTACTCCCGCGAGGCTCCGGAAGCGGCTCTCGCATTCTTTCAAAATATGCAGCGGCAAATACGGCAAGTTCATCAAGTTTACGAAAATTGTAATTCTCGTGAAGAAGCGCTCGCTCCAGCTCGCTTGGGGGGCTTTCGCGTGTCTCGCTCACGTCTTCTATAAAGTCTTCCGGGATGTAGACAGGAGGAACGCCATCCTCGACTTGGCTCGCCACCCAAGGCGCAGGATTCAGCGCCAACGTTCGCGGGTTGGAGTGAACCAATCCCGGCACGCGGTGGAACCAGCCTAGCTTGTGCTGCACTGTGCCGTGATGGGAAAAATAGGCAGGAACGTATCGGCCACAAGCAACGCTGCTCCGGATGTCCAGTCCGGCAGTGACGAGGATTTTCTCTTCTATGCGAGGGACATCAGACAAGGCGTCCACTATCGATCTACCCAGCGCCAGATCGCCCTCCACCAGGCGCCTGTACTCGTCGCGGCTATAACTCGCATTTTCAAGAAAATCTGCGGGCAGAGAGTGCCCATCGAAGAAGAAGCTGGCGTCTGGGAGCGCGCGCAGTACCTCGCGGACAATTCCGACCACAGCCGGCACAAAATTCGTCGCCGTCCGATTGCGGGAGCGCAACGAGACGGCGTACGGCCTGCGAGCCTTACAAAAGGCCAGAGCCGTTGGATCGTTTCGCTCTGCGAACTCCTCACATAGCGTCTCAAGTTCGGCACGTATTTCTGAAGTCACGAGTGTGTTGCCGACAGCCACGAAGCGGGTGTGCGTTTGATTAAGCTTTTCAAGCTCGATATCGCGTACCGTACTGATCCGATCCGTTGACAGTCCGGTCAAAGTTGAAATTTTCCCGATCGGCTCGTGAGTAGCTACAACGACAAAATCTTTCGACTGTGCACCGATACTACGCAGCGCAGAGAGCTGATTCCAAATGAAATGCGCAAAATTCGAATCCCCCGTCAGAACCGTAACAACGTTGTTTGCAGCGGCCCGCGGTTCATACAAATTATGCATGTGCGGACGGAATTTCTCCAGAAGCTGACGGTTGACGCCCCAAACTGGATCGCCAAGATTAAAACAGCATTGGCTGTCAATATCGATCAAACCTGTCAGCGGGAAGCCCAAAGAGAGATTTGTTGCGATGACGGCGTAGTTATCAGATCCTTCTAACCGATACAATACTGATTTATCATCTACAACTATAGCTTCTCTTGCTGTATAACAGCCCAAATTAAATGCACCGTTGCAAATATATTCTGTTTGATAAGGCAGCGGATCCTTACGATTTCCAATGGCACTCCGAGCCGTCATTGCCTCACATAGTTTTTTTACTTTCGGCGGCAGTCCACTGATCGACTGCTGAACCTGGATGATCGAAAGATCATTACAAAACATCTTGAACCTTGGCGATGGAACGTAGGCAGATCTCAACGAGATCCCGACTTCGGCTAGCCTTGCAAGGCTATAAATAAAGGACCAATTAGATCAGCGACAGCGCCATGACAAGGGCGCATTCTGAATTCCGTCGGATCTTTCGTTGGGGCCTCGAGACATGG
Organism: Roseiarcus fermentans; assembly: GCF_003315135.1. Lineage (GTDB taxonomy): Bacteria > Pseudomonadota > Alphaproteobacteria > Rhizobiales > Beijerinckiaceae > Roseiarcus > Roseiarcus fermentans. The sequence continues at coordinate 259,527 of NZ_QNRK01000002.1, forward strand.
GTTGTTTGTGTCCTTGTGGTCCAAAAAATAAGGAGGGCGGGGCCTAATTTTTGGTCACCGCTACGACACCCTGCAAGCCGCTGCTATTTCGAGTTCAGACCCATAGACACGCGCGGAAGGCGCGAAAGGCGGCGCAAATCCTGGTTGGACGCCGGGGCTCGCCGCTCACGGCGGAGCCGTCGCCTACGCGCACCCGCCGGGGTGGGGAGGACGCAGTTACCGGGGGTTATCAGTCCGCTCCGCGCTCCCGCGAAACAGGGCGCCTCCCGCTTCCTCCGTATCGATCAGGTCCGCCAGCGCGCAGGTGATGTGGTACATCGAGCTTCCCGGCGCAGGCTCCTCTATCCAGCCGCCGTCGGCCCTGAGCTTGTCGCGCCAGGCCCCGCGCGCCGGCGTGTCGAAATACCGGAGCAGCCCGGCATAGGCGGCGGCGGCCTCGGCGCGCTCGTCGGCTTCGCCGGTGCGGCGGTAGCGGGCGACGGCCGCCTTCAGCCGCTCCGTCTGCGGCCACAGGCGCGCCGCCCGGTTGCGAACCGAGCCGTCGGTCAAAACCTCGTTGATCGTGATTCCTCGTTCCGCATCGATGCCGTGGCGGCGGCCGAAGCGCGCGAGCCGGTCCGAGATCGGCGCCGCATCGGCGACGCCCCACTGCCCCAGTCGTTCGAACAGCCAGGCCCACTCGAAGCAGTGCCCCGGCTCGACGACTCGGCCCTCCTCGCCCGCGACCGGCGTGAGGTCGGCGTCGAAATATTCGAGCAGCGCTCCGGTTTCGCGATGGAGGAACGATCGCCGGCACAAGGCGGCGACGTGCTCCGCGTCGCGCCGCCAACGGGCATCGCCGGTCGCGTCGTAAAGCGCGATGAAGCTCTCCAGGAGATGCATGTGCGGGTTCTGGCGAAAGGGCGGGCAAACCGCGATATCGCCCTCGTGATATCCCCCGTGCGGCAGGCGCCATTGGGCGTCGAGCGCGTCATCGAGCGCCGCCGCCGCTTCGAACAGGTCCGGACGCCCGAGCGCGCGGCCCGCGTGGGCGAGCGCAAGCAACATGAAGGCCTGATCGTACAGGTCCGCCCGGGCGTCGAACACGGCGCCGCGATGGTCGAAGCGGTGAATGTAGAGGCCGTCCGCACGGCGCCCGCGCTCGACGAGGAAGTCGACGTTTGTCTCGACCATCCCCCGCCACGGGCCGCTCCAGCCCAGGCGACCGAGTTCGCAGTAGGAAAAGACGTGGCGCGCCTGAACGAACATCCGATGCGGGCAGGCCTCCTTCTCGCCGTGAATCGACATCCGTTCCGGAAAGAGCGGACCCTCCGGCTCGGCGCGCCAGAGCGGGGCGGCGTCCAGGAACAGCCAGTCTCGCGCATGGGCGGCCAGTTCGTTCAGCGTCGCCGTCGGGCCCGGCTTGGCGGCTCGCGCGGTATTCATCGAACGCTCTCCAGGGTCATGGACGCGCGCCGGAACCCGACCCCGTCAGCGAACCGCGGGACGGATTGCAGGAACGCCAGAAGGTCGCCGCTGCGGAAGAGGGAACCGGGCAGCCCCGCGGCCTCCGCCGCCTCGATGTCGCTCGCCTTGTCCCCGATCAGGAAACTCCCTTCGCGCTCGACCGGCCAGCGATCAAGCAGGTCGACGATCATCCCGGGACTCGGCTTCCGCCAGTCGTGCGCGGCGCGATAGGCCTCGACGCTCCCCTCCGGATGGAAGGGGCAATAGCGCCAGTCGTCGATCGAAGCGCCGATCGACGCCAGTTCCTGCGCCATCCAGCGGTGAAGGGCGACGACGTCGGCCTCGCCGTAGAGCCCGCGGGCGACGCCCGCCTGGTTCGTGACGACAAAGACATAGTAGCCGGCGTCGTTGAGCGCCTTCACCGCCTGCCGGGCGCCGGGAACCCACTCGACCTGTTCCGGCGCGTGGACGTAGCCGTGATCGATGTTGAGAATCCCGTCCCGGTCGAGAAAGGCCGCCGGGCGGCGGCGCGGCAGGAGGTCGCCTTCGACTGCGGGAGCGTCCGGAACGGCGGCGTCGACGTAGAGCCCGGAATAGGCGTAGCCCCGCAACGCGCGGCGCGCCGCCAGCCCGGGCAGGATGTCGTTCTCGAGCGACGAAGCGCCGTCGCACCCCTCGAGCATCCGACGGGTGAAGTAAGATACGCCGCCGTTGACGAGCGCCGACCCAGACCGCTCGTCGGGCGAATGGATCGTCGTCACCAGGCTTCCATCCAGGTCGACTGGACCGTATCGATCCGGGAACGCGGTCGCCCGCAAGGCCAGGGCCGCCCCGACGCGCTCCCGCCGGGCGCGGGCCATGAGGTCGAGCCAGTTGAAGTCGAACCACCCGTCGCCGTTCAACAGCAGGAAGTCGTCGCGCAAACGGTCCCGGGCGCGACCGATCGCTCCGCCCGCGCCCGGCGCGGCCGGCTCCACCGAAAGCTCGACCCGACACGAGAAGCGTTCCTCGAGCCGGCGCTCGGCGACGAAGGCGGCGACGGCCTCGCCGCCGCCCCCTGCGAGCAGCAGAAACTCGTCGAAGCCGCGCCGCCGCGCTTCGAACAACAGCGTTTCGAGCAATGCGCACCCTCCGGCCTCCGCAAGGGGCTTCGGCCCGGCGGTCGCCGTCTCGCCGAGCGCGGCTCCCGGTCCTCCGAGGAGAATGGCGCATTGATTGGGCAAGTCGAATCTCCCAGTGAAATCAGCCGCCTCGAGCCGCCTGCGGCGGCGAACGGCGTTCGGTCCCGTCCAAAGGTCGGGTCAGGCGCCGCTCGTACGCGGCGTCGGCCCCGCCGCGCAATCTCTGCGTTGTGGCCGCCGCCCTCGCCCTTCAGCGGGCTGAGGATCGGCGCGCTCCTCTTCCGTGTAGCGTCGACCAATGATGAACCCAGACAACCGAACGCCGCGCCTTCGGAGAAGCCCGCGCGCTGCCAGCCCGCCCGGTCGCAGCGCCCCGGGTCGGGGTCGCGTTCCGGAACAGAGATTCTCATTTACGGTGTTTTCCAAGCCAAGCCAACTGTGGTAGAGACGCGGCCGCAGGGTTGTTATCAGCTGTTGCGGTGAACCATTGAACGTCATGCAGGTTACAAACCCGTCCTGGGTATCGAGGTGGCGCGGATCCAGCGTGTTTGTCTTGGGCGACGTGATGCTCGACAAATTCGTGTACGGCCACGTCGATCGGATCTCGCCGGAAGCGCCGATTCCGATCCTCCATCGCCAGTCCGAGACGGCGATGCTGGGCGGCGCGGCGAATGTCGCGAGAAACGTCGTCGCGCTGGGCGGCAAGGCCATTCTCGTCGGAGCGGTCGGCGACGACGCTGAGGGCGACCTGATCGCAGGACCGCTCGTCGACGGCGACGGAATCGTCGGGCGCTTCGTTCGGGCGGCGGGCCATCCGACGACCACAAAGGTTCGCTACGTTTCGGGCGGCCACCAGCTCCTGCGGCTCGATATCGAGCGCCGGCTCCATCTCGGCCCGCACGACATCGACATGATCTGCGAGTGGCTGACGGAAGTCGCCGGCGAGATTTCGGCGATCGTTCTCTCGGACTATACGAAGGGCGTGCTGATTCCCGTCCTCGTACGCCGAATCATCGACATCGCCCGCACGCACGGCATCCCCGTCGTGGTCGACACCAAGACCCGCGACGTCACGCGCTTCGCGGGAGCGACGGTCATGACTCCGAACGCCACGGAGGCGGCCATGATCACCGGCGTCGAGTGCGTGGACGATCATCACGCCGAAATCGCCGCGAAGATCCTGCACGAGCGGGCGAAAATCGACGCGGTGGTGCTCACGCGCGGCGCTGAGGGCATGACCATCTATCACCCGACCGATCCGGAAGGATCCGTCGTGCACGTTCCTACCCATGCGCTGGAAGTGTTCGACGTGTCCGGAGCGGGCGACACGGTGGTGGCCGCGCTGGCGCTGGCGCTCTCCGTCGGCGCCTCGATCATGACGTCCGCCCGCATCGGAAACGCCGCCGCCGGAATCGCCGTCGGCAAGCGCGGGACGGCGGCGGTGCGGGCGCGCGAACTCGCGACGGCGCTCGGCGGCGGCTCCGAAGGCGACCCGAAAATCGTCGACGGCGAAGCCGCCCAGGAAATCGTCGCGGATTGGAGGGCCCATGGCCTCAAGGTGGGATTCACCAACGGCTGTTTCGATCTGCTTCACCCCGGGCACGTCGAGCTTCTGAAGCGCTCGCGGGCCGCCTGCGACCGCCTGGTCGTGGCGCTCAACACCGACGCCTCGGTTCGCAAGCTCAAAGGCGACTCGCGCCCCGTGCAGAACGAACACGCGCGCAGCGTGGTGATGGCGGCGGTCGACAGCGTCGATCTCGTGACGCTCTTCGACGACGACACGCCGCTCGGCCTGATCGAGCTACTGCGGCCGGACTTCCTCATCAAGGGCGCGGACTATACGATCGAGACCGTGGTCGGCGCGGATCTGGTCGCGTCCTATGGCGGCCGCGTGCTGCTGGTGCCCATCGAACAGGGACACAGCACGACAGCGCTCATCGCCCGCGCCAACACGCGAGCCCGCTGAGCGGGGTATCCTCACCCGAGGCCCGTCCGTCGCTCGTCGGTCGGTGCGCCGCCCGACCCCGCGATCGCGGCGCTGTAACCGTCGCTGTCGGCGAGCCGATAGCCCGCCGCCACGACGGCGGCGCCGAACAAGCGCTCGGTCGCATGCTCGAGCCCGCCGTCGAGGAGGCCCTTCTCTTCCGGAAACTCAGCCGAAAGGGCCAGCGACCTCAGCGGCGCGAGCGCTTCCGGACGCACCCAGAACATGGTCCCGCCGAAGAAATCGAGACGGAAGCGGTCCCTCGGCACGCCCATTCTCTCCGCCAGCTCCAGCACCCGCTCCCTGTTGGTCGACCAGGACAGCGCCTCGGAATAGGTCCGGCTCGGCAACCGGAAGGCCCCCGGGCCCACCATGCCGATCGACGGGTCCCGCTCGAACAGGTCGAGAATCGATTGCGCGAGCCCGGGGGCGGCGAGCAGATCGAACAACAGCCGCCGCCGCCAGAGCGAGCCCATGTAGGACTTGCGCCCGCCGTCGGTGGATTTCTTGCCGTGGAGCTTGCAAACGTATCGGTAGCGGTCGAGCCTGCCGCGCTCGAGCAGCGTCAGGAACGGGCGCACGTCCCGGCCGCGATTGTCCATCACCTCGATCTCGGCGCGCGGGAACTCGCGGCGGATCGACTCGACGAGCCGTTCGCGCCCCGGCGTTGTGGTGACGATCAGGTCGAACGGAACGGAGAGGCGCCGCAGGACCCCGCCGATATCGCCCCATGTCTCCTCGTAATAGAGATGAACGACGATCGCGAGCGGATTGCCGACGGTCGGCCCGCCCCGGGCGCCCCGCGGCGCCGTCTCGTCGTCCCAGCCGTCGAGGAGTTCCGGATGAGCCGCGATCAGGTCGCCGTCGAGCGAAACGCCGATGTTGAACATGTGTTGATTGAAGGTGGTGAAGCGCTTGCGTTCGGGCTTCGGGCCGTAGCAGAACACCGAAAAATCCGGAAAGACGAGGGATTTCTTTTTCTTGAACAGCAGGGCGAGGCGCAGGCGCGCCCAGAGCGAGGTCAACGCGTCCAGCCGCTCGACCGAAAAATCCGCGGTCTCGATGACGAGGCCGCCGGCGCCTGCGGGAAGGGCGAAGTAACCGAGGCCGATCGAATAGGGCAGCAGCAGGTTCCGGGCCTCGTTGCGGCCCTCGACTCGAAGCTGCGCGATGTGGTCGTGCGCCTGCGGCTCGAGCGGACGCAGCCGGTACGCGCGCCGGAAGAACGATCGAAAACGGCTCATCGACATGCTGCTTCCCTAGCCGGGCCTTCCCGGCGCATCAACCTTGTCTCCGCGCTTGACCCGGTTGCGGAGGCCGCATAGCCAAGGCCGCCTTCCGATGGAGCGACCGATGACCGCCGCCGCGCCGAACATCCTCCTCGTCATGGCCGACCAGATGGCGCCGGCGTTCCTGCCGTTCCATGGCGACGGCGTCACGCGCGCCCCGCACATGAGCGCGCTCGCCCGCGACGGCGTCGTGTTCGACGGCGCCTATTGCGCGAGCCCGCTCTGTTCGCCGTCGCGGGCGTCTTTCATGACCGGCCTCCTGCCCTCGCGCACCCGGGTCTACGACAACGCCGCCGAGTTCGCGTCCGACATCCCGACCTTCGCCCATTGTCTCAGGCTCCGCGGCTACCGGACGATCCTCGCCGGCAAGATGCACTTCTGCGGACCCGATCAGTTGCACGGGTTCGAGGCGCGGCTGACCACCGACATCTATCCCGCCGATTACGGCTGGACGCCCGACTGGGACCGTCCCGACGCGCGGCCGAGCTGGTATCACAACATGAGCTCGGTCGCCGAGGCCGGCGTGTGCGTGCGCACCAATCAGCTCGACTTCGACGACGAGGTCGCCTTCGCCTCGGAGCGGGCAATCTACGATATCGCGCGGGCGAAGGACCGGCGGCCGTTTCTGCTGGTCGCCTCCTTCACCCATCCGCACGACCCGTTCGCCGTGCCGCAGCGCTATTGGGATTTGCACCGCGACGAAGACATCGCCCTGCCGGACCCGACCGCGGCGGCCCTCGATCCGCACGCGCGCCGCTTGCGTCATGTCTGCGCCATGGACGCCGAGCCGGTGACGGAGGCCCAGGTTCGCGCCGCCCGGCGCGCCTACCTCGGCGCGATCGCTTACGTCGACGATCACGTCGGCCGGCTGACGGCCGCGCTGCGAGCGGCCGGGATGGCCGAGAACACGATCGTCGTCCTGACCAGCGATCACGGGGAAATGCTGGGCGAGCGCGGGCTCTGGTACAAGATGAACTTCTTCGAGGGCGCGGCGCGCGTGCCGCTGGTCATGGCCGCCCCCGGCCGCTTCGCGCCGCGGCGCGTCGCCGCCGCCGTCTCGCTCGTCGACCTTTTGCCCACGCTCGTCGACCTCTCGGGCGGCGACGCAGCCGCGCTCGCGGACCGAATCGATGGCCGCAGCCTGACGCCGCATTGCGCCGGCCGCGCCGGCCATGACGAGGCGATCGGCGAGTACCTGGCCGAAGGCGCGATCGCGCCGATCGTGATGATCCGCCGCGGCCGGTTGAAGTTCATTCACTCGCCGCCCGATCCCGACCAGCTCTACGACCTCGGCGCCGATCCCGGCGAGCGCGACAACCTCGCCGCCGCATCCGCCCACGCCAAGACCGTCGCCGCCTTCCGGGAGGAGGTTTCCCGCCGCTGGCGGCTCGACGCGCTCGACGCCGAGGTGCGGGCGAGCCAGCGCCGGCGCCGTCTCGTCGACGCCGCGCTCGCGACCGGCGCCGTCCGGGCGTGGGATTTCCAGCCGTTCCGCGACGCGTCGCGCGCCTACATCCGCAACGGCGTCGACCTCGACGATCTCGAAGCGATGGCCCGGTTCCCCCGCGTCGCGCGGCCGTAAGGGCGTCGCCTTCGAGCCGCGCGCCCCGCGAGCGGCGGCGTCCCGCCGCCGGACGCGCGACCACGGGAGGCGCCGCAGCCCGCGCAGGAATCGGGCGGACGCGGCGCGGGCAATGGGGGTAGAAGCGCCGAATCGAAAAGAATCGTCAGGATTGCCATGGGCGCGGCCCCTCAACGTCCGATGACCGCGCGCGAATGGGGCCTGCTCGCCTTGCTTTCGGCGCTCTGGGGCGGGTCGTTCCTGTTCGTCGGCGTCGCGGTGAAGGAACTGCCGCCGCTCACGCTCGTGGCCTTGCGGGTCGGGCTGGCTGCGGCCCTGCTCTGGGCGCTCGCGCCGATGCTCGGGATCGGGCCGCCCCGCAGCGTCGCGGCGGCGTCGGCGCTGCTGGTTCTCGGCTTCGTCAACAACGCCCTGCCCTTCTCGCTGATCGCCTGGGGCCAGACCCATCTGCCGAGCGGCCTCGCCTCGATTTTGAACGCGGCGACGCCGCTGTTCACCGTGGTCGCGGCCCACTTCCTGACCAGCAACGAAAAACTCAGCGGCCTCAAGCTCGTGGGCGCGCTGCTCGGCTTCGCGGGCGTCGCCGCCCTCGTCGGCCCGAACCTGCTCGCCGGCGCCGGCGTCGACCTTTGGGCCGAACTCGCCGTGCTCGCCGCTGCGCTGAGCTATGCGCTCGGGGCGATTTTCGCCCGGCGCATGCCCGGTCTCGGCCTGAAGCCGATCGACGTCGCTGCCGGACAGGCGACCGCCGCGGCGCTGTGGCTCGCGCCCTGCGCCCTCGTCTGGAACCGCCCATGGACCCTGCCCATGCCGGGCGCGGCGACCATCGCTTCGGTGCTGGCGATCGCGTCGCTGTCGACCGCGCTCGCCTACATCGTCTATTTCCGCATCCTGGCCGGGGCGGGCGCGACCAACGTGCAACTGGCGACGCTGCTGATCCCGGCCGTGTCGGTCGCGCTCGGCGCGCTGATCCTGGGCGAGCGCCTGGCGGCGCGGCAATTCCTCGGCTACGCCCTGATCGCGGCCGGCCTCGCCTTCATCGACGGCCGGCTGCCGGCGAAGCTGTTGCGCTTCAGGGACCGGCCCGATCGTCGGGCCGCCGATTCGCGACTCCCCACGCGCCGGATTCCGCGCTAACGTCGAGCGCGAAAGGGCCGGCCAATGGCGATGGAGACCAGAACACCGGGCGACGTGGCGCGGCGCTCGGCCAGCCGGCGCGAGGCGCGCGTCGCCGCGATCGACAGCGCGTGGCGGCGCGAGACCTTTCGGCTGCCGCGGGCGGAGGCGCGCGCCAAGGCGCGCGAATGGTTCGAGCGCTTCCCCAAGGCTGCCTACATGACCGAGATCGAATCGTGGCGGGAACTCGCCGACGACGAGATCGAATTCGTCATGCGCCGCCTGCCGACCGCCGACTGATCCGCCGCGCGGGAGGCGCGGGAAAGCCGTCGTTGCGCGGCCGGCGGGCGCGCCAGCCCCTCCGCCGGCTCGTGGACGGCGCCGATACTCACGTTTAACACCGTCTTAACCATCAAGAGACGGCGTACCGGCGCTGATTAACCGTGATCGTCTCCGAGTAATGAACCATTAGCAATAGAAACGCAAAGACTTCATTTCCATTTCCATATGAATACGTTTGCCACGGCGCTGCGGCTGAACTCCCTTGGAAAAGTTAGCCAAATCCGAGCGGGCCGTTACAGGAATCGTTATCCCTAATGCTTACCGTTGGAGCACGACCGGGAACGGTGTCAGCCGACCGGCGGGGATGTTTCTTGGTGTTCGAGGAGACCACAATGACCAGAGTCCTGATCGGCGCGCTGCTCGCCGGAGTGGCGAGCGCCGCGCTCGCGGCCGATCTTCCGCCGCGTCAGCCCTACAATTACTCGGCCCCGGTCTACGCGCCGGCGTTCACCTGGACCGGCGTCTATTTCGGCGTCAACGGCGGCGGCGGCTGGGGCGCCACCAGCAACGGCTCGTTCGGCAACCTGTCGGGCTGGACGTTCGGCGGCACGGTGGGCGCCAACTATCAGATCAACCAGTTCGTGATCGGCGCCGAAGGCGACTGGGACTGGGCCAACGTCGGCCACACCCAGTATTTCACCTTCAGCTCCAACCAGATGAACGTCAACCAGACGCTGACGCTGAGAGCCCGCGCCGGCTTCGCCATGGACCGCGCGCTGCTCTACGTCACCGGCGGCTACGCCGGCGTCAACGCCAACGCCAGCTTCTCGACCCCGCTCGCCGGCTGGGGCGGCTCGCAGAGCCAGTGGATCAGCGGCGGCGCGATCGGCGCCGGCGTCGAATACGCCTTCACCAACAACATCACCGCCAAGGCCGAATACCTCTACCTGCCGCTGTCGAGCACCACTTTCTTCGGCTCGGCCCTGTATTCGACCCGCGCGCCGGTCGACCTGAGCCTGCTGCGCGCCGGTCTGAACTACAAGTTCTGACCCGCCACCGGCCCGGCGCCGCGGCGTCGGGCCGTTGGCCCGCTCGCCGCCGGCCGCCCTCCCGGCCTCAGCCTGCTCCGGTCGGCGCCTCACGAGCGGGCCGCCTCCTCCCCCATCGCCAGCATCGGCGCGCGGCTGAGGTCGTTGCAGCCGTCCACCGCCTTCGCCAGGAGGCGCATGAACTCGGCCGCTTCGCCTGTGTCGAGCCCGCTCAGCATGACGCGCTGCGCCCGTTGAACCGCAGGCTCTATGCGCGCGACCAGGTCCGCCCCCTCGGCGGTGATCTCCAGCGCCCGCGCCCGCCGGTCCGACGGATGCGCGCGCCGGCTCACGAATCCCCGTTGCGCCAGCCGGTCGACCACGCCGCCGATCGTCGTGCGATCGAAGGCGATCAGCCCGGCGAGCGTCGCCTGATCGACGCCGGGGTGCGCGACGAGCGCCGTCAGAACCGAATATTGCACTGGGGTGAGGTCGAAACCCGCCGCCGCGACCTCGGCGTGAAAAACCGCGACGGCGATCTGCTGGAAGCGTCGCGCCAGGAAGCCCGGTTTTTGGGTCGGTCCGATGGTGTGATTCATCCCGTTCCCTCGCCACGTTCTCCGACAGTTTGACAGCATACTGATTATAAGTATACTGCCTATATGCCGGCGCCAAGGCCGGTCGAGACTCGCCGCCCAGGAAGGACACGCCCTTGCAGTTCTATCTCGACGCCTTCCGCACCGGCGATCCCGAACTCCTCCCGCCCAATCCCGATCCGGCCATGCTCGCCGACACGGACGCGCTGCCGGACGAGGTCGACGTGCTGATCGTCGGCTGCGGCCCCGCCGGCCTGACGCTCGCCGCCCAGCTTTCCCGCTTTCCCGCGATCAGGACCCGCATCGTCGAGCAGAAGGACGGCCCGCTCATGTTCGGCCAGGCCGACGGCATCGCCTGCCGGTCGATGGAGATGTTCCAGGCCTTTGCCATGCGCGAGCGCGTCGAGCGCGAGGCCTACTGGGTCAACGAGACGGCGTTCTGGAAGCCGAGCGCGGAGCGGCCGGGCGAGATCGTGCGCTCGGGCCTCATTCAGGACGTCGAGGACGGGCTCGCGCCCTATCCGCACGTGATCATCAACCAGGCGCGGGTGCACCAGTTCTTCCTCGACATCATGGCGCGCGCGCCGAACCGGCTCATCCCCAACTACCATCGCCGCTTCGCCGGCCTCGAGATCGGCGCCGACGCCGTGACCGCGCGCATCGAACGGCTCGACGACGCGCATGAAGGCGAGATCGAGACGGTCCGGGCGCGCTACGTGGTCGGCGCCGACGGCGCGCGCTCGTCCGTGCGCGAGGCGCTCGGTTTCCGGCTGGTCGGCGACGCCGCCAATCAGGCCTGGGGCGTGATGGACGTGCTCGCCGTCACCGACTTTCCCGACATCCGCAAGAAGTGCGTCATCCAGTCGGAGCGCGAGGGCAACGTTCTCGTCATCCCGCGCGAGGGCGGCTACATGCTGCGCATCTACGTGGAGATGGACAAACTCGCCGGCAACGAGCGCGTCACCGACCGCGCGATCGGCCTCGACGACATCGTGCGCGCCGCCGAGCGCATCTTCAGGCCTTACACGTTCGAGGCGAAATCGGTGTCCTGGTGGTCGGTCTACGAGGTCGGCCAGCGCATCACCGATCATTTCGACGACGCGTCGCCCACGCAAGGGGCGCGCGACCCGCGGGTCTTCATCATGGGCGACGCCTGCCATACCCACAGCGCCAAGGCCGGCCAGGGCCTCAACGTCTCGGTCATGGACGCGTTCAATCTGGGCTGGAAGCTCGCCGCCGTGCTCGACGGGCGCGCGCCCGCGGCCCTGCTTTCGACCTATTCGGCCGAGCGGCGCGCGATCGCCCAGACCCTGATCGACTTCGACCGCGAATGGGCGGCGATGATGGCGGCGCCGCTGAAATCGCCGGCGGTTCCGCACGGCGTCGACCCGGCCGAGTTGCAGGCCTATTTCGTCCGGCACGGCCGCTACACGGCGGGCGTTGCGACGCGCTATGCGCGATCCGCCCTGACCGGCGGGACCGAGCATCAGGCGCTGGCGAAGGGCTTCGAGATCGGGACGCGCTTCCACTCGGCGCCGGTCGTGCGGCTCGCCGACGCCAAGGCGATCGAACTGATCGAGACGATGGAGGCAGACGGCCGCTTCCGCCTGATCGCCTTCGCCGACCGCGGCGATCCAGCGGCGCGGGGCTCGAAAATCCGGGATTTCTGCGAATTCGTGGCCGAAACGCTCGCGCCGCGCTTCACCCCGCGGGGCCGCGACATCGACGCGATGTTCGATCTGCGCGCGGTGTTCCAGCAGGGCCATCGCGACCTCGACCTCAGGGCGATGCCGGCGCCGCTGCGGCCGGCGAAGGGCCCGCTCGGGCTCACCGACTACGAGAAGATGTTCTGCCCGCATTTCAAGTCGGGCGTCGACATTTTCGACCTGCGCGGCGTCGATCGCGAGCGCGGCGCCCTCGTCGTGGTGCGGCCGGACCAGTACGTCGCGCACGTGCTGCCGCTCGACGCCCACGCGGAGTTGGCCGCCTTCTTCGCCGGGTTCCTGATCCCGGTCGCGGCGTGATCCCGGTCGCTTGCAGAAAACGGTAGTCCGCCGCCGGCGCTTCTGTAGCCGCGCTCGCTGCGCGCGGCGCCCGGCCAGCGGCCGCGCCTACACCGAAGCGGTCAGAACCCGCCGATCTTCAGCGTCGCGGCGACGTTGCGCGCGGTGCGGCGAAGGTTGCCCGCGGCGTCGGCGAGCGCTTCCGCCAGCGTGCACGGCCGCTCGAGCACGCTGAACACGGCCGCGATCCCGTGCTCGTGGACGGCCTCGAACCCCGGGCCGAGGCTGCCGGCGATGGCGATCACCGGTTTGCCGCGCCGGCTGGCCGCGGCGGCGACGCCGATCGGCGTCTTGCCGTGGACGGTCTGGCCGTCGATGCGCCCCTCGCCGGTGACGACGAGATCGGCGTCCGCGACGATCCGGTCCATCCCCACCGCGGCCAACACGATCTCGGTCCCGGAGCGCAGGCGCGCGCCCAAGAACGCGTGCAGGGCCGCGCCCAAGCCCCCCGCGGCGCCCGCGCCGGGCATGTCGGCGACCGATACGCCGAGCGTGCGCTCGATCGCCGCGGCGTAGCGGGCGAGGTTGGCGTCGAGAACCCGGACCATTTCCGGCGTCGCGCCCTTCTGCGGCCCGAAGATCGCCGACGCGCCGCGTGGGCCGACGAGCGGATTGTCGACGTCGCAGGCAACCTCGATCGTGGACTCCGAGATGCGGGGATCGAGCCCGGACACGTCGATTCGCGCGAGGGTTTCGAGCGCCCCGCCGCCGCGGGCGAGTTCGCCGCCGCTCGCGTCGAGAAACCGGACGCCGAGCGCCTGCAGCATGCCGGCGCCGCCGTCATTGGTGGCGCTGCCGCCGACGCCGACGATGAAACGGCGCCGGCCATCGTCGAGCGCGGCCCGGATCAGCTGGCCGACGCCGAAGGTGGTGGTCAGAAGCGGGTTGCGCCTGCCCGGCGGAACGCGTTCGAGCCCCGCGGCCGCGGCCATTTCGATCACCGCCGCGCCGTCGCCGGCGACGCCGTAAAAAGCCTCGACTTCATCCCCGAGCGGGCCAGCGACCCGCAGCCCGACGCGACGCCCGCCCGTCGCCGCGACCAGCGCGTCGACCGTGCCCTCGCCGCCGTCGGCGACCGGCAGGAGGACATAGTCGGCGTCGGGAAAGACGGCGCGAAAGCCCGCGCAGATGGCCTGCGCGACCTCGACCGCGGTGAGGCTTTCCTTGAACGAGTCCGGCGCGATGACGATCTTCAACGCTGCGCTTCACCCCCTGAACCGGGTCTCCTCGAAGCTCGGCGTCGCCGCGGCGAACAGGTCGAGCCAGGCGACGAGGCCGGGATGGCGGGCGCGCCACGCCCCCTCGAACCGCAGGTCGAGATAGCCGAGCGCGCAGGCGAGCGCGATCGTGCCGATGTCGCTGAGCTCTTCCGGCAGCGCCGACTCGAAGGCCGACAGGCCGCGGGCGATCTTGTCCTGCTGGTAGGCGATCCACTTGTCGGAGCGCTTGTCGGGCTCGCGCCATACCGATTCGTAGCGGATGAGCACGGCGGCTTCCATGATGCCGTCCGCCAGCGCCTGCTGGGTCAGCGAGCAGAAACGCTTCGGGCCGCCCGCCGGAATGATCTTGCCGCCGCCTGCGAGGGTGTCGAGATATTCGACGATCACCGCGCTGTCGTACACGACGGCGCCGCCTTCGAGCACGAGCGCCGGAATTTTCCCCAGCGGATTCTCCGTCCGCAGTGAATCGGCCGGATCGTTCGTGTCGGCCGGCACGACCTCGATCCGGTCGTCGAGCTCCAGCACGGCGGCGGCGATCCGCACCTTGCGCGCGAACGGCGACGGCGCGGCGGCTCTCAGGACAAGCATGGTCATACCCCTCTTTCACGGGCGAATGGGCGCGACCGGCCGCGCTTTCGCTCGCCTGCCCGTTGTAGCGCAATCGCGCCCCCCATATAAGGGCGTGAAACCAACGGCCTGCACGGGAACCGGCGCCGGCGGGAATTTTTCCAGGGGATCGCCATGTCTTCTCATCACCCCCGGCGCGAGCGCGTGGTCATCGTCGGGTCGGGACCGGCCGGCTACACCGCGGCGATCTACGCCGCCCGCGCCATGCTCGAACCGCTCCTGCTGTCGGGATACGAGGCCGGCGGCCAGCTGATGATCACCACCGATGTGGAGAACTATCCGGGCTTCGCCGAGCCGATCCAGGGGCCGTGGCTGATGGAGCAGATGCGCGCCCAGGCCGAGCACGTCGGCGCGCGGATCGAAGGCGAAACCGTGGTCGCGCTCGATCTCGGGAGCCGCCCGTTCACGATCCGCTGCGACAGCGGCCGGACCATTCTGGCCGACGCCGTGATCCTCGCCACCGGCGCCAAGGCGCGCTGGCTCGACCTGCCGAGCGAACAGACGTTCCGCGGCTTCGGCGTCTCGGCCTGCGCGACCTGCGACGGCTTCTTCTTCCGCGGCAAGTCGGTGATCGTGGTCGGCGGCGGCAATTCGGCGGTCGAGGAGGCGCTCTACCTCTCGCACATCGCGGCTGCCGTCACCGTCGTCCACCGTCGCGACGGGTTCCGCGCCGAGAAGGTCATGATCGAGCGGCTGCTCGCGCGGCCGAACGTCACGGTGCGCTGGATGAGCGTCGTCGACGACGTTCTGGGACAGGAGGAGCCGCGCGGCGTGACCCACGTCCGGCTCAGGAACGTCGCCACCGGCGCGGTCGAGGACCTCGCGACCGACGGCGTGTTCGTCGCGATCGGCCATGCGCCGGCGACCGAGCTCGTGCGCGGGCAGGTCGAGCTCAAGCCCAACGGCTATGTGAAGACCACGCCCGGGTCGACCGCGACGAGCGTCGCGGGACTGTTCGCGGCCGGCGACGTCGCCGACGACGTGTTCCGGCAGGCGGTGACTGCGGCGGGGATGGGCTGCATGGCGGCGCTCGAGGCGGACCGGTGGCTGGCCGCGCAGGCGCCGGCGCGGCAGGCGGCGGAATAAGGACGCGAAAGGGCGCGCGCCGGACGACGCTCCCCGCGACGATGCGACCGGCAGGGCTCTTTGGAAAACGTCATGGACTGGGACAAGTTGCGTATCTTTCAGGCCGCCGCCGACGCCGGGTCGTTCACCCACGCCGGCGAGACCCTCGGCCTGAGTCAGTCCGCGGTCAGCCGGCAGGTCGGGGCGCTCGAAGCCGACCTCGGCGCGCCGCTGTTTCACCGCCACGCGCGCGGCCTGATCCTCACCGAGCAGGGCGAGATGCTGCTCGGCGCGGTGCGCGATGTGGTGCTCAAGCTCGACGCCGTCAGGAGCCGCCTGATCGACAGCCGCGAGAAGCCGACCGGCGAACTCCGGATCACCACCACCCTCGGCCTCGGCGCCAACTGGCTCGCGCCCCGGCTCGGCGAATTCGTCGATCTCTATCCGGAGGTGAAGCTGCAGCTGCTGCTGTCCGACGAGGATCTCGACCTCGGCATGCGCGAGGCCGACGTGGCGCTGCGGCTGCGCGAGCCGAGCCAGCCCGACCTGATCCGCCGCCGGCTGTTCACCGTGCATTTCCACGCCTACGCCTCGGCCGATTACCTCAAGAAACATCCGCAGCCGCGCAAGGTGGATGATCTCGACCATCACCATCTCGTCGCCTTCGGCGCGGCGACCGCGACGCATCTGCTCTATGACCTGAACTCGTTGCTCTCGCTCGGGCGCGATCCAAAGAACCCGCGCACGCCGCACATCGCCGTCAACAACCTCAGCGCCATGGCGCGCGCAGTCGAGAACGGCGTCGGCGTCGCGGTGCTGCCGGACTATGTCGTGCAGGCCGGCTCGAATCTGGTGCGGCTCCTGCCGCAGGCGGACATGCCGGAGATGGACTGCTTCCTCGTCTATGCCGAGGAACTGAAGAACGTCGCGCGCGTGCAGGCGTTCCGGGACTTCCTGGTCGCCGCCGCGCAGCGCTGGCGCTACTGATCGGCGGGCCCGGTCAGAGCAACTGGACGAATTCCACGATCACCCCGCGGGTCGCGGCGGGTCGCAGGAAATTGCAGAGAAACGGGCCCGCGCCCTTGACCGGCTCGGACTCCAGAAACGTCATGCCTCGGGCTTCGTAGTCGCGCATGGTCGCCATGAGGTCGGCAACCTCGAGGGCGATGTGATGCAACCCGCCGGCGCCCTTGTTGAACCGCTCGAGCGGTCCGCCCCGCGGGACGACGAACTCGATCGGCGACCCCTTGCCCGCCCTGGCGAAGATGCACAGAGCCGACCATTGCGGCACGAAGCCGCGATAGTCTTCCTCGAGGCCGAGGGTCGCCATCATCGCAAAGGCGTCTTCCTCGCTCGGCTGCACGATGCCGACGTGATGGAGCGGCAGTCCGGCGATCATGTTCCCGCCTCCCCGAGCCATTGCGCGACCGGCCCGACCAGCCAGTCGGTCAGCACCTCCGCGCCGTGACGGGTGAGATGTCCGTAGTCGGCGTACCATTCCGCGTGCGTGGACAGGAATCCGGCGTTCAGCACCGGGCCATAGCGCTCGTACAGCGTCCGCTCCTGAACGTCCGCGAGCGCGCTCGGGCCGGTGTAATACGGCAGGAACACGAAGGCCACCCGGACGCCGTTCTTCTGCGCCATCTCCGCGATCTTTCGGACATAGTGGCGCTCGTCGCCGAACTCCACGTCGGCTAGGCTCGCCGGCAGAAACGGCGGGTGGTTTCCGCCCTCGAGCTTTCTGACGCCGCGCACGAGTTCGTCGTGCGACGCCGGATTCTCGCCGTCCTTGACGTGTCCGTCCGGCAGGACGAGGCTGCCGGTCGTGTCGACCGACGGTCCCCGGTAGCGGGCGGGATCGAATCGCCTGGCGAGGCCGAACGCGTCCGGGAACCAGCCGGCGCCGAACAGGCGCATCTGCCGGAAGGGCAGGTAGATCAGGTCCGAGACGTAGTTGACGTCGGCGAGATAGCCCGGGTCGACGATGTCCCGGCGGCGGGCGAGGTATTTGTACGCCGAATGACCGTAACGGGACGGCTTCTCGATCACGCCGAGGACGAGCAGCTTCGGCTTTTTCGCCGCGAACAGTTGTTCCGCGACCGCCCAGTTGATGTTTCTCCCGGTCTCGGGCAGCGAAAAGTTGACCACGTTCGACGGCAGGCCGCGCGCCTCGAGCGCCTGCGCGAGCCGCGGCGCGTTCACCCCCGCCCCCATCCGCGACGGCCCCAGGAACACGACATCGATCGGCTTCGGATCGAAGTGGATGCGCTCGTAGATCCAGCGCGCGTTGGCGTGAATGGTGCCGTCGAGCAATTGCCAGCGCTGGTAGGGGTCGTCCGGCAGGAAGGCCGCGACGGCGGCCGAGGCGAGCGCCACGGCGAGGACGACCAGGATCTTCCGGAAGGCTCTGAGCGGGACCATCGGACGCCCTAGAAGTTGAAGTACAGGAACACCGCCTGCCCGCGCTGGATGAACGTCACCCCGAGGAACAGGACCACGCCGAGCGCGATCAGCCCGACCGTGTTCGGCCGCCAGGCGAAGGCGATCGGCGGCCGGGCGACGTCGCTCCACTCCTTCCAGTTGTAGGCCGGATCGAAGCGGGACATGATCTGCTGGGTGTTGGGAAAGAAGGCCACGATCGCGGCGCAGACGACGACCGTCGCGGCGACGTCCCAGGCGGGCGCGCTCGCGAACCCGCCGCGCAGGCCCGCCATGCCGGTCCAGACGGTCGCCGCGGCGCCGACCGTCTTCGCCCGGAACACCACATTGGCGGCGAGAATGGCGACCAGCGTCACGACCCGCGCCGCCGCGCGTCGCGCGGGTCCGGGCTCCGCGAGCTTCCTGCCCAGCTTGCGCAGCCGCCGCTGCAGCTTCGTCCGGCGCTCGCGCCAGATCTCGAACGCGCTGACGTAGACGGCGTGCATGACGCCGAACAGGACGAAGGTCCATCCCGCCCCGTGCCAGACGCCGACGATGACGAAGGTCAGAAAGGTGGGCAGGCCGACGCTGACGGCGAACGCGCCCCAGCCGGAGAGACCGAGCCGCCAGGTCGAGCGGATCAGCGACAGCGACAGCGGCTGGAACACATAGGCGTAGATCATGCGCTGCAGCGTCATGTGCCAGCGCCGCCAGTAGTCGGCGATGTTGGCCGCGCGCAGCGGGGAATGGAAATTGAGCGGCAGCTTGACGCCGAACATCCGGCCGAGGCCGATCGCCATGTCGGAATAGCCGGAGAAGTCGAAATAGACCTGAAAGGTGTACAGGATCGCCGCCAGCCATCCGGAGACGAAATCGACGGCGCCGCCCTTGTCGGCGACGAGAAAGAGCTGGTCCGCGTAGCCGCTCGCGGTGTCGGCGATCACGGTCTTCTTGGCGAGGCCGATCGCCATGATCGCCAGTCCGACGAGGAGGTTCCTCCCGATCAGACGGCCGAACAGCGGCCCCTGAAGCTGCGGAACGACCTCCTTGTAGTGCACGATCGGTCCAGCGATCAGTTGCGGGAAGAACGCGGCGAACAGCGTGAAGTCGAGCAGGCTCATCCGACGCGCTTCGCCGCGCGAGGAGTCGACGAGATAGGCGATCTTCTGGAAGGTGTAGAACGAGATCGCGAGCGGCAGGACGATATGGTCGAGCGTCCAGTCGGCGCCGGTGAGCGCCCTGACGTTGTCGACGAAGAAATTGGCGTATTTGAAGTAGCCGAGCATGCCGATGTCGACGACGAGGCCGACCGTGAGCCACAGCCGCGACGCCTGCTGCCGCTTCGCCGCGACCGCCTTCTGGATCTGGTCCCCAACGAGGTAGTTGAAGGCGATCGAGAACAGCAGCAGCCACAGATAGACCGGCCGCCACCAGGCGTAGAACCCGAGCGAGAGAGCCGCGAGCGTCGCCTTGGCGAGCGTCGGCGTCGGCCGCCGGCCCGCCCAGTAGGTCAGGACCAGGGCGAGCGGCAGGAAGCCGAACAGGAAGGGAAACGAGTTGAACAGCACCCGCTACGCCCGCTTCGCCGTCAGAACGCAACTGATCGGCAGTTGCTTGCGCAGCGCCCGGTCGAGCGTCGCGCCGGCGACCGGGAACGCCGCGGCGCGGACGATCTCGAGGCCCGCCGAGCGCACGGCCTCTTCCGCCTCGGCTGGCGAGCGCAGCAGATACAGATGGTCCGGCGCCGGGCCGTTGGCCGGGACGTTGATCCACACCGTGCCGTCGGGGGCCAGCAGGTCGCGAATGCGCTCGAGAGCCAAATCCGGCCGTTCCAGATGTTCGAGCACTTCGCTGAACACGATCGTGTCGAAGCGCCCGCGGTTCTCGGTGAGCGCGCGATCCGAGGCGAGGTCCATCAACCTGACGTCGACGCGATCCGACTGCCCGAGCGTGGCGAGAACGCTTCGGACATGGCGGACCGAGGTCTCGCTCACGTCCCAGGCGGCGAGGCTCGCGAAGGACCCGAACCGCAGCGCCAGATGCAGCAGCATGCCGTGACCCGGGCCGATCTCGAGATGCCGTCCGCCCGGCGCCGCCCGCGGCAGATACACCTTCGCGAAGTCGTTCATCGCGCTGGCGTGGTTGAACCACAGCGCGTCCGACACGAACAGGCCGTTCATGTACGGGCCCATCACGGCCGGGTTCGAGTAGACCTCGCGGTCGGCCTCGGCGAACGTCGTCAGGCGATAGCGGCCCTCGCGCGCGAAGTGCAATTCCTCGGGATAGACGATCTTTTCGCAAAGGTGGCGATAGTCTGCGGCGAAGGACTCCAGACTTTTTCCGCTGGCGCGGGAGACGCGGGCCAGCAGGTCGGCGATGACCTCGGTCGTGTCGAGCAGGTCCGGCGAACGCCCGGCGAAGCTCGCCCGCAGGAATTTCTCGTGCTCGGGCCAGACGGAAACCACCGAATTCCAGACCGCCGAGGTGGCGGGCCCCGCGCCTTGCACGAACCCAGGATCAGGGGTCTCGATCACGCGCCGCCTCCCTCTCACTCGGGCCGGCCGACGACGGCGGCCGACACGCTGATCTTCTGGGCCAGGGCCGTTTCCACGGGCCTGCCCTGCGTGGCGTAGAGTTCGATCCGGTCGATGCGATACCCGGCGCCCTCGACCAGCGCGACGACGTCCTCCCGCGACGAAAACAAGGCGAGGTGGTCCGGCGACGGGCTGTTGATCGGAACGTTGACGAAAATGCGCCCCCGCTCGGACAGCGCCGAGCGCAGGAAGCGCAGCGCCTCTCCCGGCGCCTCGAGATGCTCGAGCACCTCCGAGATGACCACGAGGTCGAAGCGCCGCTGCGCCGGCTCGGCCCGCAGGATGTCGGTGCGGACGAGGGCGACGGGCTTCGCCGCGCCGAGTTTCTTCAGCGCCGCCCGGGTCTCTTCGAGCGATGTCGCGCTCACGTCCCAGGCCTCGAGCGAGCGGCAAAGGGGCGAGGCCGCCGCGAAAGCAGTCATCAGGCCGTGGCCCGGGCCGACCTCGAGATAGTCGAACGGCCCCTCCATCGCGCCGAGCACGCGCGCCAGGAACATTTCCGTCGTCGCCGCGTGGTTGAACCAGAGCGCCTGCGTCAGCAACAGCCCGCGCATGTAGCGGCCCATGTAGACGTCGTTCGAATAGACCTCGGCGTGGGCTTCGGCGAAAGTCGACAGGCGGTAACGGCCTTCGCGATGAAAGAAGATCTCCTCCTCGCGCAGCCGGTCGCAGGTCCAGCGATAATCCTCGCCGAAGCGCGCCTCCTCGCCGGCGATCAGCTTGAGGATCGCGGCGGACACGGTCTCGCTGGCGTCGAGCACCGCTGGCGACCGTTGGCCGAAGCTTCTGAGCAGGAACTTCTCGTGCTCCGGCCAGGCGGCGAGCGCGATCCCGGCGAGCGCCCGCGCCGACGGCCGGCCCGCGAGCGTCAGGTCGAGCGAGGCGGCGTGCGGCGCCGTCATGCCGCGGCGTTTTCCGGCGCGAGGAAGCCGTCGGCGACCGTCATCTCCAGCGCCGGCGCGACGAAGCGGTCGAGATCGAGCCGCCACGTCGTCGCGCCCCCGGATTCGTCCTCGAGCGCGAAGCCCAGGTTCCGGTAGTGATCCTTGACGATCGCGTTCCGGGGCGAGGGAATGTAACGGCCGATCAGCGCGCGCGCCCCCGCCGCCCGCGCCGCGCCCGCGAGATGCGCCAGGCACGCCTCCTCGACGCGCCGGCCGAGGACGCGGCAACTCATCAGCCAGGTGTCGATCGCCCAGGCGTCGGGGCCCTTGTCGGCGATCAGAACGGCGATGACGCCATTGTCGCCGAACCGGTCGACGAGGCGGACCTGGGCGACGTGACGGGCCGGATCGCGGATCGCGGCGGCGAGTTCGCCTTCCGACCAACGGCGGGTGGTCAGGTTGAACTGGTTGGACTTGTTGACGAGCTGCGCCACCCGGGCGCGCGTCATCTCGCTGACGGGGCCGATCGCGCACGCCATCTCGAGCGACGCCAGGTAGGCGCCGACGTCGGCGCTCGCGCTGAGCGCCGCGGCGCGCCGGGCGTTGGCCTGGTACATCTCGGCGCGCGCGCGGTCCTCCTTCGAGACCGACACGGCCTCGAAATAGCCGGCCGCAGCGAGCATGCGCGGGAAGAGCGCTGGGTCGTCGGGAAGCTCCGGCACGCCGACGAGCGGCAGTTCGCTTCGCACCTGCATCCGCTCGGCCGGGTTGTCGTCGAGCAGCACCAGCGCGTCGACGCCGATGTTCAGCGTCTCGGCGATGGCGCGCAGGTTGGCCGCCTTGTCGGTCCAGTTGGCCTGGAACACCGCGATATGGTCCTCGCGCAGGAGCATGTCCGGGTGCTCGCGGAACGGCGCCCGGGCGGCGGCCTCCTCGTTCTTGCTGCACACGGCGAGCACGACGCCGCGCGCCCGGAGCGCGAGCGCCATGCGTTGCACGGCGAGATGGGCTTCTCCAGTCGCCGAGCCCTGGCCGATCACGATGCCGCCGAGGCCGTCGTCGCCGACCACGCCGCCCCACAGGGTGTTGTCGAGGTCGAGCACCAGGCACTTGCGCGACAGCCCGCGAACCGCGGCCATGGCGCGGGCGACCACGTCGGCATAGACCGGCAGGAGCGAGGGCGCGAAGCCGAGCTTCGCGGCGTGCCACTGGCCGGGGTCGTCCCAGGCTTCGAGGCCGACGCATTCGGCCAGATGCGCGACGTCGACCAGCACAACGCCGCCGTCCGCGGCCCAGTCCGCGACGCGCCGGTTGAAGGCCGCGGTCATCGACAGCGGCGAGCCCGGCTCGATGCGGTCGTAGCTGCCGAACAGCGGCTCGAGCGGCGCCGCGACCGTCTGGACGAGAATGGCCGAGCCGATCGACGGCCTCAGGCCCTCGACCGTCCTCCGCACCTGCCCGAACGCGCGCTCGACCGTCTCGTCCGCGGCCGCGCGCGAAGCCGCCGGCCGGTCGAGCCCGAGGACGCGCGCGTCGCTGACGATCAGCGCCATGTCGAGGCCGGCCGACCGGACCGGGCCCGACGGGTCGAGCGCGTCGAGCGCCGCGCGATTGAATTCGCCGACGAAGGTGTCGACCGCCAGCCTGTGCCTGAGCGCCGTTCCGGCGATCGCCGGAGCGATGAGGGACAGCGTGCCGTCCCCGAACACGCCGAGTTTCACCGCGCTGAACGGCGCGGGCGCGGCGCCGGCGTCGCAAGCCCCGGCGGCGAGCCGGGCGAGGCTCACGAGCTGGTTTTCGTCCAGCGCATGATTGGCGAGCGCATAGAGCCTCATGCCGAGGTCGTCGCCGCGCCCGCCGCGCATCTCGCTCCGCAGCGCGCGCGCCTGATCGCGAAAATCGCCGGGCGCGGGTCGGAGCCAACTCAACGACTTCAACATCCGCGCCCTCCGAAAGTGATGACGACGACCGAGGTTCTCATGCTTACGCGGTCAGGCCGGCTGCTTGGCCTCCACCAGCGCGACCAGATCGCCGACCCGCCGCAACCGTTCGATCTCGGCGTTGGTGAACTTCACCTTGAACCGGCGCTCGACGGCGACGATCAGCCGAATGTGGCTCAGGCTGTCCCACTCCTCGATGTCGTCGGCAGTCGTGTCGGGGGTTACGACGACGTCGTCGACGTCCATGTCGAACACGTCCGCCATGATCTCCCTGATGTCCCCAAGAATGACCTCGCGGCTCATGCAACCTCGCTCACGCCTCGCGTGTCGTGTTTGAAAAAGATTTTACGATTATTTGGACGCCGACTCCGAAGGACCGGCGTTGCATTCCACCTGCCGAACTCCTGACACAGGGTCGGGCGGAAATCAAGTCTCGTACGGTTTACACTGTGAATAGACTGAAAAGAAAGATCAGCGCGAGGGTCACTATCCTATCTATTGACTATATATGCAGCCGCGCCGGCGTTCCGCGGCGGTGCGCCGGCGCGGACCGTCACATGAACAGCGGCTCCTGCTCAAGGCCCTTGTAGAGCGACGCGACCTGGTCGCCGTAGCCGTTGTAGATCAGCGTCGGGCGCAACTGCCCGTCGTTGAGGAACGTCTCCTTCGCCTGGCTCCAGCGCGGATGCGGCACGGCCGGGTTCACGTTCGCCCAAAAGCCGTATTCGTCGGGTCCGAGCGTCTCCCAGAACGTCTCCGGCCGCTTGTCGACGAACGAGACGCGGACGATCGACTTGATCGACTTGAAGCCGTACTTCCACGGCGTGGCGAGGCGGATCGGCGCGCCCTGCTGCTTCGACAGCGGCTTGCCATAGGCGCCGGTGGCGACGAACGTGAGGTCGTTCGTCGCCTCGGCCATGGTCAGCCCCTCGACATAGGGCCACGGCATGAACGAGCGCTGCCCCGGCGCCATCTTCTTGTCGAGGAACGTCTCGAACCGGACGTAGGTGGCCGAAGACAGCGGCTTGGCGAACGCGACGAGCTTCTTCAGCGGAAATCCGGTCCACGGGATCGCCATCGACCAGGCCTCGACGCAGCGGTGGCGGTAGAGCCGCTCCTCGAGCCCCATCGCCTTGATCAGCGTGTCGATGTCGACCGTCTGCTCCTTCTCGACGAGGCCGTCGAGTTTGACCGTCCACGGCCGGATCTTCAGGGCGCTCGCGTCAAGGCGCTTGCTCGTGCTGAATTCGTAGAAATTGTTGTAGGTGAGATTGTACTTTTCCGGGGTCACGTCGCGGTCGAGCGCGTAGGCCGGATTGCGCGCGGCGGGGTAGAGCCCCGCCGACGGATCGGCGTCGTCGGCGCGGGCGCCCTGGCCGGAGAGCGCGAGCGCGCCGGCGGCGCCGAGCCCGGCGAGAAAGCCCCGCCGGTCGAGAAACAACGCCTCCGGCGTCGCCAGACGCTCCGGAATCTCCCAACCGTTTCGGCGGACGACATGCATGAGCCAACTCCTCGCGGCCTGGATACGGAGCCGACGCAGGCCCGGACTGCTATCAGCGCTGACTTTTCGGCGCGAGCGAGGCGGTTGTTACGCCGGAACCGCGCTCATTCCTTGTACCAGGTGATCTGGACGCCGTTGGCGACGAGCCGTCCGTCGGGCGTCCAGAGGGCGCAGGTCTGATCCGCAAAACCATTGTGGAAGATCGCGGCGTCGGCCTCGCCGATCAGCGGGGTCGCGCCGGCGGCGGCGAGTTCGTCGCCGCCGACGTGGAAATAGGTGGTGAGCGAGACCGTCGCCATCGGCTGGAAGGTGCCGCGGGCGTGCATGATGCGCACGAAGAAGGCGTCGGAGAGCGCGGCCAGCGACAGGAAGTCGAGCGGCCGCGCGGGCGCGTCCTCGATCCAGGCGAGGCTGCGTGGACTCAGGATCCGCCCGTCGCTGCGCGGATAGCCGTCGAGGTCGCCCTCGACGAAGCGGAACGAATAGCGGCGCGTCCATTCCGGCCGCCCGGTCTTGCTCATCTCGGCGACGGTCTCGCGCGGCGGCGCGGTCGGGCCCTTGACGGGATAGTGCGACCAGACGGGCTTGCGGGCGCCGCAGACGGCGCTCGCGGTGGTGCAGACCACCCCCTTCTGCTTCAGTTCCATCGACCAGTGCTGCGTGGTCCGGCCGCCGCGCTGGAGTTTGGTCTCGATCTCGAATTCGCCGTCGGCGATCGCGCCGCAGAAATTGACGGTGAGCGCGATCGGATCGGCGAGGCGGCGCGGATCGACGAGGACCGCGTTCAAAAGCGCCGCCGCCGTCACGCCGCCGAACGGGCCCGCCATGTTGGCGTAAGCGGGCTGAGTCGCGCCGGCGTGCCAGCCTTCGCCGAGCGGCACGAGGCGGACCGCCTCGTCGAGCGCGTGCTGCGCCGGTTGCATCGAACCTCCGAGTCGATGGAGGAGCGCGGGCGGCGAGACGCCGCCGCTCCCGTCAGACCTTCTCGACCTGGCCGAATTCGAGGTCGACCGGCGTCGCGCGGCCGAAGATCGACACCGCGACCTTGACGCGCGAGCGGGACTCGTCGACCTCCTCGACCGTTCCGTTGAACGAGGCGAACGGCCCGTCGGCGACCCTGACGTTCTCGCCGATCTCGAAGCGAATCGCCGCCTTCGGCCGCTCGACCCCCTCGGCGACCTGACCCTTGATCCGGTCGGCCTCGGAATCGGAAATCGGCATCGGCTTGTTGTCGGCGCCGAGGAAGCCGGTGACCTTCGGCGTGTTCTTGATCAGGTGGTAGACCTCGTCGGTGAGGTCGCACTTCACCAGCACATAGCCGGGGAAAAACTTCCGTTCGGTGTTGATCTTGCGTCCGCGCCGCACCTCGACGACGTTCTCGGTCGGGACCAGGATGTCCTCGAACTTCTCGGTCAGGCCGCGCTGGGCCGCCTGTTCCGTGATGGATTCCTTGACCTTCTTCTCGAAGTTGGAATAGGCGTGGACGATATACCAGCGCATGGTCATGGTTTTCAGGTTCCGAAATGGGGCGCGCGTCAGCCGCTGCGGCCGAAGCCGAGCGCGAGGCCGACCGCCACCCGCAGGACCTCGTCGACGACCGTGAAGAACAGGCTGGAGAAGACGACGAGCAGCAGCACGAGCCCGGTCGTGATGAGCGTCTCGCGTCGGGTCGGCCAGACGACCTTCGCCGCCTCGGCGCGGACCTGCTGGATGAATGCGAACGGGTTGGTCATGCCGCCGTTTCCGGTGAGGTTTTGGGATCGGCCGGCCACGAAGGCGCCGGCCAGAAAAACTCGCGGCGCGGGGCCTCTCGGCGCCGCGCCACCGGATGCTCTTACAGGAAAACCGCCGCGACCGCCAAGCGAAATGTGACGAACGGTCGTAGAACCGTCATCGAGAGCCCGCTGCGCCGGACTCTCGTCCGTCACCCGGCGCCGCGGAGGGCGAGCGGCGCCCGGAGACGGACGCACACGACGCGACGCGGACGGCGCCGTCATGGGGAGCGGTTGTGTCCGCGCTCGCGCGCATCGACCTCGGGTCGAACGCCTCGGCGGACGAGGACAAGCGATGCAGATCGCAACGCTGTTGGCGCGTCTGAAACTCACCCCTCTCGTCGCCTTGCTCTCCTGTCTGGCGACGATCGCCCGGGTCGACAAGTCGAATGCTTTTCGTGGCAACATAAGTGATATTATAGGTTTGAGTAATTTTACGCCGACAATTAAAAAATATAGTTGACTTAACACCAGTCTCTATGACCACAGCCTTACAAGATGCGACTTTAATTTGAGATCCCTTCGACCTGCGCCGACATGGTGGCCGCACATCTCCCGACTTGAACCGGCAGGATGGAAACATTATGCAAGTGATAACGGGCCGGATGCCATCCACCGTGGGCCGCCCCCGGCGGCCCAACGGCAATGAAACCGGCACAAATATACGTTCTCTCTCGGCGAGTCGAACCGCGCTTGCCGTAAACGCTCTGTTTCACGCAATTGTCAGTTCAACCAGCGATGCAATCGTCTGGAAATCTCTCGATGGCGTCATTCGCGGGTGGAACCGAGGCGCCGAATTAATACTTGGTTATACAAGAGCCGAGATGATCGGACAATCCATCCATCGTATCTTGCCCGACGACCGGCTTATCGAAGAAGCATTTATTTTTGAGCGAATCCGGCACGGCGAACGGGTCGAGCCATTTGATACCGTTCGGCTGCGGAAAGACCAGGCAAGCGTTCACGTCTCGATGACCGTTTCCCCGATTCTGGATAGTCACGGCCATATTGCCGGCGTTTGCACGATCGCGCGCGACATCACCGAACGGGTCCGGATCGACGAAGCGCTGATCGCCAGGGAAAGAGAGCTTTACCAACTCGCCGAAGCCATGCCCCAGGTCGTCTGGAGCACCGAAGCGGATGGCCGGAACACCTATTTCAATCAGAGATGGGTCAGTTACACGGGGCTCAGCCTGGAAGAAAGCTATGGCGATGGCTGGACCAAGCCCTTTCACCCCGACGACCGGCAACGGGCCTGGGACGCCTGGCGGAACGCCGTCACCTGTGGCGGCGGCTATTCCCTGGAGTGCCGACTGCGGCGCGCGGACGGCGTCTATCGCTGGTGGCTGGTGCGGGGCGTCCCGTTCCTCGACGCGAGCGGCGTAATCACAAAGTGGTACGGGACATGCACCGACATCCAGGACATGAAACAGGCTGAAATCGAAACGAAGCGGACCCGGCAATTGCTGGCTGAAAGCGAGGCGCAGTTCCGCGGCGCCTTCGAAACCGCCGCGCACGGCATGGCGCTGGTGTCCATCGATGGGACATTCACCAAGGTCAATCAATCGCTCTGCAAGATGCTTGGCTATACGGAAAGCGAATTTCTGCAAACCACGTGTCGGAGCATCACCCATCCCGATGATCTGGAAGCCGACCTCGCTCACGTGCGAGCGCTGCTTCACGGCGAGACCGATCACTACGACAGGGAGAAACGATATCGCGTCCGGAGCGGCGGCGTGGTCTGGGTCCTTGTGAGCGTCTCCCTGATTCGCGCCTGTGACGGCGCGCCGAGCCATTTTGTCGCGCAGATTCAGGATATCAGCGACCGCAGGGCGGCGGAGGCGGTGCTTTGCGGGAAAATGACCACGTCGTCGCGGCTTTCGGCCCTTGGCGAAATGGCGGGAGGGATCGCGCACGAGATCAACAATCCCCTCGCCGTCATTCATGCTCTGGCCAGCGATCTTGCCGAACAGGGTTTCTCGGCGCCGGGGGAGGCGGCGCGGTGCGGCGGGGAGATCGCGCAATATGCCGATCGAATTGCAACAATCGTCCGGAGCCTGCGGCATATCGCGCGCGACGGCGAAACGGACCCCTTCGACGAAGCCTCGATCAGCGCGATCGTCCAACAGACGCTGGTCCTGTGCCGGGCGCGATTCCGCGATGAAGCGGTCAAACTCGACGTCCCGCCGATCGATCCGGAGTTGCGAATTCTGTGCCGGGAGGTGCAGTTCTCACAAATACTCGTCAATTTGCTGCAAAACGGGTTCGACGCCGCGCAGGCGCAGACGGGAGACAAGTGGGTTCGCCTGGAGGTCGTGACCAATGACGACCAGGTGACCCTCTCCGTTATCGACAGTGGAAAAGGGATCCCCGAGGCGTTGAAGAAACGAATCATGGAGCCGTTTTTCACCACCAAGCCGGTGGGCAAAGGCGTAGGGCTCGGCCTCAGCGTGTCGAAGAAGATCGCCGAGGACCATGGCGGGACACTGGAGGCGCGCGAAAGCGGCGGAAACACCTGTTTTTCTCTGTGTCTGCCGCTTGTTCGTCATCGGAGCGCTGGATGCGCCTGAAAGACGCGAGCATTCTCGTGGCCGATGACGAAGTTCGCCTGCTCTCGATTTTCAAGAGATGGTTCGAGCAGGAGGGCTGCCGTGTCTTGACCGCCGAAGACGGCGAACAGGCGCTGGCGCTGCTGCAGAACGAGCCGGTCGATATGCTGATATCCGATATTCGCATGCCGAAGATGGATGGTATCGAGCTGGTCAAGCATGTGAAACAACTTCAGACGTATTTTCCCAAGATCATATTTATCAGCGGCGATAGCGACATCGACGAACGCGAGTCCTGCCACCTCGGCATTCACAGGAAGTTGGCGAAGCCAATCGCCCGCGCGGCCCTCGTCTTTGCGGTAAAGACGTGCCTGACCGGCAAGGAGGCGCGATGGAGCGAGCCCTTCGCCATCGTCCCGGAGCAAAATCTCACGGCTGTTTTCGCCAGCGTCGAGAGCGCAAAGAATCAAGGTCTGATTGCGTTCGGGCACGGAGGGTTCAACATTCGCTCGACCCTGGCCGTGGCACGGGGCGAGACCATCGGACTGAAGCTGGAATTCGCTGCCGATCGCAACGCATTGGCGGGGCAAGGCGTCGTTCGCTGGCGAGGCGAAGGGCACATCGGCGTCGAGATAACCTTTGTCGAGGATTCCAATCGTGCATGGGTGATCGATCTGACCGAACAGAACGTGACAGGTTCGTTCATTCCGCGCAGCGCCGGCGTGGCGAGCGCTCAGCCGCGGTAGCGGAACGCCGCCCCGCGCGCTTCCCGCCCCGCGCCGGACCTGCCTTGTCCTCAACCGAGGCGCAGAGTCTGGCCGGAGCGCCCGTCGATGAAGACTCGCCGAAATGTTGAATTGACGAGCGCCCACCCTTCGAAGCGAAAATTGATCTGTGATCCCCCTGATCATGGAAAGTGGCGTTTCCAGAATTGGCGGTCTATTACGCTTGCCTGCCGCCCGGGAGCCGAAGATCGGTTCGGCGAGAGGCCGCGCAGGGGAGGAACGCATGATATTCAGGCAGACCTTGAGGGCGGTCGCCATCGGTCTCGGCGTCGCCATGGCCGTCGCGCTGCCGGGAGCGGGCGCCGACGCGCAGGAGAGAAAGCCTAACATCGTCGTCGTCATGGGCGACGACATCGGCATGTATAATATCGGCGCCTATCACCGCGGCATGATGGCGGGCAGGACGCCCAACCTGGACAAGATCGCCAAGGAAGGCATGCTGTTCACAGACTACTACGCCGAAGCGAGTTGCACGGCGGGTCGCGCGAACTTCATCACCGGCCAACTGCCGATCCGCACCGGCATGACCACCGTCGGCCAGGCCGGCGCATCTATCGGCCTGCCGGCCGAAGCCGTGACCATGGCGACCGTGCTCAAGTCCATGGGCTACGCGACCGGGCAGTTCGGCAAGAATCACCTCGGCGACAGGAACGAATTCCTGCCGACCGTGCACGGCTTCGATGAGTTCTTCGGCTATCTCTACCATCTCGACGCGATGGAAGACCCCGCGCACCCCAATTATCCGCAAAACCTTCTCAATGTCGTCGGTCCGCGCAACATGATCCACAGCTGGGCGACCGACGTCGACGATCCGACCGAGCAGCCGCGCTGGGGCAAGATCGGCAAGCAGAGGATCGAGGACGCCGGTCCGCTCTATCCCAAGCGGATGGAGACGGTGGACGACGAGATTCGCGACCTCGCCATCAATTTCATGGACAAGGCGAAGAAGGACGACAAGCCGTTCTTCGTCTGGCTCAATCCGACGCGCATGCACATCGTCACGCACCTCTCGCCGAAATACGAGGCGCTGCGCAATTCGGACAACGGCTGGTCCGAAGAAGAAGCCGGCATGGCGCAGCTCGACGACGACGTCGGGCTGGTGATGAAGAAGCTCGCGGACCTGGGCGTGGACGACAACACCATCGTCCTCTTCACCACCGACAACGGAACGGAACAGTTCACCTGGCCCGACGGCGGTCAGACGCCGTTCGCTCAATCCAAGGGAACGGTGCTCGAGGGCGGCTTCCGGGTGCCGGCGCTGCTACGCTGGCCCGGTCACGTGCCCTCTGACGCCGTGCAGAACGGGATTGTCTCAGGGCTCGACTGGCTGCCGACCTTCGCCGACATCGCCGGCAATCCGAACATTGCCGACGAATTGCTGAGGGGCAAGACGATCGGCGACCGGACCTACAAGAACCATCTCGACGGCTACGACCAGGTGGCCGCGATCACCGGCAAGGGGCCGTCCAATCGGCACGAGATCTACTATCTCGGCGAGAGCACGATCGGCGCGGTGCGCATCGACGACTACAAGTTCCGATTCATCGACCAGCCGGACGGCTGGCTCGGCCAGAAGACCCATCCGGACGTTCCCTACATCACCAATTTGCGCCTCGATCCGTTCGAGCGCACGGGCTGGCCGACCAACGGCACGAAGGACGGCTCACAGCAGTACTTCGACTGGTTCAAGTTCCAGTTCTGGCGCTTCGTCTTCGTCCAGCAGATGATCGCGAAGGAACTCCAGACCTTCATCGACTATCCGCCGATGCAGCGGGGGGCGAGCTTCAGTCTCGACGCGATCAAGGCGGAGATGCAGAAGAAGATGGCCGAAGCCGAGGCGGCGGCCAAGGGCCCAAGCAACTAGTTTGGCGACGACGCCGCGGTCGGCTCGCAAGGGCCGCCCGCGGGATTTGAGCGCCGGAAAGACAGAGAGTCGTGACCCGGCTCAACCCACGCGGCCTCGTCCCGCGCCCTAGCCGCGAAAATGTTTCGACAGCTTCAGCCCCTGGTGCTGGTAGTTGGACGTTTCTCCCGCGCCGTAGAGTTCGTCGGCGGCGTCGGCGAGCTTTTCGAACACCAGCCGCCCGACCGGCTGCCCGTCCTCGAGCAGGAACGGCACGTCGCGCGAGCGCACCTCCAGCACCGCGCGCGCCGAGGGGCGCCCGTCCGGCCCCTGGCCGAAACCCGGATCGAAGAAGCCGGCGTAATGGACGCGGAACTCGCCGATCGCCGGGTCGATCGGCGCCATCTCGGCGGCGAGGTCGGCGGGAATCTGCATTTTTTCCCGCGAAGCCAGGATGTAGAACGCCTCGGGATCGAGCACCAGCCGCCGGTCCTGCCGCGCAAGGATCGGCTCCCAGAAGTCGGCGGCGGCGTAGCCCGCGACCCGGTCGACGTCGATGACGTCGCTGTTCTTGATCGCCCGATAGCCGACCACCTCGCCCGGTTCGCCGGCGAGGCCGACATGGACGATCAGGCCGTCGCGAACGCTGAGCGGCCGGTCGACGAGGGCGCGGGATTCGTGCCGGCCCCTGATCGCCTCGGCGTCGAGCGGCGCCGCGCCGCCGGCGCGGAAGCGCAACTGGTTGAGCCGCGTCCCCTGCCGCACCCGCACCGAAAAACTGCGCGGCGAAATCTCCGCCCACAGCGGCCCGGCGTAGGACTCCGGCACGGCGTCGAACGCGTCCGAGCCGTCGACGATCAGGCGGGTGAAGATGTCGAGCCGGCCGGTCGAACTCTTGGGATTGGCGGCGCCCGACACCCCGGCCGGGAGCGCGAGGCGCTCGATCAGCGGCGCGATGTAGACGATGCCCTTTTCCAGCACCGCGCCGTCCCTCTCCAGCGACACCCTTTCCGGATTGAGGCTCGTCAGCCGCTCGCGGACGCTCGCCCCGCTGCCCGGCAGAAAACTCGCGCGGACACGAAAGGCCTCGGCGCCGAGCCGGAGGTCGAGGCTCGCCGGCTGCAACTGGCCATGCTCGATGGGCGCCGACGCGGCGACCGCGCCGGTGTGGACCAGCGCCAGGATGCGCTGGCGCGCGAGCAGTCCCGTCGCGGGCTCGGTATCGGCTGTCATCGCCCGGAAGCCTAGCAGAGAATTGTCGGAGGCGCGCGGCGCGCTACGCCGCGGATCTTGCGAACAGCGCCTCGTCCGAGAGCATGAACAGGTAAACGCCGGCGCCGAGCAGGGCGACGACCGCGGCGGAGGCCATGGGGATCACCCACGAGCCGGTCGCCTGGAGGAGGAATCCGACGATGATCGGCGCCAGCAGGCCGCCGATATTGCCGAAACAGTTCTCGATCGCCGCCACGACGCCTTCATGATGGAGCGGCGACACTTCGGCGTTGGCCGCCCACACGACGCTGTTGGTGAGAAAGATGCCGAACACCGCCACCGAGAGGCATGCGATCGCCGCGGTCAGCGAGTCGACATAGGCCGTCAGCAGACAGACCATCGCGAGCGCCATGCCGGCGACCAGAAACACTTTGCGCGCTCTGACGATCGGCCAGCCCCGCTTGATCAGGATGTCGGACCCGCGCCCGCCGACGATGACGCCGACGAGGCCGAACAGCCAGGGGATGGAGCCGTAGAGGCCGGTGTTGAGCGCGGTGAGGTGATGCTGCTGGATCAGATAGGTCGGCAGCCAGCTGATGAGAAAGTAGAGGTTGAACAGCATCGCCGCGTGGCCGAGCGACAGGCCCAGGATATTTCTGTTCGACAGCAATTGCTTCCAGCTCGGCTTGGCGCCCGTGTCGCCGCGGCTGGCCTTGGCGATGTTCTCCACGAGGAAGCGGCGTTCCGCCGCGTTGGCGCCGGGATGGTCTTCCGGATTGCGATAATAGAGCAGCCAGACGATCGCCCACGCGATGGCGATGGCGCCGGTGACGACGAAGATCATGCGCCAGCCGAACGCCCAGAGCAGCCAGCCGACGAACGGCGAACTGACGAAGACGCCGATCGGAATCCCGGCGACGCCGCCGATCGCCGCGGCGAGCCCGCGCTCCTGGTCGGCGACCCAGATCCCCATGACCTTGGTGGTGGCGGGAAACGCCGGCCCTTCGCCGACGCCGAGCAGCACGCGCCAGCCGACCAGGGAGCCGAGGCCGCCGGCGGTCGCGGTCAGCATGGTGGCGCCGCCCCAGACGAGCGCGGCCGCGCCATAGAGCCAGCGGACGCCGACCCGATCCAGCGCCAGCCCGAGCGGGATCTGGACGAGAAAATACGTCCAAAGAAACGCCGACAGGACGATCCCCATCTCCCCCGGGCCGATATCGAACTGCTTCATGAACGTCGGCGCGACATAGGAGAGATTGACGCGATCGGTGTAATTTATAATGATCGCAATCAACAAAAGCGCGACGATGCGCCATCTTATGTTTGTCATCGCCTCGTCGCCCCATGAGGGTTGTCGCTTCGGGGACGGCCTCGCCCGCTCGAGCGACCGCTCCCGTCCACCGGCTTAGCATCATTGCGACCGATTGGCAGCCGTTGAAAAACCACAATCGGCCGACGCGGACGCGCCCTCAGCCCACCGTCCTCGCGGCCGGGGCCTCCTGCGCGTCCGGGCCCGCGACACGCTCGGGCGCGCCCGGCCCGGGCGCATGGCCGGCCGGCAGGATGTCCGGAAAGCCCCAGCGGCGGCAGGCGCCCCACAGGCCCTTCGGCTCGAACAGGATGACGCCGATCGAGATCACTCCGAGCAGAATCAGGTACCACGCGCCGAAATCGGCCAGCCATTGCCTGAGCAGGAAGAACAGGATGGCGCCGAGAATCGGCCCTTCGAGGCTGCCGATGCCGCCGATCACCACGATGAAGATGATGTCGATCGTCCAGTCGGTGATGTTGAACGAGGCGGTCGGGGCGACGCGCAGCTTTTCCAGCGCCGTCATCACGCCGGCGAGGCCGAGGAACGGCGCCGTCCACAGGAAGCAGAGGATGCGGGTCCTGACGAGGTCGACGCCGGACGAGCCCGCCGCCTCCTCGTTGTCGCGCATGGCGGTCAGGCCCAGGCCGATGCGCGAGCGCAGCAGCGCCCAGGTGGCGAGGAAGGCGATCAGCGCCAGCCCGAGGCTCAGCGCGTAGAACATGTCGATTCGGTCGCCGAGGCGCGCGCCGAACTGCTTGACCACCGGGATCGGCAGGCTGGTGCCCGAGCCGCCGCCGAAGCCCGGCAGCTTGCCGGCGATCAGCATCAGCACATCGGCGGCGACCCAGGTGCCGACCGCGAGATAGGCGGTGCGCAGGCGGAAGATCACCGCCATCACCGGCACGGCGATCAGCAGCGTCGTCAGCGCCGCGAGCGGAACCGCCGCCCACACGCTCATGTGGAGAAGCGCGGTGAAGCCGAAGAAGGCGTAGGCGCCGACGCCGACGAAGCCCTGCTGGCCGACCGAGATGATGTCGGCGTAGCCGGCGAGCAGGTTCCACATCAAGGCCAGCGTGACGACGATGAAGAACTCGGTCAGCACCGTCAGGCTGTTGGCGTCGAACAGCCAGGGCCCCGCGAGGCAGGCGAGGACGCCGGCCGCGAGGATCGCGCGGGCGCCGAGAAGCATGGGCGTGGACATCGGCTCAGCTCCTGGCGAACAGGCCCTGCGGCCTGAACACGAGCGCGACCAGGAAGACGAGATGCTGGGCGAGGATCTGCCACGAGGCGTCGATCTGCGAGCCGAAGTTCTGGGCGACGCCGATGATCACGCCGCCGATCAGCGTGCCCCACAGGCTGCCGAGGCCCCCGAGCACCACCGCCTCGAAGGCGGCGAGCAGCCGGCTCGGCCCGATCGAGGGATCGAAATTGGTCCACACCGACATGCACGAGGCGGCGACCAGCATGGTGATCCCGACCACGCCCATGGCGACCGGATAGATGCGCGCCGAGGTGAGGCCGATCAGATCGGCCGCCGCCGGATCGTCGGCGACGGCGCGGATGCGCGCGCCGATCGCGGTGCGGTAGAGGAAGGCGTCGAGCCCGGCGATCAGGGCCACCGCGAGCAGGAAGACCAGCAGCGGATAGACGCCGACGTCGATCGGCCCGAGGCGCAGCGCCGCGAGCTCGATCGCGCCGCCCGACAGTTTTCGCGTGTTCGGGCCGTAGGCCTCGAGCAGGCCGTTCTGGATGATGATCGACAGGCCGAAGGTCACCAGCAGGATCGGCAGGATGCCCTTGCCGACGGTGCGCTGCAGCAGGAAGCGTTGCAGGAGCCAGCCGAGGCCGAAGGCGACCGGCAGCAGGATCAGCGCCACCAGGAACGGCGACCAGCCGAGGACCCCGGTCAGCGACAGGAGCACGAACGAGAACAGCACGATCATGTCGCCATGGGCGATGTTGACGAAGCGCATGACGCCGAGCGACAGCGACAGGCCGAGCGCGAACAGCGCATAGAGGCCGCCGATCAGCACCCCCTGGACGATGAGATTGAGGATCGTCTCGACCATCAGTGCGCGCCGCCGAAATAGTGTTGCATGATCGTGTCGCGGTCGGCGTCCGCCGGCCGCCCGCTGAGCGACACCTCGCCTTCGAGGAAGCAAACGAAGCGGTCGGCGACGGCGAGCGAGCGCGAAATGTCCTGCTCGACCACGACCACCGCCACGCCGCGCTCGCGCACCTGCGGGATGATCGCGTAGAGCTCGTTGACGACGCGCGGCGCGAGCCCGAGGCTGATCTCGTCGCACAGCAGCAGGCGCGGATTGGCGAGCAGCGCCCGGCCGAGCGCCACCATCTGCTGCTGCCCGCCGCTGAGCTCGCGCGCGCGGCTGTCGCGACGCTCGCGCAGCACCGGAAACCACTCGTAGACCTGCTCGAAGCCGATGTCGCCCTTGCGGCCGAGCTCCTGGCCGATGCGCAGGTTCTCGAAGATGGTGAGGGTCGGAAACAGCTTGCGGCCCTCAGGCACGAGCGCGATCCCTTTCGCCACGATCTCGCGGGTCGACAACGCCGCGAGGTCGCAGCCGTCGAGGCGCGCCGAGCCGGTGACCCGGCCCGCCTGCCGGACGAGCGCCTTCAGGAACGACGACTTGCCGGCGCCGTTGGCGCCGATGATCGACACGATCTCGCCCTCGCCGACGGTGAGGTCGACGTCGTGCACGGCCTGGAACGCGTCATAGAAGACGTTGAGTTTTTCGACGGAGAGGAGGGGGGTCATCCGCCAAGGCCCGCAGTTGGCGCACCCCGGGAGGGGCGGCGTCTCGCCGCCCCGGGCGCGGGGGACGCGCGCCCTCCCACGAAGCCCGCAGCCTCTTTCTCACGCGAAAGGGTCCCGAACCCGCCCAGTGTTGGCGCACCGGGAGGGGCGGCGTCTCGCCGCCCGGGTGCGCGGGACGCGCACCCTCCGACGAAGTCGGCGGTTGCCTCACGCGCCAAGGTACACCTCCCGCACCCGCTCGTCGGCGAGCACCGCGTCGGGGGCGCCTTCGCAGATGATGGCGCCGAAATGGAGCACCGCGAGGCGGCTCGCGATGCGCTTCAAGGCGTGGATGACGTGCTCGACCCAGACGATCGTCGCGCCCTCGCGGTGGATCGCGGTGAGGATGGCGAGCAGGTCCTCGCATTCGGCGTCGGTGAGGCCGCCGGCGATCTCGTCGAGCAGCAGCAGCCGCGGCTTGCCCGCCACCGCCTTGGCGAGTTCGAGCCGCTTGAGATTGAGCAGCGACAGCGTTCCCGCGGGTTTTGCGGCGAGCGCGGCGAGGCCGGTCAGCGCCAGCGCCCGCTGCGCCTCGCGCCGTCCGGCCGGGATCGACAGCCCGCCGCCGTGGGTCGCCGCGACCAGCACGTTCTCGAACACGCTCATGTGGGCGAACGGCTTCGGCACCTGATAGGTGCGGCCGACCCCGAGCCGGCGGCGGCGCCAGACCGTCATGGCGGTGACGTCGCGGCCCATGATGTGAATCGAGCCCTCGTTCGGCGGCAGCACGCCGGCGATCAGGTTGAACAGCGTCGATTTCCCGGCGCCGTTGGGCCCGAGCACCCCGAGGATCTCGCCCGGCCGCACGGTCAGGCTCAATTCCTCGATCACGCGCAGGCCGCCGAACCGGCGCGAAACGCCGGCCAGCGCCAGGATGACCGCTTCCGCCGGGGGACCCCCGGCGGAAACGGTCTCGTTCCGATCAGCCATGAACGATCTCGGCCATCTTGCCGCCGACCGGCACCATCGGCGCGGTCGTGTTGTCGACCACGACGAGATCGAACGGGAACTTGGTTCCCTTCTTCCACTGGCCGATCACCAGCGGGGTCG
Organism: Roseiarcus fermentans; assembly: GCF_003315135.1. Lineage (GTDB taxonomy): Bacteria > Pseudomonadota > Alphaproteobacteria > Rhizobiales > Beijerinckiaceae > Roseiarcus > Roseiarcus fermentans. Next base: position 297,621 of record NZ_QNRK01000002.1, read on the forward strand.
CGCTGGTGTTGGGATAGGGCCCCTTCTTGAAGTTGATCGGCCCGACGATCGAGGCGTAGTCCATGCTGGCGATGGCGTCGCGGATCGATTCCGGATCGTCGAGGCTCTTGGCGCGCTTGAGCGCGTCGAACGCCGTCTCGAACAGCGCATGGCGGAAGCCGAGCGTCATCGACGTCTGGTTGCCGGTCGCCTTCTCGTAGGCGTCGCTGAGTTCCTGCGACGTGATTCCGCTGAGGCCAGACTTGAACGGGCTGGTCGGCGACCACCAGACCTCGACCGAGAGGCCTTCCGCGCGCGCTCCCAAGGGGGCGATCGCGGCCGGGAATTCCGTCGCCTTGGCCATCGAGATGATCTTGGGCTGCAGGCTCTGCTGCGCCGCGGCGCTCATGAAGGCGGTGAACTCGGGCGGCGGCAGCACGCCGGCGATGATCTCGGCGCCGGCCGATTTGAACGCCGCGATCTGGGCGCTGTAATTGCCCGACGGCAGGTCGAACCGGCCCGGATCGACGATCTTGTAGCCGCGCTTTTCCGCCATGCCGGTGAAGATCTTCGAGAACGCGAGGCCGTCGTTGTCGTTCGGCCACAGCGCGCCGACCACCTTGTTGGTCTTCACCTGGTCCCAGGCGTCGTAATAGGCCTCGGCCATGTTCACGGCGCTGAAGAAGTAGTTGAAGGTCCAGTCGAAACCCTTCTTCGGATCGCCGTTGCGGCCGAAGAACCAGGGCTCGAGCGGGCAGTCGTTGGTGAGGCAGGGGACGCCCGAGACCTCGCACTGGTCGGCGACCGGATTGACCGTCTCCGGCGTCGCGAAGGCGGTCATGATGTCGACCTTGTCCTGCAGGATGAGCCCCTTGGCCACGTCGGCGGCGCGGTTGGGGTTGGACTGGCTGTCGCGCACGATGATCTCGAGCGGATGCTTGGTGCCGCCGATGTCGATCTGGCCGCCGGTGTGCGCCTTGAGGCGATCGAGCGTCCACGGCAGGTTGTCGGAGAAGATCGCGAGCGGCCCGGTCAGCGGGGCGACGAGGCCGATCTTGACGGTCTTGGGCGCGGCGAAGGCGACGCGCGGCAACGCGGTCGCCGCCAGCGCCGCGGCGCCGGTCTTCAGGAACGCGCGGCGTCCCACGGGAAATCGGGTCATATGGGTTTCCTCCTCGATAGGTCTGTTTTCGCTGATTCTTTAAGGCTCGGGTCAGCCCGGAGGCGCCTCGGGCTTCTCCTTGGTCTTCCCCCCGGCGCCGAAGTGCAGCGCCGGGACTTCGCGCAGGATGACGCGGATCGAGTCGAGCGGGGCGTCGATCGCCTCGACGATCGCATCGCTGACCTTGGCGATCAGCCGCCGCTTGGCCTCGGGCGTGCGCCCCTCGATCAGGGTGATCTCGACGATCGGCATGTCGCCTACTCCGCCACGCGGATCGAGACCGATCCGAGGTTCTGCATGGTGAGGCGCACGCGCTCGCCGACTTTGAGCGAATGCGCCGCAGTCGCGCCGCCGGCGAGGATGATCCAGCCCGCTTCGAGCCGCCCGAGCGCGGCGCCCGCGAGCCGCGCCGCCGCAACAAGCGAGCGCGACGGGTTGCCGAGGATCGCCGCGGTCGAGCCGATCTCGACCGGCCGGCCGTCGACTTCCATGACGAGGCCGAGGTTGGAAAAGTCCTGGGTCGGCGACGACCAGTCGCCGACGACGAAGCCGGACGAGGACGAATTGTCGGCGATCACGTCGGGCAGCGCGAACTTGAAGTTCTGGTAGCGCGAGTCGATGATCTCCATCGCCGGCGCGATCGCCGCCACCGCCGCCATCGCTTCCGCCGCGGTGACCTCGCCGGTCAGCGGCGCCTTGAGCAGGAAGGCGAGTTCCGGCTCGATGCGCGGATGGACGAAGCGCCGCTTCGACAGCGACGCGCCCTCTTCCAGCCGCATGGCGTCGGTGAGCCGGCCCCAGACGACCTCGTCGACGTTGACCTGCTTCATTTTTGCGCGCGAGGTCAGACCCATCTTGACGCCGACGAGCTTTTCGCCGCGCTTCAGGCGGCGCTCGATCGAGGCCGCCTGCACCGCATAGGCGTCGGCGACGCTGAGCGGGCCGGAGCTGGTGAATTGCGGAATTGCGGAGGCGGTGCGCGCCGCCTCGTCGACGACTTCGGCGTATGTCTGGATGTCGGTCATTGGGCGGCCGCCTGGGCTTCGCGTTGACGGATGATGTCGAGCGCGACGTCGACGATCATGTCCTCCTGGCCTCCCACCATGCGGCGCTTGCCCAGCTCCGTCAGGATGTCGCGCGTGTCGACGCCGTAAAGCTTGGACGCGTTCTCGGCGTGGCGCAAGAAGCTGGAATAGACGCCGGCGTAGCCGAGCGACAGGCTCTCGCGGTCGACGCGCACCGGGCGATCCTGCAACGGCCGGATGACGTCGTCGGCGACGTCCATGAGGACGTGCAGGTCGACCCCGGTTTCGATCCCCATCTTGTCGAGCACGGCGATCAGCGCCTCGATCGGCGCGTTGCCGGCGCCCGCGCCCATGCCGGCGAGCGAAGCGTCGACGCGCACCGCGCCCGCTTCGATCCCGGCGACGGCGTTGGCGACGCCGAGCGTCAGGTTGTGGTGGGTGTGGACGCCGACCTCCGTTTCCGGCTTCAGCGCCTGGCGGAACGCCCGCACCCGCTCGGCGTACTGGCCGGGCAGCAGCGCGCCGGCCGAGTCGGTGACGTAGACGCATTCGGCGCCGTAGGACTCCATCAGCTTCGCCTGCTCGACCAGTTTTTCCACCGGCGCCATATGCGCCATCATCAGAAAGCCGACCGTGTCCATGCCGAGCGCCCGCGCCGCCTCGATGTGCTGGCGCGAGACGTCGGCCTCGGTGCAGTGGGTGGCGACGCGCACGCTGCGCGCGCCGGCCTCGTAGGCGTGCTTGAGGTCGTGCACGGTGCCGATGCCGGGCAGCAGCAGCACGGTGACGACCGCGTTCCTGCACTCCTCGGCCACGGCCGCGATCCACTCGCCGTCGTCATGCGCGCCGAAGCCGTAGTTGAAGGTGGCGCCGGTGATGCCGTCGCCGTGGCAGATCTCGATCGCGTCGACGCCGGCGCGGTCGAGCGCGCGGGCGACCTCGCGCACCGTCTCCAGATGATACTGGTGGCGGACCGAGTGCATGCCGTCGCGTAAGGTTACGTCCTGGACGTAGAGCTTGTTCTTGTTCTTGCGGGCCATCACGCGGCCTCCTTCTGCAATTGCCTCGCGGCCCAGCCGTCGGCGGTGGTGAGCGCGGCCGAGGTCATGATGTCGAGATTGCCGGCGTAGGCCGGCAGGTAATGCGCCGCGCCCTCGACCTCGAGCATGATCGTGGTCTTGAGGCCGGAGCAGAATCCGACGCCCGGAATGCGCACCGGATGGTTGTCGCCGATGTGCTCGAACTGCACCTTCTGCTTCAGGCGATAGCCGGGCACGTATTTGCGCACCGCCTCCGCCATGTCGGCGACGGACTTCTCGATCGCCTCCTGCGAGCCGCCCTGCGACAAGGTGAAGACGGTGTCGCGCATGATCAGCGGCGGTTCGGCCGGGTTCAGAATGATGATCGCCTTGCCCTTCTCGGCGCCGCCGAGCTTGACGATGGCGTTCGAGGTGGTCTCGGTGAACTCGTCGATATTGGCGCGGGTGCCCGGCCCCGCCGACTTCGACGAGATCGAGGCGACGATTTCGCCCCAGATGACGCGTTTGGTCGCGCGCTTCACCGCATAGACCATCGGAATGGTCGCTTGCCCGCCGCAGGTGACCATGTTGACGTTGGGCTCGTCGATGTTGGCGTCGCCGTTGATGACCGGGATGGTGAACGGGCCGATCGCGGCGGGGGTGAGGTCGATCACCTTCTTGCCGTCCGCCTGCAGGATCGCGTTGTTCCTGACGTGCGCGCCGGCCGAGGTCGCGTCGAACACGATCCTGATGTCCTTGTAGTTCGGCAGCTTGCGGAGGCCCTCGATGCCGTCATGGGTGGTCGGCACGTTGAGGCGCGCGGCGCGCGCGAGGCCGTCGGAGGCGGGATCGATGCCGACCATCGCGCCCATCTCGAGCGCCTTCGACATGCGCATCACCTTGATCATCAGGTCGGTGCCGATATTGCCCGAGCCGATGATCGCGCATTGTATCTTCGCCATCAGAGCCTCACTCCTTCGCAAAAGCCGCGCGGACGGAGCCGAGCCCCGAGATGCGCGCTTCGTAGACTTCGCCCCGCTTCACCGTGACCATCGGCCCGAGCGCGCCGGACATCACCGTGTCGCCCGCCTTCAGCGGGCGCCCGACCCGCGCCATGGTTTTCGCGAGCCAGAGGGTCGCCGACAGCGGGTCGCCGAGGCAGGCCGCGCCCGCCCCGACCGACACCTCGTCGCCGCCCTGCTCCATGATCATGCCGCACAGCCTGAGTTCGAGACCGTCGAGCTTTTTCGGGCTGGCGCCGAGCACGTAGAGGCCGGAGGAGGCGTTGTCGGCGATGGTGTCGAGGATGCCGATCTTCCAGTCGGCGATCCGCGAATCGACGATCTCGATCGCCGGCAGCGCGAACTCGACCGCCCGCAGGATGTCGGCGATGGTCAGATGCTCTTGGTCGAGGTCGCGCCCGATGACGAAGGCGATCTCCGCTTCGACCTTGGGCTGGATGAGCTGGTCGGCCGCGACGTCCCATCCGTCCGGCACCGCCATGTCGGAAAACAGCATGCCATAGTCGGGCTGGCTGACGCCGAGTTGCCGCTGCACCGCGAGCGAGGTCAGCCCGATCTTCCGCCCGACGAGCTTGCGCCCGTCGGCGAGCCAGCGCTCGGTGTTGAACTCCTGGGCGGCGTAGGCCTGCTCGACCGCCCCGGCCGGCAGAAGCTCGCGCACCGGCGGCACGGGCGTGCGAGTCCTGTAGGCGCCGAGGATGGCGTCGGCGACGGCGAGCGGCGCGATCTTGGTCACGTTGGCGTTCCTTCTCAGAGCTTCACGCAGACGTTGGTCAGCTCGGTGTAGAACTCGAGCGAGTGCAGGCCGCCCTCCCGACCGATGCCCGACTGCTTGGCGCCGCCGAAGGCGGTGCGCAGGTCGCGCAGGAACCAGGAGTTGACCCAGCAGATGCCCACGTCCATCTGCGCCGCCACCCGGTGGCCGCGCGAAAGGTTCTCGGTCCAGACCGAGGCCGCGAGCCCGTAGGGCGTGGAATTGGCGAGCCGCACCGCCTCCTCCTCGTCGTCGAACGGACGGATGTGGCAGCAGGGTCCGAAGATTTCCTCGTTCACGATCGGCGAGTCGTCGGGGAGACCGGTCCAGATGGTGGGCTCGATCCAGGCGCCGTCGGCGAGGTCGGCCGGCATGGTCGGCACGCCGCCGCCGGTGACCACGGTCGCCCCCTCCGCCGCGGCCTTCCGGTAGTAGCTCAGCACCTTCTCGCGGTGCTCCTTGCTGACCAGCGGGCCGAGGTTGGTCACCGGGTCTTCCGGGCGGCCGAGCTTCAGGCTCTCGGCGCCGGCCTTGAGGCGCGCGACGAAGGCGTCGAAGATCGGCCGCTCGACATAGACCCGCTCGGTGCCAAGGCAGACCTGGCCGCAGTTCGAGAAGCACGAGCGCATCACCCCCTCGATCGTCTTGTCGAGATCGGCGTCGGCGAACACCAGCGCCGGGTTCTTGCCGCCGAGCTCGAACGACACCTGGCGGATGCCGAGCGCGGCCTGGCGCATGATCGCTTCGCCGGTGCGGGTCTCGCCGGTGAAGGTGATGCCGTTGACGAGCGGATGCTGGGTCAGGAACTCGCCGGCCGAATTCGGGCCGAACCCGTGCACGACGTTGTAGACGCCCTTGGGCATGCCGGCCGCGTTCATCACCTCGCCGAGCAGGGTCGCGGTCAGCGGCGTCTCCTCGGACGGCTTGACGACGACGGTGTTGCCGCAGGCGAGCGCCGGGCCGACCTTCCAGGTCATCAAGAGCAGGGGCAGATTCCACGGCGAGATCACCGCGATCACCCCCTTGGGCTTCCTGAGGCCGTAGTTGATCGCGTTCCTTCCGTCGGGCGTCGGCAGGATAAACGTCTCGGTTGACACGGTCTTCACCGTGTCGGCGAACATCTTGAAGTTGGCGGCGCCGCGCGGAATGTCGAGATGGCGGGCGAGGCTCGACGGCTTGCCGGTGTCGAGACACTCGGCGGCGAGGAACTCCTCGAGCCGCGCATTGATGCCGTCCGCGACCCTGGCGAGAATGTCGGTGCGCTCGGTCACCGTCATCCGGCCCCACGGGCCCGACAGCGCGGCCTTGGCGGCGCGGACCGCCGCGTCGATCTCCGCCTTGCCGCCCTCGGGCACGCGGCCGATCACGCTGTTGTCGAGCGGCGTGCGGTTTTCCCAGAACCTGCCGGTCGAGCCGTTGGTGAACGCGCCGTCGATGAAATGGGCGGCGTCCTTGCGCGCGCTGTCGAAGCTCACGGACGCCTTCTTCAAAGCCTGCACCGTCATCGTTTCACCTCTCGTGTCGCGGGGCTCGCCGCAGCGCGCCGCTCTCATATCGCGATATTTTCAGTTTGTCGATATTTTTCTTTATATCGATATTTTATTGAGTCCCGCCACGCCGGATGGGGTGTGGCCCGCTGCTTCGATGCCGGTCGAATTACGCTTACGCCACCGGCGCAAGTCGGATTGCACGACCGTCACCGCAAACCTCCAAACGAGGAAACCTGCTTTCCACACCTCATCCGGCCCTTCGGGCCACCTTCGCCGCTTCGCGGAGAAGGGGCGCGCCAACGCCTTCCCTTCCGTTCTACGCCGCGAGCGCGGCGGCCACGCCGGCCCTGGCGCATTCGCGGTCGTCGTCCTCCGACCCGCCCGAAACGCCGACCGCGCCGATCACCGCGCCGTCCTCGACGATCGGCAGGCCGCCGCCGAACAGCACGACTCCCGGCCGGATGGCGATGCCGTGATGGAGCACCGGATTGTCCTTGAGCGCGTTCGACAGGCCGTCGGTCGAGGCGCCGAACACCGCCGCCGTATAGGCCTTGTCCCGGGCGATGCTGATCGACGCGGCGAAGGCGCCGTCCGCCCTGAGGCAGGCGACGAGGTCGCCGCCGATGTCGACCGCCGCTGCGACGACCGCGACGCCGCGCTCGCGTCCCCTGGCGACGGCAGCCTCGACGGCGCGGAACGCGGCCTCGGCGCTGATGATGCGGCGCGTGACTGAAACCGGCATGGTCTTCCCCCTGTCTTCCGTCGCCGCGCTCGCTCGGGCACGGCGACTCCCCTCTCCACCCCCTCGGCGGGACGGCGTCGCGCCTCCTCCCCCCTGTGGGGTCGGGAGGGAGGTCGCGCCGAACCTCGACTTTTGGCGCTCTGCCAGCCGCCAAACCGAGCGGTCCGTGAGCCCCCGCCCGGCCGCCCCGACATCGGGGCGGGGACGGCGCCCGTCGCGCCGGGTCCCGTCTGGACAAGGCGTACATGCCGCGCGAGGGATCGGGTAAAAGACCCTTCGCGCGGACGCCCCGACGGTCGCGGCTTACGATACGACCGACAGGAACGCGTCGTTCAGCTGACGCTCGTAGTAGAAGATGCCCTTGCCGACCTGGGTCTCGTCCCAGGTGCGGGTCGGGATGTCCGGATAGTAGGTGTAGCCGCCGGCGAAGGTCTCGCAGCGGTTGCCCGACGGATCGAAGAAGTAGATCGTCTGGCCGCGGGTGATGCCGTGCCGGGTCGGCCCGAGGTCGATCGAGATGTCGTAGCGGGTGAGGATGTCGGCGGCGTGCCCGATCGACTGCCAGTTTTCCAGCTCGAAGGCGACGTGGTGCAGCTTGTTCGGCTCGGGGTATTTCACGAAGGCGATGTCGTGCGCCTTCATGCCGCAGGTCATCCAGATCGCGAACACGCCGTCGGGCATGTCGACGCGCTCGGCGCAGCGGAAGTCGAGCGCCTTCTCGAAGAAGTCGAGGTTGCCCTGGACGTCGGGCCCGTACAGCAGCGAATGATCGAAGCGGCGGGCGGCCATGCCGTGCGGCTCGAGCTCCCAGACGTCGGGGTTATGGGTCCTCGGCTTCGGGTCGGACTGTTCGGATTCGGCATAGAGCTCGATGCGATGGCCGGTCGGGATGGTGAAGCCGATGCGGCGGCCGAGGCCGGGCTGCTCGCCGGCCTTCACGTGATCGACCGCGAAGCCGTAGTCGGTGACCCGCTTCTCGTAGTGATCGAGATCCGAATCCTTCACGCACTTGAAGCCGGCGGCGTCGACGCCGGCCGAATCGGCGCGACGCAGCACGATCGAGTGATGGTCGAACTCGTCGGCCGACTTGAGGTAGACGCGCCCGTCGGGGCCTTCCGTGACCTGATGCAGGCCGATGCGCTTGGTGTAGAACTCGATCGCCGCAGGCATGTCCAGAACGCGGATCTGGATGAAGCCGGGACGCATGATGCCCGTAATCGCCATGGTGTTACCTCCTTACACGGGTTGCAGGGCCCGTTCGCCCTTGGCTTTGACTACGACGGGGGTCTCCAGCCGCAGGAAAAGATCGGATCGCGGATAGATGCAGCAGGCGAGCACCAGGCCCGCCGCCTCGTCCTCCGCGGAAACGCACGACCGGCTCATCGGTCCGGAATCGTAGGCGCCCGCGAGCACGCGCACGCGGCAGACGCCGCAGCCGCCGCGGCGGCAGCCGACCGGCAGGCGGCGCGGCAGGTTCTTGAGCTGGCCGAAGCCCTGCGCCCGCTCGAGCGCGACCAGCACGCGCTCGCCCTCGTAGACGTTCGCCTGCCCATGGCCTTCGAGCGTGACCTGGAATCGTTGCGGCGCCATCGTCAGAGCCTCTTGAACAGCGGGCTTTTCGGCTTCGTCCCCGCGTCCTGCGCGGTGAAGAATTTTTCGGTGAAGATGTGCTTCTCGAACAACCGCCCCTGCATCAGCGCGCCGATGCAGCCCTCGATCATCGGCGGCGGTCCGCACAGATAGGCGGTCGAGCCTTCGAACACGCCGCCGTAGAGGCGCCTGGCGACGTCGTGGACGAAGCCGCGCTCGCCGGCCCAGCCGCTGTCCTCGGGCTCGCTGGAGAGGGCCGGGACGTAGCGGAAGTTCGGGTGCGCTTTCGCCAGCGCCTCGAATTCCGCGCGGCCGTAGAGATCGGCTTCGGTCCGCACGCCGTGGACGAGCGTGATCGGCTCGGAATAGCCCTCGGCCAGAAGGTCGAGGATCATTGCCCGCGGGCTCGACACGCCGGTGCCGCCGGCGAGGAAAATCAGCGGTCCGCCGCGCGACTTGCGCACCACGAAGCGGCCGTAGGGGCCGGAGAACCGCAGGCGGTCGCCGGGCCTGAGCTTGTCGTGGACGTAAGCCGTGCCCGCCCCGCCCGGCACGCGCCGCACCTGAAGTTCGACGAGCTTGGGATCCGACGGCGCGTTGGCGATCGAGAAGGCGCGCGCCCCCTCGACGCCCGGCAGGTGCGCCATGACGTACTGGCCGGCCTGGAAGTCGATGCCGCGGTCGAGCGCGAGGCGCACGCCCTTGACGTCGTGGGTGAGGTCGTCGAGGCCGACGACCACGCCCTCGAAGTCGCCGACCGGGATGCGGCGGGCGTCGGGATCCTCCTCGACGTCGGCCTCGATCGTGACGTCCGACTTCAGCGTCGCGGTGCAGGCGAGCACGTAGCCGTCGTCGCGCTCGAAATCCATCAGGGCGAAGCTCGACGCCTCGCCGTGATCGATCTCGCCGTCGACCACCTGCGTCTTGCACGTCCCGCACAGACCGTGGCCGCAGGCGTGCGGCAGATAGATTCCCGACCGCAGGCAGGCGTCGAGGATCGTCTGGCCTTCGGCGACGTCGATGGCGTCGCCGAGCGGCTCGATGGTGAGCTGGTGGGTCATGGCTTTGCCCGCGATCTCCGTCTCAGCTCGCCGAGGCCTTGAAGCCGTTGAGGCCGGGGGTCCAGAAGCGGATCAGCGACTTGTGGCCGACGCCGTGGTCGGCGAGCGACCTGGCCATGTCGGGCTTGGTCCTGACGCCGTCGATCATCCACTCGACCCTGTCCCAGTCGATCTTGTCGAAGTCCGGATGGGCGCCGTAGTGGCCCTTGACGATCGCCTCGACGAAGGCGGCGAACGGCATATCGGGCGGCAGCGGGAAGGCGAGCGCCGCGCAGAACATCAGATGCTCTTCCCAGTGAACGTAGACGACGCGGGCGCCGTGAAAGTTCTTTTCCGCGTCGCGGTATTCGATGTTCTGTTCATAGTCGGGCGAAAGCGCCGTGAGAGCCATGGTCTCCTCCCGGAGTTGAAGGTTTTCGCAAGGGGCGCGCGTCGGTGGGACGCGCGCCGGTCTCATCGATTGCGGCCTATTCGGCGGCCTTGACCGCGCCGGCCTGCCAGCTGTTCCACAGCGCCTCGTCCGGCGAGCCGACGTAGTCCATGTTGTCGTGGCCGACGTTGAGCCGGTAGTAATTCAGCACATCGGGAATGGTCGCCCCGCCGCAGGCGCCCTGGAAGATCTGGTGCACCGGCAGCCACGACTGGACGTACTTCTCCGGCTCGCCGTCGAAGATGTCCTTGCAGCCGTCCGAACAGAAATGATAGCGCTCGCCCTTGAAGTTCGACTCGCGGAAGCAGATCGTGGTCGGATCGGCGGGCTCGGTGTAGCCCATCGGGATCTGGCAGGTCTGGCACAGCATCGGCAACGCCATGTTGTAGAAGCGCTTGCCCTGCTTGGCCATCTCCGCCCACATCTCCCAGCGCGGACGATAGAACTTGTCGAAGGTGGTCGGATACTTCTCCGACAGCCAGTCGAGGTGCTCGCGGTCGGGAATCCAGGTGTGGAACGCCGCGGCGTGGCTGTACTGGTAGAAGATCGCCCAGTTCTGGTGCGACACGTGGTCGGCCTCGACCGTCGCCTGGTCGGCGTATTTGGGCGGGCGCAGGCCGTAGCGGGCGAGATCCTGGAACAGCG
>NZ_QNRK01000003.1 GCF_003315135.1 Roseiarcus fermentans
TTCGCTCACGCTGACGCAGACGGCGATCGGAGGGGCCGGCGGGGCGTCCGGGAACAACGGCGGCGCGGGCGGCGCGGCCTCCTCGACCCTGACCGCGCGGCGGTTCGGCGTCGAGTCTCGCCGTGACCACGATCGCGACCGGCGGCGCCGGCGGTTCGCCGCACGGGCCGGGATCGGCCAGTGCAGGCGGAGACGCGAGCGCCAGCAGCGATGCGACCCTGAACGGTCCGGGGAGCGTGTCGTCGACCGCGATCGCGACCGGCGGCGCGCAGGGCGTGCAAGTCATGGTCGAGGGACCTTCCGGCGCCGCGTCCGCGCGCAGCGCGGCGAGCGACGCCGACGGGTCCGTCGCCACCACCGCGCAGTCCCCGGCGGTCGCGTCGTCCCCGAGCAACGGCGCGGCGATCGCCGAAACCCTGGCCGTGGTCGGCGCCGGATCTTCCGCGCTCGCGCCCATCGTCGCCGGGGAGACGATCTCCGACGCCACGCTGACCTCGAACGGTCCAACAATCGGGGGCGGCGTGATGTCTGCCGGCGCCACCGAGTGCTGCGGCGCCCGGAACTATTCGGACGAGGCGGATTTCACGTTCGCGACCGGAGCGCGAGAACGGCTGTCGCTGACGCTTCTGGACACCATCGCCGCAGGATCGGGGTTCGCCTCCGCGCGCTTCACGGTCACAGTCGACGGGCGCGCGGCGGTCGCCGACAGGTTCACGTCGCTGCGCGCGGCGGAACGCTTCTTTTCCGGCCGTACGCTCGACCTCGGCGTCGTGCGCCGGGGCGGCCGGACGGTCGCCGTGTCGTTCGCGCTCACGCCGGACGCGGACGTGGTCATGCCCGCCGGCGGCTTCGGCTTCGACTACAGCTTGCAGGATCCGGCTGTCCCGGAACCCGCGACCTGGGCGATGCTGCTCATCGGCTTCGCCGGCCTCGGCCGGGCGATGCGATCGAGGAATCGACGTGCAGCGTGAACAGCGGTCACGCCGGCGCGTGACAGACGGCCTCGATGTTGTTTCCGTCGCGGTCGAGGACGAAGGCGGCGTAGTAGTTCGGATGATAGTGCGGTCTTAAGCCCGGCGGGCCGTTGTCGCGGCCGCCGGCGGCGAGCGCCGCGCGATGAAAGGCGTCGACCTCGGCGCGCGTCCCGGCGGCGAAGGCGACGTGCGTTCCGCCCTTCGGCCCGGCGCCGGTTCCGATCCAGAAGAACGGCTTGTCGGACGCGCCGAAGCCGGCGTGCGCCCCCGCGCCCGTCTCTTCCGCGGTCACGGACATGACGAGCGAGAGGCCGAGCGGCCGCAGCGCCGCCTCGTAGAACGCCTTCGACGGCTCGAAATCGGCGACGGCAATCCCAATGTGGTCGAGCACGATTGACCTCGTGAAGTCTCCGCTTCCCTGTGGATAGGGCCCCGGCGTCGTGTCGGCAAGGGCCGCCGCGCCCGGACCGTCGGACCCATTCCGCAAGACCGCCGGGAACGTCTCTTTCCGCCTCCGTCGGGCGAGCGCTTAGTCTTGTTGCAGTCGACGGCGTTCTGAGCGAATCTCGCCCGAACGCCGCGTCAGCCCGGCGCCGCGAGGGCCGCAGACCATGAATCCGATCCCCGCGACCCGCGTCTACGCCGGGCATCACGCGCAGGCGGCGTACGGCCGCTGGGCGCCGATCTACGATCTGATCTTCGACCTGCCGTTCCATCCGGGGCGGCTGGCGGCGGCGCAAGCCGCGGCGGCCGCGGCGGGGTCCGGGGGTGAAATTCTGGTGATCGGCGTCGGCACCGGGCTCGAGCTGCCGCTGCTGCCGGGCGACGTGCGCGTCACCGGCATCGACATCAGCGCGCCGATGCTGCGGGCGGCGCGGACGCGGGTCGAACGCCAGCGGCTCGTCCAGGTGAAGGGCCTGCACGTGATGGACGCGGGCGCGCTCGACTTTCCCGACGCCGCCTTCGACGTCGCGCTCGCGCCCTACGTGATGAGCGTCGTTCCCCACCCGGCGCGCGCGCTGGACGAAGCGTGGCGGGTGCTTCGGCCGCGTGGGACGCTGATCGTCATGAATCATTTCGCCGCCGAACGCGGCCTGCGCAAGGCCGTCGAACGCCGGATGGAGACCGCCGCCGCCTGGCTCGGCTGGCATCCGAACTTCCCCTATTCGGCGATCGGCGACTGGATCGCCGCCCGCCCCGACGCGCGGATCGTCGAGCGCTGCGAACTGCCGCCGATGCGGCTGTTCACGCTGCTCAGGATCGACAAGGCCGGGTGACGGGCGGCCACGACGCGCTCGCAGGTTTGCGCCGACCGCCGAGGGCGGCGAAACGCCGCCCCTCCCATTGTCCGCGAGTTCGGTTGGGCGGACCGGCGAAATCCGCTCAGTCCGCCTCGCCGGACAGGGACGCGTCGCCGGCGCGATCGGGCGCGGCGCGGCGGCGGGCGTGCTTCCTCGGGTAGATCCGCAGTCTGCCGATGTCGAAGGGAGCGACGGACCAGCCATGGACGGCCGCGTGATAGGCGGCCTCGTCGGTCGGGCGGCCGTCCTGCGCGGCGGCGAGGAACCGGCGGCGGAACCAGATCTTCATGACGAGGTCGTCGACCGACTCGATGCAGTCCGAAATGGCGACGCACAGATCGTCGATGTCGGCCTTCCCCATCGCCACCGTTCGCAGTTCCGCCGTCCCGCCCGCGCTCTTGCGCGTCGCGGTCTTGAAGTGCCCCTGAACGTCGCGCGCCGGGTCGACGTAGAAAAAGCAGTGCACGACATCGTTGCGCGCCTCGCGGATGGCGTCGAACAGGACCCCGGTTTGCACCGCCTGCGCCGTCAGCGACTTGTCCGGCCACGGCCGGACCTCCTGTCTCAGGAGGTTCATGAACAGCTTGACCAGCGAGACGTTGCCGAGCGTCGAGAGCACCAGTTCGCCGACGTCCTGGTCCCAACCGGCCGTCACCCAGACCAGCGAGGCGAACTTTCGCTCCAGCGCGTTCCAGCCGAAGTTGATGAAGCCGATGCTGGCCAGGTGTTCGTCGTCGAGGCCTGTCCACTGGCGTCTCGCCATCGGCGTATTGATGAACAAGGGGGGCTCTTTCCTCGGTCGCAGGGGCGCGCGCGCCCCGCCGATCGGGGCGCCCGCGACGCCGTCCCCATCTTAAGCCGGTCTGCGCTCGCGCGCGACCGCCCGGGCGAGCCGGACGAAGCCGGCGATGTCGACGTCTTCCGCGCGCCGGGTGGGGTCGATACCCGCTTCCCCGAGCAGGGCCGCGGCGTCGAGACCCCGCGAGGCCGCGATCCCCTTCAAGGCCTGGCGCAGCATCTTGCGCCGCTGCCCGAACGCGGCCTGGGTCGCCGCGCTCAGCGCGCCCGCGTCGCAGGGGTCGGGCGAAGCCCGCGGAACCAGTTCGACGACGCTCGAGACGACCTTCGGCGGCGGGGTGAAGGCGGAGGGCTGCACGTCGAACAGGATGCGCGTCTCGGCGCGCCATCGGCTGAGCACGGCGAGGCGGCCGTAGTCGGCGCGTTCGGCCGGGGTGGCGACGATGCGCAACGCCACCTCGCGCTGGAACATCAGGGTGAGCCGGTCGAAGAAGGGCGGCCACGGCTCGGATTCCAGCCATCCCGTCAGGAGGCGCGTGCCGATGTTGTAGGGCAGGTTGGCGCAGATCCGGATCGGCGCGCCGCCGGCCCGTTCGATCAGCGCCTCGGGCGGCACGGCGAGCGCGTCGGCGGCGATGACCTCGAGGCGGCCGGGCCAGCGGGCGGCGATCTCCGCCAGCGCCGGCGCCGCGCGCGCGTCGCGTTCGATCGCGATCACCTTCCGCGCGCCTTCGGACAGCAGCGCCCGGGTGAGCCCGCCGGGGCCCGGCCCGACCTCGACGACGACGACGCCGTCGAGCGGACCGGCGGCGCGGGCGATCCGGCCCGTCAGATTGAGGTCGAACAGGAAATTCTGCCCGAGCGACTTTTTCGCGTCGAGCCCGCAGCGGGCCACCACCTCGCGCAGCGGCGGCAGCCCGTCGGGGGCGAGCGTCATCGGGTCAGCCGGTCGGCGAGGCGAAGGGCGGCGATCAGGCTGGTCGGATTGGCGACGCCGCGGCCGGCGATGTCGAAGGCCGTGCCGTGGTCGGGCGAAGTGCGGACGAAGGGCAGGCCGAGCGTCACGTTGACGCCCTCGTCGAAGGCCAGCGTCTTCGCCGGGATCAGGCCCTGATCGTGGTACATCGTCAGGGCGACGTCGTAGCGCGCCCGCGCCGCGGCGTGGAACATCGTGTCGGCCGGAAGCGGCCCGGCGACGTCCAGGCCCTCGGCGCGCAGGATCTCGAGCGCGGGCGCGATGATGGTGATCTCCTCGCGGCCCATCGCGCCCCCCTCGCCGGCGTGCGGATTGAGGCCGGCGACCGCGAGGCGGGGACGGGCGACGCCGAATCGCGCCTTGAGGTCGCGCGCGACGATTCTGGCGGTCGCCACGATCAGCTCCCGGGTGAGCGCTTTCGGCGCTTCCGCGAGCGCCACATGGATGGTGACGGGCACGACCGCGAGCGCCTCGGACCAGATCATCATCACCGGGAAGACGGTCTCGCCCCAGGCGGCGGCGGCGAGCGCGCCCAGATATTCGGTGTGTCCGGGAAAGCGGAACCCGGCCTCGTAGAGCGTCGCCTTGGCGATCGGGTTGGTCACGACTGCGCGGGCGTCGCCCGCGCGGGTCGCCGCGACCGCGCGCTCGATCGATTCGAGGGTCGCGGCGGCGTTGCCGGCGGCCGGGCGGCCGGGCTCGGCCGCGACCGCAGCCTCGAGCGGGACGACGGGAAGGCCGCGCTCGAAGGCCGAGGCGGCGCCGGCGGGGTCGGTTTCGACGATGGCGATGTCCCACCCCAGCCGGCCGGCGATGGCGGCGAGATGAGCGGGCGCGGCCAGAACGAAGAACGGCGGACCGCCTTCCTTTCGCAGCCGCCACGCCGCGAGCGCCAACTCCGGCCCGATCCCGGCCGGGTCGCCCATCGTCATCGCCAGCGGCGGAAGTCGGCCTGTCATGACGGCTTTTCCGGAAACGAGAGCGCCCGCCATTACAGGCCGACGTTGCCCCGGAGGTCGCCGAGCGTGCGCAGGACGAGCTGGAACATGAGGGTCTGGTTGCGCGTCGCGGGAAGGGTGGTGAGCGGGCCGCCGGCGTATTCGGTGAAGGCGGCCGGCGCGCTGAGACTCGCGGAATAGCGGACCGTCAGCGTGGTGCACTCGTCCTTGTAGCCGAAACCCAGCGAATAGCCGATGGGATAGAAGACCGGGGTCTCCTGTCCGGGAACGTCGTAATAGTGTCGCGACATGTCGAGCACCAGCGACCCGTCGATCGTCCACCGGTCCTGGAGCTTGTAGGAGGCGCTGCCGGTCAGGCCCTCGCGCGGGTACGCCCACCCCAGCGCCGGCTGGGCCGCATAGAGCGCGTAGTCGACGCTGCCGGTCACGCCGGCGATCGTGGCCTTGGCGATGGCGTCGAACCGGTCGAGCTGGAAGGTCGTGCTGTCGAACTGCTGCTTGCTCAGAAACGACACCGGCGCCGACGTCGGCTGGATCATCTCGCCGGCGACGAAGTTCGAGAACGTCTTGTCGAGGCCCGAGTTCATGCCGGTGTTGGCCATGTCGTAGAGCGTATACGAGTTCTGGCCCGCGACCTGGATCGATTCGCCGGCGACGATGTTGGCGTGGCCGCCGTTGGCGAAATTGGCGGTGTACTGGAGTCCGTAATTGAACCGCGTCCCGCCCTCGATGCGGTCGTAGCCGGAGAACTTGTTCCACGCGAACAGGTTCGTTTCGTCGAACACGAGGCTCTGCGAGTCTTCGTTCGGCTGGATCCTCGGCATGACCTCGCTCGGACGGACGATGAACTGCCCGATCGGCGTGATCGTCTGCGAGCCGAAAACGTTGGTGAGCGCGAACGGATATTGGTACTCGAGCCCGAAGCCCGCCATGCCGCGGGCGAAGGCGCCCTGGCCGCCGCCCGAGAAAAACGCCGCCTGACTGGAATTGGCGACCGTGCTCACGCCGAGCGAACTCGCGTAGGTGATCGAGCCGGTCTCGTTCAGCTCCGTCGCTTCGCCATCCACCCTTGCGAAGACGAACGGCTTCCAGACTTCGCCGATCGGGTCGATATAGCTGCGTTGCCAGGACACCTGCCCGGATGCGCGGGTGTAGTCGCCGGCGATGCTGCGCAGCATGCACGCGCCCGGATAGTACGTGTTCACGTACTTGTTGCCGACGGTGGTCTCGCAAACATTGTACAGATGGTAGGCGTTATCAAACGTCTGCAATCCGGTCGACTGGAACGCGGCGTTGCTTTGCGTGATGTTGGCGATGTTGACGTCGACCGTCGCCGCGCCGCCGATCCCATTGGTGCGGTCGGCGGGAAGCCCGAACACGCGATTGTAGTCGAGCACCGGCACGGCCTGCGGAAGGGTCCGATTGTCGTCGTTCGCCGTGGTGCCCTGGAAGTGATAGGCGCTGAGATCGAAGAAGCTGTGGTCGGCCTGGCCGCGAAGATAGGCCGACGAGACGATGTCCTGGAAGTAATAATTACTGAAGTCGATGCCCTGGAGCTTGTAGTCGTTGGCGAAGAACTTGTCCGACATCCAGGCGACGTTCCAGCCGAACTGCCAGTTCTGGTTGAGGAAGACATTGCCCTTGGTCTCGATCGAGCCGCGCTCCTTCTGGTCGCCGGCGCCGTAAGGCGAGGGCGAGAAAGCGTTCGGTTGCTGCTCGTCGATTCCGACCACCTTGACGCTGTACTGGCCGTTGTCCAGCCGCTGACGCCAGTCGACCTCGCCCAGCACACCCTGTCTCGACAGGTAGGTCGGAATGATGGTCAGATCGTAGTTGGGCGCGAGGTTGATGAAATAGGGAATGCTGATTCCGTAGCCCAGCGACGCCCCCGAGACGAACTGCGGCGCGAGCACGCCGGTCTGCTTGTTGACGGTCGAGTCGGGGGACGAGAAATAGGGCATGTAGAAGACCGGAAAGCCCCACACCAACATCTGGGCGCCTTCATAATAGACTGTGTGGGTCTCCTGGTTCTCGATGATCTTCGTCGCCCGCACCTGCCAGAACGGCGGCCGCTCGGGGTGATCCTTGCAGGGCTCGCAGGCGGTGTAGCTTCCCTTTTCCAGCACGGTCACGGCGCCGTTCACCCGCTCGCCGCGCGGCGAGGTGAAGCGGGTCTTGTCGGCGGTCAGCGCCTGCACGCTGTCGATGAAGCCGTCGCGGAAATTCTCGCTGAGCTCGAATCGCTTGCCGTAGACGACGTCGCCGTGCTCGTCGGTCATCTTGGCGTGACCTTCCGCGTAAACGTGTTTGGTCGAGCGGGTGTAGACGACCCGGTCGGCCTGCAGGATCCGGCCCTGATAGAACAGCTGGACCGAGCCCTGGGCGGTCACGGTGTCCTTGTCCTTGTCGTAGATGAGCTCGTCGGCGTCGATGACCAGCTTGTCGGCCGGCTTGACCGCCGCGGCCGGCGGCGGCGCGGCCTGGGCGGCGCGCGCGGGAGCCTGCGGGCAGAGGCACGAGATCGCAAGCGCCAGCGCAAACATCGCCGCCGCCAGGACCCTGATCCGCCAAGGCCGGCGCTGTCTGCGTTCAGCGGAGGAGCTGACGGCGAATCCCATCAACCATCCTCTTGGTTCAGCAAAACGTAGACGCCAAACAAGCACCCAACGAGCCCCGGCAACCAACCCGCCGCGACCGCGCTGATGAAGCCGGCCTCGCCGAGATCGTTGATGACTTTGGTGGCCACATAAAGCACGAACCCCGCCGCGACGCCACCCGAAACCATAACCTCCACGCCGCCCATTCGGAAGAATCTTAACGAAAAGCAAGCGGCCACCAGAACCATCGCCGCAAGCAGCAGCGGGCGCGCGAGAAGTTCCTGAAATTTCAGGCGGTAAGCAGTCGGATCGAGGCCCGCCCGGGCCGTCTGCTCGGCCAGGCCGGGCAGCGTCCAGAACGACACGGTCTCGGGCGCGACGAACGCCTGGGCCATCTCGCGGCGGTTCAGGCTGGTGGCGAGCAGGTAGGTCGAGACCGGCAGGGTCTCGAAGCCCGGCGTGACGACCTTGGCGTCGTGCAACTCCCAGTATCCGTCGCGCAAGTCTCCCGAAGCGGCGTCGACCCGTTCGACGAAGTTCCCCTTGTCGTCGAAATTGAAGATCTCGAGCCCGGTCAGGCGGGTCCCGTCGGCCTCCTTGCTGCGCGCGTGGAGGATCGCCTGACCGTCCACGCTCTTCTGCCTGAGCCAGATGTCGCCCCACGGGTTGGCGCGCCCGCCGAACACGCTGGTCTCGATTTCGTCCGACCTCTGCTTCATCCACGCCGAGGCCGGGTTGTAGAGCGCGACCGACACGGCGCCGATCAGCGCCACGACCGCGATCGGGGGCGCGAGAATCTGCCAGACCGAGACGCCGGCGGCGCGGGCGACGACCAGTTCGAGCTTTCGCGAAAGGTTGAGAAACGCGATCATCGAGCCGAACAGCACGGCGAACGGCAGCGCCTGCTCGGCGACCGTCGGGGTGCGCATGAAGGACAGCGCCGCCAACAGCGGGGCGGTCGCCTTCTGGGCGTCGCCCGACCGGCGCAGCATCTCGACCAGATCGACGGCGTAGATGAGCGCGAACACGAAGCCGAACGACGCCAGCACCGTGCGGGCGAACCGGCCGGCGAGATAGAGCGACAGCGTGCGGCCGATCATGCCGGCCTCGTCGCCGCGCGGCGGGCGGCGTGCGCCAGGAACAGCGGCTGGCGGAAGATCATCGCCAGCGCGCCGAGGGTCGCCGCGAGCGGGATCAGCCAGACGAAGATCGCGGCCGACGGGACGCCCACCGTCAGCGTCGTCGCGGCGATGCCCAGTCCGCGAATGGCCACGAACGCCAAGACCGCGCCGCCGATCGCCAGTCCCCTCCCCTGGCGGGTGGTCCGCGCTTCGCCGAGCGCGGCGAAGGCGACGAGTCCGGCCACCAGCGCATAGAGCGGGCTCGCCAGGCGATCGAGCAATTCGCTGCGGATGTGTCCCGCCATCGCCGCGTCGGCGCGGTCGGCGGCGGTCGGCAGCATCAGGTCGACGGTGCTGCGCTCGCGCGGGCGCTTGACCGCCGCCACCGCCTGGGAGAACTGGTTGAGGTCGATGGTGTAGTCGTCGAAGGTCACCATGGCGGAATCGCCAGCCGCCTGCGGGCGGAGCAGGACGCCCTTGGACAGCTGCAGATAGCTCGAGCCGTCCTTCTCCAGCGTCTTGCCCGCCTCCGCAATGTAGGTCGACACGTGCTCCGGGTCGCGCCGGTCCTGCATGAACACGCCGCGCAGGGCGCCGTCGGGGGTGCGCTCGCGATAATGGAACACGAACCCGACCGTCAGGTCGTTGAAGGCGCCGGGGCGGGCGAAATTCGAGATGAAGTCGGCGCGGATGTAGGTGGTCAGGTTCTCCATCTGCCCGAAGCTCCAGGGAAGAACCTGGACGGTGATCGCCGCCACGCCGGCGAACACCGCGATCGACAGGGCGAGCGTCGGCCGCAGGAGGCGGGCCGGAGACACGCCGGCGGCCGCCATCACCACCAGCTCGCTGTCGCCGTTGAGCTTGTTGAACGTGTAGAGAATGCCGGCGAACAGCGCGACCGGCGCGATGACCGCGATCAGCGAGGGCAGCGCGAGCCCGGTCATCAGCAAAAAGATGAGGATCGTCTGCCCCTTGCTGGTCAGGAGGTCGATCTGGCGCAAGGCCTGCGTGATCCAGATGACGCCGGTCAGCACGACGAGCCCGGTCAGGAACGCCGTCGTCGCGGTTCTCAGAACGTAGCGCTCGATTCGACTCATCCCGGCCTGTTCCTGCGCGGCGCGCGCGCCAGGGCCCGCCCGCCCGGTCGAGCCGCCTAGCCCGGCCGCGCCGCCGAGGCAAGCCGCCTTTCGATTCCTTGCCCGGGACGGGGGGGTCGAATGCCGGGAAATAACGGCATTGTGTTGACGTGCCGGGCGTCCCCCCGATATCTCGGAACGCCGGGCTCCTCGCGACGGGCGAGGCGTGGTTGCGTTTGGGACACGAGGAATGCGTTGGAAATGAGCGCCGCGGTCAAGATTTCCTTTGGTCCCCTGGCCGCGCCCAAGGGCGGAGCGTTGGTGGTCTTCGTCGGGGCCGACATGAAGCCCTCGGCCGCGGTCGCGGCGCAGGCCGGCGACCTCGAGCCGCTGATCCGCGCGGCTGCGAAGGCCGTCAGTTTCAAGGGCGCCCAGCGCACGGCGCTCGACATCCTGGCGCCCGCGGGCGTCGAGGCGGCGCGTCTGATCGTGGTCGGCGTCGCTCCCGCCAAGGACAACGCCGCGCTGGACTTCGTGATGCTGGGCGGATTCGTGTTCGGGAAAGCCTCGGGCGCGACCCGGGTCGAGGTCGCCTTCGATGGGCCGGCGGGCGCGTGGGACGCGGCGGCGGAGGCCGATTTCGCCTTGGGCCTGCGGCTGCGCGGCTACAAGTTCGACAAATACAAGACCCGGAAGAAGGAGCCCGACGAGGACGACGCCGGCCCGCCGGAATTCGTGCTCGGCTCGGGGCACGCCGCGGCGGCGCGTGCGGCGGCGCACGACCGATTCGCGGTCGCCGACGGCGTCGAACTGGCGCGCAACCTCGTGAACGAGCCGCCGAACGTGCTGTTTCCGACGGAGTTCGCCGACCGGGCGAAAGCGCTCGAGAAGCTCGGGGTCGAAGTCGGCGTCCTCGACGAGAAGGAAATGGCGCGACTCGGCATGCACGCCCTGCTCGGGGTCGGGCGCGGGTCGTCGCGCGACAGCCGGCTCGTCACCCTGCGCTGGAACGGCGCGCGCGCCAAGCGCGGCAAGCCGGTCGCGGTGATCGGCAAGGGGGTGTGCTTCGACTCGGGCGGCATTTCGATCAAGCCGGCGGCCGGAATGGAGGACATGAAGGGCGACATGGGAGGCGCGGCCTGCGTCGTCGGCCTCATGCACGCGCTGGCGGCCCGCAAGGCCAAGGTCAACGTCGTCGGCGTCGTCGGTCTGGTCGAAAACATGCCCGACGGCGACGCGATTCGTCCGGGCGACATCCTCACCTCGATGTCGGGGCAGACGATCGAGATCATCAACACCGACGCCGAGGGGCGCCTGGTGCTGTCGGACGCCCTTTTTTACACCGAACAGACGTTCAAGCCGCGCGTGATGATCGACCTCGCGACGCTGACCGGGGCGATCATGGTGGCGCTGGGCGCCGAATACGCCGGCCTGTTCGCCAACAACGACGAACTCGCTCAGGCGATCGCGGCGGCGGGCGAGGCGACCGGAGAAAAAGTCTGGCGCATGCCGCTCGCCAAGGCCTACGACAAGCTGATCGATTCCAAGATCGCGGACATGAAGAACACCGGCGGGCGGCACGGCGGCTCGATCACCGCGGCCCAGTTTTTGCAACGCTTTGTTAAGGATACCCCGTGGGCGCACATCGACGTCGCGGGCGTCGCCATGGGTTCGCCATCCTCTGACATCAATTCGTCCTGGGGATCGGGCTGGGGCGTACGCCTGTTGAACCGTCTCATCGCCGACGCCTACGAAGATTAGAGCCGCTGTGCGGACCAGGGGCTGGGAGAGATCAGGATGGGGCTTCGTTCGACGGTCTTGGCGCTCGCGCTCGCCGCCGCGTGCGCCGGCGCGCAGCCGGCCTGGGCGCTCTCGGGCTGCGACGCCTTCACCGCCGCGCTCCGGACCGGGGCGAGCGACATGGGCGTGGAGTTCTCGCGCGCGATCGTCGTCTCCCGCTCGCGCTCCGACGCCAGCGTCTACGACGTGACGACCAAGGTCGACGTCGATGCGACGCTCAGTTGCCGCGGCGACGAGCTCGTCCGCTTCGAGGCGCGCGTCGGCGAACCGGCCAAGGCGCGCACGTCCACCAATTTCGAGCGCTTCCAGATCGCCGCGCTGAAGGCCGCGCTCGGCTGGGACGCGGCGAAGAGCCGCGGCGTCCTCAAGGGGATGAGCGGCGACGCGCGTGAGTTCCGCGACGCGTCGCGCGAGCGCGGCGACGTCTATGTCGCCGGCAAGACCGAGGAGCACGTGCCGGGCAACGTGTCGCTCGGCATGATGGCGACCGATTCCGATCGGACCTTCGTGATCGTCGGCCCGGCCGGCGAATGACGCGCAGGCGGCCGATGTGAGCGAAGTCCGCTTCCATCATTGCGAACGCCGCCGCGTCGACCAGGCGCTGCCGGACCTCGTGGCGCGGCTTTACGCCGAAGGCCGGCGTGTCGTCGTCCGGGCGCCCTCGGCGGAGATGGTTCAGGCGCTCAACGACCGGCTGTGGACCTGGGACGAGGCGAGCTTCCTGCCGCACGGCGCGGCCGGCGACGGCGATCCGGCGACCCAACCCGTGTTCCTCACCGACACGCTCGGCAATCCGAACGCCGCGACCGTGCTTGTCCTGCTCGCCGGCGCGGAAACGAGCCCCGGCGACGACGCCTTCGACACCGCGATCCGCCTGTTCGACGGTCGCGACGAGGAGGCGCTCGGCGAGGCGCGGCGCGCGTGGAAGCGGCTCAGGGACGCAGGGCTTTCGCCCAGCTACTGGCGCGAGGGCGAGGACGGAGGCTGGGACAAGGCGCGGTGAGCGAGGCCCGGGGGGACGGACGTCGAGCGGCGCTTTGCGGCGAAGGTTTCGGTATGATCGCGTCGTCTCCCTCTCACCAGCGTCGAGGAGCGCTCATGTACGAGGGGGCGTCGCGCCCGGTCGCCGCTGCGTCCGGGGTCATTCGTCAGCCCGCCGCTCCGCGAAGACCCCCTCACCCCGATTTCCCAAATCGCCCGACTTGTCCTATTGCGTCCCGTTCAGGAATCGGGGCGTTCCGCGCCCCGCGCCGGAGGCGCTGGAAACCCATGAAACTGCCGAACGAGGTCGGGCCCATCCATTTCGTCGGCATCGGCGGAATCGGCATGTCCGGAATCGCGGAGGTGCTGATCAATCTCGGCCACGCCGTCCAGGGCTCCGACGCCAGCGACAACGCCAACGTCAAGCGGCTGCGCGAGCGCGGCGCGAAGGTGTTCGTCGGCCACGACGCGCAAAACCTCGGCGCCGCCGCCGTGGTCGTGGTGTCGACCGCGATCCGGCGCGACAACCCGGAGCTCGCGGCGGCGCGGGCGAAACGCATTCCGGTCGTCCGCCGCGCCGAGATGCTCGCCGAACTCATGCGCCTGAAGAGTTGCGTCGCGGTCGCCGGCACCCACGGCAAGACCACCACCACCTCGCTGGTCGCGACGCTGCTCGACGCCGCCGGACTCGACCCGACCGTCATCAACGGCGGCATCATCAACGCCTACGGAACCAACGCCCGCCTCGGCGGCGGCGACTGGATGGTGGTCGAGGCCGACGAAAGCGACGGCACGTTCCTGAAACTGCCGGCGGACGTGGCGATCGTCACCAACATCGATCCCGAGCACCTCGACCATTTCAAGACCTTCGAGGCGATCAAGGACGCCTTCACCGCGCTGATCGAGAACCTGCCGTTCTACGGCTTCGCCGTGATGTGCCTCGACCATCCGACGGTGCAGGAGCTGGTCGGCAAGATCGAGGACCGCCGCGTGTTCACCTATGGCGAGAACCCGCAGGCCGACGTCCGCCTGCTCGACGTCGAGCCGGACGGCGGCGTCACCCGGTTCGCCGTGCTGATCCGCGAGCGCGCGACCGGCCGGGCGACCTACATCGACAATCTGGCGCTGCCGATGCCGGGCCGCCACAACGCCCTCAACGCCACCGCGGCGATCGCGGTCGCGCACCGGCTCGGCGCCTCGGTCGACGTCATCCGCAAGGCGATCGCGGGCTTTGGCGGGGTCAAGCGGCGCTTCACCCGCACCGGTACATGGAACGACGTCGCGATCTACGACGATTACGGCCACCACCCGGTCGAGATCGCGGCGGTGCTCAAGGCCGCGCGCACCGCGACCGCGGGCCAGGTGATCGCGATCATGCAGCCGCACCGCTTCACCCGGCTGGCGTCGCTGTTCGACGCCTTCGCCACCTGCTTCAACGACGCCGACTGCGTTCTGATCGCCGACGTCTATCCAGCGGGGGAGGCCCCGATTCCCGGCGTCGACAAGGCGCGTCTCGCCGCCGCCATCGCCGCCCACGGCCATCGCCACGCGCTCGCCCTGCCCGGCCCGGAGTCGATCGCCCCCCGCGTGCGCGAGCTGGCGCGGCCCGGCGACATCGTCGTCTTCCTCGGCGCCGGCACGGTGACGCAATGGGCCTACGCGCTGCCCGGCGAACTCGCCGAACTCGACAGGAGCGCCGCATGACCAAGACCGCCGTCGCGATCCGCCACGTCGCGTTCGAGGACGCCGGCGTCTGGCGCGAGCCGCTCGCCGAGGCCGGCTACGACCTCTCCTATGTCGAGGCCGGCGTCGACGCCCTCGCCGACGCCGCCCGCGCCGCGGACCTCGTGATCGTGCTCGGCGGCCCGATCGGCGTCTACGAGACCGACGCCTATCCGTTTCTCGTCGACGAGATCGCGGTCGTTCGCCGCCGCCTCGAGGCGGGGGCGCCGATCGTCGGCGTCTGTCTCGGCGCGCAACTGATGGCGGTCGCGCTCGGCGCGCGCGTCGCCCCCGGCCCGGGCAAGGAGATCGGCTACGCGCCGGTGGCGCTCGCCGACGCCGGCCGCGCCTCCCCGCTGGCGCGCCTCGACGGCCTGCCCGTGCTCCACTGGCACGGCGACGCCTGCGAACTGCCGCCCGGCGCTTTGCTGCTCGCCTCCACCCCCTTGGGTCCCGTCCAGGCCTTCAGCCGCGGGCCCCGCGCGCTCGCGCTTCAGTTCCACGTCGAGGCCGATCCGCATCGGATCGAGCAATGGCTGATCGGCCACGCGGCCGAACTCGCCGCGGCCGGCCTCGATCCGCGCGCCCTGCGCGCCGACGCGCTGCGTCACGGGGAAGCGACGGCGGCGGCGGGCCGCGCGCTCCTCGCCGAATGGCTCGGGACCTCGGCGCCATGAGTTTCGCCGCGGCGATCCGGTCGGCGGCCGGGGCGGCGCGCGGGCGCGTGACCTATGACGCGCCGCTCGCGCCGCTGACCTGGTTCCGCGTCGGCGGCGCGGCCGACGCCCTGTTCTCGCCGGCCGACGAGGACGACCTCGCGGCTTTCCTCGGCGCCCTGCCGCGCGAGGTCCCGGTCACAGTCGTCGGTCTCGGCTCGAATCTGATCGTGCGCGACGGCGGGATCGCGGGCGTCGTCGTCCGGCTCGGCGGGCGGGCGTTCAATGCGATCGAGGTGACGGCGGATCATTCGCTGGTCGCCGGGGCCGCGGCGCCCGACGCCTTCGTCGCCAAGGCCGCCGCGACCGCCGGCGTCGGCGGCCTCGCCTTCCTGCGCGGCGTTCCCGGGGCGATCGGCGGCGCGCTGAAAATGAACGCCGGCGCCCACGGCGGCGAAATCTCCGACGCGCTCGTCGAAGCGCGCGGCCTCGACCGGACCGGCGCCGTCCGCATTTTGTCCAACGCCGACATGGGCTACTCCTACCGCCATTCCTCGGCCCCCGACGACGTGATTTTCACCCGCGCGACGCTGCGTGGACGGCCGGGCGACCCGGACGCCATTCTGGCCGAGATGGAGCGGATCACCCGCGTCCGCGAGGCGTCGCAGCCGATCCGGGAAAAGACCGGCGGCTCGACCTTCAAGAACCCGCCCGGCGCGAGCGCCTGGGAGCTGATCGACAAGGCGGGCTGCCGCGGGCTGGTGGTGGGCGACGCGCAGGTGTCGACGATGCACTGCAATTTTTTGATCAATCGCGGCGGCGCCACGGCCGCCGACCTCGAGGCGCTCGGCGAAGCGGTGCGCCGGCGCGTGCTCGAGACCAGCGGCGTGACGCTGGAATGGGAGATCAAGCGGATCGGGCGGCGGTAGGAATTCACCACCAAGGACACGAAGGGGCGCTAAGTCTTCGTGTCTCTTCGTGTCCTTGGTGGTGAAGAAACCTTACTCCGGATCGACGAAGTTCGGCGCCCGCCGCTCGAGCCCCGCCCGCACCGCCTCGACCTGATTGGGCGCGCCGATGATCCTCGCCTGCTCGCGCGATTCGGCGAGAAGAAGGGCCGCCGCATCGAGGTCGGCGGAAGCGTTGAGCAGGCGTTTGAGCGCCCGCACCGCGTCGGGGCTCTTCTCCGCGATCGCGCGCGCGGTCCTGCGCGCGGCCTCCAGCGGGTCGGCGTGAACGGCGGTGACGAAGCCGTAGCGGAACGCCTCCTCGCCCGAAAACTGCCGGCCGGTGAAGGCGAGCTCGCGGATCACGTCGCCAGACGCGAGTTCCCGCATCAGCGCGATCCCGCCCATGTCGGGCACGAGACCCCACTTGATCTCGAGAATGGCCAACTTCGTGTCCGGCGCCGCGTAGCGCACGTCGGCGCCGAGGGCGATCTGAAACCCGCCGCCGAACGCGACGCCATGCAGCGCCGCGATCACCGGAACCGGCAGCGCCCGCCACGCGAACGCCGCCTGCTGCGCCAGATTGGCGATCCCATGGCTGCGCGCCTCGAGGTCGGCGGTGAGGGTCTCGCCGCCGCCCGCGGCCATGGCGGCGAAACTGGCCATGTCGAGCCCGGCCGAGAAGGTGCGCCCCGCGCCGTGCAGCACGACGGCGCGAAGGCCTCGCGCCCGCGTCAGGCGCTCGCCGGCCAGGGCCAGCGCCTCGAACATCGCCGAATCGAGCGCGTTGAGCTTGTCGGGCCGGTCGAGCCGCGCCTCGGCCACGCCGTCGGCGAACGTCAGCGTCACCCGGCCGGCGATGGTCTCGCTTTCGATCATGGCGAACCCCGTCGATCGTTCATCCATTTGTCCTCCGAGACGAGCGTCTTGATCTGCTGATATCGGATCGGCTTCGTCAGAATCCTGTCCATCCCCGCGATCAGGAAGTCTTCGTGGTCCTTGGGCGTGGTGTTGGCCGTCAGTCCGACGATCGGCGCCCGGCCCGCCCTGCCGGGCAACTTCCTGATCTCGCGGGTGGCCGACACGCCGTCGAGTTCCGGCATCATCACATCCATCAGCACCAGATCGTACGGGCGTTCCCGCATGGCTGCGACCGCCTCGAGCCCGTTGCCGACCAGATCGACCCGCGCTCCGGCCTTCTCGAGAAAGGCGCTGATCACCATCTGATTGGCCGGATTGTCTTCGGCGACCAGAACGCGGATCTTCACGGCAGGCGACCCCGGCGTCGACGACGGCGGCTCCGCGGCGGCGGGGGCCGCGATCGTCGGCTGGCTCCGGGACAGAGCCCGCGCGAGCAGGTTGCGACGAATCGGCCGGGCCAGGACCACGTCGAACAGGGCCTCCGACGCCATCCGCTCGGCGGGCGTGAGGTCGTCTGTGGTCGTGAGGATCAGGCGCAGCCGCGGATAGCCCGCCCCCGCGCCGATCGCCCGCGCCAGGCCGTCGGCGTCGAACTCCGGCGCCGCGCCATGAATCAGGGCCGCGTCGAACGGCGCGCCGTCGGCTGCGGCCCGTTGCAGCGTCGACACGGCGTCCCCGGAATCGCTCACGATGTCGACCCGCGCGCCGAACTCCGCAACCTGCAGGCCAACCGCGCTCCGGTCGGCGTCCCCGGCGTCGACAATCAGAACGCGCTGCCCATCGAGACGGTCGTCGTCCCTGGCGGGCGCGCTCGAGATCTTGAACCGGCTCGTGAACCGGAACGTCGAGCCCTGGCCGGGCGCGCTTTCCGCGCTGATCGTCCCGCCCATGCGGCCGACGAGGGTCCTGCAAATGGCGAGGCCCAGCCCGGTGCCGCCGAACCGCCGGGAAATCGAACTGTCGACCTGGGTGAACAGCTGGAAGAGGAGCGGCAGATTCTCGGGCGCGATCCCGATGCCGGTGTCCCTGACCGCGAATTCGAGCAGAGCCTCGTCGCCGTCGGCGGAGACACAGTGCGCTTCCAGGGAAACCGTGCCGGTTTCCGTGAACTTCAGCGCGTTGCCGAGAAGATTGTTCAGCACCTGGCGCAGGCGTCCGGGATCCCCGATCAGCAGCGCGGGGACGTCGGAGGAAATATACTTTGCGAGATGCAGACCTTTCGCATGGGCGCGCGGCGCGATCAGATCCAGAACTGCGCGCACAACCGTCTCCAGGTCGAAAGCGATATCCTCGAAGGCGAGCTGATCGGCCTCGATCTTGCTGTAGTCCAGCAGGTCGTTGATCAATTGCAGAAGATGGTCGCCGGCGTCGCGCAGCGTCTCCGCATATCTGCGGGAGCGAGGGTCGAGCGTTCCGTCGAGCAGGAGGCCGGCCATTCCGATGACGCCGTTCAGGGGCGTCCGCAATTCGTGGCTGATCATGGCGAGGAATTCGGCCTTGCTGCGGTTTCCAGCCTCCGCCGCGTCTCGCGAAGCCGTCAGCTCCGCGGCGAGCCGTTCCTGTTCGCGCACTTCGCCGCGCAGCTGTTCGTTGGCTTGCGTCAGTTCGGCCCGCGCGGCTTGCAGGCCTTCGCGCGCCCCGTCGAGCCCGACGGCGGCTTTCTTCACTTCGAGCTGCATCGTGTTGAAGCTCGCGGCCATCGTGCCGAGTTCGTCGCGCGACCGCACGACCACGGGAACGATGTCGGTCTCCAGATGCGCGCCGGCGAGATTTCCGCGCGCGAGCGAATGCATCGCCTCGGAAAACTCGCGCAGAACGCCCGACGACAGCCGGAGCGCCGCCGCGCTGACCTCGCTGGCGCTTTGGGCGATCATGCCCGGCAGGACGATTCCCACCGTGATGGTCAGGACCGCGACCGCGACGAAGATGTCTTCGAGCGCGGCGATCAGCGCGGGTTCGCCGGGCGGGATGCGGTCCACCGCAACGAGATACCCGACCGCGTCCATGGACAGCACCAGCAACATCGCGCCGGTCAGGCTGACGTGGAGCGTCGGTCCGAAGGCCGGCAGCCCGATCCGGAGCCGATCTTCGATCTTGCGCCAGGCGAACAGAGCCGCGCCCGAATAGGCCATCACCAGGCCGAAGACGACGGTCGGCAAGCCGAACTGCTCGAAGCCGAGCAGCGTGGAGGTCAGCCAGACGAGCGCCGCGCCGACGCCCAGTTCAATCGTTCCCCGCGGCGCCTTCCAGGGTCTCGCCGCCTCCGGAGCGTCGCGGCGCAACAGCCAGACCGCGATGTTGGGCAGACAGATGCCGATCAGGTAGGTGAAGTTGGCCGCCGCGACCAGCCAGATCGGATCTCCGATCAAGAGAAACAGAACCGAAAACGCCGCCGTCAGCAGCGTCGCCGCCCAGGGCGCGTCGGTCCTCGAACGCAAGGCCAGAAAGCGCGGCAGCAGGCCGTCGTCGCTCAGTTGCGACAGCGTCCGCGCAGCGCCCGCGAGCGGCTGCATCGTGCCGTGGAACATGTTGAACATCATGAACCAGATCGCGGCCGATTTCCCCAGGGCGCCGAACAGCGGCGCAAAGGTCGGGCCGAGCGCCTGGCCGAGATCGCCGGTAAGCGGACCGGCCCCGAGGGTGCAGAACCAGACGACCGGCAAGCCGACAAAAAAGACCGCCGCCATGGCGGCGGCTGCGACCACTGCGCGGGGAACGTTTCGATTCTCGTCGATCGTTTCGGCGACGTGACAGGTCGCGGCTTCGAACGCCGGCGCGGCGAAGCCGATGAGGTACAGGCCCGCCATCATCGAGGTCACGCCGCCGAACCATCCCGGGAAGGGCATGTCGAGATGAAGACGCCCGAGCGACGACCAGTCCGCGGTTCCGGCGACGACGGGCGCGATCATCGACACGAAGGCGAGGGTCGCCGACACGGTGGCGATCGGGATGCTCAGCCAGGTGACCCAACGGATGCCCGCCAGATTCACGGCCGCGAACAGCGCGACGAGACCGCACGCGATCGCCGGAACCGGCGTCTGCGGCAGCGCCCACTGATTGATGGCGGTGGCCGAGAACAACGCGGTCAGACCGCATGTGGGCACCCAGCCCCACCAGTAACAAACGCCCGCGAGCGCCGAGAGGATGACGCTGTACGGCTTGAACGCTTCCGAGCAGGCCGCCGCGATGCCGCCGACCCGGTTCGGCGACATGAGGACGAGTTCGATCCAGCCCGGCGCCGCGGCGTAGCTCAGCAAAAGCCCGATAGCGAGAAGTATAATCGAGGCGCTTCCCTGGCCGGGGATGTCGCCCTGACCGCCAAACAGCGCCGCCACGAGAAACAGGCTCTGGTTGCTGCCGCCCATCGCAAGCGCAGCCGTGCCGATCCAGCCGATTGTGCGGGGGTGATGGCGCAGAGGCTGCGCGTCGAGGTCCGACCCGTCCTTAAGCGCTTTCGCGTCCAGAGCCTTTTGCACCGGTCATCAACGCTCGCGGGTCCCAAACGACAAAGGGACAGCCCCCATGCCCCGCCAATGGGCGACCTACGGAGCATTTCGCGCGAAGACTGCGGTCGCTTCAACAGAAAATCAATAGATTTCAATAAATTACATGTTATTTACGATGTAACTGGGCGACATGCCGCGCCGGATCGTCCTATGCCCGGTTCGGACAAGCGCGGTCGACTTGTCTGCCCCGACGCATAGAGGGTGGGGAAGATCCCGTCGCGCCTCGGCGGCGCGGAACACGGATTTCGACCGGACCTGGCGTTCCTGATGGAAGCGGGGTCCCGCGAGCGCCTGCGCGGCGCAACGAGGTCGGCCGTTCGCGCCTCAATTCCGACCGGCGTCGCTGGCGCGCGCGCGTCGAGGTCACACGAACCGGACGCCGAACTGTCCAGCGACCGCCACGATCGCTTCGGGCGCGAGCGGCCCCGCTCGCCCGGCGTGGTCGAAATGGCGAAACATCTCGGGCGCCCGTAGGCCGGGGGGGACAGAACGACCAGCATCCGCGCCGGTTGGTCTGCGATCTTGCGGAAGCCGTGCGGGACGTCGCGGGGCGGCTTCACCGATTCGACCACGACGGCCGTTCGTTCTCTCCCCGGTCCGGCGACCGACAGTTCGCCTTCGAGGATGTGGAAAAACTCGTCGTCGGCGCTGTGAACGTCGGTGGGCGCGCCGTAACCCGGAGGCGCGCGCTCGACGCCGACCACGAACGGCGGCGAGGGCGCGCGGCGTGACGGGCGAGCGTCGCAAGAAGCGCCCCGGGGATTGGCAATCCCGATCCCGCCTCGCCCAAAAAGGTCCGCGGGCGAGTCGGGCGCTCCGTCGCTGGCCATTCGCGTCCGTGCGGCTAAACAAGCGAGGTCAAATCGCCGCGGAGCGTTTCCCGCTTCGCGCCCAGCCGCGGGAGGGTTTGCGATGCGGGGCGGACATTGGCTTCTGGATCGTCCCGAACTCGCGCTCGGCCTGGCGACGCTCGCCCTGCACCTGTGGCTGAACGGAAGGTACGGATATTTCCGCGACGAGCTCTACTTCATCGTCTGCGGACGCCATCCGGCCTGGGGTTACACCGACCAGCCGCCGCTCGTGCCGCTGATCGCCGCCGCCTCGGACGCCGCGTTCGGTTCGCTGCGCGGGCTGCGGCTGGTTCCCGCGCTGGCCTCCGCCGCCTTCGTCGCGCTGGCCGCGACGGCCGCGGCCGTGCTGGGCGGCGGACGCTACGCGCGCTGGCTCTCGGGACTGGCCGCGCTCGCGGCCGGCGCCCTGCAGCTCGTCGGCGTCCTCCTGACGACCGACACGCTGCTGCCGCTCGCCTGGCTCGCCATCGGCCTGTGTGTGGTCAAGGCGGAGCGCGACGACGAGCCGCGCTGGTTTCTCGCCGCCGGCGCCGTCGCGGGCGTAACCTTTCTCGCCAAATATACGGTCGCCCTCTATCTCGCCTCGATCGCGCTCGCTCTGCTTCTGTCCCCGCAGCGTCGCCTGCTCGCCCGCTGGCAGCCCTGGGCCGGGGCGCTGCTCGCCTGCGCCGTCGCCGCCCCGAACCTGGTCTGGCAGGCCCGCAACGGCTGGCCGTTCGTCGCCCACACGGCGGTGCTGGCGGGCAAGAACATCCCGCACTCGCCCGGCGCCTTCCTGGTGCAGGAGGCGCTGACTCTCGGGCCGGCGACGGCGCCGCTGTGGATCGCCGGATTCGCGGCCTTCGCCGTCTGGAGAGGGTTTTGGGGCTTGCGGTGGGTCGCGATCAGCTCGGCGCTTCTGGTCGCCGCCGCGGCGCTCGGCAACGGGCGGCCCTATTACATCGCACCCGCCTTTCCCTTGCTGATGGCGGGAGGGGCGGTCGCGCTCGAAGCGTGGCTGCCGCCGCTCGGGCGCGCCGCGCTCGCGGCCGCGGTCCTCGTCGTCGGCGTCGTTTCGGCGCCGCTGTTCCTGCCCGTCCTGCCGATCGAGACGCTGATCGCCTATCTGCACGCGATCGGATTCCGGCCGAGCACCGGCGAAAGGCTCGCGCTCGCTGATCTGCCGCAATATTACGCCGATCAGTTCGGCTGGCCCGAGATGGCCGAGGTCGTCGGCCGGGCGTACCAGGCGCTGCCGCCGCAGGACCGGGCGCGCGCCGTCTTCTTCGCCTGGAACTACGGCGACGCCGCCGCAATCGATGTCTTCGGGGCTCCCTGGGGCCTGCCGCCGGCCATCAGCGGGCACGAGAGCTACTTTCTCTGGGGTCCCCGCAGCGCCGACGGAAGCGTCGTGCTCATTCTCGGCGGAACGCGAGCGCGACTCACGCAGATGTTCCGCTCGGTCGAGCCGGTCGGCAGGTTCTCGCATCCGCTCGCGATGCCCGAAGAATCCGGCCAGACGGTGTGGCTGTGCCGGGACATCCTGCAACCGGTCGATCAGCTGTGGCCGCGGCTCAGGCATTTCGGCTGATCCCGCACGACCATCTGCGCTCGCGCCGGCCTCGGCCGGCCGCCCTTGGCGAACCGGCGCGGCGGGAGCGTTGATTCCTTGCCTTCCCAAGGATCTGATCGGTCCGGACCCGGGTTCGTCCTGGCGGAGGACAGGGTGGCGGCGACGCCCCCTACTGATGCCCTCCGGTGAACGGCACGAACGGGATGATCGCGCCACCGTAGATGTCGGAGCGGACGACCGAGACCGTCCCGTCCGCCGCCGTCGCCTTCGTCGCCTTGATCACGTGCTGGGCGCCGGGCGGGCCGACGGGAATGACCATGACGCCATCCGGCGCGAGCTGGCGCAGGAGCGGCGGCGGGATGTGGTCGATGCCGCAAGTGACGATGATCTTGTCGAACGGCGCGTGCTCTTCCCAGCCGAAATAGCCGTCGGCGACGCGGGCGCGGATGGCGCGGTACTCCTCGTAGCCCTCGCCGATCAGCCGGGCGGCGAGCGCGCGCGTCCGGGCGGCGAGCGGCGGGATGATCTCGATGGTAAAAACCTCCGGGGTGAGGTTGGCGAGATAGGCCGACTGGTAGCCCGAGCCCGTGCCGATCTCGAGCACCTTCTCGCCGCGCCGGATCGCCAGCGTGTTGGTCATCCGCGCGACCGTGTGCGGGCCGGTGATGGTGACGCCGAAGCCGATGTCGAGATGATGCCATTCATAGGCGCGCCCGAGGTTTTCGTCGCCCACGAATCGTTCCCGCGGCGTCATGAGGAACGCGCGGATGTCGGCCTCGTCCCAGAGGTCGCGGCGCGCGAGGCATTGCTGCAGCCGGTCCCAGCGCTGGCCGAGGAAGGTCGGATCCTCGCCGCGGTTGTCGACCATCCACCGGACGAACGCCGCGCGGTTCTCGCGCGGCGGCGAGGCGCTCCAGTCGTAGGGGGCCGGCACGTTGGCGAACGCGGGCGCGGCGAACGGGGCCGACGCCGCGCCGAGGAGGAACGCGCGTCGCGTGACATCGAAGTCCATGGACGCCATTCTGGCGCCCAACGGCGCGGGAAGGTCAAGCGCCGTCGTCGCCATCCGGGCCTGCTCCATGCGCTTTTCCGTCCTCACCCTGCTGATCCTCGCCGCCCTGCCGGCGCGCGCCGACGAACCGGCGAAGGGAGCCGCCTATTGGGGCGCGCCGTCGGCGGACGGCGGCAGATGCTGCGCCACGCTCGCCGAGGTGCGGAACAACATCGACCGCATCGACCGCGAGCTCGTGCGCCTGATGGCCGAGCGCCAGCAATATGTGGGCGAAGCGGGGCGGTTCAAGAAAGACCCCGCGTCCGTGGGCGATCCCGCCCGGGTCGACGCGATCATCGCAAGAGTTCGCGCCGACGCCGCGGCGCAGAGACTCGACCCGACGGTCGCGGAAACGACGTTTCGGGCGATGATCGCCGCGTTCGAGACTTTCGAGCGCGCCGAGTGGGGGAAGCGGCAGGCGGCGCCGGCGAAGTGACCGGGGCGGCGAACCCTGGCCCCAAGCAAAAGCTTCCAAAAAACAGAAATGTCGGCTATGCTCGTTCAAACGATCGAAAGAGGCCGCGGGCCGGTTCCTCCGGCGAACGGCCTCACCGCTGTTTGACAGGGCGCTTCATGAACGCAGCGTCGGCGCGCAGGGGCGTGGCCGCCAAAGTTGTCATGCCCGCGAAAGCCGGCATCCACAGGCGCGCAGGGCGACATCTGGGGCCATCGTGCGCCACTGCAAAGATTTTTGAGGCCCGGCCGCTGCGTCCCGCTTTCGCGGCGACGAAGGAACCATCCGGGTCGGGCGTATCGAGGGCTCCTCGGGTGTTGCAGAGCGGACTGCCGATGCCTACTGCCTGCCGCCATCACCGCGGCTCGGGTGTTCCAGAGTGACGCAACTCCCAACCCCGTCATTGCGAGGAGCAACCCCCTGGTCGACGAGCCCGGGGGACGAAGCAACCCATGCCGCCGCTTGCTTCCTGCGGAAAAAATCGCTCCGTCTTCTGCTCGCGACGAAGGGAGGCGAGACGATCAGAGGGCGCAACAGCGGCCCAGCGGCCCTGGATCGCTTCGCTCGCGATGTGGGCGTTCTTCACCCCACCTTGGGAGTTACAGAGTGACGTAACTGCCAACCCCGTCATTGCGAGGAGCGAAGCGACGAAGCAACCCATGCCGCCGCTTGCCTCCTGCGGAAAAAATCGCTCCGTCTTCTGGTCGCAACGAAGGGCGGCGGGACGATCAGAGGGCGCAACAGCAGCCCAGCGGCCCTGGATCGCTTCGCTTCGCTCGCGATGACGGCGCTGTTCGCTGCCGGCTTGGGAGTTACGGAGTGACGTAACTCCCAACCCCGTCATTGCGAGGAGCAAAGCGACGAAGCAATCCATGCCGCCGCTTGCTTCCTGCGGAAGAAATTGCTCGCAAGGAAGGGCGGCGGGACGACCAGAGGGCGCGACAGCGGCCCAGCGGCCCTGGATCGCTTCGCTTCGCTCGCGATGACGGCGCTATTCGCTGCCGGCTTGGGAGTTACGGAGTGACAGGTTTCGGCGCCCAAGTCCCTGAAATCATGTGTCGCCTGCCAGAACTGCACATTGGCCGCCGTCGGCCGGACCCGCCGCCGGGCCGGCGACGCGAATGCCGGGAAATCCGGAACCGAGGCCGATGTCCGGGCGCGCGCCGCTTCTTAGCCGCGCTCGGCGAACGCGGTTCGCGGCCCGCAGCCGCGTCCACGAAGGCGCCCGCCCGCGCCGGCTTCAATCCGAATCCGGCCGTCAGAGCGGCCGTCGCGCGCTCATCGGGAGGGCGCCGCGCTCCTCGCGAACACCGCCTCGGGCGTGACACCCGCCCGGAAATCCCGCCGCAACCCCTTGAAAGGGCTCGAAACCGGCGCGGGCTTGCGGCCCCTCACTCGGCGGCCTTGGCCGGCTCGCCCGCCCATTCCGGTTCGCGCGCCGGCCGGGCCTCGTCGGCGGGCTCGCGCCCGGGGGCCGGAGCGGCCGCCGGGACGCGCTCGCCCGAACCGCCCGACAGCCACTGCGACAGCCGGTCGAGATACAGGTAGACGACCGGCGTCGTGAACAGGGTCAGCGCCTGGCTGACCAGCAGGCCGCCGAACATGGTGTAGCCGAGCGGCTGGCGCAGTTCCGAGCCGGTGCCATGGCTCAGCATCAGCGGCACGGCGCCGAGCAGCGCCGCCATGGTGGTCATCATGATCGGCCGGAAGCGCAGCAGCGCCGCCTTTCGGATCGCCTCGACGCTGGACAGGCCCTCGTCGCGCTTGGCGCTGATGGCGAAGTCGACCATCATGATGCCGTTCTTCTTGACGATGCCGATCAGCAAAATCGTCCCGATCAGCGCGATCAGGCTGAACTCGTAGCCGAACAGCATCAGGGTCGCGAGCGCCCCGAGGCCCGCCGACGGCAGCGTCGACAGGATGGTCAGCGGGTGGACGAAGCTCTCGTAGAGGATGCCGAGGATGATGTAGACCGTCACCAGCGCCGCCAGGATCAGCAGCGGCACCGTGGTCAGCGAATCCTGGAACGCCTGGGCGTTGCCCTGGAAGGTGGTGGTCAGGCCGGTCGGGATCTGCAGCGCCTGCATCGCCTTCTGGATGGCGTCGGTCGCCGGCCCGAGCGCGACCCCTTGGGCGAGGTTGAAGCTGATGGTGATCGCGGGGAACTGGCCCTGGTGGCTGATCGACAGCGGCTGGACCGGGGCGGTCGTCCATTTGGCGAAGGCGCTCAAGGGCACCATCTGGCCCGTGACCGGCGAGCGGATGTAGAGCTTGTCCAGCGTCGCCGGATCGCCCCTGAGCTCGGGCAGGACCTCCTCGATCACCTCGTAGGTGTTGATCTGGGTGAAGTACTGCGTGACCTGCCGCTGGCCGAAGGCGTCGTAGAGCGTGTCGTCGATCAGCTGCGGCTGGATGCCGTAGCGCGAGGCCATGTCGCGGTCGATTTTCAGCGTCAGCGTCGTGCCGGAATTCTGCTGGTCGGTGGCGACGTCGCGCAACTCCGGCAGCGCCTTCAGCTTGTCGAGGATCTTCGGCGCCCAGGCGTTCAACTCGTCGAGGTTGGCGTCCTGCAGCGTGTACTGGAACTGGGTCCTGGCGGCGCGGCCGCCGACGGTGACGTCCTGGGCCGCCTGTAGGTAGACCTTGAGGCCGGGGATCTTCGCCAGTTGCGGCCTCAGGCGGGCGATCACCTGGAACACGTCGACGTCCCGGTCTTCACGGGCCTTCAGCGTGATGAACATGCGGCCGTTGTTCTGCGCCGAATTGCCGACGCCGACGCCCAGTCCCATCGCCATGGTGGCGATGGCGGGATCCTTCATGATGACCGCGCCCGCCTGCTCCTGCAGCTTGTACATCGCCGGAAACGAGATGTCCTGGCCGGCCTCGGTCGTGCCGAAAACGATGCCGGTGTCCTGCTGGGGAAAGAACCCTTTGGGAATGATCGTGAAGAGATAGACGGTGGCGGCGACGGTGGCGAAGAAGGTGAGCAGCGTGGCGAGGCGATGGCGCAGGACGAAGTCGACGCCGTGCTCGTAGCCGCGCGCGAGCGCGACAAACCCGGCCTCGCTCGCCTTGAACAGGCGGCCGTGGCGCTGCTGGTCGTGCGCTTTCAGGAACCGTGACGCCATCATCGGGGTGAGGGTCAGGGCGACGAAGGCCGAGACGCCGATCGTCATGGCGATCGTGACCGAGAACTCCCGGAACAGGCGGCCGATGATGCCGCCCATCATCAGGAGCGGGATCAGCACCGCCACCAGCGAGATGGAGATCGAAATGATGGTGAAGCCGATCTCCGCCGAGCCTTTCAGCGCCGCCTGGAACGGTTGCTCCCCCTCCTCGATGTGGCGGGTGATGTTTTCCAGCATCACGATGGCGTCGTCGACGACGAAGCCGACCGCGATGGTGAACGCCATCAGCGACAGGTTGTCGAGACTGTAGTTGGCCGCCCACATCAGCGCGCAGGCGCCGAGCAGCGCCAGCGGCACCGTGACGCTCGGAATGATCGTCGCCCAGACGCTGCGCAGGAAGACGAAGATGACGCCGACGACGAGCGCGATGGTCAGCATCAGCGTCAGCTCGACGTCCTTGACGGAGGCGCGGATGGTGGTGGTTCGATCCGACAGCACCGCGACGTGGATCGTGGGCGGGATTGCCGCCTCGAGCGTTCTCAGCGTTTTCTTGATCGAGTCGACCGTGTTGATCACGTTGGCGCCGGGCTGCTTGAACACTACCAGGAAGACGCTGCGCTTGCCGTTCGACCAGGCCGCCTGGGTGGTGTCGGTCGGCCCCATGACCGCCTTGCCGATGTCGCGGACATAGACCGGCGCGCCGTTCCGGTAAGCGACGATGACGTTGTTCCAGGGGTCGGAGCTTGTCAGCTGATCGTTGTCATAGATCGTGAAGGACTGCTTCTGCCCGATGATCGATCCCTTGGGGCTGTCGACGGTCGAGATGCCGATCTGCGCCCGCACGTCCTCGAGCTGGAGGTTCTTCTCCACCAGTTTCGCCGGGTCGATCTGGATGCGAATGGCCGGGGTCTGCTGGCCCCCGACCCGGACCAGGGAGACGCCGGAAATCTGGCTGATGCGCTGGGCGAGAATGTTTTCCGCAGCATCGTCGACGTCGATGATCGGGGCGACGTCGGACTCGACCGACAGAATCAGGATCGGCGTGTCGGACGGGTTGACCTTGCGATAGGTCGGTGGGCTCGGAAGGTTTTTCGGCAACTGGCCCGACGCCGCGTTGATCGCGGCCTGGATATCGTTGGCTGCGGCGTCGATGTTGCGGTCGAGATCGAACTGGACGGTAATCCCGGTCGCGCCGAGCGAACTTGTCGACGTCATCTGGGAAACGCCCGGAATCTGGGCGATCTGGCGTTCGAGCGGCTGCGCCACCGACGAAGCCATCGTCTCTGGCGAAGCGCCCGGCAGCGACGCCGACACCGAAATGGTCGGAAAGTCGACCTGCGGCAGGGGCGCCACCGGCAGCGACGGAAACGCGACGAGGCCGACCAGGAAGATCGCCACCATGATGAGCGTGGTCGCGACCGGGCGGCGAATGAAGGGCGCGGAAATGCTGCCGAACATCGGTCAGCTCCCGCTTCCGGCGTCGACGGAGACGAGGGAACCGGGCTGCAGCAGGAATTCGCCCGTCGTCACCACTCGATCGCCTTCATTCAGACCTTCCGCGATGACGGCCGTCGTCGGGTCCTGCCGGGCGACCTTGACCCGTCGGACCGACGCGCGGCCGTCGTCGCCGACAACATAGACGAAGAGTCCCTTGTCGCTATGCTGAACCGCGTCGGCAGCAACGACGACGACGTTCTTCATGACGCCGAGCCGCAATTGCGTCGTGACCGCCAGACCGGGCCACAGGGCGTCGTCCTTATTGTCGAATTCGGCTTTCAAACGGATCGTCCCGGTCGCCGGATCGACTTGGTTGTCGCTGATCGTGAGCTTGCCGACGGCGATTCTGGCGCCGTCGGTGTTCAAGACCGTCACGTCGGGCGCGCCGGACGCCAACTCCTGGTTGATACGATCGACATAAGCTTGGGGTTCGGTGAAGATCACCGCGATCGGCTGCAGCTGGGCGATGGACACGATCCCCGTTTGCTGGCCGGCGTTCACGAGGTTGCCTTCGTCGATCAGGCGGAAACCGGCCCGGCCGGTGATCGGCGCGCGGATGGTCGTGTAGTCGAGCTGGACCCTGGCGGCGTCGACCGCAGCGGCGTCGGCGGCGATCGTGGCGGTCAGCTGATTGACCAGGGCGTTCTGCGTGTCGAGCTGCTGCTGGGTCGCGAAATTCTGCTTGGCGAGCGTGGCGTAGCGCGTGAGGTCGAGGCGAGCGTTGGCGACGGTGGCCTCGTCCTGTGACTTCTTCGCGACGGCCTGGTCGAGCGCCGCCTGGAACGGTCTCGGGTCGATCTGCGCAAGGAGGTCGCCCTTCTGGACGATCTGACCTTCCTTGAACCCGATCCTGACGATCTCGCCGTCCACCCGCGCCCGCACGAGCACGGTGTTGTAGGCCTGGACCTGGCCGAGGCTCTCGAGAATGACCGGAAAATCCGCTCGCCTCGCAGGCGTGACGGTTACCGCGATCGGAGCGACGCCGCCCGGCGCGGCGCCCGAGCGCGATCCCTCCGCCTGTCCCGCGTTCGCCTGTTTCTGTCCGCCCAGGATCCGGTCGTGCGTGCGGTGCATGACCGGGCCGAGCGCCGGCGCGAAACGGTCGACCGCCTCCGGCGCGTACACGCCGGCGGCCGCGACGGCGACCAGCGCCAGCGTCCCGATCGAAACCGTTCGCGTGAAACCCATTCGCAACACCTCAACAGACAGAGCGTACTGACAGAGCGCAATCCTCCAGCCTGCGCTCGAGGCGCGGTGATTGAACTCATCGAGGCCATACCATCAAATGATCGGGCGAAATTGCGGTTCAACGAAATTTGACCGGCTCCAGGGTTTTTCAGGCCGGCGCCCGGGGCGCTTCCTAGAAGGACGCCTGCGGCGGTATGAACGCCCGGATACTCGTTACCGGGACGAAGTACTTGGCGATGTCCTGGCTCTGCCTGCGCGCGCCAAGGCCGGCGCCGACGCGCTCGATCGTTATCTTGCGGCTGATGACGCCCAACAGACAGGAATTGTAAACATCGAGGACGCCCGACCCGGAATTGCCTGTGGTCGCGACGTCGCCGATCACGGTGTCGAACCGGGCGCGAAGATCGGTCGGCACCGCGGCTGGCGGAAGGACGCGTGACTGCGCGGCGCTCTCTGGCGTGATGACGACGACACGCTCGCCCGGATAGGGCGAAGCCGCGCAAAGCGGCAGGCGCCGCATGCGCATGCGGACCGGAAGGGCGGCCACGTCAATCGACAGCAGCGTCAGATCGACGCCCTCCAGCGAGCCCTGCCTGACCAGCCCGGCGGGATAGTCGCGTCCGTCGATAATCACATGGGGCCTGGTGTCAGCGAAGTTTCCTGGAACATGCGCCGCCGTGATGACGAGCCCGTTCCCCAGGTACATCCCGTATCCGGGCCAAGGTTGCACGGGCGTCCGGTTGACGTGGACGGCGTACAGCCGAAGTCCGTCGTCGAACCCTTCGGATTCGGGCCCCTCCTGCGCAGCGGCATTCCGCCCGATCGCGAGCAAAGCCATCAGCCCGATCCCGACCGCCGAGACAAACTTCGCCATCTTGCCTTGACTCGTGCACTCGTTCCCGCGCGCAGCGCGCGGGAACGAGTGTCTATCAGAAAGCGCTCGCAATGAGCTTGTTGATCGGATCGGATACCGCGTCCCAGCCTCGGGATGATAAGGACGACACTAGGCGATAGACACAAAGCAGTTCGACGAGCGCCGTAAAAACGACATTGAGATAGAGATGACGCCCGCTCGAGGGTAAGCCGATTTCGTCGCGCATGACCTGATCATAAGGAATTTTTTGGATATGCGATACAGTTCTGCCAAAAAAAGAAAATACTGACAGTCCGAAGTATTCCAGTCTTCTGGAAACTAGGAAAATGAAGCAATACGTCAACCCGAGAATTGAGACGACAATTTCCGTGTTGCGGTCATGAATCCTGTCGAAGACAAACCAAGACGCAACGAGTACTGCAACACCCGTGACCAGTCGCATGATAAAAACCAAGGCGCCAAACATGTTGATCCCGTCGAAACCGATGTCTCGTTCGCCCGTTTGCGGCTTCCACCTTGCGCGGAGGCGCCCATACCGCCGCGGACCGCCTCGATCCGCTTCCTTTTCAAACACCATTCGCATAAGCTGTGGGAGTGCGAAATGGCAAATCCCGCATGCGGGGGCCACAATTTGTACCCAAAAGCGATATGGGAATATATTGAGGCGACAGCCGCGCCCGTCAGGCTGGGGTGTGACGTCGAATCGCGAGCGACCTGAATGACGACGGATACCGAAGTAGCGCCCGAAACCGCGCGGGGGCTTTCCGGCGGAGCGCCAGTCGGCAAGCCGGCGCAGCGGCGGTGGCGCGTCCCAATCGCGTACCGAGCCATCGCTCCGATCTCGCTCGCAATCGACTTGGCGATCATCGTTCTGTCCGCCATCAGCGCCGAACTCATTTACCACAACGTCCCGTCGGAATTCGAGGGCGAGTTTTCCCACACCCTCGCCGCCGCGGTGTTTGTGGCTATTCTTTTCGTTGCGGTGATCCGCATCCAGAAGCTGTACACCCCGGCGCGCCTCGTCGTCATCGACGATCAGGCGCGCAGCGTCCTGGCCGCGTGGTGCGGCGCCTTCTTCATACTCGCCTCGGGCGTGTTCACGTGGGGGGTCGGCCACGATTTGTCCCGCGGCGACATCTTGCTGTTTTGGGCGATCGGCGCCGTGGCGCTGCTGCTCCATCGTGTCGCGTGGCGGGCCTTTCTGCCGCAAGCGCTCGAGAGCGGCGCGCTGCGAGGGCGCAAGGTCGTCAGCATGACGTGCGAAGACGCGTTGCCGCCGCGGTTCGTCGAAAACTTGAGCCGCTACGGATATCTCATCCTCGCCCATTTTCATGTGCCGGCCGGCGAATCGTCGTCCGATGACGTGATCGACAGCGTTATTTCCATGTGCCGGACAGCGGACATCGAGGAAGTCCTGCTGTTCGTCGATCCCGAGCGCATGGCTCACCTTCGACCCATCGCCAGGCGCTTGCGGGTGCTCCCCCTGCCGGTGACGCTGGTGCCTTTCGGGACGCTGGCTCAACTCTTTCAGAGGACCCACAGCGATATCGGCGACACGGTCGCGATCGAACTTCAGAGAGCGGCGCTGTCTCCCGTCGAGCAGGCGGTCAAACGCATCATCGACATTGTCATATCGTTGTCCGCGCTCGTCATTCTCGCTCCGCTGATGACCGCGGTCGCAATCGCCATCAAACTCGACAGCCCGGGGCCGGTGTTTTTCCGCCAGACGCGTCACGGTTTCAATGGCCGCCCGTTCCGCATGTACAAGTTTCGCTCCATGACGGTCATGGAAAATGGCGATGTCGTCCGTCAGGCAGAAAAGAACGACAAGCGTGTCACCCGAGTCGGGTACTGGATACGGAGGCTGAGCATCGACGAGCTCCCTCAGCTGATCAACGTGTTCTACGGGGACATGTCGATTGTCGGGCCGCGCCCCCACGCGGCGGCTCACGACCGATATTTTACCTCCATGATCGAGAAATACGCGTTCAGACACCATGTCAAATCAGGGATAACGGGTTGGGCTCAGGTTTGCGGCGCCAGAGGGGAAACAGACACCCTCGACAAGATGCAACGGAGAGTCGAGCTTGACCTTTGGTACATAAATAACTGGAGTGTCTTGCTGGATTTTTCCATCATGATTAGAACTATATTTGTTGTCTTCTCCGCGGAGAATGCACATTGATGACCGACCTGTCCAGCAAGCTATCGCCAACGTCCGGATCCGTCGGCAATCCCGCCGTGGCTGCGCGCGCACGCAGCCACGGCCTGCGCCTGGTCTCGCTCGGCGCGATGGCGATCGCGTTCCTCGTCGCCTACATCCCGACCTACATCAGACTCGCAAACGGACCCTGGCAGACCGAGCAGGAGGGGCATGGGCCGCTGATCATGCTGGCGTCCGTGTGGCTCGCGTGGCAACAGCGGGAGAAACTCCGCAACCTTGTCCCGAGACCCGCGCCGGTCGCCGGCTGGATCGTCCTGATCGCGTCGCTCCTCGTCATGGCGGTGACCCGGTCGC
This sequence comes from Roseiarcus fermentans, assembly GCF_003315135.1. Taxonomy (GTDB): domain Bacteria; phylum Pseudomonadota; class Alphaproteobacteria; order Rhizobiales; family Beijerinckiaceae; genus Roseiarcus; species Roseiarcus fermentans. The sequence continues at coordinate 33,449 of NZ_QNRK01000003.1, forward strand.
AGGACATTCTGATGATCGAAACCGCGACCCAGATCCCTGTCCTGCTCGCGTGTCTCCTGTTGATCGGCGGTTGGCCGCTCGCCAAGGTCTTCGCGTTTCCTTTGGCGTTCCTGATCTTTTCAGTCCCGCCGCCCGGCTGGATCCTGGACGCTCTGACCGTGCCGTTGAAGGCGTGGGTGTCCGATGTGGTCACCAACCTGCTGTATGCTCTTGGTTACCCGATCGCCCAGAACGGCGTGATCATCATGATCGGCTCCTACGAACTGATGGTCAAGGACGCCTGTTCTGGAATGAACTCCATCTTCGCCCTGTCGGCGATCGGGATCTTCTACGTGTACGAATTCGTCCACAACAACTGGATCCGAAAGGCGATTCTGATCCTGTCGATCATACCGATCACGGTCATGGCGAACCTGTTCCGCGTGCTTGCGCTGGTCTTGGGGTCCTACTACCTCGGGGTCGACAGAGTCGAAGGGTTGTTCCACGATGTGACGGGCATTGCGCTGTTCGTATTCGCGCTTGTCCTGTTTTTCCTCCTCGACACCGTGCTCATCGGGACCGGCTACTTGATCCGCCGGGCGTTTCCCCCTTCCCGAGGGGCGCCGAGCGCGACGTGAGGCGGCGCGCGCTCTGGAGACGGAGGCGGGGGCGGAAGGTTGCGGCGGCGCGACGAGCGACGCAGGGGACTTCGAGTGGTGCTTGAGGAAGGCGGTCGGTTTTCCGCGATCGCGAATTCGATGAAGCTGGGTTGGGGCGGGTTTTCCATGAAGACCGTATATGATTTTGTCACGGTGATCTCTTTCGCCTGCTTGGTGCTGACGTATTTCATGTTCACCGAGGGGGGACTCAAGGTGCTGGCGCATTTCATGCTGCCGGCGGCGGCCTTCGCGATCGCCAACCAGGTCGGCAACGTGGCGCTGCAGCGCGGCTACCTCTGGCTCGACGCGCTCGCCGTCGTTCTCATCGTCGCCGGAATCGGTTACACCTACATCGTCGTCAGACATTAGCCTTCGTCGCGACAGCGAAGGCGGCCGGCGAGCTTTCCGCCCGATCGGGCCGGCCGTTCGCTTCCTTCTGCTCGAGAGACTGCACGTGCCCGACATCCCCATCGGCGTTCTCACCATTTCCGACCGGGCCTCGCAGGGGGTGTACGAGGACAAGGGCGGCCCCGGCATCGAGGCGGCGCTCGCGGACCTGCTCGCCACCCCCTGGCGGCCGGTCAGGCGGCTGACGCCGGACGACCGAGCCCAGATCGAGGCGGCGCTGATCGAACTCGCCGACGCCGAGCGCTGTCCGCTCATCCTGACGACCGGCGGCACCGGACCGAGCCCTCGCGACGTGACGCCCGAGGCCACCGAAGCGGTCTGCGACCGCGTCCTTCCGGGCTTCGGCGAACTGATGCGGACGAAGAGCCTGGCCGAGGTCCCGACGGCGATTCTGTCGCGCCAGATCGCCGGAACCCGGGGATCGTGCCTGATCGTCAACCTGCCGGGCAAGCCCTCCGCCATCCGCACGTGCCTCGACGCCGTCTTCGCCGCGACGCCCTATTGCATCGACCTCATCGGCGGGCCCCGCCTGGAGACGAACCCGAAATTCTGCGTCGCGTTCCGGCCGAAGAGCTGACGCCCCTCGGCGACGCCCAACCGGCCGGGGTGGCGTTTCGCCGCACCCTCCGCTAGATGGTGCGGATCGGCCGTGATCGGAGGGTCCATGTCCGCCGCCGTCCAGATTGTCGAGCCCGAGGCCGAGGTCCGCGCCGCCATGCGCGCCATTGGCGGGCAGGCCCGCGCCGCCGCCCGCGCGCTCGCCAACGCGCCGTCCGAGCGCAGGAGCCAGGCGCTGACCGCCGCCGCCCGCGTCCTGCGCGAGCGCGCGCCGGCGATTCTCTCCGCCAACGCGCGCGACCTCGCCGAGGGCGAGACCAAAGGACTGACGCCTGCGTTTCTCGATCGCCTCGCGCTGACCGAAGGCCGCGTCGAGGCCATCGCGCGCGGCCTCGAGGAGGTCGCGGCGCTGCCTGACCCGGTCGGACGCGTGCTCGCGACCTTCTCCCGACCCAACGGCCTGGCGATCGAGCGGGTGGCGACGCCGCTCGGCGTCGTGGGCGTCATCTACGAGAGCCGTCCCAACGTTACCGCCGACGCCGGCGCGCTCTGTCTCAAGAGCGGCAACGCCGTGGTGCTGCGCGGCGGCTCGGACAGTTTTCATTCGTCGGCCGCGATCCACGCCTGCCTCGTCGCGGGCTTGCGCGAAGCCGGGCTGCCGGAAGCGGCGATCTCGCGCGCGCCGTCCGCGTCGCGCGCCGCGGTCGGCGAGATGCTGGCGGGCCTCGGGGGGACGCTCGACGTCATCGTGCCGCGCGGCGGCAAGAGCCTCGTCGACCGGGTGCAGCGGGAAGCCCGCGTCCCCGTGTTCGCTCATCTCGAGGGCATCGTGCACGTCTACGTCGACCGGGGCGCCGACCGCGACAAGGCGGTGAAGATCCTGGTCAACGCCAAGATGCGCCGCACCGGGGTGTGCGGCGCGGCCGAGACCTTGCTGGTCCATCGCGACGCGGCGCCGGCCCTGCTGAAGCCCCTGATCGAGGCGCTCATCGGGGCGGGTTGCGCGGTGCGGGGCGATCCCGCGGCCCAGGCCGCCGACTCGCGGGTGACGCCCGCGACCGAAGAGGACTGGCGGACGGAATATCTCGACGCGATCATCGCCGTCCGGGTGGTCGACAGCCTCGAGGCCGCAATCGACCATATCGAGACGTTCGGCTCGCATCACACCGACTGCATCGTCACCGAGGACGAGGCGGCGGCCGAGCGGTTCCTGAAGGAGGTCGATTCGGCGATCGTCCTGCACAACGCCTCGACCCAGTTCGCCGACGGCGGCGAGTTCGGCTTCGGGGCCGAGATCGGCATCGCCACCGGCCGCATGCACGCCCGCGGCCCGGTCGGGGTCGAGCAGCTCTGCACCTTCAAGTACCGCGTGCGCGGCGACGGCCAGATCCGGCCCTGACGCCGCCGAGATCGGCCGGTTTCGAACGTTTTCAAGGGACTGCGCGGATTTTTCCGGGCGGCTTCCCTGCCGGGACGGGCGTGAAGAGCGCCGTCATCGCGAGCGAAGCGATGCGATCCAGAGGCCGCTTTGCTGCTGTCGCGGCCCCTGGACCGCCGTGTGTCGGCGTTCTTCACCCTCGCCCTGCCGGGCTTGGCCCGGCCGCCGCTCTCGCGGAAGAGAGAGGAAAGCGTTGGCCTCGCCGGCCAGGCGTGGCCCAATCGTGTCGACAGCTCTACGCCCGGCGGCGGGGCCCCAGACCCGCGCCGGTTTCGAGCCTTTTCAAGACGTTGCGCGGATTTTTCCGGGCGACTCTCCGCCCTCGGGTCCGCCCGGGCTCAGTGGCGGCGCCAGCCCGTCGTCCCGCGACGGCCGGGCGACAGACGCCCCAACCCCGAGCCTGTTTCTCGCGTTTTCAATACGTTGCACGGACTTTTCCGGGCGGCTGAAACCGCCACGACGGCGTTTGCGCCGTCGGCGCGATGACGGCGTTCGGCGGCGCCCGCGTGCGGGCGAGGCGACCGAGCGATCTCCGGAAGGCCGGCATCCGGCGTGCGGGCGGCGGAGCCGCCGGTTCAGCCGCGACCAACGGCGCCGACGCGACCCGATCGCCCCGACCGCGACCCGGCCGCTCTTGACGCCGGTCCGGCGCATGACGCCGTCGGGCGCCGGCCGACGCCGCCAGCGCGCCTTTTCGTCCCGGGCGCGTTTTGTCGTCTTCCAAGGGTTTGCGGCGGAATTTGCGGGCGTTTGTCGACGCCGAGGCGGGGCGATGACGCCTCCCGCCGTCATCACCCTCCGTCTGTCAAACAGCGTGCCGAGGCGCGCGGAGGCCGGTTGCGACTGCGCGTTCAAAGGGCGGACGATTGGACGTATAGCACGGATTTCTGATTTTCGGAAGAAATGATTCGACTCGGCCGCGCCGGGGCGGCTGCCCGTATGGGGCGGCGCGGGGCCGGGAGACGCGCGCGCCCGGCCGGGAGGGCAGCGGAAAATTCGCGCGCCCGGATCTTGCGCGCGGCGCTATAAGATATATCTTTTGATGAGACATATCTTGGATATGTCCTGCAAGGGAGAACCAACTCATGTTCCATCGTCATTTCGAGGATTATGTCCGCCACGGCCGCCATCGCGAACCCGGACACGGCCCGTTCGGCTGGGGCCGACGCGGCGGCGGCGGGAACGGCCCGCGCGAAGGGCGCATGTTCGACGGCGGCGAGCTCAAGCTCGTCATTCTCGCGCTGGTCGCGGAGAAACCCCGCCACGGCTACGAGATCATCAAGGAATTGTCGGAGCGGGTCGGCGGCGACTATTCGCCGAGCCCGGGCGTCGTCTATCCGACCCTCACCATGCTCGAGGAGATGGGCTACGCCGCGACCAGCCAGGACGAGCAGGGCCGCAGGCTCTATGGCGTCACGCCCGAGGGCGAGGCGGCGCTGGCCCGGTCGAAGCCCGAGGTCGACGCCATCTTCGCCCGCTTCTCCGAGCGCGAGGAGGCGCTCGGGCGCGCCGGCATGGGCTCGGTCATTCGCGCCATGATGAACCTGCGCGCGGCGACCCGGCTCCGCCTGCGCGCCCGCAACGCGACCCCGGAGCAGGTCCAGGCGATTGTCGACGCCCTCGACCAGGCGGCCAAGACGATCGAGCGGACCTGAACCGGCGGCGATCGCCGTCCCCGGCGCGCGAGCGGGGACGGCGCGACGGCCGCCCCCGCGCGCGCGTTTTGCTTGCGCTACGGCTCGCGTCCCGGCCGGCTGTTGTGCAGACGGCGCTCCCAGTCGAGGGCCTGGCGCACGATGGCGTCGAGATTGTCGCGCGTCGGCCGCCAGCCGAGCGTGTTCCTGGCGCGGTCGGCGCGCGCGACGATGGCGGCCGGGTCGCCGGCGCGGCGCGGCGACAGGACCACCTTGAAATCGACGCCGGAGACGCGCTTGACCACGTCGACGACCTCCCTGACCGTCTGCCCGTGCCCGTAGCCGCAATTGCAGACGATGCTCTCGCCGCCGTCGCGCAGGTAGCGGAGCGCGGCCAAATGCGCGTCGATCAGGTCGGTCACCTGGATGTAGTCGCGGATGCAGGTGCCGTCGCGGGTCGGATAGTCCTGCCCGAAAATCTCCATGCTGGGATACATGCCGAGCGCGGTCTGGACCCCGCGCTTGATGAGATGCGTCGCCCGCGGCGTCGACTGGCCGAGCCGCCCTTCGGGATCGGCGCCGGCGACGTTGAAATAGCGCAGGGCGACGTAGCGGAAATCGTAGGCGCGCGACGCGTCCTCGAGCATCCACTCGACCATCAGCTTCGAGCGTCCGTAAGGGGAGATCGGCGCGAGCGGCGTCTCCTCCGACACCGGCTCCGACGAGGTCTCGCCGTAGACCGCCGCCGTCGAGGAGAAGATGAAGGTTTTCACGCCCCCGTTGATCGCCGTCTCGATCAGCGTGCGCGCCTTGGCGGTGTTGTTGAGATAGTAGCCGAGCGGATCGACGACCGAATCCGGCACGACGATCCTGGCGGCGAAATGGGCGACGGCGTCGATCGCGTGCTCTTCGATCAGCCGTGCGACGAGATCGGCGTCGCCCATGTCGCCGACCACGAGGCGCGCCGGTTCCTTGACCGCCCAGTCGAAGCCGGTCGAGAGGTTGTCGAGCACGACCACCTCCTCCCCGGCGTCGAGCAGGCCGAGGGTCATGTGTCCGCCAATGTAGCCGGCGCCGCCCGTGACCAGTACGCTCATTCGATCGCCCTTCCATTCTGCCGTCCCGCGATCCGGCAATTTGTCGTCGAAAGCCGCATGGCGGGCCGCGACCGGATTTGTTAAGCGGTGACTGATTCGGACGTTACCAAACCGGCGCCCGCTGTGGGGCGCTTTCAGGGACGAAAAAATCCATGAAAAAGCCGATCCGCAAAGCCGTTCTTCCCGTCGCCGGCCTCGGCACCCGCTTCCTGCCCGCGACCAAGGCCGTCCCCAAGGAGATGATGACGGTCGTCGATCGCCCGATTCTGCAATACATCGTGGACGAGGCGCGCGAAGCGGGCGTCGAACACTTCATTTTCGTCACCGGCCGCAACAAGGGCGTGATCGAGGATCACTTCGATTCGTCCTACGAGCTCGAGGACACGCTGAAGCGGCGCGGCAAGGACGGCGCCTACGCCGCCCTGATGGCCGACCTGCCGCCCGCCGGCGCGACCAGCTTCACCCGCCAGCAGGCCCCCCTCGGCCTCGGCCACGCGGTCTGGTGCGCGCGCGACATCGTCGGCGACGAGCCGTTCGCCGTCCTGCTGCCGGACATGGTGACCAAGCCCGGCGGCGGCGGCGGCCGCTGCCTCGCCCAGTGCGTCGAGGCCTATAACGAATTCGGCGGCAACATTCTCGCGCTCGAGGAGGTTCCGCCCGAGGAGACGCACCAATACGGCGTCGTCGCGATCGGCGCCGATCACGGCCGCGCCTGCGAGATCACCGGCATGGTGGAGAAGCCGAAAGCGGGCAAAGCTCCGTCCAACCTGATCATTTCCGGGCGCTACATCCTGCAGCCGGAGATCTTCCAGATCCTCGAGCTGGTCGACAAGGGCGCAGGCGGCGAGGTCCAGCTGACCGACGGCATGATCCAGCTCGCCCGCAAGCAAAAGTTTCACGGGGTGAGGTTCGAGGGGACCACCTACGACTGCGGCTCGAAGCTCGGGTTCCTCGCCGCCAACATCGCCTTCGCGCTCAGCCGGCAAGACCTCGCCGCCGGGCTCAAGGAGGAATTGCGCAAGCTCGGTTTCGTGGCGGGCTGACCGGCCCGCCTCGCCGCCCGCTCGCCCGCGGGCGGCCCAGACCATTGGCCGCCGCGCGCGGCGGTGATAGACACCCGCATGATTCACGAACAGTCCGGCGCCGTCCTTTCGGCGTTGCGAACCCTCGACAACGAACGCCGCGGCCTCGAAGCCCTCGAAGCGGCGATGCGCATAGCCGGCGAGGGCGAGCTCGGCGCCGCTTTTTCCCGGGCGGTGGAGACGATCGCGGCCGCCAGCGGCCGCGTCATCGTCACCGGCATGGGCAAGTCCGGCCACATCGCGCGCAAGATCGCGGCGACGCTCGCCTCGACCGGCCAGCCGGCTTCGTTCGTCCATCCCGCCGAAGCCAGTCACGGCGACCTCGGCATGGTGCTGAACGGCGACGTGGTGCTCGCCCTGTCGTGGTCGGGCGAAACCGTCGAGCTCGCCGCCATCGTCACCTTCGCCAAGCGCTACGCGATCCCGCTGATCGTGATGACCGCGAGCCCCGCGAGCGCGCTCGGCCGCGAGGCCGACATCCGCCTGACGCTGCCGACCGCCGAGGAAGCCTGCCCGAACGGCCTCGCGCCGACGACCTCGACGACCATGCAGCTCGCGCTCGGCGACGCGCTCGCGATCGCGCTTTTGGAAAGCCGAGGGTTCACCGCCCGGGATTTCCGCGACCTGCATCCCGGCGGCAAGCTCGGGGCGAAGCTGCAGCACGTGCGCGACGTCATGCACGCGGGCGAGCGCATTCCGCGCATCGGCGCGCGCGCGCCGATGGCCGAGGCGATCGTCGAAATGTCCTCCAAGGGGTTTGGCTGCGTCGCGGCGTTCGAGGACGGCAAGCTCGTCGGCATCGTCACCGACGGCGACCTGCGCCGCCATATCCGCAACGGCTTCTCGCTCGAGACGCCGGTCGCCGAGGTGATGACGCGGAAACCCCGCACCATCGCGCCGGACGCGCTGGTCGCCGAGGCGCTGGAGCGAATCAGCCAGAAGATCTCGGCCCTGCTCGTGGTCGACGGCGGCGAGGTGGTCGGAATCGTGCACTTCCACGACCTCATGCGCATCGGCGCGGTGTGACCGGCCAGGCCGACAGAAGCGGGACCGGCTTTCGCCGCCCGGCTTGTCAAGCTTCGATCACGGGGTCTAAACAGGGCTTCGGCCAGTGTTTTTCGGCCGTGAGTCGCACCCCGGGGGTTCCATGAACGCCATCACGCGTCGTTCTCTCATCGTGTCCGGAGCCGCATTGGCCTCCGGCGCGCTTCTCGGTTCCGCCGAGGCGGCGACCGGATCGATCTCGATCCGCATCCTCAGCGCCGGCTTCATTTTCGGCGCGTCGGTCGGCAGCGGGATCCTGCGCTTCGAGGGAACCGACTTCCGGCTGAGGATCGGCGGCGTGAGCGCCGGCGCGACCATCGGCGCCTCCGGCACCGATCTCGTCGGCAGCGCCTACCATCTGCGCCAGCCCGCCGACATCGAGGGCATCTATTCGGCGATCGGCGCGGGAATGTCCGTCGCCGGCGGCCGATCGGTCGCGCAGCTCACCAACGCGCGCGGGGTGGTCCTCAAGCTGCACGGGCGGCAGATGGGGCTGATGTTCTCGATCGACCTCAGCGGCATGTCGATCGCGCTGGGCTAGGCGTTTGCGCCGCTCGCGCAGGGGCGCGACCCCGTTTCGAGACTGATTTGCGACTTGGGAGCGAGCGCGTCCGGCGCTCCCGGGCGGCGGGACGCCCGCGGCTACCGCGTCTGCCCGTAATAGGCGCCGGCGCCGTGCTTGCGGCGAAAATGCTTCGCCAGAAGCTCGGGCTCGATCGGTCCGAGCTTCGGCGCCAGCGTCAGCGACATCAACGCCATGTCCGCGATGCATTCCATCGCCACCGCGGTCTCGACCGCCTTGGCGACGCTCGGTCCCCAGGCGAACGGCGCGTGGCGATTGACCAGGACGCCGGGGAAGTCGGCCGGGTCGATGGCCGCGAACCGCTCGACGATCACGTTTCCCGTCTCCCATTCGTAGGCGCCGGCGATTTCGGCCGCCGTCATCTTGCGGGTCACGGGAACCTCGCCGTTGAAGTAGTCGGCGTGGGTGGTGCCGAAGATCGGGATCGGCAGCCCCGCCTGGGCGAAGGCGGTCGCGTGCGAGGAGTGGGTGTGGACGACGCCGCCGATCGATCCGAACGCGAGGAACAGCTTCCGGTGGGTCGGCGTGTCGGACGACGGCCGTAGAGCGCCCTCGACCGTCCGGCCCTCGAGGTCGACCACGACCATGTCGTTCGGCGTGAGCGCCGCATAATCGACGCCGCTCGGCTTGATCGCGAACACGGCGCGCGCACGGTCGACGACGCTGGCGTTGCCGAAGGTGAGGTTGATGAGGCCGTGCTTCGGCAGGGCGACGTTGGCCTCGTAGGCCTCGCGCTTGAGTTCGGTGAACTGCGACATGGCTCGACGGCTCCCGGTCAGGCGCGAAAACCCTGGGCGAGGTAGTAGTAGACCTCGTTCGTGCGCAGTTCCTGCTTGAACGCCGGCAGCGTCGTGCCCTCGCCGATCCGGACGCATTCGATGCCGGCGATGGTGGCGAAGTCCTCGAGCATCTCGGCGGTCACGGCGTAGCTGAACCCGGTGTGATGCGCCCCGCCGGCCAGAATCCAGCCGGCGCAGGCGGTCTTGAAGTCGGGCTTGCACTCCCACACCGCGCGCGCGACCGGCAGTTTCGGCAGAACCGGATGATTGACCGCCGTCACCTCGTTGACGATCAGCCGGAACCGCGATCCGAGGTCGATCAGCGTCGCGTTGAGGGCCGGGCCGGCGGGCGCGTTGAACACCAGGCGGACCGGATCCTCCCGGGCGCCGATCGCCAGCGGATGGATCTCGAGCGAGGGCTTGGCCTCGGCGATCGTCGGACAGACCTCGAGCATGTGCGCGCCGAGCACGAGATGGCCGTCGGGCGGCAGGTCGTAGGTGTAGTCCTCCATGAACGAGGTTCCGCCCGGCAGCCCGTCGCCCATGACCTTCATGGCGCGCACCAGCGCGGCGGTCTTCCAGTCGCCTTCCGCGCCGAAGCCGAAGCCGTCGGCCATCAGCCGCTGCGGCGCGAGCCCGGGAAGCTGCTTGAGGCCGTTCAGGTCCTCGAAAGTGGTGGTGAAGCCCTTGAATCCGCCCTTGCCGAGAAAGGCGCGCAAGCCGAGTTCGAGCCGCGCGCCGTAGACGAGCGACGGGTGACGGTCGCCGCCGCGGCGCAGCGCCGGCGCGACCGTGTAGAGTTCCTCGTACTCGGCCGCGAGCGCCTCCGCTTCCCCGTCCGACACGCCGTCGACCGTCCTGACGAGATCGCCGACCCCGTAGCCGTTGGTCGAGAAGCCGAACTTCATTTCCGCCGCGACCTTGTCGCCCTCGGTGACGGCGACCTGGCGCATGTTGTCGCCGAACCGGCAGAACCGCGCGCCCTGCCAGTCGGCCCAGGCGTGGGCGGCGCGCATCCACGCGCCGATGCGCTCGTGCACCTCGGGGTCGGACCAGTGCCCGACCACGACCTTGCGCCCGAGCCGCATGCGGGTGTGGATGAAGCCGGCCTCGCGGTCGCCGTGCGCCGACTGGTTGAGGTTCATGAAGTCCATGTCGATCGTCGACCACGGCAGGTCGCGATTGAACTGCGTGTGGAGATGGACGAAAGGCTTCTGCAGGACGTTGAGACCGCGAATCCACATCTTCGAAGGCGAGAACGTGTGCATCCACAGGATGAGCCCGGCGCAATTGACGTCGGCGTTCGCCTCCTGGCACAGCTTCACGATCTCGTCCGGAGTGGTGAGAAGCGCCTTGTAGACGACCTTGAGCGGCAGTTTCGGCGAAGCGTCGAGCGCGCCCGCGACGTTTTGCGCATTGTCGGCGACCTGCCGCAGCGGCCCGGCCCCGTACAGGTGCTGGGAGCCGCAAACGAGCCAGATTTCGGGTTTGGCTTCGAGAATCATGGGAGTCTTTCGTCGTTGAAGGTCAGGCGGCGGCGCGCTGGGCGTATTTGATCTCGATCAGGTCCTTCATGACCCGGCCGAGGTCGGCGGAGCGGTCGAGGCCGCCGAAACTGTCGTAGAGTTGGCGATAGAGGACGTAGAGCTGGTCGTAGACCGTCCGGTTGGCCTCGATCGGCTGATAATGGACCGGCTTGAGGCTGGTCATCGCCGCCTGCGCGGCGGCGAAGTCCGGATGCTGGCCGGCGAGCACAGCGGCCGCGATCGCCGAACCCAGGGCGCAGCTCTGGCTGGAGCCCGCGACATGCATGGTCCGGCCGGTCACGTCGGCGTAGATCTGCATCAGCAGCGGATTCTTTTCCGCGATGCCGCCGCTGCATACGACCCGGTCGATCCTGACGCCGTACTCGGCGATGCGCTCGATGATCGCCCGCGCCCCGAAGGCGGTGGCCTCGATCAGGGCGCGATAGACGTCGGCCCGGCTGGTGTACAGGTCTTGGCCGAGGATCAGCCCGGTGAGACGCTGGTCGACCAGGATCGTCCGGTTGCCGTTGTTCCAGTCGAGCGCGAGAAGGCCGCTCTGGCCGGGCTTCTGCTGCTCGGCCTCGGCGGTCAGGGCCGCATGCAGGGCGGCGTCGCCGCGGCAGACCCCCTCGACCCACCACTTGAAGATGTCGCCGACCGCCGACTGGCCGGCCTCGATGCCGAAGAAGCCGGGCAGGATCGCGCCCTTGACGATGCCGCAGATGCCGGGAATGTCGGCGACTTCCTCGCTCGCCGACACCACCGCGCAATCGCAGGTCGAGGTGCCGATCACCTTGACCAGCGTGCCCTCGCGCACCCCGCAGCCGATCGCCCCGTAATGGACGTCGAACTCGCCGATGGCGATGGGAATCCCCGCCGTCAGGCCGAGCCTGTCCGCCCATTCCGGCGTGAGCGCGCCGGCGGCCGTGTCGGCGTCCCACGCCTCCTCGTACAGCCGGTCGCGCAGGTCGGCGAGACGCGGATCGAGCGCGCTCAGGAACGCCTTGTCGGGCAGCCCGCCCCAGTCGTCGGCGTAGAGCGCCTTGTGCCCGGCGGCGCAGACGCCGCGCTTGATCGCGCGCGGGTCGGTGACGCCGGCGAGCACCGACGGGATCCAGTCGGCGATCTCGACCCAGGAATGGGCCGCCTCGAACACCTCGGGCGCGACCGCGAGGCAGCGCCAGATTTTCGACCAGAACCATTCCGAGGAATAGACGCCGCCGCATTTGGCGACGTATTGCGGCCGCATGGCGCGCGCCAGTTCCGTGATCTTCGCCGCCTCGCTCCAGCCGGTGTGGTCCTTCCACAGCCAGCACTGGGCGGAAAGGTTGGCGCTGAAACGCGGGTCGAGCGCCAGCGGGACGTTCAGCGCATCCACCGGCAGGGGGCTCGAACCCGTGGTGTCGACGCCGATCCCGACGATTTTGGCCGGGCTGAAATCGGGCCGCGCCGAGGCGGCGGCCAGCGCGCCGCGCACGCTCGCTTCGAGGCCGTAAAGGTAGTCCCTGGGGCTCTGCCGCGCGAGCAGCCCGTCCTTCGCGTCGAGCAGGATGCCCTGCGCGCCGGACGGATAGTCGATGACGCAGGCGCCGTATTCGGCTCCGTCCGCGCACCGCGCGATCAGCGCCCGGACCGAGTTCGTGCCGTAATCGAGACCTAGGGTAAACATGCGCGCTCCGAAATTCGCTGCCGCGGACCGGCTCTCTCCGGTTGCAGGGGGGCGGCGGGTTCGCATTCCGGACGGGAGCGCGCTCGCCTCGGCCCGACTCCGGGCGGCGGCGGGCGCGTCGCCCGCCCGGCGCACGGATTGTCGCTCCCGCTTCCCATCGCCTCGTCTTTCCTCCGGCCGACGACCGTTCCCGTCGACGGTTCTCGGCAATATCCGAGCCCGGGCGTCGCGCCAACACAATTATCATACAAATGCGCCGTCGGCGTCCAGCGGCCGCTCGCACGCAGACCGCCGAACGCCGCAGCCGAACCGCTCACGACGCGGGTTTTCGCGGCCAAGCGCGGGCTCGTTCGGCGACGGCGCGGCGAGGGCGCGGCCCCTCGGGACGCGAGTCTCCGACGCTTCCCTGCGCCCGGCGATCAGGCGAATCGCTTGTAGACGCGGGTCAGGAAGGCGGTGGCGAACAGCGGCGTCAGCAGGTTCAGGACCGGCACGGCGACCAGCGCGGCGACGATCGCCCCCGCCGCGAACACCTCCAGCCAATGACGGTCGAACAGATCCCGGGCCTCGGCCGCCGACATGTGACGCATCGCCGCAAGCTGGAAATACTCGCGGCCGAGCAGATAGCCGTTGAGCACGAAGAACGCCGCGAGGCCGACGCCGGTGAAGATCGTGAGCGCGAGCACCGCGACGTTGACGACGATCGACAGCAGCGCGAACCGCAGCCCGAACACGAGCGACGGCCACAGCGGCAGGGGACGGCCGGGGACGCCGCGCGGATCGAGGGAGCGCTCGACGATCGCGGCGATGTCGTCGAGGTAGAAGCTCGCCACCAGCGAGACCGTCGGCGGGGCGAGAACAATCATGCCGACGACGAGCCCGAGCGCGACGAACGCCGACAGCAGGGCGCCGAGCCAGGACGTCTCGACGTGAACGTATGACAACGCCAGCCGGTCGAGCCCGACGCCGGCGAGAACCAGGATCGCCGCGGTCAGGGCCAGGGACTTCGCCATCACGCGCCGGAACGGCGGCGAGACAATCTGGGAAAATGCGTCGAGGGCGTCGCCGATCATGGCCCGTCGGGCTCCCTTCCCGCTCAGCGGCCGCGGCGCGGACGCCAGACGAGACGGCTGCTGACCGCGTAGTTCCAGACGACGCTGAGCGCGGCGCCCGAGAGGCCGGAAAGCCACCAGGTCTGGTGCGACCGGTACAGCATCGAGGCGACGTCGATGTTGGCCAGGGCGCCGACCCCGCAAGCCAGCGCGAAGGCGACGAAGCCGCCGATCATGCCGGGCCCGCGATAGCGGTGGGTTCGATAGGTGATCTCGTTGTTGAGCACGAAGTTGCTCCCCATGGCGACGATCGTGGCGACGATCTGCGCCGCCTGGAAGTCCGCCGGCCCGACAAGAGTGCGGTACGCCGACAGGACGAGGATGTGAACCCCGAGGCCGACGAGGCCGATGAGGGCGAACAGGACGAAGCGCACCGGCAGGGCGCCGCCGGTCGCGTGATGGATGACGAGACCCAGGAAGTCGAGGCCGACCAGGGGCGTGAGCTTCGACTCGCCGGCCGTGCGCTTGCGGAACCGGTACGGAACCTCGACGATCCGCAGGCCGCCGCCGGCCGACAGGACCACGTCGACCAGGATCTTGAAGCCGTCCGGAGACAGGCGCGGCGCGAGCCGCGCGACGACGTCGCGCCGGATCATGAAGAAGCCGCTCATCGGATCGGAGACCGCGGTTCCGGCGATGCGATGGAAGACCCATTTGCCCAGATCGCTCAACGCCTGCCGCGACGGGGACAGCCCGCCCTCGGCCTCCTCGCGGATGCGGGTCCCGACCGCGAGATCGCCGGCGCCGGCTTCGATCAGGCCGTACATCTTTGGCAGGATCGTCTCGTCGTGCTGCAGGTCGCCGTCGATGACGGCGACGAAATCGGCGCTCGACGCCATCCAGCCCTCGATCACGGCGCCGGCGAGGCCGGTCCGGTTCACCCGCCTGAGGCAGCGCATGCGCCGGTCGGAGGCCGCGATCGCGAAGGCGATGTCGGCCGTGCCGTCGGGGGAGTCGTCGTCGACGACGATCATTTCCCAAGGCAGGCCGTCGAGGACGGCCTTCATTCGTTCGAACAGCGCCGGAACGTTGGCGGATTCCCGGTAGGTCGGCACGATCACCGAAACGGTCGGCGACACGGACGCCGGCATCAGGTCTGAATTCACCTCGATCGCCTCTCGCGACGGGTCAACCGCCGGGCGCGCCCGGATAAGGGAGGGGAAGCGCACGCGTCAAGCGGTGAACGGGAATGAGCGTGAGCGCAATCGCCGGTTCTCCGCCCCTCGTCAACAGGAATGCCTGCGGCGGGCCGAGCGAACCGGCGATCTCCGCCGCCCTGGCCGCGGCCGCGGCGGCGTCGGGCGCCCGGGTCGCCAGGACCCCGTCGCGACCCGCGAGGCCGCTCTCGCCGGCGACGAAAGCCCAGCCGCGCGGGTCGTCCGAGATCACGAAAACGGGGGTCTCGGGTCCGAGCGCGAGCGCGATCTTGCCGGCGTCGGACCATTTTTGCGCCAGAACGAAGGCGGGGCGCGGCCGCATCGCCGGCGCGTCGCGAAGCGCGCCCCAGTCGAGCGCCTCGAGCGTCGGGTCCGCGGCGCCCGGGGCGAGGAGCCGCAGCGGCCAGCCGGTCCGGGCCTCGACGGCGACCAGTCCGGCGATCGCGGCCAGCGCGCCAGCGCAGGCCAACCCCCATCGGCCGAGCGCCCGGTCGGTCACGTGCGCGTCCTCGACCCAGGCGCCCATCAAGGCGAAGACGAAGAACCAGCCGGGCATCGCCCAGTGCGGCAGCCCGCGCGCGCCCCAGAGCGGCGTCAGGGTGAAGACGACGATGGGCGGCAGGGCGAGACAGAGAAGGAAGAGCCGCCGCTCGTCAGCGCGCTTCCGCCATGCCGCGATCAGGCCGAGCCCGAGCGGGGCCGCGAGCCAGGGCGACAGATAGGCGACCTCGCCCAGCGCCATCGCGGCGACCTGCGCCGGCTTCAGGCCCGATCCCGCCGCCCCCCGCGCGCCCTGAAAGCCGAACGACGCCCAACCGTGCCGGGCGTTCCAGACGACGACCGGCGCGATCATGACCAGCGCCAGCGCGGCTGCGGCGTAAGGGGCGGGGTCGGCGAACCATCGCCGCCGCCCCGGGGAGATCGCGACGAAGGCGAGGACCCCGACGACCGCGAGGGCGGCGCTGTATTTCGACAGGCCGGCGAGGCCGAGCGCGCCGCCGGCCGCGAGCCACAGCGCCCATTCCGTCGCCCGCCCGCTCCCTGGACCGAAAAACAGCTTCGCGAGCGCCCAGGCCGCCGCGGCGAGCCCGAACAGCAGCGGTCCGTCGGGCACGATCCAGGTCCCGGCGGAGGCGAAGAAGAACGGCGCGGCGTCGAGGCCGAAGACCGCGACGATCCCCGCCCGCGGGCCGAACAGATCCGCCGTCATGCGATAATAAATCCAGCCCGTGACGGCGAACAGGGCGAGGAACGGCAGGCGCGCCCCGACGCCCTCGCCGAAGGCGCTCGCCGCGGCATGGGCGATCCACTGATGCAGCGGCGGATGATCGAAATAGGAGAGCGCCGGCGTGCGCGCGATCGCCAGGGTGTAGCTTTCGTCGACGCCGGGGCCGAGGAGGAGCGCGAAGACCAGCCGCGCGACGAGGAAGGCGGCGATAACGATCGCCGCCAGCCGGTCCGGGTTGCGGATCGTCCCCCCCGTCATTCAGGGCGCCGCCGGCGGCGAGGGCGATTGCGCGCCGGCGACGAAGGCGTCGAAGGCGGCCCAGAACTGGTCGCGCAGCGCGTCGCGCTCGATCAAGATCTCGTGTTCGGCGCCCTCGATCACCACCAGGCTTCCCGGCGCGAGCCGGGCCGCGAACCGCTCGGCGGCGGCGCGATCGGTCACCCGGTCCGCGCCGGAGGCGACGATCAGCGCCGGCGTTCCGTCGCCCCAGGCGACCCGCGGATCGTCGAACCGGCGCATCGCCCGGAAGGCGGCGCGCGCCCAGCCGATCGTCGGGCCGCCGAGAAACAGGTGCGGCGCCTCGACCAGCAGGCGCGCGATCCGGGCGAAGCGGCCAGGATCGGTGGTGAAGACGTTGCCTGCGAACGGCCGCGCCCAAAAGGTCTGTCGCGCGTTTCCCGGCGCGAAGGCGCGGCCCAGTCCGAGCGCGCCGAGCGCGTCGATCGCGAAGCGGGCGAAGCCGCGATGGTCGACGCCCTTGACCGCGATCATCGGCGAGGTCAGCACGAGCCGCTCGAACGGACGCAGCCCGTCCGCGTCGAGGATGAGCAGGATCGCCGCCCCCATCGAATGGCCGAGGCCGATCCACGGCCGGGGACAATGGGGCGCGAGGACCTGCGCTGTGAAGGCGTCGAGGTCGCGTCCGAACTGGGCGAAGTCGTCGACATGGCCCTTGCTCGCGTCGCGAACCCGCCGCTCCGAGCCGCCCTGGCCACGCCAGTCGAGCGCCGCGACGGCGAAGCCGCGCGCCAGCAGGTCGCGCGCCACTTCGAAATATTTCTCGATGAACTCGCCGCGCCCGCCGAAGATCGCCACCGTGCCGCGCGCCGCGCCCGCCGGCGCCCAGCGCGCCGCGCGCAGCCGCACGCCGTCGGCCGTCCGGACGGCGTGCTCGATCGCGCCGGGAGGAGCCGGGTTGTCGCTCGTCGACGCCAGGGGCATCCGTCGGCTCGAAACGGGGGATTCCGTATTGGCCGCGTCTTATCAGCCGGACGCTCGCAGCGCCAACCTTGCGCCGGTCTCCGTCCGGCGCGGCTGCGGGCCCGTTTCGCTGGCGCGGTCGGGACGCGCGCCTGCCGACCCGGGAGGCGGCTCGCGCCGAGCCCAGAATCGGTTGGGCCTGTCGCATGCCCTTGCAGGGGCCTGCGCCGCTCACGGACCGGCTGGCGGACGCCCCGTGTCGGGGGGCGCATCCCTGAGCCGATGCGTCTCGGCCGTCGTCTCGCGTGCGATCGCCTTCCTGACCGAGCGCCAATATCTCACCGAGGCGAACGCCTCGGCCTTGCGCTCCCTCTCGTGAGCCGCATCGAACGCCCCCGGACCGAGGCGTCGGATCAACGACTCCGCCTCCGCTTCGATCCGCCTCCTCCGCTTGCGTCCCCGTTCCAGAAACAAGAGCATCACAAGCGGACCACGGGCTGTTCGCCGTAAACCGCCTTCCGTTTCTTCCCGACTTCAACGCGATTGGCCGCGAGCGTGGCCTTGATCTTCGCCTGAGCCGCCTCGGCCGCAGCGTCGAGCGCTCTTGCCCAGATCAACAAGGCTTGGCGTTCGTCTGATGCTTGTTTCATCACGGGTTAATTTTCCATGTCAATGTTAACGGGAAGGTCCGCGCCCCGTCGACCGCTGTCGTGGGCCGAGGCTCATCGTCCCCACGGACGCGCAAGAGCCGAGTCAGAAGCTCGGGTCGCGCCCTCGCAGTCCCCAATCCGCCGCCGTTTCACAGCGCATGTCGGTCGCTTTGCGAACGGGGGCGCCTGACTTTCGCCTGCCCGCTTCCTCGTTGCGTTCGACCTCCGCAGTCGCGGCCAACCAGTATCCCTCGCCGCCGCCCTCCGCCCTGCCCGCATGGTCCCATAGACGATACGCGAGTTCGCGAATCCTGCGTTCCCTGGTGTTCACTTTTGCTTCCTCCTTGACTGTCTTCGGCAAGCCGCGCCGCTATTTTCTGGGATTTATGGCCGCTTGTCTTCTATTTTGGTCTGATTGTCTGGCGATAGAATTGTATCCATCGTAGACAATATTTTGTGATGACAATCCTTACATAGGCGGTATTCTCAGTGAGAACAGGATTACCGAAAAATTAAAGGCGATTTATTTGCTTGTCGCCGATTCGCGGACGCGATCGTGCAGACAACTCGTCAACATGCACATTTTGTCGAACCCGATCCTATCCCCGGCGCGCACGCCTCGCTCGCCGGCCTCAGGGCCGGGCGGTCGCGCGGAACGCCAGCAGGATGCGGCGTCGCAACGGCTCCGGAAGCAGCTGCTGAAACCGCGCGGCGTAATAGAGGCGGCGGGGAAACGCGATCACCGCCCGCCGGCGCGCCAGGCCGCGGCGAATGCGGCGCGCGGCGTCCTCGGCGCTCAGGAGGAAGGGCTTTGCGCTGTCGAACGAGCCGGTCATGTCGGTGTCGACGAACCCCGGGCAGACGACGCTGACCGAGACGCCGTCGGCGTGGTAGAGCGCCCGGGTCGCGAGCGCGAAGGCGACGATGGCGGCCTTGCTGGCGGCGTAGCTCGGCGAATCCGGCGGCGGCGCGAAGGCGGCGATCGAGCCGAAGAGGGCGATCTGTCCCTGCCGGCGCGCCCGCATGCGCGGCGCGAGCGGCGCCAGCGTGTTCATCATGCCGTTGAGGTTGACGTCGAACAGATCTTGCGCGCGCGTCAGATCCTCGACCGCGCCGGCGCGCGGCGTGACCATCGTCACTCCGGCGCTGGCGATCAGGCAATCGGTCGCGTCCGCTTCGTCGGTCTCGACCAGGAAAGCGCTGAGGGCGTCGCGGTCGCGCACGTCGATCCGGCCGATCCGCACCCGCGCGCCTTTCGCCTCCGCGAGGCGCGCCACCGCGCCGAGGGCGGCCGCGTCGCGCCCGATCAGGGCGAGCGCGACGCCGGGGGCGGCGTATTCGACCGCCAGCGCGCGCCCGAGACCCCTGCTCGCGCCGGTGATGACGATCGCCCGAGGCATGCGAACTCCCTTCCCACTGCTGTTTCGAAAACCGGCCGGGCTCGGCGCGCCCTGGCGAAGCGCCGGTCCCTGCGCCGGGACGCCTGCGAACCCTTCGCCGCCGGGACGCCCGCGCGGGGCGGACATGCGCTCGTGTTTCAGAACTGGCGGCGGCGTCCCGTCGCAGCCGACAGACGGGAGGAATCGGCCAGTTCGACGGACTGGCCTCGCCACGAATAGCTCGCCCTGACGAGCGCCACCGGCCACATGGCGAGCGCCATGCCGTCGCGAACCAGACAGGCCGCGAACGATATCGGCCGCCACGGCCAGCCCACGGCGACCGCCAGCCCGGCTTCGACTGCATACCACGATCCGGCGATCATGAGCGCCGCCCAGAGCGGCGGCCAGCCGGCGCAGGCCGCCAGCAGGAGCCCGGCGACGAGCGGCGCGCCGACGGTCCCGAAGGCCTCGAGAAAAAACACCTGCGGAAAGGAGCGGCGGCGCAGCTGCGCCCAACGCAAATGGCGGTTCCAGACCGCCGTCGCCTCACGGCGGCCGAGCGGCTGCTCGAAGGGACGCTGAACCAGTCTGACCCCGAGGTTGGCGGCCCGGACGATCTTGGTCGCCGCCGAATCCTCGGCGACATCGAAATGCAGGGCCTGAAGACCGCCGCGGGCGGCGAGAAAGTCCCGGCGCACCAGCATCGCCTTGCCGTGGCCGAAGCCGGCGCCGAGGCTGTCGGCCGCGAGTTGCCAGCGCGCCTGGAACGTATTCAAGAAAGCGCATTCGACATGCGCCCAGAATCCCGTGGGTCTCACGCCGATCGGGATGGAGCACGACAATCCGGTCGACTCGTCCCAAACCGCCAGCAATCTTTCGATGAGGTCGGAGGGAACGTCGACATTGCTGTCGACGATGGCGAGGTAGTCGGACCGGGCCGCCGCCCACCCTTTTTCCATGTTGTCGAGTTTCGGGTTGGCGGAACGGCGCTCGCGGCCGATCAGCAGCCTGGCGTTCACGTCGGGCGCGGAGGCGATCCGGCGACGAAGCGCGTCGAGGCCCGGCTCGTCGGCGCGGAACGCGCAGTACAAGAGTTCAAACCGGCTGTAGCCGATTCCGAACGCCGACAGCGCCGTCGCGACCTCTCCCGGTCCCAGCGCGACGATCGGAACGATGACGCTCACGGACGGGCGACTTGCGAGGAGAGCGCCGTCCGGCTCCCTCGGCGAGCGCAGTCGCCGCACGGTCATGGCTGCCGTCGCCACGTGAAGAACGAAGGCGCCCGCCACGACCGCGACGAGCGACGCCTCGAGGATGAGAGCCGGCACGGGGGAGGCCCCCTCGGCTAGGACCCTACGGTCGTCCGGTTCGCCGGCGCCGGTTCGCCCGCCGCGCGCAGGGTCACGAGATCCGGCCGGGCCGGCCGCGAGACTTGCTTGCGGCGCTCCAGGGCGGCGAAACGCGGACTGTCGATCAAAAAGGCCCTCGCGACGCTGGCGACGGCCACCACGAATACGATCATTCCCACCAGATCGAACAGCGTGAGCGTGCCGAACGGGCTGGTCACCGAGTGGATTCCCATCCCGGATTCGAACACGAACCCGGCCGCAATGACGATCCGCAGCTCCGTCGGTCCCCAGCCGAAGTAAGCGAGCTGGTGCGTGCGGCTGAACGGAAGTTGCAGAAGATCGTAAAACATCAGCAGCATGCTGCCGAGCAGGGCCATCAGCGCCGGGCTCAGATGCATGAAGGGCGACAGCCCCAACCCGAACAGCAGGAGGAAATGCGACGCCACGTCGGCGAACTGGTCGAGATAGAATCCGTAGGCAGGCCGAGCCAATCCCCGCATCCGGGCGAGAGAGCCATCCAGAGAATCCCCGAACCAGTTGAGAAGCAGGCCGAGAATGGCGACATAGGCGAACTTGAGATTATAGTTGGCGGAAACGCATGCGAAGAAGACAACCGCCCCGCCGAACACGCCGAGCGAGGTCATCATGTTGGGTGTGACCCACTCCGGCAGGTTTTCGACGGTCCAGTTCAGGAGACGACGTTCCGGGCCGGAGAGCATGCTGTTGTGGATGCGGGTGTCATAATATGACCGCTTGAACGTCATGATTTCAACCCGCCTCGACCCGGACCAGTCTTGACGCATACGACGGGATACCCCGTCCCCCCGCGCAGGACTCGATCCCGTGGAAATGCGTTCACTCGGCGCAAACACTGTCAATGCCACAGCAAGAGTAGGGCCGCAAGGCGCCGATTCCGGGCTGCGATCCAGGAGCCGCTGCGAGCCGACAACTCGGCGACGCCCGGGCGGCCCGCCAGCAGGCGTTCGTCGGCCGAACACTAAAGCGCCGCCTCGGTCTTGCGGGCCTCCGAAGGCGCCCCGCAGCGACCCCTCTCCTCGGGCAACCCCGCCAGAAAGCTCTCGACCGCCGCAAGCGTCGACGCCCAGGCGGGGCCGCGGTAGCCGTTCAGGCGCGCCAGAGCCTGCGTGCGCGCTCCGCCGGCGTCGTCGGCATAGGCGCGGATGGCGGCGAGCCAGCCGGGACCGTCCGTCGGATCGATCATCGTCATCCGGCCGCCGCCGATCTCGTGGAACACCGGAATGTCGGAGGCGATGACCGGGACGCCGGCGGCCAGCGCCTCGACGATCGGCAGGCCGTAGCCTTCGCCGAACGACGGCATCAGCAGCGCTCTCGCCCCGAGCATCAGCCGCTTCAGGCTCGGCGTCGGCAGTCCGGACACTTCGACGACGTGCCGACGCAGCGACACGCTGCGGTCGAGCAGGTCGATGATGTGCTCGTTCTCCCAGCCGCGTTCGCCCACGAGGACGAGCTTGGGCGCGCGGTCTCCCAAACGCGCGACCAGGTCTCGCCAGACTTGCAGAATCAACAGATGATTCTTGCGCGGCTCGATGGTGCCGCACATCACGAAATAGGGCGCCTCCGGGTCGGCGGTCGCGGCCGTCTCGACGGTCGAGAACGTCGGGTCGGGCGCGAGCGGCGCCACCAGAATCGGCAGGTCGGGCCTGCCGAGGCCGGCCATGTGACGCGCGAGCGCGGACCGCACCGACTGACTGGATACGATCGCCGCGCGTCCGCGGCGCGCGACGCCCCTGAGTCTGTGCTCGTGCCGCCGATATTCGGTCGGCCGGAAATACTCGGGCAACTGGAGCGGCAGCAGGTCGTGCAGGAAGAACACGCCGTCGATGGCGGGGTTGGCGCCGAGCCAGCGCAGGCAGAGGTCGAAATCGATCAGGTACTGGCTGACGTTCAGATAGACGGCGCCGTCGGCCGCGAGCCGCCCCGGCGCCTGCCCGAGCCAGACGCCGTGGCGCGCCATCCATCGCAGCGACTCGGCGAACTGGCCGGCGCGGCCCTTGGAGAAGCGGCGCTCCGGGGAATCGTCGCGCAGCGCTGCGGAGACGTGGGTCAGATGCCGGTCCTGATCGGGGACGACTTCCTCGCCCCAGTGGCGACGGACGAGGTCGACGACCTCGCGCGCCGCCGCCTGCGAATAGACCCGCGGACCGATCGGGGTCATCAGAAGGCCGTAGCCGGTTGCGCCCCGCGCGCCGAGGAAATGATCGGCGAAGGCGAAATCCACGCGATCGATCCCGTTGGGGGTCCGGTTGAACACGCGCGAGAACAGCCGGGTGAGGTCGTACAGGACCGGACGCGAGGTCATGCCGGCGCCGCCGCCGGAGGCGCGCCCTCCGGGGTCTGGAAGGCGTCGCGCAACCGGACGAGCGCGATCAGCGGATCGGCCGTGACGGCGGGCCGCGCGGCGCCTTCGACCTCGATGGCGGCGCGCGCCTTCACCAGGGTTTTCCCCGGCCCGAGCCGGTTGCGGGCCGTAACGACGAACCGTCCGCGAAACCGCGCCCCGACCCGGACCGGATCGGCGAAGCGCAGCTTGTCGAGCCCGTAGTTCACGACCGCCGCTCCCGGGGGCAGGACGATCCGCTGCGCGAGGAGCGCCGGCATCAGCGAGACGAGGAGATACCCGTGCGCGATCGCGCCGCCGAATGGTCCCTCTCTGGCCGCGCGCTCCGGGTCGACGTGAAGGAACTGGGCGTCGCCGGTCGCCCGGGCGAAAAGGTCGACCTGCGCCTGCGAGAGCGCCCGCCAGTCGGTTGCGCCGAGATCGAGGGAACCCTCAGCGTCGACGATGTCGCTCCAGCCGATCACCGGCGCCGCTCACGCGCCGCTGCGACGGAACGCCACCGTGGCGTTGAGGCCGCCGAAGGCGAACGAATTCGAGAGCGCGGCGTCGATCCGCATGGCGCGCGCGGCGTTCGGGATGCAATCGAGATCGCATTCGGGATCGGGCTGGTCGTAATTCGCCGTCGGCGGCGCCACCTGCCGGCGCATCGCCAGGACCGTGGCGACCGCTTCCAATGCTCCGGCGGCGCCGAGCGCGTGGCCGGTGACCGCCTTCGTCGACGACACGGGCGGGCGGGCGTCGCGGCCGAACACCCGGGTCATCGCCTCGGTTTCGGTGATGTCGTTCGAGCGCGTCCCGGTCCCGTGAGCATTGACGTAATCGATGTCGCCGGGAGAAAGATCGGCGTCGCGCAGCGCCGCGAGGATGGCGCGGCGCATTCCGTCGGCCGACGGCTGCAGGAGATCGCCGGCGTCGGCGCTCGAACCGAACCCGGCCAGTTCGATCTCCGGTCTGGCGCCTCGGGCGCGGGCATGGTCTTCCGACTCGAGGACGAGCACGCCGGCGCCCTCGGAGATCACGAGCCCGTCACGGGTCCTCGAGAAAGGACGGCACTTGGTCCGGCTGACGATCTTCATCGCTTCCCAGGAGAGAAGCGAACCCTCGGTGAGAAAGGCTTCCGTCCCGCCGGCGATCGCGACGTCGACGACGCCAGCCCGGATCAGCGAAGCCGCGACGCCGAGCGCGTGCGTCGACGAGGCGCAGGCGCTCGACGTCACGAAGCACGGACCCTGTGCGCCGCACGCCATCGACACCTGGCTCGCGCATCCGCTGACCATCCCGCGGACGATCGTCAGCGGATGCGGTTTTTTCCCTTCGAGATATACGCGTCTGTACTGCGCCTCGATCGCCTCCTGCCCGCCGGCCCCATTTCCAAGGACGACGGCGACGCGTTCAGGGTCCTCCACCGGGCATCGCATCCCGGCGTCGGCGAGCGCTCGGCAGGCGGCGGCGACGGCGAAGCCGCCGGACCGATCCAGGGCCGCGAGCGAGCGCACGGGCAAGCCCTGCAAGTGGGTCTCGTCTTCGACGGCGCCCACGCGCATGGACAGTCCGGGAGCGAGCTTCGGCGTGGAAAAATGACCCTCGCCGGCGACGAGCGAATCCCAGAACGCCTCCGGCGTAATCCCGGCGTTGGAAATCACGCCGACGCCGGCGACCAAGACACGCCTCACCCTTTTGGCCCCGCAACGATGGCGCGGGTCGCCAGATCGATGAAGTCGCCGATCGTTTCCAGCTTCGTGTCCGGATTGTTGGCGTTGAAGTCGATGTCGACCGTGTAATGCTCTTCCAACTCGAAGATGCATTCGATCGCATCGAACGAGTCGAGCCCGGTGTCCTTGAGCTCAGTCTGTTCCGTCCAGCCGGCGCTGTCCCGCTGCGTGCGCCGGGCGATGATGTCCTTCAATACCCGCGTGACGTCGGCGCGGATGTCTCCGCTTTCGGTCGTCGCGCCCGGCGCCTGCTCGCTATGATCTTTCGTCATGTTCCGCCTGATTCCCGCCGATGACGGCCCCATTGTCGCAAACCGGCGGCCTAGAGCTGCTTTTCGTAAATCCTGAAAACTCGCGTGCGACGCGCAGGAAGGCTCATGACCGGCGCGAGGGCGGCCCGATTGTCCTCGAGGATCCAGCTGTACTCGACCTCTTCGACGCCCGCCTTGCGGGCGTCGGCGATCGATCGCGCCATCAGCTGGCCCATCGCCGCGACGCCGACGATCGTGTCGCGCCACTTCTTGGCGGTCGCCGCGAGCAGGACGCGGGCTCGCCGGGTTCCCCGAACGTGCAGCCGCCAGAGCAGCGTGGGAAGGCCGGTCGGAAACAACTTTCCGTCGAGCCCCTGAAGCGCCTCGTTGACGTCGGGCACCTGCGCGATGACGGAGACGAGTTCGCCCTTGTAGGAGGCGAAATAGATCCAGCCCGGCCTCGCGATCGGCAGCATCATCTTGCCGGTGAAATCCGCTTCCGCACGGCTCATCGGCAGCGCCCATCGATTCTCCGACCAGGCGTCGTTGTAGAAGTCGATCAGCGTGTGGAGGTCGCCGAAGAAATTGCGATAGGAGGCGGTGCGAATGTCGATCTTCGGCGCCCTCCCCTTCGCGATCTCACGCGCCACCCGTTCCGGGACGTTGGATTCCCGAACAGCGCACATCAGCGCGTAAAGATCCGTCGCCTTGACGTAACCCAAGGTCTCGATGGCGTCGCCATAGTATGGCGGGCAGTGATTCGTCTGCATGATGTGGGCCTGGTCGAAGCCCTCGACGAGCAGCCCGGTTTCTCCATTGACGTTCAGCCCGAATGGCCCGCGCGACAGGGCCATGCCCTTGTCGCGCAGGAAGGACTCGGCGGCCCCGAACAGCGCCGCAAAACAGGCCGGATCGTCGATCGATTCTATGAATCCGAAAAATCCGCAGCGATCCCCGTATTTTTTCTGGTGTCCGGCGTCGACCGTCGCCACGATCCGGCCGACCGGCTCTCCCGAGCGATAGGCGACAAACGGCTGAACGGCGTTCTCTTTCAGAAAAATCGACTTGGCGTCGAACATTTGCCGCGCCTCGTCGTGCACCTGCTCGACCCACTGCCGGTTCGACGCCTCGGCCCGCCGCGCCGCGACGATGAAATCATCGAGCCCCGCGCGGTCGCGGACGGGACGTACTTCAAAGCCGTTCATCGCGAACCCCGCTGGGCGACGGGCCCCTGCTCCGTCCCTGCCCGTCTCAACTCTTCAGCGAGGCAGAGAACTGCGACTTCGATCTGCTCTCGCGAATGCTCGGAGCTGATGAAGAAACGCAGTCGCGCCGCGCCGTCGCGGACCGCCGGGTAGATGATCGGCTGAACGTTGACGCCCCGTCCGAGCAGATTGGAGCTCACCGCCACCGCCCGAACGGAGTCGCCGACGATGACGGGAATGACCGCCTCGCCGAGACTTTCGCCCAGGTCGAGGCCCTGCGAGCGGGCGAGGCGGCTGAACAACCCGGCGTTCTCGCGCAGGCGTTCGACGCGCTCCCCGCTCACCAGCAGCAGCCGATGGGCCGCCAGCGCCGCTGCGGCGAAGGCCGGAGCGAGCGCGACGCTGAAGACGAACCCGCCGGCGTTGTGCTTGAAAAATTCAATCAGGGTGGAGGACGCGGCGACGAAGCCGCCGCACGAGGCGAGCGTCTTCGACAGCGTTCCCATCCAGATGTCGACCGATCGCGGGTCGACGCCGAAGCGTTCGAACGATCCGCGTCCATGGCGGCCCAGAACGCCCAGGCTATGGGCTTCGTCGATCATCAGCATGGCGCGGTGGCGCGTCTTGATGTCGACCAGCCTCGGCAGGTCGCAGACGTCGCCGTCCATGCTGTACAGCCCCTCGGCGACGATCAGCACACGCTGATACAGGCCGCGCCGCCGCTGCAGCGCGGCGTCGAGCGCGTCGAGGTCGTTGTGCGGAAACGACCTGACCTTGGCTCCCGACAGCTTCGCCCCGGCGATGATGCTGTTGTGCGCCAACGAATCGAACAGAATCAGATCCTTGGGGCCCATCAGCGCGCCGATTACGCTGACGTTCGTCCCGTATCCGCTCACAAACGAGAGACTGGCGTCCTGGCTGTAGTGCTCGGCCAGCGCGCGTTCGAGATCGGTGTGGATTTTCCGTTCGCCCGCGACCAGCCGGCTGGCGGATGGCGACACCCCGTAGAGCCCCACCGCCTCCACCGCCGCTCGATGCACGTCGGGATGCTGATTGAAACCCAGATAGTCGTAGGAGGAGAAGTTGATCAGCGACTCGCCGTCGACGACGGTCGAGGCGCCGGCGCGGCCTTCATGGACCAGGAAGTACGGGTGTCGATGACCCAATCGCTTAATTTCCGCAGAAAAGGCGCGCTGTTCCTGCATCCGAGGCAAGGTTTCAAAGCAATCGGTGGATATATCCGAGTCGACAGCGTCCTGCTTCTCCGAAAGGTCGCGGGGGCTGGAGGCGGCGGACGGACCTCTATATTTTGGCTCGTCGCCTGAAATCGGAAGTAAATCCATCACTTGCGTCCGTTCATCGGAGACCGGCACCTTCCCTTATCGCATTAAACGTTCCGCGCGCGCAACAAAATTACAAATTTTATACGGTGCTTGCTGCCCGTCCGTGGACGCCATCGCCCGCCTCCGCGACGCCGCACGCACGTCATCGGAAGCCAAGTTACGGCGCACCGTCCAGACCCACGCATCCCGAGAACCGACGAGGCTCGTCATTGCGCCGCCTCGAGCCGCCACCCTCGTCGGCCCAAGGCGGGCGCGCCCGGTTGTTTGATCGAAGTTTCGCCGCAATGTCAACCCGCTGCCCAAGCAACCGGAGTGAACCAAGGTATTGATTCGCCTCTGCCGTGAGAAACGGCGACTACAGCGTCGAACATAGATATCGAAGCGATCTGAAATTAGTTTTACGGTAATTATCAGCAGTAGGTGACGCATCCAGAGCTGCCGCGTGAATTCCATATACGTCGACTTCCTGCGAAGAGGTGGTATCTCGTCGTCGCTAACATTGTCGCTTGGAAAGCGGAAGCTCCTCTCCAGCCGTGTCATTTTCGCAACACCCGTCTGCGTGTGCGCATCCGCGGGTCGGTGGGGGCGTAGCCAGAGCCGGTCCGGCTTGATAGACGGGGAAGTCGAAATGGGGCCGTTCATGGGGCGATCAGGGAAACTGGGTCTTGCGGGCGCTCTTTCGGGCGCCGTTGTGCTTGCGCTCGCCGGATGCTCCTCGCTGCCGGACTCCGGACCGAGCGCAAAAGATGTTTCCGCCCGGCAGGTCGACACCGATCAGAGCCAGCGATATCTCGTCGTCGACATTACGCCGACGGCCGTCGAAGCCTTGAGGCGGCACGGATTCGGCAGCCTGTCGGCGCAGTTCGGCGACCGCCAGCCCTCGGCCGAACCCGCGATCGAAATTGGCGACGCCATCACGATCACGGTCTGGGAGGCCGCGGCCGGCGGCTTGTTCTCGTCCGCCGCCGCCACCACGACGAGCGGCGCTACGGCGAGCACCGGTTCGAACAGCGCGACGATTCCGGAACAGGTGGTCGGCCGCGACGGCGGCATCACCATGCCTTACGCCGGCCGAATCCACGTGGCGGGTCAGACGACCCGCGCCGTTCAGCAGCAGATCGAGCGCGCGCTGGAAGGCAAGGCGATCCAGCCGCAGGTCCTCGTCAACATCACCAAGACGGCCGGCGGCTCCGTCAGCGTCGGCGGCGAGGTCGCTGCGGGCGCGCGCGTGCCGCTGACCGTCAAGGGCGACCGGCTGCTCGACGTCCTGGCGACCGCGGGCGGCATCCGGGCGCCGGTGAACGAAACCTTCGTCGACCTTTCCCGCGGTTCGACGACTTCGCGCATTCCGCTGATCACGATCGTCAACAACCCGCGGGAAAACATCTATCTCCATCCCGGAGACACCCTGACGCTGGTTCACGACCCGCAGACGTTCATCGCCTATGGCGCGACCGGCTCCAACGCCGAAATCCCGTTCAACGCCGATGGAATTTCGCTCGCCGAAGCGCTCGCCAAGGCGGGCGGGCTGCAGGACAACCGATCGGACCCGCGCGGCGTCTTCATCTTCCGCTACGAGCCCGATTCGGTCGCTCGCCAGTTCGCGCCGACCAGTCCGCTGGTCCGTCCCGGCCGCCTGACGCCGGTCGTCTACCGGCTCGACCTCACCGACCCGAACAGCTTGTTCCTGCAGCAGAACTTCCGCATGGCCAATCGCGATTTCCTCTACGTGTCGAACTCGCCCTCGACGGAAGTGCAGAAGGTGTTCGGGATCATCGGCGGCGGCATCGGCACGATCGGCTCGGTGGCGAGCATCGCGAGCGCCACCTCGACGCTCAAGTAAACGAAGACCGACGCCTCGGGGTTCAGGCCGGCAGGCTGCGCGGCCTCGGTCCCCCCGTCGCCCAGTCGAGCAGTTCGACGGTGTGCGCCACCGGAAGCGCCGTGCCGGCCGCGATCTGGGTCAGACAGCCGATGTTGCCGGCGGCGACGAGGTCCGGCGAGACGCTCTCGAGGGCCGCCGCCTTCCGGTCGCGCAGCCGCGTCGCGAGCTCAGGCTGCAGCAGGTTGTAGGTTCCCGCCGAGCCGCAGCACAGATGCGCCTCCGGCGGCTCGACCACGACGAAACCGGCTGCGCGCAGCAGCGCCTTGGGCTGATCGCGAACGCGCTGGCCATGCTGAAGCGAGCAAGCGCTGTGATACGCGACGCGACGGCCGACCGCGACGGCGGGCCGGAGAAGTCCGATCTCGTCGACGAGTTCGGTCACGTCGCGGGCGAGCGCCGCGACCACGGCGGCCGGCGCCGCGAGGGTCGGATCGTTGCGGAACAGGAAGCCGTAGTCCTTCACCGTCGTGCCGCAGCCGGAGGCGTTGACGACGATGGCGTCCAGCCCGCCGCGCTCGATCTCCCGCGTCCAGGCGACGACGTTCGCCCGGGCGAAGGCTTGTCCGTCCTGCCCGAGATGATGGGTGAGCGCGCCGCAGCATCCGGCGCCCGCGGCGACGACCACCTCGCAGCCATGACGGGTGAGGAGCCGGATCGTCGCCTCGTTGATCTCGGGCGCCAGGACCTGCTGGGCGCAGCCGCCGAGCAGCGCGACCCGCCGCGCCTTCGCGCCTTCGCTCGCGAAAACCTGCGGCCGATCGACCGGCGACGGCGCCGGCAGCCGGCGCGGAACGAGGCTCAGCGCCGCGCCGAGGCGCCCGGGCAGGAGCCCGGCGAGCGGCGCCGCCAAACCCGCCGCCCGCATGAGCGCGCGAAACAGCTTTGGACGCGGCAGCGCGAGGCCGAGGGCGCGCCGCATGACCCGGTCGATGAGCGGCCTCTTGAACGTCGCCGCGATGTGGTGGCGGGCGTGATCCACCAGATGCATGTAGTTCACGCCCGAGGGGCAGGTCGTCATGCAGGAGAGGCAGGACAGGCATCGGTCGACGTGCTTGACGACCTCCGCGGTCGGCGCCCGCCCGGTCTCGAGCATGTCCTTGATCAGGTAGATGCGCCCACGGGGACTGTCGAGCTCGTCGCCGAGCAGGGCGTAGGTCGGACAGGTCGCGGTGCAGAAGCCGCAGTGCACGCAGGCGCGGAGAATCTTTTCCGACTCGCGCACGTCGGGGTCTTCGAGCTGGGCCGTCGTAAAATGCGTCTGCATCAGAGGCCCTCGCGCAACCGGCCCGGATTGAGGATGGCGCGGGGATCGAAGCCGCGTTTCACT
Source organism: Roseiarcus fermentans (assembly GCF_003315135.1). Taxonomy (GTDB): domain Bacteria; phylum Pseudomonadota; class Alphaproteobacteria; order Rhizobiales; family Beijerinckiaceae; genus Roseiarcus; species Roseiarcus fermentans. Next base: position 64,083 of record NZ_QNRK01000003.1, read on the forward strand.
CGCGCGCCCAGCAGGGCCACGCCGCGCTCCTCGGGCTGGAAGACGGGCGTCGCGGCGCGGATCGAATCCGGCGCGGCGATCAGGGTGGCGTGGCCGCCCATGCCCGCGATCGCGGCGCGGACGCGCGCGGCCCCGCCGTCGTCCGCGGCCTCGGCCTGATCGAGAGCGAGCCAGACCAGGCCGCCGCCCCAGTCGTAAAAAACCTCCGCCGAATCGAAGGCGGCGCGGCAGGCGCCGGCGAGCGACGCCGCCCGGCTCGGGGTCGGGCACAGGCGCCAGACCACGCGCCGGCCGGGCCCGAGCAGCGGCGCGACCGCGCCGAGCTCCCGCCAGACGGCGCGGGTCTCGGCGTCGCCGAGGCGAACCGCGCGCCCGAGCAGGGCTTCGAGCGCGTCGGCGCGCCAGGCGACGGAAGCGGGCGGCCCCTCGAGGCGCAGCAGGGTGACCGCCGCAGCGCCGCCGGCCACCGCGCCGACGCCCGAGCGGCGCGCGCTTCGAGCGGGCAGATGCGCCGCGCCGGTGACCTCGAACGGCGAATTGAGGCCGCGCGCCAGCGCCGCGATCGCCGCCTCGTCGTCGAGCCCGGCGAGCGCCAGCGTGCACGACGTCGCCGGCCTCGGCGTCGTCTTGACGGTGATTTCGGTCAGCACCGACAGCGTGCCGTAGGCGCCCGCCTGGAGCTTGGCCATGTCGTAGCCGGTGACGTTCTTGACCACCTTGCCGCCGGCCTTCCACGTCTCGCCGAAGCCGTTGACGGCGGAAAAGCCGAGCACGAAGTCGCGCGCCGCGCCCGCGCGCAGCCGGCGCGGCCCGGACAGGTTGCAGGCGACAATTCCGCCGAGCGTCTGCTCGCCGGAACTGCCGAGCAATTGTCGCCAGTCCGGCGGTTCGAACGCCAGCATCTGGCCTTCGGCCTCGAGCGCCGCCGCGATGGCCGCCAACCTCTCCCCGGGCCGGACGGTAAGCACCAGTTCCGCAGGTTCGTAAGTGACGACGCCTGCGAGCCGCGACACGTCGAGCACGTGCTCCGTCGTCATCGGGCGGCCGAGCCCGCGCTTGGTCCCGCCCGCGACGATCTCGAGCGCGCGGCCTTCCGCCGCCGCCCAGGCCACGGTTTCAGCGGTCTCGCGAGCGTCCGACGGGGTAAAGGTCGACATCCGGCGCCGGCTCCGTCAGAAACGCGGAAGATCGGGAAAGGGAAGCGCGCCGCCGCTGACGTGCATGCGGCCGAGTTCGGCGCAGCGGCAGAGCTGGGGAAACACCTTGCCGGGATTGAGAAGGCCCCCGGCGTCGAAGGCGCATTTCAGACGCTGCTGCTGGGCGAGGTCGATTTCGGTGAACATCGTGTCCATGAGGTCGCGCTTTTCCACGCCGACGCCGTGCTCGCCGGTCAGCACGCCGCCGACGTCCACGCACAGCCGCAGGATCGCCGACCCGAACGCCTCGGCCCGGTCGAGTTCGCCGGGCTTGTTGGCGTCGTAGAGCACCAGCGGATGGAGATTGCCGTCGCCGGCGTGAAACACGTTGGCGCAGCGAAGTCCGTATTCGCCCTCCATCGCTTCGATCCGGCGCAGCACCCGGCCGATTTCCCGGCGCGGGATCGTCCCGTCCATGCAGTAATAGTCGGGCGAGATGCGGCCGACCGCCGGAAACGCCGCCTTGCGCCCGGCCCAGAACAGCAGCCGCTCCCGCTCGGACCGGCTCGAGCGGCAACTCGTCGCGCCGTTCTCGAGCGCGATCGCCTCGACCTCGGCGACGAGGGCGTCGACCTCCGCCTCGCAGCCGTCGAGCTCGACGATCATCAGCGCCGCGGCGTCGAGCGGATAGCCGGCATGGACGAAGGCCTCGGCCGCTTCGACCGCGAGCTTGTCCATGATCTCCATGCCGCCGGGAATGACGCCCGCGCCGATCACGCCGGCGACGCAGGCCCCCGCTCCCTCGACCGAGGCGAAGCCGATCAGCAGCGCGCGCGCGCCGGGCGGCTTCGGCAGCACGCGCACCGTGACCTCGGTGACCACGCCGAGCATGCCCTCGGAGCCGATGATCGCCCCGAGCAGATCGTAGCCGGAGGCGTCGAAATGCTTGCCGCCGAAGCGCAACAGTTCTCCCTCGATCGTCGCCAGTTCGACGCCGATGACGTTGTTGGTGGTCAGGCCGTATTTCAGGCAATGCACGCCGCCGGAATTCTCGGCGACGTTGCCGCCGATGGTGCAGGCGATCTGGCTCGAGGGATCGGGCGCGTAATAGAGGCCGAGCCCCTCGACGGCCTGGGTGATGGCGAGATTGGTCACGCCGGGCTCGGCCACGACGCAGCGGTTGGCGACGTCGACCTCGCGGATGCGGTTGAACTTGCCCATCCCGAGCAGGACGCCGTCGGCGAGCGGCAGGGCGCCGCCCGAGAGCGACGTCCCGGCGCCGCGCGGCACGACCTTGACGCCGTTCATGGCGCAGTAGCGCAGCACCTCGACCACCTGCGCCGTCGTTCCGGGGAGGACGGCGACCATCGGCGGTTGCCGGTAGGCGGTCAGCCCGTCGCACTCGAAGGCGGAGAGTTCCGCCGCCCTGTCGATCACGCCTTCGCCGGGGACGATTGTTCGCAGCGCCGCCACGATCTCGGCGCGCCGGGCGAGCACGGCGCGGTCCGGCTCCGGCATCGCGATCATCGGCCCGCTCCCGCGGCCAAACGCCTGTTCAGCGACGCGCTCACCTTCGCTTCCCTCCCCACGCCGGCGCCGCGACGGACGCCTGAAGTCGGTCTGGCCAGCGTCGGCCGGGCTTCGCGCCGGCGCTGGGTCCGCAGCCGTCCCTTATCGGCGAGCGGCGCCGTTCCGTCGAGAGCCAAATGGCGGCGTGGCCCGACGACTCGACCGGGCGCGGTCCGCCGGCGCGGTCGGGGCTTGCGGACCTCTGCATGGCTCGTCGACCCGCGGCCACACCCCACGTTCGGTGAGGTCGACTGTGCGTCGCGATGATCCACCCGTCACGACACGACCGCGACCACGGATCAGACGGGAGCGCCTTGACGGCCGCCGCGCCGTCTGTCTTTCTTGCGTCAAGCAATCCACGATTGGTTACAATATTTCAACAATTGATTTTTTTGGAGCTTCGATCTTGACGACTATTCTCGACGCCTTGAAGGCGGTGTTGCCGGATGGCTGCAACAGCAGTGATACCGGCTGGGATAGTGTGCCGAGCTGGCCTCCTGACCTTTTCGCCGCGGTCGCCAGCATCACCGAGCGATCGGGGCTCTATTCCGATACTGCATTTACATCATCTTGGGATAAATGTTTTGTCTGCGGACCCGACCACTGCAAGGAGGTGGAGGAGCTCGGCGGACAATGGCGCAACTCCGGAGCGCCGCCGAAAGCAGTCCAGGACTCTTGGTCTGCGCTGGTGCGTCGATATCAGAAAGCCCGGCTCGACGACGGCAGCGACGCCAGTTCCGGATGGAAGGCATTGGTGTTCAAGCTCCTCACCATTGCGGACGACGCCTGCGCCGGCGTGGGATTCCCGCTCCCGGTCGGCGACAATCTCACGCCGGGGGCGAGGCAGGCCGCGGAAGCGGGCGCCGCTTACGTGGTGTTCGAGGAACACGTCGCCTGGCTGAAGAAGCAGGATGCGACGCCGGACGTTTCGGTCATGGGAGGGCGCAACCTACCGTTCGTTCCGCACAGCATATGCGCAATGGTTCCGCCCGCTGTCGCCTGCGTTCAGCCCAAAGCCAGCACGCCCTCCGTCGGCTGCACCCTACGGTCGCTCACACACCACGTGGCGCTCTTGCCCTCGATAGGCCACGTGACGACGCACTGGCGGATTGCAACGGGACAGGAGGAGCAACTCAGGCCCTTCAATTTGCTCGTCATTCCGTTCCCGTATACGCTGCCCGGCAGCAGCTTCAAGCCGCTCGCCGCCCGGCCGGCGTCCCGTGACCGGGCGTTCGCGCTCAACCCGAGCGTCTGGACGGCGGAGACCACGCCGCAGGACTTCAGCCGCTTCATCATCGACCTGATCGGTCGCGCCCATTCCGAGATTGAGCCGGTCCATGCCGTCGTCCTTCCCGAAACTGCGCTGCTGAGCGACTTCGCTGCGCAAGTCGCGAACGAACTGGCTGAAAAAACCGACGTCGAGCTGTTGCTTTGCGGGACGCTGTACAGGGAGAACGGCCGCGCCCGGAACGCGGCCTCGATGTATCGGATGCTGTCGCACACCGTGGTGCAGAGATCCTCCCAGTCCAAGCACCACCGTTGGCGTCTGGACGGCGATCAGGTCAAGCGTTACCAACTCGGGAACGTTCTCGACCCGCAGGCGAGCTGGTGGGAGGCGATCGAAGTCGGCTACCGCCACTGCTTCATCACCGTGTTTCGTCCCGGCGCTGCGTTGTCGGTTCTGGTGTGCGAGGATCTGGCGCGCTACGACCCTGTGCTCACAGTCATGAACGCGATTGGCCCCAATCTCGTCCTGGCCTTGCTGATGGACGGTCCGCAGGTCGAAAATCGATGGCCCGGCCGGTATGCGACCTCGCTCGCCGACGACCCCGGTTCGTCCGTGTTGACCGTCACCTCCCTGGGCATGTTAACGCGATCTTCAATGCCCGGGGAGAATCCCAGCCGGCAAATCGCGTTGTGGAAGGAGCCGGGCGGCAGGGCGATCAGCCTGAAATTGCCCGCCGGCGACCATGCCCTTCTGCTGTCGCTGACCGCTCGCAGCGTCGAGCAATTCACGCTCGACCGCCGGTCCGATGGCGGAAGCACCGTCCGTTTCGAGCTTGGCGCCGCGCATGGAATAAGGCACCCTTCGCCTCCGTCCTGGCTCGGAACAATGCGGTGAGTATTTGAACCTCCGAGCGTCATAATACGTTATCATGCAAATCATGAGGAGCGAGGCGATGTCTCAGACCTTGGCGGAGATCCTCGAGAGGGCCCTCGAGCACACGGCCCGCCCTGACAGTTCCCGTGCGTTCTCGCAACGTCTGGAGCGTGACCCGGCCCGTGCGCCGATCTTGCCGCAGGTGCGCGAGAGTCCGGAAAACCTCGGGGCGATGGCGGCCCGTATGGAGCCTCCGTCGACCACGCTCACCCCACGGTCGGGCGATTCCACCGCCGAAGGATAATTCGGAATATCGCTCGGCGCTCCAGGAAGCCGGGACGGCCGTCCCAGGTCGTCCAGCCGGCGACGTCGCGCCAGCTGCGCAAATGCGTCGGAAGACGGTCGTCCTGAAGCGCGACGAGAATGTCCCTCACGAACGCCGGGGTTCGGTCGAGCGCGCCCGCGATGCCCTCCTCGGTGCGAAACCGGAAGGCGGGATGGACCAATTCCGCTATCACTGCGGCGATATCGTCTCGCCCGCAACCACGCGCCAGAAGCGGTTCGATCACCCCCTGATCCAGCTCGTAGTCCCCGACCTGTCGTCTGCGCACCAGGTCGTAGAGCACCGTGGCCTTGATGAGGCGCAGCGTCGGCCTGCGCAGAAACCACGCCCATCCGCGGCGCATCACGAAGCGGAGACGCCGATTGCGCGTCTGTCCGTCGATGAACGCGGGCACGACCGCATCCAGACGCGCCTGCATTTTCTGTTCGAGTCGAGCCAAGACGTCGCGTTCGAGCTGCGGCCATCTGGGTAGCGGCGTCGGTTCGGCTGCGGATCCGACCAGCGGGACCACCGGGACTTCGCCGTTGTCAGCGCGCCGTCCTTGCACGATCCCGTTGGCCTGCACCGTGAAGCTCTCGGCAAGAAACAGCTGGCAGTTGCGTCGGCCGAGTTGAAAGTCATGCGCTCGAAACGACTTGTCGAGGAAGCCGCCAAAGCCGCCCAGCAGTCCGCAGGCGATGGCGAAGCGCTCCTCGGGCGCTCTTTCGGCGGAATCATTCGGGCGAACGGTCCTCGGTATGCGCCGCCGCGGCGAAATCAGAAATCGGCTGTAATCCCGCCCGTCCACGGCCGGCGCGAGTTCGGAAATCCGAAATCGCGCCTGATTGACCAGTGCGGGATACAGCGCACGGAGGATGGCGGCGATTCCTGGCTTCGGCGCATTCTCAGGAAGGAATTTCGGCGGGTCGGGAAACGGCGCCACCATCACGATGGCGCGATCCCCCGCCTTCTTGTGCTCCTCCGTTGGGGGGCCTCCGAACAATGCGTACTGCGCGTAGTCGAACGGATTGTTGTTGACGATCCCACCGTCGAGAGTCTGGAAGGCGAACCGCGCGGATTCGTCTTTCAGGGAGTCCGGGAAACACGGTTTGACGAACACCCCCGGCTGCAGATTGATGGGCAGCTTCCGGTCGATGTAGTTGCGAGCCTCATAGGATAACAGGCGGGGCGCCAAGCCAACGGGAAATGCTCCCGACGCCAACGCCGCCGACCCGTAGGCGTCCCAGTCCCGAGATGTTTCGCCGGGCGCTGCAGGCAGCGTGCCGACATCAAGGACAATGGCGGCGTTCTTCGAGTCTTCTTCCAGCCAGGCCGCCGGCCGCGATTCCGCCGTGCCAAGGCCCTTGACGAGATAATGTACGCGGTCTCCGTGAGTCAACATTCCATACTGGTTCTCGGGGCGGCCGAACCCGACCGTGTAGGGAATACCACGCATATTGGACAGCGTCATGTAGATATGAAGTTCTTTCGAAATGTAATCTGCCGTTGAATTGATGTGGCGCTGGCCAGCTTCTTTCGGAGCCGAGATCGCTTCCGACTTGATTCGCTCGAGTACGGTGCTGTCCAGTACCGACGTCAGCTCCAGGCCGCTTCGGTCGAGGTCGGCTCGCCCGAGAAACCCAGGAGATTCGCCAGAACCCGCCATGTCCGGCAATTCGACCCAGGTACGCCAGATCGCCGGCAAGACGCAGCGATAGGGTTGCGCCTGCGAGCGGTAGGATGGATAGCATGCGTTCCGCTCCGCTTCACTCAGTTCCCGACCGTGCAGACCGCGGGCGAGCGCCACGGCGCTCAGCGCGCCTGTTATCGCCCCCGCAGAGGCGCCGGTTATGACCTTTATGACCACGCGGTGTTGCGGGACGCCCTCATCGTTCCGATGCCTGTCCCATTCGTCGAGCGCCTGGAATAGAAAATCCAAGACCCCCGCAGTATACGCGCCTGCCGATATCGCTCCCGCGAGAGTCAATCCCAATTCAAAAACCTTAGCGTCCCCAGATTCGGGATCTATATTCAAATCGGCCAATGCGCTTCTCCCTTCCCATCCAGGGGCCTGCGCCTCGTCGAGGCGACCTGCAGGGCGAGCGCGACCGCGAGGTCCGGACGAGTTCGCCCGATTCATCCAGTTTTTTTGCTGGGGTGCAAGCCCTGAACGTCGCCAGCCGCGACCGTGCGGCGACACCGGAGCGGCCCGTCGCAGGGCGCGCCGCCGGGATCGGCGAACCCGCCCCACACCGGTCTGAAATCTCAACCGGCGGCCCTCCGGTCGTCGTCCGAGACGGGCCTCTCTCTCCGCGCCGCGGTCCCCGGCGGCGGAGCGGGCGCGGCCCGGTCGTCGTCAGCGGAACCGGGACTCGGCGCAACCGGCGCGGCCGATCCGGGAGGCGCTCCGGCGGCGACCCCCGAGAGGGCGGACCGCCGCCCGCGCTCGCCGTCAGCGGGCGCGCTGGGTGAGTTCGGCGGCCGGCCCGGACGGATCGCCGGCGCCGGAGGCGGATGGGAAGGCCCCGCGGCCCGGCGCCGGGCCGATGAGGCTGACGAGGTAGATCAGCAGCCACACGGCGATTCCGGTGACGAGGACTGCGGCGACGGCGGCGAGGCTGCGATCGTCGGCCAGATAGCCGCGGTAAAACTCCGCCTGCTTTTCGATCCTGTTCATAGCGCTCTCCATCGGAGACGGGCTCTCGCGCAGCGCCTTCGCCCCCTCGTGGCGGAACGATCCTCTTTTGCGCTAACTTCCGCCGGGTCAGTTCGCTGTGAGCCGCGTCACAGTCCGTGGGGCATGACGGCATGAACCTGGGCGCGCGGTCCATTAGTTGACTACTTTTGTCAACTATATTATGCTGAAATGCCGGCGTGCGGCCGGCTCACGGGTCGTCCGGAACCATGCCAGCGTCGGTCCAGATGGAAACGCGCCCCTCGGGCGACTGGAATCCCAGCCTCTATCTGAAGTTCATGGACGAGCGGACCCGCGCCGCGCGCGACCTGCTCGATCGGGTCCCGCTCGCCGCGGCGCGGCTCGTCTACGACCTCGGCTGCGGGCCGGGGAACAGCTCGCGGCTTCTCACCCGGCGCTTTCCCGATGCGCGGCTCGTCGGCCTGGACACGTCGGAGGCCATGCTGGCGCACGCCCGCAACCTCGTCCCGAACGCGACGTTCGCCCGCGGCGACATCGCCGGCTGGTCGCCCGAGGCGCCGCCCGACCTCATCTTCACCAATGCGGCGCTGCATTTCCTGCCCAACCATCACGAACTGATCCCGCGCCTGGCGTCGACCCTGGCGCCGGGCGGCGTGTTCGCGGCGCAGATGCCCTCGACCGCCAACGAATCGTCGCATGCGCTGATGCGCATGGTCGCCGCCGAAGGCCCGTGGTCGTCGCGCCTCGTGCCGGTCGCCAAGACGCAGCCGTACATCGCCGCCGTCGACGATTATTACGAGTGGCTGCAGCCGGTTTCGAAGGCGATCGAATTGTGGCTGACGACCTACGTCTACATGTTCGACAGCGCCGCCGGCGTCGCCGACTTCTTCGCCGGATCGGCCCTGCAGCCGTTCCTCGAACGGCTCTCCGACGACGAGCGCTGCGCCTTCGTCGCGCGTTATCGCGAGGGCCTCGAAGACGCCTATCCCGCCCAGTCGGATGGAAAGGTCCTCCTTCCCTATCCGCGGCTGTTCATGGTCGCGGTGCGCCGCTGAGGCGGCTTCGACCCCGGCCTCGTGCGGACGAAGAGGCCGTAGCCGACACCGGCCTCGTCGCGAGCGGCCGCAGCCCAAGCGGAACCCGCGCCCGCCTTCATCAGTCGGGTGAACGGGGATACACAAAGGCGAGACCGGTGAGAGGCCGCCGTTGGCGCCGTCATTTTGCCCGCTTCCAGTTGGTCGCGATTCCGATCATCATGCGCACACCGACCGTCAGAGCGCGACGATTGTTCACGTTGCCGCCTTTGCTCTTGCCCCAGCGGGGGTGGAACGTCACCGGGCATTCCACCACGGTCAGGCCGTATTCGAGCGCGCGATCCAGGAAGTGCGGGTTGAACTCGAGATTCACCGCCGGATCGAGATGGGGAAGAAGGGCTGCGAGCGCGTCCCGGCGGCACAGCTTGTAGGTCGTGCCGACGTCGGTGAGGGTCGCGCGGCCGAGATGCTTGGCTTCCAGGAGCTTGCCGACGAAAAGATTGCCGTAGACCATGAAGGTCGTCAGTTGGGTCGTGTGGGCGCGCAGACGTTCGACCGTGCGCGTTCCGTTGACGATATCGGCATGGGGCGCGTAGGCGAGCAGCTTTTCAATGTCGGCGGCTCTGAAGGTCATGTCTCCTTCGCACAGGACGATCAGTTCCGAATCGTTCCGCGCCAGCGCTTCCTTGAAGCACCGATAGACGCAATGGCCGTACCCCTGCCGGGGTTCGTCGACCGTGTCCGCGCCGGCTTCCGCGGCGACCCGCATCGTGTCGTCGGTGCTGGCGTTGCTGACGACGATGACGGAGCGGACGAAAGGGGAGGAGCGGAAGTCCCTGACGGCCTCGCCGACGCTCTTCTCGTCGTTGAAGGCGGTCAGCGCGACGGTGACCCGCTTGTCCGCCACCGGGTCGACGCGGATCGGCTGGTCCGGGCGCTTGTGCGAAAGCAGGACGAAGAGGTCCAGCAGCGCCAGGGCGACGCCGATCGTCACCGGAATGCCGCTATACCAAACGATCGTCTGGTCGATCGGATGGAGCCAACCGTTGAGCCCGAGCAGGTAGCGCGCCACGCCCAGCGCGACGCCGAAGAGGTACATCGCGACCCCGAAACAGAACAGAAGCGCCGCATACATCAGCAGCGGTGGTTTGGTGGTCAAAAATCGAGCCGCCGGACGTCCGTCCGCCACTGAAATAACCCTATGATCGGGAGTATACGATCATTTATCCCATCTTAATTTTGTCCACAAGCGCTTTCTTAGTCAATAATGTCAACGTAAAATTAGCATGCGTTGTTACGCCGAGCGATGCGCTGGCTGAACAGCTCTCGAAATGAACGAGAGGCTGGGCAGAACGACTTGAATTTTCTTTAAATCAACACGTGAACGCCGGTCAGCGGCGCGCCGGACGGCGCGCGCCGTCGAAGGCCGCGTTGATGATCGCCGCCTGGGCCGGATCGAGCGCGAGCTTGCCCGTGAAGCCGACCCGGCGCGCGGCGGCGGCCTCCGTCCGCAGCCGGCCGAGGTCGTCGAGACCGGGGAACGCGGCGTCGATCGCCCCGACCCTGGCCGCCGCGGCGGCGAACAGCGTCATTGCCCGCGCCGTCCGGAGCGGCCCAGCGAGGACTCCCTCGTCGTCGCGAGCCGCCTCGGCGCCGATATCGGCCGCGAGCGCGGCCGCGTCCCACGCCAGGCCGATCAGGCGCGAGGCCGCGCCGCGCAAGGCCGCGGCGGCGAGCAGGCCTTCGCTCGTATCGATCGAGGCCACGATCGCGGTACGCCCGTCGTCGACGCCGTTCAGCGCCTCGTGCACGGCGAGCTTCGACGACAGCCGCTCGACGTCGGCCCGGCCGCCCGTGGCGGGCAGCAGCACGGCGAAAGGCGCGGCCGGCATGATCGCCTGCAGATCGCGGTCGGTCTCGCCCGACCGAAGCGGGTTCAGGCGCGCGATCGCGAGCGGACCGCCTGGACGCAGCGCGGCTTCGGCGAGCGCGCGCGCGGCGCTCGTCCGCGCAGCGCCCCGCCGCCCGGGCGCGACGTCGAGGCCGACGACGACGGCGTCGGCCGCGCTCGCGAACGCGGCGGCGAGCGCCCCCATGTCGTCGCCGGGCGTCATGAGCAGCGAGCGCATCGACTCACACGGAGACGATCTCCGGCCCGCGCCGGCGCATGAACGCCGTGCGCCGGCATTCCGCCACCAGCGTCCCGTCCTGCTTGAACGCGCGATGACGGAACTCGACCAGGCCGGCGTCCGGCCGCGACTTCGAGGCCCGTGTCGACAGCACCTCCGTCTCGGCGCGGATCGTGTCCCCCTCGAACAGGGGCGCAGGGAACGTCACGTCCGTCATGCCGAGATTGGCGATGGTGGTGCCGACGGTCGTGTCGTTGACCGAGATGCCGATCATCAGCCCGAGGGTGAACAGCGAATTCATCAGCGGCCGGCCCCACTCGGTCTCGGTGGCGCAGAAATGGGCGTCGATGTGCAGCGGCTGCGGATTGAGGGTCATGTTGGAGAACAGCATGTTGTCCATCTGCGTGACGGTCCGCGTCAGGCGGTGGCGGATGAGGTCGCCGACGGCGAAATCCTCGAAAAAGAGACCGCCGCGGGGATGGCGGGCGGGTGTCGGCATGGGGTCCTCCGGCGTCGGTCTTAACGTCCCGTTTACCATAAACGCATATTCGCTAGGATATGCAGACTCTTCGCGAACCCGCAGCCTCCGCCACGACCGCTTCTTCGCCCGCGTGCGCCGTGCGCCGGGTTTCCGAATGGGCGCAGCGCGCCGGAACGCGCGAGCGAGCCGAGGCCGCGAGCGCGCTGGCGCGCGCCTTTCTCGACGCCGACATGACGTCGGCGCTGCGCGCGGACTGCGCCGCGGCGCTCGCCGCCCTCGCCGCCGACCGCGCGGCCGAGGTCCGGCGGGCGCTGGCGGAGGCCTTCGCCGGGGCGCGCCGGGCGCCGCGCGCGCTCGTCGTCGCGCTCGCCCGCGACCGGTCGGAGGTCGCCCTGCCGCTGCTCGCCCGTTCGCCGCTGCTCGCCGACGCCGATCTCGTCGACTGCGTCGCCCTCGGCGACGCCGCCGCCCAGTGCGCGGTCGCGCGCCGTCCCGGTCTCGGGGCGGGTCCCGCCGCGGCGCTGGCCGAAGTCGGCGCGCGCGAATCGGCGCTCGCCCTCCTCGACAATCGCGGCGCGGCAATCGCCCCCGCTTCGCTCCTGCGGCTGATCGACCGTTTCGCCGCCGACGCCGGGATCCGCGAGGCGCTCGGCGTGCGCCCGGACCTGCCGGCTTGCGTCGAGGCCGCGATCGCGATCGCCGCGGACCGCCCGGCCGCCTCGCGCGCCGCCCGACGCGCGCGCGACGTCGCGCTCACGGGGCTCGCGGCCCGCTGCCCGGAGAACGAGCTGCCCGCGCTGGTCCGCACCATCGGCCAGCGCGGCGCGCTGACCCTCGCGCTCCTGCTGCGCTCGCTCCTCGGCGGCGAGCGCAGACTGTTCGTCGCGGCGTTGGCGGAACTCGCCGGCCTCGACCCGGCGCGCGCGGCGAAGCTCGTGAGCGATCCGCGTGGAAAATCCTTCGCCGCGGCGGCGGCGAAAGCCGGCCTGCCGGCGCCCGCCCTGCCCGTGCTGCGCGCGGCGCTCGCCTCGCCCGCGGCGCCGGCGACAGCGGCGCGCGCGCCGCTTCCCGCGGCGCCCGTCGTCGCGGCGATCGCCGCCTGCGAAGCGGAGAACGACCCGACGCTCGCGCCATTCATCTTCTATCTGCGCCGCCTGGCGGAGGAAGCGGACGCGGACGCCCCGAGACGGCCGCCGGCGGCGCTTCCGCAGCGGACGCTGCCGAAAAAGCTCGAGTTCCCCCCGGCCAACGACGCCCCGGTCGCGCCGACCTCGGCGCTGTCCGACCGGGCCGACCCCGCTCCGCCGCTGGCGCTGCCGGCCCATCTGGTGCTCGCGCTCGACGCCGCCTGAGGGTCAGGTCTCAGCCGCCGCGCGCGCCTCGTCGATCGCGCGCTTGAGAACCGCTGCCTCCTGCGCGCCCGGCACGCCGAGCCGGCCGGCGAAGATGAAGAACGGCACGCCGGTGACGCCGATCGCCTGCGCCTCGGCGATCTCGCCCTGCACCGCGTCCACGTCGGCGCCCTCCTCGAACAGGCGCGCCACGAGCGCGGCGTCGAGGCCGCTCGCGGCTGCGATGTCGACCAGCACGCCGCGATCGCCGATGTCGCGCCCCTCGACGAAATAGGCCTGAAACAGCCGGTCGACCACGGCGCCCTGCGCACCCGACGACGCCGACCAGCGAATCAGCCGGTGCGCGTCGAGGGTGTTGGGCGCGCGCCCGATCCGGTCGAAGGCGAAGGCGACGCCGGCCTCGCGCCCGAGCGCGGTCAGGCGGTCGTGGACCTCCTTCAGCCGCCCGCCGCGGCCGAACTTGCGCTCCATGTATTCCGTCCGGTCGAGCCCGCCCTCGGGGATCGTCGGGTCGAGCTGGTAGGGCCGCCAGCGCACGACGACCGGCCCCGGCTCATCGGCGAGCGCCGCGGCGAGCCGCTTCTCCCCGAGATAGCACCAGGGACAGACCACGTCGCTGACGACGTCGATGGTCAGAGGTCCCGCTGCGTCGCTCATGCCCGTCTCTCCTCTCGCGGGATCCGCCCGCCGTTCCCGCCACGCTGGCGCCCTTGGCGCGCCGAGGCAAGGGTCGGCCGGCTCATCCGCCGGGCGCCGCCCTGCCGCAGCCGGACTCCCGGCAGACGAACGCGCCGCGGGCGTTGTCCCACAGCATCGGCTTCGGCGGAAAGACGCAGCGGCACAGCGGATAGCCGAGGTCTCGGGCCATCGCCGCGCTGGCGAGCTCGAGCGCCCGGCCGGCTTCGTCCAGGCTCCTGCCGATCGCCTCGCTGTCGCGCCCCCTCGGCATCAGGGCCGAGGCGGTGCGCATCAGGTCGAGGGCGAGCCGCCCTGCCCCCGCCCACGCCGCCGCATGAACCGGATCGATCATGACCGCCTCCTCCCCGTCGTGGGCGTCCGGAGAGGGCGCCGCCAGGGCAGGCTCGGTAGCATTTTATTTCTGAAAAGTCAAATCTGTGGTATCGATGAGTTCCGGATACTTGAAGGAGCGAGGCATGGCTTTTCAGCCGAACACCGGAGTCGAGGACGATGGACGCAAGCGCAAGCAGAGGTCGAACAGCCAGACGGCGCCGCGCGGCGCCCTTTCCGGGCGGGCGCCGGCGCACGGCGCGGCGGTCGACGACACGGCCGCGCGCGAGCGGGTCGCGGCGGCGGTCGCGCGCCGCAGTACGGACGCGAGCGAGGATTTGATCGCCATGCGGATCGCCCGGCTCGACCAGGCGATGCAGGCCGCCCGCCGCGCGATGCGGGACGGCGACCTCGCCGCGCTCGACCGGGCGGCGAAGATCGCCCGGGAGTACGACCGCTACCACGGCCTCGCGCTGACGCTGGCGCGGGGGATGGCGACGGAAACCGGGGCCGCCGCGCCCCGCGACCGCCGGACGGCGCATGCGCGCGCGGCGCGGGCGCGATGACCGCCGATTCAACGCATGGCGCGGGCGTTCGGGGCGGTTCGGCCGACCTCTTCCCGCTCCCGGGCGATGACGGGAGAAGGTCGTCGGAACGCCGATCAGATCGCGATCAGCGCCCCGAGCTTCGCGCGCACCTCGGCCGCCGTCTCCGCCGGGACCGCCGCGCCGATCGGGCGGATCGGCCTTGCGAGCGCATCGAGGCTGCGAAGGTGGCTGAGCAGGATTTCGCCGGCGATCGGAAGGCCGTCGGGCAGGACGACGCTGGTCGGGAACGGGCGGACTCGCGACGTGATCGGGCAGACGAGCACGAAGCCCGTGTTTCGCGTGAAGGCGGCCGACGATATGACCAGCGCCGGCCGCCGACCCGTCTGCTCGCGGCCGAGGGTCGGGGCGAACTCGGTCCAGACCAGATCGCCGGCGTCGGGCCAGTGTTCCACGTCGCTCATTCGTCGAGGCGCTCACGCCCGCGATCCGGGCCCCAGTCGAAGGCGTCGTGGTAGAGCGCCCGCCACGCTTCCGGCGACTTGCCGGCGAACAAGGCTTCGATTGTGGCTTCGCCTGGCAGCTTGCGGATGACGACTTCGCCCCCCGACAGGGCTATCTCGACCCGTTCGCCCTCGTTGAGCCGCGCCGCCTCGGCGAGCTCCGCCGGAAAACGGATCGCAAGATTCTTTCCCCAACGTCCTACGATCGCGCGCGTCACGGCGTGCTCTCTCCTGTAGAAAGATATTCCTAGAGTATTATGGGCTTGCTGTCCACAGGGTTGAGGGAGGCCGCCGAGAGGGAAACCGGCCGATCGCCGAGCGACTTCGCCCGTGGGCCGCCTCGCACGCCCTCGCGGTGTGCGTTCGGCAGGTCGTCCCCGCCGGCCGCCGACCCAGCGCCCATGCGCGCGCCGCTGATCGACTCGCTATCGGTAGCTAAACTGAGAAGAATATCTTCGCAGTTTACCTACCGATCTGCTAAGGGTCGGCATGACCGGAGGGACGATCGGGCCCCGCCGGAGAGGGCGGCTGATATGGCGTGGCTGGATCTTGTTTCCTATCTGTTCGGCGGCGCCTTTCTCCTCAACGCCGTCCCCCATCTCGTCAGCGGCGTCAGCGGGCGGCCGTTCCAGACGCCGTTCGCCGATCCGCCGGGCCAGGGGCTGTCGTCTTCGACGGTGAATGCGCTGTGGGGCTTCCTCAATCTCGTCGTCGGCTATCTGCTCGTCTGTCAGGTCGGCGCTTTCGATCTCAGGAACCTTGTCGACGCGGCGGCGCTCGGCCTCGGCGCGCTGGCGATGGCGCTCTTTTCCGCGTGGGGGTTCGGGCGGTTCAACGGCGGCAACGCGCCGAAAAGCCCATGATCGCCAGCGGGGTCTTCCGGTCGCTGCGGTTCTTCAACTACCGGGTGTGGGCCGCCGGCGCCTTCGTCTCCAATGTCGGAACCTGGGTGCAGCGCACGGCGCAGGCCTGGCTGGTCCTGACGACCCTCACCCACCACGACGCGAAAGCGGTCGGGGCGGTGATGGCGCTGCAGTTCGGGCCGCAGCTTCTGTTCCTGCCCTGGACCGGATCGGCCGCCGATCGCCTGAATCAGCGCAAGCTCCTGATGGCCACGCAGGCGACGATGGGCGCGCTGGCGCTGGCGTTGGGGCTGCTCACGGTCACGGGCCTCGTCCAGCTCTGGCACGTCTATGTCTTCGCCTTCCTGTTCGGCTCGGCGGCGGCGTTCGACGCGCCCGCGCGCCAGACCTTCGTCGGCGAGCTGGTCGGCGACGCGGACCTGTCGAACGCCGTGGCGCTGAACTCGACCTCGTTCAACGCGGCGCGGATGATCGGCCCCGCCGTCTCCGGCCTGATCATCGCCGCCTTCGGCGCCGGCTGGGCGTTCGTCATCAACGGCGCTTCGTTCGGCGCGGTGCTCGTCTCGCTCGCCGCCCTCCGATTGCCGGACCTTCACCCGATCGCGCGGGCGCGCCGCGCCCGCGGAAGCTTTGCCGAAGGGCTGCGCTATGTCGCCTCCCGGCCGGACCTCGTGGCGATCCTCGCGATGCTGTTCCTGATCGGAACGTTCGGCCTGAACTTCACCATCTTCATCGCCACCATGGCGGTCGGCGTCTTCCACGTCGACGCATTCGGCTATGGCCTCTTGTCGTCGAGCATGGCGGTCGGGACCGTGGCGGGCGCGCTGCTCGCCGCCGGCCGGGACCGGCCGAGATTCGGCGCGCTGATCGTCGGTTCGGCCGTCTTCGGCCTCGGCTGCGCTTTCGCTGCGGTGTCGCCGTCGTACTGGGCCTTCGCCGTCGCGCTCGCCGTCATCGGCGTCGCCGCGCTCACCGTCACCAACGTGTCGAACAGCCTGATGCAGCTGTCGACCGAGCCCGCGATGCGCGGCCGCGTCATGGCGCTGAGGGTCAGCGTCGCCCTCGGCGGCACGCCGATCGGCGCCCCCATCGTCGGCTGGATCGCCGACGCGATGGGTCCGCGCTGGGCGCTCGGCGTCGGCGCCGCGGCGGGCTTTGCAGCTGCGGTCGTCGGCGCGTTCGCCCTGGCGCGCGGGGCGCACGTGCGGTCGCCGGCCGGCCCGATGGCGGAAGGCGGCTGAGCGGGCTTCAGATCGCGATCAGCGCGCCGAGTTTTGCGCGGCTCCCGCGAAGACCGGCTTTGCGGGCGGAGCCTACTCCGCCGCCGCCGCCCGGACGGGGACATAGTTCAGCACCGGCGCCAGCCAGCGCTCGACCTCGGCCACGTCCATGCCCTTGCGGTGGGCGTAGTCCTCGACCTGGTCGCGCTCGACCTTGGCCACCCCGAAATAATGCGCCTCGGGGTGGGCGATGTAGAGGCCCGAGACCGAGGAGGCCGGCCACATCGCGAAGCTCTCGGTGAGCCTGACCCCGATCGCGCGCTCGGCGTCGAGCAGCCTGAACAGCGTCGCCTTCTCGGTGTGGTCCGGCTGCGCCGGATAGCCGGGGGCGGGGCGGATGCCGCGATAGGGCTCGCCGCCGAGGTCCTCGGGCGCAAACGCCTCGTCGGGCGCATAGCCCCAGAGTTCGCGCCGCACCCGGGCGTGCATCGCCTCGGCGAACGCCTCGGCGAGGCGGTCGGCCAGCGCCTTGACCAGGATCGCGGAATAGTCGTCGCCGGCGCGCTCGAAGCGCGCGACCGCCTCGTCCTCGAGTCCGGCGGTGACGACGAACCCGCCGACATAGTCGCGCGGACCGACGAAATCGGCGAGCGCCATGTTGGGCTTGCCGTCGCGCTTCGTCAGCTGTTGGCGCAGGGTGTAGAAGGTCGCGATCCGCTTCGCCCGCGCTTCGTCGGCGTAGAGCGCGATGTCGTCGCCCTCGCGCGCCGCCGGCCAGAAGCCGACCACGGCCTTCGGCTTCAGCCACCGCCCGTCGACGATCCGCTTCAACATCGCCTGGCCGTCGTCGAACAGCGCCCGCGCCGCCGCGCCCTGCCTGGGATCGTCGAGGATCGCCGGATAGCGTCCTTTCAGCTCCCAGGCCTGGAAGAACGGCGTCCAGTCGATGTAGCGGGAGAGTTCGGCGAGATCGTAGGAATCGAACGCCCGGGTTCCGAAGAAGCTCGGCCGGATCGGCTGATGGCCGCCCGACCCGGCGAAAGCGTTGGCGCGCGCGCGGGCGAGCGGAACGCGGCTCTTCTCGGATTCGCTGCGCTCGTGCGCCTCCGCCACCTTGCGGTAATCGGCGCGGACCGCCGCGATCGTCTGGTCGCGGGTCTCGGGCGAAAGCAGCGCCGACACCACGCCGACCGCCCGGCTCGCGTCGTTGACGTGCACCGCCTGCGAGCGCGCGTAGCGCGGGTGGATTTTGACCGCGGTGTGGACGCGGCTGGTGGTCGCCCCGCCGATCAGCAGGGGGATGTCGAAGCCTTCGCGCTCCATCTCGGCCGCGACGTGCACCATCTCGTCGAGCGAGGGCGTGATCAGGCCGGAGAGGCCGATCGCGTCCGCCTTGCGCTCGCGCGCCACGGCGAGGATCTTCGAGGCGGGCGTCATCACCCCGAGGTCGATGATCTCGTAGTTGTTGCAGGCGAGCACCACACCGACGATGTTCTTGCCGATGTCGTGGACGTCGCCCTTGACGGTGGCGAGCACGATCGTGCCGGCGGTCTGACGGCCTTCGCCGGACTTGTCCTGCTCCATGTAGGGCAAGAGGATCGCGACCGCCTGCTTCATCACCCGCGCCGACTTCACCACCTGCGGCAAAAACATCTTTCCGGCGCCGAACAGGTCGCCGACGATGTTCATGCCGGCCATCAGCGGACCCTCGATCACGTCGAGCGGGCGCCTGGCCTGGAGCCGCGCCTCCTCCGTGTCGGCCTCGATGAAGTCGGTGATGCCGTTGACCAGCGCGTGCGCGATGCGCTTGTCGACCGGCTCCTCGCGCCACGAGAGGTCCTGGGCCCTGGCTTCCTTGCCGGCCGCGCCGCGGTAGCGCTCGGCGATCGTCAGCAGGCGTTCGGTTCCGTCGGCGCGGCGATTGAGAACGACGTCCTCGCAGGCCTCGCGCAGCTCCGGATCGATCTCGTCGTAGACCGCGAGCTGGCCGGCGTTGACGATGCCCATGTCCATGCCGGCGCGAATGGCGTGGTAGAGGAACACGGCGTGCATCGCCTCGCGCACCGGCTCGTTGCCGCGGAACGAGAACGACAGGTTGGACACGCCGCCGGAAATGTGGGCGTGCGGCAAGGTCGCGCGGATCGCGCGCGCCGCCTCGATGAAGTCGACGCCGTAGTTGTTGTGCTCCTCGATGCCGGTGGCGACCGCAAAGACGTTCGGGTCGAACACGATGTCCTCCGGCGGAAAGCCGGCTGCTTCGGTCAGCAGCTTGTAGGCGCGGCCGCAGATCGAGACCTTGCGCTCGAACGTGTCGGCCTGACCCTGCTCGTCGAAGGCCATGACGACGACCGCGGCCCCGTAGCGGCGCACGAGCCTCGCCTGCCTGAGAAAGGCCTCCTCGCCCTCCTTGAGCGAGATCGAGTTGACGAGGCTCTTGCCCTGAAGGCGCTTCAGGCCCGCTTCGATGATCGAGAATTTCGACGAATCGACCATCACCGGCACACGTGCGATGTCCGGCTCGGAGGCGACGAGGTTGAGGAACTCGATCATCGCCGCCTCGGAATCGATCAGGCCCTCGTCCATGTTGATGTCGATGATCTGGGCGCCGTTGGCGACCTGGTCGCGGGCGACCGCGAGCGCGCCGGAAAAGTCGCCGGCGGTGATCAGCTTGCGGAATTTCGCCGAGCCGGTGACGTTCGTCCGTTCGCCGATGTTGACGAAGGGGATGTCGGGGGTGAGCGTGAACGGCTCGAGGCCCGACAGGCGCATCAGCGGCGCGATCGCCGGAATCGGCCGGGGCGGAAGGTCGCGGACCGCCTCGGCGATGGCGCGAATGTGGTCGGGCGTCGAGCCGCAGCAGCCGCCGACGATGTTGACGAGACCGTCGCGGGCGAAGCCGGCGATCTGCGCGGCCATCGCCTCGGGGCTCTCGTCGTACTGGCCGAAGGCGTTGGGCAGGCCGGCGTTGGGGTAGGCGCAGACGAAGGCGTCCGCCGCCGCGGAAATCTCGGCCAGGTGCTCGCGCATGGCGCTCGCGCCGAGGGCGCAGTTGAGGCCGATGGTGAAGGGCTTCGCGTGCCGCACCGAGCGCCAGAACGCGGTCGGCGTCTGGCCCGACAGGGTGCGCCCGGAACGGTCGGTGATCGTGCCCGAGATCATCACGGGCAGGCGGAGGCCGCGTCGCTCGAAGACTTCCTCGCAGGCGAAGATCGCCGCCTTGGCGTTGAGCGTGTCGAAGATCGTCTCGATCAGGATGATGTCGGCGCCGCCGTCGATCAGGCCGCCGATCTGTTCGGCATAGGCCGTGCGCAGATCGTCGAACGTGACGGCGCGATAGCCCGGGTTGTTGACGTCGGGCGACAGCGAGGCGGTGCGGTTGGTCGGGCCGAGCGCCCCGGCGACGAAGCGCCGCCTGCCGTCGGCCTTTTCCGCCTTGATCGCGGCGCGGCGCGCAAGCCGCGCGCCGTCGCGGTTGAGGTCGTAGACGACCGCCTCCATGCCGTAGTCGGCCTGAGCGATCGTGGTCGAGGAAAAGGTGTTGGTCTCGAGAATGTCGGCGCCGGCCATGGCGTAGGCGAAATGGATGTCCTCGATCGCCTGCGGCTGGGTCAGGGTCAGCAGGTCGTTGTTGCCCTGGAGATGACACTCGCAGGCGGCGAAGCGTTCGCCGCGAAAATGGCTCTCGGTGAAGCCGAAGGTCTGGATCTGCGTCCCCATCGCGCCGTCGAGGATGAGGATCCGCTTCTCCGCCGCCGCGCGCAGCGCGTCGGCGGCGTCCGCACGGTGGGGGAACGCCGTGTCGAACAGGGGGTCGAGGGACGAGGTCATGAGCGGGCCTTCCGAAATCTGCATAATCATATAAACATGTCTTTATATGGTGACAAGCTCCCTCGACGGATCGAGGCGGTCCGGACCGGACAACGGGGTCCGGCACGCCGGCGCCCGCTTCGCCGGCGCCGTCGCACTCTGGCTTCGCCGCCCGAACCCCACTATGACGATTGTGCGACAATCGGGACGGTGGGCGCGTGACGACTTTCGTCTGGGCGGCGGTTCTGGGCGCGGCCCTGCTGCACGCGCTCTGGAACGCGGTGGTCAAGAACGCCGCCGACAAGGTCATGGGTTCGGCGCGGGTGGCGCTGTGGACCGGCGTCGTCGCGACGCTCGTGGCGCTGGCGACGCCGGCGCCCTCCGCCGCGTCGCTGCCGTTCGTGATCGCGTCGGCGCTGATCCACGTGGTCTACTTCCTGCTCGTCGGCCTGCTCTATCGCAACGCCGATCTGTCGGTCGCCTATCCGATGATGCGCGGTCTCGCGCCGCTGGTCGCGACGGCGCTGGCGGCGGTCGCGCTGCACGAAGTCCCGGACCCGGTCGCGCTCGTGGGGGTGCTGGCGCTGGTCGGCGGCGTGGCGGCGATGGGGCTCTCGGGCCTGGCGGAGCGGCGCATCGACCGCGCGACGCTGGTCGTCGCCCTCGCCAATTCGCTGATCATCGCCGTCTATTCGGTCCTCGACGGCGAGGGCGCGCGGCTCGCGGGGCCAGACGCGGCCCATGCCTTCGCTTACAACGCGTGGTCGGACGCGCTGACCGCGGCGCTGTATCTGCCGGTCGTGATGGCGATGCGCGGCAGGGCCGCGGTCCCCGAGCTTTTCCGCGATCCCGCAGCCAGCGCCTTCGCCGGACTCGCCGCTTTCGGCGGCTACGCGATCGTGGTCTGGGCGATGACGCAGGCGCCGATCGGCGCGGTCGCGGCGTTGCGCGAATGTTCGGTGGCGTTCGCGGCGATCATCGGCGTGGCGCTGCTCGGCGAGCCGTTCAAGGGGACGCGCGCCGGCGCGGCCTTGCTGATCGTCGGCGGCGTGGTCGCGCTCAGGCTCGCATGAACCGCAACCCGCGCCCTGCGGGCGCGCGCGATGAGGCTCGGCGAGCGAATCCCGAAGCGGGTTCGCCCGCCGACGTCTCGCTCCGCGCCGTCAGCGCCAGCCCGACGCCGGGCGCCAGCGCTCCGACATGGAGGAGCCGAGTCGCTCGAGCAGCGATGGCTGGCGCGCCGCCGGAAGGGTTCTCGCAAGCTCCTCCGGATGACCCCGACGCCATTCGCCCGGCTCCGGGAACGGGATGACGTCGGCGGCGGCGGCTTGCGGCTCGGGCGCCGCCATCGCGGCGGCCGGAGCGGCCGCGTCCGCCTCCGCCGCCCGGTCGACGCCCGTGGCGACGATCGACACCCGGACAGCGCCGCAGAGTCGGGCGTCGAAGGTCGCCCCCAGGATGATGTTGGCTTCGTCGTCGACCTCCCGGCGGATCCGGCTCGCGGCTTCGTCGAGTTCGTAGAGCGTGAGGTCCTCGCCGCCGGTGATCGACACGAGCAGGCCGCGGGCGCCGCGCAGCGAGGCGTCGTCGAGGAGGGGATTGGCGATCGCAGCTTCTGCGGCGCGCAGCGCGCGGCCCGCTCCGGTCGCTTCCCCGGTGCCGATCATCGCGGTCCCCGCTTCGCTCATGACCGAGCAGACGTCGGCGAAGTCGAGATTGACCAGGCCCTCCTTGACGATCAGATCGGCGATGCAGGCCACGCCCGAGCCCATCACGTCGTCGGCCATGGCGAAGGCGTCGACGAAGGTGGTCCGCGCGCTCGCAATCCGGAACAGATTCTGGTTGGGGATCACGATCAGCGTGTCGACGGCGGTCTTCATCTCGGCGAGCCCGGCCGTGGCGGCCCGCATCCGGCGGCCGCTCTCGAACTGGAACGGCGTGGTGACGACGCCGACCGTGAGGATGCCCATCTCCCGGGCGGCTCTGGCGATGACGGGGGCGGCGCCCGTTCCGGTGCCCCCGCCCATGCCGGCGGTGAGGAAGAGCATGTGGGAGCCGGCGAGCCGGTCGCGGATTTCGTCGAGGGCCTCCTCGGCTGCGGCCTTGCCGATGTCGGGCTTCGATCCGGCGCCGAGGCCTTCCGTCAGGTGCAGACCCATCTGGATCCGCACGCCGGCGCGCGACGAGGCGAGGGCCTGCGCGTCCGTGTTCGCCGCCATGAAGTCGACGCCGGCGAGGCCCGAGACGATCATGTTGTTGACCGCGTTGCCGCCGGCGCCGCCGACGCCGCACACCGTGATGCGCGGCTTCAGTTCCCTCAGTCGGGGCGCCTGGGAGTGAATGGGCATCGCTCGCCTCCTTTTGTCTGGCCGGGCGTCCGGGCGCCGTTTCCCCTCCCTTGCGGGAGGGGCGCCGGGCGGCGAAGCCGTCGCAGGCCCGGTCGAAGCCCCCGCGCGCCGCCGCCGGGGCCGGGCGGCCGCCCTGTCGACCGAGTGTCGGCGCTCATGGTTAACGATTGGTTACGATCGCCGCGTCGATGCGCGCCTGCGACCGTCCGCTCCGGGCGGAAGGCGCGCGCGCCTCTCACGGCGCCTTGCGCCACCACGCGGCGAGGTCGACGCCGAACAGCGGCGTCTTCTCCGGCCTGCCGAGTTTGGCCGAATAGGCGATCCACTGTTCCGGCGCATAGAAGAACGGGACGATGTAGAAGCCGGAAATCAGCAGCCGGTCGAGCGCCCGGACGGCCGCGACGAAATCGTCGCCGCTGCCGGCCGAGAGGACCGCCGCGATCATCGCGTCGATCGCCGGCGAGGCGGCGCCGGCGAAGTTGTAGGCGCCTTCCGCGTCGGCGGCGGACGAACTCCACCGTCCGCGCTGCTCGTTGCCGGGCGAGGGCGAAGCGGTCCAGGTCCCCGGCGTCATGTCGAAGTCGAAGCGGGCGCGGCGGCGCTGGAACTGCACCTCGTCGACCAGCCGCACGTCGGCCACGACGCCGATGCGCGCCAGATTGTGGGCGTAGGCGAGGGCGAGCCGCTGCTCCCCGCGCGTCGTCACCATGATCTCGAACGCGAGCGGCGCCCCGCCCGGCGCGACGAGCCGCCCGTCCGTCATCCGGTAGCCGGCGCCTTCGAGCCTCTCGATGGCCTCCCGGGCGATCGTGCGATCACGGCCCGAGCCGTCCGACACGGGCGCGCGCCACGTCCCCTCCATCACGTCGGTTCGCACCGCGCCCGGAAACGGCGCGAGCAGGTCCCGTTCGCGCTGCGAGGCGGGCCGCCCGACCGACGACAGCGCGCTGTCGTCGAAGAAGCCCTGCGAGCGCCGGTAGGCGCCGGCGTAGAGGTTGGCGTTCAGCCATTCGAAATCGAACATCGAGGCGAGCGCCTCGCGCACCGCGGGATCGGCGAACATCGCGCGGCGGGTGTTGAAGGCGAAGCCCGAGACGCCCTTCGGCAGGCCGTCGGGAACCACCGCCCTGACGATCCGGCCGTCCCGCGCGGCGGGGAATCCGTATTCGGAGCGCCAGCGCCCGGGATCGTCCTCGACCCGGACGTCGACGAGCCCGGCCTTGAAGGCTTCGAACATTGCGCCGGCGTCGCGAAAATAGTCGATCCGGATCTCGTCGAAATTGTACAGGCCCTTCGCGACCGGCAGGTCGCGCGCCCAGTAGTCGGCGTTGCGCCTGAGCGTCAGCCGCTGGCCGGGAACCACCTCGGCGACACGGTAGGGGCCGGAGGCGACCGGAATCGTCAGCGTCTGGTCCTCGAAATGCTCGGCGTCGGTGTGGGCGCGCGACAGCACCGGCATGATCGCGAGCGTCAGCGGCAGCTCCCGGTCGTCGGCGCCGGTCAGGTCGAAACGCACCGTGAGCGGGTCGGGCGCGTCGACGCGTCTGACGAGACTGTAGGCGGCGCGCTGCTGCGGCCGTCCCTTCGCCCTGAGCAGATTGAAGCTGAACGCCACGTCGGCCGACGTGATCGGCGAGCCGTCGGAGAATCGCGCCGCGGGGTTGAGCCGGAACGTGATGTGCTCGCGCGCCGGGTCGGTCTCGACGCTCTCGGCGATCAGACCGTAGAGGGTGAAGGGTTCGTCGGCGGAGCGCATCATCAGCGACTGGTAGACGTTGCCGACGAGCCCTTGCGCCGTCGACAGCGCCTTGACGTTGTAGGGATTGAGGCTGTCGAACGCGCCGAGATAGGCGAGGTTGAGCCGGCCGCCCTTGGGCGCCTCCGGATTGACGTAAGGGAAATACGGGAAGCCCGGCGGCAGCGCCGGGTCGCCGTGCATGGCGATCGCGGCGGCCGGCCCGGCGCGCGCCAGGCCGGCGAGCGCCAGGCCGGCGAGCGCGAACGCCGCAATCAGCAGACATCGAATCGCGAGGCGAACCATCGCGGGGAGTTTAGCACCGGGATCGGCGCCGTTGGCGGTTCGGTCGACGAATGCGGCTTTGCGCACGAGGCGGTCGCGCGCGACGGATTCCGGGGGCGAAATTGTTATTGGATTGTCACGCCGGATATGGAAAGAGAGCGCGCGCCGCGGAGCCGCCTCTGGCGGCGCCGCAGGGTCATAGTGTCGCCGGACGGCTGACCGAAGGCCCTTGCGGGCGCTCCCGCGATGCGGGACGGCGCGGGCGCGCGACAGATCGCTTGGGTTCATGACCGCTCGGGTCAAGAGATCACTTGGGTACGGCTTGAAAGGACGATTGATGATTTTCCCGATCATGCGCTCGAGCGCCGCGGCGCTCGCAATGACCCTGGCGCTCGGCGGGGCGGCGCTGGCCCAGAACGCGCCGGCGAAGCCCGGCGCGCCCGCCCCCGGCGCGCCGGCGCCGCAGGCCGGGCAGCAGCCGCAGATCCCGTCCAAGGTCGATCTCGTCTCGCCCGAGCCGCAGTGGGTGAAGCTGTGCGGCAAGGAGCAGACCACGGGACGCGACGCCTGCCAGACGATGCGCGACTTCGCCACCTCGGCGGATCAGCCGCCGATGGTCAGCATGCAGGTCTTTGAACTCCAGGGCGAGGACAAGAAGAAGCTCCGCTTCATGATGCTGCCGATCGGGATGCTCTTGAAGCCGGGTTTCCGCGTCATGATCGACAAGTCCGAGCCGCTCGAGGGCAAGTACGACATGTGCTTCCAGAATGCGTGCACGGCCGAACTCGAGGTCGGCCCGAGCACGCTCGCCAGCCTCAAGAAGGGCCAGAACCTCGCCATCGTGCTGCGCGTTCCCGGCGGCGACCCCTCCGGCCACGAGTTGACCTTCAACATCCCGCTGAAGGATTTCGGGCCGACCTTCGACGGCAAGCCGACGGACCCCAAGCTTCTGGAAGAGCAGCGGCAGGCGCTGCAGCAGCAGCTGCAGAAGAAGGCCGAGGAGCAGCGCAAGGCTCTGGAGCAGCAGCAGCAGCAGGGCGGCGCGGCCGCGCCGGCGGCGCCGGCCGCTCCGGCTGCGCCGAAGCAGTAGCGACGGCGCGCCTTCGCTCCCGCGGCGGGCGATTGGCGCGATCGAAACGCCAGGGGACGGTCTGGCGGGGCGCGAGGTCCCGCCCGGTCCGTCCCGGCGCATGCGGGACGGTTCCGGGGCGCCCACGGGGGTCTCTATGTCGTTCTTTCACCGCCTCCTCGTTCTGTGTCCGGCGCTCTGCGCGCTCTGCCTGGGTCTTTCCGAGGGTCCCGCCGGCGCCGGCGAGGCCTCGAGGGCCGCCCCGGTCTACCCCGGTTGCGCCGAGCCGCCCGCGACTCCGCGACACGTCTGGCGCATCGACCCGGTCCACGGCCGTCCCGACGGCGACGGATCGGCCGCACATCCATGGAACTCGCTGCAGGCGGTGGTGAGCGCGGCGCCGGGGGAGAGTCCGCTCCTTTCGACGGCGCCCTACTGGCACGCCGCTCCGGACGGCTGGACGTGGGCGCCCAATCCGGACGCGCCCGTCAAGCCGGGCGACGCCCTGATGCTGATGAGCGGCGACTACGGCGACATCTCGGTGAACGTCTCCGGTCGGGCGATCGAGAACCCGGACTTCGTGACCGTGGAGGCGGCGCCGGGCGAGACTCCGGTCTTCCGCTCCCTGTCCGTCGGCGCCGCCAACAAGTGGCGCTTCAAGGGCGTCAAGGTCCAGTCGCCGGCGAAAGGCTACGAGCCGCTGGTGCGCGTCGGCGGCCAGGGCGCCGCGCTGCCTTCGGCGGATGTCATTCTCGACGGCCTCGACATCTCGTCCGCCGACAGTGTCGAGGACTGGACGCAGGCCGACTGGCTCGCCAGGGCGCGCTGGGCCGGGTTGTCGGTCACCGGCAGTCCGGAGGGCGGGTCGTCCTGCACGTCGATCTCCAATACGACCATTCACAACGTGCGCTTCGGCGTCATCCTGGCCGGCGACAAGACCCTGTTCACGAACAACCGCCTGAACTATCTGGGCGACGATTTTCTCGACTACGCGGCGAACGATCTGATTATTTCCAGGAATACGTTGACGAATTCATTGACGCTCGGCGACGGGAACCACCAGGATTTCATGCAGGGACAGATCGGCGTCCTCGCGCCGGGAACGAAGACCAATCACTTTCACAATATCGTGATCGACCGGAATCTGGCGATCCGGCAAACGGATCCCAACCTGAAGTTCCCGGGGGAAATCCAGGGCATCGACGCCTTCAACGTCGATTGGCACAATCTCACGGTCAGCAACAACATCGTCATTACCAGCGCGTGCCACGGCATCAGCTACGCCAGCGTGCACGGCGGCTTGATCGTCAACAACACGCTTCTCGACGACGACTCCCTCTTCGGAACCAAAGACCCAGGCGGGCGGGTGATGTGCCGGCCGTGGATCTTTCTCGGGCGCGCCACCCATGAGGGTTCGCCCTCCAACGACACCGTCGTACGCAACAACGTCGCAAACGTTTTCGATATCGACACCACGCTGCCCGGCGTCGTCATGGACCACAACTTGTGCCCGAGCGACGAGCGGGGATGCACGATCGTCTCGCGCGTCGACGGCAAGCGGATATGGAATCGAGCGCCCGGCGTGTACGGCGACGGCGCCGCCGTGGCCGTGAACATCATCGCCGGCGAGGGCCCGGCAGCGACGTTCGTTCACTTCGACCCGAAAGCCTATGCGTTCGACGTCCGTCTCAAGCCCGGAACCCGCGCCCGCGGCGGCGGCAACCCGGATCGGGCGCCGAGCGTCGATTTCGAGGGCGCGGAGCGGCGGCCGCCGCCGAATATCGGAGCCTACTGACCGGTCGGCATAGGCCAGGATCGGGGTTCAGCTCGCCAAGGCGCCCGCGCGGAACCGGTAGCCCCCTTCAGCCGTCCGTTCGAAGGTCTCGCTGATCCGGGGGTGGCGAACCGGCTCGCCCGAGTCGTCGGGCAGAAGGTTCTGCTCCGACACATAGGCGATGTACTGGCTGTCGGCGTTTTCGGCGTAAAGATGGTAAAACGGCTGATCCTTGGTCGGACGGATCTCCGCCGGGATCGCGCGCCACCACTCCTCGGTGTTGGCGAACACCGGGTCGACGTCGAAAATCACACCCCGAAATGGGTAGACCCGGTGCTTGACCACCTGGCCGATGCCGAATTTCGCGATCCGCAGCGTCATGGCAACCGCCTTAGACCGGGTGACGAGGCCCGTCAATTCGAGATTGGGGCGATGTCCGGAGGCGCGGCCGCGTCAAAGCTGGTACAGCGCGGCGTATTCCGGGTCTTTGGCGGCCACCTGCCTGGCGAGCTCGACAATCACGCGCGCCTGCTTCCAGGTCGCGTCGTCCTGCATCTTTCCGTCGATCATCACGGCGCCCGAGCCGTCGGGCATCGCGTCGAGGATCTTGCGCGCGAAGGCGACCTCGCCGGCGTCGGGCGAGAACACCCGCTTGGCGATGGCGATCTGGTTCGGATGGAGCGTCCAGGCGCCGGCGCAGCCGAGCAGGAAGGCGTTGCGGAACTGCGCCTCGCAGGCGTCCGGATCGGAGAAATCGCCGAACGGTCCGTAGAAGGCCTTGATTCCGTGCGCGGCGCAGGCGTCGACCATGCGCGCGATGGTGTAGTGCCAGGGGTCCTGCTGGAACGAGGCGCGCGGCGCGCCCGCGACCGCGTCCGCCAGCACCTTGTAATCCGGATGGCCGCCGCCGACCCGAGTGGTCTTCATGGCGCGGGAGGCTGCGAGATCGGCCGGCCCCAGGCTCATCCCATGCATGCGCGGCGAAGCGGCGGCGATCGCCTCGACGTTGTTGACGCCCTGCGGGGTCTCGAGGATCGCATGGACGAGGATCGGCTTTTTCACGCCGTGCCGCGCCTCGAGCAGCGCCAGATACTGGTCGACGAAATGGATGTCCCAGTCGCCCTCGACCTTGGGGATCATCACGACGTCGAGCTTGTCGCCGACCTCGCCGACGATCCGCGTCATGTCGTCGAGAAACCACGGCGAATTGAGCGCGTTGACGCGGGCCCAGAGACCGGTCGAGCCGAAGTCGGTCGCCTTCGCCATGGCGATGAAGCCGTCGCGCGCGGCGATCTTGGATTCGATCGGGATGGCGTCTTCGAGATTGCCGAGCACCACGTCGACCTGGCCCGCGAGTTCGCCGGCCTTCGCCCGCACCTTCTCGATATGCGGCGGAACGAAATGAATCATCCGCTCGAGCTTCGAGGGCAGCTCCCGGAACGGGCGTGGGGCGCCGATCGCCAGCGGCTCGAAGACTTTGCGAACAGACCTCATCGTGATTGGCCCCACGGTCGAACAAACGCCGCGTCAGCCATACGCGAGATCGGCGCCCGGCTTCAATTGGACAACCGAATGAGGAGCCGCGCCGTCCCCGACGCGAGGCGCGGGCTCAGGCGGCGCCCATCGGGGCCTCGCGACGCAGCTCGCCGTTGAATCCCTGGCGTTCAATGGTCGGAAACTCGAAGGCGGTGTCGAAGGCGAGCCGCTGATGGATCTGCTCCGCCCGCCGCTTCCAGGAGTGATGTTCGCGCACGTAGGCGCAGGCGGCCTCGACGGCTCGCCGCCGATCCGGATCGCGTTCGTCCGCTTCGAGACGGGCGTCGAGATCCGAGCCGTCCGGCGCCACCTGGCAGATGGCGTTCAGCGGCAGCAGACGCTCGTACTCGCCGCTCTTCGGCAGCACGCCGAGCAGCCGGGTCCCGGCGGCGAGGCCTTCCATATAGCGCATGACCAGCGGGCTATACCCCCCGGAGCGCTCCGGGTGGGGCGGCGTGACCAGGAAATACTCGGCGCTCGACGCGATGCGTCCGAGTTCGTCGGCGCTGTAGGAGCCCCTGTCGGAATAGACGTAGGCGAGACCGCGCTTCTCGCAGTAGCGCAGCAGCGCCTGATGCAGCGGCTCGTCCCGCCGTCCCATCCAGAAGGCGAAGATCGACTTGCCCTCGGCGCGGGGACGGAACGAATGCGTGTCGATGCCGAACGGCAGCCATTCGAAACGACCGCGCGGAAACCGCTCCCGCAACTCTTCGACCGCCTCCCGATAGGCGACAAAGCACGGGTCGAGGCCATGCAGGACGGCGGAATAACCGATCTTGTCAATCTGCATCTTCCAGGCGTCGAAGGCGAACGCGGCGCGCCGCGCGGACGGTTTGAGCGCCGCGGCGAGGTGAACGGCAGGCTCCGGCCGGTGCGCATACTGCATCCAGAACAGGACGTCGCACTTCGTCACCTCCGCGCGCACCGCCCTCCAGTCCCGCAGCCGGCGGACGGACATCGGAGGAGGCATGATGATTCGAGCGTTGAAGTGTTCTCTCATAGCGGAAAACAAAGGAGGCGCCAGGGTCGTCCAATGTACCGCGGGATTCAACAGCGAGTTAGACAACAAACCAAGTTCCATTGTCCCGACTCCCACGATTGGACAGCGTCAACTATATTGTCGTCTGCATGGGGAGTCTTTATCAGATTAGGTCACCAAAAATCAATCGTACTGGAAAATTATGATCCATATGTACTCGTTGTAAACGATTGCTGGGTTTAGACAGAAATATGGACGTTTAAAATGAAGTTCAATGTCCTGAAAATATCGAACGCGACAGCGGCTCGGGTCCCGAATGGACGCTATTGGCGCTATCGCCTTTCAGCAATACGCAGATTGGTTAGACTGGGCGTAAATAGGCGGTCGACTTCCGGAGCGATCGCCCTCCCTTTGCGCGTGCGCGAACCGGCCGAGCCGAAGGCGTCGAGAAGGAGAACGGGGGCGATGCCGGCGGCGAGGTGGGAACGGAGCCGACCTCGCGGCGATCGGCCCGCGTCGACGACAATGGAATCAGCGCGAGCGCTGGCCGGCAGGCGGCATGCCTTCGCCCGCGCGTTTCCCGATTGCGGCGCCGTTGCGCCGACGTCGCGAGCGCCGTCGCTCTGTCCCACCGGGCAGTCGAGCGCTCGGACGGGATCGGCGACGCGGCGCGGCGAAGTGGGCGCCAAGCTACGCTCGCGACGCGAGGCGTTCGATCCGCCGGGCGAGCGACAGCCTCTTGTGGCGGGCGAGCGCCAGTTGCTCGACGATCGCCGTCAGTTGCTCGCCGCGCGAAGGATTCGTCCGCATGGCCTCGTCATAACTGATGATCGTCGTCAGTTCCCGGCTCGCTCGTTCGAGGATATCGATGACACTCTGCGTCTCCGTCATGTCTTGGCGAAGTTCATCGAGGGAATGCGTTACGCGTCCCATCAAACAACTCCAGGTCTCGGACGGTCCTCGTGGCTTGTCGTCTCGGGCGGTTGGATGCGGTCGCTGCGGCGGCGAACAGGACGCCCAGCCGCGATCGTTTCGGGATGCAGAGAAGGCAGTCGAAGGGGCGAGCGGTTCCTGCATCTCTGCCCCGGCCTCGAGACCGCGGCCGCGGTCATACTAGAAGAACGGAACCCGGAAAGAAAGAACGCATGGGCGCGGGCGTTCGAGTTGCTTTTCGCCTCGGGGGCGGTCGCCGGCCGCAGCTCGCAACCGTCGCCGGAGACGCGCCCGGAAGACGCCGCGCGAAACAGCAGTGGACCCGCGCCGCCGCCCGGTGCGCCGGGAGCGGAAACGAATTGGAGTGTCCCAACGACAGATCGGGGCGCCGATGCGCGGCGCCTGCCGACCGCGGCTTTGGACAAGCTCCCCGTTCGCGGCCGGACCCGTCGGTCCCGCCACCGAACGGCTCAGGCCGCGACCGAGGCCCATTTCATCGTCGGGTTCGCGCTCCGCCGCTGCGCCGCGAGAAAGGCGCCCGCGAGCACCAGAACCGCGATCGGGCTCGACCCGAGCAACGGCAGCGGCGCTTCGACGACCGCCGAGGCGGCGCTTTCCTTGGTGAAGACGCCGACGGTCTGGTTGTCGGATTCGTAGCCGCCGCCGAAGGTCGGCGCCTCGGAGAACTGGATCTGGTTGAACGATCCGGTGGTGTCGTAGAAATTGATGAAGGCGAAGGATTCGCCCGAGTCCTGGCCTTTGAAGTTCGCGTTCGGGTTGCCGTAGTAGGCCTTGTTGAGCTGCGTCACGGCGGTAACCTGGCCGGGGCTCACCTGACCGACCTGGACGCCGTTGGCGTAGAACGTGACGACGTTGCCGGCGTCGAGCGCCGACAGCCAGTAGCCGAAATAATTGACGTTCTGGTTCAGGGTCAGCGTGTAGGGGTCGCTGTTGAAGGCGACCGCGTACTTGCCGGTCCCGCCCGCCCCGCCGTACTGGTCGGCGCTGTTGATCTGGACGCCGTTCGGACCGGAGTAGGTTCCGGTGATGCCGGTGGCGCCGAAAGCGGCGGTGAAGGACGCATTCATGCCGGTCTTGAGCGTGTCGAAGGTCTCGACGCCCACCGCGCTGAAGGTCGCGGTCGAGGTCTCGACGCCCGGCGCCTCGTAGTTCAGCTCGAAGCTGTCGGCGCGCGCGGCGCCCGCCACGGTCAGGGATGCGGCGAGGAGACCCGCCATAAGCCCAACGTTGAACACCAGCTTCATGTTGCGAGACCCCTTGACTGTGAACAGGTGAACGCAAGGCGCGTGCCGGTCCTCCGGGTCCCGGATTCCGTCGCATGCGACCGACAAAGATTGGAATCGCAAACCTTTCGCTTCGCATTCCGCGACGCGATTCGCTTCGAGCGCGCAAACAGGGCGGCCCTGCCCGCGAAGCCGACCCGTCGTCACGGCTTTTATCCAGGGCTCGGGGCGCGCCTGCGCCGCCCCCGCGCCACATGACAGAATCCGGGACCGCTCGCGCTTGGAGCCGGGGCCGAAACGTGGTTGCGTCGCCTCATGTCGCTCGCACTGATTCGCGCCGCCCAGCCGGTCGAGCTCAACCCCGAGCAGCGGCTCGCGGTCGAGCACGGCCTCGGCGCGGCCGAGGGGTTTTCGCCGCTCCTGGTGATCGCGGGCGCGGGGTCCGGCAAGACGGCGATGCTCGCCCATCGGGTCGCGGCGCTGATCCTCGGCGGCGCCGACCCGAAGCGGATCATGCTGGCGACCTTTTCCCGTCGCGCGGCGGCGGAACTGGTCCGCCGGGTCGAGCGGCTGCTCGCCCGCCGCCTGCCCGCCGAGGCCGCCGCCGCCGCCGCCCCCGACTATTCCGGCACCTTCCACGCAATCGGCGCCCGGCTGCTGCGCGAATACGCGCCGCGCGTCGGCCTCGACCCCCAGTTCACCATCCACGACCGCGAGGATTCCGCCGACCTGATGAACTGGGCCCGCCACGAGGCGGGCCTGACCGAGACCAAGGAGCGGTTTCCGACCAAGGCGACCTGCCTCGCCGTCTATTCGCGCGTGGTCAACGCGCAGGCCGATCTCGGCAAGACGATCGGACGGTGGTTTCCCTGGGTCGCCGCGCACGAGGAAGCCCTGCGCGCCCTGTTCGCAGCCTATGTCGAGGCCAAGCAGCGCCAGAACGTGCTCGATTACGACGACCTGCTGCTCTGGTTCGCGCAGATGCTGGCCGAGCCGGACATCGCCGCCGAGATCGCCGGCCGCTTCGACCACCTGCTGGTCGACGAATATCAGGACACCAACGCGCTGCAGGCCGAGATCGTGCTCGCGCTTCGCCCGCGAGGGCGCGGGCTGACCGTCGTCGGCGACGACGCGCAGTCGATCTATTCCTTCCGCGCCGCGACCGTGCGCAACATCCTCGATTTCCCCGGGGCGTTCGAGCCGCCGGCGCGGGTCGTGACGCTCGACCGCAACTATCGCTCGACCGAGCCGATCCTCGCCGCCGCCAACGCGGTGATCGCGCTCGCGCCGGAGCGGTTCGCCAAGGACCTCTGGAGCGACCGGAGGGAGGGCGCGGCGCCGGCGCTGGTCGTCGTCCCGGACGAAGCCGACCAGGCGCGGTTCGTCGCGACCGCGGTCCTGCAGAACCGCGAGGCGGGGGCGGCGCTGAAATCGCAGGCGGTGCTGTTCCGCGCCTCGCACCACAGCGCGCCGCTCGAGCTGGAACTCACCCGGCGCAACATCCCGTTCGTAAAATTCGGCGGGCTGAAGTTCCTCGACGCCGCGCACGTCAAGGACGCGCTCGCGCTGATGCGCTTCGCCGAAAACCCGCGCGACCGGGTGGCGGGATTTCGCGTCGCCCAGCTTCTGCCCGGCGTCGGGCCGAAGATCGCCGGGGCGATCGTCGCCGCCGCGGCCGAGGACGACGGCTTCGCCGCCATGTCGGCGCTGGAGCTGCCGGCCCGCGCCCGCGCCGGCTTCGACGCCTTCGCGCGCCTGCTGCGGCGGCTCGCCGCCCGCGCCGCCCCCTGGCCCGGCGAACTCGCCGACGCCGTCGCCTGGCTCGCGCCCGTTCTCGAAACGCGCTACGACGATTGCGCGGCGCGGATCGGCGACCTCGAGGCGCTCGAGCGCATCGCCGGCTCGTTCGCCTCGCGCGACCGTTTCCTGAGCGAGCTGACGCTCGACCCGCCGGACGCGACCAGCGACGAGGCAGGCCCGCCGCTGCGCGACGAGGACTATCTCATTCTTTCGACCATCCATTCGGCCAAGGGGCAGGAATGGCGCAGCGTGTTCGTGCTGAACTGCGTCGACGGCTGCATCCCGTCCGACCTCGCGACCGGCTCCAGCGAAGAAATCGAGGAGGAGCGGCGGCTGCTCTACGTCGCCATGACGCGCGCCCGGGACGATCTCACGCTGATCGTGCCGCAACGCTTCTACGTCCATGGCCAGCCGAAGATGGGCGACCGCAGCGTGTTCGCCGGCCGCACCCGCTTCATCCCGCCGCCGCTGCTGAAGCACTTTCTTCGCCGGACCTGGCCGGAGGCGGCGCCGTCCCCTCCTCGCCTCGCCGCCGACGGGCCGCGCGTCGACCTCGCGGCGCGGATGCGGTCGATGTGGCGGTGAGGGCGCCAAAATGCCGACGATCAGCGCGTTTTACGGCATCCTGATCCAGATGTTCTGGCAGGATCACGCGCCGCCTCACTTCCATGCCCTCTATGCGGAACACGAGGCGATCGTCGACATCCGGACCCTCGGGATCATCGAAGGCGGCTTGCCACGCCGCGCGATGGCGCTCATGCTCGAATGGGCGCAGGACCATCGCGCCGAGCTTATGGAGAATTGGGAGCTGTGCGCGCGCAACCGATCGCCGAAGAAGATCGCGCCCTTGCCGTGACGCCGGAGATCACGCCGCGGGCGCCATGGCGCGTCGCGGCTGTGGAAGCGCTGCCTGGTTACCGTCTTCGGGTCCGTTTCGTCGACGGACTGGACGGCCTCGTCGACATGTCGGCCCTGGTGGCCTCGGCGGGCGCGGGGGTCTTCGCCCCGCTTGCGGACATCGCAGCGTTCGGTCAGGTTTCGCTCCGCTTCGGCGCCGTGACGTGGCCGGGCGAACTGGATATCGCTCCGGACGCGATCTACGCGGCGATCAAGGCGAGCGCCGAACGCATCTGCATCCTGTCCTGAAACGCTGGCTCCGATGACGAAGCCCGTTCCAGAATTCCAGAGCGACGAAGATGTCGAGACCTTTCTCGACACCGCCGACCTCGACGACTATGACCTCAGCGCAGGCGCGCTGCCACGTGACGAATGGTTCGCCCGCTACGAGCGGTTCATGAAGGACGCCTCGATCCATCTGCGGCTGCCGAGCAGCCTGCTGGAAGCCGTCCGCGCCCGGGCGGCTGCGGAGAAGATCCCGACGCAAAGACTCATTCGCGAATACATCGAGCGCGGACTGCGAACTTCTGCGGCAAGCGAGAAAGTTGTCGAGGCGAGCACCCGCACGCGATAGAACGCCGCTGCAAATCAGCCAGCCTGTCGAAAAGCTCGGTCGCCCGCACGCAACGCGAAGACGCCCGGAAATCATGGCCCCGCCGGCGGCCCGGCCGAACCCTCGACGCGACGCGATCCGCCCCCTTCGCAGCCTCTTCGCCCTCTTCGCGCCGCCCCATTGACAGGGCGCGCGACCGGGCGTCACGTGACGATTCCATGACAGATCGGGAGGCGGGCGCCGTGCTGCGAAAAGACGTCCTGAAAAATGTGCGCAAATACAGCGAGCCGTTCCGCGTCACCAAGGGAAAGGACTTCCGCCTGAAGGACTTCGATCCCGGCGACACGCTCGGGCTCGACCTGGACAAGCAGGAGGCGAAGGAGCTTCTGAGCCGCGGCTCGGAATGGTTGGCGCTCGAGCAGGAGATTCTCTACGCGCAGGATTCCTGGTCGGTGCTGCTGGTGTTTCAGGCGATGGACGCCGCCGGCAAGGACGGCACGATCCGGCACGTGATGTCGGGAGTCAACCCGCAGGGCTGCGACGTCTCCTCGTTCAAGCAGCCGTCCGACGAGGAGCTGTCGCACGATTTCCTGTGGCGCTATTCGGTCAAGGTTCCGCAGCGCGGCCGCATCGGCATTTTCAACCGCTCGTACTACGAGGAGGTCCTCGTGGTGCGGGTGCATGAGGCGCTCTTGAAGGCGCAGAAGATGCCGCCGCGCCTCGTCGGCAAGGGCGTCTGGGACGAACGGCTCGCGGACATCGCGCGGTTCGAGGACTACTTGACCCGCCAGGGCGTCGTGGTCCTCAAATTCTATCTCAATCTGTCGCGCAAGGAGCAGAAGAAACGCTTCATGGAGCGACTCGACAAGCCGGAGAAGAACTGGAAGTTTTCCGCCGCCGACGTGCGCGAGCGCAGATATTGGGACGACTACATGCACGCCTACGAGGAGGCGATCCGGGCGACCGCCTCCAAGCAAGCGCCCTGGTATGTCGTGCCCGCGGACAACAAGTGGTTCACCCGTCTCGTGGTCGCGGCGGCGATCGTCGAGGCGGTCGACAAGCTCGACCTCGCCTATCCGAAGGTCTCGGCGGCGGCGAAGAAGGACCTCGCCGCCGCGCGCGCCGAACTTTTGGCGGAGCGCTGACGGGGCGAAAAACGAGGACATCGACATGAAGGCCTGGCGTCTCGACAGACTCGGCGGCCGCCTCGCGCTCGAGGACAGGCCCCCGCCCGAGCCGCGTCCGGGCAGCGTGCTCGTCAGGGTCGAGGCGACGTCGCTCGTCAGCTACCTCGGCGCCTATGTCGCGGGACGGCTGCCGTTCTACAACCCGCCGCCCGGGCCCTTCACCATCGGGACAAACGCCGTCGGAAGAATCGAGGCGGTCGGGGCGGGCGTCTGGCGGCTGAGGCCGGGCCAGCGCGTGGTGATCTCGCCGCATGTCGTGGCGCGCGAGAACGTCGACGACCCGGCTCAGATCCTGATCGGCCTGACCGCGCCGCCCGACTCTTCGGCGATGCTCGCCGAATGGCCCGACGGGACGCTTGCGGACCTCGCGCTCGTTCCCGTCGAGGCGGCGACCCCGCTCGTCGGGTTGGAGGCGTTCGAATCGACGCAGCTCGCCGCGCTCTCCCGCTTCATCGTCCCCTATGGCGGGCTGCTGCGCGGGCGCCTGGCCGCCGGCGAGACGCTGGTGGTCAACGGCGCGGCCGGGGCGTTCGGGACGGCCGCCGCGCTCCTCGGCGTGGCGATGGGCGCGGCGCGGGTGGTCGCCGCGGGCCGCAACCCGGCGGCGCTCGCCGAAGTCGCGAGGGTCGCCGGCTCGCGCGTCGCGACCGTGACGCTGACCGGCGACGTCGCGGGCGACGCCAAGGCGATCCGGGAGGCCGGCGGCGGGGCTGCGCACATCGCCTTCGACATGGTCGGCGGCGCGACCGATCCGCGCTCGACACTGGCGGCGCTCACGAGCCTGCGCCGCGGCGGTCGGCTCGTGCTGATGGGCAGCATGACGGTCGACCTGCCCATTCCCTACACGGCGGTCATGCTCAACGACTGGGAGATTCTCGGCCAGTTCATGTATCCGGCCCGCGCCTACGGACGGCTTCTCGACCTCGTGCGCGCCGGGCTGCTCGATCTCCGCGCGATCACGCCTCGCGTCTTTCCGCTCGAGGCGCTTCCCGAGGCGATGGAAGCGGCGGCGGCGGCCGGCAGCCTCGAGATCGCTGTCGTCAGGCCGTCGTGTTGACCGAAACTCATCAGCGCCCTCTTGCCGGCCGAACCGTTCCGTTCGATGCTGACGGGGCGAGGGCCTTTTTCAGGCGCGCTTGAGCGTTGAGTCATTGAATTCTGGTTTCCGCCGCTGCGATGAGTCCGGCGACGACGTCGCCGCAGTCTGAAGGCGCCCATAAAGACCTTTCGTTTCGATCGCGGCAGCTTCGCCTGCCAACGCTGACGTCACATATTCTTCCAGCGAATACTCATCGGCAGCCTTTCGAAGGAGAGCAAACGATGTCGCATCATCTCGACTCCCCCCTCGCTCGCCAGGACATTCGTCTCGACATCACCGACCTGTACGTGTTTCGCGGCGAACTCGGCACCGTGTTCGCGATCAACGTCTGCCATTCGATCTTCGGCCCGATTCCGACGCCCGGCTATCATCCGGAAGGCATGTACGAATTCAAGGTCGACCGCGACGGAGACGCGATCGAGGACGTCACGTACCGCGTCACCTTCGATCCGCGCGACCCGGCCGGCCGGCAGCGCCTCACGCTTCGCCGCCTTGCCGGAAAGGAGGCCGGCGATCCTCACGCGGCCGGCGAAGCGCTGGCCCGGGGCTCGACCGGCGAGACGGTGGCCGGGCCGAACGGCCTGCGCCTCTGGGCGGGAAAGGCGGGCGATCCGTTCTGGATCGAGCCGCACGTCCTGCACGCGGTCGGCCACGCGTTCCAGGACGGCAAGCCGATCGACCTGACCGGCTGGGACCCTGCCCACGCGAAAAACCTGTTCGCCGGCCACACCGTCTATTCCATCGTGCTCGAAGTCCCGGACGACGCGCTCGCCGCCGGCCCGGCCGACGCCAGGCGCATCGGCGTGTGGGCGGTGGCGTCGCTGGCGACCGACGCCGGCGGCTGGCGTCAGATCAACCGCGTCGGCCTGCCGATGATCCATCCGCTGTTCACGCAATACAACGAGGACCTCGGCAATCGACTCAACGGCGGCCGCCCGGCTGACGATTTCGCCGCCTTCGGCGAAACCGCGGCCGGGGCGATCGCCGGCGTCGTGGCGGCGCTCGGCACCTCGGAAGACCCGCGCGGCTACGGCCTCCGCATCGCGCACCGGCTGTTCCCGAACATCCTGCCCTATGAGGTCGGCACCCGGGCGACCTTCGGCTTCGGGGAATGGAACGGACGATCCCTGACCGACAACGCGCCCGACGTGATGTTCAGCATCGCCGCCAACGCGCCGATCCGTCTCGGGATCGGCAAGGAGTCGGTGACGGCGAAGCCCTCGAAGGTCTTTCCGTACCTGCCTCCGGCCGGTTGACGCGCCGGCCGGGGTCGGCTTCGCCGGTCAGAACGTCGCCGCGACGATCTCGCCGACCTGCCGGTTCACCGCGTTGCGGGCGTCCATCGAGTCCGGCCCCTCGGTGTAGTAGACCGCCGCGAGGAGCGGGGCGCGGTTCGGCGGGCGAAGGATGGCGATGGTGTTGGCCGTGCCGTGATCGCCGGAGCCGGTCTTGTCGCCGATCCCCCAGTCGGGCGGAAGTCCGGCGCGAAGGCGCTTGTCGCCGACCCTGTCGGCGATCAGCCAGGCTTCGAGCCGCCGTCTCGACTCCTCCGACAGCACGTCGCCGAGCAGCACCGCCTGCAGGTCGCGCGCCATCGCGAGCGGGGTGGTGGTGTCGCGGGGATCGCCCGGGATGGCGGTGTTGAGCGTCGGCTCGTTGCGGTCGAGCCGCGTGACGGAATCGCCGAGGAGGCGCGCGAAGGCGGTGAAGCCGGCAGGCCCGCCGATCGCGTCGAGGATCAGGTTGGCGGCCGTGTTGTCGCTCCAGTCGATCGCCGCGGCGCACAGGTCTGCGAGCGTCATGCCGCCGGCGTCGACTTGCGCCTTGGTCACCGGCGCATAGCCGAGCAGGTCGGCCTGCCGATACGGGACGAACCGCGTCAGCGTCTCCTGCCCGGCGTCGACGCGCTTCAGAACCGCGGCCGCGGCGATCAGCTTGAACGTGCTGCACATCGGAAAGCGCTCGTCGGCGCGGCGCAGGAGCGTCTCGCCGCTCGACGTGTCGAGCACGGCGACGCCGAGCCGTCCGCCGGCGCTCCGCTCCAGAGCCGCGAGCCGGTCGGCGGCCGCCGCGCGGGCGGGGCCGGGCGCGGCGGCCGCCGCGACGAGGCCGAGGCAAAACCGCCGGCGAGTCGCCGCGACGCCGAAGGTCCGAAGCAGGTTCGTCATGGGTTTGCTCGTGCCGGGTGGAAACGTCGCGACCGGACGGGGAGCCGCTCGCGAGCGGGAGAAGGGAACGGGCGCCGCGGCCCCAGCCTAAAGTTTACCCTGAAGCTCGTCCTCGATGTGGATGCGCACGATCGCGTCGAACGAGGTCTCGGCGCGAAAGCCGAGCGCCTGCGCCCGGGCCGCGTCGAAGGCGCGCGGCCAGCCGGCGACGATCCGTTCGATCGCCGGATCGGGCTCGCGCCGGATCAGACCGACGGCTTTCGCCCCCGCGACGCGTTCGAGCGCGGCGATCTGGTCGCCGACTGTCGCCGATACGCCGGGCATCGTGAGATTCCGGCGCGCCCCGAGCGCCGACGAGTCCAGCGCCGCCGCGTGACGAAGGAACCCGACCGCCGAGCGCGGGCTCGCGTGCCAGTGGCGCACGTCGTCGCCGACCGGCAGCACGGCTTGCCGGCCCATGAGCGGCTCGCGGATGATGCTGGAGAAGAAGCCGGACGCCGCCTTGTTGGGCGCGCCCGGCCTGACGCAGATCGTCGGCAGGCGCAACCCGATCCCGTCGAGGAAGCCGCGGCGCGAATAGTCGGCGAGGAGAAGTTCGCCGATCGCCTTCTGCGCGCCGTAGCTGGTCAGCGGCGTCGCGCAGAAGTCGTCGCCGATCTCGTCGGGAAACGGCGCGCCGAACACGGCGATGGAGGAGGCGAACACGACGCGAGCGCGATACCCGAAGGCGCCGTTCGCCGCGCGGATGGCGTCGAACAGGCTGCGCGTGGCGTCGAGATTGATGCGATAGCCCTTGTCGAAATCGGCCTCCGCCTCGCCCGAGACGATGGCCGCGAGATGAAACACGAGGTCCGGCCGGCCGGCGACGACCGCCTCCGCCGCGCCCGCTGCCGCGATGTCGACGGCGCGGGCCACCGTCCGTCCGGCAAAACCGGTCGGCGCCTCGGGTTCGACCACGTCGATCAGGGTGAGCGCGTCGACCGCCGCCCCGCCCGGCCCGCCGAGCTTCGCAAAACTCTCCGTCAGCTTGCGGCCGAGCATTCCGGCCGCGCCGGTCACCAGGATGTGCATGGGCGCCCTCCGGCAAAGCTCCGCCGCGGCCCGACCGGACCGCGGCGCGCGGGTTCGTTCAGGCGGGAAACCGCCTCACTTGGCGATCGCGGCGTACTTGCCGTCACTCCACTTGTTGATGTCGTAGGTCGGGTCTTTCACGTCGCCCTTGGCGTCGAGCTTGACCGCGCCGAGCACGGTCTCGAACGGCTCGCCGCTCTCGAGCGCCTTGGCGACCGCCTTGGGATCGTCGGAGCCCGCCCTCTTCACGCCATCGGCGATCGCCTGGACGACGCCGTAGCTGAACAGGGTGAAGCCCTCCGGATTGAAGCCCTGCGCTTTGAACTGGTCGAGCGCGTGGGCCGCGGTCGGCGAGCGGCGCGGGTCGGTCGGGAAGGTGAACAGCGTGCCTTCGCCGGCGGGCCCCGAAATCTGCCAGAACTCGGAGGTGGCGATGCTGTCGCCGGTCATCAGCTGCGGCTTGTAGCCCTGGTCGGCCGCCTGACGCAGGATCAGGCCCGCCTCGGGATGATAGCCGCCGAAGTAGATGAACCCGGCCCCGGCGCTCTTGAGCTTGGAGACGATCGCGCTGTAATCCTTCTCGCCCGGGTTGATGCCCTCGAACAGGACCTCGGTGACGCCGCCGGCGTTGAGCTTGTCCTTCACCACGGTGGCGAGGCCCTTTCCGTAGGCCGACTTGT
The DNA here is from genome assembly GCF_003315135.1 of Roseiarcus fermentans. GTDB lineage: Bacteria > Pseudomonadota > Alphaproteobacteria > Rhizobiales > Beijerinckiaceae > Roseiarcus > Roseiarcus fermentans. Next base: position 106,167 of record NZ_QNRK01000003.1, read on the forward strand.
CGTGGAGGATCGCGATGGTCTTGCCCTTTTCGTTGTCGGCGATCCACGGGGCGATGAACGCGCCCTGCGCGTCGTCGCGCGGATAGAGGCGCAGGATGGTCGAGTGGCCCTTCTCGGTCAGCACCGGGTTGGACGAGGCCGGGCTCATCATCAGGATGTTGTTCTCGGCGTAGATCTCCGAGGCCGGAATCGACGAGCCCGAGCAGGCGTGGCCGTCGACGAACTTGATCCCCTGGCCGACGATCAAATTCGCGACCGCGACCGCCTGCTTCGGATCGCAGGCGTCGTCCTGAACGACGATCCTGACCTTGCGGCCATTGACGCCGCCGGCCTCGTTGATCGCGGCGGCGGCCGCTTCCGCGCCGCGCTTCATCTGGTCGCCGATCGAGGCGACCGGACCGGTCATCGGGCCGGCGACGGCGATCACGAGGTCGTCGGCGAGCGACGGCGTCGCGAGCGCCGACAGGGCGGCGCCCGCGAACGACAGAATGACGATGGTGCGCATGTTGGTTTTCCTCCCGGTGAAAGTGGTCGGCGCGCCGTAGAGCCTGCGCGCCGCCTCCCGCGTCGGCTTACTTGCCGATCGCGGCGTACTTGCCCTCGCTCCACCTGTTGAGGTCGAAGCTCGGATCCTTGAGGTCGCCCTTGGCGTCGAGCTTGACGGGGCCGAGCACGGTGTCGAACGTCTCGCCGCTTTTCAGCGCCTTGGCGACCGCCTTGGGGTCGGTGGAGCCGGCCTTCTGGACGCCTTCGGCGATCGCCTGAATGACGCCGTAGCTGATCAGGGTAAAGCCCTCGGGGTTGAACTTCTGCGCCTTGAACTGCTCCACCGCCTTGGCCGCCGCCGGCGACCGCTGCGGATCCGAGGGGAAGGTGAACAGCGTGCCTTCGCCGGCGGGCCCCGAGATCTGCCAGAACTCGGAGGTGGCGAGGGCGTCGGCGCTCATCAGCTGCGGCTTGTAGCCCTGGTCGGCCGCCTGCCGCAGGATCAGGCCCGCCTCCGGGTGGTAGCCGCCGAAGTAGACGAAGTCGGCGCCCGCGCCCTTCAGCTTGGAGACCAGCGCGCTGTAGTCCTTGTCGCCCGGGTTGATGCCTTCGAACATCACTTCGGTGATCCCGGCGGCGTTGAGCTTGTCCTTCACCACGGTCGCCAGGCCCTTGCCGTAGGCCGACTTGTCGTGAACGATCGCGACCTTCTTGCCCTTGTAGTGGTCGACGATCCACGGGGCGGCGAACGCCCCTTGAGCGTCGTCGCGCGGGTAGAGGCGCAGGATCGTGGGATGCCCCTTCTCGGTCAGCACCGGGTTCGACGAGGCCGGGCTCATCATCAGAATGTTGTTTTCGGCGTAGACCTCGGAGGCCGGGATCGACGAGCCCGAGCAGGCGTGGCCGTCGACGAACTTGATCTGCTGGCCGACGATCAGGTTCGCCACAGCCACCGCCTGCTTCGGATCGCAGACGTCGTCCTGAACGACGATCTTGATCTTTTGGCCGGCGACGCCGCCGGCGTCGTTGATCGCGGCGGCGGCTGCTTCCGCTCCGCGCTTCATCTGGTCGCCGATCGAGGCCAGCGGCCCGGTCATCGGACCGGCGACCGCGATCGTCAGATCCTCGGCGAGCGATGGCGTCGCCAAAGCCGACAGGGCGACGCCCGCGAGCGACAGAAGGACAATCTTGTGCATGATTTGAGTCTCCGGGAAAGGGCGCCCTCTCGTCTCGCCGCGATCCTGCGGCGGCGGCGCGTCTTTCACGGGCCATGGCGTAGCCGGGACAGAACGCCGACGCAACCGCGAAGGAACAGAATCAGCCCGGCGTCCAGCGCAGACGCAGGGTCGGCAGGCCCGATTGCGCGCTCGAACCTCGGCCGACGACCACGAAACCCTCGCGCGCGTAAAAACGCCGCGCCCGTTCGTTGGCTTCGTTGACGTCCAGCTCGACCGCGCCGACGGCGAGGCGCTTCGCCTCGGCGACGAGCGCGGCCGCGAGGCCCGCGCCCTTCTCCGCTGGCGCGACGCAGAGCTGGTCGAGATAGCCGGTCGCGGGATCGATCGCCGCGAAGCCCGCCGGCCGGCCTCTGGCGTCGAGACCGACGACGATCGCGCCGCCGGCCGTCCGGTGCGCCGCCAGCCGCTCGACGAGCCACGCCCGGCGCGCTTCGAAGTCGATGGCGAAGCCGCTGTCGCGCCAGGCCGCGACCCAGAGGTCGGCGAGCGCGGGGCCATCGCCGTCCTCGATCGGCCGCAACGGCCGGACGGGCGCGTTCATCGCTCGGTGAGCTTCAGTTCGATCCGCCGGTTGCGCGCCATGGCGGCCTCGTCCGTCCCGGCGTCGAGCGGCTGGAACTCGCCGAAGCCGGCGGCGGCGAGCCGCTCCGGCTCGACGCCCCTGGCGACGAGATACTGCACCACCGCCACGGCGCGGGCGGAAGAGAGCTCCCAGTTCGACCGGAACAGCCCGTTCCCGGCGATCGGTTGGCTGTCGGTGTGCCCGTCGACCCTGAGGATCCAAGGAATATCGGGCGGAATCTCGCGCTCGAGGTCGAGCACGGCGGCGGCGAGGCTGTCGAGCGATTTCTTGCCTTCCGGGCTGATGTCGGCCTTGCCGACGTCGAACAGAACCGAGGATTCGAACACGAACCGGTCGCCGACCACGCGAATGTCCGGCCGGCTTCCCAGAATCTGCCGCAACCGGCCGAAGAAGTCGGAGCGGTAGCGGGCGAGTTCCTGCACCTTCTGCGCCAGCGCCACGTTGAGCCGCTGGCCGAGATCGGAGATCTTCGACTGCGACTCGCGATTGGCGGCCTCGGAGGCCGACAGGGCGTCCTCGATCGCCGCGAGCTGCTTGCGCAGCGCCGCGATCTGCTGGTTGAGGATGTCGACCTCGGCGAGCGCCTTGGCGGAAATCTCCTTCTCGGCCGAGAGCGCGTTCGACGCCGCCGCCGCGCGCCCGGCGGCGTCGGCGGACGCCGCGCTCTCCGCCGCCGCCCCGGCGAGCCGCTTCTGCTCGCGTTCGGCCGCTTCCAGCGTCGCCGACAGCGAGGCGATCCGGGTCTGGTCGGCGCTCTTCTGGGTGCGCTCGAGCGCCAAGAGGTTGGTCAGCTCCTCGATCTGCCGGTTGAGCCGCGTCAGCGCCTCGTCCTTGCCGGTCACCTCGCGCGACAGGAAGAACTGCGCCAGCATGAACACGGACAAGAGGAAGATGATGACGAGCAGCATCGTCGACAACGCGTCGACGAACCCCGGCCAGTAGTTGACCGGCTCGTACCGACGGCTGCGCGACAACGCCATTCCGTGCTCCTGCCTTTGTAGCCGCGCTCGCTGAGCGCGGCGCGCGGTCAACGACCGCGCCGCCAACCACTCCGCCCGCCAGGGGGCGAAGGGTCAGCGCGTCGACAATTCGTCGAGCAGCCGGCGCAGGAGTTTGCCGATGTCCTCCTGCTGCTGGGCCTGGACGTCGACCCAGTTTCGAATCTGCTGCTGCTCGGTGCGCATGTGGCCGACCAGGGCCTGGATGCCCTCGGCGAGGGTCGCGATCGCGGCGGCGTTCTTCTGGCTGTCGACGTGCGGCGGGCCGACCGCCACCGGCTGCGGCACGGTCTCCGGCTCGGCCGCGCTCGTGCGCACGTGGCTCGCCAGAAACTCCTCGAACTCCGAATAGAAGCGGTTCTGCGCCTGCCCCGCCTGCAGGTCGAGGAAGCCGAGGATGAGCGAACTCGCGAGGCCGAACAGCGACGAGGTGAACGACACGCTCATTCCGGCGATCGGCGCGGACAGGCCGCTCTTGAGGTCCTCGAACATCGACGTCGTGTCGGCGCCGGTCTTCATGCTGTCGATCACGCCGCTGATCGAATGGACGGTCTCGAGCAGGCCCCAGAAGGTGCCGAGCAGCCCGAGGAACACCAAGAGGCCGATCAGGTAGCGGCTGAGCTCGCGCCCCTCGTCGAGGCGGGTGGCGATCGAATCGAGGATGGCGCGCGAGGTGAGCGTGGAGAGGCCGCTCGCGCCCGCCCCGGCGTTGAGCATCGCCGCCATCGGAGCGAGCAGCAGCGGCTGCCTGACCTTGCGTCCGTCATAGGCGCTGGTCAGCGAGTTGACCCAGTGGATTTCGCGAAACAGGCGAAAGACCTGGCGGAAGGTGAACAGCGACCCGATCGCCAGCACGCCGAGGATGAGCCCGTTGAGGCCCGGATTGGCGGAGAAGGCGAGCTGGAGCTGCTTGAGCAGGATGAGGACGACAAAGCCGACCAGCGCCAGAAAGGCCGCCATCCCGACCAGGAAGATACGGGGCGAGGTGAGAAGACGGATATCCGGTTCGTTCGCCATGGCTCTCGGGGGGCGGGGTCCTGAACGCCGATAGCCTTTGCTGATGGCCATAGCAAGTCTGGAGCCGGGCCGGCGACCGATTTCCCCGGCCGGCCGCCGTGGAGGCGGACCGGCGCGGGCTCGAAGCGCGCCGTCAGGCGGCCTTCGGCTTCAGCCAGCCGCGGTTCATCAGCACCTCGGCGATCTGCACCGCGTTCAGCGCCGCCCCCTTGCGCAGGTTGTCCGACACGCACCACAGGTTGAGGCCGTTCTCGACCGTGGGGTCCTCGCGGATGCGGCTGATGTAGGTGGCGTCCTCGCCCGCCGCCTCGTGCGGAGTGATGTAGCCGCCGGGCTCGCGCCGGTCGATCACGAGGCAGCCGGGCGCCTCGCGCAAAATGTCGCGCGCTTCGTCCGCGGTGATCGGCTTCTCGAATTCGATGTTGACCGCCTCGGAATGGCTGATGAACACCGGCACGCGCACGCAGGTCGCGGTCAGCTTGATCTTCGGATCGAGGATCTTCTTGGTCTCGGCCACCATCTTCCACTCTTCCTTGGTCTGGCCGTCGTCCATGAAGACGTCGATCTGCGGAATGAGGTTGAAGGCGATGCGCTTGGGAAAGGTCTTGTTCTCGATCGGATTGCTGGTGAACACCGCGCGGGTCTGCGAGAACAGCTCGTCCATCGCGTCCTTGCCGGCGCCGGAGACCGACTGGTAGGTCGCCACCACCACGCGCTTGATGGTCGCACGGTCGTGCAGGGGCTTGAGCGCCACCACCAGCTGGGCGGTCGAGCAGTTCGGGTTGGCGATGATGTACTTCGCGACGAAGCCGCGCGCCGCCTCGGCGTTGACCTCGGGGACGACGAGCGGCACGTCCGGGTCCATTCGCCAGGCGGACGAGTTGTCGATCACCACGCAGCCCTTGGCGCCGATCTTCGGCGACCATTCCTTCGAGACTGAGCCGCCCGCCGACATCAGGCAGATGTCGGTGTCGGTGAAATCATAGTTTTCCAGCGCCTTGCACTTCAGCGTCCGGTCGCCGAACGACACCTCCCTGCCGATCGAGCGGGAGGACGCGAGGGCGACGACCTCGGAGGCGGGAAAGCGCCGCTCGGCGAGAATGGAGAGCATCTCGCGCCCGACATTGCCGGTGGCCCCGACGATCGCGACCTTGTAGCCAGACATGATCGAATTCCTTTTCGGCTTTCAAAGCCTCCCCGCTTCCAGCGTCCGCCTCCGGCGGACTTCGCCCCGGCGCCCCGCCGGGGGAGGAAACCGGAGCGGAAGGCGCGTTCAGCCGATCGTCCCGCCTTTGAGCGGGCGACGCGTTTTGGTCGACGTCGTTTTGACGAGACGCGGCATGGCACGGGGTTCCGGCTCGGGCGCGAGGAAAGCGCCGAGCGGGTTTTCGCAAACCATGGCCGGCCTGCATTGTCAATGCGGCGCCGGAGCGGCAGGCTCCCGATTTCGGGCGGGGCAGCCGAGAGAACCGCCGCTCCACACGGGGCAAGCCTGCCCGCCATGAGCCGGGACGTTCGTCGAGGCGCCGGATCGCCGAGCGGTTCGACCGGGCGGCCCGAGCCGCTATCCCTACGGCCGCAATCGTGGCACGGTGATCGACAGTCACCTGACGGAGGACCCCATGCAGTCGGTCGCTTTCAAGGCCGGAGAGACCATCATTCGCGAAGGCGACGAGGGCGATACGGCGTTCTTCATTGTCTCGGGCGAGGTCGAGGTTCTGGTCGGAAAGGGCGGGAGGCGGGTCGGCACGCTCGCGACCGGCGAGGTGTTCGGCGAGATGAGCCTGATCGAACCCGGGCCGCGCTCCGCCACCATCCTCGCCCAGACCGACGTCGAATGCCTGGAAATGTCCTACGACGAGTTCATCGGCTCGCTCGAGGACAACCCCGAGCGCGCCGTCGCCTTCATGAAGACCCTCGTCCGCCGGCTGCGCCAGATGAACGAGCTCATGGAGAAGATCGACCCCAACCGCCGCGGCCTGCGCGGCTTCGTGCGCGACGTCCAGAAGGCCGCCGGCCCCTCCCGCCCGGCCGATTCCGAGGCGGTGAACCTGTCGTGGACCATGCTGTGGTGACGACGCCCGCCCGAGGCGGGCGAGGGTCGAGAAAGCGCCGCGCCCCGTGCGGCGAGCGTCACAGTTTGACCCGCTTGAGCCGCAGCGCGTTGGCGATGACGCTAACCGAGGAGAGCGACATCGCCGCGGCCGCGACGATCGGCGACATGAGGACGCCGAACGCCGGATAGAGCGCGCCCGCCGCGATCGGAATCCCGGCGGCGTTGTAGAGGAAGGCGAAGGTCAGGTTCTGGCGGATGTTGCGCATGGTCGCCTTCGACAGGTTTCGGGCGCGCACGAGGCCGGCGAGGTCGCCCTTGATCAGGGTCATGCCGGCGCTCTCGATCGCGGCGTCCGTTCCGGTCCCCATCGCGATTCCGACGTCGGCGGCGGCGAGCGCGGGGGCGTCGTTGACGCCGTCGCCGGCCATGGCCACGACCCGCCCCTCGCGCTTGAGCCGGGCGATCGCCTCGGCCTTGCGCTCCGGCGGAGTCTCCGCTTCGAACGCGGCGATGCCGAGCTTCTCGGCCACGGCGGCGGCGGTCGAACGGTTGTCGCCGGTCATCATGACGACGCGCATCCCCTGGGCCGCGAGCGCGGCGAGCGCCTCGGCGGCGCCGGCCTTGATCGGGTCCGACACGGCGATCAGAGCGGCTGCGGCCCCGTCCACGGCGACGAACACCACCGTCGCGCCCTCGCGCCGCAGCGCCTCCGCCCGCGCGGCCAGCGCGCTCGGGTCCGCGCCGCGCTCGGCGACGAAGACGCCCGAGCCGACCGCGACCGCGCGCCCGTCGACGCGGCCGACGACGCCGCCGCCCGGAAAAGCCTGGAAGTCGGCGGGCTCGGACAGCTTGAGACGCTTGCGCCGCGCGGCGGCGACGATCGCGGCGGCGATCGGATGCTCGCTCGACCGCTCGAGCGACGCCGCGAGCCGCAAGGCGTCGTCGGCCGGGACTCCCTGCGCGGCCTCGAGCGCCGTCAGGCGCGGCTTGCCTTCGGTCAGGGTCCCGGTCTTGTCGACGACCAGCGTGTCGACCGCCTCGAACCGTTCGAGCGCCTCGGCGTCGCGGACCAGGACGCCGGCGCGCGCGCCCTCCCCGACTCCCACCATGATCGCCATCGGGGTCGCGAGCCCCAGCGCGCAGGGGCAGGCGATGATCAGCACCGAGACCGCCGCGACCAGCGCGAAGGCGAAGCGCGGCTCGGGCCCGAACGTCAGCCACACGAGGAAGGCCAGGATCGCCGCGGCGAACACCAGCGGCACGAACCAGCCGCTGACCCGGTCCGCGAGCCTCTGCGCCGGCGCGCGGCTGCGCTGCGCCCTGGCGACCAGATCGACCATGCGCGCGAGCGCCGTGTCGCGTCCAACCTTTTCGGCCCGCACGACGAGGGCGCCCGAGCCGTTGACCGTGCCGCCGATCAGCTTCGCGCCGACCGCCTTCATCGCCGGCATCGATTCGCCGGTCATCATCGATTCATCGACGGCGCTCGCGCCGTCGACCACCTCGCCGTCGACCGGGATTTTTTCGCCCGGGCGCACCCGGAGCCGGTCGCCGACCATGACGTCGGCGAGCGCCACCTCGTGATCGTGGCCGTCGGCGTCGATGCGCAGGGCGCGCTTCGGCGCGAGGTCGAGCAGCGCCCGGATCGCGTCGCCGGTCTTCTCCCGCGCCGTCAGCTCGAGGACCTGCCCCACGATCACAAGCAGCGTGATGACAGCCGCCGCCTCGAAATAGACCGGCGGCCCGCCGTGATGGCCCATCCCGCCGGGGAACAGTCCGGGCGCGAGGGTCGCCACGACGCTGTAGGTCCAGGCGACGCCGACGCCGAGCGCGATCAGGGTGAACATGTTGAGGTTGCGGGTCCTGATCGAGCTCCAGGCGCGGACGAAGAACGGCCAACCGGCGCCCAGCGCCACCGGGGTCGCGAGCAACAGCTCGATCCAGCGCGAGAGCGCCGGCGTCAGCTGCTCCGGCCGCCAGAGGTGGCCGCCCATGTCGAGAACGACCAGCGGAACCGACAGCGCCAGCGCGAACCACAGCCGGCGCTTCATGTCGATCAGTTCTTCGTTCGGCCCGGCCTCCGCCGACGGGGTCTCCGGTTCGAGCGCCATGCCGCAGATCGGGCAGGCGCCCGGCCCCTCCTGGCGCACCTCCGGGTCCATCGGGCAGGTGTAGATCGTTCCGGGCGGCGCCGCGGGCGCCGGCGCGGGTTTCGGGCCGAGGTAGCGCGCCGGGTCGGCGACGAATTTGGTCCGACAGCCCGAGGCGCAGAAGTAGTAGGTCGCTCCGTCGTGGTCGCAGCGATAGTCCGCGGTGGCCGGATCGACCGACATGCCGCAGACCGGGTCCCTGGCCAGGGCCTTGTCATTGTCGACGAGACTCATCGCATGCCTGCCCTTGAAGTTCGCTCATCCGACGCATAGACCTTCCCATGATGGGAAGGTCAAGGGACGATCGCGGACATGAATATCGGCGCGGCGGCGGCGGCGAGCGGCGTGACCGCCAAGATGATCCGCCATTACGAATCGATCGGCCTGGCGCGTCCGGCCGAGCGGCGCGCCAACGCCTACCGCGACTACGGCGAGCGGGACGTGCACGACCTGCGCTTCATCAAGCGGGCGCGGCGGCTCGGCTTCTCGACGGCGGAGATTGCGGCCCTGCTCGCCCTCTGGCGCGACAGCGCGCGGCCGAGCCGCGAGGTGCGCCGGATCGCCGAGCGCCATGTCGCCGAACTCGAGGCGCGCATCGCCGAGATGCAGGCGATGGCCGGGACGCTGCGCGCGCTGGTCGGCGCCTGCTGCGGCGACGAGCGCCCCGACTGCCCGATCCTCGACGATCTGGCGCAGGGCGTGGTCTGAACGGTCATGTCCATAACCTACGAACGCGAATAGGCCGATCCCAGTGCGCCGACGAGCCGGCACAGGACGGTCGGGGTCCCCTTGCCTGCCGCGTCGCGCTCCGTCATGACGCGGCCCATGACCATCGCAACTGTCCCCGACCGCAACTGGCTCGCCGAAATCCCGCCCGCCGCGCTCAACGCCGCGCCCAGCGGCATCGTCGAAGTGTTCGACTACGGCCGCGGCCGGCAGGGCCTCATTCCGCTGTGGGTCGGCGAGGGCGACCAGCCGCCGCCGCGGTTCGTGACCGACGCCGCCAAGGCGTCGCTCGACGGCGGCGAAACCTTCTACACCTACCAGGGCGGCATTCCGGAGTTGCGCGAGGCGATCGCGGCCTACATGACCCGCTGCTACGGCGCGGCGCCGGGCGGCGGCGCGTTCCGTCCCGAAACCTTCTTCGCCACCATCGGCGGCATGCACGCGATCGAGATCGCGACCCGCCTGACGCTCGGCCCCGGCGACGAGGCGCTGATCCCGTCGCCCGCCTGGCCGAATTTTTGCGGCGCCATCGAAACCTCGGGCGCGCGCGCCGTGCCGGTTCCGCTCGGGCGCGAGGGGCGCTGGAGCCTCGACGTCGAGCGGCTCGCGGCCGCCGTGACGCCGGCGACCAAAGCGATCTTCCTCAATTCCCCCGCCAATCCCACCGGCTTCATCGCGACCGCTGAGGAGATCGCCGCGACCCTTGCCCTCTCCCGCAGACACGATCTCTGGATCATCGCCGACGAGATCTATGGCCGCCTCACCTACGACGGCGCCCGCGCGCCGTCGTTCCACGACGTCATGGCGCCCGACGACAAGATCCTGTTCGTCCAGACGCTGTCGAAGAACTGGGCGATGACCGGATTTCGCGTCGGCTGGCTCGAGGCGCCGGCGGCGCTGGGGCCGATCATCGAGAACCTCGTCCAGTTCACCAGCTCCGGCGTGCCGGTGTTCACCCAGCGCGCTGGCGTCGCGGCGCTGAACCAGGGCGAGGCGTTCCTCGCCGATCAGATCGAGCGCTGCCGCCGGTCGCGCGACATCTTGTGCGAAGGCCTGCTGGCGACCGGCCGGGTCCGTTTCTTCGAGCCCGAGGCGGCGTTCTATTTGTTCTTCGCGATCGACGGCTTCCCCGATTCGCGGGCGCTGGCGCTGCGGCTGATCGACGAGGCCGGCGTCGGCGCGGCGCCGGGCTCGGCCTTCGGCCCCGGCGGCGAGGGGTTCCTGCGGATCTGCTTCGCCCGCAATCCCGGGCAGATCGCCGAGGCGACGCGGCGAATCGTCGAGTGGCTGCGGACGTGATCGCTCGGCCGCCTGTCCCGCGCGCTGACCGGCGGCGACCGCCGCGCGATCGCGGGCCGGATCCGTCGGCGGGGTTCCGTCGCTAACGGCCCGGCCGCCCCGGCCTCGCCAGCCAATCCGGGCGCAGATTCCGCATTTCCAGCCGCTTGCGCCGGATTCTCCGGGCGACCGTAACTCCCAAGCCGGCAGCGAATAGCGCCGTCATCGCGAGCGACCCCCGGGTCGAAGAGCCCGGGGGGAAGCGATCCAGGGCCGCTGGGCCGCTGTCGCGCCCTCTGGTCGTCCCGCCGCCCTTCCTTGCGAGCAGAAGACGGAGCGATTTCTTCCGCAGGAAGCAAGCGGCGGCATGGATTGCTTCGTCGCTTTGCTCCTCGCAATGACGGGGTTGGGAGTTACGGGCGACCGTAACTCCCAAGCCCGGCGTGCGAGCGGCGGTCACGGCGCTCAATGGGAGCGGCGGCGTCTCGCCGCCGGGGTGCGCGAGACGCGCACCCTCCCACGACGCGCCCTGTCCGGGTCCTGGCGCACAACCACCTCGGCAGCCGGGCAAGGCCCCCCGCCTGTTCGCCGGCGTCGACGTCGGCGTCCCAACGGTTTGACGCTCGCGAGCCCGTCAATCGGAGCGCCGTCCTTCCCAGGCGAGCGTTCAACGGCGCGCCGAGCGCGGCGAAGTCCGCGCAGCTTCGGCATGGGAGCGACAATACCCCTGAATTCTCTTTTCCACAATTTATTGTTTTGGTCGTTCTGGCAAACGTAGATTCTGCGGTCTCCGCCCGGCGTATGATGACGCTCGCTCAAGCACGGCGTGGGCGCCGCGAACGCGTCCGGGGCGCCTGAGGATTCCGCGGCGTTTTGCCCGCGCCATACGCAAGCCGGACACGCCCGGCTTGCTTTTGTCCGCTTTTTGTGCATGACGAGCGGCGATTGTGCGTCTCATCGCGGCCCAGCCCAAAATGCGGGCGATCGTCGGCGATGGGCAGAAGCGGGGCTTTGCGAAAGTCATGAAACTGATCACGGCGATCATCAAGCCTTTCAAGCTCGAAGAAGTGCGCGAAGCGCTGGACAAGATCGGGGTGCACGGGATGACCGCGACCGAGGTCCAGGGCTACGGCCGGCAGAAGGGGCACACCGAGATCTACCGCGGCGCCGAATATGTCGTGCGGTTCCTGCCCAAGGTGAAGATCGAGGTCGCCATCCCCGACGGACGCGTCGACGATGTCGTCGAGACCATCGAGCGGGTCGCGCGCACCGGCACGACCGGCGACGGCAAGATCTTCGTCACGCCGATCGAGCGGGCGCTGCGCGTCCGCACCGGCGAGACGAACGAGGACGCCCTCTAGGCCCCCTCGCCGCTGACGAGTCGACGCTCCCCGTCATCGGCTTCGGCCGGAACGGCTGGCGCGCCGGGCGGTTCGCTGGCATAAGGGCGCGATGATGGAGGCCGAACGGGCGCGCGCCGCACCGCAAAAGGACCACACGGCCGACGACGATCCCGGTTTCGGGGTCTACGTCCATTGGCCCTTCTGTCTGTCCAAGTGCCCCTATTGCGACTTCAACAGCCACGTCCGCGGCGAGCCGATCGATCAGGCCCGCTACCTCGCGGCCTTCAGCGCCGAGATCGCCCACCGGGCCGCGCTCGCGCCCGGTCGCGTCGTGCGTTCGATCTTCTTCGGCGGCGGCACGCCGTCGCTGATGTCGCCCGGGACGGTCGGCGGAATCCTCGACGCGATCGCGGCGCACTGGCGGGTCGACGCGGGCGCCGAGGTCACGCTCGAGGCCAATCCCACCAGCGTCGAGGCCGGCCGTTTCCGCGGTTACCGCGCCGCCGGCGTCAACCGGCTGTCGGTCGGGGTGCAAGCGCTCGCCGACGCCGACCTGCAGGCCCTCGGGCGCCGCCACAGCGTCGAGGAGGCGCTCGCGGCGGTGCGGCTCGCAGCGTCGCTGTTTCCCCGCTTCACCTTCGACCTGATTTACGGGCGGCCGGGACAAAGCCTCGCGGCCTGGCGCGCCGAACTCGCCCGCGCGCTCGACCTCGCCGGCGACCACATCTCGCTCTACCAGCTGACCGTCGAGCCGGACACCGCCTTCGAGCGTCTGCGCGACGCAGGCAAGCTCGAACTGCCCGACGAGGACCTGAGCCTCGCCTTCTTCCGGGCGACCCGGGAGCTGACCGAGGCGCGCGGCCTCCTCCCCTACGAGGTCTCGAATCACGCCCGGCCCGGCGGCGAGAGCCGGCACAACCTCGTCTACTGGCGGTATGGGGAATACGCGGGAATCGGCCCCGGCGCGCACGGGCGGATCGTCACGGCGCGCGGACGGCTCGCCCAGGCGTGCGAGCGCCTCCCCGAGCCGTGGCTCGGGCGGGTGGAGTCGGACGGCCATGGCCTGGTGGAGGACTCGGCCCTGACCCCCGAAGAGCAGGGCGACGAGTTCCTGCTGATGGGACTCCGGCTCAGCGAAGGCGTCGATCCGCGCCGCTACGAGGCGCTGAGCGGCCGGACGCTCGACCGGGACCGGCTCAGGTCCCTGATCGACGACGGGTTTCTCGAGCGCGGCCCGTCGGGGCGGATTCGCGTCACCTCTCTGGGCGCGCCGCTGCTCGACACCGTCGTCGCCGACGTCGCGGCGTGACGCGATGTCGCACGGCGACGAGGACGCCCACCGCCGCCGCCTCCGCAACCTGATCGCGAGGCTGCCGGCGCGGTTCGGCGCGGCGGCGCACTGGCTGCTGCGGCCCGAATCGCGCTGGGCCCGCCTGCCCGCGGGCGTCCTGCTCATGCTCGGCGGATTGCTCGCGATTCTGCCGGTTTTCGGCCTGTGGATGCTGCCGCTCGGCCTGATCCTGATCGCCGAGGACGTTCCGATCCTGCGACGCGGCGTCGCGCGGGCGCTCGGCTGGCTGGAAAGCCGCTGGCCCCGGCTGTTCAAGCCGCCCGGCGGCGGTTGACTCGATGTCCATTCTGACCCATGTCTAGGGGTCCGCAGGGCCGAGGGCTCTGAACGGAGCAATCGCTTGCGCGCCGCGGGCGCCAGGCAAACGAACCCAGGAGAGTGGCCATTCGCCGTCCAATGAAAGCTACCGCGGCGCCGGAGAAAGGCGGCCCGCGAACCAACCGCGACATTCGCGCCGTGCAGGTCCAGCTGATCGACGCGGAGGGCAAGAACCAGGGGGTCGTCAACCTCGCCGACGCGCAGCGCCAGGCCGAGGAAGCCGGGCTCGATCTGGTGGAGATCGTCCCCAACGCGACGCCGCCGGTTTGCAAGATCCTCGATTTCGGCAAGTACCGCTTCCTCGAGCAGAAGAAGTCGGCCGAGGCGCGCAAGCGCCAGAAGGTGGTCGAGATCAAGGAAATCAAGCTCCGCCCCGGCATCGACGACCACGACTACGACGTCAAGATGCGCTCGGTGATGCGGTTCTTCGAAGAGGGCGACAAGGTCAAGGTGACGCTGCGGTTCCGCGGGCGCGAAATGGCCCACCAGGACATCGGCTACAAGCTGTTGCAGCGGGTCAAGAGCGAAACCGCCCCGATCGCCAAGGTCGAGGCCGAGCCGTCGATGGAAGGCCGCCAGATGATCATGGTGCTCGCGCCGAAGTAACCCGGAGGCGCAAGCGGCCCCGACGCCCGACGGAATCCTGCGCCCGGACGCTTGCCGGGCGTTTGCTGGAAGGGCCGCTTCCTTGCGGCGACAAGCCGCGGGCCCGCCGGCCGGCGGTCGGGGAGCGCCCGCGATGACCACCACCACGCCAGGCTGTCTCGAGGCGGCGGCCGCCGAACGCAAGGCGGCGCAGACGACGGCGCTCGGCGTCCTGTTCGCGGTCAGCGCCTCGCACATGCTCAACGACACGATGCAGTCGCTCGCGCCGGCGCTCTATCCCGTGTTCCGCGAGAAGATGGCGCTGACCTTCTTCCAGACCGGGATCATCACCTTCGTGTTCCAGGTCTCGGCGTCGCTGTTGCAGCCGATGATCGGGCTCGCCGCCGACCGCCGGCCGATGCCTTTCCTGCTGCCGGTCGGCATGGCGTTCACGCTCGCGGGCCTGGTCGGGCTGGCGTTCGCCTCGACCTATCCGCTGCTTCTCGCCGCGGTCGCCGTGATCGGGGTGGGCAGCGCGGTCTTCCATCCGGAGGCATCGCGGGTGGCGCGCGCCGCCTCGGGCGGCCGGCACGGCTTCGCCCAGAGCGTGTTCCAGGTCGGCGGAAACTTCGGCCAGTCGACCGGGCCGCTGCTGGCGGCCTTCGTCGTCGTGCCGTTCGGCCAGCATTCGGTGCTCGCCTTCACCGCGCTGGCGGCGATCGCGGTGGCGCTCCTGATCCGGGTCAGCCGCTGGCACAGGGACCAGCGCGCGCGCAAGCGCCAGGCGGAGGCGGCCGCCCCGCGCTACCCGCGCGCGACCGTCGTCTGGACGATCACCGCGCTGATCATCCTGCTGTTCTCGAAAGTCCTCTACATGTCGAGCCTCGGCAGCTACTACACCTTTTATCTGATGCAGGAATTCGGCGTGTCGGTGCAGACGTCGCAGATCCTGCTGTTCGTGTTCCTGGCGTCGGTCGCGGTCGGGACGTTCTTCGGCGGCCCGCTCGCCGACCGCTTCGGCGCCAAGACCGTCATCTGGGGATCGATCGTCGGCGTGCTGCCGTTCACCCTGGCGCTGCCGCACCTCGGGCTGGTCGGCACGGCGATCAACTCGGTGGCGATCGGTCTCGTCCTGTCCTCGGCCTTTTCCGCGGTCGTCGTCTACGCGCAGGAGCTGACGCCCGGCAATGTCGGTGCGGTGGCGGGCCTGTTCTTCGGTCTGTCGTTCGGGCTCGGCGGCATCGGCGCGGCGCTGCTCGGCATGGTCGCCGACTACACCAGTCTCCGCTTCGTCTACGAGATCTGCGCCTTCCTGCCGGCGATCGGCTTCCTCGCGGCCTTCCTGCCGAACCCGCGCCCCGAGGCCGCCTGAGGCCTCGCGGTTTCGGGGGCCGGCGCCGCCCCGGCGCCGAGTTCTCGGCGTTTCTGGCGTTTTGCGCCGCAATTGGCGCTGATGGAGCGTGTGCTGCGGCGGCGCCGGTCGTGGCCCCGATCGATGGCGGCGCAGGCCGCCGGGCCGACGGTTGACCGGATTGCCCGGGAATCCGCCCCGGTTACCGCAAATCGTAACACCCAGGCCCCCTGGATCGCCACGTCGCTTCGCTCCTCGCGATGACGGCGGCTTGGGTGTCACCGCAAAACTTTATCCGCCCCTCGGGGAATAAATGGCGCGCCCGCCGAGTCTCTTTCCTGTCCGACGCCTCGCGAGGCACAGGGAGAGACAGACATGACAGCGCAGAACGACAACGGTATCGACCGCCGGCAGACCCTGAAGTGCATGCTCTGGGCGGGAACCGGCGTGGTCTGGACGGTCGCCGGCGGCGTTCCGTCGTCGCGGCTGATCGGCTCGGCGAGGGCGGCCGAAGGCGGGTTTTCCTTCGTCCAGTTGTCCGACAGCCACATCGGCTTCGCCAAGCCCGCCAATCCCGACGCGCGCAAGACCTTCGACGTGGCGATCGACAAGGTGCTGGCCATGCCGGGAGATCCGGCGTTCATTCTCCATACCGGCGACGTCACCCACGCCGCCAAGCCCGCCGAATTCGACGACGCGCTCGCGATGATCCAGCGAACGAAGCGCGACGTCTTCTATTCGCCCGGCGAGCACGACATCACCGATGCGAAAACGCGGGACGCCTGGCTGGCGCGCTTCGGGAAAGGCGCCGGCGGCGGCTGGTATGCGTTCGATCACGGCGGCGTGCATTTCGTGTCGCTCGTCAATGTCGTCGACCTGAAGGCGAACGGACTCGGCTCGCTCGGGCCCGAGCAGCTCGCCTGGCTCGACGACGACCTGCGCGGCAAATCGGCCTCGACGCCGATCGTCGTCTTCTGCCACATCCCGCTCTGGATGATCGCCCCGCAATGGGGGTGGGGGACGGAGGATTCGGCGCAGGCGCTGGCCCTTCTCGCGCGCTTCGGCTCGGTGACGGTTCTCAACGGCCACATCCATCAGCTGATGCAGAAGGTCGAGGGCAATGTGACCTTCCATACCGCCCGTTCGAGCGCCTTTCCGCAGCCGGCGCCGGGAACGGCGCCGTCGCCGGGGCCGAAGCTCGTGCCGGCCGGCGAACTGCGGACATGGCTCGGCGTGCGCGAGGTGGCCTACGTCCCCACCCCGACGAGTCTGGCGGTCACGGACTCGGACCTTGCCTGAAGGGGACCATGATGCTGAAGGTCATGCTGGCGTTCGCCGCGCTCGCCGCCGGCCGCGCCGACGCAGCCCCCGCCGGCGACCCGGCCCGCGGCGAACAGGTTTATCAGGCGTGCACGGATTGCCACTCGCTCGATCAGAACGACGTCGGACCTCGCCATCGCGGGGTTTTCGGCCGCAGGGCGGGCTCGCTGCCGGACTACGACTATTCCGACGGGCTCAGGAGCGCGCATTTCGAATGGAACGCGGACACGCTCGACCGGTGGCTGACCAATCCGCAAGCCTTCGTTCCGGGCGCAAAAATGTTCTTCCATCTCGACGATCCGAACGACCGCGCCGACGTGATCGCGTATCTGAGGGAGCGGGCGAAGTAGCGCCCGCCCGGCGAAAGGCGAGACGCGCAAACCCCCGGGCGGCCGCGCCATGACCGCCGCCAGTCCGCACGCCGCCGAGCGGTTCCGCGTCCTCGTGCCGCCGCTGCTCGACGACGCCTACAGCCTCGCCAAGTGGCTGTGCCGCGACGCGAACGACGCTGAGGACATCGTCCAGGAGGCGGCGGTGCGGGCGCTGAAGGCGCTCGAGACGACGAGCGTCGATCGTCCGAAACCCTGGTTCCTCGCGATCGTCCGCAATGCGGCCGTCACCTGGATGGCGCGCAACCGGCGCAAGGACCTCGCCTTCGCCGGCGGCCTCGACGATCTCGACGCGCTCGCGCCCGGCGACGGGAACGCCGCCGCCGATCCGGAGGCGCTGCTGATCGCCGTTCAGGACGGCGAGCGGCTGAGGCGGGCGATGGCGGCGCTGCCGCCGCCGCTTCTGGAAATCCTCATTTTGCGCGACGTCAACGGCCTGTCCTACCGCGACATCGCCGAGGCGGCCGGACTGCCGATGGGCACCGTCATGTCGCGCCTCGCCCGCGCCCGCGGCGCCCTCGCGAGATCCCTGAAAGCGGACCCATGAGCGACCCTGCCGACCTTCGCCGCCTGCGCTTGCAAGCCGCTCTCGACGGCGAACTCGACGCCGCCAACGCGCTCGCCTTCGAACGCGACCTCGCCGCCGATCCGGCGCTCGCCGCCGAATACCGCGAGCTCGCCGCCGTGCGCGACGCGGTGCGCCGCCACGTTCCGCGCGAGGCGGCGCCGAAGGGGCTGGTCGACGCCGTGCTCGCGCTCGCGGCGGGAGAACCCGCGAAGCCGGCGAGGGCCGCGCCGCCCCCGGCGTCGCGCGCAAGGGGCTGGCTGGCGCTCGCGGCCTCTTTCGCCGGGCTCGGCTTCGCCGCCGGCGTCGGGCTCACGTCCCTGAACGCGCCCGACCCGTCGCGAGCGGTCGCCGGCAGTCTCGTCTCCGATTTCGCCCGCGCTTCCGTCGCCGGCCAGCCTTTCGACGTCGCCTCGTCCGACCGCCACACGGTGAAGCCGTGGCTCGCCGGCCGCACGACGGTCAGCGCCGACATCGTCGATCTCGCCGCGCAGGGCTTTCCGCTCGCGGGGGGGCGTGTCGCCATCGTCGATCGGGCGCCGGTTCCGACGCTCGTCTACCGGCACAACGAGCATATGGCGGCCGTGACGGAGTTGCCGCTCGACGCCGCGGGCGCCCGGGCCGAGGGGACCGCGACGATCGACGGCTACCACGTCGCGCGCTGGAGCGACGCCGATCTCGCCTTCGTCGCCGTCTCCGACATGGACGCGCCGACGCTCGCCGGGTTCGTCGCGGCGTTCCGAGCGGCGCGCCTTTCGCATCGGGAGGAAAGCGGCAAGCGGTAGCGGCCGACGCGCCGGGCGGGCGCCGCCGGAACCGGCCGGCGCCTCACCGCCTGCCTTCGTCCTGCGGCTCCTTGAACAGCAGCGCCACGAGCGTGTCCGCGCCGAGGGCGAAGCTCAGGTTCCGGACGGCGAAGAACGGCGTCAGCGCGAGGAACACGATCACCGACACGCTGAGGAGTCCGGCGAGCCCGCCGCCGCCGATGCTGGGCAGACTTTCGCCGATCGTCTTTCCGTGGACGAGGCCCGCGATCACCGTCTCGATCACGTGCACCACGAGAAACATGAGGGTCAGCAGGAACGCCTCGTAGAGGATCGGATAGATCAGCGGCCGCCTGCGCAGCCATCGCCCGGGATCGACCATCTCGAACAGCATCATCACCTTGGCGAACACGAGGGCGTTGACGAAGGCCAGCCCCTGCCAGGTCCAGCCGATCCCCTGCTCCCTCATCACGATCCCCTGGTTGAGGGCGAACACCCCGAACAACACCCACAGATAGACGAACAGGACGAGAAACCGGCGGAATTCCTCGGCCGCCTTCTCCTTCAGTCCGCGCGCGGGCGCTTCGGTCGGCCCCGCGGGCCCGGTTCCGGTCGAACGGACGGTCATGGCGCGCTCCTTCGGCATGTTGGTTCCCTGGGAGAGGCGGCGTCCCGTCGCCCGCGAGCGCGACAGGCGCTCCCTCCCAGACCGGCTCTATTGCGGGTTTTGCGGGTGCGCTCCGCCCGCTTCTGCGGACTTGCCCTTCTTGTGCTTCGGCTTGTCCGCCCCGGCGCTCTTGTCGGACTTGGCGGGGGCGATCGTCGCGAGCCGCGCTTCGAGCAGCGCCGCCCGGGCGGCGGTGACGCTCGCCGCGCAGAACCCGTGCTCCGCTTCCTTGACATAGTCGCGACAGGTGTCGTCGCGCTCGCCGGGAAAGCCGCCCTGGTCGCGCACGACACTGGCGGCGTCCGGGTGGTCGCGGGCCAGGTCCTCGAGCTTGTGCAGCGCGCGGGCCATCGCGTTCTCCGCCTCGGTGCGGCGCTTGCCGATCGCCGCAGCGTCGGCCTGGAGCGTCGTCCCGTCGGGCCCCCAGAGGCCGCTCGGGCTCGTCTGGCAATCGGCCGCCTTGAACACGCAGGCGGTGATCTGCGCGGGAACGAGGACTGCGCCGTTGACGACGTCGAAGGCGAACGGGCAGGCGGGGACGTCGACCTCGTAGCGCGCGAGGCCGTCGGGATGACCGGCGCTGGTCGCCACGATCGGCTTGTCCCCGACGATGGCGACGACGCAGCGCTGCGACGCGTCCGAGACGCCTTCGCCGGCGAGGCTCAGCCTGTCGATCTGAAGCGTGTCGCCGCTGCCGGAAATCTGGATCAGACCCTTGGCGCCGTTGAGCATCAGCGGCCGTCCGTCGATCGAGTCGAGGCCGGGCGCGTCCTTGAGGGCCGACGGTCCCGTCTTCTCGCCGGCGTCGGCCGGGTTCACGCGCTTGGTCCTTTTCGGCTTGGCGGGCGATCCGGACGCACCGGCCGGGGCGGCCGGCGCGGCGCCCGGCAGGGCGAGCTGGGCGCCGGCGGGCGCCCCGGCCAGCGCCACGCCGCCGATCAGGAGGACAACGCGCCAGATCGTCGGGCAAATCATGAGGGTCTTGTAGAAGGCCTGCGGCCAAAGGGAAAGGCGTTTGTTTGGCCGGCGGCCGCGCGGCGGGACGCGAAAAATCCGCCGATTCCTCGCCTTGCGCCCCGAAATCGCCGAACCTATATACGGCCCGACCGGCGGATTCGACGCTCGATCAGCGTCGCTCCCGTCCTGAATTTACCAGGGTTTAGAGGGGATCAGAACAGACGACGCCGGCCGCTTCGGGCCGTTGGCAGTCCTTCTCATGGTCCGGCCGCTACGGGGCCGGGCGATCCCGCGAAAGGAGCAGGTGACAAATGGCGAAAGTAATCGGCATCGACCTCGGCACGACCAATTCGTGCGTCGCGGTGATGGAGGGGTCGGCCCCCAAGGTGATCGAGAATTCCGAGGGCGCCCGGACGACGCCTTCGATCGTGGCGTTCACCGACGACGGCGAGCGCCTCGTCGGCCAGCCGGCCAAGCGGCAGGCGGTGACCAACCCCGAGCGGACGTTCTTCGCGATCAAGCGCCTCATCGGCCGGTCGTTCGAAGACCCGATGACCAAGAAGGACATGGGTCTCGTCCCCTACAAGATCGTGCGCGCCCCCAACGGCGACGCCTGGGTCAAGGCGGACAGCAAGGAATATTCGCCCTCGCAGATCTCGGCCTTCGTTCTCCAGAAGATGAAGGAGACCGCGGAGGCGCATCTGGGCGGCCCGGTCACCCAGGCGGTCATCACCGTCCCGGCCTACTTCAACGACGCCCAGCGGCAGGCGACCAAGGACGCCGGCAAGATCGCCGGCCTCGAGGTGCTGCGCATCATCAACGAGCCGACGGCGGCCGCGCTCGCCTACGGCCTCGACAAGAAGAAGGCCGGCACGATCGCCGTCTACGACCTCGGCGGCGGCACGTTCGACATCTCGATCCTCGAGATCGGCGACGGCGTGTTCGAGGTGAAGTCGACCAACGGCGACACCTTCCTCGGCGGCGAGGACTTCGACATGCGCCTCGTCGAGTATCTGGCGGCCGAGTTCAAGAAGGAGCAGGGCATCGACCTGACCAAGGACAAGCTCGCGCTGCAGCGTCTCAAGGAAGCGGCCGAGAAAGCCAAGATCGAGCTCAGTTCGGCGATCCAGACCGACATCAACCTGCCCTACATCACCGCGGACGCGAGCGGCCCCAAGCATCTCGCGCTCAAGCTGACGCGGGCCAAGTACGAGGCGCTGGTCGACGACCTGATCCAGCGCACGGTCGAGCCGTGCCGCAAGGCGCTCAAGGACGCCGGCGTGTCGGCCGCGCAGATCGACGAAGTCGTGCTGGTCGGCGGCATGACCCGCATGCCGAAGGTGCAGGAAGTCGTCAAACAGTTCTTTGGCAAGGAGCCGCACAAGGGCGTCAACCCCGACGAAGTGGTGGCGATCGGCGCGGCGATCCAGGCGGGCGTGCTGCAGGGCGACGTCAAGGACGTGCTGCTGCTCGACGTGACGCCGCTTTCGCTCGGCATCGAGACGCTCGGCGGCGTCTTCACCCGCCTGATCGAGCGCAACACCACGATCCCGACCAAGAAGAGCCAGGTCTTCTCGACCGCCGAGGACAACCAGACCGCGGTCACGATCCGGGTGTTTCAGGGCGAGCGCGAGATGGCGGCCGACAACAAGCTGCTCGGCCAGTTCGATCTCGTCGGAATTCCGCCCGCCCCGCGCGGCATGCCGCAGATCGAGGTGACGTTCGACATCGACGCCAACGGCATCGTCAACGTCACCGCCAAGGACAAGGCCACCAACAAGGAGCAGCAGATCCGCATCCAGGCGTCGGGCGGCCTCTCCGAGGCGGACATCAACAAGATGGTCAAGGACGCCGAGGCCCACGCCGCCGAAGACAAGAAGCGGCGCGAGGTGGTCGACGCCAAGAACCACGGCGAATCGCTCGGCCACGACGCCGAGAAGGCGCTCAAGGACTACGGCGACAAGGTCTCCGCCGCCGACCGGAGCGCGATCGAGGCGGCGATCGCCGCGCTCAGGACCGCGCTGCAGGGCGAGGACGTCGAGGCGATCAAGGCCCGCTCGAACGACCTGATGCAGGCGCAGATGAAGCTCGGCGAGGCGATGTACAAGGCCCAGCAGGCCGGCGCCGGCGACGCCGTCGGCGCGCCGGGCGGCGACCAGGCCAAGGACGACGTGATCGACGCGGAGTTCCGCGAGGTCGACGACGACAAGAAGAAGCCCTGATCGAACGCGCGCACCGGCCGCTTCCAAACAGGAAGCGGCCGACGCCGTCATGGAACTGGGGGACGGACGGCGAAACGTCGCTGACGCCGTCCGCGAGCCCGACGGGGCTTTGGGCGCATCGCAACCGGGACGCCGCCGACGGCGGCGTTCCAATTCGGGCTGAAGCGGGTTGAAGCGATGATGGTTTTGCTCACGCGCGCAAGGGCGCGCTGATATGGCGAAGCGGGACTACTACGAAGTCTTGGGCGTGTCCAAGACCGTGACCGAGATCGAGCTCAAATCCGCCTTCCGCAAGGCTGCGATGGGCTGTCATCCGGACCGTCATCCCGGCGACAAGCAGGCCGAGGCGCGCTTCAAGGAACTCAACGAAGCCTATCAGACCTTGTCCGATCCGCAGAAGCGGGCGGCCTACGACCGCTATGGCCACGCGGCGTTCGAGCACGGCGGCGTCGGCGGCATGGGCGACGGCTTCGCCGCGTCGATGTCCGACATCTTCGACGATCTGTTCGGCGACATGATGGGCGGCCGGCGCGGACGTCAGGGGTCCGGCCGCGAGCGCGGCGCCGACCTGCGCTTCAATCTCGAGATCAGCCTCGAAGAGGCTTTCCACGGCAAGAACGCCACGATCAAGATGCCGACCTCGGTGCCCTGCGAGGCCTGCTCGGGGTCGGGAGCGCGCCCGGGCTCGAAGCCGGTCACCTGCCGCACCTGCGGCGGCCACGGACGGGTGCGGGCGCAGCAGGGATTCTTCGCCATCGAGCGGACCTGCCCGACCTGCCAGGGGCGGGGGCAGACGATCGAAAACCCGTGCGACAAATGCGCGGGCGCCGGGCGCGTGACCCGGGAGCGGACGCTGTCGGTCAACGTGCCGGCCGGCGTCGAGGACGGCACCCGCATCCGCCTGACCGGCGAGGGCGAGGCGGGCATGCGCGGCGGGCCGGCCGGCGATCTCTACATCTTCCTGTCCATCAAGCCGCACCCGGTGTTCCAGCGCGACGGCGCCGATCTCTACTGCCGCGTGCCGATCTCGATGGTCCAGGCCTCGCTCGGCGGCGAATTCACCGTCCACACCCTCGACGGCACCGAATCGCGGGTCAGCATTCCCGAGGGCGCGCAATCGGGCCGGCAGCTGCGGCTGCGCGGCAAGGGCATGCCGATCCTGCGGTCGCGCGACGCGGGCGACCTGTTCGTGCAGCTCAACGTCGAGACGCCGCAGAACCTGACGCGCCGCCAGCGCGAGCTCTTGATGGAGTTCGCCGAGGAATCCTCGAACAAGACCCATCCCGAGAGCGCCGGGTTTTTCGCGAAGATGAAAGAGTTCTTCGAGGGGCGGAGCTGAGCGAGGACACGGTCCTGTTCCCCCGCCTCCCAGCGAGCCGGGCATGAACCCCGGAGGCTGGGCCGAGTTCGCCGCCGCCTGGGCCGCGTTCCTGGTCTCCCACGCCCTTCCCGCGCGGCCTGCCGTGCGCCGCCGGCTGACCGCCTCGTTGGGGGAGGCCGGCTATCAGATCGTCTACGGCGCGGTGTCGGTCGCGGCGATCGCCTGGCTGATCGCGGCGGCCGGGCGGGCGCCGCTCGTGCCGCTCTGGTCCACCGAGATCTGGCAGATGTGGCTCGCCAATCTCGCGGCGCCGCTCGCCTGCCTCCTCGTCGCTTTCGCCGTGGGCGCGCCCAACCCGCTGTCCTTCGGCGGCCCCGCGGCCGGCTTCGATCCTTCCCGCCCCGGCGTCGTCGGC
Organism: Roseiarcus fermentans; assembly: GCF_003315135.1. Taxonomy (GTDB): domain Bacteria; phylum Pseudomonadota; class Alphaproteobacteria; order Rhizobiales; family Beijerinckiaceae; genus Roseiarcus; species Roseiarcus fermentans. The sequence goes on from NZ_QNRK01000003.1 coordinate 130,267, forward strand.
GTCGCCCGCCACCCGCTGCTGGTCGCTCTCGCGCTCTGGGCGGGCGTGCACACGCTGGCGAACGGCGACCTCGCGCACGTCCTGCTGTTCGGCGGCTTCGGCGGCTTCGCCGTGCTCGGCATGCGCGCGCTCGACCGCCGTCGCCGGCGCGAACTCGGCGAGGCGGAATGGGCGAGGCTCTCGGCCTGCGCCTCGGACTGGCCGCTCGCCGCGCTGCTCGCCGGACGCTGGCGCCCGCAATCGCCGCCCAATGCGGCGCGGTTCGTCCTCGGGCTCGCGCTCTGGCTCGTTCTCCTCGCGCTGCACCCCCTGGTCATCGGCGTCTCGCCCCTGCCCCCGTCCTGAGACCCGCAGGCGGCCGTCGCCGCCGCTTATGCGACGAGAACGTCGGCGAGGCGGCGGCGCGGGCTCGCGACGCCGCCTCGGGCGCACACGCCGGCGCGGAAGCCGAAGGTCGCCTGCCAGTCCGGCCCGGTCAGCTCGGCGATGCGTTGCGCGAATGCGTCGCCTCGGCCCGTCTGACGCTCGCGGTCGATCATCTCGATCGGCTGGTTGATCGGCTGCAACGCGACGCCGTTCAGCGTCGCGTCGAGATGCAGCCGCTGCCAGCAACGGCCGGCGGCGATGGTCGCGGGACGGTCGTAGCGGTCGCGCGCCGCAATCAGCCCCAGAACCGGCGCCGTGGCGAGCTGCGTGTCGCGCGTCTGCGCCAGCCAGGCGGCGTGGCTGGTCTGCGCCGAAACCGGAAACAGGCGCGCAAAGGCGAGCTGCAGGAACGACAGGCCCGCGGCCGCGAGCGTCGGGCCGTCCCTATGGGCGTCGATCTCCGCGTCGGTCATCCGGAACCAGCGGTCGCTGTCGGCGATCATCGGCGCGTCGGCGACGATCGACCGGGTCGCGTCGATCATCGCGCTTTCCAGCCGGTCGCGCGCCGCGCCTTCGAGGAACATCACCCGGACGCCGTCGGTCTCGCCGAGACGGCGCGCGGCGTCCATCCAGTTCGTGTCGAGCCCGCGCGCCCGGTCGTAGGCGTAACGGTTGGTGTGGCGATGGGGAATGGCGCGATGAAGCGGATCGGCGGCGCCCGGCGGCTGCGGCGACAAGGCGAGCGTCGCCGCAAGGACCGGGCGGTCGCGCGCCTCGATTCCGATCACCGAACCCGCAACCGGCGCGACGCGGACCGCATAGCCGTTCGGCGGACCGGCCAACGCCATGTTCTCGATCGCGCAGCCGAGGCCGAGGTGCATCTCGCGCAAATACGGGTCCATCGCGCCGAGATTGCGCGACACGTCGGCATGGACGTCGATCGCATCGTCGCCGACGTGAAACAGCCACGGCTGCGTGTCGTGCGGGTTGGCGGCGAGCACCGCCGCGGCGACGAGCGCGAACGGCGTGCCGGCGAGCGACGGATCGTCGAAGGATGTCCATGGCGCGAAGGCGTCGCCGCTCGGCAAACGGTCTCGCGGCGCGGGCGCTGCGCATAGCGTCCCGCCGACGGCGACGACGGCGAGGCCGCCGCCCGCCCCCAGGCATGCGCGCCGGCTGATCCAGGTGTCGGTCATGACGGGCTCCCGCCGCTGAAGTCGCCGATCGGCGACGCTGTTCCCACCCGGCGGCTCATTGCGGAGGAACCACCCCGGCGATCAGCGCGTCGATCGCCGAAAGAATGCGCTCCCAGTCCGCGTCGGAACGGAGCGCCACCCCGCCCATGACGCTCACGTCGCGCCCGCGCGCCGCGAGATAGTTCACCGCCGAGCCGAGCAGCAGCGACACAGCCGGCAGATCGACGGCCGCGGGAAGGTCGAAACGCTCGCCGATCCAGGCGAACAGCTCGAGCGTGCGCGTCTCGCGCACCTCCTCGAGGGCGATCGCCAGCGTGGAACGCTCCGTCAGTTCATGCGCCAGGATCGCCAGCGTCGTCGGACGGCTGCGGATCGCCGCGGCATGGCGGCGCATCAGCACCTGAAGCGCCCGCGTCCGCGACAGCCCCGCCGGATCGAGGCCTTGCACGAGGTCGTCGAGCGTCCACCAGAAGTCGCGGCTCTGCGCGAATTCCCGGCAGACGCCGTCGAGATCGCCGAAGTAGCGGTAGATCAGCACCTTGTCGCAGCCCGCCTCGCGCGCCAGCGCGTTGACGCCGAGGCGCGCGAGCCCATCCCGTTCGATGATCGCGCCCAACGCCGCCAGCACCCGGGCCCGGACGACGGCGGGATTGCGCGCGCCGATCGTGCCCGCAACCTTTGTCACCATACGGTGACATGTAGCCCGAAAACACCGGTCGGTCAATCGGCGCCTTTACCGCAAGGGCAGGCGCGCGCTAAACCGGCGCCCGGACGGGCGACGACCCGCCCCGTGGGAGCGCAGATGCAGGATCAGAAGCGGACCGCCCGGCGGTTCGGCGACGGTTTTCATTTCCTGATGTCGCTGACCTCGACGCCGCATCTGACGGGCGCGGTCGCGCCGTCGGGCCGGGCGCTCGCCCGCGCGATGGCGGAAGCGTCCGGCCCGCCGCCGGACGGGCTCGTGGTCGAGCTCGGCCCCGGCACCGGACCGGTCACCCAGGCGCTGATCGACCGCGGCGTCGCCCCGCGCCGCCTCGTGATGCTCGAATTCAATCCGCAGTTCTGCCGTCTGCTGAGGGAGCGCTTCCCTGGCGCGCGCGTGATCGAGGGCGACGCCTACGACTTGCCGCGCTCGCTGGCCGAACTCGGGGGCGCGCGCGTTTCGGCGTTCGTCTCCAGCCTGCCGCTGCTCACCCGGCCGCCCGGAGATCGGGAGAAGCTGCTCGGCGACGCGTTCGCGCTGATGGGCCGCGAGGGCGCCTTCGTCCAGTTCACCTATGGGCTCGTCTCGCCCATTCCGCGCGAACTGCTCGGGGACCGCTATTCCGCCCGCCGCGGCCGGCCGATCTGGGCCAACCTGCCGCCCGCGCGAGTCTGGACGTACCGGCTCGAGGCGCAGCCGCGGCCCCAGGGCGAGGGCCGCCGGCGCCGCGGAGCGGGCGCATGAAACCGCTCGATCCCCGCGACCGGCTGATCATCGCGCTCGACGTCGCCGACCGGGCGGCCGCCGAAAAGCTCGTCGAAGCGATCGGCGACGCTGCGGTCTTCTACAAGATTGGCATGGAACTAGCCTATAGCGACGGCGGCCTCGCTCTGGCGCCGCGGCTCGCCGGCGCGGGCAAGAAGGTGTTTCTCGACCTCAAGCTCCACGACATCCCGAACACGGTCGAGCGGGCGACCGCGCAGGTCGCGCGGCTCGGAGCGACCTTTCTCACGGTCCACGCCTATCCCCAGACGATGCAGGCGGCCGTCGCGGGCGCGAATGGCTCCGAGCTGTCGATCCTCGGCGTGACCGTCCTCACCTCCTTCGACGACGAAGACCTGATCGAGGCCGGCTACCGATTCGGCGTGGTCGAGACGGTGCGGCGGCGCGCCGAACAGGCGCGGGCGCTCGGCGTCCAGGGCCTCGTGGCCAGCGCCGCCGAGGCCGGGCCCGTCCGCGAAGCGCTCGGCCCGGACATGATTCTGGTGACGCCCGGCATTCGGCCGGCCGGCGGCGATGTCGGCGACCAGAAGCGGGTCGCCACCCCCGGGCGCGCGATCCGCGACGGCGCCGACTATCTGGTGGTCGGCCGCCCGATCGTCCAGGCGGCCGACCCGCGCGCGGCGGCCCTGCGGATCGTCGCCGAAATCGCCGCAGCGACGCCTTGATCAGGGCCGTCGCGCGGCTATCTTGCCCGCTCCGGGACGTTGGAGGAAACGCCATGCCGAAGGGTTATGTCATCGCGCGTGTCGACATCACAGATCCGGAAGCCTACGCCCGCTACGCCCCGGCGGCCGCGAAAGCGATCGCGGCGCACGGCGGCCGGATTCTCGCCCGCGGCGGCCGACACGAGGCGCTCGAAGGCGCGGCGCGAGCGCGCAACGTGGTGCTGGAATTCGACAGCTACGACGCGGCGCGCGCCTATTTCCACTCGGCCGATTACCAGGCGGCGCGCGCCCTGCGCGCCGGGGCCGCGGACATCGAAATGGTGCTGGTGGAAGGCGCCTGAGGCGACGGGAGGGTCGAGGCATGGGCGAATTGCGCATCGTCGTCGCGGGAGCGGCCGGCCGCATGGGGCGGATGATCGTCAGGGCGATCCACGAGGCCGCCGGGATGACCCTCGCGGGCGCGCTCGAACGCGAGAATTCGCCGTGGGTCGACCACGATCCGGGACCGCTGGCGGGCTGCCCGGCGAGCGGTCTCACCATCGTCACCGATCCTCTGCCCCTGATGCTGAACGCCGACGCGATCATCGACTTTTCCTCGCCGGCGGCGACGGTGGAACTGGCGGCGCTCGCCGCGCAGGCGCGCATCGCCGACGTCATCGGCACGACCGGGCTCGCCGATGAGGACCTCGACCGGATCGACGCCGCCGCGCGCCATGCGCCGATCGTGCGCTCGGGCAACATGAGTCTCGGGGTCAACCTGCTCGCGGCGTTGACCCGGCGCGCCGCCGCCGCGCTCGGCGACGAATACGACATCGAAATCGTCGAGATGCACCACCGCATGAAGGTCGACGCCCCCTCGGGCACGGCCCTGATGCTGGGCGAAGCGGCGGCCGCCGGGCGTGGGATCGCGCTGAAGAGCCATGCCGCGCGCGGGCGCGACGGCGTCAGCGGGGCGCGCCGCAAGGGCGACATCGGCTTCGCCTCCTTGCGCGGCGGCACGGTGGTCGGCGACCACGAGGTCGTGTTCGCCGGCGAAGGCGAGCGCCTGTCGCTCGCCCATCACGCCGAGGACCGCATGCTGTTCGCCTATGGCGCGCTGAAGGCTGCGCGCTGGGCGCATGGCCGCAAGCCCGGCCTCTATGCGATGGCCGACGTCCTGGGATTGAAGGACGGGTGAGCGGCGCCGGCCGCGGCCGGTGACCGCGGCGCGGCGACCGGCCGCCGCGACGAACCTCGCTCGATCAGCTCAAGCCCCGCCGGAGCCGATCTTGGCCGTGGAGGAGATGATTTTCCGCGTGGAAGCGGTATCGCACCTCCGGGGCGCCCGCCTTGATCGGCCAGAGGGCGTGCTGCAGAAACGCGTAGGCGGTGTGCTGCGAGGCTTCCCGCCGCGCCGCCTCGAGCGTGTCGCTCTCGCCGCAGACCGGGCACCGGACGATCGTCTCGGCGACCGAAGGGGTTTCGAGATGCACGACCGTCCTGCACCGCCCGCACAAAATGGGTTCCTCGTCGAAGTCCATGATCGAGCCCGCCCTACCAACTTCCCCGACTATTAGTAAACGACGTTACCCTCCGCAACGGCAATAAGGGATAATACTTACGACTCGCCGCAGGCGCCCTTACAGCCTGTCCGGGATTTTACCTACGACCCGTCTCGGGCGGCCCGCGCGCCGTCCGCGGCCGGCGCAGCCTTGCCAAGGTCGCCGATTCGCGGTCAGCATGGCGGTAAAGTCGAGAGCAAGGGAGGATTCGATGCCGGAAAGCCTGGGCGCGCTCACGAAAGGGGCGCTGGGAGATCTCGGGGCCGTGTTCACCGCCATGCCGGAGGATGCGCTCGACGGGCTGGTCGAGGCGATCGCCGGGGCGCGGCGCATCGTCGTCTTCGGTCTCGGCCGCGAGGGGCTGCAGATGCGCGGTTTCGCCATGCGGCTCTTCCACATGGGCCGCGACGTCTCGGTCTGGGGCGACATGACGACGCCCGCGGTGGGTCCCGGCGATCTCCTCATCGTCTCCGCCGGGCCCGGGGACCTCGCGACCGCCGGCGTGCTCGCGCGCATCGCGCGCTCGGCCGGCGCGAAGACGGCGCTCGTCACCGCTCAGCCCGGCGGCGGGCTCGCCGGCGAGGTCGACCTCGTGACCGTGATCCCGGCCCAGACCATGGCCGACGACCGCGGCGGCGCGCTCTCCGTCCTGCCGATGGGATCGCTGTTCGAGACGGCGCAGATGATCGCCTTCGAACTGGCGATCCTGAAGCTCAGGGAGCGTTTCGGCGAGACCGCGGAGACGATGCGGGCGCGGCACACCAACCTGGAATGAATCCCCGCCGGGCGGCGCGCAACCGCAGCGGCGCGCGGGGGCGGCCGGGGCCTACATCGCCCAGCCGCCGTCGACGAGGTGGATCTGCCCGGTGGTGAAGGCGCTCTCGTCGGAGGCGAGGTAGACGGCGAGCGCGGCCACCTCCTCGGGACGGCCGAGCCGCCCCATCGGCTGCCTGTCGACGAACGCCTGCCGGACCGCCGCGACGGTGTCGCCCGTCGTCCGGCTCAGCGCGGCGATCCGGCCGTCGAGCGACGGGCTTTCGACCGTGCCGGGGCAGATCGCGTTGCAGCGCACGCCCTTTCGGATGAAGTCGGCGGCCACCGCCTTGGTGAGGCCGATCACGGCGGCCTTGCTGGCGCCGTAGACGTATCGGTTCGGCACGCCCTTCACCGACGAGGCGGCCGAGGCCATGTTGACGATCGAGCCGCCGCCCTTGGCCAGCATGCCCGGCAGGAACGCGCGGATCGTCCGGTGCATCGACTTGACGTTGAGGTCGAAGGAAAAGTCCCAGTCGTCGTCGGCGCAGTCGAGCGCCGAGCCGTGGTGGACGAAGCCGGCGCAATTGAACAGGACGTCGATCGGGCCGAGCGAACGCGCCAGCGCCGCCACCTCGTCGCCCGAGCGCACGTCGAGCCGGCGCCGGTCGGCGTCGAGCCCGGCGAGCGCGTCGGGATCGATGTCGGTGGCGATCACATGCGCGCCCTCGCGGAGGAAGGCCTCCGCCGTCGCCCGTCCGATCCCCGCGCCCGCCGCCGTCAGTACCGCAAGCTTTCCCGCCAACCGTCCGGCCATGACCGCAACCTCCCGTGCAATGCCGCCGCCCGCCGGAGCGGACCCGGATCGAATCTGCCGTCCAATCGCGATTCCGCGCAAGGGCCGATGCGCGGCGTATTGCCAAGCTCATGCAATCTGGCATAGAGAACCTCGCGATCGCGGGCTCTCGCCCGACAGCGATCACGGCGCCGCAATAGCTCAGCTGGTAGAGCACCTCATTCGTAATGAGGGGGTCGGGGGTTCGAATCCCTCTTGCGGCACCAGCGATATCAAATCATTAGGTCAGTCGCCGTACCCGGGGTAACTCCCAAGCCGGCAGCGAACAGCGCCGTCATCGCGAGCGAAGCGAAGCGATCCAGGGCCGCTGTTGCGCCTTCTGGTCGTCCCGCCGCCCTTCATTGCGAGCAGAAGACGGAGCGATTTTCTCCGCAGGAAGCAAGCGGCGGCATGGATTGCTTCGTCGCTTTGCTCCTCGCAATGACGGGGTTGGGAGTTACAACCCCGGGCAAATTCCCGGGCGGTCGCGCTCGGCCTCGTGGCCGGGTTCGACCCAGCCATCCAAGCGGTTCCGCGCCGGGTACGGGGGAACTCTCGACCCATGTCCGAAAGTTTCGTCTTCTCAAATGGTTGCGCCGGCGGAGGCCAGACGGGACGTCGCGACGTGCAACGCGTTGGAGCACAGGGGTCGCGCCGGGGGCGTCAGACGACGCGACCCTTGCGGTCAAGGGAACCCATACGGTCACCATCACGCGGCCGTAATCCGTTCACCCCCTGTTGCGCAACCGTCACCGACAGCAACGTCCTCACGCTGGGGACGACGCTGACCCTCGACGCCGGCGCGTTCGACCTCGCGACCGGAGGCGTGATCAGCGGCGGCGCGGTCGTTCTTGGGGGGCGGATCGCTCGCGCTGCTGGGCGGCGCCCTGAACGCGACCGGGGTCGACAATTCGACGCGATGGATGACGCAGCGACGTCCGTCTCAGGTGAACGCCTGAATTCCGGTGATGGCGCGGCCGAGGATGAGGGCGTGGATGTCGTGGGTGCCCTCGTAGGTGTTGACCACTTCGAGGTTGACGAGGTGGCGGGCGACGCCGAACTCGTCGCTGATGCCGTTGCCGCCCATCATGTCGCGGGCGGCCCGCGCGATGTCGAGCGCCTTGCCGCAATTGTTGCGCTTCAGGATCGAGGTCAGCTCGACCGGCGCCGCGCCCGCCTCCTTGAGGCGCCCCAGACGCAGGCAGCCCTGCAGGCCGAGCGCGATCTCGGTCAGCATGTCGGCGAGCTTCTTCTGCACGAGTTGGTTGGCCGCCAGCGGGCGGCCGAACTGCTTGCGGTCGAGCACGTACTGCCGCGCCCGGGAAAAGCAGTCCTCGGCCGCGCCCATCGCGCCCCAGGCGATGCCGTAGCGGGCGCTGTTGAGGCAGGTGAACGGACCTTTCAGGCCGCGCACCTGCGGAAAGGCGTTCTCCTCGGGGCAGAACACGTCGTCGAGCACGATCTCTCCGGTGATCGAGGCGCGCAGGCCGACCTTGCCGTGGATCGGCGGGGCGGTGAGCCCCTTGAAGGCCTTCTCGAGCACGAAGCCGCGAATCTCGCCGTCGTCGTCCTTGGCCCAGACGACGAACACGTCGGCGATCGGGCTGTTGGTGATCCACATTTTCGCCCCCGACAGGCGGTAGCCGCCGTCGACCTTGCGGGCGCGGGTGATCATGCCGCCGGGATCGGAGCCGTAATTGGGCTCGGTCAGGCCGAAGCAGCCGATCCATTCGCCGGTCGCGAGCTTGGGCAGATACTTCTGCTTCGTCGCCTCGGCGCCGAATTCGAAGATCGGGACCATCACCAGCGACGACTGCACGCTCATCATCGAGCGATAGCCGGAATCGACCCGCTCGACCTCGCGCGCGATCAGGCCGTAGCCGACATAGTCGAGGCCCGCGCCGCCGTAGGTCTCCGGGATGGTCGCGCCGAGCAGGCCGAGCTCCCCCATGGCGCGAAAGATTCCGGCGTCGGTTTTCTCGTGCCGGAACGCGTCCTGGACCTTCGGCAGCAACTCGCCTTGCGCGAAATCGCGCGCCGCGTCGCGCACGGCGCGCTCGTCGGCGGTGAGCTGCCCCTCGAGCCCGAGCGGATCGTCCCACTGGAAGGCGGCGCGGGTCGAAGGGGAAGCCATGGGAGATCTCCGGGTCTCGGTTAGGACGCGTGTTTAGCCCAATCGCCGGCTACGCCTCAATTGCGGCCGACGAGCGCGCGGCCGACGACGATCTGCTGGATCTGCGTCGTGCCTTCGTAGAGCCGCAGCAGGCGCACGTCACGATAGAAGCGCTCGACCGGGAACTCACTGATGTAGCCCGAGCCGCCATGGACCTGGACGCCCCGGTCGGCGACGCGCCCGACCATCTCGGTGCAGAACAGCTTGCAGCACGATGCGCGCATGCCGAGCTCGGGATCGCTCGGGCCGGCTGCGGCGGCGTCGAAACGCCCGGCGCAGTCCCGCACCATGCTCCAGCCGGCGTAAAGCTCGGCCTGGCTGTCGGCGAGCATCGCCTGGACGAGCTGGAACTCGCCGATGCGCTTGCCGAACTGTTTTCGCTGCCTCGCGTAGGCGACGGACTCGTCGAGGATGCGCTGCGCCATGCCGCAGGCGACGGCCGAGATGTGCAGCCGGCCGCGGTCGAGCACCTTCATCGCCGTCTTGAAACCCTGCCCCGGCCGTCCGCCGATGAGGTTGGCCGCCGGCACGCGGACGTTGTCGAGGATCACGTCGCAGGTCTTGGCGCCGCGCTGCCCCATCTTCCGGTCGGGCTTGCCGAGGCTGAGGCCGGGGAGGTCGGCCGGGACGATGAAGGCGGAGATCCCCGCCGCGCCCGGCCCGTCGGTGCGCGCCATCAGGGTGAAGGCGCCGGCGCGCGGCGCGTTGGTGATGAAACGCTTGACGCCGTTGAGAACATAGGCGTCGCCGGCGCGCTCGCCCCGTGTCGCGATCGCGGCGGAGTCCGAGCCGGCGCCGGGTTCGGTCAGCGCGAACGCCATGATCAGCTCGCCGCTCGCGACGCGCGGCAGATAGGCCTGCTTCTGCGCCTCCGTGCCGTCCATCAGAATGCCCTGCGAGCCGATGCCGACATTGGTGCCGAACACCGACCGGAAGGCGAGCGCCGTCTGGCCGACGGCGTGGGCGACCTCGCATTCCTGGCGCATCGACAGGCCGATCCCGCCGTATGCCTCCGGGATGGAGAGGCCGAACAGGCCGAGGCCCTTCATGTCCGCGACGATGTCGGCGGGAACCTCGTCCTGTTCCTCCACCGTCATTTCGGCCGGGACGAGCCGATCGCGCACGAAACGGCGCACCGTGTCGATCAGGATTGCGAAGGTCTCGGCGTCGACGGCCATGGCTGAAAACTCCCCCCAAGCATTTCGGGTTGCCCGAATTCGCGCTACAGCGTTCCCTCGCGCAGCATCTCGCGCAGCTTGAACTTCTGGATCTTGCCCGACGGCGTCGCGGGAAGGGCGTCGCGCACGATCAGCTTCTCGGGAATGTACGGAACCGCGACCTTCTGCGCCCTGAGGAAGTCGCTCATGCCGGCGAAGTCGATCGTCCGGCCCGCCCTGGCGACGATCACCGCGCAGGCGCGCTCGCCCAGACGCTCGTCGGGATAGGCGACGACGGCGACCTGCGCCACCGCGGGATGCCGGTAGAGCAGCGACTCGATCTCGACGACGGGGATGTTCTCGCCGCCGCGAAGAATGACGTCCTTGCTGCGGCCGCTGATGCGGATGTAGCCGTCGGCGGTGCTGTAAGCGAGGTCGCCGGTGTCGAACCAGCCGTCGGCGTCGGTGTTGTTCCATTGCGGACGCTTGAGATAGCCGCCGAAATTGGAGCAGGCGCGCACGACGAGCCTGCCCGATTCGCCGGCCGGCAGCTCCGCCCCGGCGGCGTCGACCACCTTGACCTCGACGCCGGGAAGCGGACAGCCATCGGTGGCGACGGCGAGGCGGTCGTCGTCGTCGAGCTTGATCAGCGTCACCGCGCCATTTTCCGTCATGCCCCAGGCCGAGACGATCTTGGCGCCGAGGCTCGCGCGGGCCTGTTCGACCAGCGGCCCGGGGATCGGCGCCCCGGCGCACAGAAAGGTCTTCAGCGTCGGCACGCCCTCGCCGGTCGCCGCGACGACCTGCGAGAGGTCGGTCAGGAACGGCGTCGAGGCCATGGTGAAACTCGCCCGCTCGCTGCGGATCAGCTCCGCCGCCTTCGCCGGGTCCCAGATGTCGAGCAGCACGGCGCTCGCCCCCAGCATGACCGGCATCATCAGCCCGTACATGAAGCCGGTCTGGTGCGCCATCGGCGAGGCCATGAACACGACGTCGTCCCGGCCGAGCCGCAGCCGCTCGGCGTAGGGGACGATGTTGGCCATCAGCGTATTGGCGGAATGCATCACCCCCTTGGGCTCGCCGGTGGTGCCCGAGGTGTAGAGGAGCTGGGTGACGTCGTCGGGGCCCGGCCGGCTCCGCGTCAGGATCGCGGGGGCATCGGCGGCTGTCTCCCATTCGGGCGCGGTCAGCAGCGCATCGAAATCGTCTTCGCCGCCGCCGCCGCCGCCGACGACGAGGATCCGCTCGAGGGTCGGCAAATCCTTTTTCAGCCCGCGCGCCATCGCCTCGTGGTCGGTGTGGCGAAAGACCGCCGGCACGACGAAGACTTTCGCTTCGGCGTGCCGGAGCATGAACGACAGCTCGTGCTCGCGGAAGATCGGCATCAGCGGATTGAGCACCGCGCCGATGCGCGAGCAGGCGAGGTAGAGCGCGGTGAAGCGCCAGCCGTTCGGCAGTTGCATGGCGACGACGTCGTTGCGGCCGACGCCGAGCCGGGCGAGCCCGACGGCGATCCGGTCGGCGAGCGCGGCGAGTTCGCGCCAGGTGAAGCGGCGGACCGCGCCGGACTCGCGCTCGAAAGCGGTCAGCGCCAGCGTGTCCGGGCTGCCGGCGACGCAGGCGTCGAGATCGTCGTTGATCGTCCGGTCGCGCCAGTGGCCGCGCGCGACGCTGTCGGCGCGGCGCGCGGCCAGGAGGACGGGGTCGAATTCCATGTTTCCTCTCCCTGTCGCCGCTTCCGGGGCGGCGTTTGCGCCTTGTTGTTAAGCCGGGACCGCCTCGCGGCCGGCCCGAGCGCGGGCGACGATCGTCTTCATGATCTGCGCCGTGCCGTCGCCGATCTGGAAGCCGAGCACGTCGCGCAGCCTCTGCTCCATCGGCCCGCGGTCGTAGCCGCCGTGGCCGTGCATGAGCAGGCACTGGTGAATCGCGTCATAGGCGAGCTTCGGCGCCCACCACTTGCACATGGCGGCTTCGGCGCTGTGCGGCGCGCCCTTGTCCTTGAGCCACAAAGCCTGCAGGCAGAGGAGCCGCGCCGCCTCGACCTGGGTGTCGAACTCGGCGAGCGGATGCGACACGCCCTGGAAACCCGAGAGCGGCCTGCCGAACGCCTGACGCTGGGCGACATAGGCCCATGTTTCCTCGAGCGCGACGCGGGCGACCGCGAGCACCTGCAGCCCGATCAGCGCCCGGGAGAAGTCGAAGCCCTGCATCACCTGCACGAAACCCTTGTTCTCGTCGCCCAGACGGTGCGAGACGGGCACGCGGACGTTGTCGAAGAACAGCGAACCGCGGCCGATGGCGCGCTGCCCGTGGCAGTCGAATCGGCTGCGACCGATCCCGGCCAGGTCCATCGGGACGAGCAGCGCGGTCACGCCGTGCGCGCCCGATTCGACCGATCCGGTCCGCCCGAACACCACCGCAGCGTCCGCCTGGTCGGCGGCGGAGATCGAGGTCTTCTCGCCGTTGACGAGGTAATGGTCGCCGTCGCGCTCGACGCGCAGGCGGAGGCCCGCGGCGTCGGACCCGCCCCGCGGCTCGGTGAGCGCGATCGCCAGCAGGGCCTCGCCCGCGGTCAGGCGCGCGAGCCACGGCTTGACGACGTCGGGGCGCCCGTGATGGGCCAGAATCTGGCCGTTCAGCGACGCGAGCAGGCTGATGTAGGAGAGGCTGAGATCGGCGCGCGCGATCTCCTCGTGGATCACGCCGGCGGCGAGCGAGCCGAGGCCGAGGCCGCCGAATTCCTCCGGCAGTTCGGGAGCGATGAAGCCCATCGCGCCCATCGCCTTCATGATCGAGCGATCGAGCGCGCGCGTCCGGTCGCGCTCCTGGAAACCCGGGGCGATGCGGTCGGCCGCGAACTTGCGCGCCTGATCGGCGAGCGCGACGAGATCGGCGTCGAGATACGGGTTCATCGATGAGCCTCCCTGAAACCCCTCTCCCTCGCCGGAGACGTCGGCCGACGCAGCCGCCCGCACGGCGGGTCGGCGGCGGGTGTCCTCGCCCGTCTCATTTCGCGTACTTGCGAAAGTCCGGCTTGCGCTTGTCCTTGAGCGCGTTGACGCCTTCCTTCGACTCGTCGGTGTCGTAGTAGAGCTTCAGCGCCAGCATCCCCATGCCGGCGATGCCGGCCTGGTGGGCGGTGTCCATGTTGAAGCTGCGCTTGGCGATGGCGAGCGCGGTCGGGCTGCGCTCGCACAGCTCCTCGCCCCATCTCTGCACCTCGGCGTCGAGTTCGGCGTGCGGCACGCAGAGGTTGGCCAGTCCCATCGCGACCGCCTCCTGCCCGGAGTAGCGCCGGCAGAGATACCACATCTCTCTCGCGCGCTTCTCGCCGACGACGCGGGCGAGGTAGGCGGTGCCATAGCCCGGGTCGACCGACCCCATCTTGGGGCCGACCTGGCCGAACACCGCCTTCTCGGAACAGATCGTCAGGTCGCAGAGGGTCGCGAGCACGTTGCCGCCGCCGATGGCGAAGCCCTGGACGCGGGCGATCACCGGCTTCGGCACGTCGCGGATGGCGGCGTGCAATTCCTCCATCGGCAGGCCGATCGTGCCACGGCCGTCGTAGCCGCCGTCGTGCGCCGACTGGTCGCCGCCGGTGCAGAACGCCCGGTCGCCGGCGCCGGCGAGCACGATCGCGCCCACTTGCTTGTCGTAGCCCGCCTTGTAGAGCGCCTTGATCAGTTCGTCGCAGGTCGTGCCGCGGAAGGCGTTCATCTTGTCGGGCCGGTTGATGACGATCCAGGCGACGCCGTTGCGGATCTCGTAGGTGATGTCCTGGAACTGCATGAAAATCCTCCCTCGAAAGAAAATCAGCCGGCCATGGTCAGGCCGCCGGAGACGCTGAGCACCTGGCCGGTGACGTAGGCCGCGTCGTCGCTGGCGAAGAACAGGATCGCGCCCGGCAGGTCGTCCGGCTGGCCGATGCGGCCGAGCGGAATCGAGCGGGTGAAGGCCTCGACCAGCTTGTCCGGGTTGCCGGCGCCCTCCTTGTAGTCGGCGAACAGGGCGGTGTCGGTCGGGCCCGGGCAGACGACGTTGACGGTGATTCCGTGCCGCGCGTGCTCGCGCGCGATGGTCTTGGAGAAGGCGACGAGGCCGCCCTTGCAGGCGGCGTAGACCGCCTCGCCAGACGAACCGACCCGCGCGGCGTCGGACGCGATGTTGACGATCCGGCCCGCCCGGCGCGCGACCATGCCGGGAAGCACGGCGTGGTGCATGTGCAGCGCGCCGGTGAGATTGACGGCGATCAGCCGGTCCCATTGCGCCGGTTCGGTCTTGACGAACGGCCGGAACACGTCCCAGCCGGCGTTGTTGACGAGGACGTCGATCGGGCCGAACCGGGCTTCGACCGCGGCGACCGCCGCGTCGACCTGGGTCCGGTCGGCGATGTCGCAGGCGAAGGCCTCGGCGTCCCCGCCGCCGGCGCGGATGCCGGCCGCGACCTTTTCGGCGGCGTTGGAATCGAGGTCGAACACGCCGACCCTGGCGCCGTCGCCGGCGAAGCGGCGCGCGGTCGCGCCGCCGATGCCGCCGCCGCCGCCGGTGACCACGACGACCTTGCCTGCGAAACGCGTCATGACGAAATCCTCCCTCGGGACCGACATTGCGACCGCCGTCGATTTAGGACAGGATCATCGACGTCAGGCGATCTTTTAAGACAACATGTTGCTATATAGCCGGAGCGCCGTATCATGCGCAAGAGGGACTATGACCGCAACTGAGGAAAAAATTCGTGCAGGCGCTCCGGTCGCCAAGATCGAATTGGCGAACAGGCTGTTCTTTCGCCTGTATCAATGCGCAAATATGTTGCATAAAACCGGAAGCCGGGCGGTCGAGGCCGAGGGCCTCACCACCCAGCAGTGGGCGGTCCTCGGCGCCCTGTCGCGCAAGAAGGCCGAAGGCGGCATGAGCGTCGGCGACCTCGCCCGCTACCTGATGGTCAGCCGGCAGAACCTCGCCGGGCTCCTGAGCCGGATGGAGCGCGACGGGCATATCGCGGTCGCCCCGGACACGCGCGACCGCCGGTCGCGGATCGTCGCCATGACCGACGCCGGCCGCGCCACCTGGCGCGACCTCGCCCTGCCGAAGATCCACGCCTACTACGACCAGATCCTGGTCGATTTCTCGATCAGCGACACCGCGCACATGCTGCACTATCTCCTCAAGATTTTGGAGAACATGCAGCGTCTCGACGCGACGGCGGCCACGGACCCGATCGCGGACGACGCGGACTAGCGGCGCCTCGCCGAGCCGGCGGATCGAGGGCCCAGAGCGCGGCGCACCGGACCTCCGCGCGGAAGGTCGTCGTCTCCGACGAGGCGCGCCGCGTTTCCCCGCAGCGACGACAGGACGTCGGAACCTGACGCGGACGCCAGCGGTAGGGATGGCGGTCGTGTTCGTGCAGGCCGCGTGAACCGAGAGGGTATCGTCGTTCTGCCCAAATGGAACAACGCGCCGGTCAAATCGATCTGGGGTTGACGGCGTCTTCGGCGCCGACTCGGACGATGTTGGCGGTCGCGAGGGTGTTGCGCTCTAAATAGACAGTAAATTAACGTGTAATGTCGCCGTCATGGAGAGCGATTACAGATACTGGAAAAGTTTTCATTGTTCACCTATGACAAACTGATGTTGAAAATGCGACGGTGGGGGCAAGCGCATGTCTAGCACTCAGTCTTCCGGCGCCTCTGCGTCGGCTCCGACGATTTCAGGGGCAGTTGGCGGACAGACGACCGCTCCAGGCGCAGCCGTCGACCCGTTCGCCGGCGTAACGATCGGCGACGCCAACGCCAACGCGACCGACACGCTGACCATCACGCTCTCGCACGGCGGCGTCGGCGGGACGCTCAGCGACAGCGGCGGCTTCAGCAAGCTCGGCGGCGGGACGAACGGCGTCTACACCCTCGCCGGCTCGGCCGCGACGATCACGGCCGAACTCGACGCGCTGGTCTTCACCCCGCCGGCGGGGCAGAATTCGTCCTCGACCACGACGTTCACGCTGAGCGACGCCAGCAGCGCCTACGGCGCGACGTCCTATGGCAGCACGCCGACGGTCCTGTCCGTGTTGCCCAGCAGCTCCTTCCCGAGAGGCGTTCCGGTACTCGACGGAAGCGGCGACGTGTTCGGCGTCACACAGGATGGCGGCGCCAACGGCGAGGGCTCGGCGTTCGAACTCGTCAAGACCGGGGCGAGCTATACGCAGGTCACGCTGCAGAGCTTCAACGGCGCGGCGAACGGGTCGTACCCGATCGGGGGGCTGATCGCCGACGCCAACGGCGACCTGTTCGGGACCACAGGGTACGGCGGCGCGTCCGGCGGCGGCACGGTGTTCGAACTCGTCAAGAGCGGATCGTCCTACACGCCGTCGACGCTCGTCTCGTTCCCCAATAACGGACTGCCGGAATCGGCTCTGCTCGCCGACGCCAACGGCGACCTGTTCGGGACGACCTACGGCGGCGCGGGCTCGGTTTTCGAGCTGGTCAAGACCGGCTCGTCCTACGCGCTGAACACGCTCTACGCGTTTTCCAGCATATATTCTTACTCCGGCCCGATGGCGGGCCTCATCGCCGACGCCGGCGGCGACCTGTTCGGAACGACCGTCGGGTACGGGGCCAACAGCGATGGCAGCGTGTTCGAACTCGTCAAGAACGGGACGTCCTACACGATGACGACGCTCGCCTCGTTCAACGGGACGAACGGATCCGCGCCGGAAGCGCCCCTCGTCGCCGACGCCGCCGGCGACCTGTTCGGGACGACCACCCAGGGCGGGGCGAACAACGGCACGATCTTCGAGCTCGTCAAGA
Source organism: Roseiarcus fermentans (assembly GCF_003315135.1). Classification (GTDB taxonomy): domain Bacteria; phylum Pseudomonadota; class Alphaproteobacteria; order Rhizobiales; family Beijerinckiaceae; genus Roseiarcus; species Roseiarcus fermentans. The sequence goes on from NZ_QNRK01000003.1 coordinate 147,245, forward strand.
GCGGGTCGTCCTATGCGCTCACGAAGCTGGCTTCCTTCAGTAGTTACAACGGCACGTACACCGACGGCCTGACGATTGACGCCAACGGCGACCTGTTCGGGACGACCTATAACGGCGGCGCCTCCGGCGGCGGCTCGGTGTTCGAGCTCGTCAAGTCCGGCGCGTCCTACGCGTCGTTGCTGACGACACTGGCCTCGTTCAGCGCCTCGACCGGCGACGAACCGGTGGGCATGTCCGTCGACGCCAGCGGCAATCTGTACGTGACGGCGTTCATGAAAGGCGTGACCGCCAGCGGCGCCGTCGGCGGCGGCGCGGTGCTCGAGCTTCCGCTGGTCTTCACCCCGACCGCAACCGTCGATTCGACGACCACGGTTGCTGTCCAGCCCGCCGTCGCCCCGACGATCTCCGGGACGGTGGCGGCACAGGCGACGACCTCCGAGGCGCCCGTCGACCCGTTCGCCGGCGTAACGATCGGCGACGCCAACCCCAATGCGACCGACACGCTGACCATCACGCTCTCGAACGGCGGCGCTGGCGGGACGCTCGCCGACGGCGTCGGCTTCAGCAAGCTCGGCGGCGGCGCGAACGGCGTCTACACCCTCACCGGTTCGGCCGCGACCGTGACCAGCGAACTCGACGCGCTGGTCTTCCCGCCGGTCGCCGGGGCGCCGAACACGAGCGCGACGACCACCTTCACGTTGAGCGACACGAGTAGCGCCTACGCGACGGCGACGGTCGATTCGACCGCTTCGGTGATCGACGCCGATCCCGCCGTCGCCCCGACAATCTCCGGGACGGTGGGCGGGCAGGCGACGACCTCCGAGGCGCCCGTCGACCCGTTCGCCGGCGTAACGATCGGCGACGCCAACGCCAACGCGAGCGACACGCTGACCATCACGCTCTCGAACGGCGGCGCCGGCGGGACGCTGTCCGACGGCGTCGGCTTCAGCAAGCTCGGCGGCGGCGCGAACGGCGTCTACACCCTCACCGGTTCGCCTGAAACCGTGACGAGCGAACTCGACGCGCTCGTCTTCACGCCGGTCGCCGGGGCGCCGAACACGAGCGCGACGACCACCTTCACGCTCAGCGACACGAGCAGCGCCTACGCGACGGCGACGGTCGATTCGACCGCTTCGGTGATCGACGCTGATCCCGCCGTCGCCCCGAGCCTCTCCGGGACGGCGGGTGGGCAGGTGACGACCTCCGAGGCGCGCGTCAATCCATTCGTCGGCGTGACCGTCGGCGACGCCAACGCCAACGCGACGGACACGCTCACCATCACGCTCTCGAACGGCGGCGCCGGCGGGACGCTCACCGACCCCGGCGTCTTCAACAACCTCGGCGGCGGCGCGAACGGCGTCTACACCCTCACCGGTTCGCCTGAGACCGTGACGAACGTGCTCGACGGGCTCGTCTTCACGCCGAATGCGGGGCAGCCGAACACGAGCGCGACGACGACGTTCACGCTGAGCGACACGAGCAGCGCCTACGCCGCCGCCACGACCGACTCGACCACGACCGTGACGGACGTGGACCCCGCGCTTCCGCCGACCATCTCCGGCACGGTCGGCGGGCAGACGACGGGCGTCGCCTCGACGATCGCGCCGTTCGCCAACGCAAGGATCGCCGATTCCGTCGCCGGCGCGATCGACACGGTGACGATCACGCTGTCGAACGCCGGCGCCGGCGGCGCGCTCTCCGGGGCGGGCCTCGCGGGCGGGACGGGCGGCGTCTACACGCTCGCCGGCTCGGCGGCGACGGTGACGAGCGAGCTCGACGGGCTGGTCTTCACCCCCGCCGCCGGGTCGGCCAACACGACCACGACTTTCACGCTCGCCGCCGTCAGCAGCGCCGAACCCACCGCGCTGTCCTCGACTCCGACCGTGCTCGCCGCCTTCGGCGGTCCGGACGGCTCCTATCCCCAGGGCCTGGCCTCGGACGCCGCCGGCGATCTGTTCGGCGTCACCAACAGCGGCGGGTCCGGCGGCGCCGGAACCGTGTTCGAACTCGTCAAGACGGCCTCGGGCTATGGCGCGCCTCAAACCCTGGCGACGTTCGCCACCGACGCGGGCGGCGCCAACCCCAAAGCCGTGACGCTGGATGCGTCCGGCGACCTGTTCGTCACGCTCAACTCCGGCTCCGGCGCGTCGGCCGACGGCCAGGTGGTCGAGCTGGTCAACACGCCTTCCGGCTACGGCGCTCCCCAGACCCTGGCGACGTTCACCGGGCCGAACGGCGCGGACCCGGTGGCTGGCGTGACGTTCGACGCCGCCGGAGACCTGTTCGGGACGACAACCGGCGACTGGGTCAACAACCACGGCACGGTGTTCGAAATGCCGAAGTCCGACACCGGTTTCGGCGCGCTCGTGACGCTTGCGTCGTTCAATTCCTACAACAGCAAGCCCATCGGCAGTGATCCGTTCGGCGACCTCGCCGTCGACGCGTCCGGCAACCTGTTCGGGACCGCGAGCTCCGACGGCCTCGGCGGGGACGGCACGGTGTTCGAACTCGCCAAGACCGGCTCGGGATACGCCGCGCCGGTCGCCATCGCGTCCTTCGGCTATTTCACCGGCCAATTCCCCGTTGGAAACCTCGATATCGACGCGGCGGGCGACCTGTTCGGCACGACGAGCGATACGGTTTTCGAGATCGTGAAGAGCGCTTCGGGCTACAGTGCGCCCGTGTCGCTGGCGACGTTCACCTATGGCAATGGCCTCAAACCCGGTGGCCTCATGCTCGACGCCTCGGGCAACCTGTTCGGGACCGCGATGTACGGCGGCGACGGCGGCGCCGGCACGGTGTTCGAGATTCCAAAGACGGCCGGCGGCTACGGCGCAATGGTCACGTTGACCGGCTTCAACAGCGCGACTGGCCTCTATCCCGCGGGAACCCTGCTGTCCGACTCGTCGGGCGACCTGTTCGGCGCGACGGGCGCCGGCGGCGCCGGAGGATCCGGAACCGTGTTCGAACTGGCGAGGGCCGCGACGCCCAGCGTCGACGCGACCACCACGGTGAACATCATCGCCTACGCCCCCACCATTTCCGGCGCCGCCGGCGGCCAGACCACTGCGGCGGAAGCGACGGTCACGCCGTTCGCCGCCGTCGCGATCGGCGACGCCAACGCCAACGCCACCGACACGCTCACCATTACGCTCTCGAACGGCGGCGCCGGCGGGACGCTCAGCGACGGCGTCGGCTTCAGCAAGCTCGGCGGCGGGACGAACGGCGTCTACACCCTCGCCGGTTCGGCCGCGACCGTGACGAGCGAACTCGAAGCGCTCGTCTTCACGCCGACCAGGGGCCAGCCGAACGCGAGCGTCACGACCACCTTCACGCTCAGCGACGTGAGCAGCGCGCTGCCCACGCCCACGGTCGATTCGACGACTTCGGTGACCGACGTCGCCGCGGCGGTCGCTCCGACCCTATCCGGCGCGACCGGTGGCCTCGTCACGACCTCGGAAGCCGCCGTCCATCCGTTCGCCGCCGTCGCCGTCGCCGACCCCAACGCCAACGCCAGCGACACGCTGACCATCACGCTTTCGAACGGCGGCATGGGCGGAACGCTGTCCGGAAACGGCCTCGCGGGCGGGACGAACGGCGTCTATACGGTCTCGGGCGCGGCCGCCGCGATCACCTCCGAACTCGAGGCGCTCGCCTTCACCCCGACGGCGGGGCAGCCGAACACATCCACGACCACGACGTTCACGCTGAGCGATGTGAGCACCGCCTACGCGACGCCGACCCCCGACGCCACGACGACGGTGACGAACGCCGACCCGGCGGTCGCGCCGGTCCTGTCCGGCGCGCTCGCCGGCCAGAAGACGACTCCGAACACGGCTTTCGCGCCGTTTGCGCAAGTGACGGTGGGCGACGCCAACGCCAACGCGACCGACACGCTCGTCATCGTCGAGTCCAACGGCGGCGTGGGCGGCGCGCTGTCCGGAACCGGGCTCGGCGCCGGCGCCGGCGGCGTATACGCGCTGTCCGGCGCGGCTGCGACCTTGACCAGCGAGCTCGACGCTCTGATCTTCACCCCCGCAGCCGGTCAGATCGGGGCCACGACGACGTTCTCGCTGATCGACGTCAGCAGCCTTTATGCGGCGCCGACCGTCGATGCGACCACGACCGTGTCGGTCATCCCCGCCGTCGCGCCGACCCTCTCCGGGGCGACCGGCGGCCAGACGACGACTTCGGAGGCGGCGGTCGACCCGTTCGCCACCGTCGTGATCGGCGACGCCAATCCTCATGCGACCGACACGCTGACGATCGCCCTTTCCAATGGCGGCGCGGGCGGAATGCTGTCGGGGACGGGCCTCTCCGGCGGCGCCGGCGGCGTCTATACGCTCGCCGGCGCGGCCGCGACCGTGACGGGCGAATTGCGGGCCCTCGCCTTCACCCCGGTCGCCGGACAGGCGGACACGACCGCCGTGACGACGTTCACGCTCAGCGACACGAGCAGCGCCTATGGCGCAGCGACCGTCGACTCGACCACGTCGGTGACGAACGTAGACCCGGCGGTCGCGCCGACCCTGTCCGGCGCGACCGCCGGGCAGGCGACGACCTCCGAGACGGCGGTCCTTCCGTTCGCCAACGTGACCGACAGCGACGCGAACGCCAACGCGACCGACACGCTCGCCATCACGCTGTCGAACGGCGGCGCCGGCGGAACCCTGTCGGGGAACGGCCTCAGCGGCGGGACGAACGGCGTCTACACCCTCCCCTCCGGCTCGGCCGCGACCGTGACGAGCGAACTCGACGCACTCGTCTTCACGCCGGTCGCCGGGGCGCCGAACACGAGCGCGACGACCACGTTCACGCTGAGCGACACGAGCAGCGCCTACGCGACGGCGACGGTCGATTCGACCACTTCGGTCATCGACGCCGATCCGGCCGTCGCTTCGACCCTATCCGGGGCGATCGGCGGTCAGTCGACGACGTCCGAGGCGACCGTCAAACCGTTCGCCAGCGTCACGATCGGCGACGCCAACGCCAATGCGACCGAAACGCTCTCGATCACGCTGTCGAACGGCGGGGCGGGCGGAACGCTCGCCGGCGCGGGCCTGGTTGCCGGCGCGGGCGGGGTCTACGCCCTCTCCGGCTCGGCTGCGACCGTCACGAGCGAACTCGACGCCCTCACGTTCACCCCGGCCGCCGGAGCGCCGAACACGAGCGCGACGACGACGTTCACGCTCAGCGACACGAACAGCGCCTACGCCGCCGCGACCGTCGACTCGACCACGACGGTGACGAACGTCGACCCGGCCGTCGCGCCGACCATCTCCGGCGTCCAGCACGGTCTGACGACGACATCGGCGGCGCCGATCGGGCCGTTCGCCCATGTCGTCATCGGCGACGCCAACGCGAGTGCGACCGAAACGCTGTCGATCACGCTATCGAACGGCGGCGCCGGCGGAACGCTCGCCGGCGTGGGCTTGATCGGCGGGGCGGGCGGCGGCGTCTACACCCTCTCGGGCTCGGCCGCGACCGTGACGAGCGAACTCGACGCGCTGACGTTCTATCCGGCGCCGCGGTCGACAACGACGTTCACGCTCAGCGACACGAGCAGCGCCTTTGCCACGCCCGCGACGAACGCCAACGCCTCGGTGACGGACGTCACCGCGCCGGCCATCGTCGCCGCGTCCTATGTCGGGTCGGGCTCGAGCGGACACTGGTCCCTGTCGGGCGCTGCGGACGCGGGCGACACGGTGACGATCTACGACGGCGCTCACAGGCTCGGCTCGACGGTCGCGTCCGGCGGCGTCTGGACTTTCGCCGGCGGCAACAACACGGCGGTCCGCGACTTCACGGTCACGGCGACGGTCGCGGCGGGGAACACCAGCGCGCCTTCGAGCGCGTGGTATGAGGGAACGCCCGGAAACGACACCTTCTCGTTCGCGTCGCAGGCGGCGCTCGCCGCGGCGGCCGTGATCAACGGCGGGGCGGGCGTGAACACGGTCCAGCTGACCGCCGGCGCCGCCCTGACCGACGCGGATTTCAGCGCGCTCCACAGCATCGAGGCCCTCGCGCTGAGCGGCGCAAGCAGCGTCGCGCTCGGTTCGAACGCCGCCGCCGCCGGCATTTCCGCGGTGACTCTGCTCGCCGGGGCCGCTGGTCCGACGAGCATCGCCGACAGCAACGCGGGAACCCTCGCGGTGAACGCGGCGGGCCTCGGCGCGGGCGACACTTTGCAGGTCTCGGGCTCGACCGCGGAGGCGATCGCGAACCTGGCCGGCAACCTGAACGCGTCGGCGGCCGGCGGGACCCTCTCCGTCGCCGCGGTCGGCGCGACGCAGCAGACGATCGCCACGGGCTCCGGCGCCATCACGGTGACGGACAACGCGGCCGGCGGGAGCCTCGCCATCGACGCCACGGCGCTTCTGGCCAGCAACTCTGTGCGCCTTTACGGCTCTGCAGCGGCGACGGTCACCAACCTCTCCGGCGCGCTCGGAGCCGCCAATTCCAGCGGGCCGTTGACAGTCACCGCCGTCGGGACGACGGCCCAGTCCGTGACGACGGGCTCCGGCAAGGCCTCGATCACCGACAAGGGCGCGCGCGGCATGAACGTCAATGCGGCCAAAATGGCCGCGGGGAGCACGCTGACCCTCGCCGGGTCGGCCAACGAAACGGTCTCCAATTTGGCCGCCGGCCTGGATGCGTCGGCGGCCAGCGGGACCGTCACCGTCGCCGCGGTCGGCGCGACGCAGCAGACGATCGCCACGGGCTCCGGCGCCATCACGGTGACGGACAACGCGGCCGGCGGGAGCCTCGCTATCGACGCCACGGCGCTTCTGGCCAGCAACTCTGTGCGCCTGTTCGGCTCTGCAGCGGCGACGGTCACCAACCTCTCCGGCACGCTCGGAGCCGCCAACTCCAGCGGCGCGTTGCGAGTCATCGCGACCGGGACGACGGCCCAGTCCATGACGGCGGGCTCCGGCAATGCCTCGATCACCGACAATGGCGCGGGCGGCATGAACGTCAATGCGGCCCAAATGGCCGCGGGGAGCACGCTGACCCTCGCCGGGTCGGCCGAGGAAACGGTGACCAATCTGGCGGCGAATGTGGTGGCGACCGGCCTCTCCGGCGCCTTGAACGTGACGACGACGGGGTTGGCCGCGCATACGATCGCGACAGGGTCGGGCAACGACTCGATCACCGCCACTCATGGCGGCGACACGATCCTGGCGGGAAGCGGCGCCGACACGATCAATGTCGCGGGCCACGCCATCGCCGACACCTTCACCTACTCGGCGGTGTCGGACTCGATCAACACCGCCGGCGGCCATGACGCCATCACGGGCTTCGCCGCCGGCGGATCCATCCACGATCTCTTCAACTTCTCGCCGCTCGACCCGAACCTGAACGTTCAGGGCGGCCTGTCCGGGGCCAACGCCACCGTCAGCGCCGACTCGATCGCCTGGCTCTACAACGGCGCCGGCGCCATGATCTACGTCAATGACACTGTGAACACTCTCGCCACGGGCAGCGCAAGTCTGATGGCGATCTCGCTGAAAGGGACGACATCAGGCCTGACCTCTCAAAACTTCAAGGTGTAGCGAGGGCGAAACCGGCAGCCGGCGCGCGACCGGCCCGTCTCGACCGACCGGACCCGCAGGCTGTGTTCGACGGCGGCGCGAGCCGCCGGCTTCTCTTTCGGGGATTTCGCATCCGGATCGACGGTCTGCACGATCGTCTCCGGGGCGGGACGGGTCCGTCGTTCAGGGTGGCGACCAGCTGTGGGCGCCAACCGCGACGCAAAGCTCGCGCTGTCGCGCAAAGACGATTCATGCAGGGAGAACTGCCGGTGCTGTCATTGTCTGCGTTGGTGATTTCCAGCGCGCTCGGCGGTGTCGCCGATTACCTTCTGCGCGCCTGGCCGACCCGCGGGTCGCGGCGAGCAGGCGCGGTCGTTCACGACCAGAAGGCGCGGCGCGGCCGGGAGGGAGACCCGCCGAAGGCGGTCGCCGCTCAATCGGCGGCGAAACGCCCAATTTCAATCAGCGGCCCGTCGGGGTCGAATGGCGACGGGGCCGCTGGCCTGCGCGCACCCAGGCAGGAACGCCAACCCGAGCAGCGATCAAGCGCGCGCCCGGTCGCCCGGGCCGCGCAGGGGAATGGGTTGCGGGCGAGCCCGCCCGCTCAGGCCCGAAGCCTGAAGCGAGACCGCCCCGCCCTGGCGCGACCAGACGCCGCGCCGGGTCCGCGGACAGGCGACCGCGACGCCGCGAGGCCCTGCCGGAAGCCGGCGACGTCGCAGGTCGGAGCCGTCGCTGCGCGAGGCGCGCGCTTCGACGGCGCCGCATCGCCGCCGCTGACGGCAGGGCGCGAGGGGGCATTGCAGAGGTTCCTCGCGGTCTCCGACCAGTCGGCGCGGCAGCCCCTGGTGGCGGGCGGCGTCACCGCCTGCCTGCTCCTCGCGCCCGTTGCGCCTCCGCTCGTGCTGGCGGCGCCGGCTCTGGCGACGTTCGGGGTCATTCCGAGCCTCGAGAGCGCAATCGCCGACCTGCGCGACCGCGGACGACTGAGCGAAGACGCCGCCGACGTCGTCATCGACAGTCTGGTGATCCTGGCCCAGACCTTTTGGGCGATTCCGTTGGCGATGATCCTGGTGTGGGTTCGCAAGCGCCTTCTCCTGGCGGTCAAGGACCACGCGCGGCAGGACGTCAGCCGCTACTTCCGCGCCGGCGCCAAACGGGTCTGGGTGCTCGTCGACGGCGTCGAGGTCGAGACGCCGATCGGGAGCCTGAGGCGCGACGACCGAGTGATCGTGCATGCCGGCGAGACGTTTCCGGCGGACGGGGTGGTGATCGACGGGACGGGGCTGGTCGACCAGCGTACGATGACCGGCGAGGAACGCCCCGCCGACCTGTTCGAGGGCCAGCCCGCGCTGGCGAGGACGCAGCTCATCGCCGGCCGCGTGACGGTTCGCGTGACGCGCGCAGGGGACGAGACGGTCGCCGGCCAGGTGGTGGCGCTGCTCGAGCGCACCACCGAGTACCGCCTGACGATCGACACGAAAGCCGAGGAGAAAAACGAGCGCACCGTGCCTTACCGCCTCGGCGCCGCGATCGCCGCGCTCCCGTTCCTCGGTCCCTACGGCGCGGCCGGCTTGCTCAACCTCGCCCATCCGGGGGCATGGGAAATCATCTACGCTCCCATCGGCATGCTGCATCTGCTGTCGAGCTGCGCGCGCGAGGGGATCCTCATCACCGACGGCCGCACGCTCGAGATCCTGCCTGGCGTCGACACGATTGTCTTCGACAAGACGGGGACCCTCACCGATCAGATCCCCCTGGTGGAGTCCGTGCGATGCGTAGCGGGCGTAAGCGAGCGGGAGGTGCTGCAATGGGCGGCGGCGGTCGAGCAGCGGCTCAGCCATCCGATCGCCCGTGCGATTTGCGCCGAAGCCGCGCGCAGGGGCGTGGCGCGCGCGGGCGCTGCGGCGCTCGAGTACACGATCAGCAACGGGGCCCAGGCGGACGTCGAGGGCGCGCCGGTGATCGTGGGCAGCGCTCGATACATGTCGGCCATGGGCGTCGATCTGTCTCGAAGTCCCTCGTCGAGCGAGGGCGGCTCGCCCGATGGCGTGGTCGTGCACGTCGCCCGGGCCGGACGGCATGTCGGATCCATCGTCGTGAGGCCGCGCATCCGTCCGGAGGCGGCCGCCGTCGTCTCCGCGCTTCGCGCTCGCGGAATCGCCGTCCGCATTCTCTCCGGAGACGGGCGGGCGCAGACCGCCCGGGTCGCCCGGGAGCTCGGCGTGGACGGATTCGACGCGGAGGTGCTGCCCTCCGGAAAATCAGAGGTGATCAGGCGGTTGCAGGCTCGGGGCCGACGGGTGTGCTTCGTCGGCGACGGCGTCAACGACCTCGTGGCGCTGAGGCAGGCGAACGTTTCGATCGCCGTCGCCGACGCCGCCGCCGCCGCCCAGGCGGTCGCCAGCGTGGTGCTCGTCGAACACGATCTGCGCCGGGTTCTCGATCTGCTCGAGGCGACCGACCGGTTTCGTGAGAGATCCGGCGCGGCCCTGGCGGTGACGGCCCCGATCGCGATCGGGGCCGCGGCGGGCGTGCTCTTCGGCAACTTCGGGTTTTTCGCGTCCGTGCTCGCCAACCAAGCGCAGGTGCTGTCCGGGGTCGCGGTCATGGCGCGCAAGTGGCCGCTTCGCTCGGACCCGTCCTCCCTGATTTCGCGCTGACGGTCCGGCCGTTCGACTTCGATCTGTCGCCGCGGCGAGCGACGTCGGGCGGTCCACGCAAGCTGCGTCGCGCCGTCCAGGCGAGCAGGAACGCCATCCCGCCTCGGCCGCGCCCGATCAGACCGACAATCGCCCTCCGCGCAACGTGACCACCAGATCGGCGATCGACACGAACTCATCGTCGTGGGTGGCCGCAACGACCGCGATTCCCGCCGCCCGAAGTTCGGAGCGACGCTCAGTGCACCACCATGTGCGCCAATTGGGCGATTTGTCGGCGGCCCATTCGTCCGCAATTGGGGGGAAACGCCACGACCGTCGCGACCGCCCCGCGCCCGAGTCGCGTCCCTCGAAGCCTTCCCAATCGGTCCGCGCCGCACGCGTCATCCCGGAGATTGAGGAATGGGCGAGCGGCGGGCGTCAGCGGCGGCCTGAAGCGATATCGTATCGGTCGCGTGAGGGACCAGTCGTCCGAAGTCCAGCCGAACGATCTGGTCGGCGACGTCGAAATAGCGGGAATCGTGGGAGACCGCGATGATTGTTCGTCCGCTTGCCGCGATCGTGGGCAGAATGGAGGAATAAAATCGCTTGCGAAACTGAGGATCCTGGTCCGCCGCCCACTCGTCCAGCAGCAGGAACGGGCGAGTCTCGGCGAGCGCGACAGCGAGCGCGACGCGTCTGCGCTGCCCGCTCGAGAGATCGAGCGTGGTGAATGCGCGTCCCTCGACCCTGGTCTTGTGATCGATCTCGAGGAGGGCCAGCAACGCATTGATTCGCGGGCCGACCCCGGCCGGCAGCCCGTAGAGCCGATCGTAAAGATGCGCGTCGGCGAAGACCGCGGTGAACAGGTCCCGGTGGGAGGCGATGTCGACCGGCGTGTCGTCGAGATGAATGTCGCCGGACTGGGGTCGGGCGAGGCCGCAGATCAACTGCATCAACGTGGATTTACCGCTGCCGTTGCCGCCGACGATGAACGACAGGCTGCCGGGGGGGAACACGCAGGAGACCGGCCCGAGCGCGAAGCCGGATATGCCGGGCGCGGGGTCGGGTCTGCGGTAGACGACGTCGCCGAGGCTGAGGCGGGGCGGGGCGAAGCGCTTCAGCTCTGCGGCTTGGGTCGAAGGGCCGGGACCGATCAGTCGCGCGAGCGCCGCGTCTCGGGGCGCGCGGGCGCGGGGGACTTCGACCGAGGCCGGAAGGGGCCGGGGAGGCGGGGTCGGATCCGATCCCAGTCGACGCTCCGCGTCATCGAGGGCGTCGAGCGCGCCGCGGAGCTGCCGGCCGTCGGGCAGGGATTGCAGGGCGATGGTCTGCAGGAGCAGGAGCGCGACGGCCACCGTGCCCGCGGCTTCCTTTTCAGCCGGAAAGAACGCCATCGCCGCCAGAGCGATGACGCCTGCGCTCGTCAGGGCCAGCGACTCGCGAAAGGTCTGGGTGGCGGAATCCTGGCGATGACGAACGCCGCCCGCTCGCGCGATGATCGCATTGGCCGGGATGAACCGGTCGCGGAGAATCGCCGCCGCGCGCAACGGATCGAGTCGCAGCTCCTTGAATCCGCTCACCAGATCCGCAACGCTCGCTTCATAGACGCGCTCGCCTTCGGCAAGCGCTCGACGTTCCCGGGAGGGGTGGTTTCGCAGGTAGACGAACCCGGCGGCGGCCGCGAGGACAAGCAGCACCGAAAGTCCGAGAAGCGCATTGAAGACCACCGCCATCGCGAGCACCGCCAGAACATTCGCCGCCAGGGACAACAGACGCGCGAGCGGAAGGTCGAAGAAGGCGACGCTGCGGAGCATCCGGTTGAGAATCGCCGACAGGCGTCCTGCGCCGAATTGCTGAAAGCCGATCGGGTCCGCCGCGATGACGCGCCGGATGAAGCGCTCCTGCCGATGGACGGCGTAGATCCAGCAGAGAGCCGAGAGTTCGATGTCGGCGAGATCGAAAGACACGCGGGCGCTGACGCTCCCGGCGGCGAAAACGAGACCCATGATCAGCGTTTCGACGTCATCGAGGTCGCCGTATAAGGCGGCCCCCAGAGCGACGCTCAGGGCGAGGCGGCCCAACACCTGAGCGCCCAGAAATCCGATCAGCGGCCTGAACGCGCGCTGCGCGAACGGCGTCTCGACGCGGGACGGATTCATGGGCGCACCAGCGCCGCGATGCGCCCCTCCTCGAAAACGACGCGTTGATCGCAGCGGTCGAAGTATCGGTCGTCGTGGGTGACCGCGACCACGCCGCGGCCTTCGTCGCGCAACCGGGGAAGCAGCTCGTCGTAAAAGTAGGCGCGGAACTCGGGATCCTGATCGGCCGTCCACTCGTCGAACAGGACGAAAGGCCGCGGCTTGCTCAGGGCGACCGCGAGCGCGAGGCGGCGCCGCTGGCCGGACGACAATTGCGTAGCGACAATCTTCTCGCCGTCGAGGCGGGTCACACGGTCGAGCGAAAGGCGGGCGAGCGTCGCGGCGAATTGCTCGGACGCCGCCGGATCGAGGCCGTGGACCTCGTCGAACAAATGGAAGTCATTGAACACCGCCGTGAACAACAGGGCGCGCGCGGGAGCGGAATACGCCATCCCGTCGAGCAGGACCTCGCCTGCGGTCGGATCGTCGAGGCCGGCGAGGAGCCGAATGAAGGTCGTCTTGCCGCTTCCGTTGCCGCCCACGATGAAGGTGATTTCGCCGCGCCTGAGCGTGAGCGACACAGGCCCGAGGCGGAATCCGTCGCGAAGCCGGTACTGGCGCTCCGCTTGCACGAAGCAGATGGTTTCGATGTTCGCGGGCAGCGCAAACGCCGGAGGGGCGCCGCCGCTCGCGAGCGCCTGCCCGATCCGCATGAGCCCTTCGAGATGCGTCCTGTGGCGCAGCAGGTCCTCGCTGTCGCGGGCCATCTCGATCTCCAGGTTGACGATGGCGGCGATGATCAGCACGCCAGCCAGCAATTGGTGGCGGACCAGAACGTCGGACAGAACGAAGGCGATCAGCGCCAGGACCGCGTAGCCCGCAAGGACGATCGGGCGCAACAGGATGCGGCTGCGCACCCGGGCGAAGAGCATGCCTTGCCCCTGGCGCTCGAGCGCCCTTCGACAACTGGACAGGATTTCGCTCCGGCGGCCGGCGTTCAACTTGATCCCCTCCAGTCCGTGCAGGAGGTCGTCGATGACCCGGCGGTAGCGGGCTTCGGCCTGGTTCGCGAGCTTGCTGGTCTTTTCGAGCGATCGGGCCGGGCGTGGCGAGCGGCGCATACCCAGGAGGAACGCCGACGCGAGCAGCAGCCCGATCAGCGGCTGAAGCAGCGCCATGAGCGCGATGCAGGCGACGACGGTCGAGGCGCCCCGCAAGAGCCGGACGGCGATCACGAGACCGTCCGCAACGGACTGGCGGTCGGTGAGGAAGGCCTCCAGCACGACGGACGGACCAATGCCTTCGAGCGTCGCGAAACGCGTCGCCGTCACGGCCTGCGCCAGGCGCAGGAAGAACGCGGCGACGGCGTCCTGGTCGAGGCGGGACATGACCGACGCCTGAACGCGGGCGAGGACGTTGTAGAGGACGATCGCCGCCAGCAAGACCTGGCCGAGGAAGAATTCATCTTGTGGCGTCCGGTCGAACGCAAGCAGGCGCGCCAGCCCGTAAAGGAGGCCCGCGTAGGCGGCGCCGACGAGCATCGTCAGTCCGGCCGCCGCAACCGTGCGAGCGGACGAATAGTCGGCGAGCAGACGATAAAAGACGACGAAGGCGCTCAGTCTGACTGAGGGCGCCGCAGCGGAGCGAGCGTTTCGGTCGCTGCCGGCGGCGGGCTCTTTCGTCCAGCCCAAAAGCGTTTCGTCCGTCATCAACGCGCCGCTCCCGAGCCCTGAATCTCAGCGCAATGCCGAAGGCGGACCGGCCGGTCGCGGAATCGGCGGATGCGGCGGCCTGCTGGCCCGGCCGGCGCAGCCGGCGCCGAATGGCGACACGATCGCGATCACGGCGTTCGATCCGGGGGCGAGGCGCGCGACGCAGCGCTGCGATAGAGCGTCATCTCCACGCGGCCCCCGGCCGCGCCGCTCGGATCGACCGCGCTGGCCGCGTCGGGATGCGCCGCGGCGAGGATCGCGATCGGGGCGATGCGGCTCGGATCGACGTGCTTGGCCTCCAGCCCATGCTCTGCGGTCTGAACGCGCTTCAAGGAAGCGAGCAGGGTGTCGATTTGACCGCCGCCCGCGTCCGGTCGGCAGGTCAATTCGACCTGGACCGACGGATCGGCCGCCAGAACCTCGGCGACCGCCTGCAGGGTCGCCTCGCCGTCGACCGTGAGATCCGACGAGCCGGCGGCGAAGGCGAGCGGCGGCGGGCGCCAGCAATCTCGCCACCCCGCAGGCGCAGGGTTCGGCGCATCCGGGCAGAGGCTCGTGCGTCGCCGCTCGGCGACTTCGTTGCGCAGCAATCGCGCCGACTGAGCGTGCGGCCCGTCCGGAAACAGCGCGAGCATCACCGCCGCCGCAGCGTCCTCGCCGATTTCCGGTCTCGACCCAAGCGTTTGCTCGGTCGCCGCCTTCGACTGGTCCTCCCCCACTTCACGGCCGCCTGTCTCGGCGTTGCTGCGGGCCGTGGACCCGCGCTCTGCGGCCGATCGATCGAGCGCGTCGCGTTCCGTCGCCGCGTCCTTCGCCGAAGCGCCGTCCGGGAAAATCGTCACGTAGGCGTCAAACAGGCTGCGGTCATGTTTGCGCTGCGCCTCTTGAAACAAGGTCCTCGCGATCGTTTCGCGGACGGCGGCGCCGGCCTGGTCGGCGGCCTGCTGGGTGGCCGAGGCGGGCGGCGGCGGCGCTCTGGACAGGTCGAGGACTTGCTCGGCGACGGAGGCGCGCCTGGCCCGGGACAAGGGCACCGCTCCGTTCTGGATCAGATATCCCCCCTCGCCGGCCGCGCGCCCGGACATGAATTCGCCGGCGAACTCGCGAAAGCCGGAGACCAGACTGAAGTTGGCCGACTTGACCACCAGACGCATGGGACGCGAAAAGCGATAGGAGTCGCTCAGGATCGTTTCGGCGCTGGGCGTGACGCCGTCGATGGCCACCGGTTGCAGCCGATCCGCGTGCTGCTGGAGGTCGCCAAATCGCATCACCGCAATCGACCCTGGCGTCGACCCCAGCCGGGCGATCGTGTCGTCGAGACTCGCAGGCGTCGCCTGGACGATGGGGTCGCCGCGCAGCGACCTGCAGATCCGATTGAAGGCGATGTCGTCCGTCCGGGCGAGGGCTGCGATCGGAGGGATGGCGAAGCAACTCGGCCGCTGCAGCAACCCCGAAACGAGCTGCCGCAGCGCCGAACCGGCGGGAGGAACGAGAACATGGATCGGGGCGTCGGGCAAACTCGGCGCGACGTCCCTCCACCGCGTCAGCGGATTGGCGACGATCGGCACGAGGATGGCGGGCACGCTCGCGTCCTGACGCGCCGCGGGATCGGGGATTTCGGCCGCCACGGCGCGGAACAGATCGACCCGGGAGATGCGCGCCGGAGCGTCGTCACGGCTGCGGACCAGGACAAAGGCGTCATAGGCGACCACCAGAGGCACGAGGTCCTGGACGCCGTTGGCGATGCATCGGCTTCTTTCCTCCGCCGACAGATCCCGCGTCAGCAGCGCGGCGTCCGGCGATTCGAGGCCGGCGCTCGCGCAGAGCAGGGAAACCGCGCCGTCGGAATCGGCCGTCTCGATCTTGGCGAACTTCTGCCGACTGCGCGCGCCGACCGCCTCGACGACCGAGACCGCGTAGCGATTGAGGCTCGCGGGCGCGACCAGCCAGACGTAGTCGCGGTCTTCCGCCGGCCGCGCCGGCGAAACGGCGGCGAGCGTCAGAAGGCACGCCAGCGTCCCCGCCGCCCAACCACCGACCGCGCCCGTCATTCGCGCCGCCGCGGATCCGAGGCGAGCACGAGCAGCAAGCCGAGAACGGGCGTGAGCAGCAACGAGCCGAAAAAATAGCCCCATCCGCCGAGCTTGCGCCGCCGTCCGGCCAGTCCGAGCAGGAGCGCCGCGATGAAATAGACGCCGAGCGCGAGTGCGAAGGTCATTGGTTCGAGGACCATAAGACGTCTCCATGATCCGCCTGCTCAACTGTCCGGCAGGTAGTAGGTCGCGGCGCCCTCGGCCAGCTTCACGACGACGGGCGCGCGGGTGTAGAGGGCTCCGTTGCGGGCGAAGGAATACAGGCCCTTCGCGCCCTTCCAGGCGAAGCTGAAACGCAACTCCGAGGCGAGCGCCAGCGGATTGCTTCCCCGGCAACGCACAATGAGCGCCGCGAGGAGGTTCGCGGCTTCGTAACCTTCCAGGCTCCAGCCGTCGGGGCTCCGGTCGTAGCGCGCTCGGTAGGCGGCGCGGAACGCCGCGACGCCCTCGCGCGTGTCGGCGGGGCTGAGGCGCACCGGCGCGAGGACCGGCAACGGATTCGAGCCCAGGGCCGACCTGAACCCGTCCGCGTCGATGTGTTTGCCGAGCAACAGGGGAACGCGGGCGTTCCGCTGATACATCTGCTCCGCCAGCGCGACCGCCTGGGCGTCGTCGGCGGCGATGAACGCGGCGTTGAACTGCTTGCTCGCGAGGTCTGCGATGACGTTTCGGAAGTTCGTCTCCCGGGCGGCGAAAGCGCGCTCCGCGACAATCGACATGCCCAGACGCGCGGCCTCCACGGAAAAGGACGCGCCCAGGCGCTCGGCCTCGGGCTGGCGGCTGCGAAGGATCACGACGCGGCGAAGCCCCTCGGTGAAAGCGAAGGTCGCCATGTGCGCCGCGATTTCGCCATCCGACTCGATGGTGGTGAAAACCATCTGGAAACCGTGTTGGGTGAGGGTGTCGTCGGTCACGAGGGCGTTGAGATAGAGCACGCCGGCCTGTTCGTAGGTGATCGAGGCGGCGATCGCCGCGGAGACGGTGGCGTGGCCGATCACGGCGACCAGATCCGCATGGCCGGTGAGCTGGCGCGCGGCGGAGACCGCGGCGGCGCGCTGAGAAGCCTCGTCCGCGCCTCCCTCGACAGAAACCGGGACCAGGGAGAAGGGCCTGCCGAGGGGCCCCCCCTTGGCGTTGATCTGAGCGATGGCGAGCTCGACTCCGGTCCTGACGGACCCGGCGGGACCGGGCTCGTCGACAAATCCGATCACGATCGGCGGCGGCCGAGTTGATTGCAGCGGCGCGCCGAACGCGGCGGCGGGAAACGCCGCGGCGGCGGAGACGCCCAGCAGAAACGCCCGCCGCTCGAGGGCCGTCTCGATCGACCCGCTCGCCGCCGCTTTCATTGACCCCCCAGGATCAGCGACGGGCTGGCGCCGCCGCCGCCGATGACGACGGTCTTCGCATTCGACGAGCGCGCCAGGTCGCTGGTCGACTTGATGGCCTCCCACCGCAGCAGCGGATCCGAAAGATTGGTTGAGACGATCTGGTTGAAGGCGCGAATGCCGTTTGCTTCGATCTCCTTGCGCTCGGCCTCGTGGCGCTCCGTCACCAGGCGAAATTCGTAGGCCTGCGCCTCCTGTTGCTGGACGAGCTTCCTGGCGATCGCGTCCTTGACGTCGGGCGGCAGCTCCACCGACCGGATGATGATGTCCTCGATGGTGACGAACTGCTGGCCGGTTTCATCGATCGCGCGCGCGATGATCTCGGTGAGGATGCCTGCCTTGTTTGTGTAGATGTCTTCAGGATCGGCCTTGCCGATGTTCCGCCTGAGAACCGACTCCACTTGGGGAATGACGACGGTTTGTAAGTAATTCGGGCCGACGCGCTGATGCAAAAGCCCAAGCATCTCGTATTCCGGATGATAGCGGATGGCGATGTCGAGCGTCACCGGAAGGCCTTTGTTCGTCAGAACGGTGATCGAATGGAGGGCCATCTGGGATCGGGTGTCGTAGATCGACATGGCGTCCAGCGGCGAGATGATGTGCAACCCTTCGCCATAGACGGTGTCGGTCACCGTGCCGCCGCCGAAGAGGGCGTAACGCACGCCAGCTTCGCCCGAGGGGATGACCACGACAATGCGCTTCCAGAACACGAGCGCGACGAACGCCACGAAGGCGAGAATGACGATCAGCGAGGGGACCACGCTCAGAAGCATGCCGCGACGAACGCCCGCCAGTGTCCGACGCAATCGGTCGAAGCGCGGATCCGGCGCAGCCGCGGCCTCCGACTTTACGCTCAGGAACTCCGCAACCGGGTCGTCGTCAGTGGCGCGCTCGGCCATCACTTGCAAATCCGAAAACCTTCGATGCGACCGGATCGTCGACCCTCAAACGCACCATGCCGCTTCGACTGATCCAGCCCCCGCACCGGCCGACGCCGGACAGGCGATGGGCGGCTCGGACCCGCTCCGCAGGAGCGGCGAAGCGCCTGTTCGCCGCGTCGCGGAATGAACCCGTTCAGCGGGCCCGGAAACTCCCGACGCCAGGCCCGCGACAACCGCTCAGGCCTGGGCCACCTTCGGTTCGGGAGCGAGCCCTGCGCGGTCGGCAGGACTGTCGTGAGCGTCCGGGCGTTCCGACTCGTCGTGGGCTTCCTGCGCCACCTGCTTGCCCTTCAGGAACTCCATCCGAAAGCGCTCCCGCAACCTGGCGGGTTCGAAGTCGAGAAGGGCGCCTCCCGACTCGAAGTGATGCACGAAGACCTGACCAACGGCATAGGTCAGGGCGCCGCCGAGGACCGCCAGACTGGCGCCGCCGACCAGCGACCCGACGCCGGGGATGAGTTTGACGAAGCTCGCGACGGTCGAGGCCGCCGCCACGGGGATCGCAGAGCCGACGAGCGAGAGTACGATCGAGGATGCAGAACTCTTGGAGAAGCTCTTGTCGTAGATCCCGCACAGCCCGTGGACCATCTTGAGCTGAACGGCGAGCAGCGCCGCCAAATCAAAGACCGGCGCCGGGACCATGCCGACGGCGAGCGCGGCGATCACATACGTCTTGATGGTCGACTGAGCCTTGGTTCGGACGTCGTCCACGAGCAGCGAATCGACAAGATCAGACTCATCGACTGCGGTTTCCTCCTCGTAAGCCAGCGGCTCGGCTCCCGAGGCGTCGATCGCCGGCGGGACAACGACCTTGACTTGCGCGTCTGACGCCACGGCTTCCAGAGCCGTCGGGGTCGGTTCGAGAGCCGGCGAGCCCGTCAAATGACCGGCCTCGTCTGCGCCAATGGCGCCGTGCGGCCGCTCTCCCTCGTCAGCCTCCGAAGAGGGTCTGTTCCCTCGATCACGGTTTTGGCTCTTTCTGGTAGAATCCATGGAATTCACGCTGGCCCCCGCGGCTCGACGATCACACTGTTGACTTTGGGGCCGGGACCTAACGCCTTCATGACACCCGACCACGCATCAAGCCGCGGAGCCAGAGACGCAGCGTCCTCAAGGCGCTCGCGACCTGCGTGGTCACGAAAGGGTTTCCCGAGCTCCGGAGCCTTCCTTCAAGAGGCCGGCCCGGGTGCGGGGCGCTCCCCGCGAGGCGACGGACCAGGCGACGCGCCCCTGAGTAGAATCCGACGCTTACCTTTCGGACCGGTTGGCGACCAAGTGGCGAAGAGCGGCGGCGGGGTTCGCCGGCTCGCAGGAGGTCTCATGTCACGAATTGTTCTCGTTGTCTCGGCGGCGCTGTTGCTGTGCGGGTCGTCCGGACTTGTGCTTGCCGACCAAAACGGCCTCGTCACGGGCGCGGTGGGGGGCGCTGTCGCCGGAGCGGTCGTCGGCGGTCCGGTCGGAGCGGTGGTGGGCGGCGTCGGAGGCGCGGCGGTCGGAAACGCCGCCACCAATCACAGAAGCTACCATCGCGGCTACGCCTATCAGCCGTATCCTTATCATCACCACCACCACCGCCACTACGATCAGTACTGATCGATCGACGGCGCCCGATGGCGGGGCGTCGTCGCCGCCAGGGGTTCGCCGGCCCGCGATAGACCACCTCCACCCGGATCTCTCTCGAACGGCGCGCGCACATCGGCGAAGCGCGCGCCGCCGCGCCCGGCGCGGTCCGCTTCGAGCTTCCGCAACACAATCCCGGCGGAACGCGCCGCGCTTCCTGGAGAGGACGGCCAGTGCCTGAACCGGACGCCGCGTCGTCGATCCCGCCGATCCACCTCGAAGAAACGATCCGGGCGATCGCCGGGCTGCGCGCCGAACATCGTGCGAACGCCACCCGACACCAGCGCTTCGTCGACCGCATCACGTCGCTCATCGGTCGAGCGAATTTCATCGCGGCGCTGTCGGTCTTCGTCGTCGGCTGGGTGAGCTTGAACGGCCTGGCCGCGGCCCTGGGCTATCCCGCCCTCGATCCGCCTCCCTTTGCTTGGCTGACGGGCGCAACGTCGCTGGCGTCCCTCTATCTGGTCATTCTGATCCTCACGACGCAAACGGGAGACGACCGCCTGACCCAGCGGCTCGAGCTCCTCAATCTGGAGCTGACGATCCTGAGCGAGCAAAAGATCGCCAAGGTGGTCGCCCTGCTCGAGGAGCTTCGTCAGGATAGCCCGCAACTCCACGATCGCATCGATGAACTGGCCGACGCGATGTCGCGGCCGGCGGACCCTCAGTCGGTGATTGACGCAATCAAGGAAACACGCTCCGAGTCCGCTCACGTGTCGCGCGCCGAAGGCGTGTAGACGAAATCAACGCCCGATGGTCTGTCGATGAACACCACGAACGGCGCCCCGCGGCGATGGCCCATGGCGCTGAGCCTCGTTCTCCTGGGCCTCGTGCTCGCGATCGCCTTCGGGGCGGCGCTGGCGCGCTATCTGCTCCCGCGCGGCCACGAAGTCATTGGCGAAAGCCGGGACATCGCGGCGGGCGTCATCTTTGCCGGCAGCTATCTGGCGCTGGCCATCGGACGGATTCCCGGCCTCAGCATCGACCGGGCGGGCATCGCGCTCGTGGGCGCCGGCCTGATGGTCGCCTCGGGCGCCCTGCCGCTTCAGGACGCCCTGAAGGCGGTCGATCTCGAGACCATCGCGTTGCTGCTCGGCATGATGATCGTCGTCGCCAGTTTGCGGCTGTCGGGCTTCTTCGCCTTCGCCACCGGCTGGGTCATGGCGCGGGCGAAACATGCGCCGATCCTGCTGACCGCGATCGTGGCGACCTCGGGCTTTTTCTCCGCTTTCCTGGTCAACGACGCGATCTGCCTCGTGCTGGCGCCGCTCGTGCTGGACCTGACGGTCGCGCTCAAACGTCGCCCCGCGCCCTACCTGCTCGCCGTGGCGATGGCCTCGAATGTCGGGTCGACCGCGACCATCACCGGCAATCCGCAAAACATCATGATCGGCGGTTTTTCCCACATCTCCTATGCCGCGTTCGCGCTGGCCCTGGCGCCGATCGCGGCGATCGGGCTCGTCGTCGCCGCGGCGCTCATCGCGCTCGTCTATCGGGGCGAGTTCACCGGCGACACGCGCCTCGCGGCGCCGCGGCCCCGGGCGGTCGTCAACCGCGTCCTCGCCATGCGCGCCGTGGCGGCGACGCTCGTCATGATCGCGCTGTTCTTCTTCGGCGTCGCCCCGGCCAAGGCTGCGATCATCATCGGCGGCCTCCTGCTCCTGACCCGCCGGGTGAAAAGCCGGCGGGTCTACGCCGACATCGACTGGTCGCTGCTGCTGATGTTCGCGGGCCTGTTCATCATCGTGGCGGGCGCGCAACACGCGCTTCTGACCTCGGACGTCGTCGCCGCGGTCGGGCGGCTTCGCCTCGATCGGCTTCCTGTCCTGACCGCCGTCGCCGCCATCCTGTCCAATCTGGTCAGCAACGTGCCGGCGGTGCTGATGCTCAGGCCGTTCGTTTCGGCGCTCGCCGATCACGACAAGGCGTGGCTCACGATCGCGATGGCTTCCACGCTCGCCGGCAATTTCACGATTCTGGGCTCGATCGCCAATCTCATTGTCGTGCAGAAGGCGGAGGCGTCCGGCGTGAAGATCGGCTTCTGGGACCATTTCCGTGTCGGCGCGCCGCTGACGCTGATCACGCTCGCCATCGGCGTAGTCTGGCTTTCGTCGTGATCTCGGTCGGGAAACGACGTTCGGCCCGCCTGTCCTGGCAGGCGAACGCCGCGCGCTGCGCGCCTGCGCGGGCGACGCCGCCCTGATGTTCGCGGGCTCCTCCACGGGAACCTTCACCACGACGAGCGTCGGCGCGGGAGGCGCCAAGCTCCTGGTGGCCGGATCTGCTGCAGCGCCCGCAAATCTCGTCCGGTCGATAGGCTACACGCGACGTATCAGGGCGAATACGACGCCGACAACCACGATGACGACCGCCAGCCAGACGAACAGGTGCGCGCCGCTCATGGCGGTCGAAGCGACGCCGCCGAACCCCAGCAGCGCCGCGACGACTGCAATGACGATCAGGATCAGCGCGTAATAAACAAGATTTCCGGGCATGTCGTGGGTCTCCAGGGTCAGGGCCGATGATTGCGAACAACAACGCGAACCGCCCATGTTCGGTTCCTTCCGACAGGGTCGCCAGCCAAGAGATCTTGCGCCGCCCTTGCCGGGCTTGATTGGCGCTACGGGTCGGTGTGGGCCGGGTCGTGTGAGGAAAGTTGTGCAAGATCGCCTGGAGCGAGAGGCGGTCACGGCAGGCCGGCGATGCCAAGTCGCCTGACTTCTTTGTCGGGGAACCGCCGCCATGACCAAGACCGAAGCGAACCTGCGATTGCCGCCGTCAAAGGGCTTTTCGCCGGGAGCCCGGACGGGCTGTGCGAACTCGTTCGCGCGGTGAGACAGGAGATGCTGGAAGCCGAGAGGCCCTTGCCAACCCGGACCGGCTCGCGCGGGTCTGCGATCAGGCCTTATCCAACAGCAATTTGCCCGTGGTCTCGTCGGTCACGAGATAGTTGGCGTAGCCGCCGGCGAGCGCAGCCTTGATCGCCTCGATCTTGTCGACCCCCGAGGCGACCATGACGCCGCAGCTCGCGGCCTTGATCCCCTCGGGCGTGACGCCGATCATGCGCGCGTCCATCTCGCCGACGACATGGCGCCCGTGGACGTCGATGAACCGCCCGCAGATCACGCCGACCGCGCCCTGGCGCCGATACGCGTGCAATTCCTCGGCGTCGACGATGCCCGACTGGACGAGGTGCGTCGTCTCCGAACAATTGCCGACGGAAAACAGCGTCTTCGTCAGCTCCCCGAGCTTTTGCAGCTGGGTGTGGATGATGGGCTCGTTCTTCAGCGCCTCGGCGATTTCCCGGCTCGACAGGATCGCCGGGGCGTGGAGCGTGTAGCAGTCGGCGCCGAGGCTGGAGGCGATGCGGATCGAACTCGTCTCGGCCGCCGGGAGCAACGGCGACTTCATCGAGCCGATCATCTGGCAGATCGTCAGATTGCGGACGTTTCCGCGCGGCATCTCCTCGGACAGCCACTGGATCGTTTCGCCCCAGGCGACCCCCAGCACGTCGCCGGGTTGCACCAGATCGTAGACCGCCATGGCGCCGACGCGCGCGACCTGGCGGCGGACGTCCCGGGCGAGCTTCTCGGGATTGACGTCCGGGCCGGGATACACCGACGCGATGTAGACGTCTTCGAGTCGGTATGCCTCACGCAGGTCCTTGGACAGTTTCGAGACCGAAAAGGACGCGCCGTTGATCCGGATGTCGACGATGGCCTGCTCGCGCGCCTGGCGCAGATAGTTGACCACCGTCGCGCGCGAAACGCCGATGCGCTTGGCGATCTCGCCCTGCGTCAGCCCGTCCTTGTAATAGAGGATCGCCACGTTCGCGAGCACGCTCGCGCTTCTTTGCGGGAGAACCCGCTCGTCCTTCGCCGTCGCGAGATCCGAGGTCATCGAGGCGGTTCCACCATGTCAACGAGAGCGTCGCCGCGCGGGGGCGCGCTGCGACGGCCAGTCGGCAAGCCCGCTCACCCGCGCTCGGGAAACAGGGCCTTCAGCCCCTCGCGCGAGGCTTCCGCCACGCCGCGTTCGGTGATCAGGCCGGTCACGAGCCGCGCCGGCGTCACGTCGAAGGCCGGGTTGGCGACCGGACTGGCGTCGGGCGAAATCCGCACCCGGACGATCGCGCCGTCGGCGTCCCGCCCCTGCACGAACGACACTTCGTCCCCGCCGCGCTCCTCGATCGGAATCTCCTTGACGCCGTCGTCGACGGTCCAGTCGATGGTCGGCGACGGCAGCGCCACATAGAACGGCACGCCGTTGTCCCGCGCCGCGAGCGCCTTGAGATAGGTGCCGATCTTGTTGCACACGTCGCCGCGGGCGGTGGTGCGGTCGGTGCCGACGATGACCATGTCGACCAGACCGTGCTGCATCATGTGGCCGCCGGCGTTGTCGACGATCAGGGTATGGGGAACGCCGTGGTTGCTCATCTCCCAGGCGGTGAGATGGGCGCCCTGATTGCGCGGCCGGGTCTCGTCCACGAACACGTGCACCGGCAGGCCCTCTTCCATCGCCAGATAGATCGGGGCGGTCGCGGTGCCCCAATCCACCGTCGCGAGCCAGCCCGCGTTGCAATGGGTGAGGATGTTGACGCGCTCGCCGGGCTTCTTGCCCGCGGCGATGCGGCGAATGATCGCCAGGCCCTCGGCGCCGATCGCGCGGTTGAGGGCGACGTCTTCGTCGGCGATTTCGGCGGCGCGCGCGTAGGCCGCGGCGGCGCGGGCCGCTGGGGACAAAGGACGAAGCAGTTTGCGCATGTCGTCGAGCGCCCAGCGCAGGTTGATCGCGGTCGGGCGCGTTTCGTGAAGCTTCTCCCAGGCGGCGTCGAGCGCGGCGTCGCCGGCGTCCTCGCGCATCGCCATCGCCACGCCATAGGCGGCCGTGACCCCGATCAACGGGGCCCCGCGCACCCACATGTCGCGGATCGCGACGGCGGCGTCCTCGACGCTGCCGAGCGTGACCACCCGAAACGCGTGCGGCAGCCAGCGCTGGTCGATGATATCGACGCTGCGCCCGTCTTGGTTGAGCCAGATGGTACGGTAGGGGCGGCCCTGGATGTTCACGATACGCTCCCCGCGTCGAGGCGCTCGGCGAGGGCGGCGATCCGGCCCAGGCCCTGAAGCGCGCTCCGGTTGACGGCCAGATGCCGCCCGAACTTCAGCGCCGCGGCTTCGCAGCGCGCCCTCAGATTCGGATCCTCGATCGTCTCGAAATCCGCGTTGTGGGCGAGGCCGAGGATGCGGCGATGAATCTCGACGCCGGCGAAGCCGAGCATGTCGACCCAGACCCCGTGCAGAACGCAATCGAGCGCCTGCTCGGCGGCGAGGGCGTCGCCCTGATCCTCGAACAGGGCGCGCGGGTAGAGAATGCCGGTCCGCTCGGTGCGCCACAGCCGACCGAACTCGGCGCAGAACACGCGCCAGATCTCCTCGACGACGCCGAGGAGATAGGCCCGCATCGGTCCGCGATCGCCGTTCGCCTCGTGCCCGGCCTGCGCGAAGTAGTTCATCCAGAAGTTCGCCAGCATCATGCCGACGTCGAACGCCATCGGTCCGTAGAACGCGAACTCCGGATCGATGACGCGGGTGTCGTCGTCGGTGACCATGACCGATCCGGTGTGGAGGTCGCCGTGAAGCAGCGTCTCGGCGTTGGCTGCGAACAGGTGCTTCAGCCGCTGAGCCTCGACCTTGAGATCGCGATCGGCGCGGAGCTCGGCCACCAGTTCGTCGAGCTGTGGGCTCGTATGACGGTTCTTTTCGGCGGCGAAATAGGGATCGGAGAACACCAGATCCTCGGTGATCGCGCACAGCGCCACATTGTCGGCGAACAGCGCGAGATCCGCCTTGCGTCTGGCGGTCTCCATCGAAAGGTCCGAGCCGCGAAACAGCGTGCGCGCCGCGAACAGGCCGAGATCGCGCGCGACCTTCGGCAGTCGCCGGCCCTCGATCAGCGCCCGCCGCAGGATCACGTGCGGCGTCAGGTATTCCATGACGACCAGCGCCTGGTCGGCGTCGAAATGGAACACTTGCGGCGTGCGGCCGGGGTCGCGTTCGGCCTGCCTGATGAGCGCGTTGGTCTCGAAAAACGT
This sequence comes from Roseiarcus fermentans, assembly GCF_003315135.1. Classification (GTDB taxonomy): domain Bacteria; phylum Pseudomonadota; class Alphaproteobacteria; order Rhizobiales; family Beijerinckiaceae; genus Roseiarcus; species Roseiarcus fermentans. Next base: position 173,402 of record NZ_QNRK01000003.1, read on the forward strand.
CCGCTTGAGCGGCAGCGGCCAGCTTTCGCCGACCAGCCTCACGTAGGGCAGCGCCTGCTTGACGACCGCGCTCCCGGCCTCGCCCTCGACGATGAAGACCAGATTGAGGTTGCCGTCGCCGACCTCGCGCACGCGCCATCGCGCCGTGCGTTCGCCGATCCGCGCGCGTAAGGCCGCGTTGCTCGCGAGCCGCTCGGCGAGCGTCTCCACGGTCAGCGCTTGGAACCCTTGCATGGTCGCCCCCCGTTTGTGTCGAGCGAACGGCGCCGGCGGCGCCGAAACGCCAATTCGATACGCGATATCGCTAGCAAATGTCAATTGACTTGACATTTACCACATGACCGGGCAAGGGAGTCGCCGTCCTGATGGGCCGAGGGGAGGACTGGGTGGTCGAGAATGCGGCGTTCCGTATCGAGGGACTGCGCAAGTCGTTCGGCCCGGTTCAGGTCCTCGACGGCGTCGACCTGACGCTGCGCCCGGGCTCCGTCACCGTCCTGATGGGCGCCAACGGAGCGGGAAAATCGACGCTGGTCAAGATCGTCAGCGCCGTCCACCCCCGCGACGCCGGGCGGATCACCCTCGCCGGACAGCCCTATGCGCCCGCCTCGCCCGCCGAAGCGATCCGCGCGGGCGTCGTCACCGTGCACCAGAACATCAACGACGGCGTCGTCGCCGGCCTCGACGTCGCCACCAACCTCACCCTCGACCGGCTGAACGGCTCGGGCGCCGGGTTCTTCTTCAATCCGCGCCGCGTGCGTCGCCAGGCGCGCGCGGTCGCCGAGCGCATGGGGCTTCGCCTCGATCTGAAAGCCGAGGTCAGCGCCCTGACCCTCGCCAATCGCCAGCTGGTGGCGATCGCCCGCGCGATGGCGCACGAACCCAAGGTCCTGATTCTCGACGAGCCGACGTCGTCGCTTTCCAGCGCCGAGGCGGACCGGCTGTTCGAGGTGCTCGATCGCCTGCGCGCCAACGGCGTCGCCATCCTCTATATTTCGCATCGCATGTCGGATATCCGGCGCCTCGCCGACACCATCGTCGCCTTGCGCGACGGCCGCGTCTCCGGCGTTTTCGAGGGACCGGCGCTCGACTACGAGGGCGCCGTCGACGCCATGCTCGGCAAGAAGACCAGTCTCGACGCCGTGGTCGTGCAGGACGCGTCCGACCCGGTGCTCCGGGTCGACGCTCTGCGGCTCGCGCCGGGGGCGCGGCCCTTTTCGCTCACCCTCGCCGACGGCGAGATCGTCGTCGTCACCGGGCTCGTCGGGGTCGGCAAGACGGCGCTCGCCGAAACGCTGTTCGGCGCCCGCGCGCCGATCGGCGGGACCATGACGCTCGACGGCGCGGCCTACGCGCCCGCTTCGACGCGGCGCGCGATCGAACGCGGCGTCTTCCTGATCGCCAAGGAGCGCACGGAAAGCGGCGTCGTCCCGGATTTCAATCTCTACGAGAACATCAGCCTTCCCTTCCTGAAGCGCCTGTCCTCGTTCGGCGTCGCCAATCGCGGCCGGGAACGCGCGCAGGCGCGCGCCCAGATCGACTCGCTCGGCATCGTCTGCCGGACGGAGCGGGACGACCTGCAGACGCTGTCGGGCGGCAATCAACAGAAGGTGGTGGTCGGGCGCTGGTTGAGCCAGTCGGCGCGGGTGTTGATCCTCGACGAGCCGTTCCAGGGCGTCGACATCGCCGCGCGGCGCGACATCGCGAGCAAGCTGCGCGCCTCGGCGCGCGGGCGCGCCACGCTGTTCTTCCTGACCGAGCTGGACGAAGTGTTCGAAGTGGCCGACCGGATCCTGGTGATGTCGGAACATACGCTGGTCGGCGAACACCGGAATTCCGGCGTCGACAGTCAGAGGCTTCTGGCCGAGATCGCGGGCCGGATCGGGAAGGCCGCTTGAAATGACGGACGAGACGAAACGCGACGGCGCCTTTGCCGCTTCCGGGGGGCGACCCGCGCGGGTCGCGACCACGACGGCGGCCCTCGACATCGCGATCAAGTACGGCTTTCTCGCCCTCCTGGCCGGCCTGATCGTGTTCTTCAGCGTTATGTCGACCGGCTTCGCCTCGGCGCAGAGCGCGGTCTTCATCCTGCAATCGGTCTCCATCACCGGCATTCTGGCGCTCGGCGTCACGGCGACGCTGGTGGTCGGCGGGTTCGATCTGTCGATCGGCGCGGTCGCGACGACCGCGATGATGGCCTCGGCCTATGTCATGGTCGTGTTGCGCGGCGACGCGGTCAGCGCAACTCTGGCGTGCCTCGCCATCGGCGTGATCGTCGGCCTCCTCAACGGCTTCCTGATCGTCTACATGCGCGTCCCCGACCTGCTGGCGACGCTCGGCATGATGTTCCTGCTCGTGGGGCTGCAACGCATCCCGACCGAGGGCCGCTCCATCGCCACCGGCATGACTCTCCCCGACGGATCGGTCGCGACCGGCAAGTTCAGCCCCGGATTCCTCGCCCTCGGTCGCCACCGCTTCGATCTCGTCGTTCCCGATCTCCTGCCGGTCTCGGTGGTCGTGCTGCTGACGCTGGCGGTGCTGATCTGGTTCTTTCTCGAATACACCCGCTTCGGCCGCCTGATGTACGCCGTCGGCTCCAACGCGCGCGCGGCGCAACTCGCCGGAACCCCGGTCAACGCCTACCGGATCGGCGCCTACGTCATCTCCGGCGTGTTCGCCTCGATCGGCGGCGTCATGCTGGCTGCCCGCCTCGGCCGGGGCGACATCGCTTCGGGCAACAATCTTCTGCTCGATTCGGTCGCGGCGGCGCTGATCGGCTACGCGGTGCTCGGCGCCTCCAAGCCCAACGCCTTCGGCACCGCCATCGGCTCGCTGTTCGTCGGCGTGCTCCTGCAGGGGCTGACGATGATGAACGCGCCCTATTACACCCAGGATTTCGTGAAGGGGGCGGTGCTCGTGATCGCCCTGGTGTTCACTTTTGCGCTCTCGAAGACAGGCAAACGCTGACGGCAAAGAAACATCGGGGCGTCAGCGAATCGAGCGCTTTAGCCGGTGTAACGCGGAGGAGAAACCAATGACAATGACGCGTAGAGGTCTGGCCGGGTTCGTCCTGGGGCTGCTGGGCGCGACCGCGCTGGGGAGCGCTGCCTGGGCCGCCGGCGAGCCGGCCCCGTTCGATCACCCCGAGAAGGTCAAGATCGCGCTGGTGCGTTATCTCTCGACCGGCGACTTCTTCCAGTCCTATCTCGCCGGCGTGCAGGCGCAGGCCAAGGCGCTCGGCGTCGACCTGCACGTCTTCGACAGCCGTCAGGACGCAGCGCTTCAGGCGGACATGGTCGACCAGGCGATCGCGCTCGGCGTCAACGGCATCATCATCCAGCACGGCCTGACCGAATCGATGAAGGAGGCCGCCGCCCGCGCCGTCAAGGCCGGCATCAAGGTCGTCGCCTTCGACGTCAACGTCGAGAACGACAAGATTCCCCAGATCGAGCAGTCGGATCGCGATCTGGCGCGGCTGGCGCTCGAGCAAGCGATCAAGGACAACGGCGAAAGCTGGAAGGCCGGCTATGTCTACGTCGCCGGCATCGCCCCGCTCGACCGGCGCGACGAGACCTGGAAGGCGTTCAAGGCCAAATACCCGGGCATCAAGGAAGTCGCGATGTTCGGCACGCTCGACAACCCGATCGCCAATTCGGTGGCGAACCAGGCGCGCTCGGTCATCTCCGCCCACCCCGACATCACCGTGATGTTCGCGCCCTACGACGAATTCGCCAAGGGCGTGAAAATCGCCGTCGACGAAGCGGGCATGTCGTCCAAGGTCAAGATCTACTCGGCCGACATCTCGACCTCGGACATCTCGGCGATGCGCGAACCCGGCAGCGCCTGGGCGGCGACCGCGGCCACCAACCCGGCGGTGGTCGGTCAGGTGTCCGTGCGCGCGCTGGCGATGCTGCTGGCGGGCGAAGATCCGGGACACGAAGTCATCGTGCCGCCGACGCTGATCACGCAAAAGCAGCTCAACGACAACGACATCAAGAATATGGAGGAGCTCGCGGTCAAGCTGCCGCAGTTCGCCCACGCCGATGTCGCCGTGCCCAAGTGGATGCCCTTGCCCGGCGCAAAATAGGGCTCTTCACTGGTTTCCGCGGGGTCCCGGCCAGCGGCCGATCAGATCGCGACCCCGCGGACCAGCGAAAACCGGAGCGGCGCCTCCCCGTCCCCGCCGGGACATCGTCGGGAGGCGCCCGCACGGCGGGCGAGGCCCGCGAACGACCGATCGACGGAGACGGCCACATGGACAACGCAAAGTCGACCGGGGATGTCGCGCTCGGCATTCGCCGTCGCGTCTTCGAGCATTCGATCCGCAACAACGGCGGCTACATGAGCCAGGCGTGTTCGGCGGCCGAACAGCTCGCCTGGCTCTACAACGAGGAACTGCGCCTCGGCGAACCCACGCTGCCGATGATCCCGAAACCCTTCGGCGGCGTCCCGAGCGCGGGAAACACGGACTATCAAACCGGCGCCGGCTACAATGGGCCGGCCGAGCCGCAATACGACCGCCTGTTCATCGCGCCCGCGCATTACGCGCTGGTCGCCTATGCGACGCTGATCGAGGTGGGCCGAATGGCGCCCGAAGGCCTCGAGATGTTCAACAAGGACGGCTCCTCGGTCGAGATGATCGGCGCCGAGCATTCTCCCGGCATGGAGATGCACAACGGCACGCTCGGCATCGGCCTTTCGACCGGGGCGGGCCTCGCCTGGGGGCGTCGCCGCAAGGGCGAACCCGGCCGGGTCTGGGTGTTCATGTCGGACGGCGAGGTGCAGGAGGGCCAGGTCTGGGAAGCCGTGCAGGCCGCGGCCTACCACGCCATCGACAATCTCTACGCCATCATGGACGTCAACGCCCAGCAGTGCGACGGCGCGATGGAAAGCGTGATGGACGCCCGCGACATCCGGGCGAAGTTCGAGGCGTTCGGCGCCCGCTGCGTCGAGATCGACGGCCACGACCTCGAGGCGTTGCGCCAGGCCGCGCGGGAACCGCACCCGGGCAAGCCGCTGATCATCCTCGCCCACACCGTTCCCTATCGGGGAATGAGCTTCCTCAAGCGCCGATTCCCGCGGCTGCACTACGTCCGCTTCCAGTCTGAGGAGGAGCGGGCGGACATGAACGGCGCCATCGCCGAGGAACTCGGAATCCCGCCCGTCGATTACGCTCATTGAGGTCGCGCCCATGGTCGAGATGGTCACACGTCCCTACGCCGGCGCCTTCGAGGCCTACGCGCTCGCCCACCCCGAGGTGCTCTGCCTGTCGGCGGACCTGACCTCGTCGTGCGAGATCGACGGTTTTCGCGACCGCCATCCGGAGCAGTTCGTCTCGCTCGGCATGGCCGAGCAGAACATGATGAGCTTCGCCGGCGGGCTCGGCCTCGCCGGCTTCCGGCCGTTCCTGCACACCTTCGGCGTCTTCCTCTATCGCCGCCCCTACGATCAGCTGATCGCCTCGGTCGCCTATCCGCGCCGCAAGGTGCGGCTGATGGGGTTCCTGCCCGGGGTGACGACGCCGGGCGGCATGACGCATCAGGCGATCGAGGACATCTCGGTGATGCGCTCGATCCCCAACATGACGATCCTCGAGACCGGCGACGCGACCGAGGTCGAATCGATCTGCGCGGCCGCCGACTCGATCGACGGCCCAGTCTATTGCCGCGTGCTGCGCGGCTCCGTGCCGCGCCTGTTCGACAGCCCGATCGAGGTCGGCCGGATGCGCGAGCTCAGCGCCGGGTCGGACGTGCTGGTCGTCACCGCCGGCGTCGCGACCGAGGAGGCGTTGCGCGCGCGCGGCGCGCTGAAGGCCGCGGGCGTTTCGATCCGCCACCTCCACATCAACACCGTCAAGCCGTTCGACGAGCGGCCGCTGCTCGACCACATCGCCAGTGTCAAGCACGGCGTGATCACGCTCGAAAACCACGTCACCGAAGGCGGCATCGGTTCACTGGTCGCCGAGATCATGGCGGATCACGGCGTCGGCAAGCGGCTGATCCGCCTCGGCCTCAAGGACACCTACGCCCACGGCGGATCGCGGCCCTATCTGATGCGCCACTACGGACTCGACGCCTCGGCGCTGGTCGCGGGCGTCGAAAGGTTGCTCGGGCGCATATTCGGCGTTACCGAGGCCGACCTCGACGCCGTTCGCGTCGACGCCGTCCATTCGTCCGCCAAGGCGGAGGCGCTATGACCAGCCGGTTCGTCGTCCACTATCGCATCTTCGCCTCCAGCCGCGACGAAGCCGCCGAGCGCGCCGCGGGAATCGCCCTCGAGCAGACGGTCGAGATTCCGCGCGACGTCGTGCCGCGCGGCTATATCGAGGACGAAATCGTCGGGCGGATCGAGTCGCTCGCCGAGGAGGACGAGGGGCGCCATCTGGCGCGGATCTCCTACAGCCCCGACAGCGTCGGGGCCGAACTGCCGCAGCTGCTCAACGTCATGTTCGGCAACTCCTCGATCCAGAAGGGGATCAAGGTCGTCGGGCTCGATCTCGGAGCGACGCTCGCGGAGCGCTTTCCCGGGGCCCGGTTCGGCGTCGACGGCGTGCGCCGGCGCGCCGGGCGGCCGGCGGGAGGGCTGATTGCGCCGGTCATCAAGCCGCAAGGCAGCGACGCCGACACCCTCGCGGGCATCGCCTATCGCTGTGCGCTCGCCGGGGCGGACGTGGTCAAGGACGATCACGGCCTGACCGACCAGGCGATGGCGCCGTTCCGGACGCGGTGCGAAAAGGTCGCGTCTGCGGTCGCGCGGGCCAACCGCGAGACGGGCGGCTCGTGCCTCTATTTTCCCAATCTGGCGGGGCGCAGCGACGACCTGATGGATTTCGCCGGTTTCGCCAGGGATTGTGGCGCGGGCGGCGTCCTCGTCATCCCGGGCCTGTTCGGGTTCGACCTGATCCGCCGGCTGGCGGCGGACGAGACGTTCGACTTGCCGATCATGGCGCACCCGAGCTTCCTCGGCAGTTCCGTGCTCTCGGACACGTTCGGTTTCACCCACGGCATGATGTTCGGCGTCCTTCAGCGCCTGGCCGGCGCCGACATCTCGATCTTCCCCAACGTCGGCGGCCGATTCGGCTTCAGTGCGGCCGAGTGCCTCGACATCGCCGGCGCGTGCCGCGACCCGGCCGGCGTCGGCAGACGGATCTTTCCCAGTCCCGGCGGCGGCATGAGCGTGGAACGCGCCGGCGACATGAAGCAGATGTACGGCGACGATGTCGTGTTCCTGCTCGGCGGCAGCCTGTTGCGCTACGGCGACCGGATCGGCGAGGCGATCACCGCAATGAGGAGCGCGCTGAGGGCCGCGAACGGCCGCGCCCAGTCGGAGCCAGCCGACTGAGCGCAGCAGTCGGGTTCGATGCGCTGAAATCAGAGGCCCGAGGCAGGAGGGGCGAGTCGCCCGCCGCCGACGATCATCCTGTACACCACGAGCACGACGATCGCTCCGATCACCGCGACGATCAGGCTCCACAGATTGAGGCCCGTCACCCCACGTTCGCCGAACGCGCTGAACAGGTACCCGCCGACCACGGCGCCGATGACGCCGAGGACGATGTCCATGACGATTCCCTCGCCCGTTCTGTTCACGATCTTGCTGCCTATGAATCCCGCGATCAAACCGAGAATAATCCAACTGACAAAGCCCATGTAAGGAGCAGTGTTCGCAACGTTGTCCATGGGAAGGCTCCATTGGCGCTGGTCATCCGCGACCGCCGACCCAGAGACGCCTGGGCGGCGTCGTTGTTCCGCAACCGTCGCGGATTTGCCGGCATGGCGGCCATGCGATTGCGACGCTCTGCCGGCGGAACAGCGGGCCGTGGGAGGCGCGAAGCCCTCTGGCGCGCCTCGCGGCAATGTGGGGACTCTGCGCGGCGGACCGACATCGCCAACGAATCGACGCGTCAGATCGGCGGCTGGATCAGTTGATCATAAACCCACCGCAAACCGGCAATTCGACGCCGGTGATGAAGCTCGCCTCATCAGACGCAAAGAAGCACACGGCGTTGGCAATATCCTGCGGCTGCCCCATGCGGGTCAGCGGCATGCTCTTAAGCCAACCCTCTTTTATCGCTTGCGGAACATCCTTGAGCATATCGGTTTCGATCACGCCAGGCTCAATCGCGTTCACAGTGATGTTGTAGCGTCCTAATTCCTTGGCGAGCGTTTTCGTCAGCCCGAGCATACCAGCTTTCGCAGCTGCATAATTAGCCTGACCGATGTTCCCATAGGCGGATGTTGACGAAATATTGATGATGCGTCCCCATTTCTTTTCTCGCATATAGGGCGCCGCGGCGCTGGTCAGCAGAAATGTGCCGGTCAGATTCACGTCGATCACCCGTTTCCACTGCTCCAGGGACATCTTATGAAAGATGGCGTCGCTGGTTATGCCGGCATTGTTGACAAGAATATCGACGGTTCCAAGTTTCTTTGCGATTGCCGAGATCGCGGCGGTGACGGAGTCCTGACTGCTGACGTCGCAGGGAAGCGCCAGACTTCTCCCGCCGGACGGGTCGAGTGAATGTGCGCAATCGACTGCAGCGCTTTCGTTGATGTCCAGAATGGCTACCCGGCATCCTTCATCAAGGAGTTTCTTCGCCGTCGCGGCGCCGATGCCGCGTCCGGCGCCGCTGACGACGGCGACCTCGTTTTGGAATCTCATCACTCGACCTCTTTGACGTCGGGCTGCGGGTTCCGCCCTCGCGCCTTGACGTCCACGTTGTTCCGGGGCGATCGCGATATCTTGATCGATCAAATCCGCATTTGGCGGTTCACCGTTACGGTTTCGGATAGTCGTAGAAACCACTGCCCGTCTTCACGCCGAGTTTGCCCTGGGCGACGTAACGCCTGAGAAGCTCGCGCGCTTCGACCGGCAGACCCGGCCGTTCGGCCGCATAATGGTCCTCGATATCGAGGACCACATCGAGACCGACCTGATCCATCAGCCGGAACGGGGAGGCCTCGGTGGCGAGCACCTCCCGAAAGAGCGCGTCGACGTCCTCCGGTGTGGCGATCCCCTCGGCGATCACTTGAATCGCCTCGCGTTTGATCGCCGCCCAGACGCGGTTGAAGATCAGGCCGGTGCTTTCCTTCATCGCGACATAGGGCGCGAAGCCCCACCGCGGCAGGGTCTCCTTCAGGAAGTGAATATAGGCCTCATCCGTCTTCCCACAGGTCATCAACTCGACAGAGCGTAGCTTCGGCAGGTAGAAATGCATGTTGAGCACGCGCTCGGGCCGGGTGACCTTGCCGATCACCTCGCTCGATTTATAGGAAGAGGAGTTGGTGGCCAGGATGGCGCCCGGGGGCGCGAGTCGGTCGAACTCGCCAAAAAGGGCCGTCTTCAGATCCGGTTTCTCCGCCACCGCCTCGACGACGAGCCATGCGTCCCGCACAGCGGAGGCGAGATCGGGCGCGGTCACGATTCGGCCGGGCGTTGCGCCGGGAATCGTCTTGCAGGCGTCCGCGACCGTCTCGCGCGCATAGGCGGCGCCCTCGTCGGCGACGCGTTGGTTGCTGTCGTAGGCGCGGACCTCGCCGCCTCGGGTGGCGAACCTCGCGGCGAGCCGTCGACCCATCGTGCCCATGCCGATCACAGCGATCGGCCGAGACTCCAACTCATCAATCTCCGGAAGCTTGATCATTTTCGGCGTCCCTAGTTTCTGTCTTCAATTTGGCGGTCGCTACGCAATCCGCGCGTCGGTGATGATCCCGAGCCATCCCGCGCTCGCAATGACCTGTGTCCTGTCGTCAGCCCGCATTCCTCAGGCTCAGAATGCGCCGGGCTTCGGCGGGAGTCGCCGGCTCCAGGTCCAGTTCGGCCATGATCCGCGCCATTTTCGCGACCATCTCCGCATTGGTTTTCGCCAGTTTGCCCTTGCTCAGATACAGGTTGTCCTCCATGCCGACGCGCACGTGGCCGCCCAGGATCAGCGCCAGCGTCGCATCGGGAAATTCGGCTTTGCCGGCCCCGATCACCGACCAGTTGTAGCTGTCCTTGCCGAACAGCCGATCGGCGGTCTGATGCATGGTGATGATGTCGTAGGGGCTCGAACCGATCCCGCCGAGGATGCCGGTCACGAATTGCATGGTGATGGGCGGCTTCACGACGCCGGCCTGGAGCAGATAGGCGATGTTGTGGAGATGCCCGACATCATAGGCCTCGAGCTCCGGCTTCGTTCCGTTCGCGTCCATGATTCGGCACATCGCCTCCATGGACTTGAAGGTATTCTGGAAAACGAAGTCCCGGCTCGACTCCAGGAACTGCCCTTCCCAGGGGAACTGGAATTCCTTCAGCTTGTTGGCGAGCGGGAACATGCCCCAGTTCATCGACCCCGTGTTCATCGAGGCCAGTTCAGGCTTGAACGCCGGCACCACCGCGAGACGTTCCTCGACCGACATTCCGGCGCCCCCGCCCGTGGTGATGCAGATGACGACGTCGTCGTTGTTCGCCCTGATCCCATCGACGATCCGGCGATAGAGGTTCAGATCGGACGAAGGCTGGCCGGTTTCGGGGTTGCGGGCATGGATGTGCACGATGGCCGCCCCGGCATTGGCTGCGCCCAGGGCGTTTTCGACGATCTGTTCGGGGGTGATCGGAAGATACGGCGTCATGCTGGGAAGGTGAATTGCGCCGGTAATCGCACAGCTGATCACTCTTTTGTTGGATGCTGCGGGCATTGTTGGTGTTCCTTGTCGGTCTCGTCGTATCGATTCCGAGGGTCGGCCGGCTTTTCACGGCCGACCCTCAGACCCACAGTGGATCAAAGTCCGTTGGGGAAGAGCAGAAAGGCGATCGTCGAGATGATCCCCGCGTAAAGCCAGATCAGGAACGTGTAGGGAAGAATATCCTGGAACCGGACCTTGAACGCCCCCAGCACCGGCAGCGCCCAGAACGGCTGGATGTTGTTCGCCCATTGGGCGCCGGTGCTGTAGGCGTTGATCGTCTGCGCCACCGACACGCCCAACTGTTGCCCGGCGGGAAGAAGGTAGGGCGCCTCGATGACGAACTTCGAACCGCCCGACGGCACGAAGAAATCCATAACGCCCGTGTACAGGAAGACGATCCAGGAAAACGTCCCCGGCGTCGAGATCGACACGAACCAATGCGTGATGGTGCCGGCCAGACCCGAATTGCTGATCACGCCGAACAGGCCGGCGTACATCGGGAACTGAACCATGACGCCGAAGGTGGTGCCGACGCCCTTCTTCACCGAGGCGGTGAAGCTGCGGGGCGATCCATGAAGCAGCAGCGACAGGCCAAGGAAGGCGAAATTGATCGAATTGAGGTCGAGCTTCCCGAAACCCTTGGTGTAGACGTAGTTTCCGACCCAGATCAGCATGCCGATCGCGAGCAGACTTTGCAGGATTCGCGACCGATCCCACCGCTCTGCCGGCCGAAGGGACTTCACGTCTTCCTCGGGCAGAACTGTGGTGAATTCCTTGAAGGTCTCGTCGTCCATCTCGACCGAATTGGCCTTCTTCGGCATCAGGAGGACCGCCAGGATCGGAATGGTCAAGAACATGAAGAGCTGAAGCGAAAGCAGGAACGGCGACAGCGCGGTTTGCGTGAGCGGAATGACCCCGATCACTTTCTCCATGAAATTCCCCGGGGTCGCCACCACCAGCGGCGCCGACTGCGACGGGCCGTTGCACATGATGTTGACCAGGCCGTACGTCAAAGCGGCGATGAACGGGTAATGGATGCCGAGTCCGCGCTTACGGACGGCGAGTTCGCGGCCCATGACCATGCAGAACATGAGCCCGACACCCCAGTGGATCCAGGCGACGACGCCGCCGACCAGGCAAAACAGAACAATGGATCCGGCGCGGGTTTTCGGCTTGTCCACCACCGCCACGATGAAGCGCTTGACCAGCTTGGAATCGGCAATGACGAAACCGGTGATCATCAATATACATAGCTGCATGGCGAATGTCAGCAGGATCCAAAAGCTTCCAGCGTAAAAATTGATCAGATCGAAGATACCGAATTTTGTCAGGCAAAGCGCCATGACAAATACGATAACTGTCAAAACAAGGACAAACACCATGGAGTCTGGAACCCAGTTCAAACTCCATTCTGTAAATTTGTCGATTAAACCCGCCGCTCTAGGCGGTTGTTTAACGTTGATTTCTGTGCTTGCATTGGTCATGTTGATCCTCCCGAGGACCGGTGGTTTTCCAAGTAAGATTGATGGTCTGGGCTAGATGTTTTCCACCAGCATCGCGACGCCCTGTCCGCCGCCGATGCAGAGGCTGGCGACGCCGTAGCGGCCGCTGCGACGCTTCAGCTCATGGATCAGGGTGGTGAGGATTCGCGCGCCGCTCGAGCCCAGCGCATGGCCAAGGGCGATGCCGCCGCCGTTGACGTTGACGCGGGAATACAGCCGCGAGCCGGGAAGCATGCCGAGTTCCTTGAGCACGCCAAGCGACTGTGCGGCGAAGGCTTCGTTGATTTCGAACAGGTCGACGTCTTCCAGAGCGAGGTCGCCCTGCTTCAGGACCGAGCGGATCGCCGTTACCGGACCGAGTCCCATCACACTGGGGTCAAGGCCCGTCACCGAATGCCGGAGAACACGGACCAGCGGCCTGATCCCGAATTCTCGCGCCTTGGCCTCTCCCATCACGACCACCGCCGAGGCGCCGTCGTTCATTCCGGAGGCGTTGCCGGGCGTGACGGTTCCGCCCTTCCGGAAGACCGGGTTGAGTTTCGCCAATCCTTCCGGCGTCGCGTTCGCCTTGGGGTATTCGTCCTGGGCGAAGAGGATGCTGCTTTTCCGATCGGCGACCTCGACCGGCACAATTTCATCCTTGAACCGGCCTGCGGCGATCGCCGCGCACGCCTTCTTCTGGCTGTCCAGGGCGAAGGCGTCCTGCTGCTCGCGCGAAATGGCGTGCCGGTCGGCGATCGCCTCGGCGGTCAGGCCCATGTTGAGCCCGGGATAAAGAGCGGGCGGCTGAACCCGCGTCACCGCCCGGGTGAAGGCGTCGTGTATGGTCTGTTCCCCGAGGCGAAAGCCTTCGTACCGGACCGAAGGCGGCAGGTAATAGAGGGCGCGCGACATGCTCTCGACGCCCCCGGCGACGGCGATGGCGGAGGCCCCCGTCTGGATCTCCATGATCGCCAGCCGCAGCGCCTGAAGTCCCGAACCGCACTGCATGTCGACCGTAAAGGCGGCGGTGGCTTCGGGGAGACCGGCCAGCAGCGCGCTGACTCTGGCGATGTTGGGGGCCTCGCTGTTCGCCAGCACGTGGCCCATGACGACCCGCTCCACCTGTCCCGGCGCCAGCTGGGACCGCGCAGCAGCTTCCTTGATGACAAGGGCTGCGAGTTGCTCGGGGGGGACCGTCTTGAGCGTTCCTAGGTATGAACCGACCGCTGTGCGGGTCGCGCTTGTAATGACACAGTGTTCCACTTGCGCCGCCTTCTCGTGTCCCGTGGGGACAGGCCTCTTCTTCTGGAGCCGCCCTGCCATTCTTTGGGCAAGAGTCGGCAACGGGAGGCGTTGATCTGTGATCCATCGTGGACAACAGTCTGTCCAGCGCTGTGATCACATCTCGTGATCACATAGCAGCCATAAGGTGTCAAGGGATGTGATCTCACATCGTGATCACATTTGCTGTTTTGCAACGAAAGGATTAGTCTGGCTGCGGGCTTGCAGGATCGTTCGAGCCAACCCCGGCAAATCAGGGGTGACGGAAAGGGACCGGTGATGCCCGAAAGGTTGCTGACGCTCGAAGATTCTTCGCTTTCGGAGAGGGTTTATACGGCCCTCAGGCTGGCGCTGCTCAGGGGCAAGTTCGTGCCCGGCGAAGCGCTGTCGCTCAGAAGTCTGGCGGCGTCGCTGGGGACCAGCCCGATGCCGGTGCGGGCCGCGGTCCAACGGCTGATCGCGGAAAAAGCGCTTGTCCAGACCGCCAGCCGGGCGATCATCGTGGCGCCGTTCACCTACGAAAACTTCAAAGACTTGATGCGGATAAGAATGGAGCTGGAGGGGTTTGCCGCGGAACGCGCCTGTATGTCGAAAGATCGAGGCCTGGTGGGGCGGCTGAAGGGCTTCAATCAATCCATGCTCGAGGCGGCGCAAAGACACGATGTCGAGGCGGCGTTGGCCGCCAATTACTCGTTCCATTTCGGCGTTTACGAGGCCGCTGGACTTCCTCAGTTAACCGACATGATCACAAACCTGTGGCTGAGAGCAGGGCCTTACCTCGCCGCCGTTCAGCGCCAGCCCCGAGCTTCGGAAATATTGTCGACAAACAGTTTCAAAATTCAGGATAGGGTTATTGAGGCGATCCGGACCGGCGATCGCAAGGCGGCGCGATTTTCCCTGGCGATGGATTTACGGTTCGCATTTGCATGGTTCGTCAAGACCTACGACTTTTCCGACAATAGACTGGGCGGACCGCTCAAACGGGACGGGACAGAGGGAACCGGGCCCGACGTTCGACCCGTCTCCAGGGACGAACCCAGACGGAACGTCAAGGCATATTCCGATTGATCCGGTTGTTAGCCGGCCGGACATGGCCTGGCGCGACGCCAGGCGACAACCGGTCGGAGCCGGCATGCGACCGTCGAGCGCCAACCGAGTGGGACGACGGCTCGATCGCGGCGAGTTAGTAGACAGCTGCAAACATGATCGACTCGGAAGTGGCCTCATCCGGAGACAGCTCTTCGACGATACGACCCTGGCGAGAAACGAGGATGCGGTCGGACAGGCTCAAGATCTCCGGCAGGTAGGACGAAATGACGACGACGGCGAGCCCTTCGTCGGCGAGCGCGGAGATGAGATGATGGATCTCGGCGATCGCGCCGACGTCGACGCCGCGGGTGGGCTCATCGAAGATGACCAACTTGGGTTTCTGCACCAGCGCTTTGGCGATGACCACCTTCTGTTGATTTCCGCCTGAAAGCACGACCACCCGGGAATCGCCGCTCAACGCGCGGATGTTGAGTTTTTTTCTCCAATCGGCAGCGAGCGCCTCGGTTTCGCTGGCGCTCGCCATGAAGCCATGCGATTGCCGGCTGGAAATCCGGCCGATGTAGATATTCTCCGCCACCGACATCGTCTCGAAGAACCCGTCGCCCTTGCGGTCCTCGGTGACATAGACGACGCCGTCGCTCACCGCCGCGCGCGGGGTCTGATAACGGACGGATCTGTTCTCGAATCGCACCTCGCCGCCATGAAAGAAGTCGCGCTTGGCGACGCCGGCGATGATCTTCGCCATTTCCGTTCGCCCCGACCCGACCAGCCCGAACACCCCCGTCACTTGCCCGGCGAAGATTGAAAACGAGGAGTTGCGGACGAGATTCTGCATCGACAGATTCTGGACGCTCAGGACCTTTTCACCGGCCGGCCGCAGCTTTCGGGTATCCGACGCGCGGCTGTAGAGATCGTCGGTCAGCGACCGGCCGACCATGTGGCGGACGATGGTTTCGCGGGAAAACGTCTTGGCGTCGTCGGTGACGATATGCGCGCCGTCGCGCAGGATTGTTATTCGATCGGAGATTTCAAGCGCTTCTTCGAGTGCGTGGCTGATGAAGACGATCGCCACGCCTTCCTGGCGCAGGCGACCGATCAAGGCGAAGAGATGGTGTTTCTCCTCGGGCGTCAACGTGGCGGTGGGTTCGTCGAAGATGATGATTTGCGCTTTGAGCCGGACCGCCCTGGCGATCTCCACCATCTGGCGCTTGGCGGTGCCGAGCGACATCACCGGCGCCGTCGGATCGACCGGAAAATTGAGCGACTGAAGGAACTGCTGCGCTTCGATATAGACGCCTCTGAGGCGGTTGAAGAATTTTTCGTCGCCCAGATAGAGGTTCTGCGCGACGGTCATCGAAGGAACGAGACTGGTCTCCTGGTAGACCATCGCGATGCCGTATCGCCGCGCGAGGGCCGGGCCGGCGATATGGATCGGCTGGCCCTGGAGACGGATTTCGCCTTGGCTCGGCATGACCGCCCCGGACAGAATCTTGACCAGCGTCGATTTGCCGGCGCCGTTCTCGCCCAGTATTGCGTGCACCTCGCCGCGTCGCAGGTCGAAGTCGATGTCCTTCAACGCCGGGACGCCGCGATATGACTTTCCGATGCCCCGCATCTCGAGGAGCGGAGGCTCAACGTCTGGCCGGACGCTCACGACATCGATCCCCTGTATGCATGCGAGCCCACGACTCCGTCGCCCTTGGCGGTGAAATAGACGCGTCCCTCCGACGCCAGGCACGAGGTGACGCCATGCCGGCGCCCGTTGGTCCGACTATGCAGGCTCGCTTGCGGACGAAACGCGCCATCGAGGCGCGCGACCAGACCATAGGACCGACTCGGCGACCATGGCTTCGTCACCCCGAGTTGCTTGACGCCGCCCTGTTGGGTCGGCTCCAGCGGAGAGCTCCCCGAACGAAGGCAAGGCGCCACCCAATAGTCGGCGTCGATGTCGTCGATCATGCGACGGCGATAGCGATCTTCGCTCAACACGAATTCGACCAGCTGGCTGCGCGGCGCGAACAGGGCCAGCCACACAGCTCCGTCGCGATCCCTCGATAGCCGGCTCGGATATGCGGGAAGGTCCTCCAGCACGGGCGCGAGCCGGCCGCCGGCGCCTCGCGAAACCCGCGTCAGCGCGCAGCGCCAGCTTTCGGAAACGACGATCGAATCGCCATTGTCGAGAAGACCGTTCGGGTAGGCCAGCCGTCCCGCGATCTGCGTCCATGCGCCGCTCGCCGGCTCCAACCGCCACACCGACCCGGACGCGCCTTTTTCCATGAGATCTCGTTTCCACTCGGCGGGTCCGCGCGCCGCTGAGCCATTGGCGACAAGCAAGGCGCCATCCGCCGAAGTCGCCAGCGCGGTGATGCATCTGACCTCCGTCTTGGCCTCAATCGTCTTCCCGTCGCAACGGCCGCCGACAAACACGATGCGGCCGTCGACGAGGGCGACCGCCGCGCCGCCGTCCGGCAAGCCTGCAAGCGCGGTGATGTCGACGTCGAACACGGCCACGGGCGCGTCGCCGGACCTGTTCACAAGGAGCAACGAGCGCCCGGAGGAAACGATCAAACCCAGCCCCGTCATAGCCAGATCATCCGGCGCCGGCGCCTGAAGCACCGAGGCGGCCGCGTCGAGCAAATCGTTGGGACGGAACGCGCCGTCCATTGGCGGCGTCGTGATCGAGGCCTCCCCGCGCCCGAGCCACCTGTCCAAGGCCTTCCTGACGGGAGTCATCGGCGATCGCCCCAATACGAGGACGGCCCAGTCCAGTGCGGATCGGCGCCGTCGATCTTGATCCGGCCAATGCGATTGTTGGTGACGCCGCCGAGATACAGATAGCCGCGATGTTCGCGCATCGAGGTGATCGCCGGATGATTTTCGCCCGCGCTGTCCCACAGGGTCTCGAGCACTCGGCCCTTGCCGTCGAAATGAACGACGCATCCGACATTCACATTCGGGAACAGCCACTCGTCGCCCGCAACTCGCCGCGCCATGCGTCGTCTGAACGCCGGCATGGTCATCGCCAGATCGTAACTCGGCGTCCTTGTTCCCGCGAGCGCCACCCAGTAAGCGCCGTTCGATCCCCGGTTGATATTGTCGGGGTATCCGGGCAGGTCGGGAATGACCACTTCGGTCGTCCCCGCTTTTGGGCCTTCGAGCCAGTAGCGGCTTACGCGACAACCCCAGGTCTCGGCGAACAGCAGCGACTTGCAGTCGTGCGCCATGCACATGCCGTTGGCGAACAGCAGGTTGCGCACGACGGTGCGGGTGGCGCCGGCGGCCGGGTCATAGCGAAGGATTCGGCCGTTGCCGCGCCCCTCCAGCGCGTCGACCACCCACTCCTCGAAGCCATAACGGATCGTGGCCTCGCTAAAATAGACCTTGCCGTCCGGCGCTATGTCGAGATCGTCGGCGAGACGCATGCGCGAATCGTCGATGATCGAAAAGGCCGAGCGATTGGTCTCAGCGGTCATCTTGTGAACGGTGCGGTCTTTGTCGACGCGATACAGACCCATGCCGGCGATGCACACGACGAGGCCGCCGTCCCTGTCGAAGGCCATGCCGAGCGGCCTGCCTCCAACATGCGCGTAGACTTCCCGACGAGTATGATCGGGCGCGAGAAAGCGGATAATCTCACCCTGACGAACGCTGCAATAGAGGTTGTCGTCCTCATCGAGGATCACGTCTTCGGGGCCGTCGACTTCGCCCAGGCCGATGATGTCCACGTCGCGCAGGCGATCGTTGATCGCAAACGGCGATGACACCTCGTCGAGCCGCGGCGCGGGGGGTAAGGCGAGGTAGGTGGGCGACACATAGACTCTGGCGCGAAGTTTATGTCGCCATTTTCCCCAGCGGACGTCGATTGCAATCGCCAGCAGCAACACGAAGCCGACCACCATCGAGGACGCGCCGCTCTCGAGTCCAAGTCTCACGAGCCCGTTCGTCAAGAGGGAGACGATGATTGCGCCCATCAACGCTTTGCCGACCGAGCCTCGCCCGCCGCCGATGCTGTTGCCGCCGAGGAGCGCGGCCGTGACCGCAGAGAGTTCGAGTCCGAGTCCGGTGTCCGGGCCGGCGCCCGAAAGGCGCGCCGCATAAAGAGTTCCGGCGAAACTCGTCAGCACGCCCGAGATCACGTAGGTCAGGCAAACGGTGGCCCGCACGGGAATGCCTGCGTTATAGGCCGCGCGCCGCGATCCCCCGACCGCCGTGATGCGCCAGCCGATCCGCAGCCGGGAGAGGACGACGTGTGCGACGGTCGCCACGACGACCAGAACCACAAAGCTCACGGGCGCGCCCAGGATGGATCCCGAGCCGATAAAATTCCAGGCGTCGGAATCCACGTCGCTCGAGGCGATCCGCACGGAATAGTGTCGGAGCAGAAGCTCGAAGATCGCCCTCAGCAGGGTCATCATGACGAGCGTGGTCAGGAAGGCGCGCAGCCTGAGAAATCCAATGAGGAAGCCGTTGACCAGCCCGACCAGGGCTCCGACGCCCACCGTCGCGGCGATGGCCGCCTCCAGCGGCCATTTCGCGACATTGATCAGCGCCAGCGCGGTCAGATTGGCGAGCGCGAACGACGAGCCGACGCTCAGATCGATGCCGCCGCCCAACATGACGATCGTCATCCCGATGACGACCAATCCGAATTCACCGAGCTGCCGGGACGTGTCGGACAGATTGCCGAGCGAAGCGAAATTCGGGATCGTCCAGATCAAATAGACTGTCAGAGCAACCAGCAACGCGACCGGGATGACGTTGTCCATCCACCTCCGGCCGAGCACTTCACCGACGATATGATCAGGGACATATCGATAGCGAAGCCGGCCTGCCCATTCTCCAACCGTCATGATCCGTCCCAGCTGACAAAAAAACCGCGCTGAGCCGCCCCCGCGGCTCAGTGCGACTCCGAAATCGACGATGCGCCTATTTCTTCAGGGCGCTCGCGCTCCAGCACAGGCCCGGGCGCAGGGTGTCTTTGGAGATGATGAGTTGCGGACTGTAGACGACCGCCTTGAGCTTGCCGGCCGGCAGGCCGGATTCGAGCACGGTCGTGATCATGTCATTGAGATCGCGCCCCTGATCCATGACCTGATAGGCGATCTCCTTCTCGAACACGCCTTTGGAGACATTGTCGCAGGCCATCTGCTCGCCGCCGCCGGAGGTGACCAGAACGATCGGCTTGCCCGATTCTTTGATCGCGGCCGCCGCGCCGAGGTCCATGACGTCCCAAAATCCGATCACGCCGCAGAGGTCGGGATTCTGCTGGATGACGGTCGATATCACGGATTGCGCCTTGGTCGCGTCCCACTCTCCGGCCACGTTGGCGACGAGCTTGATCTCGGGATGCTTGGCCAGGGCGTTCTCGACTCCTTTCATCATGCCGCTATCCGACCCGGATGTCGGCTGGCCCTGCAGGACAGCCACCTTGCCGCTGGTGCCGGCGCCGCATTTGTCGATGACCCCTTGCGCCTCGGCCTCGCCGATGCCGATCCAATCGGCGCCGACATAAACATCCGAATTGTAGTTTGAGCGCATGTTGATCTGGATGACGTGAATTCCAGCTTCTTCGGCGCGCTTCAGCAACTTCGCGTACGATTGGACGTCGGGGTTATGAACGACGATGACATCCGGCTTTTCCGAGATCAGCGACGTGATCGCCTGCGCTCCGGCGTCGGCGCTGAAATGCGCGTCGCGGACCTCGAGCTTCATACCCAGCCGATCGGCTTGGCTCCTCATCACCGCGGCCCAGCCCTCGGTGAGGTCGATGCCCATCGAGACCGGCACGAAGGCGATCGTCTTGCCTTCGAAGGTCTTGAAATAGTCGGCGCGCCTGGGGTCGTCGATGCCGTCCGCCACGGCGTGCGCCGTGATGCCTGCAAGCGCCAAGCCGAAGGCGGTCGCCACAACTGTCTTTCGCATGTTTCTACTCCCTTGCTGTTTGTCGGCGCTCTCAGATGTCGCCTCCTGCGCGGCCTGTTCGCTCCGCGGATTGATGGCGCTGTCGAACTCGTCAGCCCAAGATCACGCTCCGCATCTACTTTCTGTCGACCGCGCAAACGAAATTCGCGGCGGAGCTGGCGTCCCCCTCGCCCTTGTACCAGGCGCGTTGCGGATACGGGCAAAGCGGTCGCTGCATCTCGATTCCCTTCGACGCATCGCCGCCGACGAACTTCGTGGCGACGACTTGGTCCGGCGCGACGCCATCCTCGACCCAATGCGAGAGCGCAGTGAAAATATCGTGCTCAGGGTCCAGGGCCGGCGGCTGCAGTCCGCCGAAGGCCGCAGAATCGAACCGGTTCGGCCCGGTGCCGAAGCCGCAATGGCCCATGCCGGGAGCGAGAAAGAGCCGGGCGAATTCCTTCGTCTTCTCTTCGCCGCCGAACTTGCTCGTCAGGCTCTTATAATAGTCGATGGTCTGGACGACCGGTACGATCGGGTCCGCCAAGCCCTGAAAGAAGATGAGTTTCCCGCCAAGGTCGCGAAATTTGGCGACGTCGCCGGCCACTGCGCCGTTGAGCGCCGGACCGAGCTTGGCGTCGACAGTGACCATGTCCCGCTCGACGTCGAAGCTGCGCCAATCCCAGTCGGGTCCGAATACCCACTTGAAGAGACCGTCAAAGCCCGGCTCGCCAGGAGCGTTGCCCGGCGCCTCGAGGAAGCCCCAGTTGAAGACCCCGGATTCGCTCCCGGGCAACTCACCGTAGAAGAGCGGCTTGCCGTTCTTGTCGGCCGGTCCGAGATAGATCGCCTTCGCGGCCTCGACCTGCTCCGGGGTCAAGCAATCGTCGGCCGCGGCGCCTTTGCAGGTCAGCGTCGCCGGGTCGAAGTCGCAGGACAAGGGGTCCGCGATGAACGGATCGGATTTGAGCCCGTTGCCCTTGGCGCCGCAGGCGGCTACGGCCGACTTGGTGAGCAAAGCGAGATTGGCGCCGGAAAGCTTGTGCCCGGGCTTGAGGTTGGCGGCCAGATAACTCGTGACGGCGACCGCGTGTCCCCATGTTCTGTTGACGACAGGCGCTCCCGATAGAATTCCATTGAAATCCTCCGGGAAGTACTCCGCTTCGATGATGCCTTGCTGCCCCCCTGTCGAGCAGCCGGTGAAATAGGAGCGCTTGGCGTCAGCGTCGTAGAACGCCTTGACGATCTGCTTGCCGGCGACCGTCGCCTCGTGGGTCCCCAGCATTCCCCAGTCTTTCCACTTGTCGGGATGCCCGACGAGCGCGTCGCCGTTGAGGGGGGTCGCCGGCGCTGTCCCGAGGTCGGTCTCGGCGGAAGCGTATCCGCGCTTGATCGCGGCTTCCATCGCCCCGTAATTATAGGCGAGGATGCCCGCGTACCCCCCGTTGCCATTGACGTGGAATACGCCCTTCCACCCTTCGTTCGGCATCCACAGCTCGACTCGAACGTCCGAGTCGGGAGCGTCTTTTATCGAGGCGACGACTCGGCAGAACGCCGGCATGTCCTTGCGGGTCACTTTGTCGGCGGTCGTGAGGTCGCCGGCTGGAACCGCCTCTGCGCTGATGATCGTCGTATCGGCGATTTTCAGCGCTTTCAGCCCACCGCAATCGGCGGCGCGAGCAGGCGACAAAACCGTAAGTGTCGAGAGCGCGACGGCTCCGCCCATTTGTCTCAATCGCATGGTTTCAACTCCCTTTGAGGCGCCGGCGCTCTAGATGTCGCCTTGCTGCGCGGTCTGTTCGTCCCGCGGATTGACGATGCTGTCGATAACGATCGCGGCGAGAAGGATCAGACTCCGGATCACATTCTGCAGCGTGTACTCGATGTTCATGATGGTCATCCCGTTCAGCAAGATGCCGATCAGCAGCGTTCCAACGATGACATTGCGGACGCCGCCGCGTCCTCCTGAAAGTCCGACGCCGCCGAGCACCACGACCAGGATCACATCCGCGACCAGCGAGGAGTTCGTGACATTGGTGTTCATGCTGGAAACGGCGGTCGCTGTGATCATCCCGGCGAGATAGGCGATCGACGCGGACAGTCCGTATTGCAGGACGATGATGGGCCGCACAGGCGCGCCGCTGATGCGAGCCGCCAGGACATTGTCGCCGATCGCATAAATGAATCGCCCTGGCTTGGTGAAACGCAGGAACACGAAACCAAGGAAGGAGATCAACGCGAAGAACAGGATCGGCGTCGGCGCGCCGAAAACGAAGCCGCCCCCGATCCAGGAGATCGCGTTGAGGCTGGCGGGCAAATAAACGACCTGGAGGGGAACGAGGGCGTAATGGACGAAGCCGTAGACCAGCGAGGCCATGCCTAACGTACAAAACAGCGCCGGAATCTCGAGGTAGGCGATCAACACGCCGTTGATCACCCCCGCCGCCAGCGCCAGCAGAAATCCCAGCGCCAACGCGGCCGGTATCGAAACGCCGAGACTCGCAAGCTGGAGCGTCCAAGCCGCGGACATCGCATAGATCGCAACGATCGTTAGATCGATCCCCCGTCCGATCACGACGATGGCCATGCCGACCCCGAGAATCCCCAGGATGGCGACCCCGCGAACGAGCGTCACGAGGTTGCCCGAGCTCAAGAACCCTTTAAGGAAAACCGAAAAGCCGACAAACAAGACGACAGCGATCAGGAGGACGATCTTCTCCTGGCTGACAGCCAAACTTCGTATCCGTCCGAGCATGTCCGCCCCGGTTTGCTTTCCGAAACGTCAGAGCGCTTGGGCGAGCGCGCTCCTTTCGTTCCTCCCTTACATTTTCTCAGACCGGATGCGACTTCGCTTGCGCGCCAGCGCACAAACTCTTGCTCCGCAGTGCAATTCGCCTGGCGGAGTTCTTGCGTCGTTCGCCTACACCGTCGTCCGGACGCTATTGCCTTTCGCTGCCGGAAAGCTACGTTGACGTTGGCGCGAGCCGGGCGGCAACGGTCGGCGGCTTGCGGCTCCGCCGACGACCGCGACGCCCAGCGGCGGTCGGCGAAGCCGCGACGATCTCAGGACTGAAATCGCACAAAGGGACCGTTTCCAACTTGGGACGGCACGCAGGGAGGACGTTATATGCGGGTCGTTTTCGACACGAAGACTCTAGCGACCGCCCGGCGTGGAGAGGCTTGGCGCGAAGCGATTTGTGAAATCTATTTGCAAGTCGATTGCATGGCCGAGAAACAGAAGGACTATACCGGTTTTGTACGAGAAGCGCGGTTTGGCGCTGTGACCCTGACAGACACCCTATGCTCGCCCCAGTCGATTCAGCGGCGCGCGCATCACACGGCTCACTTCGATAAGGACTGTTACTATTTTGGAATAGAGCATGTCGGGGAGATCAATATCGATCAGGCTGGATTGTCGTTTCCCATCCGAACCGGCATTGGCACTCTCTATTACGCCAACGAACCTTACAGCTTGCGCTGCTACGTCAAATCACGGCAGTTCTGGGCCGAACTTCCCCGAGAAGCCTTTGACCGTCGGTTCGACTCGGGTCGACCGCCACTGCTGACCTCGGTCGACCTCACCAGAGGTCTGGGCCGCATTGCCGCCGAGTTCTGCTCCTCGCTGGCGCAAGAGAACGCCCATGTCGACGGGGCGTCGAGAGAGCGGCTTGGCGAGCAGCTCATGGACATTTTGGCGCTGGCGCTCCACGGCGAACCCGGCCGCCAGTCGGCGGACGAAAAGAGCGTACAGCTTGCGCGTTTGGGTTCGATCAAGGCCTACATCGAGGCGAATTTAGGCGACCCGAGCTTGTCCCCCGCGATCATAGCGAAGCAGAACGGTATTTCGCTGCGTTACCTTCACCAGCTCTTCCGCCTGACGGACATGTCCGTCTCGGAGTGGTTGAGGCTGAGGCGGTTGCAACGGTGCCACGATCTGCTCGCCTCGCCTCAAAACGCAAATCGGTCAATCACGGAAATCGCATATTCCATGGGCTTCAGCAGTTCGTCCCATTTCAGCAACCTGTTTCGCGCCCAGTTCAAAGTGCGTCCGTCCGATGTGAAGGGCGCCTACGTGCGATCATCTCGACGCGCCGCCTGAGCGGCGGGAGCCGATGAGGATCCAGCCGGATTTCGGCGCGAAACGGCGCCTGCAACAGCTTTCGGCGCGCACTCGGTCGAGCGAAGCCAGGCCGCGGAGACGCCGGGGTTCGTCGAACGCAGGTGGCCTGGAACGGCAGGTCTGGCGGAGAGGGAGGGATTCGAACCCCCGGTACGCTTGCACGTACTCCGCATTTCGAGTGCGGCGCGATCGACCACTCTGCCACCTCTCCGGGGCCGCGAGCCGAACGCTGTCGCGTCGCAGGCGGGGTCGCGGGGCGCTTAGCACGCCGCGCCGCGACCCGCAAGACCGTCGCGGTTCCGTCCTCAAAGCTGTGGCCGCGCGCCCTTGTCGACCTCCTCGACGGCGAGCTTCGCCATCAAGGGCACGGCGGCCCCCATGGCGCGCGCCCGCTCGGGATTCGACGCGTTGCCGTCGAGCGAGCGTTTGTAGACTCCCTGCACGATCGCCGCGACGCGGAAGAAGCTGAAGGCGATCAGGAACGTCCAGTTGGGAACGCCTTCCAGCCCGGCGCGGCGGCAATAGGCGGCGACGTACGCCTCTTCCGTCGGGATCCCGGCCTCGCCGCGGTCGACGCCGCCGAGGCCGCGGAACGCTCCGGCGTTCGGCAGCCGCCACTGCATGCACTGGTAGGCGAGGTCGGCGAACGGATGCCCGAGGGTGGAGAGCTCCCAGTCCAGCACCGCCAGCAGCTCTGGCGCATCGGCGGCGAAGATCATGTTGTCGATCCGCCAGTCGCCGTGAACCAGCGCCACGCGGCCGTCGTCGGCCGGGACGTTCTCCCCGAGCCAGGCGATCAGCCGCTCCATGTCCGCGACGCGCGCGGTCTCGCTCGCCCGGTACTGCTCGCTCCAGCGCTGCAGCTGGCGGGCGAAATAGCTGCCGGGCTTGCCGAAATCGGCGAGGCCGGCGGCCTCGACGTCGATGGCGTGGAGCTCAGCCAGCGCCGCGTTCATCGCGTCGTAGATCGGCGCGCGCGCGGCGCGCGGAAGCTCGGGCAGCGCCGGGTCCCAGTAGATGCGCCCGTCCACATGCGCCATGACGTAGAAGGCCGAGCCGATCACGCCCTCGTCCTCGCACAGCGCCAGCGCGCGGGGCGCCGGAAAGCCCGTGCCTTGCAGCGCCCTCAGGACGCGAAACTCGCGCTCGATCATGTGCGCGCTCTTGAGCAGCTTTCCCGACGGTTTTCGGCGCAGGACATAGCGGCCGCTGGCGGCCTCGATCAGGAAGGTCGGGTTCGACTGCCCGGAGGGGAACTTTTTCGCCCGCGACGGCCCGCGGAAGCCCGCGATCCCGGCGCTCGCCCAGGCGTCGAACCCGCTCGTGTCGTCTGGAAACGTTTCGCTCATCGACCTGTCGCCTCGTTGCTGTAGCGCTTCATCTCGGCCTTGGCGATCACTCTTCGGTGCACCGCGTCCGGCCCGTCGGCGAGACGCAGCGTGCGGACCTGGGTCCACATCCGCGCGAGCGGAAAGTCCTGGCTGACGCCGGCGCCCCCGTGCATCTGCACCGCCTCGTCGATCACCTCGAGCGCCACGCGCGGCGCGACCACCTTGATCTGCGAGATGATCGCCGCCGCCGCCCGCGCGCCGAGCGTGTCCATCGTCCAGGCGGCCTTGAGGCAGAGCAGGCGCGCCATCTCGATCTTGATGCGGCTCTCGGCGATGATGTCGGGGTTCGCCCCGAGGCGCGAGAGCTTTTGGCCGAAGGCCGTGCGATTGGCGGCGCGACGGCACATCGCCTCGAGCGCCCGCTCCGCCTGACCGATCGCCCGCATGCAATGATGGATGCGCCCGGGCCCGAGCCGGCCTTGCGCGATCTCGAAGCCGCGGCCGCGGCCCAGGATCATCGCCTCCTTCGGCACGCGCACGTCGGTGAAGCGGATGTGCATGTGCCCGTGCGGCGCGTCGTCGGCGCCGTAGACCGTCATCGCCCGCAGGACCTCGATTCCCTTGCTCGCGGCCGGCACGAGGACCATCGAGTGGCGCGCGTGCGGGCCGGCCTCCGGGTCGGTCAGCGCCATCGTGATGTAGAGCGAGCAGCGCGGGTCGCCCGCCCCCGACGACCACCATTTCTCGCCGTTCAGCACCCATTCGTCGCCCTCGAGGCGCGCCTCCATCGCGATGTTGGTCGCGTCCGAGGAGGCGACGGCGGGCTCGGTCATCAGATAGGCCGAGCGCGCCCGCCCCTCCAGAAGATCGGGCAGCCAGCGCGCCTTCTGCGCGGCGTCGCCGTACCGCTCCAGCACCTCCATGTTGCCGGTGTCGGGCGCGGAGCAGTTGAACACCTCCGAGGCGAGCGGCGACCAGCCCATCTCCTCGGCCAGGTAGGCGTATTCGACGGTGCTCAGGCCGTAGCCCTTGTCGGAGCCGGTCAGCCAGAAGTTCCACAGACCTTGCCCGCGCGCCTTCGCCTTGAGGGATTCGAGAATCGCGATCATCCGGGCGGTCGGTTTGAAGCGGTCGCCGTCGCGGCCGATCTCGGCCTCGTATTCCTCCTCGAGCGGCATGATCTCGTCGCGCACCATGGCGCGAACGGCGGCGACCAGCGGACGAACTCTTTCGGTGACGCCCAAATCCACGTTTCTCTCCCTGTCTGTCGAACGCCCGCTCAAGTTGGCGCATCGGAGGGCGCCCGCGCAAGCGGCCCGAGCGGCCGTCGGCCGGTCGCTCTCCGTCAGGCTTCGCGCACAAAGTCACGCGGCGCAACGAAATCGTCGCCTCGAGGCCTCCTTTGCGCCAATCGGGCGATCGCAACGCCCGGGCCGTCGATCTCGACGCTCCGCGTTGCAGGGCAAGGTCGTCGACTCGGCCGTGACAGGCGTTTCCACGGCGGCGCGGCGACGCCGGTCTCCCGGCCCCGGAAAGTCCGGGCGCGGAATCAATGCTTTCAGGGCGTTGCGGCCGAATTCCCGGGCGACTGTAACGCCCAAGCCTTGGGGCGCCTTGGGAATGACGGGCGGTCGTCGACGCCGTGGCGGGGGCGATGACGCTTCGCGCCGTCCTCGCGAGGAGCGAAGCGACGTGGCGATCCAGGGGGACGCGGCCAAAGTCTGCCGTATGCCGGGCGTCGCCCGCTTCAACGTCGGCGCAGGCGGCCCCTGGGTCGCCGCGTCGCCCTTCGGGCTCCTCGCGAGGACGGCGGCTCGGGTGTTACGGGCGACTTGCGCGGCCCGGCCGAGGCCTCCTTCTCCCCTCCCCTGCGAAGCGCGGGAGGAAATCGGCGCCGCCGCGCTTTCCTCCGGCGTCGAATGAAGCGCCGGAACAGGGCGGAGACGGCGCCGCCCCGGCGCCGAGAGCGGTGCGCCGGTCCCGAGTCCGAGTCTGCCGTCCGGATTGCGGAAACGGACCGGAGCGTTCGGTCGGCGGCGGTGCGGTAAGCGGGGCGCAGGCATTTCGGCTACGATCCGGAAGCGACGCGCCCATTCTGACTGATGTTCTGGTTTTCCGCAAGACTTTGCCGTCATCCTCTCGGAGAGAGCCGAAATCCGAGCGTCGGCCGAAACGCCTGCGGGTCTCCCGACGCCGATGTCGCCGAGCGCGGCGGTCGGCGCCGCCGAGGGCTCGCCACGGACGCCGCCCTGATTGCGGGCCCGCCTTGCGCCGCGGCCGGCTTCCTGCTTGGCGAGGGGCGCGGGAAACGGTTCTCGCGGGCGGACCGCCTCTCTCTCCGACCAGGTTTCTGTCATCATCGACTCCGGGCTTCTTCCCACCCTTTCGGCGCTTGCCGGCACGGCCATCGGCGCCCGTGTCGTCGCTCGCCACGACCTGGATGACGACCAACGCCCAGGCGCGGGCGGCGCGCGCGGCGGCCGAACGCGCCAAGCGCGAGGACCTTTATGGGCGGTTCATGGACGATCTCGCCCGCCTCTACGCCGGCGCCCTCAACGCAGTGGGCGTCGACGACGAGCGCCTGACCGCTTCCTATGCGCTCAGCGGCCGGATCGCCCTCACCGCCTCGCAGCCGGTCGCCGACGCCGCCGACCGCGCGATGCGCTCTGTCGTCGACCTCGCGCTTCCGACCGAAGCGAACGCCCGACGAGATGCGGGCGATGATGGAACAGGCCGACGCCAATGTGATCGCGGCCTTCGCCGCCGCCTGCCGCCGCGAACTGGCCGACATCGGCTGACGGCGCGCCCGCGACAGCGAAGACTTCGGGTCGATTCTCGCGACGTCCCGCTGCAGGGACCCTGGAGAAGCGCCATGCGCGCCCGGCTCGCGATCGGAGTGGAACGCGCGCGTTTCCGCGCCCGACGTTTCCGGCTAGACGATCCGTATGGACGCGACGGGGCGGGAGATGGATCGGCCAGCAGCGGCGGACGGAGTGGCGACCCAGCCCATCGAAGTGGAACTGATCGCTGTGCTGGCTGCGGTCGCCGACGGCTCGCCCCTCGTCATGACGATCGAAGGCGGGCGCGCGCTTCCCTCGGGGTCGTTCGGGGTCGAGCACCGATCGCTGCAATCGGGCCTGAGGGCCTGGGTCGAGCGGCAGACGGGACACACGCTCGGCTACCTCGAACAGCTGTACACCTTCGCCGACTCGGACCGGCGCATCCCTTCGAACGGAGCCCGGGCCATTTCGATCAGCTACCTCGCCCTGACGCGCGAGGAGCGGCTGGCCGCCTCGCAAGCGGCCTGGCGCCCCTGGTACGAGTACTTCCCATGGGAGGACCATCGCGCGGGGCCGCCTGCGCAGATCGCGGCGGAGATTGCGCCGCAACTGGCGCGCTGGGCCGAGAGCGGCGGCGACCCGTCGGTGCGCCGCAGGCGCGCAGCCATCGCCTTCGGCCTCGACGGGCGGCCCTGGAACGAGGAGTTCGTCCTGCAGCGCTACGAGTTGCTCTATGAAGCCGGGCTGATCGCCGAAGCCCGCCGCAGACTCGGCGACGCCGACGGCCTGCCGCTGGGCGCGCCGATGATCGGCGACCATCGCCGGATTCTGGCGACCGGGATCGCGCGGGTCCGCGCCAAGATCAAGTACAATCCCGTCGTTTTCGAACTGATGCCGCCCGCCTTCACCCTGCTGCAACTGCAGCGCTGCGTGGAGGCGGTCTCCGGCCTCAACGTGCACAAGCCCAATTTCCGCCGCCTGATCGAACAGCAGCAACTCGTCGAGGAGACCGGCGAAACCATGGCCGACACCGGCGGGCGCCCGGCCAAGACCTACCGCTTCCGCGCCGCCGTGCGCGAGGAGCGCGCCGCGGCCGGAACCAAGCTGCCGCTAACGCGCGCTTGACAACCCTTATTCTCATGATAAGTATATGACAGATATGCTCACCATGAGTATAAGCCATGACCGTTCTCGACCTGCCGCACGCCGCCAGCGCCCTCTATGACCGGGTGAGCCGCTTCATCCCGCCGTTCGAATGGCCGGCCTTCGAGGCCGACATCGAGGCGATCCTGCGGCTCAAGCGCGAGCGCAACGCGATCGTCCTCGCGCACAATTACCAGTCCCCCGAGATCTTCCACTGCGTCGCCGACGTGGTCGGCGACAGCCTCGCCCTGGCGCGCGAGGCTGCGAGCGGCGATGCGCGCGTCATCGTCATGGCCGGCGTGCATTTCATGGCCGAGACGGCGAAGCTGCTCAATCCGACCAAGACGGTGCTGATCCCCGACCCGCGCGCCGGCTGCTCGCTCGCCGAGTCGATCGAGCCCGACGACATCGCGCTCCTGCGCCAGGCCTATCCGGATGCGCCGGTCGTCACCTATGTCAACACCTCGGCCGCGGTGAAGGCGGCCTCGGACATCTGCTGCACCTCCGCCAATGCGCTCAAGGTCGTCGAATCGCTCGGCGTCCCGCGCGTCATCATGACGCCGGACGAATATCTGGCCAGAAACGTCGCCGCCCGGACGAAGGTCGAGATCATCGCGTGGCGCGGGCGTTGCGAGGTGCACGAGCAGTTCACGGCGCGCGACATCCGCGAGCTGCGCGAAGCCTATCCGGGCGCCGTGGTGCTCGCGCATCCCGAATGCTCGCCGGAAGTCGTGGCGGAGGCCGATTTCGCCGGCTCGACCGCCGACATGATCGGCTTCGTCGGAGCCAGGCGGCCGGCGCGCGTCGCGCTCGTGACCGAGTGCTCGATGAGCGACAACGTCTCGGTCCATTATCCGGAGATCGAGTTCCTCCGGCCCTGCGCCCTGTGCCCGCACATGAAGCGGATCTCGCTCGCCGGAATTCGCCGCGCGCTCGAGACGATGGAGGGCGAGGTGACGATCGACCCGGCGATCGCCGCCCCGGCGCGGCGGGCCGTCGAGCGGATGCTGGCGCTGTGACCGCCGAACCGGTGGCGTTGCGCGGACGCGTCGTCGTCGTCGGCGCCGGGATCGCCGGGCTGATGACGGCGCTCGCGCTTCGGCCGCGCCCGGTCGTCGTGCTTTCGCGGGGGGCGCTCGGCGCCGAAGGCTCGACGCTCTGGGCGCAGGGGGGCCTCGCGGCGGCGCTGGGGCCCGGCGATTCGCCCGCGCTCCATGCCGCCGACACGATCGCCGCCGGCGACGGGCTGTGCGACGGCGCCGTGGTCGAGCGCTTCGCCGAGGCTGCGCCCGCGGCGATCGAGACGCTCGCGCGTCTCGGCGTTCGTTTCGACCGCACGGCCGCGGGCCGCTTCGCGCTCGGCCTCGAGGCCGCCCACAGCCGGCGGCGCATCGCTCATTGCGGCGGCGACGGCGCCGGGCGCGAAGTGATGCGCGCCCTGCTCGCCGCGGCGCGGGCCGCGCCCTCGATCGAAATCCTCGAAGGCTATGAGGCGCGGCGGCTCCTCGTCGAGGACAATGTCGCGATCGGATTGCTGGCCGCGGGGCCGGCGGGGCCGGCGCGGCTGCCGGCGGACGCGGTCGTCATCGCGACCGGCGGAATTGGCGGGCTCTACGAGGACAGCACCAACCCGCCCGGCAGTTTCGGCCAGGGGCTCGCGCTCGCCGCCCGCGCCGGCGCGGTCCTCGCCGACATGGAGTTCGTGCAGTTTCACCCGACGGCGCTCGACGGCGCGCGCCGTCCGGCGCCGCTCGTCAGCGAGGCCGTGCGCGGCGAGGGCGCGATCCTCGTCGACGACGCCGGCGAACCGGTCATGGCCGGCATCGCCGGGGCGGAGCTTGCGCCGCGCGACGTGGTCGCGCGCGCGATCGCGGCGCGCCGCGCTGCGGGCCGACGCGTCTTCCTCGACGCCCGCGCCGCGATCGGGGCGCGGTTCGAGGCGCGCTTCCCGGTGATCGCCGAGGCCTGCCGCGCCGCCGGAGTCGATCCGGCGCGCGAGCCGATCCCGGTGCGGCCGGCGCAGCACTATCACATGGGCGGGATCGCCGTGGACGCCGAGGGACGGAGTTCGATCGCGGGCCTTTGGGCGTGCGGCGAGGCGGCCTGCACCGGCCTCCACGGCGCCAATCGGCTGGCCAGCAATTCGCTGACCGAAGCCGCGGTCTTCGCCGCGATCGTCGCCCGCTCGATCGAGGGCGCGCCCGTGCGCCGGCCGCCGCCCCCCCTCCTCGCCGCTCTCGCGCCTCCCGCCCCCGATCCGGCGCCGGCGCGCAGGCTGCTGTCGCGGGCGGCCGGCGTCGTCCGCGACGGAGACACGCTTCGCGAAGCGGCGGCGGCGCTGGCCGCGCTCGCCGCCTCGGGCGGCCCCGCTTCCGATCCAGCGGCCGTCGCGCTGACGATCGCCGTGTCCGCGCTGCGGCGCGCCGACAGCGTCGGCGCGCACAGCCGGCTCGATTTCCCCCAACCTCCCGCAGACGGCCGGCGCATCCGGCTGACCCTGGCGGAGGCGCTCGCCCAAGCCGCGGCGCTTGCCCAAGCCGCGCCCGAAATCCACGCCAGGAGAGCCTGATCATGCCGCTCGTCCCCCTTCCCGCGATTCTCGTCGAGCCGCTCGTCCGTCAGGCGCTGCTGGAGGACCTCGGCCGCGCCGGCGACATCACGACCGACGCCATCGCCCCGGCCGATTGCCTCGTCCGCTGCGTGATGGCGGCGCGGCAGGACGGCGTCGCAGCCGGGCTGGGTCTCGCCGCCCACGCCTTCCGCCTGATCGATCCGGCGATCCGCTTCGAACCCCGCCTCGCCGACGGCGCCGCAGTCGCCCCCGGAACGGCGCTCGCGATCATCGAAGGCCCGGCGCGCGGCGTGCTCACGGCCGAGCGCACCGCGCTCAATTTCGTCTGCCGGCTGAGCGGGATCGCCAGCGCGACGGCGCGCCTGTCCGCCTCGGTGGCGCACACCAAGGCGCGCATCGTCTGTACCCGGAAAACCACGCCGCTCCTGCGCGCGATCGAGAAATACGCCGTGCGCGCCGGCGGCGGCGCCAACCATCGCTTCGGCCTCGACGACGCGGCGCTGATCAAGGACAACCACGTCGCCATCGCCGGCTCCGTCGCCGAGGCGATCCGGCGCGTCCGGGCCCATGTCGGCCATCTGGTCAAGATCGAGGTCGAAGTCGATTCGCTCGCCCAACTGGATGAGGCGCTCGCGGAGCGGGCGGACGCCATTCTGCTCGACAACATGTCGCTCGACGATCTCAGGCGCGGCGTCGCCATAATTGGCGGCCGCGCCATCAGCGAGGCCTCCGGGCGGGTGACGCCGGAGACCGCCGCGGCGATCGCCGAGACCGGCGTCGATCTCATCTCGGTCGGGTGGCTCACGCACAGCGCGCCGATCCTCGACGTCGGCCTCGACGCCACGGCCTGACGGTCGCCGTCGCGAGTTACCCCAATCGCCTCACGCGCCGGGACCGAAGTCAGCCCGGCGTCGCGCGCGCTCGCGGATCGCCGGACAGCCGTCTGGCGGAGGCGGCGGCTGCTTTAGCGCAGGATGAATTGAGGTCCGTCATTGCGAGCGAAGCGAAGCAATCCATGACGCCGCATTGGCCCCGGCGTTGATTGCTTCCCCCCGGGCTCTTCGACCCGGGGGTCGCTCGCAATGACGGCGGTGTTTCCGACTGATTTCATTTATCTATAGCCTCTTGGCCAGCCAGATCCGGGAATGGCCGGAGGGAAAATCGTCGAGCCGGCCGAATTCCCGATACCCGCGCCGTTCGTAGAACTTCGGAGCCTGGAAGGTGAAGGTGTCGAGGTAGACCCCCCGGCAGCCGGATTCGCGGGCGATCGCCTCCGCGCTCTCGAGCAGACGCGACCCGGTCCCCTGGTTTCGGAACGGCTCGGCCACCCAGAGCCAGCGCACGAACACCCACTCGTAAGCGACCACGACCTGCATACCGGCCTGAACCGCGCCGGCGCCGTCCCTGCCGACGACGAAGCGCGGCGACCAATCCGCGGGTCCGGCCCGGAGGAGGTTGAAGGCGTCCAGCCCGTCGCTGATCGCCTCGACCGTAGCATCGTCGGGCGAGGTCTCGCGGACCAGGGTCAAGGCGGGAGCCGTGGTCAGGGTCGATCCTCCGTCGCGACGGACATCCGCCGATCCGGCGTCAGGCGCGCCTTACTTCGGGAACGGAACGGGCGAATCGGACAGGCTCTGCAGGTAGGCGAGAATGTCGGCGCGCTTCTGCGGCTCTTTCTCGCCGGCGAAGGCCATCTTCGTGCCGGCGGCCATCCCCTTCGGATTGCCGATCCATCCGTTCAGCTTGTCGTAGGTCCAGTCGCCGCCGAGGCTCTTGACCGCGTCGGAATAGGCGAAGCCGGGCGCGGAGGCGACCGGACGGCCGACGACGCCCCAGAGGTTCGGGCCGATTTTCGCCGGTCCGCCCTTCTCGAAGCTGTGGCAGGTGGCGCAGATCTTGGCGTCGGCCGCGCCCTTGCCGGCGTCCGCCTTGGCCAGAAGCTCGGGCAGCGGGGGCTCCTTCGCCGCGGCCGGCGCCGCGGCGACCGCCGCCGCCGGGGCGGATCCCGGCAGCGCGTAGCCGGGCCGCTCCGTGCGCCAGGGCATGAACACGAGACTCGTGAATTCCACGATCACGCCGTAGAACACCAGCGCGCCGAAGAAAGCCAGCATGGTGCGGTTGAAATCTAACGAGGCCATTGCGCGCCCTTGGTCGGTTCGAGTTGCCTATCGCCCCGGGCGGCGCCCGGACGGCCTTGATTAAGCCGCTTTGCCGGCTCGCTGGCAACCCGTATAAGCCCGCTCGCCGCCCACGGCGTCCTCTCATTTTATGCGAGCATGGCCAATCCTCTGGTTTTGATCCCGGCGCGCATGGCGTCGACCCGCCTGCCGGGAAAGCCGCTCGCCGACATCTGCGGCGAGCCCATGATCGTCCACGTCTGGCGCAGGGCGGTCGAAGCCGACATCGGCCCGGTCGTGGTGGCGACGGACGATTCCCGCGTCGCGGCGGCGGTGCAGGCGGCCGGCGGGCGGACCGTCATGACCCGCGCCGACCATCCGTCGGGCTCCGACCGCATCTTCGAGGCGGCCGGGACCGTCGACCCGCATGGGCGGCACGACGTGGTGGTCAACGTCCAGGGCGATCTGCCGACGATCGAAAAGGGCGCGATCCGGGCCTGCCTCGCGCCGCTCGCGGACGTTCGCGTCGACATCGCGACGCTTGCCGCGCCGATCGTGCGCGAGAGCGAGAAGGACGACCCCAACGTGGTGAAGGCGGTCGGCGCGGAGATCGCCCCCGGGCGGCTGCGGGCGCTCTATTTCACCCGCGCCCGCGCGCCCTGGGGCGAGGGCGCGCTGCTGCACCATATCGGGCTCTACGCCTATCGCCGCGCGGCGCTCGCCCGATTCGTCGCCCTGCCGCCCTCGGCCCTCGAGCGGCGCGAGCGCCTCGAGCAACTGCGGGCGCTGGAAGCGGGGATGCGCATCGACATCGCCGTCGTCGACGCCTTTCCGCTCGGGGTCGACACGGCCGACGATCTCGAGCGGGCGCGCGCCGCGCTCGCCAGCAGGACGCCAGAATGACCGACACGCGTTCGATCGCCTACCAGGGCGAACCCGGGGCCAATTCGCACATCGCCTGCGTCGAGAATTTTCCGGAATTCGCGCCGCTGCCGTGCCCGACCTTCGAGGACGCCTTCGCCGCGCTGCAGGACGGCTCGGCCGACCTCGGCATGATCCCGATCGAGAACTCGATCGCGGGCCGGGTGGCCGACATCCACGCCCTCCTGCCCGCCTCCGGCCTGCATATCGTCGGCGAGACGTTTTTGCCGATCCATTTCCAGTTGCTGGCGCTCCCGGGCGCCCGGATCGAGGAGCTGAAGACGGTGCACAGCCACGTGCACGCGCTCGGCCAGTGCCGCAACATCATCCGCCGCCACAAGCTGAAGCCGGTGGTGTCGAGCGACACGGCCGGGTCGGCGCGCGAGGTGGCGGAATGGGGCGACCGGAGCCGCGCCTCGCTGGCGACCGCGCTCGCCGGCCGCATCTACGGCCTCGAGACGCTGGTCGGCGACGTCGAGGACGAGACGCACAACACCACCCGCTTCGTCGTCCTGTCCAAGACCGAGGCGTGGGCGGCGAAAGGAAACGGGCCGGTCGTCACGACGTTCATCTTCCGCGTGCGTAACGTCCCGGCCGCGCTTTACAAGGCGCTCGGCGGCTTCGCCACCAACAGCGTCAACATGACCAAGCTCGAGAGCTACATGGTCGAGGGCGAATTTTCCGCCACCCAGTTCCTCGCCGACGTCGACGGCCATCCCGAGGACCCGCCGCTCGCCCGCGCGCTCGAGGAGCTGACGTTCTTTTCCCGCGAGGTGCGCGTTCTGGGCGTCTATCCCGCCCACCCGTTCCGGATCGAGACGCAGAACGGGCGCAACGGAATGTGATTAGGGGCGGACAGACCGTCGCTTGCCCGCCCCGGCGCCGGTTCGATAGACTGGGCGCGCCCCCGTTGCCCGGAGACCGCCCATGAAGCCGGCCCGTTTCGCGCTTCTCGCGCTCCTGCCGCTGTTCCCGCCGCCGGCCGGCGCCCAGACCCAGCCGACCGCGGTCGCGCGCGGAGCCATCGAACGCGTGTCGCCCGACGGCGCGACCCTGGTGACGCGCACGCGCGACGGCCGGGAGCAGACGATCCGGCTCGGCGACGCCTCGACCGTGACGCTCGTCCTCTCGGCGACGCTCGCGGACGTGAAGCCGGGCGCCTTCATCGGGGTCGCCGCTGTGCCGGGTGACGGCGGCGCGCTGAAGGCCATGGAGGTGCATATCTTCCCGGAATCGATGCGCGGGACCGGCGAAGGTCACCGGCCGTTCGACCTCGCGCCCGGCAGCACCATGACCAACGGCGCGGTCGCGGCGCGCGTCGACGGCGTCGGCGGCGCGAGCGTCACCGTCACCTACAACGGCGGCCAGCAGGTGATTGCGGTCGATCCCGGCGCCCCGATCGTCTCCTTCGCGCCGGGCGCGCGAGCCGATCTGAAGCCCGGAGCGGCGGTCGTGGCGCGCGGGCCGCGGGAGGGCGACGGGACGATCGACGCCATGCGCATCCTCGTCGGCAAGGACGGACTCGTCCCGCCGCTGTGACCGTCCGGTCGCCGGCAAACGTCGGCAATCGCACGATTTGCCCGCTCGTTGTGTCCGTGTTAGCGCTCGATCTCCGACTTTCGTGGTTTGGGCGTCATGCACATGGACAAGAAGTCGACAGGGTCGCCCGGCGGCGGCGCCAAATTCACCTTCGTCCTGATCAAGCCGACCCACTACGACGACCGCGGCTATCCCATTCAGTGGTTCCGGTCGGCCCTGCCTTCCAATACGCTCGCCTGCATGAACAGCCTCGCCGAGGACGCGCGCGATCGCGAGGTCCTCGGAGCGAACGTCGACTTCGCGATCGAAACCTTCGACGAGACGAACCGGCGGATTCGGCCCACGCAGATTATCCGCGATCTCGCCGCGCGCGGCGGCCGGGCGCTGGTCGGCCTCGTCGGCGTGCAGTCGAACCAGTTCCCGCGCGCGCTCGACATCGCAAGGCGGCTCCGCGCCGCGGGGATCCCGGTGTGCATCGGCGGCTTTCACGTCTCCGGCTGCATCGCCATGCTGCCGGAATTGCCGCCGGAACTGAAGGAAGCGCAGGCGCTCGGCGTTGCGCTGTTCGCCGGCGAAGCCGAGGAGGGGCGGCTCGACACCGTGCTGCGCGACGCCTGGAACGGCGAGCTGAAGCCGCTGTACGACTTCATGGACCAGTTGCCGTCGCTCGAGGGCGCCCCGGCGCCGATCCTGCCGCGCAAGCACGTCGCGCGCACCTCCGGCACCTACTCCAGCATCGACCTCGGCCGCGGCTGCCCCTATCAGTGCTCGTTCTGCACCATCATCAACGTGCAGGGCCGCAAGAGCCGGTTCCGCACCCCCGACGACCTCGAGAAGATCATCCGGGCCAACAAGGCGCAGGGCATCGACCGGTTCTTCATCACCGACGACAATTTCGCCCGCAACAGCGACTGGGAAATCCTGCTCGACCGGGTGATCGCCCTGCAAGAGGAGGGCGTCAGGGTCGGCCTCACCATCCAGGTCGACACGCTCTGCCACAAGATTCCGAACTTCATCGAGAAGGCCACGGCCGCCGGGGTGAAGCGGGTGTTCATCGGCCTCGAGAACATCAACCCCGACAATCTGATCGCCGCCAAGAAGCGGCAGAACAAGATCACCGAATACCGCGCCATGCTGCAGAGCTGGCGCGCCCACGGCGCGATCACCTACGCCGGCTACATCCTCGGCTTTCCAGCCGATACGAAGGAATCGATCCTTCGCGACATCGAGATCATCAAGCGCGAGCTGCCGCTGGACGTTCTGGAGTTCTTCTTCCTCACCCCGCTTCCCGGCTCCGAGGATCACCGCAACCAGCTGAAGGCCAGGGTGTGGATGGACGCCGACATCAACAAGTACGACCTCAATCATCGCGTCTCCCACCATTCGAAAATGTCCGACGAGGAATGGGAGGAGGCCTACCGGGAGGCGTGGGACGCCTTCTACACGCCCGACCACATCCGCACGATCCTGAAGCGGGCGGCGGCGATCCCGAACGGCCGTCCGCGGCAGATCCTGAGCACGATCCTGTGGTTCAAGCTGATGATCGACAACGAGGGGGTGCATCCGCTCGAAGGCGGCGCGCTCAGGCTCAAGTCGCGGCGCGACCGCCGCCACGGCCTGCCGCTCGAGTCTCCGCTCGTCTTCTATTCCCGGTACTGGGGCGAAACGGCGTTCAAGGCGGCGAAATACCTGCGCTTCTTCGTGAAGTCGCGCGCCATCCTGAAGGAGGTGATGGCGGCGCCGGATCGCGCCGCCTACAGCGATGTCGCGATCGCGCCGCCCAGGGCCGACGAGTTCGAGGCGCTCGCGCTCTACCACGCCACGAACGGCGGCGAGGCCGCGCTCGCGCGCATGAAACTCGGCGACGCCGTCCGCGCCGGGACGACCGCTGCGGCGGCGGAGTAGCGGGCCGTGCTGGTCGACGGGAAATGGACCGCGGCGTGGCAACCCGTGCAGGCGACGGACGCCGGCGGCGGCTTCGTCCGCCAGATCTCGACCTTCCGATCGTGGGTGACGCCGGACGGCTCGGCCGGCCCGACCGGAGAGGGCGGCTTTCGCGCCGAGGCCGGCCGTTATCACCTCTATGCGGCCTTGATCTGCCCGTGGGCGACGCGCGTCCTGATCGCCCGCAAGCTGAAGAGACTCGAGCGCGCCGTCACGGTCTCGATCGTCGAGCCCGCGCTGACCGATGAAGGCTGGCGCTTCGGCGACACGCCCGGCGCGACCCGCGACAGGGTCAACGGCGCGACCTTCCTGCACGAGATCTACACCCGCGCCGATCCGCAGTTCACCGGACGCGCCACGGTTCCGGCGCTGTGGGACCGCGAGCGCAGAACCATCGTCAACAACGAGTCCGCCGATCTGCTGCGGATGTTCGGCGGCGGGTTCGGCGCGCTCGCCGACGACAGCGTCGACCTCGCGCCCGAAGACCTGAGGCCGGAGATCGACGCGCTGAACGAGGCGATCTATCCGGCGCTCAACAACGGCGTCTACCGCGCAGGGTTCGCCGCCACGCAAGAGGCCTACGAGGAGGCCTGCGCCGCGGTGTTCGCCATGCTCGACCGGCTGGAGACGCGGCTCGCAGCGGGGCCTTACCTGTTCGGCGAGCGGCTGACCGAGACCGACATCCGCCTGTTCGTCACCCTCGCCCGCTTCGACGCCGCCTATCACGGCCAGTTCAAATGCAACCTGCGGCGGATCGCCGACTATCCCAAGCTCAGCGCCTATCTCGGGCGGCTGATCGCCATTCCCGCCTTTGCCGAGACGTTCGACCTCGACCACATCAAACGCGGCTACTATTCGATCGCGCGCCTCGACCCGACCTGCATCGTCCCGGTCGGGCCTGCGCTCTCGTGGACGCCAAAGGGCTCAGCGACGGCGCGCGAGCGCGTCGAGGGCGACCAGAGTTGACACGCGTCAAGACTTGACTGCGCCTATACGAGCGCGGTAAACTTGCCACTATTTAATCGTGACAGAATGTCGCATTGCATCATTTGTTTTTGCTGGTAGCGTACTCAGCAGAGACAGATTACTCCCTACAGTAGACTGTTTCTGGTTCGAAAGCGCGAGTCCTCCCCTCGTTGTTTTCTCGTACTTGGTCGCGCCGGACTGCCGACCTGCCGATGCAGCCGGCGTCCAGCGCGTTTTTTTTTCAGATCAGGC
This sequence comes from Roseiarcus fermentans, assembly GCF_003315135.1. Classification (GTDB taxonomy): domain Bacteria; phylum Pseudomonadota; class Alphaproteobacteria; order Rhizobiales; family Beijerinckiaceae; genus Roseiarcus; species Roseiarcus fermentans. The sequence continues at coordinate 213,467 of NZ_QNRK01000003.1, forward strand.
GCAGATGACGAATTTTTCCGTTTTTGCTCGCCGCGACCGGCGGGTGAGCGACCCGTGATGGCTCTCCATGTCGGGCATATCCTGTTCGCGATTTCGATCACCTTCTGGATGGCGATCGCCTGGGACAGCGTCTTCCCCGACTCTCCGGACCCCGACAGCGCGCCGTGATACGCGGCGCGGTCCGCGCTTCCGCCTTCGCCGCCGACCGGCCTCGCCATGATCCTCGACAGCGAACGCGCCGTCCTCGCCGGGGTGATCGCCGCCTGGATCGGAACCGGCCGGGGCGCCGGTTTCCCTGCAAAAGCCGAAGCCCGGCGCGAACAGCTCACGGATCGAACGGACGGAATTCGTAGGGGCGGCGCGGCGACCGCGGCCGGCCGGCGGCCCTGCCCTGCCCGCGAAACAGGCCCGCAACGGTCGGCGACGGCCGCTCCCCGATCCTCCCGACGGCGTCACTCGTCGTGGTCGGCGATGGACGACGTCGGGCTGGAATCGACGCTGTAGCCCGCGCCCTTCGGCAGCACCGGCGGGACGGGGTCCATGTCCCCGACAGGCGGGGGAAGGGCGCCGTCGGGTCCGGCGCCGGGGCCGGCGATCGCCGCCGGCGGAAGGGAGACCGGAGCGAGCGAAGCGGGAGCGAGGGCGACTGCGCGCGGATCGCCATGGCGGGCGATGTCGAGCGGCTCCTCGATCTCCGGGGCGGGCGGCAGGCTATCGGGGGCCGCGGGCGGCGGCAGGAGGTTCGGCTGCGGCGCTGGCTTGCAGATGCGCCGCGGGCCGGTGTTGGTCGAGCCGTGGTTGGCGAGATCGACATGGACGTGGTTGTAATGGAAGACGTCCGATCCCGGCCCGAGCACCGTGGTGAAGACCTGGCAGGCGCCGGCGTGCGCTTCGTGCAGGAAGGCGGCCTCCTGCGTGCCGGCGCTCTTCCAGTCGCGGACGTAGAGCAGCGTGCGGCCGTCGGCGAGGGTGAAGCCCGCGACGTCGACGGCGTTGCCGAAGGCGTGTTCGGACAACCGCGCGCCCGGCTCGTTGTCGATCGAACGGCAGGAATAGGCGCCGAACACGTTCACCGTCACGACCCTCTGCCCGAGGCGCGCCTGCGCCGCGGGCTGGACGACGTCGTCGAGCCACGCTTCGAGCGCAGCCGTCATCGGGCAGTCGACGGTCAGCGTCTTGTCGAAGCCGACCTTGCCGTCGTCGAGCGCCGAGACTTTCAGCGGCCGCGTCATGCCGCAGATCCCGGGGCCGTCGATGGCGCGCGAGGGGACGACGAAGGCCGAGGGCTTGACGAGGTCGCGGGCGAAGCAGGCGTTTTCCGCCTGGGCGCGCCACGCGGGCCGCTCGGGACGGCCGACGAAGCCGCAGCCCGCCAGGCCCAGGGCTGCGAGCGATGCGACAATCCACGGCAAAACGCAACGCGCCATGGCGGCAATCTGTCGCTTTTGTTTTAACAATCGCTGAAGGATGCGGTCGCCGCGCCGCGCCGGCCATCGGGTCGCCGCAGTTGGGCGGCAAGTGCGCCGGCGAGGGTCGGCCGCTGAGGAGAATCGAGTCCTTGGATTTGTGGAGACAGCGAGCGACGGCGTTGGCGTTGACGGTCGGCCTCGGAGCGGCGCCCGCCGCGGCGCACCCGCACGTCTGGGTGACGGTGCAGAGCGCGCTGACCTTCACGCCCGACGGCAGGATCGCGGCGGTGGTGCACGACTGGGTGTTCGACGAGATGTACTCGTCCTTCGCGACCCAGGGACTCGCCAAGCCCGGCGACCTCGTCAAGCGCGAACAATTCGCCCCGCTCGCCCGCGAGAACGCGGCCGGCCTCGCCGACGTCGGCTATTTCACCACGCTGAAGAACGGCGGCAAGCCGGTCGATTTCGGCTCGGTGACGGACTACTGGATGGAGGAGAGGCCGGATCACCTCGTGCATTTCCATGTCGCGGTGCCGCTGAAGGAGCCGACGAGGCCTGCGAAATTCCTCACCCTGCGCGTCGCCGATCCGGAATTCTTCATCGATTTCGAATACGACGACAAGACGCCGATCACGCTCGTGTCGGCGCCCGCCGGATGCTCGGCCTCGGTCGCCAAGCCGAAGCCGCTCGAGGCGGGCGACAAGTCGAAACTCACCGAGTCCTATTTCACCAATCTGTCGCCGGGCGCGAACTTCGGGTTCAAGATGGCGAGCGCCGCGATCATCGCCTGCCCATGACGAAAGCCCTGACGACCCTCGCCCGCGCCCTCGCCGCCCTGCTGCTCGCGCCCGCGGCGGCGGCGGCGCAAATCGCGCATCGCCCGTTCGCGGTCGGCGGCGGCGAGGGCGGCGGCGGCGCCGAAGGCGGCGTCACCGGCTTCGTGATCGCCGCGCAGTCCCGCCTCACGCACCTGATGGCCGAGCAGGTTCACGCTTTGCACAGCGACCCGTCGGCGTTCTGGGGCCTGGCGGCGCTGGGACTCGGCTACGGCGTCTTCCACGCGGCCGGGCCGGGGCACGGCAAGGCGCTGATCGCCTCCTACATGATGGCCAACGAAAGCGCGCTCAGGCGCGGCGTGGTCATGGCGTTCCTCGCCGCCCTCCTGCAGGCGATCGTCGCGATCCTCCTCGTCGGCGCCGCAGCGCTGATTGTCCACGCGACCGCCTCGCAGATGAACGCCGCGGCCGATTGGCTGAGCGTCGCGAGTTCGGCCGGCGTCGCCGCCATCGGCCTGTGGCTCTGCTGGCGCAAGGGCGGCGCGCTCGTCGCCGCCCTGCGCGAACGGTTCGAGCGTCGCGAGGCGCTGGCCGCGGCGCCCGTCTTCGCCGGCATCGCGTGGGAAGCCAGGCCCCGGGCGCTGTCCGCCGCGGCGCCCTACCGTGCAGCCGAGCCCGGGGCGGCCGCGGATCTGTGCTGCGCGCCGGACGCCGCGGCGATTTCGGGTCCGCTCACCTGGCGCGAGGCGGCGGGAACCGTGATCGCGGCCGGGTCGCGACCCTGCTCGGGCGCGATCCTGATGCTGGTGTTCGCGCTCGCGCAGGGAGTTTTCCCGGCCGGGATCGCAGCGACCTTCGCCATGGCGCTCGGCGTCGCGGTCACGACCGCGTCGCTCGCCGCGATGGCGTCAGCCGCCAAGGCGGTCGCCATGCGCTTCGCCTCCGGCGAGGATAGCCGCGCCGCTCTCGTCGCCCGCGCCTTCGAGTTCGCCGCCTCGCTCGCGGTGCTCGCCTTCGGGCTCCTGCTCCTGATCGGCGCGCGCGGCGGGGCGTGACGGTCGGGCGAGGCGAGGCCGCAGGTCTCGCGCTCCCCCGGCGGCGCGACGCATCTCCTCCCGCGCGCGCTCAACGCCTCCCGTACAGGCCCGTCAGCGTCGCTTTCGCCAGCGTATGAGCGTGAACGTTGAAGCCGAACACGGCGGGCGAGGCGTTCGCGTCGAGGTCGAGCCGGTCGACATCGAGGGCGTAGACGGTGATCTGATAATGGTGCGGCAGGCCCTTCGGCGGGCATGGGCCGCCATAGCCGGCCGTGGAGAAATCGTTGCGGGGCTGCACGGCGCCGGCGGGCAGCCCGGTTCCGCCGCCCGCGCCCTTCGCCAGGCCGGTCGTGTCGGGGGGCAGGTTGACGACCCACCAGTGCCAGAAGCCGGAGCCGGTCGGCGCGTCGGGATCGAAGACGCTGACGGCGAAGCTCTTCGTCCCCTTCGGCGCCTGGGACCATGCGAGCGCCGGCGACACGTTGCCGCCGGCGCAGTCCCAGCCCTTGAACACCTGCTCGTCGGCGATCTTGCCGCCAGGCTTGATGTCCGGGCTCGTCAGGGTCAGGGCCCCGGCGCCCGAGGTTGCGAGCCCACCGAGAGCGACCGCCGCCGCAAAACCGAATCCGCGCATCCTGCGTCTCCCTGGTTGGGCGAACGGCGCCCGGCGCGCCATCGCCGACTTCCCTGCGATACGAAGCATTCCGCGCCAGGGGCGTCGACGCAAGCGCCGAGGACCGCGTCATCGGGCAAAGACGCCGACCAGAGTCGCCTTGGCGAGCGCGTGGGCGCGCACGGCGGCGTCGAAGGTCGCGGTCGAGGCGGTGGACGCGGGGCCGAGCCGGTCGATGTCGAGCGCATAGACGGTGATCGCGTAGTGGTGCGGCTGTCCCTTCGGCGGGCAAGGGCCGCCGTAGCCGATCGGGCCGAAGTCGTTGCGCCCTTCGGCCGCGCCGACCGGCAGGCCCGCGCCGCTTCCGGCGCCTTTCTTCAGGCCGGTCGCGTCGGAGGGAAGGTCGTAGACCCACCAGTGCCAGAAGCCGCCGGCCGAGAGCGCGTCCGGGTCGACCATGGCGACGGCGAAGCTCCGCGTCCCTGCGGGAACGTCGGACCAGAGCAGCGCAGGCGAGACGTTGCGTCCCGGACAATCGGCCCCGTCGAACGCCTGCTCGTCGGCGATGCGCCCGCCGGGCCCGAGGTCGGGGCTCGTCAGGGTCAGGGCGAGCGCGACGCCGGCCTGCTCGACGAGGGCGAAAACGGTCGCTGACGCAAGGGCGCGCATTGGATCCGCTCCGGCGCTTCGCCTGTCCGGCCATCATTGGCCTTCGCAGGACCCGACGCAAGACGAGACCCGAAGGGTCGGGACCGCCGCCCGGCCAGGCGCCCGCGCCCGAGGCCGGACGCGATCCCGTCCCTCGCGTCTTGCCAAGCGCGCGCCGCCGGTCCAAGGGCGACGTCGGCGAACGGCGCGGCGGAAAGGCGAGGCGGGATGCTCGACCAGATTTCGAACATGGATCGGCTGAGCCAGGTCATCGCGCATGCGGCCGCGCCCGCCTTTCTGCTCGGCGCGGTCGCCGGCTTTCTGTCGATCCTGACCTCGCGCCTGCAGCGAACAGCCGACCGCACGCGGGCGATGACGCCCGTCCGGATCCCGGGCGTCGGCGGCGACTCGTCCGACGACCTCGCCGTGCTCGCGGAGCGCTGCCGCCTCCTGAACCGCGCCATCTATCTTTCGGTGCTGAGCGCGCTGAGCACGGCGGCGCTGCTCATCGTCGCGTTCACCTTCGCGGCGCTGGGACTGGAACATCGTGTCGGGGTCGCCGTGATGTTTGTCCTCGCCCTTCTCCTTCTGATGGGCTCGCTCGTCATGCTGACCCTGGAGGTGCGCCTGGCGATCCGCTCCCTGCATCTCGACTGACCGGGGGCGTCCCGCCGCCCTCCTGGGGAGCCGCAACGTCGAAATCCTCGCGAAACGGAAGAGTCGAGACATCCGCGGAGACCTCGAGAGGCGAACAGCCCGACCGGACTGGAAAGGTCGAACCGCCGCTAGCGCGCGACGACGGTCGTCTCGACCGGCGCCTTGCCGCCCGTCAAGGTCAGCCGCAGGGCGACCGGCGGCGCGGCGCCCGCCGGCTTGTCGCGCACCGCGACGGCGAAACAGTCGCGCGCCCCGTCGCTCCGGTCCGGGGCGGCCGTCACCCACCAGCCCGACGGGGGCTCGACGAACAGGTCCCGCGGCGCCCCCTCCTCGCGGGCCACGCAGACGCGCCAGCCTCCGGCGGCGTCGCCGGTCATCGCGAAGGCCTCGGGCGCGACGACCCGCGGGGCCGCGGCAAGCGCCGCCTCGATCCTTCCGGCATCGGGCGAGGCCGCGCCGGGCAAGGTCAGCTCGAGTTTGGCGCGCGCCGGCAGGCAGAGTTTTTCGCAGACGGCGTAGCTCGCCTCGAGCGCGAGCGTCACCGGCTTCGACGGATCGCTCGGCTCGACCGTCAGCGGGATCACGACGTCGGAATCGTAGCCGAAGGCCTCGCTGCCGTCCTGCTCCCGGATCCGCTTCGGCGCCGGAAACGACGCCTCGACCCCGGCGACGTTGCTCGATTTCGAGAAATCGAAAGTCGGCGGAACGCCCGCGTCGCCGGGATCGCGCCAATAGGTGATCGCGCCCGGGGCGAGCCGGATTTCAAACCCCGCGAGGGTGCGGCTGGCGGCGACGAGGCGCGCGTCGGACTTCGCGGCCTTGGCCCAGTCGGTGGAGAAGGCGTCGGCGGCCAGCGGCGGCGCGCCGAGCGTCAGGGCGACGAGTCCGGCGGCGCCGATTGCGACCTTGATCTCATGGGCGTACGTCATAGCGCTCCTGTACCCCGGCCGCGAATTCAACTAGCATGACTCCTCACTCAGGGGCAGGGAGAACCCGCGAGGGCGAATGAGGAAGACGAATCCCCCGCCTCCGGTCAGTCTGGAAGGCCAGTTCCTGATCGCCATGCCATCGCTGCGCGACGGGCCTTTCGCGCGGTCGGTCGTCTACATGTGCGCGCACCGGGACGACGGCGCCATGGGCCTGATCATCAACCAGCGCGTCGACGAGATCGACTTCGCCGAGTTGCTCGGCCAGCTCGGCGTCGTGCCGGCGGAGCCCGCGATCCGCCTGCCGCCGAAGGCCGGGGCGGTGCGGGTGGTGCGCGGCGGCCCGGTCGAGACCGGGCGCGGCTTCGTGCTTCATTCCGCCGATTACGGCGCGTCCGACTCGACGGTGAAGATCGCCGACGACATCTGCCTCACGGCGACCATCGACATCTTGCGCGCCATCGCCAGCGGCGACGGCCCGTCGCGCGCGGTGCTCGCGCTCGGCTACGCGGGTTGGAGCTCCGGCCAGCTCGAGAGCGAGATCCTGGCCAACGGCTGGCTGACCTGCCCGGCCGATCCGAAGCTGATCTTCGACGCCGACGACGCCAGCAAGTACGATCGGGCGCTGGCCACGCTCGGCGCCAACCTCGGCACGCTGTCGTCCGACGCCGGTCACGCCTGAGCCCGGCTCCTGACGCCGGTCTCCGCCGACACCTCGAACGCTTCCGCTCGATCCGCGAGGTCGGCGAAGGTTGCCGGGTCGGCGCCGGTGACGAACGTCTGGCCGCCGAGGCGGGCGAGGGCGACGAACAGGGCGGCCCGGCGGCGCGGATCGAAATGCGCCGCGATCTCGTCCAGGAGGGCGATCGGAACGATCCCCGACATGTCGGCGACGAGGCGGGCGTGGGCGAGCGCGAGGCCGACCAGCAGCGCCTTCTGCTCGCCGGTCGAGGCGGTCGCGGCCGGCGCGTCCTTGGGGCCGTGCCAGACCGAAAGATCGCCGACGTGGGGACCGACCAGGGTGCGGCCGGCGGCGGCGTCGCGGCCGCGATTGTCGCGCAGCAGGGCGCGGTAACGGTCCTCCGCGTCGAGCGCCGGGCCGCTCGCCGCGAGCGCTTCGACCTCGCCGTCGAGGGCGAGCCGCGCCCAGGGGAAGGGCGAGGCGTCGTCGCGCTCGGCGGCGATCAGGGCCTCGAGCCGGCTCACGCATTCGAGCCGCGCCGCCGCGATCGCGACGCCGAGTTCGGCCGCCTCGCGCTCGACCGCGTCGAGCCAGGCGGCGTTGCGCCGGTCCTCCTCGAGCAGCCGGTTGCGCCCGCGCAAGGCGCGCTCGAATGCGTTGACCCGGGCGCCGTGGCCGGGATCGATCGCCAGCACGAAGCGGTCGAGAAACCGCCGCCGCTCGCCGGCGGGGCCCGCGAACAGCGAGTCCATCGCCGGCGTCAGCCAGACGATGCGGACGTGGTCGCTGAACGCGCGCGACGAGGCGACGGGCGCGCCGTCGATCCGGTGCTTGCGCTCGCCGCCGCCCGCCTCGGCCGGACTCCAGGCCGAGCCGAGGCGCCGGGTCTCTCCGTCTTCCTCGACCTCGACGGAGAGCGTGAATCCGCCGGCCCCGTCGAGGCGCGCGCATTCGGAAAGCTCGGCCCGGCGCAGGCCGCGGCCCGGCCCGAGCAGCGACAGCGCCTCGAGCAGATTGGTCTTGCCGGCGCCGTTCTCGCCGCATAGGACGACGAGCCGGCCGCCGATCCTCAAATCGAGCGCGCCGTAGGAGCGGAAATCCCGCAGCATCAGGCGCCGCACGAGGGGGAGTCGCCGGGCGGGCGCGGCGCCGTCGAGGCTGGTCATGAGCGGGCATGTGCCATGTCCGGCCGGCCCTTGGAAAGCGGAAAGGGCGTTTTCGCATGGAGCTACCCGACGTCGTCATGCCATCGGCCGGCATGGGCGTGGTCGCCGAACTCATCGAGCAGCGGTTCCCGCTGCATCGCCTGTGGCTCGAGCCCGACCGCGAGGCCTGGCTTGCGGCGCACGGACCCTCGATCCGCGCCGTGGCGTCGGCCGGCGGCCATGGCCGGATCGACGCAGCGCTGATGCGCCGGCTGCCGAACCTCGAGATCGTCGCGAGCTTCGGCGTCGGCTACGACCACGTCGACGCGAAATGGGCGGGCGAGCACGGGATCGTCGTCACCCACACCCCGGGCGTGCTCGACGACGAAGTCGCCGACATCGCCATGGCGCTGACGGTGATGGCGGTGCGCCGGCTGCCGCAGGCCGAGCGCTACCTGCGGGCGGGCCAGTGGCTCGACGCGCCCTATCCGCTGACCGCGAGCCTCCGCGGGCGGACCCTGGGCATTCTCGGCCTCGGCCGGATCGGCAAGGCGATCGCCCGCCGCGCCGAGGCGTTCGGCCTCGCCGTCGCCTATCACGGCCGCCGGGCGCAGGCGGGCGTCCCCTACCGCCATCATCCGACGCTGATCGGCATGGCCGAGGCCTGCGATATCCTGATGATCGCGGCGCCGGGCGGGCCGGCGACGCGCCACATCGTCAACCGCGAGGTTTTGGACGCGCTCGGGCCGGACGGCGTGCTGATCAACATCGCCCGCGGCTCGCTGGTCGACGAACAGGCGCTGGTCGAGGCGCTGCGGAGCGGCGCGATCCTGGCGGCGGGCCTCGACGTGTACGAGAACGAACCGAACATTCTGCCGGCGCTGCTCGCGCTCGACAATGTCGTGCTCTTGCCGCACGTCGGCTCGGCCTCGGTGACAACGCGCCACGCCATGGCCCAGTGCGTGATCGACAACCTCATCGCCTGGGCGGCGGGCCGGCCGCCGCTGACGCCGGTGCCCGAGACGCCGTGGCGCGGCGCCTGGGGCGCGGGCGAGCCGGCGGCGGAAGGGCCGCCGCCGGCCGACAGGGCCGCGTCGATCGGAGCGATCGTCGAGATCATGAAGGGCGTGTGGGACCTGCCGGCCGACTGCAACGAGGGGGAGCTCACCGCCTACGCCGAGCAGCTCTGCGACCGGATCCTGGAGGGCCAGGACCGGGAGGCGCTGACCGCGTTCCTCGCCGGCGTCCAGGAGAAAAGCCTCGACAGGCAGCCGGTGGACGCCGTTCGCGCGATCGTCGACCGCGCAGTCGACACCGTAAGAGAATCGCGATAGCGGCCCGGCCGGGAGCGGCGAGCTACCCGGCCGCGGGCGCGAACCTCGGGTTCGGCGCCCGCCGGCGATAGAGCGCGAGCGTCGCGATCAGCCCGCACACGGCGGCGAAGCTCATCCAGTAGCCGGGCGCGGCCTTGTCGCCGGTGGTCTCGATCAGCAACGTCGAGATCGCCAGCGACGAGCCGCCGAGCGTGGTGGCGAGGCTGTAGGCGAGGGAGAAGCCGGCGGTGCGCACCGTCGCCGGCACGATCTCGGTCAGCGCCACCACCATCGCGCCGTTGTAGCCGGCGTAGAGGAACGACAGCCACAACTCGACCGCCATCGTCCGGCCGAAGGTCGGCGCGGAAACGAGCCAGGCGAGCGCCGGATAGGCAGTGAGAATCGCCAGCGCCGTGAACACGAGGAGGATCGGCTTGCGCCCGATCCGGTCGCTGAGCGCGCCGGAGATCGGCAGCCAGACGAAGTTCGACGCCGCGATCGCCATCGTCGCGAGCAGCGCGTCCGACTCGCTGAGCTTCAGCACGCCGCGGGCGAAGGTCGGCGTGTAGACGGTGATGAGATAGAACGACACCGTGGTCATCATCACCATCGCCACGCCGCCGAGCACGATCGCCCAGTTGGCGGCCAGCGTCTCGTAGATCTGCGCCAGCGTCGGATGAACCTTTCGCGCCGCGAACTCGGCCGTCTCCTCGAGCGAGCGGCGGATGACGTAGAGAAACGGGACGATCGCGCAGCCGATGAAGAACGGGATGCGCCAGCCCCAGGCGTCGACGGTGGCGGGCGCCATCAGATTGGCGATCGCGAAGCCGAGCAGCGCCGCGACCACGACCGCGACCTGCTGGCTCGCCGACTGCCAGCTGACCATGAAGCCCTTGTGGCCGGGGGTCGCCATCTCGGAGAGATAGACGGACACGCCGCCGAGCTCGACGCCGGCCGAAAATCCCTGAAGCAGCCGGCCGAGCACCACCAGCGCCGGCGCCAGCATGCCGATGGCGGCGTAGGAGGGCACGAAGGCGATCAGCACCGTGCCGCAGGCCATGATCGACAGCGTGACGATCAGGCCCTTGCGCCGGCCGATCCGGTCGATGTACGGCCCGAGCACGAGCGCGCCGATCGGACGCATGGCGAACCCGGCGGCGAAGCTGAGGAAGGTCGCCATCAGCGAGGCGTAGGCGCTGTCGCTCGGAAAGAACGCGTGAGAGATCGGCCGGGCGTAGATGCCGAACAGGAAGAAGTCGTACATCTCGAGGAAGTTGCCGCTCGTGACGCGAAGGACGGTCTTGACCTTCCCGAAGCGATCCGCGCCCATGGCCCTTCCTCCCTGCGCAACTCGCGTCTTCGCGCGATGCCCCGCGGCGATGTCCGCCGTCCACCATGCTACGCCTGCTTGCCGAATTCGTGCAAATGGGAGGAAGCCGCGAAGCGTCTTCGAGCCACGTCTTCCTATCGAGGCTGAGGTTTCGCTCTTGGAATGTAAAACCATTGCGAGCCTGTGCAATGCTCGGAACCTTGCGACGGCGCTCCGCGCTGGGCGTGAGGGATTGGTGACCCGCGCGGTAACGTCACGCGAGTTGACGTTGATCTGTGAGTGATGTACACGGACTGGCAGGCGCTCACAGGAAGGCGACATGGAACACGATCTGGTAGGCATCGCTGAAATTGCGGCGATGGGGGGCGTCAGCACACAAGCGGTTGCGAACTGGCGAGTGCGCTCGCCCGATTTTCCGCAACCCCTCAAGGAACTTGCGTCCGGCCCGGTGTTCCGGCGTACTCAGATTCGCGCGTGGCTTAAGCGCAACAACCGGAAGCTGAGCTCTCTGGATAATTCTTCGTCCTTCTACTCGCGGCTCAAGAGTTTCCGGAGCGACGACGAAGCTCTTTCGAACTGCATCGAGGAGATCGTCGGGGAACTGGAGAACGCCTCGACCACTGGCGACAAGCCGGGCATGCTCCTTGGCAAGATCCAATCTGGCAAGACCCGCGCCTTCGTCGGTGTCATCGCCCGGGCCTTCGATTGTGGATACGACATGGCCATCGTGCTGACCAAGGGTACCAAGACGCTTTCAGCGCAGACGGTCCGTCGGCTTGAAGGCGACTTCGCGGAGTTCATCGAGGATGACGAATTCTTGGTGGTCGACATTATGAATCTGCCGGGCACGCTGCGCCGCAGCGAGTTACGCAAGAAGGTGGTCATCGTGGCGAAGAAGCAGGCCCGCAATCTCGCCCGCCTCATCGAGTTCATCGAGCAGCACAAAGACCTGCACGATCGCAAGGTCCTGCTTGTGGATGACGAGGCCGACTTAGCTAGCGTGCGTTTCGTTCGGAAGGTCGGCGACGCTGCCGTCAACCAGGGCGCCATCGCCGATCAGATCGATCAGCTGCGCAACATGACGAAAGGGATCGCGTTCCTGCAGGTTACGGCCACACCCTACTCGCTGTACCTACAACCTCAAGATTACGAAGAGGTAGATGCCACCTGCGTGTTCAAGCCGAAGCGCCCCGCTTTCACGAAGCTTCTGCCCATCCACTCCGGCTATGTCGGCGGAAACGACTACTTCGGCCAATTCGATACCGACGATCCTCGATCGAAGCTGATCGTCGAGGTCGCCGAGCAAGAGCAGGACGCGCTCCGACGTCCCGACAAGCGGCGCATCAGCGCTAACAACGTTCTTGAGACGGATAATGCTTCAGGTCTGCGTAGGGCGATCGTCACCTTCGTTGTCGCTGTTGGTGTCCGCCGATGGCAACAACGGGAAGGCGGCGAGCGCGCGAAGAAGTACGCCATGGTGATCCACAACGACATCGCGCGCGCCGCGCACGCGTGGCAGGATCAGGTCATCGACTGGATGTTTCAGGCCATCGTCAACGCCGCTGAGAACGATCCGACGCAACTGCGTCCGCTCTTTGACGCTGCATTCAAGGACCTTGAAACGTCGGTCCTTGCCGACAAGGGCAATCTTCCAGACCGCAAGGAAGCTTTCGAGGCCTTCATCGATGCGCTGCAGAGCGACGATGTTGCCGTCGAGAAGGTCAACTCAGACACCGATGTCATGGCTTTGCTTGACTCCAACGCCGAGCTAAAACTACGCACGCCCTACAATATTTGGGTTGGGGGTAACATCCTTGACCGAGGCATCACCATCCCGAATCTAATATCGTTCTACTACGGACGTAACCCAAAGACGATGCAAGCGGACACGGTACTCCAGCACTCCAGAATGTACGGAAATCGCGATCGCCGCGATCTGGCAGTCACCCGGTTCTACACATCACGGGCCGTGTACGATCGCCTGTTCACCATCAATGCCTTGGAAGGGTCTTTGAGGAAAGCCTTCGAGACGGGAGCACACGATGCCGGCGTCGTGTTCATCCAGTCGGATTCCGAACGTCGAGTACGTCCCTGCGCCCCTAACAAGGTGCTACTCAGCAATGTCGTAGCCGTCTCTCCCGACGACATGCTCCTGCCCAGCGACTTCCAGACCAAGGGCGGCGCGATTATGGCGAACATCCAGGCCGACCTGGATCGCCTTATCGCGCCGGAGTGGCGCGACACGGGGGACTTCGTCGCCGTCGACCGCGAGATAGCGATCACGATCATCGACTCCATTGCAAAGAGCATGGAGTTCGACACGGTCGAGTTCGAATGGGGCGCGATGCGCGGCCTGATCGATTACTACGCCGCCGTGGCACAAGGTGGGGATGGACAGATCCTGATCTACGTCGAGACCGGGAGAAAGCTGTCGCGAGCCGCTTCAGGCGACAAGTCCGGCAGGTCGATCCTCGGCACCGCCCTCCGAAAGAAGGTCCTTGACGATCATCGCTCGAAGCCGGCGCTGATCCTGCTCCAGCAGGTTGGCGGTCGGGAGTTGGGCTGGACCGCGCACAACTTCTGGTGGCCAATTTTTGCAGCCCCCACTGACGCCGAGCCGTGCGTGTTCGCCACAAAGGTCGCCGCCTAGTCTAGCCGCCGCCCGAACCATAACTTTCGGTCCGGCCGGCAACCCAAGCCGCTCCAGCCGGAAACTCCCCTCGCCGACCTCGCCCAATGGGACCGAAGGGCCGGACGGCCCTCGCCCCCGCTACCCGGCTCGACCCGCCGCCGGCAAATCCGCCGCCGCAGCGAAGCGGGCGGCGGCGCGGCCCGCCGCGGCGCCAGTCGAGAAACAGGCCTGCAGCAGATAGCCGCCGGTCGGCGCCTCCCAGTCGATCATCTCGCCCGCGACGAACAGGCCGGGGCGGCGGACGAGCATGAAATCGTCGTCGATCTCGCTCCAGGCGACGCCGCCGGCGGTCGAGATGGCGCGGGCGATCGGCGCCGCGCCGGTGAGGCGCAATTCACAACGCTTCGCCCGGGTGGCGAGGCCCTCGGGGCTCTCGGGCAGGGGACCCGCCTCGCGCATCAGCGCGGCCGCGACCGGCGCCAGCCCGGCCTTGCGCAGGACCGTGGCGACCGACTGGCCCGGCTTGCGAACCAGCCGCGCGGCGAGCGCGCCCTCGTCCACGTCGGGGCGGAAATCGAGGGCGAGCGTCGTTCCGCCGTCGGCCGCGATCGCGTCGCGCAGGCGGGCCGAGAGGGCGTAGATCGCGCCGCCTTCGAGGCCGGTCGCGGTCACCACCGCTTCCCCGCGTACGCGGGCGTCGCCGTGGCGAAGCGCGATGGTCTTGAGCGGCGCGCCGGCGAACCGGCCGCGCACGTGGTCGGACCAGGCGACCAGAAAGCCGCAGTTGGCGGGCGCGAGCGGCCGGACCTCGACGCCCGCCGCGCCGAAGGCCTCGACCCAGCCGCCGTCGGAGCCCAGCCGCGGCCACGACGCGCCGCCGAGCGCGAACACGACCGCCGCCGCCTCGATGATGTCCTCGCCTTGCGGCGATGCGAAGCGCAGGGCGCCGCCGTCGCCGAAGCCGACGAAGCGCGAGCGGGACGTCAGCGCGACGCCCAGCGCAGCGAGCCGTCTGAGCCAGGCGCGCAAGAGCGGCGTCGCCTTGAAGCTCTTGGGGAAGACGCGGCCGCTCGAGCCGACGAAGGTCTCCTCGCCGAGTTCGGCGGCCCAATGGCGCAGCGCCTCGGGCGGGAAGGCCTCGATCGCCGGCCGCAGGCGGTCCGCCGCCGCGCCGTAGCGGCCGAGGAGAAGCGGCAGCGGTTCGGAGTGGGTGAGGTTGAGGCCGCCCCGCCCGGCGAGCAGGAATTTTCGCGCCGGGCTCGGGCTCGCGTCGTGAACCACCACCTTGCGGCCGGCGCGCGCCATCGCCTCGGCCGCCATCAGGCCCGCCGGGCCCGCTCCGACCACGAGCGCCGGCCGCGCCGCTGCATTGTCCGCCGCCATTTCGTCCGCCTTTTCATGCAAGTTCGGACGCTCCTAGCATGAGGAGCCGCAATTCGCCGCCGGAGCGCCGCCATGACCGACGCCGCCGACTTCCGCCGCATCGCGCTCGCGCTCGACGGCGTCGCCGAATACCCGCACTTCGATCGCCGGGCGTTCAGGGCGCGCGTCACCTTCGCGACGCTCGCGCCCGACGAACGGACGGCCAATCTGAAATTTTCGCCGGACGAGCAGGCGCTGAAATGCGCCGTCGCGCCCGACGCCTTCACCGCGCTCGACAACGCCTGGGGCCGGCAGGGCTGGACCTGCGCGACCCTCTCGGCGCTGACCGAGCCGGAACTGCGCGCAGCGCTCGAAGCGGCGTGGCGGCGCGGCGCATCCAGACCCGCTCGCCGGAAAAGCGGGAAGGCGTGACCCGGTCACGGCCCGGCCAGCGCCTCGCTCGCCAGCCACAGCCGCTTCGCCGCTGCGTCGTCGCGCGCGGCGGCCGAGGGCTCGGCGCGCTTGCGCTTGACGAAATAGCCGCCGGTCACGTCCGCGACCTCGGGCGAGGAGGCGAGATAGACCAGCGTGTCGGCCCCCTGGTCGGGGGTGAGCGCGAAGGCGCGCGCGAGCGGCACGAGCCGGCTCACCCAGCCGCCCGTCTCCGAACCGAACCGGCTCGCGACGAAGCCGGGGTGAAAGCAGTTCACGGTGACGCCGGACCCGGCGAACCGGCGCGCCGCCTCGCGGGTGAACAGGATGTTGGCGAGCTTCGACCGGCCGTAGGCGCGCCAGCCGCTGTAGGCTTTCGCGCCCTGCAGATCGGCGAAATCGAGGCTCGCCCAGGCGTGCGCGTCCGAGGCGGTCGACACGACCCGGGCCGGCGCCGAGGCGCGCAGCGTCCCGCCAAGCGCGCGCGTCATCAGGAAATAGGCCATGTGATTGAGGGCGAACGTCCTTTCCAGCCCCTCCGGCGTCACCCGCCGGTCGGCGAACATCGCGCCGGCGTTGTTGACCAGAACGTCGATCCGCGGCTCGGACCCGGCGATCAGGCCCCCGACCCGGCGGGTGTCGGCCATGCTGGAGAGGTCCGCCAGATGGGCGGCGTGGCCGAGGCCGGGCGCGACGCGCTCGAGCTGGCCGAGCGTCGCCTGCGCGCGGGCTTGGTCGCGCGCCACCAACACGATCCGCGCGCCCATGCGAGCCAGCGCCAACACGGCTTTTTCGCCCACCCCCGACGTCGCGCCGGTCGCGACCACAGTCTTGCCCTTCATGCCCGGTTTCCTTTCGACGTCGCGGCGACACAGCGCTAGGGTCGCGGCCGGAAGGTCGGTATTGCGAGGGCGGCAGTCAATGGCGAAAGATCAACTGGGGCTGTCGCTGACGGGTTCGGCCGACGCGGCCGCGGCCTACGATCGCGCCGTCGCCGACTACTGGGGCGTGACCGGCGACCCCGTGGGCCACCTGAAGCAGGCGCTGGCCGCCGAGCCGGATTTCGGTCTCGGCGCGACCGCGATCGCCGGGCTGTTCCTGATCGGCGGCTTTCGCGGCGACCATCCCGAAGTCGTCGCTGCGATCGACGCCGCGCGGCGCGCCCTCGCCGCGGCCTCGCCGCGGGAACGGCTGCACCTCGCCGCGGTCGAGGCGTGGGCCGAGGGGCGGTCGATCGACGCCACGCTCGCCTGGGAGGCGATCCTGGTCGACTGGCCGACCGACGCCCTCGCGCTGCGCCTGGCTCAGGACGGCTATTTCTTCCTCGGCCAGTCGGCGGCGATCCGCGATTCGATCGCGCGCGTCCGGCCCGCCTGGGACGCTGGGCATCCGCTGGCGAGCTTCGTGCTCGGCGCCTACGCCTTCGGCCTCGAGGAGACGGGCGATCTCGGCCGCGCCGAGGCGGCGGCGCGCGAGGCCCTCGCCCGGAACCCGAAGGACGCCTGGGCGACGCATGCGCTGGCGCACGTGTTCGAGACCGCCTGCCGGACCGAGGAGGGGATCGCCTTCCTCGAGGCGACGCACGACGCGTGGGGACCCGCCCATTTCATGGCCGGCCACAACGGTTGGCATCTCGCGCTCTACCTTATCGAACAGGGCCGCGCGGACAGGGTTCTCGCCAACTACGACCGTTTCGTCGCGCCACGGCTCGCCGACGACCTGACGCTCGACCGCTGCGACGCCGCCGCCCTGCTGTGGCGGCTCGAACTGGAAGGCGTCGACGTCGGCGACCGCTGGGCGCCGGTCGCCCGCGCCTGGCGCGGCCATGTCGACGATCACGTGCTGGCGTTCAACGATCTGCACGCGGCGCTCGCGGCGGCGCGCTCGCCCGACCCCGAGGACGCGACGCGACTGCGCCGCTCGCTCGACGACTACGTCGGCGCCGGCCGCGGGCACAACCACACGGTCACGGCCGAGGTCGGGCGGCGGCTCGTCGAGGGCATGCTGCGCTACGGCGAGGGCCGGGACGCCGAGGCGATCGAGGCGATTCTGCCTGCGCGGTATGACGCGCACCGGATCGGCGGCAGCCACGCCCAGCGCGACATCGTCGCCCTGACCCTGATCGCCGCCGCGGAACGGTCGGGGCGCTGGCGGCTCGCCCGCGCGCTGCTCGCCGAGCGCCTGGCGTTGCGGCCGACCGCCGGGGTCCGGGAGCGGTACGAGCGGGCCGCGGCCCGGGCGGGCTAGCGCGGAGCGCGGGGCGAAGACCGCGCGGTCCCGACCGGGCTCCGGCCTTTTCGAGGGCTCGTGCGGTAACCCGGCCATCGCGTCCCGGCCGACCTGCCGCTCGGCGGGCCCCCTCCACCAGCCTTCGGCTGGTCCCCCTCCCCCGTTCCGCTTCGCTTCACGGGGGAGGAAAGCGCGGCGGCGGCGATGTCCTCCCCTGCGAGGCGGGGGAGGGGGACCATGCGACCCCCGGACTTGATCCGGGGGATGGTGGAGGGGGCGAGCGCCGAGGCTCGGGGTTAGCCCTCGCCGCAGCTCGAAGGCCTTACGCCGAAGCCTGGGCCAGTCCCCGCTTGCGGAACAGCGCGTCGGGCGACGGCGGGCGGCCGCGGAAGGCGCGGTAGGCCTCCTCGAAGTCGCGGCTGCCGCCGGCCGAATAGACGAAGTCGTGCAGACGGCGCGCGACCTCGGGGTCGAAGAGGTCGCCCGCCTCCGCGAAGGCCTCGAACCCGTCGGCGTCGAGCACCTCGGACCACAGGTAGCTGTAATAGGCGGCCGAGTAGCCGCCGGAGAAGACGTGCTGGAAATGCGGCGTGCGGTGGCGCATCGCGATCCCGTCGGGCATGCCGATGCGCTGGAGTTCCGCCCGCTCGAACGCCACCACGTCGAGGTCGTCCGGCCGGGGTTCGAGGTGCAGCGCGAGATCGACCAGAGCGGACGCCGTGTATTCGACCGTCGCGAAGCCCTGGTTGAAGCGCCGCGCTCGCACGAGCTTGTCGATCAGCGCCTCGGGCATCGGCTCGCCGGTCTGGTAGTGGACCGCGAAGCGCCGCAGCAGCTCCGGCTGCTCGAGCCAGTGCTCGTAGAGCTGCGAGGGGAATTCGACGAAGTCGCCGGGCACGCGGGTTCCGGAGACGGCCGGATAGGTCACGTCCGACAGCATGCCGTGCAGCGCGTGGCCGAACTCGTGGAACAGGGTGCGCGCGTCGTCGAAGCTCAGCAGCGCGGCCTCGCCCTCGCCGCCCTTGGCGAAATTCATTACGTTCAGGACGATCGGCAGGCGCGGGCCGTCGAGCCGGTCCTGGCCGCGGATGTTGCTCATCCAGGCGCCGCTGTGTTTCGATGGCCGCGCGTAATAATCGCCGACGAACAGCGCGATCGGCGCGCCGTCGCGACTGACCGTCCACGCCCGCGCGTCGGGATGAGGCAGCGCGAGGTCGGAGCGCTCCGAAAAGCTGAGCCCGAACAGCCGGCTCGCGGCATGGAAGGCCGCCTCGATCACCCGGTCGAGCTGGAGATAGGGCTTGACTGCGCTCTCGTCGAAGTCGAACTCGGCCTTTCGGCGCTTTTCCGAAAGATAGCGCCAGTCCCACGGCGCGACCTGGAAATTGCCGCCCTCGCCGGCTGCGATCGCCGCGAGGGCTTCGGCTTCCCGTTCGGCCGCGGCGACGCCCGGCGCCCAGACCGACTCGAGCAGGTCGAGCGCGGCCTGCGGCGTCCTGGCCATCGTGTCGGCGAGGCGGTAATGGGCGTGGCTTTCGTAGCCGAGCAGGCGGGCGCGCTCGGCGCGCAGGCGGATCGTCTCGGCCGCGATGGCGCGGTTGTCGGTCGCCCCGCCGTTCTCGCCGCGCGCCGCCCAGGCCCGAAAGGCCGCCTCGCGCAGATCGCGGCGCGCCGAAAACTGCAGGAACGGCTCGACGCTCGAGCGCGCGAGCGTCACGAGGTAGCGGCCGGGCTCGCCGTGGGCGGCGGCGAGGCGCGCGGCGCTCGCCACCGTGAAATCGGGCAGGCCGTCGAGATCGCCGTCGTCGAGCCACAGCGTCCAGGCCTTTTCGTCGGCGAGGACGTTCTGGCCGAATGCGGCCGACAGGGTCGCCAACCGCTCGCCGATCGCGGCGAGCCGGGCTTTCGCCTCCGGCTCGGCGCCGGCGCCGGCGCGGACAAAGTCGAGATGGTAGCGGTCGAGGACGCGCGCCTGCTCGGCCGTGAGGCCGAGTCCCGCAGCCTGCGCCTTCAGCGCGTCGACGCGGCGGAACAGCGCCTCGTTCAGATAGGTGTCGCTTCTGTGGCGCGCGAGTTTCGGCGCGATCTCCCGCTCGATCGCTTCGATTTCGTCGCTGGTGTCGGCGCCGGCGAGGGTGAAGAACACCTTCGCCACCCGGTCGAGCGCGGCGCCGCTCCGCTCCAGCGCCTCGATCGTGTTGGCGAAGGTCGGGGCGTCCGGGTTCACGGCGACGGCGTCGATCTCAGCCCGCGCCTCGCTCAGGGCGACGTCGAAGGCGGGGCGGAAATGGCCGGGCGCGATGCGGTCGAACGGCGGCGCCTCGAACGGGCCGGTCCAGGGTTCGAGCAGCGGGTTGTCGGACATGTCGGGGCTTTCCGGGGCAGGCCGAATCCGGGATGGGCGGCGGTTCCGAGCAGGGTCTTGCAGGACGGGTTTGGCGCGGGCGTGGCCGGGAGGTCGGCGGCCTCCGATTTTTTCGCAGGCTCGCCTGCGGCGCTGGAAGAGGCGCGCCCGCGGCGGATAGCCGGACGCCGCCCTGTGCAGCCGCGCTCGCCGAGCGCGACCGCGCGGTCAGCGACCTACTGGATCACATGCCTTTGCCGGCGGAACTTCGAGTGGCGAGCGACGTCTCCCGCCCCCCTTGTGGGGGCGGGACAGGGTGGGGGGTCACGCCAAGCTTGGGAGATTCCCTGCCGCGCCCAACGGATAGGCATGGCCCGACCCCCCTCCCGGCCTCCCCCACAAGGGGGGAGGAGGCGTGCGGCGCTGACCGGCGTCAGGTTGGGACGAAGGTGTGTTCATGCCTCGCGGTCAGCGCGCGCGCCCGCGAGGCCCGCGATCCGCCGCGCCTCTCACGCCGCCGTCGCCTGCGGCCGCGCGGGCGCCGCCGTGTCGCAGGGAATCTCGACGTCGATCTCCAGCGTCGAGTACCCGGTGGCGCGGTCCATCTTCACCACCAGCTTGTCGGGGTCGATCTGCACGTGGCGTCCGATCGTGGCCAGCAGTTCGTCGCGCAACAACGCGACGAGGTCGCGCGGGCCCATGGCCGCCCGCTCGTGCGACAGCAGGATCTGCAGCCGCTCCCGCGCCACCGGCGCCGAGCCGCGGGGCTTGAGGAAACGGAAGAGGCTCATGCGGCCCTCCGGCTGAACAGACGGTTGAACAGGGTCTTCCTGTCGTCCGGGATCGCCATCGGGATGGTCTCGCCCATCAGCCGTCGCGCGGCGTCGCGATAGGCGCGCGCGGCGGGGCTGGTCGAGCCGTTGATCGTGATCGGCGCGCCGACGTTGGAGGCGCGCAGGATCTCCTGATCCTCGGGGACGATGCCGAGCAGCGGGATCGACAGAATGTCGAGCACGTCGGCGACGCTCAGCATCTCGCCGCGGCTCGAGCGGCCCGCGTCGAAGCGGGTGAGCAGCAGGCGCTTCTCCATCCGCTCGCCGGCCTCGGCGCGCCGCGTCTTGGCGTCGAGCAGTCCGATGATCCGGTCGGAATCGCGCACCGACGAAACCTCGGGGTTGGTCACCACCACCGCTTCGTCGGCGAACCGCATCGCCAGCAGGGCGCCGCGCTCGATTCCCGCCGGGCTGTCGCACAGGACCCAGTCGAAGCTCGCCCTGAGCTCGCCGATCACCCGCTCGACGCCCTCGTCGGTCAGCGCGTCCTTGTCGCGGGTCTGGGACGCGGCGAGCAGGTAGAGGGTCTCGACCCGCTTGTCGCGGATCAGCGCCTGCGCCAGCTTGGCGTCGCCTTGCGCGACGTTGATGAAGTCGTAGACGACGCGGCGCTCGGCCCCCATGACGAGGTCGAGGTTGCGCAGGC
Organism: Roseiarcus fermentans; assembly: GCF_003315135.1. Taxonomy (GTDB): domain Bacteria; phylum Pseudomonadota; class Alphaproteobacteria; order Rhizobiales; family Beijerinckiaceae; genus Roseiarcus; species Roseiarcus fermentans. The sequence continues at coordinate 234,481 of NZ_QNRK01000003.1, forward strand.
CGACGTCGAAGTCGACGACGCACACCTTCTGGCCGGTCTGCGCCAGAGCCGCGCCGATCGAGGCGGCCGAGGTGGTCTTGCCGACTCCGCCCTTGCCGGAGGTCACGACGATCACCTTGCTCATACGCTCTGTCCTTTCAAAAGCTTCAGTCGAGGGCGCGGAGCTTCAGCTCCTCGCCCACGAGCCGGACCTCGAGGCTCCGGCCTTCGAATGCGGGGTCCATGGTCTCGGCGGTCGCGTAGACGCCGCCGATGCACAGGAGTTCGGCGCGCCCCTCGCGGCAGAAGATGCGCGCGTCCGGCGATCCCGAGATGCCGGCGATCACCCGACCCTGGAGCGCGCCGTAGACGTGGACGCTGCCGCCGGCGACGATCTCGGCGCCCGAAGCGACGCGGCCGACGATCGTCACGTCGCCGTCGGGATGCACGATCGACTGGCCAGACCGGATGTTGCCGTCGACGAACAAGGGCTCCGAGGCCGCAGCCCTCGCCGGCGCGGCGGCGGGCGGCGCCTCGTCGTCGACCAGCGCGGTCGCGCTCACCGCGCGTCCGCCCGAGACGACCGGCGGCAGGTGCGGCCCGACCAGCGAGCGGCTGGCGTTCTCCACCCCCATCACCCGGACGTGCCGGCGCGCCAGCGCGCCGAGCAGGTCACGGTACGCCTTCAGGTCGATGTCGACCCCGGCCATTTCGAGAATGACGGGCTTGGCGGCGAAGAAGGCGGGCGAGCGGACGAGCCAGGCGTCGAGCGTGGCGAACCACGCCTCGAGCGGCAGGGTCGGCTCCAGCACGAAGGCCAGCAGCGACCGGCCCCGGAAATTCAATGCCTGTTGTGGGGTCACGTGGGCGTTCATCATGCCGGTCCGTTCGCGCTTCGTTAACCATATTTGGAGCCGATTGGTTGACGAAGCGTTAAGATCAGCCCGCGGCCGTAGCGTAAGTGTAGCAACGGCGGCGACTTTTCCCGGGCGCGGCCGCAGGTCTACGGGCAGGCCTCGGCGGCGAGCGCCTCGACGTCGGCGGCGCCGGCGAGGTCGAAGGCGAGTGGCGGCGACGCGGGCCCCGCCGCCGTGACGACCAGCGGCCCGTCGCCGCGGCGGGCGCAAAAACGGTCGCGCGGCAGGAGCGGGCGCGCAGTGCGCTCCCGCGCCTCGACCGACGCGAGCGAAGCGCCCGGCGCCGGCGCGAAGCCGACCTCGAATTTCGTCGCGCGCTCGCCGGCGCGCGCGAGCGCGAGCTCCAGCGCCCCGCCGCCGCGGCGATAGGTCAGCGTGAGGACGGCGCCGAGGCCGCCGCGATCGGGCGCCGTCGCCGTCATGACGTCGGGCTTCGCCAGGTCGCCGAAGGCGAAGCCGGCGAGGCCGCCCCCGCCTTCGGTCGAGATCGGCGCCGCGGGGTCGAGCGCTTCGCTGGCGAGGCGGGAGGCCTTGATCTCGTCGAGGCTCAGCCAGCGGATGCTCGCCGCCGGCGTCCGGCGCAGGAACTCCATCACCGGCTCGCCCACTCCGGCCGAGGCGAGGTAGGCGGCCACCGTCCGGTCGACCCAGTCCTGCTCGTAGACCTTGACCGTCCTCCTCGGGCGGTCCGCCCCTTCCGTCTCCTCGAACACGGTCGTGATCTGGTGGACGCCGACCCGCGGCGCGGGGCCGACGAGGCGCGCGACGCCGGCGGCGAGCACGAACGGGCAGGCGGAGGCGCACACCGCCCCGTCGACCATCGCGCGTCCGCGCGCATCCGGGCATTCGCGGGCGCGCTGCGGGCAGTTCGCAACCAGCGTGCGCGCGACCGCGACCGCGAGACGCCTCGCGCGGATCAGGCGACCCATGTCCAGCGCGTCGCGAACCGAACCGCCGTAGGACGAAATCAGAATCGGCAGCCGGCGGCCGCCGAGACCGTCGAGCGCCTTCGCCAGAGCGGACGCCGTGCCGCGGCTGATGATCCCCTCGGCGGAGATCCATTCGGGGCAGTTCGGCTGGCAGGCCGGGTCCGAGCTCGTCACCCGCAGGATTCGCATCGGCGGCGGCGGGGCGCTCGGGGCGCTCGGGACGGGCGTGAGCGCCGGGATCGGCGAGCCGGCGGCGAGCGCGACGCCGACCGGGAGGCAGACGGCGAAGGCCGCCGCCGAGCCCCAGCGGCGCCTGCCCCGTCGCCCGTCGCGCGGCGCGCGAGTCATCGTCCGCCCGGCCCCGCCGGAGTCAGGCCGCTTTCCTGTCCGCCTCGCCCTTCAGGCGGCGGTACTCGAACGCGACCAGATCCGCGCCGTGCGTCCGCTCAAGCCGCCGCACGATGAAATGGCCGCGCGCCAGCGACTGGAAATGCGAGGCGAACGCCGCGTTGACGGCGGCGCCGCCGATGGCGCCCAGAATCGGGGCCGCCTGGGCCGCCGCTTTCTCGCTCACGATCACGCCGAACCGCGCCGCGACCTGGCTGAGCAGGCGGATCACGGCGGGGGCCGATTGCGCGCCGAGCCCCTGGCTGGCGAGGAATCGCGCGCTTTCGCTCACCGATTGGGCGAGGGCGGCGCGAATGGCGAAATAGCCGCTCTCGAAGGCCGCTTCCTCCCCGCGTCCGCCCAGCGCGAACACCTCGACGCAAGCGAGGGCGGCGTTCGGCGCGCCCAGGTCTTCCCCCTCCTCGCGCGCGATCTCGGCGATCGAGCGCATCAAAATCGCCGTCGACAGCGGCAGTTCGACCGGCAGCGCCGCCAGTCCGAACGCGCCGCCGACCGCGCCCGAAGCCGCGGCCGCGAGCGTATGGGCGCGGCCCGCGGGCCGCGCCGCCCGCTTCCGGTCGATGGTGGTGAGCGCAAGCGTCAGCGCCGAGCGCAAGGCGCTCTCGCTCGCCCGGGCGATGAAGCGGCGGGCGGCCTCCGGCGCATTGCGGGTGATGGCCCCGATCGGGCGTCCGACCGCGTCGGTGAGCCTTTGCGCGAAGCTCGCCGCTTCGAGGCAGGCGATCGCGCGCCGGAGATCGGCGGTCTCCTCGCCGGTGAGCCGCGCCGGCATGACCTCGATGGTGGACATTGCGCCCTCGCTGTCGCGGCCCATTCCCCGTCCGCGAGAGCGCAATATAGGACGGCGGCGCCCGCCGCCAAGGTCCGCGCGCTTCGAATCAGCTGAACAGGACGATCGCCAGGAACAGGGCGCCGGCCGCCCAGCAATAATAGGCGAACGGCCGCAGCGCCTCGAATTCGTTCTTGTGAAAGTAGCGCATCAGGAACAACACGCTGAGATAGGCGACGATTCCCGCCACCACGCCGGACAGGATCGCCATCGGGCCGAGGGTCGCGCCTTCCCTCAAGAGCTTCGGCGCCTCGTAGACGTTGGCCGCGAGAATGATCGGCGTGCCCATGAGGAAGGAGAATCGGGCCGATTCCTCGTGCCGCAAACCCGCGATCACGCCGGCCACGATGGTCGAGCCGGATCTGGAAATGCCGGGAATGAGGGCGAAGCACTGAGCGAAGCCGACCGCCAGCGCCCCCTTCCAGTTGAGCTGGTCGAGCTTTCCGACCGTCTCGCCGGCGACGAGGTCGCCGAAATAGAGCAGGAAGCCGTTGACGATCAGGAACGCCGCCGCGACCGCCGGCGACCCGAACGCCTCGGTCAGGATCTTGTGCAGCCCGGCGCCGATGACCACGGCCGGGATCGTGGCGAGCACGACGAGCAGCAGGACGCGGCGGTCGGCGATCGACCGCTCGCCGCGCAGGCCGATCAGCGACACCGCGAAAGCGTACCAGTCGCGCCAGAAGTAGGCGAGCAGCGCGATCGCGGTTCCCAGATGCATCACCGTCAGATAGGCGAGCCAGTCGGGCGCCCTGAGATCGACGTTCCAGGCGAGCAGGCGCGGCAGGATGACGGCGTGGCCGAGGCTCGAGATCGGAAACAGCTCCGTCACGCCCTGAAGAACGGCCATGATGATGGCTTGGATGGCGGTCACTTCGAAACCTCGCCTGTCGATTCAGAACGACGCCCGCCCGGCGCGCCCGACGCTCCCCCTGACGCCCCCGCGCCGCCGGCAAAAAGGACGCGGCCGCCGCGTCGCCGATCGCCTAGCAGGCGACGCGGCCGCACTTGTGGACCGAGTCGACCTTGTTCTTGAGCTGGTCGTAGCCGACCGCGCCGACCACGAGATCCTGACCGAGCACGAAGGTCGGCGTGCCGTTGATCTGGAGCGCGTCGGCGAGCTGCATCGTCTCGTCGAGGCCCGCCTTGACGTCGGCGCTGTCCATGTCCTTGTTGAGCTTGTCCATGTCGAGCCCGAGGTCCTTCGCCACCGCCATCGCCTCCGCCTTGCCGACCGGCCCGCGCGCGGAGAGAAGCTTGGTATGGAAGGCCCAGAACTTGTCGCCGGGAAGCTGGTTGCGCGCGGCGGCGGCGACCTTGGCGGCCTCGACCGAGCCCGGCCCGAGGACGGGGAAGTCCTTGAGCACGACCTTCAGGTTGGGATCGTCCTTGATCAGCTTGGCGATGTCGGGCAGCGCGCCCTTGCAGTAGTGGCAGTTGTAATCGAAGAATTCGACCAGCGTCGCCGAACCGTTCGGGTTGCCGATCGTCGCCTGATATTTCGAGGTGAACAGCGGCCCGGCCTGGCCCGCGACGACCTTCTGGCGCTCCGCCTCGGCGGTGTCCTTGTCGTGCTTGTCGAGCGCCTCGATCGCCTCCTTGAGGACTTCCGGATTGGCGACCAGATAGTCGTGGATGAACGCGCCGAGCTCCTGCTTCTGCGCCGGCGAGAATTCGTCGGCCCGCGCCGGCAGGGCGGTCGAGAGCGCGGCCCCGGCGAGGGCGGCGGCGAAGCCGAGGGCGGCGGTCAGGTTCATGCCAAACTCCAATGTGAGGCGCGCCGAAATACGCGCCGGGACGTCCGATATCCGTTCCGTTCAGGGCGGGATTGCGTCCGCGTCGTGTCCTCGGACGGCTTCCTAGCGGATTTCTGCGATCGTGTCTTCCCGCGTGAGCGCGCGGAACGGGGTTGCCCCCGGCGGAGAACCGGGGCTCGACGGTCCGGTCGTTGGTTTCGGGTAGGATGGCGTGTATAAACTTGGACTGGATCTGTCGGACAGTGTCCGACGGGCCATTTCGCTCTTGCTGTTCATTATCGGCGAGACGACGAGGCGGACGTCAAGGACGCACGCTTCGCGCGCGCCGGCGTTGCCGGTGCTTCGCATCCTTGACCCCCGCCTCGCGCTCGCCAACCGCGCTGCCAAGAACGAATGGCCGGATATCGACAAGCCCTGACGGTGACCGAACGATCGAAACCCAACTCTCTCAGATGGCGACTGCCGGGGCGCGCTCGGAAACTCCTCCACTGTCCTCCCCGCGAAAGCGCCAGCAGATGCACACAAGTCCTTTCCTTTCGCAGCGCCCGGGGCGTTCCCCCTTCTCCGCGAAGCGGGGAAGGCGGCGCGCAGCGCCGGATGGGGTGTGGGCCGCTTCATCGGCGCTGGACGGATTGCCCGACCGTCGCCGTCCCCGTGTCGCCGCAGGAATCCTGCTTTCCACACCCCATCCGGCCCTGACGGGCCACCTTCCCCAGCAAAGCTGGGGAAGGGTACGCGCGTCCAATGGATATGTGCATCGCGAAAGCGGGGATCGAGCGGTTCAACCTGGCACAAGCGTCGTCGCGGCCCCGCACTGCCCCAGCCTTCGCCCCGCGGCTCTGGATGCCCGCTTTCGCGGGCATGACAACGTAGGGAGTTGCGTAGGATGCCCAGGAGAGGAACAAGCCGATGAAAACCGCCTACGACAGCGACTTCTACGCGTGGGCGCACGAGCAGGCGGCGCTGCTGCGCAGCGGCAGGCTCGCCGAAGCCGACGTCGAACACATCGCGGAGGAGATCGAATCCTTGGGTCGGGCGGAGAAGCGCGAACTCGTGAGCCGCCTGACCATTCTTCTCCTGCATCTTCTCAAATGGCGATTTCAGCCGAACCTTCGGGGACGGAGCTCGAGCCTGACGATCAAGGAACAGCGCAAGGAAGTCCTCAACCACCTCGCCGACAATCCGAGCCTGCGCGCGAAGACCGGCGAAGCCATGGCCGCGGCCTACGACGTCGCGATCCTCAAGGCCGCCAGGGAGACCGCGATGGACGAGGAGGAATTTCCGGCGGCCTGCCCGTGGACGTTCGAGGAGGCGACGGGCGACGTCTGGCCCGAGTAGGTTCTGCGGGCCGACGCGTAAAGGGGGTCGCCGCCGGTCGTGCGGTAATTCGGGATCGGCCTGGAACAGGCGCAGACTCCGAGAGGGCTTCCGTCTGTAGGACGCGTGCGAGGCAGCGCTTATACGCATTCACGGCGCCCGTCAGGAACGGCGGGACTGCAACGCGCCGCCGTTGCCGGAGGACCTTCACGAACACGTCAAAGCACTCTCCAAGCGGTCATCTTGGCGCCCGATACGAAGCGAAGCACTGAGATAAACGAAACGTGCCGTCACCAAGTCATCCTAATATCCGCCCTGACGCGTATCGAGTCCTCAGCCAGTTCGAATATTTAATGACGCCTAGTCCCCATACCTCACGTGCTGAGAGCGCAGAGTCGAAACGACCGAATCATCTTTCACAATGTACGCAACAAATCCACGTTTCGGAGTTGAGGTAATAACACCGGGCGCCGGGTTCACGCGGTTTACGCCCGTGAAAAAATCGATATGACTGCCGTTAATCTCACTTCCGCGGTCAACGGCATAAACATATCCATCATGCACAGCCGTAGACCCGTCGGGAAGCGTTATCCTCGCCCCCTTAAGTCGCGGTATAAATAACGCTGTACCCCATGGAATCGTATCACGATCAACGGCGATTGACCGGTAGGGGATTAGACGGTATTTGTCGGTCCCACCCATTCCAAATTTGTCTTTGGCTTCCAGTTCAAAAAACCTCTGCTTACGAATATTCGCCTTAGTTCTATCACTTACCTTCGGGAACACATCTCCGCAATCTGTCTGATCCTCAGCGCCTAGTCCCCCCGCATTAAATGCGCGGACTTGGCTGCCGGCTGTAACGATTACCGTGCCTTCCATCGCGGCGTTGCACCAATCCTTTTTGGAGAGAGAAACTCCAAGGTCATGGCCGTCCTTGTCGCGCAAGGCGACTGACCCGGCACCCTCGTTCGCTTTTGCCGCATGATCATAATACTGCGTTGCCCAGACATGCACAGGTTCAAGTTGCGAAACGCTTTCAGGCGCAGCCAGATTGAATTCATCAGCAAAGGCGGGGATGGGAAGCGCCACGGCGATCAAAAAAAAGAGAGTGCGCATCTCGAACCTCTCGATTCGCTAAGCGTTATAAAATTTGTTTGAATCTACCAAGCCGGCATAGAGAGCACGCCAGAGCTTCGTACTTTAACAACAACACTTTTTACTTACGCTTGCGAGGAGAGTATTGTGAATCGCGCCGGGTTGCAAGAGACTTTGCCGAACAGGCGCCCAACAGGGACTCCGTGCTAAACGAAAAGCTACGACGACCCTCCCACGCCCGCGGGACAGGAGGAAACAATCACCATCGTGAAGGAGCACTCCTCTGGAGGTGCTCCTCTAGCCAGCGTTGATCGGGACACCGAGCGCTCGGCTCCATTGTCTGAGACTGCGCCTCGGTGGTCTTCCGAAACGCTAGCTAAGCTAACCGGCCCTCTCGCGCCGTTCGCCGTAGCGATTGCACGCCCCGCTCATCGTAGCCTCAGAAATTTGGATCGCTCGGATCGAGTTCCCGCTCCAGCTGAGCGCCGCGCTTACGGCCCGGCCTGAACGCTTGCAATCCCGCCCGCCGGCGACAACTCCGTCGCCGCGCCTCGGACTTCATGCCCTACCTTATCTCCGCGATCGCGTCTTCCCGCGCGAGCGAGCTGAACCGCGTCACCTCGGCGTCGAATTGCAGTTCGACGGTTCCGGTCGGCCCGTGGCGCTGCTTGCCGATGATCACCTCGGCGCGACCGTGGGCGCTCTCCATCTTGGTCATCCACTCGATGTGTTCCGGCCCGCCCGGCCGCGGCTCCTTGTTCTTGAGGTAGTATTCCTCGCGGTAGACGAACAGCACCACGTCGGCGTCCTGCTCGATCGAGCCCGATTCGCGCAGGTCGGAGAGCTGCGGCCGCTTGTCGTCGCGCGACTCGACCTGACGCGAGAGCTGCGACAGCGCCACGATCGGCACCGCCAGTTCCTTGGCGAGCGACTTGAGGCCGGTGGTGATCTCGGTCAGTTCCTGCACCCGGTTGCCGTCGCGCGACTTCGAGCCGGTCATCAGCTGGATGTAGTCGATCACCAGCAGATCGAGGCCCTTCTGGCGCTTGAGCCGCCGCGCCCGCGCCGTCAGCTGCGCGATCGAGACCCCGCCGGTCTGGTCGATGTAGAACGGAATCGCCTGCATTTCGGTCACGGCGTCGGCGACCCGGCGGAATTCGCCCTCGGTGATGTCCCCGCGGCGGATCTTGTAGGAGGCGACGTTGGATTGCTCGGCGATGATGCGCGTGGCGAGCTGCTCGGCCGACATTTCCAGCGAGAAGAAGCCGACGATGCCGCCGTTGACCGTCTCCATGCCGCCGTCGGCGCGGGTCCGCCCCTCGTAGGCGCGGGCGATGTTGAAGGCGATGTTGGTGGCGAGCGCCGTCTTGCCCATGCCCGGCCGCCCGGCGAGGATCACCAGGTCCGACGCCTGCAGGCCGCCCATGTAGCGGTCGAGGTCGTGCAGGCCGGTGGCGATGCCCGACAGCGACCCCTCGCGCTCGTAGGCCCTGGCCGCCATGTCGACGGCGATCTTGAGCGCGTCCGAGAAGCGCTGGAACCCGCCGTCGTAGCGCCCGCCCTCGGCGATCGCGTAGAGCCGCCGCTCCGCCTCCTCGATCTGCTCGCGCGGGCTCGAGTCGACGGGGGCGTCGTAGGCGACGTTGACCACGTCCTCGCCGATGCCGATCAGGTCGCGCCGCAGCGCGAGGTCGTAGATGCTGCGCCCGTAGTCGTAGGCGTTGATGATGGTGGTGGCTTCGGTCGCGAGCCGCGCCAGATATTGCGACACGGTCATGCCGCCGAGGTCGTGGTCGCCGAGGAACGTCTTGAGCGTGATCGGCGTCGCGAGCTTGCCCTGGCGGATCATCGCGCCCGCGATCTCGTAGATGCGGCGATGCAGCTCCTCGACGAAATGCTCGCTGCGCAGGAAGTCGGAGACGCGGTCGAAGGCGTCGTTGTTGATCAGGATCGCCCCGAGCAGCGCCTGTTCGGCTTCGACGTTCGCCGGCGGAACGCGGTAGGGGCGCGCCTCGGTTGCGGCGGGGCGTGGGATCAGGGCTTCGACGGTCGCCATGGGCGTTGTCGCGTCTTTCTACAGCTGGAGTGTGAGGGCGAACGCGAAAGACACGCGAATCAGCGACGCGAGGATACGCCGTCGCGCGAGCCTCGACAAAGTCGAGGCTCGCGCGGGCCGTGTCCGCCGCCCGGGGTCATAGCCCCGGCGCCGCGCCCGAGCCAAGGCGGGACGTCGCCTCGGCCCGGCTTTTCCCCGCTATCCACTCTGACGCCGATGCGCACGCTTGACGGCCGCCGCCGGGACGTCGACCGGACTCGTCGCGTTCGAGCGGCCGGACCCGACGGCCCGGCCGGCCGGCGTCAGCCGCAGATGCGCCGCTTGGCCTCGAGATATTCGCGCTCGAAGCGCGCGACGAGGTCGGCGACCGGATGCACCGCCTTGACCGCGCCGATGCCCTGCCCGCTGCCCCAGATGTCGCGCCACGCCTTGGCGTCGGATGCGCCGCCCGAGGCGAAATTCATCGCCTTGGCTTCCCCGGCCGGCAGGTTGTCCGGGTCGAGGCCCGCCTTCACGATCGACGGCCTGAGGTAGTTGCCGAAAATGCCGGTGAACAGGCTCGAGCCGACGATGTCGGAGGCGTCGCTCTCGACGATCGCCTGCTTGTAGGCGTCGATCGCGCGCGCTTCCTCGGTGGCGATGAAGGCCGAGCCGATGTAGGCGAGGTCGGCGCCCATGGCCTCGGCCGCGAGAATCGCCCTCCCGGTGGCGATCGCCCCCGACAGCAGCAGCGGCCCGTCGAACCATTCGCGGATGTCCTGAACCAGCGCGAACGGCGACATCGAGCCGGCGTGGCCGCCGGCGCCGGCGGCGACCGCGATCAGGCCGTCCGCCCCCTTCTCGACCGCCTTGCGGGCGAAGCGGTTGGTGATGATGTCGTGCAGCGTGATCCCGCCGTAGCCGTGCACGGCCTGGTTCACGTCCTCGCGCGCGCCGAGCGAGGTGATCACGATCGGCGCCTTCCACTTGACGGTCAGTTCGAGGTCCTGCTCGAGGCGCGCGTTCGACTTGTGCACGATCTGGTTGACCGCGAACGGCGCCGAGGGGCGCTCGGGATGGGCCTTGTCGTGCGCCGCCAGCGCCTCGGTGATCTCGTGCAGCCACTCGTCGAGCTGGGAGAGCGGCCGCGCGTTCAGCGCCGGGAACGAGCCGACGATTCCCGCCTTGCACTGGGCGATCACCAGCGCCGGATGCGAGATGATGAACAGCGGCGCGCCCACGACGGGCAGGCGCAGCCTGCCTTTCAGGACTTCCGGCAGAGACATTGGGCTCCCCCCGATCGGTTAATCGTTCAGTCTTAAACGACTCCGCGCGCTCCCGGCAAGCGCCGTCACCGCGGCGGCGTGAGCCAGGCGCACACGGAGGCGCCGCGGCCGTCGCGCCCCATGACGCCCGCAAGCCACGGCAGGAGGACGCGCGCCTCGTCGATCAGCGTGTGCGGCGGGTTGACGACGAGAAGACCGGCGCGCGAAAGCGGGCGCTGTCCCTGGGCGCCGGCCGGACCCGGACCGACGTCGATCTCGATGCGGAGCATGGCGGGCAGGCCGAGGGCTGCGAGGTTGTTGAGGACATGCGCGTCCGCCGCCGCCTCGCGGATCGGCCGCCAGGCGAGGAAGACGCCGATCGGCCATTTGCGCAGGGCCCGGCGCAGCGCCTCCTCCACCCGCTTCGGCTCGTCCGGCGCCTCGAACGGCGGGTCGATCAGGACCAGCCCGCGCCGCTCCCGCGGCGGCAGGTAGGCGTTGAGGGCGACATAGCCGTCGGTGCCGACGATGCTGAGGCGGCTGTCGTGGCCGAGCGCGGCGACGAGCTTTTCGCGCTCCTCCGGATGGGCCTCACAGAGCGCGATCCGGTCGTCGGCGCGCATCAGCGTCTGCGCGACCGCCGGCGAGCCGGGATAGAAGGCCGGGACGCCCGATGCGTCGAGCGGCCCGAGCGCCCGGAGATAGGGCTCCAGGAGCGCCGCGACGGCGGGAGGCGGCGAGGCGGTCAGCACCCGCTGCACGCCGTCGCGCCATTCGGGCGAGCGACGGGCCTCGGGCGACGTCAGGTCGTAGCGCCCCGCGCCGGCGTGAGTGTCGATGAAGCGGAAGGGCGCGTCCTTTCGCTTCAGGTATTCGAGAATCCGCGCCAAAATCGCGTGTTTGACGACGTCGGCGAAATTGCCGGCGTGGAAGGCGTGACGGTAATTCATCGCGGGGGAGTCCGGGCCGGGTTCACCTGAGCGGCGCGACGAGGATCGAATCGCGCCGGCAGCTGTTGCGCGCCACCTGCGGGCAGGCGGCGAAGGCACGCAGGGTTTTCGACAGGCACACGCGCACGTCGACGAGCTGGCCCCTGGCGCAGGTCACGGCGAGATTGTCGGGCCGCATGTTGGCGTTGGCGGCGATGAACGCCCGCCGGATCGCCTCCGGGTCCATGCGCGTCCAGGCGCTCACGCCCTGGAACTGCGGCGGGATCGCCAGTCCGTCGCGCGCGGCGCGCACCGCCGCGAAATAATCGGCCGGGGCGAGGCCGCTGCAGGTCCCGTGCTTGCGGTATTCGTAGGCCGCGAGCCCATCGGTCGGATAGAGGCCGCGGGCGGCGGCGAGGTCGGCGTCCGAGACGTCGGCGTCGCCGCAATCCTCCGGGTCGGGGCCGAACCGATTGTCGGGCCAGAGGCCGTGGACCACGAAGCCGTATCCGGCGCCGGGCGCGCACTGGCGCGGCGACTTCCGTTCGCCGCCGAGGGCGCAGAAGCCCGGCGACCAGCTCAGCGCCAGCACGTAATAATCGAACGGCGCCGTCGCGGCCGGCGGTTCGTCGGCGCGGGCCGCGGAAGCGGCGGCGCACAGTCCCACGAGGACGAGGGCCGCGACCGCGAGCCGCGTCATCGGGCCGCGGTCCGGGGTCAGTAGCGCGCCTTGACGACCGCCGGCTGCTCGCCGAGCCAGCGCTCGAGAATCGGCCGCAGGACGTGGCAGTCCGGCGAATAGGCCTGGTTGCGATCGAAGCCCTCGACGCACCACTGGACGCCCCAGCTCCAGCCGATGATTCCTCCCGCGGCGACCACCTCGTAGACGACGGTGTGCTCCGTCGGACGCTGCGGCGGCGGGTCGCGGGAATCGACGACGGCGGCGCGCCCGACGCAATAGCGCCGCGGAATGTAGGCGAGGCCGTTGGCGCGGAAACCGATCTCGCGCACGCCGTCGATGCCGGAGACGGCGTTGACGCCGCCCCAGTAGGTGTTCTCGGCCTCGGCGAAGCGCCCGGAGATCGTCGACAGCACGCCGGCGTCGTCGCACGTCGGCAGGTCGGCCGAGAACGGCTTCCACATCGCCTCGGCCGGGGTCTCGTATTGCGTGATCGGCTGCGGTCCGGGCGCATCGGCGTGCGCCAGAGACACGGCGCCCAGAAACGCCAGCGAACCCATGATGGCGCGAAGCATGGTTGTCATCCCCCAACTCGGCAGCGCGGCCCGCGTCTCGCGAACGGCGCGCCGCCGGACAATGCGTCGCGGCGGTCGGCAAATCAAGCGCGGCCGCCGCCTATCCCATCCCGCCGCCAGCGGTCGCGACGCGGCCGACGGCCCTTGCGTTCAGTTCAGGCGCGCCTTCAGCCCTTCGATCTCGCGCGAGACGAGATCGGCGCCGCCGGCGCCCTGCATCTGGCCGGCGAGCACCAGTTCGGCCGCCTTGGCGGCGTGATCGGCCGCAGCCGCGCGCACGTCCGCCGCCGCCTGCGCCTCGGCGAAGGCGATCTTCGACTCCGCCTGCCGGGTGCGCCGGGCGATGAAGTCGTTCATGCGCTCGACCGCGTCCTTCTTGAGCTGCTCGGCCTGCGCCTTGGCCTCCGCCACGATCGCGGCGGCGCTGGCCTCGGCCTCGGCCCGCTTCTTTTCGAAGCTGGCCAGAAGCGCGACCGCTTCGTTGCGGAGTTTGGCGGCCTCGTCGAGCTCCTTCTGGATCGCCTCGCCGCGCGCGTCGAGGGCCTTCAGGACCGCCTTGTGCGCGCCGAGATAGACGAGCAGGCCGACGAAGACAATGAACCCGCAGAGAACGAAAAATTCGGCGTCGTAATGCATCGTCGCTCTCCGCTCAGGACCGGACTTGCTCGACCGCGGCCTTGACCGCCGCAGGATCGGCCGGGCGTCCGCCGAGCCGCTCGATGATCGCGCCGGCCGCGTCGCGCGCGATCTCGGCGACGTTGGTCATCGCCTGGTCGCGGGTGGCGGCGATCTGCTTTTCCGCCTCGGCGATCTTGCCGGCCAGATCGGCCTCGAGCGCCTTGCGCTTCGTGTCGGTTTCGGCGGCCGCCTGGTCGCGCGCCGCCTGGGCCAGGGCCTGCGCGTTGGCGCGCGCCTCGGCCAGCATCTTCTCGTGCGCGGCGGCGGCGGCGTCGGCCTTCTGCTGCATGGCGGTGGCGTCGTCGAGATCGCGGGCGATCCGCGCCTTGCGGTCCTCGATCACCTTGCCGATCGCGGGCAGCGCGCGCTTCGACATGAACCAATAGAGGAAGCCGAACGCGATCGCGAACCAGAGAAGCTGCGAGGGAAACGTGCTCGCGTCGAACGGCGGGAAGCTGGAGTGGCTTCCGCCCTCCTGGCCGACTTCCGTTTGGGTTTGTTGGGCCTCAGCCATCGCGCGACCTTTGGGATGCGGTGACGCGGGAAGGCTCCGCTAGCGCGCCTTCCCGAACAATACGATTGCGGCGCCGGCTCTCGTCAGACGGCGAACAGCAGCAGGAACGCGATCAGGAGCGCGAAGATGCCGAGCGCTTCCGTCACCGCGAAGCCGAAGATCAGGCGGCCGAACTGGCCGTCGACCGCCGACGGGTTGCGCAGCGCGCCGTTGAGGAACTGGCCGAACAGCGTGCCGACGCCAATGCCGGCCGCGCCCGTTCCGATGGCGGCGAGACCAGCGCCGACATACTTGGCGGCAATGGCGAGTTCATGCGGTTCCATGCGTTGCTCCTGTGGTGTTCGTCGGTTCGTTGGGGGAGGATCGGAGGTGTCAGTGACCGCCGGGGTGAATCGCGTCGTTGAGATACATGCAGGTCAGCATCGCAAACACATAAGCCTGCAGGAACGCGACCAGCAGTTCGAGGGCGTAGAGTCCGATCGTCATCGCGAAGGGCAGGACGGCGAGGACGCCGGTCGCCGCGCCCGCGCCGAGCAGCATGACGACGAAGCCGCCGAACACGTTGAGCGTGATGTGGCCGGCGAGCATGTTGGCGAACAAACGAACCGAATGGCTGAGCGGCCGCGACAGGAACGAGATGATCTCGATCGCCACCACCAGCGGCAGGATGTAGATCGGCACGCCCGACGGCACGAACAGTTTGAGGAAGCCCGCGCCGTGCTCCTTCACGCCGATGAAGACCACGGTGAAGAACACCATCAGCGCCAGCGCCACGGTGATGATGATCTGGCTCGCGACGGTGAACGAATAGGGAATCAGGCCGACCAGATTCGAGATCAGGATGAAGAAGAAGATGCTGAATACGAGCGGGAAGAAGCGCATCCCGTGCTCGCCGGCGGCCGAGCGGACCATGCCGGCGATGAACTCGTAGCCCATTTCCGCCAGCGCCTGCACCCGGCCGGGCACCCCGGAGCCGCCGCGCGCCCCGATCGCGGCGATCAGGCAGCTCACCGCCACCGCGAGCAGCATGTAGAGTCCGGAATTGGTCAGGGAGAAATTGACGTGCGCTATCGAAATCGGGAGGATTTCATGAATGGAAAACTGTTCGATCGGATTGATCGCCGGTCCCGCATCGGTCGCCACGTGTCTTAATCCTCGTCGTCGTCCGCCCCGCCGGAGGCCTCTTTGGCTCCGCGGGACGCCCCCCGCCCAGGCGAGGCGTCAGGCTCCGCTGCCGGAGCCGAGCGCGAAAACCCTTTATCTGCGGCGTCCGGATGAGACAAGCGGGAATCGCGCGCCGAGCCCCCGCCTTTGGGCGAAGTCAGGCGGACGACGCCCCAGACGCCCGCCGCCACCCCGAGCATGAAGAAGACGATCAGGAACGCCGGGTTCGTGCCGAGCAGGCGGTCGAGCGCCCAGCCGACGCCGGAACCGACGATGATCGCCGAAATGAATTCGCTGCCCGCGCGCATGCCGAGCGAGACGCCGGAATCGCCGCGGGCCGCCTCGGAGACCCGATCCCGGGGAACCGGCGCCGGCCCCTGGGCTTCCCGCGCCTTCGACAGCGAGGCCTTGAGCTTGTCCAGGCCGGACCGCAAGCGTTCGTCGTCGTCGTCCGCCATGCCGCTCTCCTGAAGACGCCTCCAGCCCGCCGGCCCGCAGCCTCGCAAGCCCGGCGTTTACGCCGGGCGCGCCGCAGTGGCAATGCGCCGTCCCGTGCAGGCGGCCGATCACATTCCGGTTGCGGGCAGGAAGGGGAAGGCGGGCGTCGGCGCGAACTTGTCGGCGACCTCGCCGGAATAGATCCTGCCGCCCGCGACCGTCAGCTTTTTCACTGGCGCCCCTTCCTTGAGGTCGAGGTCGGCGAGCGAAACCCAGAAGGAATCCGGGCTCGTGGCGCTGTCGAAGAAGTAGATCCGGTCGGTCTGGTCGGCGACGGTGCGCCAGAGGGTCGAGGCGATGTTGGGCTCGCCGGGCGCGGCGATGCCGAGCGGCACGCTGACCGCGCGCATCACGCCGAGCACGCTCGCCGCGGCCTGGTAGGCGAACTTCTGCTCCGGGACCGCGGTGATGACCTTCGGATCGGGTTTGGTCGGGACCGCGCCGAGCAGGAAGGAGGCGCGCACGAACCGGTCGGCCGCGCGGACCGTGCCGGGCAGGAAGGTCATCCCGCCGATCTCCCGCCAGTAGCTGTCGAGGGCGAGCTGCTGGTCGTAGCTCGGCGAGTTGGTCATGACCCGGTACGCCTTGCCGTGGTGGATGACGAGCTTGCCGTGGAGGTACTCGAAGATCGCGGAATCGCCGCTCGGGTCGGACAGGGCGAGGTGAAGCTGGGCGCCCTCGCCGTTGGGGAGCTTCGGCGCGACGACGCGGAACGGCTCCTTGGCGAGGGCGTCGACCGCCTCGGCGACGGTGGCGAAATTGTCGAGCGCATACTGGGCCCACAGGCTGATCGACAGGACGGGCTTGCCGTCGACCGGCCCGTAGTCGGATTCGGCGAGATAGAGCACGTTGGCGACGAGCCCGGCCTCGTTCATGCCGTCGGCCGTGCCGATGTCGTATCCAGTCGCGATCACGCTGCCGTACTTGGCCGTCCATTTCGGGGTGTTCTCGCCGCCCGCGCCGTCACGCGCGATTCCGCGCGGAAAGGCCCAGAGGTTGGTGTGCATGTCCTCGGCCCAGTCCATGTTGCGGCCGGTGATGACGAGACCGTCGTCGGCCACGTAGAGAGCGCGGGTGCAGGCCGCGGCCGGCGCGGCCGCGGCGAACAGGGTCGCCCCGGCGGCGACGAGCTTCAAAAACCGTTGCATGTCATGAGATCCTTCTTCACGGGAGCCCGCCGCGCCAGGCCGGCTTCCACGCCCGAAACCGCCTTGCGCCCCGGCAGTCCATGGACAGTTCCCTCGCTGTCCTCCGCCACGAGGTCAAGCGATTGTCGAGTACGGACGCAAACACGATGCGCGCGCAGGCCGCATAGTGGCGATCCTTTTCGCAGCGCTACCGGATGAGAATGACTTCGGCGCCGATCCGCTCGGAGATCGCCAGCCATTGTCGGTCAGTGGTCCAGGCGGGCGCGCATTTCTTCACCGCGAGGGCGAGGCAGAAGCGATCGCCGAGCGAAAGCCCGGCATCCGCCGTGATCTTGCGCAGTCCGCCCGCGGCTCGGGCCAGCGCCGCATCCGCCTCCACAATTCTCAGGGGCAGCGGCGCGAGCATCGCGTCCACCGCGTGCGGAGGCATGCCGGCGTGAACGAAATGGCTGACGACCTCTGCGAAATTCACAGCGCCCATGCATGCCGCTCTCAAGACGCCCGCCACCTTCGCTCCCCCCGGCTCGTCCTTGAGGAGCGCGATCAGCGCGGAAGCGTCGAGCACGACCTCCGTCATTCGCCGCTGTCTTCTCGTCGGTTGTGGAGAAAGGCCTCCACGGACGCATTCGGGCTGTCGGCGGTGTATTTCCGAGCCAGCGCCTGGGCATGGGCGACGGCCTGCTCGACGGTCCTGAGGATCAAGCCGTCCGGGGTCTCCTCGACCAGCAAAGCTCCGCCCTCGGACAATCCCATTCGTCGTCGGACATCCGCTGGCAGGACCACCCGGCCATTTGCGGCGACATTGAGTTGATACGTCATCGACGCCTCACTTGCGGGTGACCGTATTATGCCAAAGATGACGGCTTGTGTCACGTTGAGAGTTGCTTGACAAATTTTGCCTCTTCGTCCAATGCCCGATCCCCTTCCCCTTGCCTCGCCGCCGCATTAGACCAGACGAAACCTCTCCGAAAACCCGGAACCCATGTCCGAAGCCAACCCCGTCGCGCGCCGCCGCACCTTTGCGATCATCTCGCACCCCGACGCCGGCAAGACCACGCTCACCGAAAAGATCCTGCTGTTCGGCGGCGCCATCCAGCTCGCGGGCGAGGTGCGCGCCAAGGCCAACCGGCGGCAGACCCGCTCGGACTGGATGGGCATCGAGCGCGAGCGCGGAATCTCCGTCGTCACCTCGGTGATGACCTTCGAATACGCCGACTGCGTCTTAAACCTGCTCGACACCCCCGGCCACGAGGATTTTTCCGAGGACACCTATCGCACGCTGACCGCGGTCGATTCGGCGGTGATGGTGATCGACGCCGCCAAGGGGATCGAAGCGCGGACGCGAAAGCTGTTCGAGGTCTGCCGGCTGCGCGACATCCCGATCGTCACCTTCATCAACAAGATGGACCGCGAGACGCGCGACCCGTTCGACCTTCTGGACGAGATCGAAAAGACGCTGGCGCTCGACACCGCCCCGCTCACCTGGACGATCGGCCGCGGCCGCTCGCTCGCCGGCCAGTACGACATCCGCCGCAGCACGCTCACCCCGCTCGGCAAGGACGCCGCGACGATTCCCGTCAACGGCCCCGACGATCCGCGCGTCATGGAATTGCTGCCCGAGCACGAGCGGGCGGAAGCGAGGGAGGAGCTGACCCTCGCCGTCGAGGGCCTCAAGGCCTTCGACAAGACGGCTTTCCTCGAGGGGCACCTGACGCCGGTGCTGTGGGGCAGCGCGCTCAAGGATTTCGGGGTCAAGGACCTGATCGACGCCATGGCCGAGTTCGCGCCGAGCCCGCGCGCGCAAGCCGCCGCGAGCCGCACGGTGAAGGCGGACGAGCCGAAGATGACCGGCTTCGTGTTCAAGATCCAGGCGAACATGGACCCGAACCACCGCGACCGCATCGCCTTCATGCGGGTGTGCTCGGGAAAGCTGCAGCGCGGCATGCGGGCGCGACTGGTGCGCACCGGCAAGCCGGTGACGCTGTCGGCGCCGCAGTTCTTCTTCGCCCAGGACCGCTCGCTGGCGGAAGAAGCCTTCGCCGGCGACGTGGTCGGCATCCCCAACCACGGGCTGCTGCGCATCGGCGACACGCTCACGGAGGGCGAGGAGATCGTGTTCCGCGGCGTGCCGAGCTTCGCCCCGGAAATCCTGCGCCGGGTCAAGCTCGCCGACGCGATGAAGGCCAAGAAGCTGCGCGAGGCGCTGCAGCAGATGGCGGAAGAGGGCGTGGTGCAGGTGTTCCAGCCCAACGACGGCGCGGCCGCGATCGTCGGCGTGGTCGGCGCGCTGCAGCTCGACGTGCTGGTCGAGCGGCTCGACGCCGAATACGGCCTGCCGGTTTCGTTCGAGCCGAGCCGGTTCGAGGTCTGCCGCTGGGTCGCCTCGGGCGACAAGGCCGAGATGGACAAGTTTCTGGCCGCCTATCCCTCGTCGCTGGCGACCGACCTCGACGGCGCGCCGGTGTTCATGGCGACCAGCGCCTTCAACCTGCGCTACGAGCAGGAGCGCTGGCCGAAGATCGCGTTCACCGACGTGAAGGATTACCAGAAGGCGGCGGCCTGACATAAGGCGCGCCCGGCCGGCGTTTTCACCACGAAGGACACGAAGGGACACGAAGGCGGACTTCGTGTCCCTTCGTGTCCATGGTGGTGAACACGGCGCAGGAAGGCCCTGCCGCCGTGCCCGCGTTCTAGCCCGTCTTCGCGGATTCGCCTGTGCGTAACCCGATTTTGCGGCGTCTGGCGAGGCGTATGTATTTGAGTTGATTGACGCTAAGTTCGGTGAGAACGCCAAAATCGGCTGTAGTGAAGACCAAGCTTGGGTGAGCCGGATTCCTCGACTCGGCCATCCGTGTCACACTGCATTCCGCCATGTTCCTGAGGAAGACCG
>NZ_QNRK01000004.1:0-9056 GCF_003315135.1 Roseiarcus fermentans
GTAACTCCCAAGCCGGCAGCGAACAGCGCCGTCATCGCGAGCGAAGCGAAGCGATCCAGGGCCGCTGGGCTGCTGTTGCGCCCTCTGATCGTCCCGCCGCCCTTCGTTGCGAGCAGAAGACGGAGCGATTTTTTCCGCAGGAGGCAAGCGGCGGCATGGGTTGCTTCGTCGCTTCGCTCCTCGCAATGACGGGGTTGGGAGTAACGTCACTCTGTAACTCCCAAGCCGGCAGCGAACAGCGCCGTCATCGCGAGCGAAGCGAAGCGATCCAGGGCCGCTGGGCCGCTGTTGCGCCCTCTGATCGTCCCGCCGCCCTTCGTTGCGAGCAGAAGACGGAGCGATTTTTTCCGCAGGAGGCAAGCGGCGGCAGCGGCATGGGTTGCTTCGTCGCTTCGCTCCTCGCAATGACGGGGTTGGGAGTAACGTCACTTTTTCACTCCGTGACTCCCGACGTGGGCGCGAAGGGCCGGACAGTGCGCGCCCCGGGAGCGGCGGCGTCCCCCAGTCCGGGTGCGCGAGACGCTCACCCTCCCGTTGAGCGCCGCGATCGCCGCTCGTGCGCCCGGCTTGGGAGATGCGTCACTTTGTAACTCCCAAGCCTTGGCGCGCCTTGGGAATGACGGGCGGTCGTCAACGCCGAGGTGGGGGCGATGACGCTTCCCGCCGTCATCGCGAGGAGCCCGAAGGGCGACGCGGCGATCCAGGGGCCGCCTGCGCTGGCGTTGAAGCGTGGCGACGCCCGGCATACCGCAGACCTTGGCAGCGCCCCCCTGGATCGCCGCGTCCCCCCGGATCCAAGTCTGGATCCAAGTCCGGGGGTCGCTCCTCGCGATGACGGCGGCTTGGGTGTGTGAACCGAGGCCGATCCGGGCCGGCGCTTGTGCAGCCGCGCTCGTCGAGCGCGATACGCAGCCGGCGGCCGCGTACACGCCACGCCTCGACCGCCTGCTTTTCGCAAGAGAGAACTTGCGCCATGGCGCAATCGTGACGGCTCGCGCCGGCGTGCCGCGCCACCGCCTGCCGGATCCGAGTCCGACACTCGGTTTTCGGATGAAGTTTTAAAACAGCAGAACTATTGATAGCATAGTTTCTGTTGTTCGTAAAGCACGCGCGCGCGCCCATCAGCGGGACGGGTGGATCGTCGACGATCGGGCGGGGGAAGCGGGGCGCGAAGTCCGCCCTGAAGCAGGCCGTGAACAAGACGCCGCTGCGCCGTTGACTTCGTTGGCTTCTCCGGGCTGGCTGGCGGGGTGCCGATCGAGGCGGAAGCCGGAGGCGCCGAGGTCTTCACCGCGCCTTGCCGGTCAGCGCCCACCGTGTGGAGCTTGGCGAGTGGGCGCTGCGCGCGGCCTCCTCGATGACGTTTGCGACCGCGCGCGGCTGCGAGATGAAGATCCGTGGCTGCCCTTGATTTCCGTCACCCCGGCGCCCGATCGTTTGTCCATCAGGCGATGCCGGAGCTTTTACAGATGGTCGAGACGAGCATCGCCATCGCCAATCACGCAGAGACTTGGGAGTGTTCCGACGCCGACGGAATCTTGCGCCGGGGGCTGGACGAGACGGCGTTGCGGTCGCGCCGCGGCCGATGCGGCCGTTCCTCGCGTCGGACAAGACGGAGCCGTTTTCCCCAGCCTCGACGGTTCGAACGCCCGACTCAGCGGGTCGTGTAGCCGCCGTCGACGACCAGAACCTCGCCGGTCACGTAGCTCGCCGCATCGGAGCAGAGAAACAGGGCCGCCGCAGCGACCTCGTCCGGTTGGCCGACCCGGCCCATGGGGGTCATGCGTCGCCAGATGGGGAACCAATCCGGGTTGGCGATTCCGCCGCGGGAAAGATCGGTCTCGATGTAGCCGGGCGCGACCGCGTTGACCCTGATGTTCTCCGCCGCCAACTCGCTGGCCAGGCTCTTGGTCATCATGTGGACCGCAGCCTTGGAGCTGTTGTAGGCGACCTGATTCTGCGGGATGTTGGAGACGATCCCCGAGATGGAGCCGACGTTGAGGATGACGCCCTTGCCCTGGGCGCGCATCGGCGCCAAGGCGGCTCGGCAGCCGCGAAACAGCGCGTCGACGTTGAGGCTCATGATCTGCCGCCAGGTGGCGTCGGGGAAGTCGCCGCTGTCGCCGTGAATGGCGATGCCGGCGTTGTTGACCAGAATGTCGAGGCTTCCCGCCTTCGCGACCGTGTCGGCGACCAAACGCTCCGCGGCGCCGTCCTCCAAGAGCTCGCAGGCGAGGAAGTCGAAGGAGACGCCCGCGTCCGAGAGGGTCCGCTCGGTGCTTTTCGGCAGGGTGCGGCCGCTGATGACGATCCGCGCGCCGACCTCGCCCAGCGCCTGGGCGATGGCGAGCCCGATGCCGCGCGTGCCGCCCGTGATCAGAGCTGTTCGGGAATCGAGCCGGAATCGATCGAGAATCATGGTGTGTGTCTCTCCGTCGCGAAGGGGGCGCCCGTCAGATGTCCAGGCTCTGGGGAAGAATCACGAGGTCGCGGATGACGATGTTGCGCGGCCGCGTCAGCATGAAGAGAACCGCCTCCGCCACCTCGTTCGGCTGCATCAGGCTGCCTGCCGCTTCCGCCTCCTCCAGCTTGGCCTTCGGCCAGTCGCTGATCAGCGCGGTCGCCACAGGCCCCGGCGCCACCTCGCCGACGCGAACGCCGTGCCTGGCGACCTGACGCCTCACGGTGTGGACGAACGCCTGCACGGCATGCTTCGAGGCGGTGTAGATCGGCTCCCACACGACGGGAACGAAGCCGGCGACCGAACTCGTGACGATGATGTCGCCGCTCTTGCGCTCGACCATGTGCGGCAGGACCGCATGCACGGTGCGGAAGACGCTGTTGATATTGAGGTTCAGCATGCGGTCCCAGGCGTCGGGGTCGCCCGAGACGACTTCGCCCCCGATATAGGCCCCGGCATTGGCGTGAAAGATGTCGAGATGCCCCGCAATGTCGAGGATCTGGGGCGTCATCCGCGCCACGCTGGACGGGTCGAGGAGGTCGGTGACGATGGGGAACGCACCGTCGCCGAGTTCCGAACAGAGTTCCTGCAGCCTGTCGGCCGCGCGATCCACCAACGCGACGCGCGCGCCCGCCTCGAGCATGGCGCGGGCGCACGCCAGCCCGATGCCGGACGCGGCGCCGGTGACCGCCGCGACCTTTCCGGAGAGTTGCATGGTCATTGGACGCCCTTCGATTGGACCGCCCGCTCAGGCGCGGCCATGGGAAACGCGGGAGCGGCGAGCGAGAGAGTCGACGACCACCGCAATCGCCAGGACGCCTCCGGTAATCATGTATCGGAGCGACGAGGACAGATCGAGCAGCGTCAGACCGCTTGCGATGGACTGGATCACGATGATGCCGAGCAACGCCGAGTAAGCGCTGCCGCGGCCGCCGAACAGGCTGGTGCCGCCGATCACGGCCGCGGCGATGGCGTTGAGATTGACGTCGACGGTGCCGGCCTGCAGATTGGAGCTGGCCAGACGTGCGGCGGACAGCAAGCCGCCGGCGGCGGCCAAAGTCGAGCACAGGGCGAAGGCGCTGGCGTAGATCAGGCGCACGTCGATGCCGGCCCGTCGCGCCGCCTCGCGATTGCCGCCGACCGCGGTCATCGAGCGGCCCCACTGGGTGCTTCGCAGCGCATAGTTCATCGCCATCACCAGCCCGACGAACAGGCCGAACATCCACGGCACGCCGCGGGCGAAGTTGAGGTAGTAGGCCATCCCCTCGAGCACGACGGTGATCAGGCCCGCCTCCAGCAGCAACCCGCCCAGGGCCCGGGAGGACAGTCCGGAGGCCCTGCGCCGCCTTGCCGTACGGAGGCGGCGCACCAGCGTGAGGGCGCCGGGAACCGCGGCCAGCGCATAAGACACGGGCGCCGGCATGACGAGCAGCTGGCCGAACGTCACCAGCGGGGATTCGTAAGGCAGGTTGATCGAGCCTTTCGGCCCGAGGATGTAAAGCTGGAGCCCGAGGAAGCCGAGCAGGCCCGCCAGGGTCGAGACGAAGCTCGGCATGCCGAGGCGGTTGAAGAGCAGCGCATACAGGCAGCCGATCAGGCATCCGGCCGCCAGCGCCGCCAGGATCGCCAGCTCCGGCGGCCAGCCGAGCCGCACCCACAGCACGCCGAGGATGGCGGAAGACAGTCCGCTGACGGAGCCGACCGACAGGTCGATCTCTCCCACCATGAGCACGCAGACGATGCCGAGCGAGATGACGCCGACCGTCGAGCAGTCGAACAGCAGGTTCACGAGATTGCGCGGGGACAGGAAGACCGGATTGAGCGTCTGGAACACGGTCCAGATGATGGCGAGCCCGATGACGACGGGGAGGGACCCGAGATCGCCCGACTGGACGCGGTCGGCGAAGGCCTTGAGCGCGCCGGCGATCCCGCTTCGATCCTTGAGCCGCGTGTCGCCGCGGTCGAGAAGCGCCGGCGAGTCGGCGTGATGTCCGGAATCAGGGCTCATCAATGACGTCCCGGGTTCAAGGATCTGGGTTGGGCGACGCTTCTCGCCCGGCGCGAGACCGCGTTGTCGTCGGCGCCGGTGATCGCGCTCACCAGATCGTGGTTGGATGCGTCCGGCGGGAACACGCCGTTGTTTCGTCCGAGGCGAAGCACCACGATCCGATCCGCCACGGCGCGCACGACCTCCATGTTGTGGCTTATGATCACGACGCCGAGGCCGCGGTCGCGCACGCGTTCGATCATGTTCAACACTTCCGCCGTCTGGGCGACGCCGAGCGCGGCGGTCGGTTCGTCCAGAAGGATCACCCTGGGATTCATCAGCAAGGACCGCGCGATCGCCACGGTCTGACGCTGACCGCCGGAGAGGGCGGCGACCGGTTCGCGGACGCTCGGGATGCGCGCGGACAGCTCGCCGAGCAGCGTCCAGGCGCGGACTTCCATCGCCACTTCGTCGAGTTGCAGCGGGCTGAGTTCCCGCCCGAGAAAGATGTTGGCGACCACATCGAGGTTTTCGCACAACGCCAGGTCCTGAAACACCGTCGCGATTCCGAGGCGCAGCGCGGCGCTGGGGTTCGACAGCGTCACCGGCGCGCCGTCGAACGCAATGGCGCCGGAGCTCGGCTGCAGGACGCCGGCGAGGATCTTGACGAGCGTCGATTTGCCGGCGCCGTTGTCGCCGACAAGCGCGACAATCTCGCCGGGAAAAATGTCGAGGTCCACCTCGGTCAGCGCGGAGACGGCGCCGAAGTTCTTGGAGATGGTCCTCAAGCTGACCAGGGACCGAGGGTCTGACGCCGAGAGGTCGGCAAGTTGCGTCATGGCGGCGTCCCGAATTTCGAATGGATCGATGCGGCCTCTTGCGGGCGCCCCCGGCAGGTCGCCGGGGGCGGCCGCTAAGCGTTCGGCCGCGCGGCGGCCGAGCCGGCTTCGCGCCCGGCCCGGCCGCCAATCGGGGCCTACTGGATGCCGAGCTTCTTGCAGCCCTCGGCATAGCGTCCCGAGCAGAGTTCCTCGGGCGTCTGGATCTTCTTGTCGATGATCTCGGCCTTGAGATTCTCCGCCGTCACGACGGCCGGCACGAAGAGCTGCGAGGGCGAGTTGAACAGCGTCGTCGTCGCCTTGGGCGTCTCTCCCTCGAGGAGTTGCACGGCGACGTCAGCGGCCGCCCGCGCCACGATCTCGCTGGGCTTGGAGATGGTGTTGTACTGGTCGCCGGCGATGATGAGCTGCAACGCCGCGATCTCGGCGTCGTTGCCGGTCACCGGCGGCAGCGGGCTCACGCCGGACGCCTTCAGCGCTGCGATCGCGCCGCCGGCCGTCCCGTCGTTGGCCGCCACGACGCCGACGATCTGCTTGCCGAAACGGGCGATCTGCCCCGCCGCCCACTGCTGGGCGTTGCTCGGCAGCCAGTTCGGCGTGTCGAACTCGGCCAGGGTCTTGTACGGACCCGTCGCCAGGCCCTCATGAGAGCCCTGCTTGATCAGACCCGCGGCCGCGTCGGTGGGCGAGCCGTTGATCTGCAGCACGCCGACGCCGTCCGGGGCGACGCCCGTGGCCTTGAGATGCTCCACCAGCGACGCGGCGATCGCCTTGCCGATCCCTTCATTGTCGAACGAGACGTAGAAGTCGACCTTGCCGTCGGGGATCGGACGGTCGTAGGCGATGACCTTGACGCCCTGGGCCTGCGCGTTGTGCACCAGCGACGCCGACGCCGCGGAGTCGACCCCGTCGAGCACGATGACCTTCGCGCCCTGGGCGATGGCGGAGTTGAACTGCTGCTGCTGCTTGGCCACGTCGGCGTCGGCGTTCAGGTAAATCACCTTGCAGCTCGGGCACAGCTTGGTCATCTCGGCGACGAAACCGGGATGATCGTGCTGCTCGTATCGGGTCGAGCCCTGGTCGGGCATCAGGAAGGCGACGGTCGAGCCGGATATGTCGGCGGCCTGCGCGGAGGCGAAGCCCGCCCCCAGCATGACGGCGGCCAGCAGCGCCGGGCGGCTCAGCCGCGAAGAAAACGTGTTCATCGGATCCTCTCCATTCGGTTATGTTGTCGTTGGGGAAAGTTGATCGACCGTCCGTCGTGGTTCCCGTCGACGGACGTGGTGCAGGGCGGGAGCGGTCCCGCCGTCGGAGCGGCCGCGGTTTCGCAGTTCCCCAGACGATCGCGGGTCGACCGCGTCCCCCGAAGGCCGTCTGCCGTGCGCGTCCGTCTTGTTGTCACCATGGGGACAATGCGTGGCTCTTTGCTGATCCTCCCTGCCGTGCGGCTCTGCGGCCGAGACATTGTCGGCCAGTCGCTTCCTGAACTGTGAGGGCGGCATGCCCTTCTCCGCGAGGAATTGGCGGTTGAAATTGGAAAGGTTGTTGAACCCGACCTCGAAGCAGATGTCCGAGACCTGCGCGTGTTCATCGCTCATCAGGATCTGGCAGGCCATGTTGATCCGCAGGCGGCGGATGTACTGAAGGAGCGACATGCCGGTATGCTTGCGGAAGGAGCGAGAGAACGCGCCTGTCGATTGTTTCGCGATCGCGGCCAGATCGCGTTCTTGGAAGGGCTGCGTGAGGTTCTCGCGGATATAGGCGAGCGCCTTGTTCATGCCCGCCGTCATGTAGCCGGAGGGATCGGGAACGTAGCTTTCGCTGGCAAGCACCCGCGCGCTTCGCTCTCGGCTGAGCAGGCCCATGATCTTCATGAAGAGTTCGATGCGGAGAACGCCCTGGGCCTCCATGATCGCTTCCAGGATCGGCCGGACTTCGTGGCTGGTCTGGCTGCTGAACACAACGCCGCGGCGGGCCGACTCCAGAAGCGGCGCGATGGCTTTCAGTTCGGGGAACGCCTTCGTCGCTGCGGCGATGAAGTCGGAGGTGAACTGGATGAAGCGGCAGCGCAGGTCGACCGCCTGACCAGCCGGCACATCGCTGATCCAGTTGTGCGGAAGGTTTGGGCCGGTGAGGACAAGATTGCCAGGTTCGAACTCACCAATGAAATCGCCGACGAAGTAACGGCCCCGAGTCGTTACGATCTGATGGATCTCGAACTCCGGATGGAAGTGCCATCGCACCGTGCGATACGGATAACCGTGGCACATTGCCGAAAACGATTCGCTCGGCCTGATCTGGATGACCTCTAGGTCGGGTTCCATTAGCCGTCCCTCCCTGAGGACGCCGCCGAGCGGTTCTTGTACTGGCTTGTTTCTGCTCGTCTCCGATTGACGATAGCGGCAACTGCCGGCGCGCGCCACCACAGCGCGTTGCGGCGGCTGATACTTTTTTGACATCAAGGTCTGTGGAGTTGAACGTTTGGCCGATGTTGCCGGCGGTCATGTTTCTGATTGACTGAACCCGATCAATATCGAGATGTTGGTTCCGTCGGCTTCGGGGCGGAGCGCCGATCCGGGCTGAGCTGCTCAGGACCGCCGTCGCGAACGGCTGCAATCTCAATCGGTCGACGGGCGGATTGTGAACGTCCGCGGTCTGCGGACCCGGCGATCCGATCGGGCCGGCGGGAATACCGCGGCGCGCGGAAGGCCGCCGTTGTGGACAGCGCGGAACGCGGGCTCGGCCCGCCGCCGGCGTTTGCTATAAGTCCGCCATGGCCCTCCACCTGATCAAGCTCTGCGTCGGCGCCGAGTCGCTCGACGATCTTCGCCAGTGGACGGCGGCGCGGTTTCGCGAGGCGGGCCGGCGCGGGCTGCCGCGCCGCCACGCCCACGTCACCCGCATGGCGCCGAAGCGGGCCGACGACCTCGTCGGCGGCTCGCTCTACTGGGTGATCAAGGGCCAGATCGCCGCGCGGCAGACGCTGCTCGGGATCGAGCCGTTCGTCGACGCCGACGGAATCGGGCGCTGCCGGCTGTGGCTGGACGAGACGGTGGTCGCGGTCGCGCCGCGGCCGATGCGGCCGTTCCAGGGCTGGCGCTACTACGCGGCCGAGGACGCGCCGCCCGACCTCGACGAAACGCAGGCCGGAATCGCCGAGATGCCGGAGACGCTGCGGCGCGAGCTGGCGTCGCTGGGGCTGCTGTGACCGGCCGCGCTTCCGGCGCCGATTCGCCGAGGCGGGCGCCCCCGCCCTCGACGCTTTGAGCGGGCGGCGCAGGCTCGGCCGCGTCAGGTCACGAGCGTGAAGGGGCTCGTGATCTTGGCGAGGACGGCCGCGTCGGCCGAGGCCTGCGCCGCCGTCAGGGTGATCGTCGGTTTGGTCGCGTCGGTCAGCGTGATCGCGTCGATGTGACCGACGTCGCCCTGCAGCAGGCCGAGGCCGGTCGCGATGTTGGCCGCGCTGTCCGAGACGACGACGCCGCCGACCACCTTGTCCAGCAGCGGCCGGTCGGCGGCGAACTGCGCGATCGTCACCGTGATCGCGCCGCCCTTCGCCGTGACCGAGTCGATATGCGCCTGGTCGGCTTCGAGCCCGTCGAGGTTTCCGTTCAAGACGCTCGCCCTGCCGGAGATCGCGAAGCCGCCGGCGATCGTGTCGAGCGCCGGCTGATCGGCGGCGAACACGCCGTTGCCGACCGTCACCGTCCCGCCGCTCGCCGTGATCGCCGTGATGTGGCTCGCGTCCAGCGCCAGCGCCGACGGTCCG
>NZ_QNRK01000004.1:9153-120646 GCF_003315135.1 Roseiarcus fermentans
GATCGGCGGCGAACACGCCGTTGCCGACCGTCACCGTCCCGCCGCTCGCCGTGATCGCCGTGATGTGGCTCGCGTCCAGCGCCAGCGCCGACGGTCCGGTCGCGACGCTCGCGGTCAGATAGGCCCCGATCGCGGCCGCCGTGTCCGAGACGACGAAGCCGCCGACGACCTTGTCGAGCAGCGGCTGGTCGGCGGTGAACTGCGCGATCGTCGCCGTGATCGCGCCGCCCTTGGCCGTGACCGAGTCGATGCGCGCCTGGTCGGCTTCGAGCCCGTCGAGGTTTCCGTTCAAGACGCTCGCCCTGCCGGAGATCGCGAAGCCGCCCACAATTTTGTCGAGCGCCGGCTGGTCGGCGGCGAACACGCCGTTGCCGACCGTCACCGTCCCGCCGCTCGCCGTGATCGCCGTGATGTGGCTCGCGTCCAGCGCCAGCGCCGACGGTCCGGTCGCGACGCTCGCGGTCAGATAGGCCCCGATCGCGGCCGCCGTGTCGGCCACGGCGAATCCGGTCGGAAGCGCGTTCAGCGTGGACATGGTCGCCAGGACCTGCGCCACGGATTCCGTCGGCGCGAAGGTGTTGATGACGACGCCCGATGTCGACGGCTCGACGGCGGACAGGTCCAGGTTCGCGGGGTCGCCGGCGGCGTCGGTGATCGCGCCGCCGTTGAGGTCGATGGTCGACCCCGTCGTGATGCCGGCCAGGGCCTGCTGACCGGCCGCGACGGTGTACTGGAACGTCAGCGCGCTCGTCCCGCCGCCCGACACGTAGTTCGCGTAGGCCACGCCTCCGGTCGCGAGGTCGATCGCGATCCGGGGCGTTCCGGTGACGTCGACCGGTTGGTCGAACCCGACCGTGAACGTAAGCACGCTGCCGACGCCGTAGTCGCCGGCGGCGGGCGCGCCGACCGACGTGACCGCGGCCGGCGTCGCAAAGGAGATCAAGGTTCCGTGCGCTCCATCCGCGCTGAGCGCGAAATTGGACGTCGCGTAACTGCCGCTCAAAACCAGCGCGACGGCTCCGCCGCCATTCGCCACCAGCAACGTTCCGCCGAGCCCATCGGCCAGCGGGCCGAAGAGAACGCCCACCGCGCTGCTGTAGCTGAAGTCGCCGAGATCGATGGCGTCGCCGGCGCCGAAGCCGGAGATCGTCGCTTGAAAGTCGCTCAGGTCGTCGAGCCTCAGATAGCCGCCCGAACCGGCGAAGACGACATCCTGGCCGGACCCGACAGCGCCGGAGACCGTCGCCGTTCCGCCCGCCAAGGTCAGTCCGCCCGTCACGACGCCGCCGGACGAGACCACAAGCGCCCCCCCGCTGACGACCGTCGTTGCGCTGATCACGCCGCCCGAATGGACGAACGCAGAGAAGCCGCTGCCGACGAGCGTGTTGCTGGCGGTCTGGCCCGCGCCGACATTCAACGTCTCGTCGTACGCGTCGACGGAGGCGGCGGCGCTGGTGGAATGGCCGGCGTCGTCGGTGACGACGATCTGGAACTGGGTCCTGACGAAGTCGCCGAAGGCCGTCTGACCGGCGGTCGGCGTGAACGCCAGATCGTCGAGCGCGCTGGTGACCTGATCGGGGGAGCCGGTGACGGTGTAGACGCCGGTCGTCGCATTGATGTCGCCGCCCGCCGAATCTGAAAACGCGCCATCGTTCGGCGACGACATTTGCACCGTGAGCGTCATCGCCGCCGCCGCCTCCCTGACCGAGGCGCTTTGGAACAGCGCGAACGTTCCCGTGTCGCTGACGCTCTGCGAGGCTGCGATCCCGCCGATCGCCGGCGCTACCGTGATGTCGGTCCCGCCAGCGCCGTCGTCGCTCAGGCGTAAACCGAGGGCCGAGAGGTTCAGCGTGTAGGAGCTTCCGTGCAGCGCGATGGTTACCGTACCGTCCCCATTGGCGACGATCGATCCCAGCGAGTCGTAGGCGATGCCGGCGAGATCGATGGTGTCCAGCGAGGTGAAATTCTCGATCAGATTCCTGAGCGCGCTCGGGCCGTCGACCTTCAACGTCGGATCGGCGCCGACAGGGAACGCGATCGTCGCCGATCCGAGCGCGCCGCCGCTCGTCATCTCGACTGCGCCGCTGACGATCTTGACCGTTCCGGAGAATTGCGACGCATCGCCGGAGCCCACGAGATAGGTTCCGCCGCCTTCGACGACGACCTCGCCGCCGCCGGCGATGGTTCCGGTCAAGGCGCCGCCGAGCGGATTGTCGAGGATGAGCTCGCCGCCCGCGTCGAGTTCGATGGCGCCTTCGATCTGTCCGCCGGAATCGACGACGACGCCGCCGCTCTGGATCGTCAGGCCGCTCGCCATGCCGCCGACGCTGACAATCATCTCGCCGCCGCTGGCGACCGTCGTCGCGTTCGCGAGGCCGCCGGCGTTGATCACCTGCGAGCCGCCGGCCGAAAGCGTGGCGCTGGTCGCGACGCCGCCGTTCAGGATGGTCTCCGTGCCGCCGCCGGCCACGATCGTCCCGATCGCGAGACCGCCGGAGCTGATCACCTGCGCGCCGCCGGCCGACAGCGTCGTATCGGTCGCGACGCCGCCGTTCAGGACGGTCTCCACGCCGGACCACCCGGAGACGAGCGCGCCGAGCGCGCTGCCGCCGGAGATTGTCTCGCTGCCGCCAACGCCGACGACCAGCGCGCTGGCGAAACCGCCGGAGTGGACGACTTCCGCACCGCCATCGTAGACCGAGCCGGCGATGTCGACGCCGCCGGAGGATACGACATTGCTTCCGCCGCTAACCACGGTGTTCGAGGTGATTCCGCCGTCCGCCACCTCCACGACGCCGCCGAAGGTCGCCGTGGTGGCGAAGGCGGTCTCATCGGCGAGCACGTCGATCTCGCCCATATCGTGCACATAAACGTCGGTCGCTGTGCCGCCCTCGGCCGTGATCCAGCCGCTGTTGGCGGCTTCGAACTTCGAGATCGTCGCGCCGTAGGCTTGAACCAGGCCGCCGGCCGACACCAGGGCGTTCCACAAGATCGGCACCCCCATCGACGTGCCGGTGAAGTTCATCGGCATGCTGGCCACGGCATATCCGGCGCCGAGAAGCGTCAGGACGCCGCCAACGATGTCAGTGGGGCTTCCATCGGCGTTGGCGATTTGCATCGCGCCTTTCACAACAGTCGTGGCGGTCTTGGCAAGACCCAAAGCAACCTTGATATTCGCTGAGGTAAGATTGGTTATCCCGGCTTTGCCGCCCGATTCAACATTGATGTCTTTTAACGTAGCCTGAATGTCCGCGTCTGTATATTCGGCTTCGAAGTCGCCGTCATTTTCGACGGCTATGCTCTCGACGTCTGTACAATCTTGCTCTTCGTCTTTAGAAAACGAGGCGATCGAAATATTCTCTTGCTCGCCTCCCTTTTGGACAAGCTCGCTATTTTGCTCCAGGCTAAAGTTTTCGATGTTGTCGTTCGACGCCTCTAAATTCGAGTCTACTATCTCGATACCCAAGAACTCCTCGTTCTGCTTCAGATTAACGTCTTGGTTGACTACTTGCGTATCATTGCTAATATCGGATTGTTCAGAGAAGTCACCCAGTTGTTTTTCTGCTGCCGCATCATTGCTAACGTTATCCAGGTTATTTGTGGCCGCGTTGACGAGGTTGCTCTGTTCGGTGCTGTTTGCGCCTTTCGCGAGGTCCTGCTCAAGTGTAGAGACGGATTTTTCCGTTGTCGTTGCGCCTTCGTCTTCGAGGGCGGTGGTGGCGTCCTTCGCCACGGAACCGACCAACTTTCCGTCGCCAAGGACGTCCGCGCCTGCGGTTCCAACGACAATGGCGACGTTCAGGGCGAACAGAACGCCCGACACCACTTCCTTGGCGATTTCACCGGCGGTGGGCGTTTCGTACGTCGTGTTGATGTCGGTCCCGCCGCTCATCTCGCCGAACAAACCGCCGCTCGAGATGTAGGTGCTGTTGGCGTAGCCGCCCGAGGCGATCTGGATCCCGCCGCCGCTGGAGATGTTGGTGTACACCGCGCTGCCGCTGGACTGAATGAACACAATGCCGTCGGCATCCGCCTGAGCGCCGAACGCGTAGCCGCCGTTGTAGACCTCGATGGTGCCGTGCAGTGTGCCGCTGCTGGTCTCGAACCCGGAGACCGAGGTAAAGTCGGCCACGCCTCCGGACGAGACGAACTCGTAGCCGCCGGCGTTGATCAAGTCGTCGAGGCTCAGGCCGCCGGCGGTCGTCACTTCTTGGCCCAGGACGCCGACCACCGTAGACACGGCGACGCCGCCCGACACGTCTTCAATGCCGCCCCGGTTCACCGTTGTGCCGCTCGCCACGCCGCCGGACTGCACGAACAAAAAGCCGCCGCTGTCGACCGTCGCGTCTGTGACCGAAGCGCTGCCGGAAACGCCCAGAGCGCCGCCGGAGAGCGTGTCGTCATTGCCCGACGCCGAACCGCCCAAGGATACAATCCCGCCGGCGAAAACGATCGAATCGTTCAGAGCGCCGCCGCTGCCGACGATCGTGCCGCTGGAGAGCACCGACGCCGCCTCCACGACGCCGCCCGACATGAGCAGGCCGGCGCCGCTCGAGACGACGGTGTTCGACGCGGCGCCGCCGATGACCAGCTGGATCCCCCCGCTGTTCACCACCGTTCCGGTCGCCGTTCCAGCCGAGACGACCTGCGAGCCGGCGTAGGAAACGACGGCGTTGGACGTCTGCCCGCCAGAAATGACTTCCACGCCGCCCGGCGCAATCACGTCGCCGACCGCGACCCCAGAGGTCCCGACGATTTCCGTCCCGCTGGTCGTGACCGACGTGGCGCTCGCCAGGCCGCCGGACTGGATGAGCGCGCTGCCGCCGGACAGAATGTCCGTCCCGACGACGAGACCGGCGTCCACCAGGCTTCCGCCGGACGAGACCATGGTCGAGGCGGCCTCGCCGTTGAGCGCGACCGACAGGTCTCCTCCTGAACTGACCACCGTGCCCGCAGCGCTGGCGCCGGCGAAGACGCTCTCCACGCCGCCGAGAAGAACGGTCGTGCCGGTCACATAGCCGCCTTCATCGGCCTGAACGCCGTTCGATTTCACGACCGTGTCGATGGCGACGCCGCCGGACAGCACCACGATCTCGCCGCCGGCCTCCACGGTCGCGTTCAGCACGCCATAACCGGCGCTGACCACCAGGGTCGAACCGGACACGAGGACGTCGGCGTAGATGATGTGCCCGCCCGACTGGAGCACGGCGTTGACGACATTGGCGCCCGGGTCCTCGATCAGCGCGCCGCCGCGCTCGATCACGGTCCCGGACGCCGTCGCGCCGGACGAAACGTGCTGAACGCCGCTCTGCTGCACGATGGTCTGATTGGCGACGCCGCCGCCGAGGATGGTCTCCTGGCCGCCGACCGTCGCTGTGGCGGCCACGCCCGCGACCGTCAGGGCGCCGCCGAATTCGACGGTCGCCCCCGAGTCGACGCCGCCCGCCGAAACGATCGCGACGCCGCCGGAGGCGATCGTATCGGCGAACGCGCTTCCGCCCGCCTTCACCGCCTCGACGCCGCCGCTTTCCACCGTCGCGCCGCCCAGACCGCCGCCCGACCCGACGACGACGGCGCCGGAATCGGCGACGATCGTGTCGGCCGCGCGGCCGCCCGAGGCGATCGCCTGCAGGCCGCCGTAGCCGACATGGGTGTTCGGATCGACCCCGCCGCTGACATAGGCGCTGGTCGCGACGCCGCCGCTCGAAATCACCTGGGCGCCCAGGACGATGGCGTCGCTGTCGACGCCGCCGGCCAGGATCGTCTCGCTGCCGCCGGACCCGACCGAAACATTGTAGGCCGTGCCGCCGGACCCGATGATCGCCTGGCCGCCGTCATAGATCACGGTCCCGTTGGCGCTTCCCAACTGATAGACGCTCTCCACGCCCCCGTTGTAGATCTGCGCGCCACTGTCCGCGCCGCCCTGCGCATAGCCGCTGTCGCCTGCGCTCGACGAGGAAAACACATCGTCGACGCCGCCCGAAGACACCTGCGTGTTGATCGCGACGCCGCCTTGCAGCACCGACTGAGCGCCGCCGGCGGCGATGGCGTTGCCGCGGCCGCGGCCGCCGCTCTCGAAGACGATCAGGCCGCCATCGCCCACGAAGGAGGCGTCGACGCGTCGGCCGGGCCCGACCTCGAGGGAATTGTCGATCAGGCTGGTTCCGAGGGCGGCCATATCTCCGCCGAAGGACACATTCAGGCCCGCGGCTTCGATCGTTCCGCCGGAGTCGAGCGTCGGAAGGAAATTGAACCCGCCGGGCGCGGCGGAGACATAGCCGCCGGACTGGATCGTGGTGCTCCATGTCGCCGCGCTGGTGGCCTCATCGAGCGCGCCGCCCGCCTCCACGACCGTGTCGTACATGCGATAGCCGGCCAGCGCGCTGAAGGTCTCGCCGGAGGTGATCACGAGGCCGCTGATGTCGATCTCGCCGCCGCTGATCAAGGTGTCGCCGGAGAGTTCGGCGACGATCACCGATGGATCCACGCCCGAAGCGTCATAGACGAGGTCGCCGCCGCTGCTCACCGTGACGCTGACGCCGCTGCCGCCCGCCTGGACGGACACGACGCCATGCGACAGCACGACGCCGCCGCTGAAGGTCGCGCCGGACAACGCCAGCGCGGAGCCGCCGCTGCTGACGATGGCGGACACGGCCACGCCGCCCGCCATGACCGACTGGACGCCGCCGGAGGACAGGATCGTGCCGCGGGCGAGGCCGCCGGAAGCAATGGTCTCGACGGCGCCGAACCCGACGACGGTCGCGGATGCGACGCCGCCGGGCCCGATCCATTCATGAGCGCCGGAGAAGACCGACGTGTTGAACGTGGCGCCGCCATCGACATCGACCGCGCCGCTGTCGCTGAGATTCGAGACCGGCGAACCGCTGGTCACGGAGACCGTAACCGAAGGGTCGACATAAATGCTGCCGTGGAACCCGGTCTGACTGCCGAGCTGCGTCGACGTCACGAGGCCGTCGGTGACGACCGCGCCGCTGCCATCGAGTTCGAGGACGCCCTGGCCGACGATCGCGCCGGCCGAAAGGGTGGTCGTCCCGGAAATATCCAGCCTGACCGAGCCGTAATCGAGCAGGCCGCCGGCGTTCAGCGAGGCCGAGCCGTGCGCGTAGGGAAGCGTGACGTCGGCGCTGGCGCCGGAGGAGACCAGCAACACGCCGCCGGAATCGATCCGGGTTCCCGACGCGACGGCGCCGAGCAGGAGAACGGCGCTGCCCGAGGACAGAATTTCCGTATCGAGCGCGGATGCGCCGGAGGCGATCAGCAGGCGCCCGCCCGACGACACCATCGCGTCGATCGCGGCGGCGCCTTGAACGTCCGCGAACAATTGCCCACCGAACCCGATCTGCGCCGAGAGCGCGGACACATTGGCGCTGAGATCGAGCGTCTGGCCATTGCCGCCCGAAACGCCGAGGGCGTAGTTCACAAACTCTTCCGTCGCCCCGGTCTCGACAGTCGCGTCCGTGACCCGGGCGCCGGAGTCGATGATCAGCGTGCCCCCGCTGGAGACGGTGACGTCAGTGACCGAGCCGCCCGACTGGACGGTGGCGACGCCGCGGGCTTCGACGACCAGCGCCGTCGCCGAACCGCCCGACAGAACGTTCACTTGCCCCGCGCCGCTGGCGCTGTTGCCGGAGACCGACGTCGCATTCGCGACGCCTTCGTTCTCCACCCATTGAACGCCGCCCCCCAGCACGTTGGTCGACGTCGCCGTTCCGGAGACGCCGACGCTTTGCTGCCCCCCGGAATTGACCCAGGTGTTTATCGTCTTTCCGCCCAAAGAGACATATTCCGTCCCGCCCGCCTGCGCCCCGGAGCCCAGGTGGGTCCAGCTGGTAAGGCCGCCGTCGATGACCTCGTCGTCACCGGTTCCGTAGACATAGTCTTCCTTCGCCGTCCCCCCCCACACGAGCTGTTGGCCGCCATCCAGGATATTGGTGTTGCTGGTGTTTCCGCCTGAGGAAACGGTTTGACCGCCGCCGGAGGAAACGAAGCCGTTGTACGAGGATCCGCCGGAGAAAACGTCCTCTTCGCCGCCGGCGTAGACGCTGGTGAAGACGGTCTGCCCCTGACCTTCGACGAAAAGAACGCCGCCCTTGGCGACTCCGAGGGCGAAACCGCTATAGCCGCTGGCGCTGATGACGGTCGAGGTGTTCGACAGCGTCCAATTCCGCTCGACGACATCGATGCCGACGCCGTTGGAGGCGGCGACATAGGTGATGGAGTTGGACGCGCCTCCGTCCAGCCAGATCGTGCCGCCGTTCTCGAGGGTGATCGCGGACGTCGTCGCGCCGGAGGAGATATCCAAGCCGCCGCCGGAGGACACCGTCACGGAGTTCGCCGTGGCGGCCGAATCGATGAACAGGAAGCCGCCGCTCAGGATCGTCGTCGACGTCGCCGACCCGTGATCCCACACATTGCCGGAGTCGGAAATCGTCGTGCTGCTCAAACTGCCGCCGACGTCGACTCCGACCTGGCCGCCGCTGCTCACCAGAACGTCTCTAGCGTAGCCTCCGCTCTTCAAATCGATAAGGCCGCCGCTGGAAGCTCCCGGGCTTTGCTCCACCATCGCGTGACTAAGAACACCCAGGGAGGAGACGACGAGCGTTCCATAAACTTGCGTTCTTGGAGCGTTAGCGCCGTATGGCGTCTCGGAAGCATGGGCATCGACTTCTTCATACCCACCGAATTCAACAACGGTCGCTTGGATATTCGCACCGCCGTCATTGAATGTATATGAATTGTCGATCGCGCTAAGCCTCCCTCCGGAGGACACCGTCGTGTCGACTGCCTCACCGAAGTGAGAAACAATCCCCACGCCGCCGCTCATGATGGTGATTCCGTTCGCGGAGTTATTCTGGCTACCGGTTGAATTACTGACGATCATCGTGGCGCCGTAGCCAATGACGCTGTCGAACAGATGGCCGCCGCTCGTGACCACAACTGTAGAAATGTTGCCGCCTTTGTAGGTCGACGGAAACGAGTAGCCGGAGTCGTTCGCCCCCTGATTGGTGAATGCGGATCCTGAGCTGTATGAAAACCCGTTGCCGTTCGTCATCCCTAATCCCCCAGGCGGAACAGCAGCGCGCGCGACCGGCGCCACGCCATCCCCCCGCACCACAGCCGAATGTACAACGAGCATTCCAGCGCGCAGTGATGCTGCGCTGGAATGCCACTCACGGTCCAAGACCCAGACTCAAGGTAACTTGTCAGTGTAAACTTGTCGTGTCAACGCATCCTGAGACCCGTCGCCAATCGTCCTCTCGAAGCCCCCAAACCCTCATTCTCCTTCAACGCGCGCAAGTCGCATAATGCCTGTCCCGTAATTCGTCACGCGGAGCGTGGACCGCCTCATTGACACGATCTTTACGTTCAAATTGCCGAGCAAGCCGCTCCGGAATGGCTAGTCTGCGGACATGACAGAATTGCTACGAAAAAGTCGGTCAAACATGAGACGAGCGTAGGTTATTCGGAGCGCAAGTCCGCTAACGACGGTATACTTGACACGTCGGTTCCCCTGGTTTGTCTGCGGCGCCTGGGTCACGCGAACGGATTTGAGGGGATATCCTTTGAACGATACGATCAACCCGCCGCATGGCGGGGCGGCCAGCGCCCCGGTCGCGCAACCGGAAGCGCTGGATTCCGGCGCGGTCGCGAGCGCGACGAGTTCGACCCCGGCCGCGGGCCAGGCGGCCTCG
The DNA here is from genome assembly GCF_003315135.1 of Roseiarcus fermentans. Taxonomy (GTDB): domain Bacteria; phylum Pseudomonadota; class Alphaproteobacteria; order Rhizobiales; family Beijerinckiaceae; genus Roseiarcus; species Roseiarcus fermentans. The sequence continues at coordinate 18,867 of NZ_QNRK01000004.1, forward strand.
GAAGCCAAGCCGCCCGCTTTTCCCGCGCCCGCGGAACGCCCGACGCAAATGGGTCCGGACGGTTTGCGCTTCGACTTCAACTTCGGCGCCCGGCTGGCGTTGCCGGAAGGCGCCTGGGAAACCGTCCTGCGCGACCTCGACACCGGCAACGTCCTGTTCGTTGGCAAGCGCGGCGGCAGTCTCGTCATGAGCGCCAAACGCTACTTCGTACGGTTCGGCATCGAAGCCATGAAGGACGGCAAGCTGGTGTTCCAACACCAGTTCGATGCGCGCGACCGCGATGTGCTCATCCAGTTCCCGGTCGGCACCCTCGGCGATTCCATCGGCTGGTTTCCGTACGCGGTGAAATTCAAGGAGCGCCATGGCTGCAAGCTCACCTGCGCGATGTCGAACGTCATCTGCGAGTTGTTCCGCGACGCCTATCCCGACATCACCTTCCTGACCCATGATCAGGTCAAGCCCGAGACCTATTACGCGACCTATAATATGGGCCTGTTTTTCGATGACGATAAGAACGTCTTCCAGCCGTGCGATTTCCGCTATGTCGGACTGCATCGCACCGCAGGCTACATCCTCGGGGTGGATACGTCCGACGCGCCGCCGCGTCTGGCGTTGCCGGACGACAGCCGGCCGATCGCAGACCCCTACGTCTGCATCGCCGTGCAGGCGTCGACGCAGTGCAAGAACTGGACGAATCCGACCGGCTGGCGGGAGATCGTCGCTTTCCTGAAAGAGCACGGCTATCAGGTGGTGTGCATCGACAAGGAGCCGGTGAACGGGCACGGCATCGTCTGGAACCACATGCCGCATGGCGTGATCGACGACACCGGCAACAAGCCGCTGAGCGAACGGGCCCGTTACATCAAGCACGCGGATTTTTTCATCGGCCTGTCGAGCGGGCTGTCGTGGCTGGCGTGGGCGACGGGAACGCCCGTGGTGATGATCAGCGGTTTCACCCACCCCCTGAACGAATTCGAGACGCCTTACCGGGTGATCAACTACCACGCGTGCAACAGCTGCTGGAACGATCCGAAGCACCGTTTCGATCACCACGACTTCCTGTGGTGCCCGCGCCACGCCGGCACGCCGCGGCAATTCGAGTGTAACCGGCTCATCACCGCCGACCAGGTCAAGGCGACGATTCGAAAGATTCCCGAGTTCAGGGCGAGACAAGCCTAGCGGCGGCCTGGCGCGAACGAACCCAGTCGATCGGGCGGCGACGCGGCGCGCCGGCGGTCCGAGCCGCCGAAGTCGCGGACGCGTTCGGCGGACCACACGGGCGGCGCGGCGGCGAAGGCGGGCTGACGGTTCGCCACCGGCGGCGCCCCGAGCGGGCCGCAGGGATTTTTTGCGTTTCCCGCTTGCCGAACCGCGCGCGGGGCCCAATCTCACGAGTTCCGCAACCGTTTGTCGAACGCCATGGTCAAGCCCCCCAACGCCCCCGTCGCGAGGACCGCGGCCCGCGAGGACGTCGCAGCCTTCCTCGACGCCGCCAGCCGCACGCCCGCTCCGGCGGTCTCGGGGCGCGGGCGGCTGATCTTCGCGCTCGACGCCACGATGAGCCGGCAGCCGACCTGGGACGCCGCGCAGCGGCTGCAAGCGCGGATGTTCGACGCGGCCGCCCGGTCCGGCGGGCTCGCGGTCCAGCTCGTCTATTATCGCGGCCTGAGCGAGTGCCGCGCGTCCCGGTTCGTGTCCGACGGCCGCGGCCTCGCCGATCTCATGAGCCGGATCGAGGTGCGCGGCGGCGAGACGCAGATCCGGCGGGTGCTGGTCCACGCCCGTGACGAAGCCCGGCGCGCCAAGGTCGGGGCGCTGGTGTTCGTCGGCGACGCGATGGAGGAAAACCCGGACGCGCTCCTGGCGCTGGGCGGGGAGCTGGCGCTGCTCGGCGTCAAGGCGTTCATGTTCCAGGAGGGCAGCGATCCTGCGGCTGCGCGCCTGTTCCGCGAGATCGCGCGGCTCACCGACGGCGCCTACAGCGCCTTCGATTCGGGCGCATCGGCCCGGCTCGAGGCGCTGCTCAGGGCGGCTGCGGCCTATGCGGCGGGGGGACGCGCGGCGCTGGCGCGCGAAGCCGAGTCCGACCCGACGGCGCGGCTTCTCCTGTCCCAGATGCGCAAATCGTGAATCTCGCGTAACCTCTCCCGGCCCCGGCCCCGAAACCCTCCGCCGACGAACGGCGGGCGCCGGCGCTGACATGGAAAAGCAACGCCGCGATGAACTTCATCATCGGTCTCGTTCTGCTGATTTTGCTCCTGTCCGCGATCAAGCAGTTCGCCCGCATGGACGCGGCCGCGGCCGCGCGCGCGGTCAGGACCGGCGGCGGCGTCCTCGGGCTGATCGTCGCGGCGCTGCTGCTGCTGCGCGGCCGGATCGTGTTCGCGGCCGCGCTCGCCGGCATGGCGGCGAGCTTCGCCGGCTGGAGCAAGTTCGGGTTGGGCAAGTTCGGGCAGGGATGGCCGGGCGGACTCGGACAGGGATGGACCAACTTTCGCACGCCCGGCGCCGCGGACCCGAACGGCGGCCGGGTTTCGACGGCGCGCTCGGCGACGCTGGAGGTGCGCCTCGATCACGACAGCGGCGTCATGACCGGCGCCGTGCGCGCCGGCGCCTACGCCGGCCGGGCGCTGGAAACCCTGTCGCGCCCCGAACTCGTCAGCCTGCTCGGCGAGCTCCGTCGCGACGATCCGGACGGCGTCCCGCTGCTAGAGACATATCTGGACCGCCGGTTTGCCGGCTGGCGTGAGGCAGACCAGGGTGAGCGCGAGGCGGGGCGCGGGTCGGCGAGCGGAGCGATGACGCGCCGCGAGGCCTGGGAGACCCTGGGTCTCGCGGAGGGCGCGAGCGCCGAGGACATCATCGGCGCCCATCGGGCGCTGATGAAGAAGCTTCATCCAGATCGCGGCGGCTCGACCGGCCTTGCCGCGCGGGTCAATCAGGCCAAGGATGTTCTGCTGCAACGGCACGGGTAGGGCGCTCCGCGAAGGAGAGTGGGAAGCCGGGGCGGGGGAGAGGGTGTCGGTCATCAGTCACGGGTCGCAAAGCACGAGAATCCGTCCCGCTTGAGCGAGCGGCAGGCCTGCTCGGCCGAGACCGAGTCGAGGCCGGCGAACTGGGCGCGGTAATAGGCTCCGTCGCCCTTGCGCACTTTCAGGGTCACGGGCTTGGCCGCCGCGAGCTGGCCGCGGTCGCGGCTGCGCGCCTTGATGAGCAGCGCGGTCGCCTTGGCGGCGTCGTCGGTGGCGCCGATCTGGATCTTCCAGCCCTTTCCCGCCGATGGCGTGTCGCTGTCTGCGCCGTCGCCGGCCGAGCGCGCCGCGACCGTCGTCTGGGCCGGGCGCGGCGCCGCGTCGGCGCCCTTTTTCCAGCCGAGCGCGGCGGGCGTGACCGGCTTCCCGGCTGGCGCGGCGTCGGCGACCCGCTCGGCCGCGACCGGCGGCTCGGCGATCGGACGCGGCGGGACGGGCGTCGGCTGCCCCTTGACGGGCGTCTGGACCGCAGCGACGCGCAGCGTCGGCTGGTCGTCGTCGTCGCTGTAGTCGCCCTCGCTGTCGGCGCCCGGGGCGGGGCGGGCGGTGGGCAAGCGGGTCGGGACGCTGGCTGCGACGACGGCGGGCCGGTTGCGGGCCTGCGGCGGCGGGGACGGGTCCGGCTGGTCGTCGGCCGACGCGTCGGCGACCCGCGTCGCGGTGCGCACGGTCGAGCCCTGGGCGATGTGATCCTCGATCAGGTTTTCCATCACCCGGTCGCGGGCGGCGGCGCTGCGCCCGCCCATCACGACCGCGATCAGCGACCGGCCGTCGCGATGGACCGAGGTCAGGAGATTGAAGCCCGAGGCCCGGGTGTAGCCGGTCTTGATGCCGTCGACGCCGTCCACCCGGCCGAGCAGGTGGTTGTGATTGCCGATCGTCTCGCCGGCGTATTCGAACGACTCGGTCGAGAAATAGCGGAAGTAGCGCGGGAACCGGTCCTCGAGCGAGCGCGCCAGCACGGCGAGGTCGCGCGCGGTGGTGATCTGCTCGTCGTTGGGAAGCCCGGAGGCGTTGCGGTAGGTGGTGCGCGACATGCCGAGCGCGCGCGCCTTGCGGGTCATCATGTCGGCGAACGTGTCCTCGTCGCCCCCGACCGCCTCGGCGATCGCGACGGCGATGTCGTTGGCGGAGCGGGTGACCACGGCCTTGATCGCGTCCTCGACGCTGATCGTCTCGCCCGGATCGAGGCCGAGCTTCGAGGGCTCCTGGGCGGCTGCGTGCTGGGAGATCGGGATGCGCGACTGCAAGGTCATCGCGCCCCGGTCGAGTTTTTCGAACAGCAGATAGAGGGTCATCACCTTGGTGATCGAGGCGGGATGGCGGAGCCCGTCCGGATCGGCCGCGTAGAGGGCGCGGCCGCTGTTGGCGTCGACGACATAGGCCGAGAAGGTGGGCGACGACGGCGCGGCGGCGCGGACGACGTGCCGGCTGTGCGCGGCATGGGCGAAGTGGCGGACGTGGCGGTGAGCGTCGGCCGGCGCCGCGGCCAACAGCAGCGCCGAGGCCAGGAACGCTCCAGCCGCCAGCCGGGCCGCGCGGCCGAGATGCGAATTGGGAATACGCAACGCCATCAACGCGCCCCGATTGACCTAACGCAGCCGCCGGGAAAACGCCCGCGGACAGGCGAGGACGTTATGGCGACGCGGTTACGGCGCGGTTAACGGGACCGCGACAAAGACCGGGGAAAAGTGGCCAAACCCTTGAAGAGGCGTCCGAACCCGCGCCGACGACAGCGGCGAAGGCTTTGCGCGGGAGTTACGAAACCGTCGTCAATGTCATGAAATCCCATCAGGATTCGCTTACCGGGTTGTAGCGCCAAGAACGGTCTATGTTGCAGTGCAAAAAAAGTTCTTGACATTCATGGTGCAGTGCACATAATGACCTCATCGAACGAGGCCGGAACGATGCGGCCGAGACCACTGAGGAGAGCACGATGGCCAGCACCCCGAATTTCGTAGAGATGCAGGATTTCTCCAAGCAGCAGTTCGAGGCGATCACGTCGGCCTCGTCGACCCTCACCAAGGGCCTGCAGGACCTCGCCGTCGAGTCGACGGACTACACCAAGAAGGCGTTCGCCGCCGGGACGGAGACCTTCGAGAAGCTGCTCGGCGCCAAGAGCCTCGAAGCCGCGATCCAGATCCAGTCGGACTACGCCAAGCAGAGCTACGAGGGCTTCGTCGCCCAGTCGAGCAAGATGTCCGAGCTTCTCGCCAAGTTCGCCTCCGAGGCGATGAAGCCCGTCACCGCGGCCTATGCCAACTTCCAGCCGAAGTAATCCGCCGGAGACCGGGGCCTCCGCGCCTCGCGGTTTTCGAAAGACGGCAATCACGAGCCGGCGTCCCTCGGGGACGCCGGCTTGTTTTTTTATCTGCCGCGCCTATCTGCCGGTAAGGGCGCCGGGGTTCGCGCCCCGGTCGGGCTTCGAGACGCGCGAGGCGAGGGCTGGCCGTGTTTGGACCGGGGCCTGAAAGTCCGGCAGAATGGCCCCTTGCGTGCGACGAGTAAATTCGCAATTCTTTCCCGATAGCGGGCGCAGGCGGGAACAACGGCCGGATGCCCACATTCAGACGTGTTCGCGTGCGTTATTGGTGACGCCAAGAAGAACGCAACAAACGGGGACAGTTCGTGGCAGGCGCCTCAAATCCGTTGGTCCTTCGCCTGAGAGCCGGGATGGCGCGGCTGGCGCGCTGGCTCGCCCCCGGTTTCGGCGCCGCGCCGGCGCCGGCGCCGATCCGGGCCGCAGGCCCCCGGGAGCCCAAGAGGGGAGGCGAAAACCCCGGCGCCGGGGCGGCCGTGATCACCCGCACCCGGACCCAGACCAAGCGCCCGAACATGTATCGTGTGCTGCTGCTGAACGACGATTACACGCCCATGGAGTTCGTCATCTCGATCCTGCAGTCGTTCTTCAACAAGGACACGCAGGAAGCTACGCAGATCATGCTGCAGGTGCACCACAACGGCGTGGGGGAATGCGGGGTCTACACCTATGAGGTGGCGGAGACGAAAGTGTCGCAGGTGATGGACCACGCCAGAAAGAATCAGCACCCGCTTCAATGCATCATGGAAAAGAAGTGAAAGGGCTCCATGCCGATATTTTCCCGCACCCTTGAGAAGACGCTCCGCAAGGCCCTGTCGCTCGCGAACGAACGTCACCATGAATACGCGACGCTCGAGCACCTTCTGCTCGCGCTGATCGACGACACGGACGCCGCCGCGGTGATGCGCGCGTGCAGCGTGGATCTCGAGGTGCTTCGCAAGACGGTCGTCAACTATCTGGACACGGAGCTCGAGAACCTGGTGGTGGACGGCCAGGACGAAGCCAAGGCGACCAACGGCTTCCAGCGGGTCGTGCAGCGCGCGGCGTTCCATGTCCAGTCGTCGGGGCGCGAGGAGGTCACCGGGGCCAACGTGCTCGTCGCGATCTTCGCCGAGCGGGAGACCCACGCGGCCTTCTTCCTGCAGGAGCAGGACATGACGCGCTACGACGCGGTCAACTACATCAGCCACGGCATCGCCAAGCGCCCCGGTCATTCCGACTCGCGCCTGCCGCGCGGCGCGGACGACGAGCCCGAGGCGCGCGAGGCCAAGGACGCGAAGGACGCGGGGGATTCCAAGAAGAAGGAGGGGGCTCTGGACGCCTATTGCGTCAACCTCAACCGCAAGGCGCGCGACGGACGGATCGACCCGCTGATCGGCCGCGAATCGGAGGTCCAGCGCACCATCCAGGTGCTGTGCCGCCGGCAGAAGAACAATCCGCTGCTGGTCGGCGACCCGGGCGTCGGCAAGACCGCGATCGCCGAGGGGCTGGCGCGCAAGATCGTCAATTCCGAGGTGCCCGAGGTGCTGGAATCGGCGACCGTGTTCGCGCTCGACATGGGCGCGCTGCTCGCCGGCACCCGCTATCGCGGCGATTTCGAGGAACGCCTCAAGCAGGTGATGAAGGAGATCGAGCAGCACAAGGACGCGATCCTGTTCATCGACGAGATCCACACCGTGATCGGCGCCGGGGCGACCTCGGGCGGCGCGATGGACGCCTCGAATCTGCTGAAGCCGGCGCTCGCGCAGGGGACGCTGCGCTGCATCGGCTCGACCACCTACAAGGAATACCGGCAGTACTTCGAGAAGGACCGGGCGCTGGTGCGCCGGTTCCAGAAGATCGACGTGAAGGAGCCGAGCGTCGCCGACGCGATCGAGATCCTCAAGGGCCTCAAGCCCTATTTCGAGGAGTTCCACAAGCTGCGCTACACCGGCGACGCGGTGAAGGCCGCGGTGGAACTGTCGTCGCGCTACATCCACGACCGCAAGCTGCCCGACAAGGCGATCGACGTCATCGACGAAACGGGCGCCTCGCAGATGCTCCTGCCCGAAGCGAAGCGGAAAAAGACGATCGGGGTCAAGGAGATCGAGGCGACCGTCGCATCGATGGCCCGGATTCCGCCGAAGTCGGTGTCGAAGGACGACACCGAGGTGCTGCAGCATCTCGAGGACACGCTCAAGCGCTCGGTCTACGGTCAGGACGCCGCGGTCACCGCGCTCGCCGCGGCGATCAAGCTCGCCCGCGCCGGCTTGCGCGAGCCGGAGAAGCCGATCGGCTGCTACCTGTTCTCCGGCCCGACCGGCGTCGGCAAGACCGAGGCCGCGCGCCAGCTCGCCACCAGTCTCGGCCTCGAGCTCATCCGCTTCGACATGTCGGAATACATGGAGCGGCACACGGTCTCGCGGCTGATCGGCGCCCCTCCCGGCTATGTCGGCTTCGACCAGGGCGGGCTGCTCACCGATGCGATCGACCAGCATCCGCACTGCGTGCTGCTCCTGGACGAGATCGAGAAAGCCCATCCGGACTTGTTCAACATCCTGCTGCAGGTCATGGACCACGGCAAGCTGACCGACCATTCCGGCAAGGCGATCGATTTCCGCAACGTGATCATGATCATGACCACCAATGCGGGCGCCCAGGATCTGGCCAAGGCGGCCTTCGGCTTCCACAAATCGACCCGGGAAGGCGACGACAAGGAGGCGATCGACCGGCTGTTCGCGCCCGAGTTCCGCAACCGCCTCGACGCCATCATCCCGTTCGCCCGCCTGCCGGAAGAGGTGATCTCGCGCGTCGTCGACAAGTTCATTCTTCAGCTCGAGGCGCAGCTCGCCGACCGCAACGTGGTGATCGAACTGACCGAGGAGGCGCGCGGCTGGCTGGTCAAGCACGGCTACGACGAGTCGATGGGCGCGCGGCCGATGTCCCGCGTGATCCAGACCCAGATCAAAACGCCGCTCGCCGACGAGGTGCTGTTCGGCAAACTGAAGAACGGCGGCGTGGTGAAGGTCGTGGTGACCGGCGACGAGACCGGCGAGAAGAAGCTCGGCTTCGTCTATCCCGAGGGTCCGGCGGCGCCGCGGATGGAGCGCGACATCATGCTCGCCGCGAAGGCCCGCGGGCGATCGAAGAAGCGGGTCGAGCCGGCTGCGACCGAGGCTCCGCCCGACGAGACGCCGGAGCCGACGCCCTGACTTGACCAAGGGTTGTGTGGATATGAACCGCCTCCCGTCCGCCCGACGGGGGGCGGTTTTCTTTCTGGCGGCGCGAGTCGTGCCGCGCGCCGCGGCGGTTGAGGCGGCGCGGCGGCAAAAGACAACCGGCGGATGGGGCTGGCCCTCCCGCCGGCTGCTTCGCTCGAACCCGACCGGTTCGATCAGAACTTGTAGTTGATGGCGGCGCGAACGATCGACGCGTCGTAGTTGATCCTGGCGGTCGCATACGGCGTCGCCACGCCCGCGGCGTTGAAGAACGCGTAGGCGGTGGGGTTGGCGGTCGTGGTGATGGTCTTGTTGCCGAGGTCGACGTACAGATATTCGGCCCGGATCGTGATGTTGTTCGTCCACGCATATTCGACGCCGCCGCCGATCGTCCAGCCGCTGCGCGACGAGCTCGGGTTGCCGTTCCAGTAGAATCCCTGGGTGGCGTCGTAGACGTTCAGATTCGAGCTTCCGCCGGCATAGGCGAAACCGCCGGTGCCGTAGATCATCAGCCGGTTGTCAGGCGTCGCGACGAAGCCGACCCGCCCGCGCACCGTGCCGATCCAGTCCAGGCTCGACTTGGCGCTGACACTGAGCGAGTCGCCCACAAGGGTCGTCGGCAAGGCGACGCCGTTGACGACGGAGCCGAACGGCGTGCTCGTGTAGCTGTATGTCTTGCTGAGGCTCGACCCGTCGAAGTCGGCTTCGGCGCCGAGCACGAAGGAGCCCGTCTGCCAATTGTAGCCGACCTGGCCGCCGCCGATGAATCCGCTCTGGCCGCTTCCAACGCCGCCGGGGAAATAGTTCGAAAGCCAGGCGACGCCGGGGTCGACCAGCGTCGCCGAGCGGCTGCCGCTGCTCCAGATCCCGCCTGCGTTCACACCGACGTAGAACCCGGTCCAGGTGAAGGGCGGCGGAACGTAGACCGGTGGGGGAGCTTCTTTCCGCGTCGGCAGGTCGGCGGCCTGAGCGGCCACGACAGTCGCAACGGTCATCGCCGCAGCGGCAGCGCCCATCAACAAACGTCTCGTCATTGTCACTCTCCTTGAAGTGCAGCCCAGCCCCGATGGATTCAAACCCCGCCTGTCTTACTGAAACGCCAAAGGTTTAGGAGGGCCGAAGGGCCAAGTCTATCCGCGCGGCGCTCCTGCCGGCGATTTGGCGCCGCTGTGACAAAATGGACACGTGAACACTGTTGATTATGATGGCGGCTTCAAGGTCGGCTTCCTCCCCGACGCCATGGCTGGCTTGAAGCGGCGGGCGCGCAAAAAGACAAAAGAAAACCGGCGGAAAGGCATGACCTTTCCGCCGGCGGTTCGAGAGATCGGTTCAGACCGGTTGGATCAGAACTTGTAGTTCAGGCCAGCGCGGAAGATCGAGCCTTCGTAGGTGACCTTGGAGGCGAGGTACGAGGTCGGGAACGCCGCCAGCGCGGCGCCCGTGGCGACGCCGACCTGGTTGGTGGTGCCCAGGTTGTAGTACAGGTATTCGCCCTTCACCGTCACGTTGTTGGTGATCGCGTATTCAGCGCCCGCGCCGATCGTCCAACCGATGCGGGTGTTGCTCTTCGAGCCCGCCCAGCCCCAGCCGTTGCCGGCGTCGTAGACGCTGGCGTTGCCGTTGCCGCCGCCGTAGGCGAGACCGCCTGTCCCGTACAGCATCAGGCGGTTGTCCGGGGTGGCGACGAAGCCGACGCGCGCACGGGTCGTGCCGAGCCAATTCAGACGGGTCGAGGCGTTGGTGGTGAAGTAGTCGTTGGCGCTGTTATAGGCGAAGGTGTTGCCGATCCGGCTCTTCGACTTGCTCATGCTGGTGCCGTCGAAATCGGTCTCGAGACCGAACACCGCCGCGCCCGACTGGAAGTTGTAGCCAGCCTGACCGCCGCCGATGAACCCGCTCGCGCCGGTTCCGAGCGCGCCATAGTTGACGTTGCTGAGCACCGGGAAGCCGGCGTTGTAGAACGTCGTCGTGGTGTTGCCGGTGCCCCAGATGCCGCCGGCGTTCACACCGACGTAGAACCCGGTCCAGCTGAACGGCGGGGGAACGTAAACCGGCGCGGGAGGCGCCTTTCTGGTCGGAAGGTCGGCAGCCTGAGCGGCGACAGCGGTCGCAATCGTCAGCGCTGCGGCGGCAGCTCCCATCATCCAACGTTTCGTCATTTTGGTCTCCGTTTTGATCGGCTCCGCCTTACGCAAACCTGTGCGCGCCGTCGCCCGTTAACGAAATCAACAACGTCCTTATACGGAAGCCCGGTAGCCGAGTCCACCGTTTCGGCCCGGGTCCGGGCGCATCGCCCGAAGATGTGGCAAATTAGACACAAAACGGGGTCTTGTGGTTAACCAATCATTAGTGGGATCAACGGTTTGGGGAGCATGTTAACCCTCGACAGGCCCGCCCGAACCAAGGCGATCGCGCCGGCGGGGAAAGACGCTGGAGAATAGGCCTGCGCCGCAGATCGACGCGCCCGCACCCGACGCTTCGAAGACGACCGAACGCGCAAGGTCCCAGATTGTGGCGAAATAGGGGAACGGAACCGCGAATCGGCTGCGAAAGCAGACGAACGCCGCCAGCGGCGGGGCCGCAAGCCTCGAAATCGGGACGTCGAGGCCGCGAGCGGGGGGCGCCGTCGGATGGCGGAAACGGGGAGCGATGGCGCCGGCGACCCCGCCGGGCGTCGCCTGCGGCGCCGGAGGCGCAAGTAAAGGCAGAGCAGAACCGAGAAGACTGCGCCGGCCGTCAGAGCGCCGCGAACGCCGCCCGGATCTTCTCGGCGTGCGGACGCAGCGCCTCGGCGTTCTGGAACGGTCCGCCCGGCGGGCGCACCGCGACGCCCGTCCAGCGAGGCAGGATGTGGAAGTGGAGGTGAAACACCTGCTGTCCGCCCGCCTCCTCGTTGAACTGCTGGATGGCCACGCCCTCCGCCGCCATGCCCGCCCTGACCGCGCGCGCGACCGTCTGAACCGAAGGCATGAAGCGGGCGAGATCGTCGGGGGCGATGTCGAACAGGTTGCGGGCGGGGACCTTCGGGATCACCAGCGTGTGGCCCTCCGCGCGCGGCATCACGTCGAGGAAGGCGAGCGAGACGTCGTCCTCCCAGACTTTCGAGCAGGGGGCTTCGCCGCGCAGGATCTTCGCGAAGATGTTGTTGGAATCATAGGTCTGCGTCATAGGTCTCTCCCAGCGCTTCGCTTCTGTCGCCGTCGCCCCGCCTGAAGGGAGCATGGTCCTCGTAATGGGCGATCGTGCGCGCCACCGCCGCTCGCTCGTGCCGAAGGTAATCGGCGACGGCGCGCTCGAGCCGCGCGTCGGCGAATTCGTGCGCGGAATAGGTGACGACCGGGCGATAGCCGCGGGCGAGCTTGTGCTCCCCCTGGGCGCCCGCCTCGACCCGCTTCAGGCCGCGGCTCAGCGCGAACTCGATCGCCTGATAGTAACACACCTCGAAGTGGAGAAACGGCCGCTCCTCGATCGCGCCCCAGTTGCGCCCGTAAAGCGCGTCGTCGCCGATGAAGTTGATCGCGCCCGCGATCCAGCGGCCCTCGCGCTTCGCCATGACCAAGAGGATGCGCTCGGCCATCGCCGCCCCGATCAGGCTGAAGAAGCGCCGGGTCAGATAGGGGCGGCCCCACTTGCGCGAGCCGGTGTCCATGTAAAACGCGAAGAATGAGTCCCAGTGCCCTGACGTTATTGAAGAACCTGTCACCCATTCGATGGTTACGTCGTCGCCCGTCGCTTCTCGCCGCTCGCGCTTGATGCTCTTCCGCTTGCGCGACGCCAGCGCGGCGAGGAAGTCGTCGAAAGTCGCAAAGCCGTCGCAGAGGAAGTGGAACTGCTCGCCGTGGCGCACCAGAAACCCCATCCGCTCGAGGCGCGCGGCGTCCTCTGCGGTCGGGAAGGTGACGTGGATCGACGACGCCTTGATCTGCCGCCCGACCTCGCGCAATCCCGCGATCAGCGCCTCACGCGCGCCTTCGGGCGCGCCGGCGGCCGCCAGCAGACGCCGTCCCGTCGCCGGCGTGAACGGGACCGCGACCTGAAGCTTCGGGTAATACGCGCCGCCCGCGCGCTCGTAGGCGTCGGCCCAGGCGTGATCGAACACGTACTCGCCCTGGCTGTGGCTTTTCAGATAGGACGGCGCCGCGGCGACGATGCGGCCTTTTCCGTCCTCGACGACAACGTGCGCCGGCGTCCAGCCCGTCCGGCCGCCGGTCGATCCGGAGGCTTCCAGCGCATTCAGAAACGCGTGCGTGACGAAGGGATTGAACCGCTCGCCTTCGGCCTCGGCCTCGGAAAGGCCCGGCGGATTGGCGCAGGCGTCCCACGCCGCCGGGTCGACGGCGGCGATGGACGAAACGAGGCGAGCAGTTAGAGAGGTCATGCGGGGACGGGCGCCGGGTTCGGTTCGCCGCCATCCTAGCATGGCTTTCGCAGCTGCGAAGGGCGAGCAGGCGGCCCTGATTCGACAGGCCTGCGGCGAGGGGTGGGATCGGCTGCGCCGCCGGAAATGCAGGGCGGGGTCACGCCGCTCATCGGGCGGCGAAGCCGAAGTTCCCGAAAGGTCGTCTCGCCGCCGCCGCCCATCCGCGGCGACCCCCAGCATATTGACCTTGCCGAGGGAAAGGCCAGCGCGGCGTTGACCGGAAGGGGACGCCGCCGCCAGACTGATCCCGAGCTCGGCGAGTCTATTCTGGACGTTGATCGCCGGGGCGGCCCAAATCGCCGCGGCCGCGACGGCCGCCGTCAGGGGGCCGGCCGCCCGCGTGCAAGCCGCTCCCATCTCCAAGAGCGCCAGAAGCGATCGGCATGACGTCAACGGCCATCCCGGTCCCACGGCGCGCCCGCGACCTGTTCAGATCCGGCGAGCAGGGCCGGGGAGGGGAGAACGACGTTTCGCGGCTGGCATATGGCGTCTCCCAACTTGACACGAGCGTATACTTTTTTATGATTATCACAAACGCCACAAGCTCCAGAAGTCGACGGTCGAGCGTGGAAGAGTGCGGGACTTCATTTCTCCGATTCGGGGGGCGAAACGGTGTTGAAATTCGTCAAGACGGCTGTGGTTCTGGCGATGTCGGCGACTGCCGGTCCTGTCGCAGCCGCGATCCCTGGATTGCCGAAGGCGACGGAGGCTCAGGCGTCGCTCGCCGAGGTGATCGCCTATGACATGCCGGGCGTGAAGGGCTATCCGGTGAAAGCCACCGCGATGCTGTTCTTGCCCAAGGGTCCGGCCCCCGCCGGAGGCTACAATCTGATCGCCTACGCCCATGGCACCAGCGGCCAGGCGGCGTTCTGCGCTCCGACCGAATCCTTGAAGCGCGGCGGACCTTGGGAATCGGTCCACGACCAGAACGGCGACTATATCGCCTGGCTGCTGCAAAACGGCTTCGCGGTGGTGGCCCCGGATCTGGAGGGCATGGGCCCCCCTGGCGTCGTGCCCAGCTATGGCCATCCCTATTACAACCGCTCTTCGGAGGGGAAATCGATGGTCTGGGCGGTCATGGCCGCCAAGGCCGAGCTGGGCGACCGCCTGAGCGGCGCGTGGGCGGCCGACGGCCTCTCGGAAGGCGGCTTCGCCGCGCTGTCGGCCGCCAGCGAAGCCGGCGCGGCGACGGGCGTCGGCATGAATTTTCTCGGCGCTGCGGCCGTCGCGCCGGTGCTGCGGGTTCCCGAGATCTACCGTACCACCTGGGGACAAATCAACAGGTCCAATCAAACCTCGCAAAGCGAGGATGATATCGGTCCGGTTGTGTTCATGAATGCTGAAATCGCCTACCTCTACAAAAGCGCGCATCTGGCCGGGTACACCATCAAGGCCGCGGAGCTATTTCGATCGCGCATGCTCGAACGTCTCAAGGACGACAAATGCCTGGATCAGGATAATCAGGAAATCGACAGCGAGATTCTGGCCAGCCAGAAGGCGGGCGGCAAATTGATCGATTGGCCTGGAACCTATGGCGCAGGGCGGCTGCCGTTCGAATTGGTCTGGTTTATGACGGACAACCAAGGCTATTTCGAAGCCCACAAACTGCCCGGCAAGATCCTGTTCGTCCAGGGCGACGCCGATGACACGACGCCGATCCGGATCGGCCGCGACGCGGCGGCCGGGATACGGCGCGCGGGCACGGACCTGCAATATGTGGAGTTGAAGAACGTCGGCCATTACGCCGCGCCGATGGCTGGGCGGGACGCGATTCTGGCCTTCTATCGACAGCTTTTCTCGTCGAATTCCGCGCCGTAGCGGAGCAGGCGCGCCAGAAGCCCCGTCGGCTCGAGTCGCGCGGCGTCCTGGGCGGTCGCCCCCGCCGGCGGAGGCCGTCCGGTCTCGCCGTCGTGAACGGGACCTGAAGCGTCGGGCAAGACGCGCCGCCCGCGCGTTCTTCGGCGTCGGCCCCGTCGTGACCGAAGACGTACCCGCCTTGGCTGTGGCTTTTCAGATAGGACGGCCCCGCCGCGTCATGCGGGCAGGGGCGGCGCCGGGTTCGGTTCGCCGCCATTCCACCATGGCTTTCGCTGCCGCAAAGGGCGAGCTGAGACGCCAGACCTCACGGGCGCGAAAGGTCTTCTCACGCCGGCCCGGGTCAGTGCGCCTCGATCGGCGGAAGGTTCAGGTGCTGCTCGACGCGCCGCATCCGGTCGTCGAGTTCGCTGATGAGGACGCCGTGGCCGACGACCGAGGCATGATACTCCACGACAGCGCGGCGAAGCCCGGCGATCTGTCCGGAAAGATCTTTTCGGACGCCTTCGATCTTGGCGTCCAGTCGGTGGATATCGGAGGCCACGTCGGCGCGGAGCGAATGCATCTCCGAGCGCAGATCGGCCATGTCGCCCTTCGTGGCCACCTCGTCCTTGGTCGCCATGTTTGCGCGCATGTCCGCCATTTCGCTGCGCATGTCGCGAAGGAGGGCGAGGACGAGGTTGTCGGGTTCGGTCATGGCGGCTCGTGCATCGGCGAATTTCAGCGGCCTTGTAGCACAACAACGCGGCGAGAAAAACCATGCCGAGGCGGGAAATGCTGTCCCGCTTCATCGGAGGCGAGCGCGGAGGGGCGGCGTCAGTTCGCCTCTAACGGAACCTTAACCTTAACAACCCCTAATCCGGTCGAGGCCGGTTCCGGGGGCGGGAATCGCCGGCGGTGTGTTTGACGCCCATAGGGTCCCATGTTATCCCAAGCCATCCCGTCAACAGACCGCGCTTGCGCGCCGCTCCTCGCGAGATTCGCTCGTCAGGCCGCGGCGGGCTTTGGCGTCGGGGGGCCCCGTGGACCGCTTCCTCTCGCATTTCACCCACCGCTTCGACGCCAAGGGCCGGATCTCCATCCCGGCGCCGTTCCGGCAGGCGCTCGGCCGCGACGGGTTCGAGGGCGTCTACGCCTATCCCTCGCTCGACGCGCCCGCGCTCGACTGCGGCGGCAATGCGCTGCTCGCCGAGATCGACGCGCTGCTCGCATCGATGCCGCCGTTTTCGCCGGGGCGCGACGCCTTCGCCACGGCGCTTCTCGGCACCAGCGAGATCCTGCGCATGGATTCGGAGGGGCGGGTGATGCTCGACGACCGGATCAAGGCGGCGCTCGGCCTCGCGGGCGAGGCGGTGTTCGTCGGGCAGGGGCACAAGTTCCAGATCTGGGAGCCGTCGCGCTTCGCCGCTCATCTCGAGATGGCGCGGGAGCGCGTGCGGATGATGCGGGCCGGGCAGGGCGACGGGATCGCCGCATGACCGAGGGCCCGGCTCACGTTCCCGTGCTTCTGGCCGAGGTCCTGGACGCGCTCCGCCCGGCGCCCGGCGCCGTGATCGTCGACGGAACCTTCGGCGCGGGCGGCTACACGCGGGCGCTCCTGCAAAGGGGCGCCGAGGTGGCGGCGCTCGACCGGGACCCGTACGCCATCGGCCGCGGCGCCGGCCTCGTCGCCGAAGCGGCCGGCCGCCTCAGACTGGTCGAAGCGCGATTCGGCGATCTGGAACGGATCGCGCGCGAACTCGGGCTCGCCGCGGTCGACGGAATCGTTTTCGACATCGGCGTGTCGTCGATGCAGCTCGACCAGCCGGAACGCGGTTTCTCGCTGCGCTTCGACGCGCCGCTCGACATGCGGATGGAAGGGGGCGGCCGTTCCGCCGCCGACATCCTGCGCGACGAGGACGAGGAGACGATCGCCGACATCCTGTTCCATTTCGGCGAGGAGCGCGCCTCGCGCCGGATCGCCCGCGCGATCGTCGCCGATCGCGCGACGGCCCCCTATACCAGCACGCTTCAACTCGCGGGCATGATCGCCCGGGTCGCTCCGGCGCGACGGGGCGAACTGACCCATCCCGCGACCAGGACCTTTCAGGCGCTGCGCATCGCCGTCAACGACGAACTCGGCGAGCTTCTGCGCGGACTCCTCGCCGCCGAGCGTCTGCTGCGGCCCGGCGGGCGGCTGGCGGTCGTCACCTTCCACTCGCTCGAGGACCGGATCGTGAAGCAGTTTCTCGCCGGCCGCTCCGGGCGGGGCCAGGCCGTCTCGCGCCGGCTGCCGGGCGAGCCGCCGGAGCTGGATGCGACCTTCGAGGTGCCGCGCGGTCAGCCGATCGAGGCGGGCGAAGCGGAGATCGCGGCCAATCCGCGCTCGCGCTCGGCCAAGCTGCGCCATGCGGCGCGGCTCGACGCGCCGGCGCGGGCGGCGGGGGATTCGCTTGCCGCATTGACGCGGCTGCCGTTGCGGCGGGGGAGGGCTTAGATGTTCCTGCGGCTCATGCACGCGGCCGCGATCGCCGCGCTGATCGGCTCGGCGGGGTATGTTTACGGCGTCAAGTATCGCACGATCTACGCCGCCGAGCAGCTGGTGAAGACGCGCCACCTGATCGGCAAGGAGAAGGACGCGATCAACTTGCTGCGCGCCGAACACGCCCGGCTGTCCCGCCCCGACCGCATCCAGGACCTCGCCGATTCCAAGCTCGGCATGCAGCCGCTCGCCCTGTGGCAGATCGCTGCGGTCGAAGACTTGCCGGGCGCCCAGCCGAAGGTCGATTCGATCGGGCGCACGCTCGAGACGCTCGGCCTGAACAAGGACAACGAAACCCCCGCCGTCGTCGCCGGCGGGGCCACGCCGGCGGCGAGGTAGCGATGGCCAGGACGCCGAACAACGCTGACCGCGACGCCAAGGGACGCGGCCGCCGCGCCCCCGGCCGGCTCGGCAGGGCTGCGGTCGCGGCCTTCCACCGCCATGTGCCGCGCAACTTCGGCGTCGATCTCGAGCCGCCGCCGCCGCGCCGTCCGCTGCGCGCGCTGCTCACCGTCGCCAATCTCAGGGCCTTCGGACGCGCGCTGCTGGTCACCCGCCTCGACCGCTCCGGCGCGCGCATTCGCACGCTGTCTCTCGGCGTGGCGGTCGCCTACGGCGTGATCGCGGTGAAACTGGTCGTGCTCGGGGTCTCGCACGATCCCCCGCAGACGCTCAAGGGCGCCGCCGACCAGGCCGTCTCCGGCGCCCGGCCCGACCTCGTCGACCGAAATGGCGAGATCCTCGCGACCGACGTGAAGACCATGTCGGTGTTCGCCGAGCCGAACCGGATCATCGACAAGGACGAAGCGGTCGAACTCATCACTGCCGTCCTGCCGGACGTCGACGCCAGGGAGCTGCGCGAACGGCTCGGCTCGCGCAAGGGCTTCGTCTGGGTCAAGCGGCAGATCACTCCGAAGGAGCAGGCGGAGATCTTCCACCTCGGCCTGCCGGGCGTCGGCTTCCTGCCGGAAAACAAGCGCGTCTATCCCAACGGGCCGATCGGGGCGCACGTCATCGGCTATGTCGACAAGGACAACGTCGGCATCGCCGGCATGGAGAAGTACCTCGATCAGCAGAGCCTGACCGACCCGCACGTGCCCGGATTCGTCGTCGATCCGGAGAGTCTGAAGCCGGTGCGCCTGTCGCTCGACATCAGGGCGACGCACGCCTTGCGCGACGAACTCGTGGACGGTCTGGCGCACTGGAAGGCCAAGGCCGCGGCCGGCGTGGTGATGGACGTCAACACCGGCGAGGTGATCGCGCTCGAATCGCTGCCCGACTACGATCCCAACACGCCCGTCGACGCCCAGGACCCGACCAAGATCAATCGCATCAACGTCGGCGTCTACGAGATGGGCTCGACCTTCAAGGCGCTGTCGATCGCGATGGCGCTCGATTCCGGCAAGGTCAACCTCGGCTCGCGCATCGATGCGCGCGATTCGCTGCGCTACGGCCGCTTCACCATCCACGATTTCCACGCCACCCACCGTGTCCTGACCGTCCCCGAGGTGTTCACCCATTCCTCCAACATCGGCACGGCGCGCATGGCGCTGATGGTCGGCGTCACCGGCCACCAGGCTTTCTTGCGCAAGATGGGCCAGCTCGACCGGCTGCGCACCGAACTGCCCGAGAGCGCCGAGCCGCTGGTGCCGAAACACTGGAGCGAGCTCAACACCATGACGATCGCCTTCGGGCAGGGGCTCAACGTCGCGCCGCTGCAGGCGCTGATGGCGGTGTCGGCGCTGGCGAACGGCGGCCGCATGATGGCGCCGACCTTTCTGCCGCGGACGCAGGAAGAAGCCGACAAGATCGGCCGCAGGGTGGTCAGCGAACAGACGTCCGAATCGATGCGCTACCTGATGCGCTCCAATGCGACGCACGGCTCGGCGGGCTTCGCCAACATTCCCGGCTATTACGTTGGCGGCAAGACCGGCACCGCGGACAAGATCATCCACGGCCATTATTCGCAGGACAAGGTGTTCACCACCTTCATGGCGGTCACCCCCGCCGACAAGCCGAAATACCTGTATCTGGCGATCTACGACGATCCGGTCGCCGCGCCCGGCGACTACGGCTTCCACACCGCCGCCTGGAACGCCGGCCGCACGGCGGGCGCCCTCATCCGCAGGATCCAGCCGCTCGAGGGCTTGCCGCCGGAGAAGGACCCGCCGACGAATCCATTCCCCATCATCGCCCGACTGGGATATGGAGCCGACGCCGACAGGGTCGGCAAGGAATAGAGTGACCGCAATGGTTCGGCTCGCAGACATCGTGGATCTCGAGGGCGAGGATGCGGCGCTCGCCGACCGCGCCGTCGCCGGCGTCGCGTCCGACAGCCGCATCGTCCGCCCCGGCGACGTCTTCTTCGCGCTCGCCGGCGCCCGGGACGACGGCCTGACCCACGCGGCCGACGCGGTCGCGCGCGGCGCGGCCGCGATCGTCGCCGAGCGCCGGGCGCCGATCGAAGGCGCGCCGGTCGTCCGGGTCGCCGACGCCCGCCTCGCCCTGGCGCGCGCCGCCGCGCGCCTCTATCCGAACCAGCCCGAGACCATCGTCGCCGTGACCGGCACCAGCGGCAAGACCTCGGTCGCCGCCTTCGTCCGGCAGATCTGGGCGGCGCTCGGACGCGAGGCGGCGTCGCTCGGCACCATCGGCCTCGTCTCGCGGCCCAAGACGGTCTACGGCTCGCTCACCACCCCGGACCCGCTGACCCTCCACCGCACGCTTTCCGAGCTCGCGGAGGCCGGCGTCACTCATGTCGCCATGGAGGCCTCGTCGCACGGCCTCGACCAGAAGCGGCTCGACGGCGTCCGGCTCGCGGCCGGCGCCTTCACCAACCTGAGCCGCGACCACATGGACTACCATCCGACCGTCGACGACTATCTCGCCGCCAAGCTGAGATTGTTCCGCGAGCTTCTGCCCGACGGCGCGCCGGCGGTGGTCGACGCCGACTCCACGATCGCGCCGCGGGTCGTCGAGGCCGCCGCGGCGCGCGGTCTTTCGGTCTTTTCGGTCGGCGCCAGGGGCGAGGGCGTCCGGCTCGCGGCGGCGACGCGCGACGGCCTCGGCTCCATCCTCGACCTCGAGTTCGGCGGCCGCCGCCGACGCGTGCGCCTGCCCCTGCCGGGCGATTTCCAGATCTCCAACGCGCTGGTGGCGGCCGGGCTGTGCATCGTCACCGGCTGCGAGGCCGACGCGGTCTTCCACGCGCTCAGGGACCTCGAAGGCGCGCCGGGACGGCTCGACCGGGTCGGCGCGATCCGCGGCGCGGCGGTGTTCGTCGATTACGCCCACAAGCCCGACGCGCTGGAAAAGGCGCTGGCCGCGCTCCGTCCCTACGTCACCGGGCGGCTGATCGTCGTCCTCGGCTGCGGCGGCGACCGCGACGCGGGCAAGCGCCCGATCATGGGCGAGATCGCGACGCGCCGCGCCGACGTCGTCATCGTCACCGACGACAACCCACGCTCGGAAGATCCGGCCGCGATCCGCGCCCAGATTCTCGCAGCCGCGCCCGGGGCGCTCGAGATCGGCGATCGCGCCGAGGCGATCCGGGCGGGGGTCAGGATGCTCGAGCAGGGCGACGCGTTGATGATCGCCGGCAAGGGACACGAAGTCGGGCAGATCGTCGGCGACACGATCCTGCCGTTCAGCGATGCGGACGAGGCGCTGAAGGCGCTCATGGAGGCGGCATGAGCGCGCTCTGGACCGAATCGGAACTGACCGGGGCGCTCGGCGCGGTCCCGAGCGCGCCGCTCGCCCAGGAGGTCCTCGGCGTGTCGATCGACAGCCGCACGCTTCGGCCGGGCGACCTGTTCGTCGCCATCCGCGGCGACACCCACGACGGCCACGACCACGTCGCGCGCGCCTTCGAAGCCGGCGCCTCGGCCGCCGTCGTCGCCTCGGCGCGGGCGGGCGCGCTCGCCGGCGCCGGACCGGTGTTGGCGGTCGACGACACCTTGCGGGCGATGGAGCGGCTCGGCCGCGCCGCCCGCGACCGGACGGCGGCGCGCGTCGTCGCCGTCACCGGGTCGGTCGGCAAGACGAGCGCCAAGGAGATGCTGCGAGTCCTGCTGGGGGCCTGCGGCGCGACCCACGCCTCGGCCGCCTCCTACAACAATCATTGGGGCGTGCCGCTGACGCTGTGCCGCATGCCGGCTGAGACGCGCTTCGGCGTGATCGAGATCGGCATGAATCACCCCGGCGAGATCACGCCGCTGGTCACCATGGCGCGGCCGCACGCAGCCCTCGTCACCACGATCGCGCCGGTCCACATCGAGCACCTCGGCTCGCTCGAGGCGATCGCCGACGCCAAGAGCGAAATCTTCACCGGGCTCGAGCCGGACGGGACCGCGATCCTCAATCGCGACGCCCCGCAGTTCGCCCGGCTGGTCGCGGCGGCAGAGGCGCTCGGCGCGCGCGTCCTGAGTTTCGGTTGGTCCGAAGGGGCGGACGCCCGGCTGATCGGGCTCGAGCCGGCCGGGTCCGGTTCGCGGGTCGAGGCGCGGATCTTCGGCCGCACGCAACGCTTCGAACTGGGCGCGCCCGGCGCCCACATGGCGGAGAACGCGCTCGGCGCGCTCATCGCGGCCCATGCGCTCGGCGCCGATCTCGACGTCTGCGCGGCGGCGCTGGCCGCCTTCGCCCCGCAGAAGGGCAGGGGCGAACGCATCACGCTGGCTGCGCCCGGCGGCGCCGTGACGCTGATCGACGAGAGCTACAACGCCAACCCGGCCTCGATGCGCGCCGCGCTGACGCTGCTCGGCCAAGCCAGGCCCGGTCCCGGCGGGCGCCGCGTCGCGGTCATCGGCGACATGCTGGAGCTCGGCGCCGACGGCGCGGCGATGCACGCCGCCCTCGCCGCCGACCTCGAAGCCAACGCGGTCGACCTGCTGTTCGGGGCCGGGCCGCTGACGCGCGCGCTCTACGACGCGGCGCCGCCTTCGATTCGCGGCGGCTGGGCCGAGCGGTCGATCGACCTCGCCCCCGAGGTCGCCGCCGCGCTTCGGTCCGGCGACGTCGCCATGGTCAAGGGTTCGAACGGCAGCCGGATGGGGCCGCTGGTCGCGCGCCTGTGCGCCCATTTCGCCCGCCTGGGCTCGGGAGGCTAGAGGATCGATGCTCACCTGGCTTTCCGACTGGGCGCACCTGCCGGGCGTCTTTCGTCTCTTCCACTGGCTGACGTTCCGCACCCTCGGGGCGGCGGGGACGGGGCTGTTCCTGGTCCTGTTCTTCGGCCCGACGATCATCTCGATGCTCAGGCTGAAGCAAGGCAAGGGCCAGCCGATCCGCGCCGACGGCCCCGCTTCGCACCTTCTGACCAAGAAGGGCACGCCGACCATGGGCGGGCTGATGATCCTGTTCGGACTGATCGCCTCGTCGCTCTTGTGGGCGGACCCGGAGAGCCCCTACGTCTGGATCGTCCTGTTCGTCACCTTCGGCTTCGGGGCGATCGGCTTCTACGACGACTACCTCAAGGTGACGAAGCAGTCGCACCTCGGCTTCTCGGGGCGCGCGCGGCTGGCGGCCGAATATGTGATCGCGGCGATCGCCTGCCTGGCGATGATGCATGTCGGCGGACCGGGAGCGAGTTCGCTCGCCGTGCCGTTCGTCCAGGGCTACGTGCTCGATTTCGGCTGGGGCTTTCTCTTGTTCGGGCCGTTCGTGATCGTCGCCTTCGGCAACGCGGTCAACCTGACCGACGGGCTCGACGGCCTCGCGATCGTCCCGGTGATGATCGCCGCGGCGACGCTCGGCATGATCGCCTATCTCGCCGGCAGCGCCTTCTTCGCCCACTACCTCTTGATCAACCACGTTCCGCTCGCCGGCGACCTGATGGTCGTCTGCGGCGCGCTGATCGGGGCGGGGGCGGGCTTCCTGTGGTTCAACGCCCCGCCGGCGCAGATCTTCATGGGCGACACCGGCTCGCTCGCGCTCGGCGGCCTGCTCGGCACGATGGCGGTCGCGGTCAAGCACGAGATCGTGCTCGCGGTGATCGGCGGCCTGTTCGTGATGGAGGCGGTCTCGGTGATCGTCCAGGTCGCTTCCTTCAAGCTCACCGGCAAGCGCGTCTTCCGCATGGCGCCGATCCACCATCATTTCGAGCAGCTCGGCTGGTCGGAGCCGCAGATCGTCATGCGCTTCTGGATCGTCGCCTTCGTGCTGGCGATGGTCGGCCTCGTCACGCTGAAGCTGAGGTGAGCCGATGACCCCGGTGGAGACCCTGCGCGGCGAGACGGTCGCCGTCTTCGGGCTCGGCGGATCGGGGCTGTCGACGCTCGCCGCCCTGGTCGGGGGGGGCGCAACGGTCGCGGCGTGGGACGACGGCGACAAGGCGCGCGCGCGCGCCGCAGCCGCCGGATTCCCGCTGGTCGATCTCGCCAGCGCCGACTGGAGCCGTTTCAAGGCCCTCGTGCTCGCCCCCGGCGTGCCGCTGACTCACCCCGAGCCGCACTGGACGGTGAAGCGCGCGCATGCGGCCGGCGTGGCCGTGATCGGCGACATCGAACTCTTCGCCCGCGAGCGCGCCGCCCGCGCGCCCAACGCGCCGTTGGTGGCGATCACCGGAACCAACGGCAAATCCACCACCACCGCGCTGATCGCCCACGTGCTGCGGGAGGCCGGGCGCGACGTGGCGCTCGGCGGCAACATCGGCGTGCCGGCGCTCGATCTGCCGCCGCCCGCGGATCATCGCGTCCACGTGATCGAGTGCTCGTCCTACCAGATCGATCTCGCCCCGTCGCTGAAGCCGACGGTCGGGCTCCTGATCAACATCACCCCCGACCACCTCGACCGGCACGGCGACCTCACGCATTACGCCGCGGTCAAGGAGCGGCTGGTGGCGAAAGCCGACATCGCCCTGGTTGGCGTCGACGACGAGCCGTCCCGGGCGGTTGCGGCGCGAATCGCGAGCGGTCCGGGCCGGCGCGTCGTCGCGGTGTCGGGCGGCGAATCGCCGCTCGCCGAGGTGTTCGTTGACGGCCGCCGGATCGTTTCGTGCGATTCGGCCGAGCCGCCGATCGACCTCGAGGCCGCCCGCGCCCTGCGCGGCGCCCATAACGGCCAGAACGCCGCCTTCGCCTGCGCGGCGGCGCGCGCCCTCGGCGTGGCGAGCCAGGACATCGCCCGCGCCTTCGCAACCTTTCCGGGCCTGGCGCACCGGATGGAGGAGGTCGGCCGGCGCGGCCGGGTGTTGTTCGTCAACGATTCGAAGGCGACCAACGCCGACGCCGCCGAGAAGGCGCTGCTGTCGTTCCGCGACATCCACTGGATTGTCGGCGGCAAGCCGAAGGCGGGCGGGATCGAGCCGCTGCGGCCGTTGTTCGGCCGGGTGGCGAAAGCCTACCTGATCGGCGACGCGACGGAAGACTTCGCGGCGACGCTCGAGGGCGCGGTCCCGTTCGAGCGCTGCAACACCCTGTCGCGCGCGCTCGAGGCCGCGGCGCGCGACGCCTTCCGCTCGCGGGCGCAGGAGCCCGTCGTGCTGCTGTCGCCGGCCT
The DNA here is from genome assembly GCF_003315135.1 of Roseiarcus fermentans. Classification (GTDB taxonomy): domain Bacteria; phylum Pseudomonadota; class Alphaproteobacteria; order Rhizobiales; family Beijerinckiaceae; genus Roseiarcus; species Roseiarcus fermentans. Next base: position 43,668 of record NZ_QNRK01000004.1, read on the forward strand.
GCGCCTCGTTCGACCAGTTCGCCAATTTCGAGGCGCGCGGCGACGCGTTCCGCGCCGAAGTCCATTATCTCTTGAACGGGGAGCCGTGAGATGGTGTCGAGAGCCGAACGCGGGCCGTTCGCCGACTGGCTGCGCACCATCGACCGCTGGCTGCTCGGCTCGTTCCTGGCGCTGATGGTGATCGGACTGGTGATGGCGCTGGCCGCGAGCCCCGCGGTGGCCGAGCGGCTCAATCTCTCGACCTTCCATTTCGTCAATCGTCAGGCGCTGATGCTGGTCCCCACCGCGATCCTGATGGTGGCGACCTCGTTCCTGTCGCCGCGTCACGTCCGCCGCGCGGCGCTCGTGACCTTCGCGTCGGCGCTCATCCTGATCGTGCTCGCCCTGATGTTCGGGGCGGAGGTCAAGGGCGCGCGGCGGTGGATCTTCGGCATCCAGCCGTCGGAATTCATCAAGCCGGCCTTCGTCGTCCTGGCGGCCTGGGCCTTCACCGAGGGCGGGCGCAGGACGCCGACCGCCGCGCTGGCGAAGTTCCTGTCGTTCGCCATCCTGCCCGTCACGATCGTGCCGCTGATCATGGAGCCCGACTTCGGCCAGACCATGCTGGTGTCGATCGTCTGGGCGTCGCTGTTCTTCATGGCCGGGCTGCACTGGTTCTGGGTGGTTGGCGTCGGCGGCCTGGGGTTGCTCGGCGGCTTCGCCGCCTTCAAGCTCGCGCCGCACGTGCACGAGCGCGTGCTGCGCTTCATCGATCCGGACAAGACCGGCGGCGTGGTCGACACCTTTCAGGTCGACACGGCGCTGCAGAGCATTCTCTCCGGCGGCTGGTTCGGGCGCGGGCCGGGCGAGGGCATGTACAAGCGCATCCTTCCCGACGCGCACACCGACTTCGTGTTTGCCGTCACCGGCGAGGAGTTCGGCATGATCGCCTGTCTGACGCTGATCCTGTTCTTCGCCTTCATCGTGCTGCGCGGGCTCGTCCTGTCGTCGCGCAACCAGGACCCGTTCTGCCGTTTCGTGGCGGCGGGCATGACGGTGATGTTCGGCGTGCAGAGCTGGATCAACATGGCGGTCAACCTGCGCGCCATGCCGGCCAAGGGCATGACGCTGCCCTTCATCTCCTACGGCGGCTCGTCGCTGCTGGCGCTCGGCCTCGGCATGGGCTTCCTGCTCGCGACCACGCGAAGGCGCCCGGTCGCCGACCTGCCGCACGACCTGGTGGCTGCCGAATGAGCGAGCGACAACGACCGATCCTGCTGGCGGCCGGGGGAACCGGCGGCCATCTGTTCCCGGCCGCGGCGCTCGCCGCGGCGCTCGCCGCCCGCGGCGTTGCGGTCGAGCTCGCCACCGACGACCGGGCGCTGAAGTACGGACAGGACTTTCCCGCGCGCGCGGTGCACGCCTTCCCGTCGGCGACCCCGACCGGAGCGGGGGCGCTCAACAAGGCGCGCGCCGCCCTGACCCTCGGCGTGGGCGTCGCCGCCGCGCTGGCGAAGCTCGCCCGCATCCGCCCGCGCGCGGTGGTCGGGTTCGGCGGCTATCCGACGGTGCCGCCGCTGGTCGCCGCGGCGCTCCTCGGGATTCCCGGCGTGCTGCACGAACAGAACGCGGTGCTCGGACGGGCGAACCGCTTCCTCATGCCCCGCGTGACGGCGGTCGCCTGCGGCTTCCCGGAGCTGAAAGGGGCGGACGCCGCGACCCGGGCGAAGGTGCGCTATACCGGCAATCCGGTCCGCCCGGCGGTGATCGCCGCAGCCGCCACCCCCTATCCGGACTTTTCCGCGGGCCTCAGGCTGCTGGTGACCGGCGGCTCGCAGGGCGCCCGCGTCATGGCCGACGTCGTCCCGGAGGCGCTCGCGCGCCTCGCGTCGAGCGAACGGCGGGAGATCCGCCTCACGATGCAGGCGCGCGGCGAAGACCGCGCGCGCGTTGCGGCGGCCTGCGCGCGGTTGAGCTTTCCGGTCGAAATCGCCGATTTCTTTCCCGACTTGCCGGCGCGAATCGCAGCGTCGCATCTCATTGTGGGGCGCGCCGGCGCGTCGACCGTGTCCGAACTCGCCGTGATCGGGCGGTCTTCGGTGCTGGTGCCGTTTCCCCACGCGCTCGATCAGGATCAGGCGGCGAACGCGGCGGCGCTCGCGGCGTCGGGCGGCGCAATCGTCGTGCCGCAGACCGAGTTCACGCCGGACCGGCTCGCCACGATTCTGAGGGAGGCCCTGGCTGCGCCCAAGAAATTCGCGGCGGCGGCCGCGGCGGCCAAGGCGGTCGGCGTGCCGGACGCGGCCGAGCGCCTCGCCGACGTGGTCCTGGCCGTGGCGCGGCCCGCCTGACGGCGTTCCCGCGCGATCAGGCGTCGGCTGTCTCGTAGACCAGCATGTCGACGCCGCCGGTGACGAAGTTGCCGAGGTCCGCCGCCGTCGCCTGGCCCTCGGGGCTGGCGAGGCCGGCCTGGATCGCCGCCACGCTGTCGAAGGTCAGCGTCGCCACGAGGTGAATGGGCGATGGGACAGCCGGCGCGGCCGGCGTCGCGACCGGCCCGCGGCTGACCTCGTATTGGCGTAGCCCGGGGATCTTCTTGGCCAGCGGGATGTGCGTCTCGGCGTAATAGATGTCGAATGCGGCCGCGTCGGTCGGCGTCTTGTACAGGACGAGGAGCTTCGCCATGCGGTTCCTCCCGGTTCGGGGCGGTCGTGTCGTCGCGCCGCTAGGCTGTAGCGCCCGCGCGGGGTTGCGCAAGGGCGCGGCCCGCGGGGAACGAAAGCGGCAGCCCGAGCGTTGTCCACCGCAGCAGGAGGGGCTCGCCATGCGCCAGGTCAAGGTCCGCAGCTTCACGCCCGGCCTCAATCCGCGCCGCACCAAACTCGAATCGCCCGGCTGGGCGGGCGACCGCCAGCCGCGCAAGGACGGCGCGATGGAGCAGGCGTGGCACTGCCTGCCGTTCTCCGAGGCGGCCCGCTACGGGATCGAACTGTTCTATCCCTATCCGAACCCGCTCGCGGTGACGATGCGCGACGGCCGGGTGGCGCTGGACGGCGACTTCGGCCCGCCCCCCGAGGGAAGCGGCGGCGAATGGCCGCCGTTCCGGCCGTTCGGCGACCTCTATTACACCTGCCAGCTGTCGCTCGACCTGAAGGTCGAGGAGGGGTTCGCGATCCGCACCGAGCCGCATCCGCGATTCTACACCGATCCGACCCACACCACGCCGATCGCCGTCCCGGCGCTGATCCGCCGCTGGTGGCCGATGACCTATTTCCTGGTGTTCAAGGCGCCGCCGGAGGGCGGGGTGCACATGTTCCGCCCCGGCGAGCCGTTCGCGCAGATTCTGGTCGTGCCGGAGGAGGCTGACTTCGAACTCGTGCCGATGGGCGAGGAGGAGGCGGCCGAGCGGGAGCTTCAGTCGCAGCGGATCTACGCGAGCCGCCAGACGCTCGCCGCCGACAGCACGTGGACGTCGGCGACTGGAACCGTGTTCGACGGGACCTATCGCAACATTCTCGGCGCCGCCGCTGGTCGGGCGAAGGGCAGGGGCTGAGGCGCGTCGCCGGCCGCCCTTTGGGCGAAGCGCAGGCGCCCGAGGGCGGGGCGCCGACTCCGCTGACGGGGTCGAGCCGGGGGCCTCGACGAGCGCGGAGACCACGGCCGCGAGCGGCGCGCCGGCCATCGGAGCGTGCGCTTCCGGCGCCGTTCGGCCGGGCGCCGCGTCGGCCCGGTTTCCCTAGTAGTAATGGTGATGATGATGATGGTGGTGGTGGTAATGATGGTGCGGATAATACCGCCAACCGTACCAGCCGTGATGATGGTGGTGATGATGGTGATGGTGATGGTGATGGTGGTGATATCCCGGACCCACGGGCACGGGGACCAGCATCTGGGCGAGCTGGAGCGGGCTCTCCGCAGGGGCTTCGCGATCGGCGCGGTTGCGCTGCGATCTCAGGATGTCCGCGGCGCCGGGGATGGGATCGAGGAGTTCGGCATAGGTCTGCGCCGGGCGCAGGGACGTCGTCTCCCCGGAAGCGGTCGCGGCTTGCGCGCCGCCCCCGAGCGCCAGCGCCGAGGCGGCGCCGACCAATCCGATGATCGTCTTGTCCAATTCGCTCTCCCTTGAGTCCGTTGCGAGAGCCTGGTGAACAAGCGAAACAGGAAAAAGTTCCTGCGGGCCCGGCCTAACGCTCGCGCCGCCCCGCGCTCCGGACATAGTCGGCGAGCCCTTCCGCCAGCTTGTCGTAGAGCAGCCTGACCCGCCTGTTCGGCTGGCGGTCGCGATGGGTCGCGAGCCAGATTTCCAGCGAGAAGCCGAACGCGTCGGCGAGAATGGGGACGAGATCCTTCGACCGTCTGGCGATCCCTTCCTGACATCCGCCGACGCCGACGCCTGCGCGTAAGGCGGCGAGCTGGACGAGATCATTGTCGCAACGGAAAACGAGATCCTCGCGGGTGAGGGCGGCAGCGATGCCGCCGGCCGCCTGAAACGCCCGGTCGTCGCGGTCGAAACCGATCAGGCGATTGCGCGCAATTCGTCGAGCGAGCGCGGTTCGCCGAAGCGCCGGCAATAGTCGCGATGGGCGTAGAGGCCGATGCGGGTCTGGCCGACGCGCCGCGCGACGAGTCCGCTCTGCGTCGGCCGGACCATGCGAACCGCGATGTCCGCCTCGCCGCGGGCCAGGTCCTCGTTGCGGTTGGTGACGGCGAGTTCGAGGGCGACGCCCGGATGCTCGGCGCGGAAAGCGGCGAAGATCGACGGCAGCACCTCGGCGCCGATGACCTCGCTCGCCGTGATCCGCACGACGCCGCGCTCGTCGTCGCCCTCGGACGCCGCGGAGCGCACGAGCGCCGCAGCCGCGGCCGACATGGCGTCGCCGTAAGGAACGAGCGCCTGCGCGGCCGCCGTCGCGACGAGGCCTCTGGGCGAACGGGTGAACAGCGACACCCCGAGGGCGGCTTCGAGCGCGTCGATGTGCCGTCCGACCGTCGGCTGCGCGAGCTTCAGCCGACGCGCGGCGCCCGACAGCGAGCCGTCCCGCATCACGGCGAAGAAGGTGCGCAGCGCGTCCCAGGAGGGATCGAGATCCGGCATACGAAAATGAATAGCAGACCGACGTAAATATACAATTTTCTTGGGTCTCCCGGCGGCTTAGCTTCCGGGGGTCCCGACGCCTCGGCGGGGCTTCGACAGGCGGCTCCCATGACCCTCGCAGCGACAGCAACTGGCCTTTCCCGTCCTGACCGCGCCGAATTTGCCGGGGGCGTACGAGGTCTCCTCAGGCTCGAGGGCGCCGCCGCAGTCGCCGGCGCCGCCGCGCTCTATGCGCATGCCGGTTATTCCTGGCGCCTGTTCGCGGTTCTCTTCCTCGTTCCCGATGTCGGCATGCTCGGCTATCTGGCCGGGCCGAAGGCCGGCGCGGCGACCTACAACGCGCTCCACGTCTATGTCGCGCCGTTCCTTCTCGCGGTCCTGGGGCTCGGTCTGGCGAGCAAGACCGCCGTGGCGGTCGCGATGATCTGGGCGGCGCATATCGGCTTCGACCGCGCGCTCGGCTACGGACTGAAATATCCGACCGCGTTCGGCGACACTCATCTCGGCCGCAAGGGACGGTGACGCCCTGCGCGTTCAAGACGAGCCGGCGCGCCAGCTACCCGGCGACCGCGGCTTTTCTCCTCGAGCGAGCGCCAGCGAAGCCGAGCCCCAACAATCCGAGCCCCATCATCGCCCAGGTCGAAGGCTCTGGGACGGCCTGCTGAACGTTGGCCTCGATCGTCAGCGTTATCGGTCCGAGCGCGGTCGAACCGAGGCCGGCCGTGTTGTCGCTCGACGCATCGAGGGTGACCACCTCGGTGAAGAAACCGCCCGTCGTCGGATCGAAGCCGATGGAAAGCGCCGAATAGCCGTCGCCTCCCGCGACGCCCGAGAACGCGTCGAAGCCCGACAGGCTGAACGGACCAGCGGCTGTCGCGAACTCGCCGCTCAGGAGGTCGGTGTATTCGGCCGACGCGCCGTTCATCAGCGCATTGAGGACGTCGAGCGCCGCGCTCACCGTCGTTCCGGCCTTCAGCGTGCCGAAGTCAAGCGTGTAGGCGGTTCCGCCGCCCGTGAGCGCGCCGACGCCGCCCGTCCGGCTGAATTCGGGATCGGCGTAGGCGTACGCCGCGCCCGTCAGATTGACTGTCTGTGTCGCGATGTTGGAAAAATTGCTGACTACGCGGACCGACTGACCGGCGAGCGCGCCAGCCTGCGTCCCGGTGAAGGTGATCGCATAGGTCCCCGTGCTGCCTCCGCTTGCGATCGGCCCGAAATTGCCGGCGGTCAGGCCGGACAATTCGGCGCTCGAAATCCCGGTCGTCTGGATGGCGCCGCGCAGCGACGGGTCGTTGACGCCGGTGTTGGCGATGGCGAAGCTCTGCGTGGTCGAACCGCCGACGTGAACGGCGCCGAGCGCCAGCGTGGGCGCCGCCGTCCCGCCGTTCGTCACCTTCGCGCCGGTGACCGTCTGGAGCGTTCCGGTCCCGGCCGCGTCAATCGCGCCGCCGGTCACGCCGGCCGTCGGGTTGAAGCTGTCGCCCGAGCCCGAGTTGGCGTTGACGTAGTCGGCGCTGACGGTGAGGACAGGCGAGCCGCCGCCGCTGAAGGCGAGCGCCCCGCCCGCGTTCACCGTCAGCGTCCCCACGCTGTTCGTCGTCCCGCCGATCTTGAGCGTCGCCCCGGCCGATCCGCCGACGCCGCCGACCGTGATCGAGCCCGTCCCGGCGACGGCGCCGGTGACCGTCGAGGTCGAGACATGAACGCCGTCGCCGACGACGATCGCGCCCGCGTTGGCGACCGAACCGGTGAAGGTCGCGCCGCTCGCGCCGTTGAACCGGAGCGCGGCGCCGCTCGCGATCGTCGCGCCGCCGTTGGCGGTGAAGTTTCCGCCGGCGATGTCGGCCTCGCCGCCGCCAGCCACGGCGAGGCTCGCGACCTTCTCGTCGTAGCCGCTGGCCAGCGCGCCGCCGTTGACCGTCACAGCGCCGGTGCCGAAGCCGCCGTTGGCGCCGTCTGCAAGCATTCCGTCGTTCACGGCGGAGCCGCCCGTATAGGTGTTGGCGCCTGACAAGGTCAGCGTCGAGCTGCTGGCGTCCTTGACGATGCCGCCGGCGCCCGAGATTACACCGGACAGGGTCTGAGCCGCGCTGCTCGAATATTCGAGCGTGCCGGCGTTCAGAATCGCCCCAGCGTAGGACCCGGCGCCGAGCGCCCCCGAGCCGCCGATGCGCAGCGTGCCGCTGGTAATGGTCGTGCCGCCGGTGTAGGCGTTCGCGCCCGAGAGGGTCAGCGTGTTGACGCCGGCCGTGACGGTGAGGGCGCCCGAACCGACGACGGCGCTCGAGAGGGTCGCGCTGGCGCCGGTCCCGCCCAGGCGCGTCCCGGTCTGGTCGATGGTGAGGGCGCCCGCGTTGCTCACAGCGCCCGTCGTCGTCTGGGAGGCGCCCAGGGACAGCACGTTGCCGGTTCCGGTAAAGGCGATCGCATTGGCCCGGGTGACGCCGTCGCCCGACAGACCGCCTGCGATCGTCCCGTTATTGACGACGACGGCGCCGCCGCCCGCCGCGCCGGCGACCTGGCCGACCTGGACGCCGAAGCCGCCCGCCCCATTCGCGCCGCCGGATCCCCCTGCGCCGCCCTGGATGGTTCCGTCGTTGACCAGCACGCTCGGGTACTGGACGAAGTAAACGCCGATCCCTCCACCGCCGCCGGCGCCCGCGCCGACACCGGCGCCCCCGGCGCCTCCTGCGCCGCCCTGGACGGTCCCGCTGGAGACGGTGACTGTGGTTGTTCCCTGAAAGACGATCCCGCCGCCGCCGCCGCCGCCGCCGCCGCCGCCGGGCGCGCCGCTGCCGGCGACCGAGGCGCCGCTGGCGCCGCCAGCCCCGCCGACGCCGCCCTGGAGCGTCCCGGATTGCAGCGTGAAGGTCGAAGAAACCCAAAGGGCGCCGGCGCCCGCGCCGCCGCCGCCGCCTGCGCCGCCGATCCCGGACAGGCCGAATCCGTTGCCGCCATTGCCGCCATTGCCGCCGGCGCCCGCCACGCCGGACAACGCCTCGGCCGTCGGAGCATTGATCTTACCGAGCGACGTGCCGCCGGCGCCGCCGCCGCCGCCGCCGCCGTTCGGAGCGCCGCTATTGCCGGCCGCTCCTGCCGTGCCCGCCGGGCCGGCGGAGCCCGGAGTGTTGGATCCCGTTCCGCCCGCTCCGCCCGCCCCGCCGGGCGATGGACCGGCCGCGCCCTTTCCGCCCGAATAAAATGTGAGGCCGCTGTCGTACCCGCCGCCGCCCCCGCCCGCGCCGGTGTTCGCCGTGCCGTTTCCGCCGCCGGAAACCGCGTCGTTGACGCCCCCGCCCAAGCCGCCGCTTCCTGGAGCATTGTAACCTGCGCCGCCCCCGCCCGCGACAGACGACTGCGACGCCGCATACGCGGGCGCGCCGGCCACTAGCTGCGCCATGAGCAGCGCGGCGACCGAAACTCCCGACAGCATCGACCGACGGTTTTTCATGCAGGCTGCACCCTGCTGGACACGGGCGCCCATTCGCATGGTCTTTTCTCCCGCTCGTCGAAACTCTCTCTCGTCGAGCATTTTGCGGATTTGGGGAAAACGAACACGTCGCGGTTACATTGTCAACAAGGTATCCAGGGATCTCGTTTCGGCGCTTTCGGGCGCGCGTTCGACTTCCGTCTCGAGGTCCCGGTCGTCTGGATGGCGCCGCGCAGCGACGGGTCGTTGACGCCGGTGTTGGCGATGGCGAAGCTCTGCGTGCTCGAACCGCCGACGTGAACGGCGCCGAGCGCCAGCGTGGGCGCCGCCGTCGCGCCGTTCGTCACCTTCGCGCCGGTGACCGTCTGGAGCAATCCTGTAACCGGGGCGCCGGGCGGGCGACCGGCGGGCGCCGACCGCCTCATACCTTCTCACCTTTTTCGTAGCTGCGCGTCGACGAGCGCGTCGCTGGCCCAGACGAGCGATTGACCGACGCCGTCGGTCCCGCCGCCGTAGGTCTGACTGATGGCGTAGGCGCCCTCGACCAGAAGGAGGAGGGCGTTCGCCAGGTCTCGAGGCTGCGGCGCCGGTAGAGCCTCGGAAATATGCAGGAAGCGCTCGAACATGGCTTCCTTGGCGGCCCGCGCGATCCGACGGCCCGGGTGGGAGGCATCGGGAAACTCTGCGCAGAAGTTGATGAAGGGACAGCCGCGATATCCGGCCTCGGTCGTGCGCTCGGCGATATAGGTCATGATCGCCTGCAACTGCGCGCGAGGATTGTCGTGATATTGGGCGAAGGTTTCGTCCCAATGATGGAGGAAAGTCCTCCCGCGCTGCTCCAGGTAGGCGACCACCAACGCATCTTTCGAGGCGAAACTGCGATAGAGGCTGATCTTCGCGACTCCCGCCTCCTTGACGATCTCGTCGACGCCGACGGCGTGAACGCCCTTGCGGTAAAAGAGATCGGACGCGACGTCGAACACCCTATCCCGCGCCCGTTTCGCGCTCGTTGTCGCCCCGGCGGCTTTTGCTGAGCTCTTCACCATCACGCCCTCGTCCCCGCGATCCGGCTTGACATGTAACCGACCGGTTCGTAACAGTCCAGCCGGACGAACCGGTCGGTTTCCCTCGGAGTCGCCGATGAAGCATTTCATGGTCGAGGCAACCTATGTCGCGCCGATCGAGCAGGTGCGCGAAGCCTATCCACGCCATCGGGCATGGTTGCAGAAGGGCTACGACGCCGGGTTGTTCCTCTGTTCCGGCCCGAAGGAGCCGCCTACTGGCGGTTATCTCGTGGCCCGCGCAGACTCGATGGAGACCCTCAGGACCCTGTTCGAGGCGGAGCCGTTCTTCAGCGAGCGATTGGCGACCTTCACCTTCACCGAGTTCCAGCCGGTCAAGCGCCAGAGTTGGGCCGAACACTGGTTTGACGACGCCCCGCCCGCGTCCGTCGGGGCGCCTGCGGCGTAAGCCGTGTCGCGTCCCCGGGGCGACCGACGCCTCGCCGAGCGTCGGGAGCGGCGCCCGTGACCGCCCTCAGTCCATGACCGCGTGCGCCGCCTCGCCTTTCGCAGCGACCGGCGCGACCTTGGGCGAGCGGATCAGGGCGAGCAGCGGGAAGGCGCTGAGCGACACCAGCGTCATCAGGAGAAAATCGTTCGAATAGGCCATCGCCGCGGCCTGCTGGGTGACCATCGCCTCCAGCATCTCGAGGTTGGCGAGGCCCGGGCCCGCGAGCGACGCGGCGTTCGGCATGTGCAGCGCGTCGCTGAACGGCGTCACGCGCTCGACGATCTGGCTGTGATAGATCGTGATCATGGTGGTGAGCTGGGCGATCACCACCGATATGCCGACCGACGAGCCGATGTTGCGGATCAGCGTCCACAGCGCCGCGCCTTCGGTGCGCAGTTCGGCGGGAAGACTGGCGAACGCCAGCGTGTTGAGCGGCACGAACACGAAGCCGAGCCCAAAGCCCTGCATCACCGAATTGACGGCGATGGTGCGCGCGGAGACATCGAGCGACCAGCCGACCATCTGCCAGAGCGAGGCGGTCGCGAGCACGAGGCCGATGAAGATGAGGAGGCGCGAATCGACCTTGCCGCTGAGCCGCCCGACCAGGAACATCGCCACGAACGTGCCGATGCCGCGGGTGCCGAGCAGATAGCCGCTGGAGAGCACCGGGTAGCCGAGCAGGTTCTGGATGAACGGCGTCACCAGCGCCATGGTGGCGAGCAATATGATGCCGATCAGGAACATGAAGATCAGCGCGATCGAAAAATTCCAGTCGCGGAAGATGCGCACGCTGATGAACGGCCGCTTCGAGGTGAACACGTCGGCCAGGAAGAAATAGAATCCGACGACCGACAGAACCCCTTCGGCCACGACCTCGGGCGAGTCGAACCAGCCCAGTTGCTCGCCGCGGTCGAGCATCATCTGCAGCGAGCCGATGCCGAGCGACAGGCTCAGGAAGCCGAACCACGAGAACGGAATGTCACGCCGCGTCGGGGTCTCGGACATGAACGCCCACAGGCCCGCCGTCGTCAAAATGCCGAACGGCAGGTTGACGAAGAACACCCAGCGCCAGGAATAGGAATCGGTGAGCCAGCCGCCGAGCGTCGGCCCCATGATCGGCCCGAGCATCACGCCCATGCCCCAGATCGCCATCGCCGAGCCGCGCCGGTTCGGCGGGAAGATGTCGAGCATCACCGCCTGCGACAGCGGCACCAGGGCCGCGCCGAACACGCCCTGCAACACGCGGTAGGCGACCATCTGCTCGATCGACAGCGCCACGCCGCACAGCATCGAGGCGACGGTGAAACCCGCGGTGCAGACGATGAACAGCTTCTTTCTGCCGACCCGCGTCGCCATCCAGCCGAGCGGCGAGGTCATGATCGCGGCCGAGACGATGTAGGAGGTCAGCACCCAGTTGATCTGGTCCTGCGTCGTCGACAGCGAGCCCTGCATGTAGGGCAGGGCGACGTTGGCGATCGTGGTGTCGAGCGCCTGCATCACCGTCGCCATCATGATGCAGACGGTCAGCGCCCAGCGCACGCCGGGCGTGATGGTCTCGTAGAGCGGGCGGTTCATTTCGCCGCGGCGTCGGCGCTCGCGGCGCCCCTGCCAAGCAGACCGTCGACCGTCTCGGCCACGTCGTCGAGGACCCCCCTGAGCGTGCGCACACGGCCGGTGTCGATCGAGAGATAGGCGCTCATGCCGGCGCGCAGGTTCTTCGTATCGTCGTCGGGCGCGAAGCAGAAGCGAAGCGGCACGCGCTGCACCACTTTGACCCAGTTGCCGCTGGCGTTCTGCGGCGGCAGGATCGAGAACTGCGCGCCGGTGCCGGGCGCAATCGAGCACAGCGTCCCCTTCCACACCCGGCCCGGGAACGCGTCGACGGTGACGCTCGCGGGCTGGCCCTCGCGGACATACGTCATGTCCGATTCCTTCGGATTGCCGTCGACCCAGAGCGACTTGTCCGACACGACGGCGAACACCGGCTGTCCCGCGGCGGCGACCCGCCCGAGCTCGATCTGGCTCACCTGCGTCGCCACGCCGTCGATCGGCGCGAGCACCTTCGTGTTGCGCAAATTCCGCTCGGCGTCGTCGAGGCCCGCCTTCGCCTGCATGTATTCGGGGAACTTGGCCAGCGGAGCGTCGAGGCTGCCGCCGAGCCTGGTGATCGTCGACGCCTGCTGGTTGTTGACGAATTCGAGGATCTGCTGGGCCTGGATGAGGGCTGCGAGCGAGGTGTCGCGGTCGACGTTGGTGCCGGCGCCGCGGCCGACGAGCTCGTTCTTGCGGTCGTAATCGGCCTTTCGGACGTTGACCGCGTCCTGACCCATCTTGATCTGGTCCCGGTTGCTCACATAGGACGCCTTGAGGTTGTCGAAGGCGACCTTGGCGGCGTCGACGCGGCCTTGCGCGAGGGCGTGGGCGATCTCGTAGGGATTGGGATCGATGTCGAACAGCGGATCGCCGGCCTTGACCTTCTGCCCCTCGACGACGTGGATGGCCACGATCGGGCCGGTCACCTGCGGGGTGATCAGCGACTTGTCGGCGCCGATATAGGCGTTGTCGGTCGTGACGTAGCGGCCGCCGGTCAGCCACCAGGAAAAGCCCAGTGCGAGCGCGATCAGCGGGATCACCACGATCAGGATGAAGCGGCGCGAGCCGGCGCGCCCGGGCTTGACGACCATCGGCGGCGTCGCCGGGGCGGGGGGCGGCGCGGCCTGGGGGGAGGGCTGCGTCGCCGGCCGCGCCGGGGTGAACTGGACCGTCTCGCCCCTCGCGGCGGGGGAGGAGGCCTCGGGGGCCCCGTCGCGAACGACCGAAGTACTCTGCGTCACTTGTGGCAAGCTCCGGGATGCAATTCCGATTTCAGATTGGCCTTGATCGTCGCCAGGCCCACGAGAATAGCCTCGACGGTCGCGTCGTCGACGCCGGCGAGGGCGCGGCTCATCACGTCCTCGGCGAGCGCGCCGAGCGCGCCGAGCGCCGGGATCGCCTTGTCGGTGAGGTGGAGCCGGTGCGCGCGCCGGTCGGTCGGATCGGCGCGCCGCTCGACCAGCCCCGCGGCGTCCAGCTTGTCGACGAGGCGGGCGAGGGTGATCGGGGCAATGTCCAGGAGTTCGGCGAGTTCGCTCTGCTTCGCGCCTTCGCAGCGCTGCAGGCGGACCAGCACGGCCCACTGGGCGCGGGTCGTGTTGAGCTCGCGCGCGCGATGGTCCGAGTAGGTGCGCAACATCCGCGCTGCGTCGTGGAGGGCGAAGGCGACCTCGCGGCGGCGGGAAAAGACGCGATCGTATGCGATTGTCATGATAAGCTAACTTATAATGAGCCAGCTGTAGGATTTCAAGGGGGAACCGTGACCAGCGATCGTGTTCCTTCGAGACAAGCGTGTCGCGCGGTCGAGTCGAGCAATGGCTCGCGGGTGGGCTTCGTTGGCGGAGTTTACAGATCTACTCAGATTGTCCGGGCGACGTGGACGCCGCCGACGATGCGTCGGCGCATGGCGAATATTTACCGCCCTCACAGCGAAACGCGACGGTCGCGCCCTTGCCGAGGGCCGGCGACGCGGCGTACGAATCGGGCAGGAGCCGGCGCAACGGGGCGCAATCGGCTCGGCGGGGGGATCGCCCAATGCTCGACTCGCTCGGGAACATCTTGCCGCGCGCCGCGCATCTGTTCGGCGACCGCGTCGCGCTCGTGACGGATACGCGCGAACTCGGCTTCCGCCGCCTCGACGATCTCTCCAGCGCATTGGCGCACAGTCTCGTTGGGCTCGGCGTCGCGCCGGGAGACCGGGTCACCCTCTATGCGCCCAATTGCTGGGAGTGGATCGTCAGCTATTACGGCGTCCTGAAAGCGGGCGCGATCGTCAATCCCGTCAATGCGATGCTGACGCCCGCGGAAGTGGCCTTCGTCACCCGCGACTGCGGCGCGAAGGCGCTGATCGGCAGCCCGGACAAGGTCGCGCCCGCGCTCGCCGCCGGCGTCGAAGGGTTGACGGCCATCACGTTCGGCGACCAGTCGGTCGCGGGCGCGACGCCGTTCGAGGAGCTCGTGGCGAAGCCGGCGGCGTTCGATCCCGTAAGGGTCGCCCCGTCGGCGACGTCGACCATCGGCTACACGTCCGGCACCACCGGACATCCCAAGGGCGCGATGCAGTCGCACCGCGCGGTGATGACCAATGTCGCGATGACCGCGCAGATGCACCTGAAGACCGCCGGCGACGTCGTAGTGTCGGCTCTGCCCTGTCCGCACGTCTACGGCAACATCGTGTTCCAGACCGCCATGCTGTGCGGCATGAAGCTCGTCATGCACCCGCGCTTCGACGCGGGCGAGATGCTCGCGGGCATCGAGGCGCATCGCGCGACCCTGTTCGAGGGCGTACCGACGATGTATATGTACATGCTCGCCTCGCCCGACCTGGCGCGGCGGGACCTGTCGTCGCTGACCCGCTGCACCGTCGGCGGGCAGACGATGCCGGTGGCCAAAATGCGGGAGGTCGAGGAGCGCTTCGGCTGCCCGCTCATCGAACTCTGGGGCATGACCGAGATCGCCGGGCTCGGCGCCACCTTCCCGACCTACGGGCGGCGCAAGCTCGGCTCGATTGGGATCGCACTGCCCTATTGCGAGGCGCGCATCGCCGATGTCGTGGACGCCGCACGGACGATGCCGCAGGGCGAGGTCGGCGAGCTGATGATCCGCGGCCCGGTGGTCATGCAGGGCTACTGGGGAAACGACAAGGCGACGCGCGAGACGATCGAACCGGACGGCTGGCTCCATTCCGGCGATCTCGCCAGCATGGACGAGGACGGGGCCGTGTTCATCGTCGATCGCAAGAAGGACATGATCAACACCTCGGGATTCAAGGTTTTCCCGGCCGAGATCGAGCGGGTGGTCGCCGCGCACCCGAGCGTGGCGATGGTCGCCGTCGGCGGCTCGCCGGACGACCTGAAGGGCGAGATCGCCAGGGCCTATGTGGTGCTCAGGCCCGGCGCCGCGCCGGACGCAGACGGCATCCTCGCCCTCTGCCGCAAGGAACTGGCGGCGTACAAGGTTCCGCGCGACGTGCGGTTTGTCGCCGATCTGCCCAAGACCTCGACCGGCAAGATCATGCGCCGCGAACTGAAGACGCTGGAGGGGTAGCGCGTCGACGTCGCGACGACCCCGACGGCCCAACGCGCATGCGCCCGCCGCGCCAGCCCTGCAGAGTTTCTCCGTTCCGACGCGGGCGGCGATCGCGGAGGAAGCTCCGGTGAGCGGCAGGTTCGCCCATCGGCCGAAGATCGGGCGCAGGAGGCGGGCCGCCGTCGTCTGCGCTTGTCTTTGCGGAGCCGCGGCGGCGTCGGCGCAGTCACGCGACACGCGCGTCGGTATGGACGCGTACAATCGGGGAGACGTGGCGACCGCCTATCGGCTTCTCACACAGGAGGCCGGGGCCGGCGACCCGGAGGCTCAGGTCAACCTTGGATACCTCTACGCGCGCGGGCAGGGCGTGGCGGCGAACCAGGCGACCGCCCTCCACCTTTATGAACTCTCTGCGGCGCAGGGCGACAGCGAGGCGATGAACGCCCTCGGCTACAAATATCAGTACGGAACCGGCGTCGCCCCGGACATCGCTTCGGCCGTCCGCTGGTACTGCAAGGGAGTGGAGGCCGGAAACGCCCGGGCCATGAACAATCTCGCCATCCTGCTCGCGACCGGGGCCGGCGTTCCGCGCGACCTCGATCAGGCGCGCGACCTGTGGCGCCAGTCGGCGGCTTTCGGGCACACCAGCGCCATGTCCAACCTCGCCTTTTCCTACCTCGCCGGGACAAGCGCCGGGCAGGGCCGGACGGAAGCGCTCGCCTGGATGATACGCGCCGCCGAGGGCGGCCAGCCGAGGGCGCAGGCTTTCCTCCGCGCGAACGGTTTTTCCCGCCCGCTGCCTCCGGCGGTCGATCAGGCGACCCGCATGATCCCGAGCGTCCGCGGCGCCGACGGTCACGCCCGCGTCTGCGGCGACTTCCTCAGCTGAAGGCTCGGCTCCGAAGACCTCGCAGAGTGTCGGGGCGAGGCGAAGCTCCGTTCAGTCGCTGAGTTCGTCCAGCAGCTTGACGATGGCCCGGCGGCGCGCCCGCACGTCCTTCATATGCTGGTCGATGCTCTCGAGCTTGCTTCGCAGGGCCTTGATCATCGCTGCGCGCGAGGGAAAATCGGGCGCGGCCTCGCTGAGGCTGGCGCGAATTTCGCTCAGCGAGAAACCAAGCCGTTGGGCGTCGTCGATCAGACTCAGCACTTTGACCGCCCTGTCCGGATACTCCCGGTAGCCGTTCTCGCCACGGACGGCTTTGGGGAGAATCTCGCGCCGCTCGTAAAAGCGAATCCGCGAGGTCGCGATTCCCGTCTTTTTTGAGAGTTCCCCGATGCGCATCGAATGCCCTTGACCTTGAACCCATGTTCAAAGCGGTAGCACCGCCGGACTGGTTGGCGAACTGGTTACCGGGGGCTGGGCGCCGAGGGGCCCGGGGGAAGCGGCGCTCGCCACGGCCCGGAGTCCGTCGGAGCTCCGGGCTCGTGAAGCCGGCCAGCTGACAGCCTACGCCGGTCCGGGAAGCGGGTCGGCCGGGTGGGAGATCTCGACCCTCGGCATCGTCCCGGCGTGACGTCGCCTCGCCGTGTTGGCGTTCGCCGCATTCGGAAGTACCGTGGCGGCTGAGGGAGGCAGCATGAGCGTTCTTCCGCAGACTCCGCAGGCCCCCGCGCGCCATCGCCTCGATGTCGGCGCCTACTACCGCATGGCCGAAGCGGGCATTCTGGCTCCGTTCCAGCGCGTCGAACTGATCGACGGAGAGATCTTCGACATGAACCCGATCGGCAGCCCGCACGCGGCGGTCACGCGGCGGCTCGAGCAAGGCTTCGCGCGCGCCGTCGCGGACGGGCTGCTGCTCACCAGCGTTCGGAATCCCCTGCGCCTCGACCCCTTTACCGAGCCCCAGCCGGACTTCGTGGTCCTGCCGCCGCGCGCCGACGCTTTCGCGGCGTCCCATCCGGGGCCGGACGACGCGCTGCTCGTCGTCGAGGTCGCCGACAGCTCCCTTGCCTACGACCGCGAGACCAAGCTGCCGCTGTATGCGAAGTTCGGGATCGTCGAAGTCTGGATCGTCGACCTCGCCGCCCGGGTGGTCGAAGTCTATCGCGACCCCGCCGAGGGACGCTATGGGTCCGCGGCGCGGATGAGCGAGGGGCTCCTCACGCCGTCGCGCATTCCAGCGATTTCCATCGACGTGGCTGCGCTATTCGGGTGAGTCGCATCCGAGGCGGGCGCGCTCAGCTCCCGCGATAGGTCGAAAAGCTCCACGGCGTGACGAGCAGGGGCACGTGATAGTGCGCGGCGGGGTCGGCGATGGCGAACCGGATCGGCACGACGTCGAGGAACGGCGGGTCGGCGAGTGTGGCGCCCACGCTGCGGAAATAGTCGCCGGCGTGGAAGACGAGTTCGAACTTGCCGCGTCGCGCGTCGTTCGGCGCGATCAGGGGCCGGTCGGTCCGCCCGTCCGCATTGGTGGTCGTCGCCGCCGCGAGCAGCCGGGCGCCGTCGTCGCCGATCTCGTAGAGTTCGATCCGGACGCCGGGCGCCGGGACGCCGCGGGTGAGGTCGAGAACGTGGGTGGTGAGGCCTGCCAAGGACGCGCTCCGTTGGTTCGATGCAGTCTGGGGGGCGGCGTCTCGTCGGCCGTTGCGCGCCCCTATCGAGATTAGCCTGAGGTCGCGGTTGCCGCCAAAACGCTACTCATGCACGAAGAACATGGCTGCAACGCCGCCCCGGTCGATTGCGAATTTCCGTGGCGCATGACAAGAGACTGCGGCAAAGAAACGCATAGACTTTCGTCTCAGCGTTTTTCCGCGAACAGGGAGGCCGACCCCCATGGACGACAGGGCGCGATCCGTCAACGACGAAACCGACGAGTGGCTCGACGCGCTCGATTCCGTCGAGGCATTCGAGGGCCTCGGCAAGGTCGACGAGATCCTCGACCAGGTCGTCACCGCTGCGCGGCGCAAGGGCGCCCGCCTGCCGTTCGCCGCCAACACCGCCTACGTCAATACCATCCCGCCCGAGCAGCAGCCGCCCCATCCCGGCGACCGCAAGCTCGAGATGACGATCCGGCGCTACATCCGCTGGAACGCCGCCGCGATCGTGGTCAAGGCCAACAAGGAATCGTCCGAGCTCGGCGGCCACATCGCCAGCTTCCAGTCGGCGGCGACCCTCTACGACACCGGCTTCATGCACTTCTGGCACGCCGCCAGCGACGACCACGGCGGCGACCTGATCTACATCCAGGGCCATAGTTCGCCCGGCGTCTACGCCCGCGCCTTCGTCGAAGGACGGCTGACCGAGGCCCAGCTCGCGAATTTCCGCCAGGAGGTCGGCGGCAAGGGCCTGTCGTCCTATCCGCATCCCTGGCTGATGCCCGATTTCTGGCAATTCCCGACCGTCTCGATGGGCCTCGGGCCGCTGATGGCGATCTATCAGGCGCGCTTCCTGCGCTATCTGCAGGGGCGGGGCCTCGCCGACACCGAGCGGCGCAAGGTCTGGGTGTTCTGCGGCGACGGCGAAATGGACGAGCCGGAATCGCTCGGCGCCATCTCGCTCGCCGGGCGGGAACGGCTCGACAACCTGATCTTCGTCATCAATTGCAATCTGCAGCGGCTCGACGGGCCGGTGCGCGGCAACGGCAAGATCGTGCAGGAGCTCGAGGCCGATTTCCGCGGCGCCGGCTGGAACGTCATCAAATGCCTGTGGGGCTCGGGCTGGGACGAACTGCTCGCCAAGGATACGCAGGGCAAGCTGCGCCAGCTGATGGAGGAATGCGTCGACGGCGAGTACCAGGACTTTCGCTCCAAGGACGGCGCCTATATCCGAAAACACTTTTTCGGACGCTATGCCGAAACCGCGGCCATGGTCGCCGACTGGACGGACGCCGACATCTGGTCGCTGACCCGCGGCGGCCACGATCCGCTCAAGGTCTACGCCGCCTACAAGGCGGCCTCCGAGCACAAGGGCCAGCCGACCGTCATCCTCGCCAAGACCGTCAAGGGCTATGGCATGGGCTCGGCGGGCGAGGGGCAGATGATCGCCCACCAGGCCAAGAAGCTCGGCGACGACGCGCTCAAAGGGTTCCGCGACCGCTTCGGGATTCCCGTCTCCGACGACGACCTGCACAACCTGCCGTTCCTCCACTTCGCCGAAGACAGCGCGGAAATGCGATATCTGCGCGCCCGGCGCGACGCGCTCGGCGGCTATCTCCCGGCGCGCCGCCGGACGAGCGCGCCGCTGGTCATCCCGCCGCTGTCGAGCTTCGACGCGCTGCTCAAGCCGACGGCGGAAGGGCGTGAGATCTCGACCACGATGGCCTTCGTGCGCATCCTCACCTCGCTGCTGCGCGACAAGGAAGTCGGTCCTCGCGTCGTGCCGATCGTGCCGGACGAGAGCCGCACTTTCGGCATGGAGGGGCTGTTCCGCCAGGTCGGCATCTTCAGCCAGGTCGGCCAGCTTTATCGGCCGCAGGACGCCGATCAGCTCATGTACTACCGCGAGGACACCAAGGGGCAGATCCTCCAGGAGGGCATCAACGAGCCGGGCGCGATGGCGTCGTTCATCGCCGCCGGCACGTCGTACTCGACCTCCAACACGCCGATGATCCCCTTCTACATCTACTATTCGATGTTCGGCTTCCAGCGCATCGGCGATCTCGCATGGGCGGCCGGCGACATGCGCACCCGCGGCTTCCTGATCGGCGGCACGTCGGGGCGGACGACCCTGAACGGCGAGGGCCTGCAGCACGAGGACGGCCACAGCCACGTGCTGGCCTCGACCATCCCGAACTGCGTCACCTACGATCCGACCTACGCCTACGAACTGGCGGTGATCGTCCACGCCGGCCTGAAGCGCATGCTGGTCGACAACGAGGACGTGTTCTACTACATCACCACGCTGAACGAGAACTATCCGCATCCGGCCATGCCGGAGGGCGCGGAGGAGGGCATTCTGCGCGGCCTGTACAAGCTGCGCGACGTCAAGCCGAAGCAGGGCGGCCCGTCTGGCCTCACCGTGCGCCTGCTGGGCGCGGGCGCGATCCTGCGCGAGGTCGAGGCGGCGGCGGACATGCTCGCCGAGGAGCACGGCGTCGCGAGCGAGGTGTGGAGCGTGACCAGCTTCACCGAACTGCGCCGCGACGGCCTCGACGCCGAGCGCTGGTCGATGCTGCACCCGGAGGAGCCGGCGCGCGTCCCCTTCATCTCCCAGGCGCTGGCCAGGGGCAAGGGGCCGGTGATCGCCGCGACCGACTACATGAAGGCGATCGCCGACGGCGTGCGGCCGTGGGTTCCGGCGCGCTACAAGGCGCTCGGGACCGACGGCTTCGGCCGCTCGGACTATCGCCGGCGGCTGCGCGCGTTCTTCGAGGTCGACCGCTATCACGTGGTTGTGGCGAGCCTGAAGGCGCTGGCCGACGACCAGCTCCTGCCGTCGAAGCGGGTGTCCGAGGCGATCGCCGCCTACGGCATCGACCCCGACGGCCCGAACCCGATGCGCAGCTGAACGACGGCGCGCGGCGGCGCGCCCCGAGGGGAAGCCCGGAACCACGGCCCGTCCTCGACGGGCCCGGCGCCGGGCGGGGGTCTGCCGCGCGATTTGAATTCAACCGACTTTGAACACAATCATTCACGTCTTTGCGCGAAGGAGAAGCGCCGGTGGGGACAATCGATGTGAAAGTGCCGGACATCGGCGACTTCAAGGACGTGCCGATCATCGAAGTGCTGGTGAAGCCGGGGGACGAGGTCAAGAAGGAGCAGTCGCTGCTGACGCTCGAATCCGACAAGGCGACCATGGACGTGCCGTCGCCGATCGCCGGCAAGGTGGTGGAGGTGGTCGCCAAGGTCGGCGACAAGATGTCGATGGGCGCGCTGATCGCACGCCTCGAGCAGGCGGACGCCGCGCCCGCCCCGGACGCGCCCGCCGCGGCCGAGACCGCGCCGCAGGCGGCGAGCGAGCCCCCCGTGAAGGAAGAGGCCGCGCCCGCGCAGCCCGCGGCGCCCGCGCAGGCGGCCGCCGCGGGGCCGGCGAAGCCCGACTTCTCCGGCGTCTTCGCCGGACCCGCGGTGCGGCGCCTGGCGCGCGAACTCGGGCTCGACCTCAACGCGATCAAGGGCACCGGCGAGAACGGCCGCATCACCCGCGAGGACGTCAAGGGCGCGATCTCCGGCGGCGCGCCGGCCGCGGGATCGGGCGGGGCGGGGCTGCCCGCAGTCCCCACCGTCGACTTCGCCAAGTACGGTCCGGTCGAGACCGTGCCGCTGTCGCGCATCAAGCGCATCTCCGGGCCGCGCCTGCACGCCTCCTGGGTCAACGTTCCCCACGTCACCCACAGCGACGAAGCCGACGTCACCGATCTCGAGGCCTTCCGCAAGCGCCTCGACGAGGACGCGAAGAAGGACAAATCAAAGCCTTACCGCGTTTCCCTGCTGCCGCTGCTGATGCGCGCCGCGGTCGCGACGCTGAAGGCCTTCCCGACCTTCAACGCCGCTTTGACTCCTGACGGCAATTCGTTGGTTCTACGAAAATATTTTCACCTCGGGGTCGCCGTCGACACGCCCGACGGGTTGGTCGTGGCGGTGATCAGGGACGTCGACCAGAAGGGCGTCATCGAACTCGCCCGCGAGCTCGGCGAGCTGTCGGAGAAGGCGCGCGCCGGAAAGCTCAGCCCAGCCGAAATGCAGGGCGCGACCTTCACCCTCTCCTCGCTCGGCGGCATCGGCGGCACGGCCTTCACGCCGATCGTCAACGCGCCCGAGGTGGCGATCCTCGGCGTCGTGCGCGCGAAAATGGCGCCGGTGTGGACCGGCGAAGCGTTCGAGCCGCGGCTGATGCTGCCGCTCTGCCTCAGCTACGATCACCGCGTCATCGACGGGGCGGCGGCCGCGCGCTTCATGCGCCATCTGGCCTCGCTGGTCGAGGACATGCGGCGGGTCATTCTGTAACGGGGGGAGCGAGAATCCATGCCGCAAGAGATCCGTCTTCCCGACATCGGCGACTTCCATGACGTCCCGGTGATCGAGATTCACGTCAAGCCCGGCGACCCGGTCAAGAAGGAGCAGACGCTCGTCACCCTCGAGAGCGACAAGGCGACGCTCGACGTGCCGGCGCCCGCCGACGGCGTGATCGGCGAATTCGCCGTCAAGATCGGCGACAAGGTGAGCCAGGGGAGCCTGATCGCCACATTCGCGAGCGTCGAGGGCGAGGTGGCTTCGCCCGCTCCCGCCGCCCATCCCACGCCGCCGCCGCCGCCGCCCGCCCACGTCGATTTCGAGGCCGAAATCGTCGTGCTCGGGGCGGGACCGGGCGGCTACACCGCCGCCTTCCGCGCCGCCGACCTCGGCGAGAAGGTCCTCATCGTCGACAAGCATGCGACGCTCGGCGGGGTCTGCCTCAACGTCGGCTGCATTCCGTCCAAGGCGCTCCTGCACGTCGCCAAGACCATCGACGAGGCGGCGGCGATGGGCGCGCACGGCGTCGCCTTCGGCGCGCCGACGATCGACCTCGACGCCATCCGCGCCTGGAAGGATTCGGTGGTCAAGCGCCTGACGACGGGCCTGACCGGCCTCGCCCGCCAGCGCAAGGTGACGGTGGTGCGCGGGGAGGGCGCGTTCACCTCGCAGAACACGCTCCGGGTCGAGACGGCCGAGGGGCCGCGCACGGTCCGCTTCGCCAAGGCGATCATCGCCGCGGGCTCGGAGCCGGTCGCGCCGGGCTTCATCCCGACCGACAAGCGCATCTGGGATTCGACCGCGGCGCTCGAGATGCGCTTCGCCCCGGAGCGGCTGCTGATCCTCGGCGGCGGCATCATCGGCCTCGAGATGGCGACGGTCTATCGGGCGCTCGGCAGCAAGATCACGGTGATCGAGATGATGGACCAGCTGATGCCGGGGGCCGACCCCGACATCGTAGCGCCCTTGGCCAAGCGTCTCGGAAAACTCTACGACAAGATCCTGCTGAAGACGAAGGTGACCGCGGTCGAGGCGAAGCCCGAGGGGCTGATCGTGAGTTACGAGGGCGCGGACGGGACGAAGACCGAAACCTTCGACGCCATGCTGGTGTCGGTCGGCCGGCGGCCGAACGGCAAGGCGATCGGGGCCGAGGCCGCCGGCGTCAAAGTCGACGAGCGCGGCTTCATCGCGGTCGACCGCGAAATGCGCACCAACATTCACCACATCTTCGCCATCGGCGACATCGTCGGCCAGCCGATGCTGGCGCACAAGGCGAGCCACGAGGGCAAGGTGGCGGCGGAAGTGGCGAGCGGCCACAAGTCGGCGTTCGACGCCAAGGTCATCCCGTCGGTCGCTTACACCGACCCCGAAGTGGCCTGGGTCGGCCCGACCGAGACGGAGCTCAAGGCGAAGGGCGTCAAGTACGGCAAGGCGGTGTTCCCGTGGGCCGCGAGCGGCCGGTCGCTGGCGCTCGGTCGCGACGAGGGCCTGACCAAGACGCTGTGGGACGAGGCGACCAACCGCCTGATCGGCTGCGGCATCGTCGGCACGGACGCCGGCGACCTGATCTCGGAGGCGGCGCTCGCGATCGAAATGGGCTCGGAAGCCGAGGACATCGGCCTCACCATCCACCCGCACCCGACGCTGTCGGAGACCTTCGCCATGTCGGCCGAGGCCTTTGCTGGGACGCTGACGGATCTGTACATGCCGAAGAAGACGTAAGCGAAGGCACGCTCCCGAGACGCCGGGGGGCAGGCTGCCGCCCCGGCTCTCCTTTGGTTTGGCCCATTTCCAGAAGGCCGGCGCTTCGATCCTTGACGACTCGGTCGTGATCGAGCCGCTCACCGAGGTGGACGGCGGCGTTCCCCGCGACGGCCCCGGAGCCGGTGGGCGCGGGACTCCGGGGCCGGGCGCGGATTCCATCTTTTGAAGGCGTTGCGGCCGATTTCCCGGGCGAATGGAACACCGAAGCCGCCGTCCTCGCGAGGAGCGAAGCGACGCGGCGATCCAGGTGGGCGCGGCCAAGGCCTGCCGTATGCGGCGCGTCGCCGCGCTGCAACGTCGGCGCAGGCGGCCCCTGGATCGCCGCGTCGCCCTTCGGGCTCCTCGCGAGGACGGCGGAAACGTCATCGCCCGCCTCGGCGTCGACGACCGCCCGTCATTCCCAAGGCGCGCCAAGGCCTGGCAGTTGCGGGCGACTCGCACGCCCCGGCTGCGCGCCGCACGGGATGGTTGGGGCACGAGGAGCGGTTCGCCGTCGACGGACGGCCGTCCTCGGATTGGCCGGCGCCTCGCCATGACCGCCGCGCTGGCCATTGCCCGGGCGTGGATTCAACCTTATCAGAGTTTTGCAGCCGTTTTCCCGGGCGATTGTAACTCCCAAGCCGGTAGCCAACAGCGCCGTCATCGCGAGCGAAGCGAAGCGATCCAGTGCCGCTGGGCCGCTGTTGCGCCCTCTGATCGTCCCGCCGCCCTTCGTCGCGAGCAGAAGACGGAGCGATTTTTTTCCGCAGTAAGCAACCGGCGGCATAGGTTGCTTCGTCGCTTTGCTCCTCGCAAAGACGGGGTTGGGAGTGACGGGCGATTCTCGCGCCCCGACAGGACGCCGAGCCGGAGGAAGCGGTCGGGCGTCGACGGGGGTCGGCTTTCGACGGCTTGAGCGACATGGCGAACCACGGGCCGCAACAGCAGCCCCTGGATGGCTTCGTCGCCGCGCTCCTCGCCATGACGGTCGCGCGCGCCGCTTCCGGTCGCGTGGCGGCGATCGCCCACTCGAGACAATCATGGAGGGCATTTCCTGTCTGGTCCGCTCGGAACAAACATAGAACAAACGCCTCCTCAGGACAAGACAATGTTGCGCTTTCCGTCGGTTGACGTCGTCCCGCGCCGTCGGCGACCTCGCGCCGGCCTCCTCGATGGTCATGGAGACGCTGGCGCGGTTGATCGACGCCGTGAGGAATTCGGATGCGAAAGCCGTCGTCATCGAGCCGTTGTCGGAGGAAGACGGCGGCGGCTTCCTCGCGACCGTTCCCGACCTTCCCGGCTGCATGTCCGACGGCGACACCCGCGAGGAAGCCGCCCGTAACGTCGGGGCCGCCATCGTCTGCTGGCTGGAGGAAGCCGAAGCGCTCGGCCGAACTATCCCCGAACCGCGGCCGGCGCTGCGGATCGCCTGATCCGGCCGGCGGTGGATGCTCCGTCGGCCACGGGACGCCTGACCCGTGGACCAGACCCTTCCCGTCGCGGGTTCAATCTTTTGATGATGTTGCGGCAGTTTTCGCACCATCGCGAAACTCCCAACCCCGTCATTGCGAGGAGCAAAGCGACGAAGCAATCCATGCCGCCGCTTGCTTCCTGCGGAAAGAATCGCTCCGTCTTCTGCTCGCAACGAAGGGCGGCGGGACGACCAGAGGGCGCGACAGCGGCCCAGCGGCCCTGGATCGCTTCCCCCGGGCTCTTCGACCCGGGGGTCGCTCGCGATGACGGCGCTGTTCGCTGCCGGCTTGGGAGTTACACCATCGCTTCCCTCCGACATCGTTCGCGTCGCGCGGCGTCGCGCGCGAAAGGCGCCCCCCGGCGGTTGCGACCGCTGAGAATTCCGCCGTAGATCCCTGACAGAATTGACGCGTCCGGGCTGCTTCGGATCTTGCCGCGTTCATCGGAGTGTTTGGATGCCCGATCCCGTCCCGCCGATCGAGGGGGTGCTCGAGACGTCGCTGTATGCGGCCGACGCCCAAAGGACCGCCGGCTTCTATCGTGACCTGTTCGGCTTCGCGACGCTGGTCGACAGCCCCCGTCTGGTCGCGCTCGAGGCGGCGGCGAGGCAGGTGCTGCTGGTCTTCCAGCGCGGCGCGACCGCGGGCGACGTCGTCGAGGCGCGTGGAACCATTCCGGGCCACGACGGGGCCGGACGCCTGCATCTGGCGTTTTCGATCGCCGCGGCCGACCTCGAGGCGTGGCGGGCGCGGCTTTCGGCCCGCGCCGTCCCGATCGCCGGCGAGTATCGCTGGCCGCGCGGCGGGACGAGCCTCTACTTTCGCGATCCCGACGGCGCCCTCGTCGAACTGGCGACGCCCGGCCTGTGGTGGTGAGCCGGCGGCTTCGCGTCACAGGGCGGCCTCGACAAGGAGTTGACATGAATGTCTGCACCCGGGAAGGACTTCCCGGCGCCCGCGCTCCGAAATCCGCCGACGTCGGGAATTTCCTGTCGAGAACGGTCGCTGCGATGGTTGTGGCGGCGGTCGTGCAGGGCGCGGCCGCGAGTGCGCTCGCGGGGCAGCCGGGAGTGGTTTCCCAACCCGGCGCGTGGCATGGGCATCACGTCTGGCGCGGCGCGCACGCGCATGGCGCGTGGCGCGGCGGCGCCGCGCCGTCGGTCGGGGCAGGGGTTCCGCCGCCGCCGGAATTGCCCCCGATCACCGCGCCGCCCCGTCCCTACGGCGGCTGCCTCCCGACCGCGCCGCGGTACGATTCCTACGGCGCCTATGTCGCCGGCGGCTGCTGACCCGCGTCACGCCGCCGGACGGGGCGACTCGCCCCCGCAACGCCGGCACAGGCCCTTCGCCTCGACCATCACCCGCCTCAGGCGAAATCCGGACCCCGCGGCCTTGGCGGCCAGGACGCGAATCACCTCGTCGTCCTCGATCTCCTCGCTGCGTCCGCACGCCTCGCAGATCAGCAGCATGCCGTGGTGCGCATGACCGAGGTGCTCGCAGGGCGCATAGGCGTTCAGGCTCTCGATCTTGTGCACGAAGCCGCGCTCGAGCAGGAAATCCAGCGTCCGGTAAACAGTCGGCGGCGCGACGTGCTTGCCCTCGCGGCGCGAAAGCTCGTCCAGAATCGCATAGGCGCCGAGCGGGGCGGCGCTTGCGGAAAAGATGTCGAGCACGCGACGGCGCAGCGGCGTCAATTGCAGGCCGTCTCGCTCGCAGGCCTGCTCGACCCGCGCCGCCCAGGTGGTCGGATCGTGCGCGCAGCCGCAGGCCGGATCGTGTTTCGCCTCCAACATGGACTCACTCTAGCATGGCCGCGATGATCGCTTCGGCAAAAATCCGGGTTGCCGGACGCACTGTTATAACATAACATGAGCTGGTTGTCGGGCAACTCAGGAGGCCTCTCATGCTGAACACGTTTCCGCTCGCCGCGGCTCTCGCCCTCTGCGCGTTCGTTGCGCCGGCGTCAGCCGATCCGGTCAAGGTCGTCGCGGCCGAGAATTTTTATGGCGACGTCGCGAAGCAGGTCGGCGGCGACGCCGTCGCAGTGACCAGCATCCTCGCCAACCCGGACGACGACCCGCACCTGTTCGAGGCGAGCCCGCAGACGGCGAGGGCGCTCGCCGAGGCCAAGGTGGTGATCGTCAACGGGGTCGACTACGATCCGTGGATGGAGAAGCTCATCGTCGCCCATCCCTCGCCGGGCCGCAGGGAAATCGTCGTCGGCGCGCTCGTCGGCCGCAAGGCGGGCGACAACCCGCATCTGTGGTACGACCCGGCTTACGTAAAGGCGACGGCCGCGGCGCTCGCCACGGCGCTGACCGCGGTCGACCCGGCGCACAAGTTGGACTACCAGCATGGACTCGCGAAATTCGACCTTTCGCTGAAGCCGCTCGACGAAAAGATCGCCGCCCTGAAAACCGCCTACGCCGGCCAGCCGGTGACGGCTTCCGAGCCGGTGTTCGGCTATCAGGCCGCGCTCATCGGCCTCGATGTCCGCAACCAGAAATTCGCGCTCGCGGTGATGAACAACGCCGAGCCGACGCCCTCCGAGGTCGCGGCGTTCGAGGACGACCTCAAGGGCCACAAGGTGAAGGCCATGCTCTATAACGCCCAGGCGAGCGAACCCGCGGTGCAGCGGCTGGTGCAGATGGCGAAGGACAACGCAATCCCGGTCGTCGGCGTGAGCGAGACCGAGCCGCCCAACGCCACCTACCAGACCTGGATGCTCGGCCAGCTCGACGCGCTCGCGCACGCGCTCAATCCGACCCAGTGAGCGCGCTTTCCTTCGACAGCGTCACGATCCGGCTCGGCCGCCGCGACATTCTCTCGGCGGCGAGCTTCGCCGTGCGCGAGGGCGAGTTCGTCGGCATGCTCGGCGCCAACGGCGCCGGCAAGACCACGCTCATGCGCGCGGCGCTCGGCCTCGTTCCGGTCGCCGGGGGCGCGATCCGCGTGCTCGGCGCGCCCGCCACCCGCGGCAACCCGGCGATCGGCTACATGCCGCAGAACCGCGGCGCGATGGCCGGGCTCCGCCTCACCGGCTGGGACGTGGTCGCGAGCGCCGCGGTCGGCCGCCGCTTCGGCTTCGCCCCGCTCGACCGGGCGGCGCGGCGCGAGATCGACTGGGCGCTCGACGAGGTCGGCGCGCGCGACCTCGCCAGACGGTCGATCGGCGAATTGTCGGGCGGCGAGCGGCAGCGGGTGCTGCTCAGCCAGGCCCTGCTCGGACGGCCGCGCCTGCTGCTGCTCGACGAGCCGCTGATCTCGCTCGATCCCGCCCACCAGAAGAGCGTGGTCGAGATCGCCCGGCGCGTCTGCGACGACCTGAAGGCGGCGATCGTGTTCAGCGCCCACGAGCTCAATCCCCTCGTCAACGTGATCGACCGGGTGCTCTACCTCGGCGCCGGTTCGGCCGTGCTCGGTCCGGTCGACGAGGTCGTGACCGGCCCGGTGCTGTCGCGCCTGTACGGGGCGGAGATCGAGGTCGTCCGGGTCCGCGACCGCTGGTTCGTCATGGCCGGCGATGTCGAGGTCGAGCGCGAGGCGCACCGGCACGACGGGCGGCACGGTCCCGCCCACGAGCACGATCACGGCGACGCCCATGCTTGACTACGATTTCATGCGCACGGCCTTCGTGGCGTCGGGCGTCGCCGCCGTGCTCGCCGGCGTGGTCGGCTACTTTCTGGTCCTGCGCGGCCAGACCTTCGCTGGCCATGCGCTGTCGCACGTGGGGTTCACCGGCGCGACCGGCGCGCTGCTGTTCGGCCTGTCGCCGCTCGCCGGCCTCGTCGGCTTCACGCTGGTCGCCGGGATCGGGATGGGTCTGTTCGGCGAAAAGCTCGCCGAGCGCGACGTCGCCATCGGCATGATGCTGTCGCTGGCGCTCGGCCTCGGGCTGCTGTTCCTGCACTTCTACACCGCGGCCGCGACGCAGGCGGCGGCGCTGTTGTTCGGCAACGTGCTCGGCGTCGACTCGTCGGCGCTGCTGGCGCTCGTGGCGCTGGCGGCTGTGAGCCTCGGCGCGCTGGTTTCGATCGGCCGGCCGCTGGTGTTCGCCTCGCTTCAGCCCGAGCTCGCGGAAGCGCGCGGCGTGCCGCTGCGCTTCGTCTCGGCCGCCTTTCTCGCCATTGTCGCGGTGACGGTGGCCGAATGCGCCCAGATCGTCGGCGTGCTGCTGGTGTTCACGCTGATGGTCGGCCCGGCGGCCGCGGCGATGAACCTGACCCGCCGGTTGTGGCTCGGGATCGCGGCGTCGGCGGCGCTGGCGCTGGCGGAAGCCTGGGGCGGCCTGACGCTCGCCTACAATACCGACTGGCCGACGAGTTTCTGGATCACCGCGCTGTCGGGCCTCGTGTTCTTCGGCGCGACCGCGGCGCGACGGCTCGGCGAGGCGATGTAGGGCGGGACGAACCCGCGGGGCCGGGGGGGAAGCGGCGCAGGGCGACCGCGCGCCCCACGGCGATCGTCACATGAACGCCTTCTGACCGACGAACTCGCCTTCGCCGATCCCGCCCGGGCAGGCGAACAGGCCGCTGCCGGTGTGGGTGGTGAATTGGTTGAGAGCGTCCAGCTTGGCCATATTCTCGTAGATTTTGACGAACCCCTCCCTCGGGTCGCGCTGGTAGCAGAGAAAGAACAGGCCGGCGTCATACATCATGCCCTGCCGCCAGGGCGGCCATCGCTCCGCGGTGAACCGGATGCCGTCGTTGTAGGAATAGGGCCTGCGGAAGATCTGCGCGCCCGCATTGGTCGCCGCGGCCCCGAGCCGGACATGGGCGTTGTCGGCGATCAGCGGATTGCCGTCGCCGTCGAGCCGGTCGAGACCGAGGCTGTCGCGCTCGTTCGCCTTGCCGATCGGAGCGCCGGAATATTTGTGGCGGCCGACCACCTGCTCCTGGAAGTCGACCTCGGTGCGATCCCAATGCTCGAGCGAGATGCGAATGCGGCGCGCCACCACGTAACTGCCGCCCCGCATCCAGTCCGGCCCTTCCTCGTCCACCCAGACGACCTCCTCGAAGTTGCGAGGACTGTCAGGCGTCGGGCTTGTGGCGGACCCGCGCGGATTGTTGGTTCCGTCCTTGAATCCCATCAGGTTGCGCGCCGTCTCGGCGGCCGGCGCGTCAGGCAGAAACCCTTGCTGCGCCCAGCGGAACTGGGCGAAGCCGTAGGACAATCGCGCCAGCTCCCGGACGGCGTGAAACGCCGCCATCGGATCGTCGGAGCAGGCCTGAACCGACAGGTCTCCGCCGGTCAGCTGAGCCTCGAGCTGATCGCCGTTGAATTTCGGCAGGTCGATCAACGCCGGCGGCCTCCTCGCCGCAAGCCCGTATCGATCGACGCCGTCCTTCACGAAGAGCCCTGGCCCGAAGCCGAACGTGATGGTCAGCCGGGACGGCGACAGGCCGAGCGCCGAGCCGCCGTCCGGCCCCTCGACCGACGGGTCCTGCCCGAGGTCGCGCGCCGTGTCGCCGGCGCACAGGCGCGCCGCCGCGGTGGTCCAGAGCTGCAGCATGCCGGTGAGGTCGTCGCGGGTCTTGGCGAGGCAGTCGAACGCGGCGAAATAGCTGTGCGTCTGCTGGCGCGTGGCGATCCCGCCCTGATGGCGCCCGAAAAACGGCTCGCTGAGCGCGGCCGGCGCCTGCGCGGCCGGCGTCGCCGCACGCGCGAGCGCGCCCGCCCCGACGCTGGCCAGCGCGCCGCCTGCGCCGACCAGGAGCCCGCGGCGCGTCGGCCCGGTCCGCGATCCGGAAAAAGGACAGCTCATTTGGCGAGTACGAGCGTGTTGTTCTCGTCCTCCACGAAATAGAAACCGTCGCCGGCCGGGGTCATCGCAATGCCGAACAGATCGCCCGAGCCCGGCGGCTTCTGCGCCTTGTTGGGGTCGATCCAGCGGGCCTTGATCTGCTCGCCGCTGGCAGGATCGATCTCGACGACCTGACCGTTCTTGGCGTTGGTCGCCAGAAGGTGGCCGTTCGGCGCCGTCGCCAGCGCCAGCGGCGTTTGCAACAGCCCGTCCTTGGTCACCGTCCTGCCGACGCCGGCGGTGTGATCGCGGGTCACGGCGTCCCAGATCGCGTTGATGCGGTTGCCTGTGGCGTCGGAGACGTAGAGCGTCCCGTCGGAACCGAGCGCCAGTCCGGTCGGCCCGACGATGAAGGCGTCCTTGCTGGGCTGCGCGCCGAAGCCGCTGCCGACCACGGTCTGGCTCACGATCGCCGGCGGCTGGCCATCCTTGATCGCGAGCTTGAGCCGCACGATGGTCTGTTGGTTCACGACGCGCGGGTCGCCGTCGGGGGAACCGACGCCGAAGCCGGTGTTGCTGACGAAGATCGTGGCGCTGTCGCCCTCGTCGAGCGTCGCCATGTTGCCCCAGGGCATGTTGATCGCGTCGTTGGCGATGACGTTCGCGACCTTGCCGTTGGCGTCGAGCACGATCAGGCAGCCCGGACCCTTGGTCCCGGTGGTTCCGTCCGCGCTCGGGGCGCTGCCGACGATCACCCAGCCCGATTTCAGCATGGTCATCGCCGTGGTCAGCCCGACGCCGCCCGGACAACCCGCGAGGTTGCGCGGCAGCGAGGCGAAGGTCGTGAGCTTCTTGGTCGTCGGGTTGAAGGCGACGATCGTCGTGCCGAGCCCTTGCAGGTTGCCGTCGTTGTTGAAGTTGGTGACGAGCACGTCGTCCTTCGCGACGACGCCTGCCGACACCGGGGCGACGACGATCGCATAGGGGTTCTGGTCGCCGTTGTCGGGGACGGTCGTCGTCAGCGTCGTCTGGCGATGAACGCCGTCGAGAAAGGCGCCCGGCTGCGCCGCCAGCGCCGCAGCGCAGGGGACGAGCGCCGCGGCCAGCGCGCCGGCGCAGGCTGCGCTCCGCAAAGGCTTGCTGCTCCGGGGGGGTCGGATCGTCATGACAGGCTCTCCTCGTTTCCGAGCGCCGCGGCGCTCGTTGGCTCTTCGGGTAATTGCGCAGCGGAACGCGGCTCTGCGCGTTCCTGCCCGGCGTCGGACAAGGCGCGCGGATAGGCCATCACGGCGCCCTCGACGGCGAGGCGAACCTCGTCGCCCAATGCCGGGGTCCGATGGCCCGGGACCCGGGCGACGACCGTCTCGGGGCGCCCGTTGAGGGCGAGACGCACGCTTGCGTCATGTCCGTAATAGGTGACCGCGACGACACGGGCCGAGGACGGCTTCCCGCCCGGCGACGCGGCGAGGCGAATCTGTTCGGGCCGCACCATCACGTCGGCGGGACCGTCCGGCGCAGCCTGCGCGAGCGGCAGGCGCCCGAGCGCCGAGGTCGCCGCGCCCGCCTCGACCCATCCGGGCAGGATCACGGCTTCGCCGACGAACCGGGCCATCGCCACGTCGACCGGCTGGCGATAGAGCGTTTCCGGCCGGGCGATCTGAGCAAACAGCCCGTCGCGCAGCACCGCGACCTCGGATCCCATCGCGAGGGCTTCCGATTGGTCATGGGTGACCAGCAGGGCGGTCGCGCCGGAGGCGGCCAAGGCGTTCGCCACCGCCTGGCGCGTCTCGACCCGCAATGCCGCGTCGAGCGACGAGAACGGCTCGTCGAGCAGCACCAGTTTCGGTGACGGGGCGAGCGCGCGCGCCAGCGCCACGCGCTGCTGCTCGCCGCCGGAGAGTTGGTGCGGAGCGCGGCCGGCGTAAGCGGCCGGCAGGCCGACGCTGGTGAGCAAGGCCTCGATCCGGGCGCGGTCGCGCCGCTCCGACCGGGGCAGGCCGAACGCCACGTTGTCGAACACCGTGAGGTGGGGGAAGAGCGAACCCTCCTGCGCGACATAGCCGATCCGGCGCTTCTCGGGCGGCGCATGGACGCCGGCGCCGGTCACGACCTGCCCGTCGATCGTCACCACCCCGGAATCCGCGCGCTCAAAGCCGCAGACAAGCCGGAGCAGCGTCGTCTTGCCGCTGCCGGAAGAGCCGAGAACGGCGATGAGCGAGCCCGCGGGAACGTCGAGATCGACGCCCCTGAGCACCGGCCGGCCGCCGAAGGCCTTGCTCAGCTGCGTGACGGAGAGGCGCGCCATCGTCAGCTCCAGCCGTCGAAAGCCGCCTTGCCGAGGCGGTTGGCGAAGAGCCAGGTGAAGGCGAACGACAGGCACAGGATCAGCGCGGCGAACGGCGCGGCGGCGGCGAAGGCGAGCGACGAGGTGTTCGCCCAGACCTCGGTCGCCAGCGTCCGCGCGCCGGCCGGCGCGAGCAGCAGGGTCGCCGTCAACTCCGTCGACACGAAGATGAACACCATCGCCGCGCCCGCGCCGACGCCGCTCGCGGCCATCGGCAGGACGACGCGGATCGCGACCGAGAGGCCGTCGCCGCCGAGCGAGCGCCCGACCTCCTCGAACCGCGGCGGGATCTGCGCCAGGGCGGCGCGGATGCTGACCAGCGCGAGCGGCAGGAACAGGATCGCATAGGCGAGCGCGAGCAGCGGCAGGCTCTGGTACAGCGGCGGCATGAGCTGGATCGTCAGCGAGATCAGGGCGAGCGCGACGACGATGCCCGGCGCGCCCTGCGCCAGATAGGCGGCGCGCTCGACCAGCGCGGTCCAGCGCCCGGGATAGCGCACGGCGAGGTATCCGATCGGCGCCGCGATCACCAGCGCGGCGGCCGCGCCGGCGAGGCCGTAGCCGATCGAGTTCAGCGTCGCGTCGAGGAGCGCCGGCAGGGAGGGGGCGACGGGCGAGGTCGCCGCCTGCGCATGGTGAAGGAGCCAGTAGGCCACCGTCCCCACGGGAACGCCGAGGGTGGCTGCGACCAGCGCCGAAAGCAGAATGAGGACGGGCCCGCGATTGCGGCCGAGCCGCAGGGGCGCGCCGACGCGCCTCGCCCCGGCGCCGACGCGGGCGTAGCGCGCCTGCCCGCGGATCCAAAGCTCGGCGACGAGCAGCATGAGGCAAAGCCCGACCAGCGCCAGCGCCAGCAGCGATGTCTCCGGCCCGTCGAGTCCGATGCGGTACTGCGCGTAGAGCTCGGTGGTGAAGGTGCGGAATCGCAGCAGCGCGAAGGCGCCGAACTCGGTCAGCGCGTCGAGCGCGACAAGCAGCACGCCGCCCAGCAGCGCCGGTCGAAGCTGCGGCGCCACGACCCGCGCGAACGAGCCCCATGCGCCTTCGCCGAGCGCGCGCGCCGTCTCTTCGAGCGCCGGGTCCAGTCCGCGCAAGCTCGCGGCGACCGGCAGATAGACGAGCGGATAATAGGCGAAGGTCACGACCAGCAGCGCCCCGGCGAAGTCCTGGAGCGAATTGCTGATCGACACCCAGGCGTAGCTGGTGATGAAGGGCGGGACGGCCAGCGGCGCCGCCATCAGCACCGACCAGACTCGTCGTCCCGGAAGGTCCGTGCGCTCGATCAGCCAGGCGGTCGCGACGCCGATGACCGCGGTCGTGAGCGACGCCGCGGCCACCAGCGAGACGGTGTTGAAGAGGAGCGCCCCGACCAGCGGACGCATGAGGAGGGCGACGGCGTCGCCGACGTCGACCCCGCTCGCTTCGACGATCGTGTAGAGGATCGGCAGCAGGACCAGCGCGGCGCCGGCGACCGCGGCCGCGACCAGCGCGACCGGCGGCCGGGCGCGGCCGGCGCGAAGCCCGGCGCGCGCGGAGAACGCCTCGGTCGCGCTCACGGTCATCAGATGAGGCCGGCTTCGCGCAGCAGTTGCGCCGCCTCGCGATCGTCGCCGATCTGCTTGAGCGTGATCGACGGCGGCGACAGCTCGGCCATGGGCTTGAGCGCCGGGTTCGCGGCGACGCCGGGGCTGAGCGGATATTCGAAGGTGATGTCGAGACGCGACACCAGCTCCTGCGCCGGCTTGCTCACGAGGAAGGCGAGAAACTTCTGGGCCGCGGCGGGATTGCGCGAAGCCTTCAGCGCCGCGGCTCCGGAAACGTTGACGAGGCCGCCGACGTCGCCGCCGGCGAAGTGATGGATGGCGCTCCGGGTCTGGTCGGGGCCGGTCTCCATGCGAAGCCGCGCCCAGTAGTAGTTGTTGACGATCCCGGTCGCCGAGGCGCCGCGTTCGACCGCGGCGACGACGCCCTCGTCGTCGTCGAACACCGCGGCGTTCTCGCGCAGGCCCTTCAGCCATTCGAGGGCGGCGGGACGACCCTTGAGCGCGACCACGGCGCCCACGAGCGGCAGGAAATCCGCGTCGGTCGGAGCGATGGCCACCTTGCCCTTCCATTCGGGCTTGGCGAGGTCGAGGAGGGACGCTGGCAGGTCCTCCTCCTTGACCATCCCCTTGTTGTAGGCGAGCACGTTCTCGCGCGCGAACACGCCGACCCAATCCCCGTTCGCGCCGCTGTCCGCCGCGGGCACGCTGGCGAGCGTCGCCGGCGCCGCTTTCGCCAGCAGGCCCTTTTCCGACAGGAGTTCGAGTTCCGGCGAATTCTCGGTGAAGAAGACGTCGGCGGGCGTCGATGCGCCCTCCTTGACGAGTTCGCTCGCAAGCTCCGGCGCCTCGCCCTTGCGGACCTTGACGTCGATCCCGGTTTCCTTGGTGAAGGCCTTGGTCAGAAGGTCGACCGTCTGCTCGTGCTGCGCCGAGTAGAGCGTCAGCGTGACGGCGCTCGCCGACGGCGCTTGCGTCCCGAGGACGAGCGCGAGCGCGGCGCCCGCCATAAGCCCGGGGCGTCGGCGTTCGCCGCGGCGCAACCGGGGAAGGACTCGATCAAATGGCATGACGGCAGCTCCTGCAACGGGCTCTGGCGCGACGGCGCGAATCGCGCTCATGTCTGCTTGACGCAGTTTTGAGCGGCCTGCCGTCGTCGCGATGTTCTGAGGCGGCGAGTTTGACTGACCGAGCCCTAACGCCGGCTCCAGACGCCGACAAGATTAGCGCACGTATTTTGCAATCGTTTCAATTTAGAAACGTTCCAAATCATCAATTTCGAAATGGCCGGAACTCCAGGCGCTCGAGCGCTTTCAGTCCTCGACAGGAGGGACAACGGGTCTCCAACCGACAGAACGTAATCTGCGTCGGGTTATGATCCGAGGCGGCAAACCCGGCGCTCGGGACCAAGGCCGGGGCGGGTCGCGCCCAGCCTTCCCCGACTGACGCCGGCGCCAACCCCCGCCGCTATTTCGGCGTTTCGACCGCCTCACCGCGGCCGGCGAGCACGGCGAGGATGATCACAATCCCCTTGACGACGAGCTGCGTGTACGGATCGGTTCCCAGCAGGTTCAGGCCGTCGTCGAGAATGGCGATGATCAGCACGCCGAGCAGCGTGCGATGCACGCCGCCGACGCCGCCCGAAAGCGACGTTCCGCCGATGACGATCGCGCCGAGCGAATTGAGCAGGAGGTCGCCGCCGAGCGTCGGGCCGGCCGCGCCGAGGCGCGCCGCCGCCAGCGCCCCCGCCACGCCGGCGAGCGCCCCGGAGACGACGAAGGCGTAGACCTTGTAGCGGCGCACGGGCAGGCCGGCGATGCGCGCCACGTCCTCGCCGGCGCCGATGGCGAAGACGATGCGGCCGAAGCGGGTGTGGTTCGCCACGACGACGAACGCCGCCCAGAGCGCGAGCGCGATCAGCGCGATGTTCGGCAGCCGGGGAATCCATTGCCCGATCGCCAGCGCCTCGAAGGCGGGCGAACGATAGCTGACCGCCCGCCCGTCGAGGAGCCGCAACGCCACGCCGCTGAACACCGACATCGTGCCGAGCGTGACGACGAACGAGGGAATGCGGCCGAAGGCGAACACGAGCCCGTTGACCAGCCCGAGGGCCGCCCCGAGCCCGAGCCCGACCGCGACCGCGCCGACGCCGAGGCCGAAGGCGTTCAGCGCCAGCACCGACACCGCGCCGGTCAGCAGCACCGTGGCCCCGATCGACAGGTCGATGCTGCCCATGACGATGACGAAGGTCGCGCCGAGACACGCGATCAGGAGGGTGCTCGCCTGGGCGGCGATCGCGGTCGCGTTGCGCAGGGTGAAGAACGCGTCCGAGCCGACGCCGAACGCGCCGGCGAGCAGGACGACGACCGCCACCGGAAGCCAGGCGCGGGCGTGCGCGCGCAGGCGCGGGGACAGGTCGCGAAACGCGGGGACGGCGGTCATGGCGCCATGCCTTCAGCGGGTTGGAGCCGGGGCTCGCGGTGCGGCGCGTCGGCCGCGGGCAGGCCGATCATCAGCGCGACGAGGTCCTCCTCCTGCGGCTTCCGCTCGACCGGCGCCGCGCGCTCGGCGACCAGCCGGCCCTCGCGCATCACCAGAACGCGGTCCGACAGGCCGATCAGTTCGGGCAGGTCGTCGCTGATCATCAAGACGCCGGCGCCCTGGTCGGTCAGGCGGCGCAGGATGGCGTAGATCTCCGCGCGCGCGCCGGCGTCGACGCCTCGGGTCGGGTTGTCGACCACCAGCAGACGCGGCTTGCGAACCGCCCAGCGCGCGATCACGACCTTCTGCTGGTTTCCCCCCGACAGCGTCGCGACCCGCTGCGCCGGACCGCTGGCGCGAATGTCGAGCGTCCGGATCGCCTCCTCGGCCAGGGCGGTTTCCCGCCGCGCCCTCCAGAAGCCCAGGCGTCCGGTCAGCCGCCCGGCGTTGCCGAGGCCGATGTTTCGGGCGATGTCGAAGGCGCCGATCACGCCCTCGCGCGTGCGTTCGGACGGCACGTAGGCGACGGCGGACCGCCGCGCCGCGCCGGCGATTTCGACCGCGCCGCCGTCGATCGCCTCGACGCCCGCGACCGCGCGGCCGAGCCGCGATTTGCCGGAGCGCAACAGTCCGCCGACGCCGACGATTTCTCCGGCGCCGACGGAAAACGACACCTCGCGAAAGGCGCCCGCGCGCGACACTTTGCGGACGGCGAGGACCGGCGCGCCGTCGGCGCCGACGCGGGTCCGCTGGCGATAATAGGCCACGCCCCGCTCGCGCCCGACCATCAGGCGATGCAGTTCGCTTTCGTCGACCTCGCCCGCGCGGCGGGAGGCGGTCAGCCGGCCGTCCTTGAGGACGTGAACCCGGTCGGCGATCTTCAGGACCTCATTGAGGCGGTGGGAGACGAAGACCAGCGTGGCGCGCCCCTTGAGCCGGCCGAGAAGGCGGAAGAACGCCGCCTCCTCGTCGACCGAGAGCGCCGAGGTCGGCTCGTCGAGCAGGACGATCGGGTTCTCGATGCCGAGCACGAGGCTCGGGGCGAGGCAGGCGCGCGCGATCTCGAGCGCCTGGCGTACGGAAAAAGGGTAGTCGCCGGCGGGGCGCCGGACGTCGACGTCGATCTCCGCCTCGTGTGCGATCGCCTCGGCCCTGGCGATCATGGCGCGGCGGTTGCGGAAGCCGGCGCGCTCGAAGCGATGCTCCTGGCCGATCAGCAGGTTTTCGTAGACCGGAAGGGCGGGGATCAGCGCCTGCTCCTGGAACACGCGGCTGACGCCCGCTTCGACCGCTTCCCGATAGGAGCGCGGCGCGAACGCGGCGCCGCGCAGGCGCAGCGCGCCCGATTGCAGAGGGGCCAGTCCGGAGAGGATGTTGAACAAGGTCGTCTTGCCGGCGCCGTTCTCGCCGATGAGGCCGGCGACCGATCCGGCCGCGACCGCGAAGGCCACGTCGGCCAGCACGGGAATCCGACCGTACCGGTGCGAAACGGAGCGGAACTCGATCGCCGGCGCCGGACGGGCCGCCTCGTCAGGCCTGCCGCCCGTCAAGCGTTCCAGACCGCTCATGTCCGGGCGTTCGGCGACGGTCCGGCGATGTCGATCTTGTAGTGCGCGGCGTAGTCGGCCTTGACCGCTTCCGCCTCGCCGTTCTTCCAGATGGCGGCGTAGCGCTCGGGCGCCGTCCAGCCGTCGGGCTTGGCGATGCCCGACCATTCGGACTCGATGTTCAGGGGGAACACCTCGGCCTGCGGATCCCAGTCGGTCGCATGAGCGACCCTGGAGAGGCGGGCGTAGTCGAACGGCTCGACGCCGCCGTTGTCGACATAGCGCTTGATATAGGCGTCGACGTTGTCCTTCGTCGTCGTCACCGAACGCCAGTAGAGCAGCCGTTCGGCGTCCTTCGGCTTGTAGCCGTTGACCACGTCGTAGAGCCGGGCGGTGAGCAGCGCGCCCATATAGGCGGGGACGTTGGCGCTGGTCGCCACGATCTTGCCGTCGCGGATGGCGAACACCCCGGCCGTGGTGCCGTCGGCGCCGCTGACGAAGACGTCCTGGCCCGCCTTGATCCCGGCTTCGTTCAACGCCGCCAGCACGCCGATGGCGACATCGTCGTTCTGCCCGATCACGCCGACGATGTCGGGATAGCGCGACAGCAGCGCCTGGGTCGCCTTTTGCGAGTCCTCGCGGTTCCACTTGCCGGGCAACTGGCCGACGAGCTTGACGGTCGGGAAGGCCGCGAGCGCGGCGTCGCGGCCGCGACTGCGGATGAGGTCGGTCGAGTTGCCTTCGACCCCGGTGACCCCGACGACCTTTCCGCCGCCGAATTTGGCGACGATCGCCTTCGCCAGCGCGGTCGTGACCGCCCCGTGCGCCGAGAACTCCTCCGGGACGGCGTAGAGCGTGTAGTAGTCGCCGGCGTCGAACGGCGTGAACCAGGGCAGCGTGCCCCAGGTGTTGGCCAGCCAGATCTTGTCGCGGTTGGCCTCCTGAGCGATGCGCTTGATCGACGAGCCGTCGGGCGCATGCAGCAGTACGGCGGTCGTTCCCGCGGCCG
Source organism: Roseiarcus fermentans (assembly GCF_003315135.1). Classification (GTDB taxonomy): domain Bacteria; phylum Pseudomonadota; class Alphaproteobacteria; order Rhizobiales; family Beijerinckiaceae; genus Roseiarcus; species Roseiarcus fermentans. Next base: position 83,582 of record NZ_QNRK01000004.1, read on the forward strand.
CCTGCTGCTCGAACTGGTTGAGTTGCTTGAGCGGGTCGAGCTCGCCGTCGAACGCGGTGTGGGCGAAGCCGAGCGCCTTGGCGGCCGCCGCGGCGCCGGCGTCGGCGTTGACGGAATATTCCAGGCGGCGCGTGATCTGCAGATGCGCGAGCTTGCCGCTCTCGGCCGCGAGCGCCACGCCGCCGAGACCGTAGGCGCTGGCGGCGGCGCCGGCCACGGCGGCGGCGGAGGCGAACGACAGGAATTCGCGACGGGATATGCCGTGGGTGTCGAGTTCGCCCATGTGGCGGTCGACGACCTTGCGGTCGGTGAAATCCGGGAACTTCCGGGGGTCCAGACGAGGCATGACGTTCTCCTGATCCCCGACGGGTGGGGGACGGTCTGCAGGTGACGGGAGGAGGCCTACTCGGCCGATCAGCGGGCGAAGAACTTGTCGTCCGGCTTGACGCCGAGCGAGATGAAGATCCGGTTGGTGTGATTGAACCACGAGCTGGTTTCGAGCGCTTCGAGGATGTCGGCGTCGTCGAGGCCGGCGGCCCGCAGCGATCGGAAATCGTCGCCGGAGACCGTCTTTGGCGCCCGGGTCACCTTGACGGCGAAGGCGGCCAGAGCCTCCTCGCGCGGCGACAGGGGGGCGAGGTGATGGTCGAGCGCGATGCGCCGCGCGCGGGCGTGGTCGTCGATCTGCTCCCCGAGCGCGATCGTGTGATGAATTTCGCACAGCCCGCAGCCGTTCTCCGCCGAGACGATCACCGCGATCAGTTCGCGCTCGGCGAGCGACAGACGCGCGCCGCGGCCCGACGAGAACAGGCTGGCGAAATAGGCGCCGAACCGGCGCGCCGTGTCGGGATTGACAGCGAGCGCGCGGATCCAGTTGTCGTCGTGATTGGCCTGGTAGAGCTCGCCGATATCGGCCGGCAGGCTGGCCCGGTCCGGTTCGCCGAGGCGAGAGATGCTGTCGGAATCGGCGCCGAGGGTTGCAGTGGACGACATGATTACGCTCCGTTCGTCGAGTCTCGAGACGTGCCGCCGTTGGTCAGGGGTTGCGGGCCGGCGACGCGAACGGCGGAGGGCGCGCGCGACCCGGCGACGACCCTCGGAGCGCGCGCGGCCGCGAGTCTTCGAGGGGTCTAGGCTGTGTCGATGTAGATGTCTATTTCTATAGATTAACTAGACTTTTGGCGTTGTCAACCACCGCCTGTGGTCATGGCGACCCTTCGCAGGCGATCGACCCGGGACGACCGCAATTGGCGTTTCCCGAGCGCTTCCGCGGCTTCGCTCGCGCAGGGTCGATCTCGAAGGCCGGCGCAAGGGGGCGAAACCGCTTGCCGGACACCGGCGCTGACGTCGGGCGCCGAAAGTTTCCTGTGTGCGGCGCGGGCGACGCGCCGCTCGGCGCTTTCCCTCTCGCCCGCCGGCTCTACGATGCCCGGTCGATTCGAATCATCGGCGGGGACGAGAGCGGCGGCGTTGGACTCTTCACATTGTTTCCTCGGCGTCGACGTGTCCGCGCTCGGGCGGCCGTGGCGGGCGCGGCTCGACCGGGCAGGGGAGATGCGGGCGCTGGCGATCCATCAGGTCGGCGGCCATGACGAACTGGTCGCCCGGGTGCTGGCGGGCCGCGACGTCGCGCCCGAGGCGGTCGAGCGCTACCTCGACCCGACGCTGCGCGACCTGATGCCCGACCCATTCGTGCTCACCGACATGGAGGCGGCGACCGAACGGCTGCGCCGCGCCGTCGAGCGCGGCGAGCGCGTCGCGATCTTCGGCGATTACGACGTCGACGGCGCCTGCTCGGCGGCGCTGGTCAGCGAGTACCTCGAGGCCTGCGGCTGCGAGACGATCGTCCACATCCCCGACCGGGTGACCGAGGGTTACGGCCCCAACGTCGAGGCGATGGCCGCCTTCGCCGCGCAAGGCGCGCGGCTCGTGATCACAGTCGACTGCGGCGCGGTGAGCCACGAGCCGTTCGCCGCGGCGCGAGGGCTCGGCCTCGACGTCGTCGCGTTCGACCACCACCAGGCGCCGGCGACGTTGCCCGACGCGCTCGCGATCGTCGACCCCAACCGCGAGGACGACCTCTCCGGCCTCGGCCATCTGTGCGCCGCCGGCGTCGCCTTTCTGGCGCTCGTCGCCCTCAACCGCAGCCTGCGCGACGCGGGTTTCTGGAACGGCCGCAAGGCCCCGGATCTGATGGCGGCGCTCGACCTCGTGGCGCTCGCGACCGTCGCCGACGTCGTGCCGCTGACCGGACTGAACCGCGCCTTCGTCGTCAAGGGGCTTCAGGTGATGCGTCGGCGCGGCCGGCCGGGGCTCGCCGCCTTGTTCGACGTCGCCGGCGCCGACGGCGCGCCAAAGCCCTATCATCTCGGCTTCCTGATCGGGCCGCGCATCAACGCCGGCGGGCGGATCGGCGACGCCGGTCTCGGCGCCCGGCTGCTGACGACCACGGACGACCTCGTGGCGCGCGACATCGCCGCCGAACTCGACCGGCTGAACCGCGCCCGGCGCGCGATCGAGCTCGACGCGGTCGCCGAAGCGGAGGCCGAGGCGCTGGCCGCGCTCGGGCTCGAGGAGAAGGGCGCGGCGGTGGTGGTGGCGGGCGAGACCTGGCCGCAGGGCGTCGTCGGCCTGATCGCGGCGCGGCTGAAGGAGCGGTTCGACCGCCCGGCCTTCGCGCTGACCTTCGCCGGCGGCCACGCGGTCGGGTCGGGGCGTTCGATTCCCGGCGTCGACCTCGGCCGGACGGTCCGGGCCGCGCTCGAGGCCGGGCTCATCGTCAAGGGCGGCGGCCACGCGATGGCGGCGGGCCTGACGGTCGAGCGGGCGCGGCTCGGGGAATTGCGCGCCTTCCTCGAGGAGCGGCTCGCCCACTCCGTCTCGGCCGCGCGCGCCTCCGCCCGCCTCTCGGTCGACGCCGCGCTGACGGCGTCGGCGGCCACCCCCGACCTCGTCCGCCGGCTCGACGCCGCCGGGCCTTACGGCAGCGGCAACCCGGAGCCGCTGTTCGTCCTGCCGCGCCACCGTCTCGCCGACGTCATGCCGATCGGCGGCGACCACCTGCGCGCCCGCGCCGTCGCCATGGACGGCTCGACACTGGACGCCATCGCCTTCCGCTCGGTCGGCAAGACGCTCGGCGAAGCGCTGAAGCGGCTGCGCGGCGCCTCCGTCCACCTCGCCGGCACGCTGTCGATCAACCGCTGGGGCGGCCGCGAGCGGGCGCAGTTTCGCGTCGTCGACGTGGCGGAGGCGGAGCGGTAGCGCACGCGTCTTCGGCCATTCCCTCGCGATCCCTCACGTGTTGCGGGCGCGCTTGCCGATCGCTTCCGGCGCTGGTCGGAGCAAGGAATTGCACGCGGGCCGGTGCGCAATCTGCGCGATCGACCGGAATCGGCGCGCCCAACGCGCGGCCCTGCACCCCTGGACGCCCTATTGAGGTCGGATTCGTGACGGCCGTTCGAATCCCGCCGACGACTGTCCCTTCTGTTTCGCCGATGTCACCCCGAGGATCCCGCGCACTTCGTCGCGCAACCAGGCGGCCGCCGGCTCGCGGTCCGTTTGCGCCGGCCACACCATGGAAATGGGACGGATCTCGAGATCGAGGGGTACGGGGCTGGCGGCCAACCCGAACAGGGGAGCATACTCGTCGATGATCCGCGACGGCAAAGTGGCGAGGAGTGGGCCCTTGCGCACGGTCGTGAGCACGGTGAGAAACTCCGGGGCGGCCGTCGCCACGTTCAACTCCACGCCCAGGCGCCGCAAGGCTCGGTCGAGACAGCCTTCGATCCCTTCGCCATGCGACACGAGCGCGTGCGGCAGTTCGAGATAGGTCTTTCTGTCGATCGGCGACTGCGCGTCGATCAGCTCGGGGTTGAAGCAACACAGCAGGAATCGCTCGAACAAGATTTCTCGGCGATGGCGCTCGCCGCCATCTTCGTAACCGCCGACAGCGAGATCGATATCGCCGTCGTCCAACAGCCGAAAGACCTTGTCGGGAAGCGCCGGGCTGGCCAACACCTTGATGGCCGGCGCGGTCCTGCGAAGGCGAGCGCTCAACAGCGGCATCAGCAACACCTCGACTTCGCTGCAAAAGCCGACGCGAAAGGTCCGCTCGTCATGGAGCGGGTCGAAGGATTCCGCTGACGTCAAGATCCCCTGAGCCTGCGCAAGGACGTGTCGAACGGACGCGGCCAAGGCGTGAGCGCGCGCCGTCGGCGCCATATCCCGTCCGACGCGAATGAAAAGTTCGTCTTGGAACAGGACCCGGAGGGTCGCCAAATTGTGACTCATGGCGGGCTGCTGCAGCCGCAGCCGCGCCGCGGCCTTGGTCACGTTGCGGTCGCGCATCAGCGCGTCGAAGGCGACCAACAAGTTCAGGTCGAACGACCAAAGATTAAAATGATCGATTGAGCGGATGTCATCCATCAGACGCATCATTGGATACGGCCGCGGGGCGCGTCAAGGCGACGCGCGAAGGCCGAGCCGAATTTCCCGACGTTGTGCGAGGCGCCATACATCGACGTCTTCAATGCGGCCTATTCCATGCATCGATTGGATTATTGATTGGAGCGCGCGTAGGTTTCCAGTTGTCCGCGTCACAGCTCGACCCGAACCGCCGAGCGCGGCGCAGCACAAGACCATCCGCTCAGGAGCGCTTCTATGCCAGACTCGAACAAGGTCTATAAAATCGGCGATCTGACGGTTACGAAGATCGAGGAACAAGTCATTCCCGGAATCCCACCAGGATACCTCTATCCAAAACTGTCTCCGCAAGATTTTGCCGCCATCGAGCCGGCGCTCGCGCCTCATGATCTTGGAGCCACGCGCGCGGACGTCAACATCTCCGTCCACACCTGGCTTGTGCGAACACCAAAGCATATCATTTTGGTCGACACGTCGAGCGGAAATCATAAAGATCATCCTCAGAACCCGCTCTTTCATCAATTAAATCTTCCGTATCTGCAGCGATTGGCCGACGCGGGCGTTCGTCCCGAGGATGTCGACTATGTCTTCAATACCCACCTGCACGTGGATCACGTCGGCTGGAATACCGTCCGCGAAAAAGACAAATGGATCCCGACGTTTCCGAACGCGCGCTACCTGATCCCGTCGGTCGAGCGCGACTATTATTCCAGCCCCGCCAGTCACAACGAAGCCAACATTCCGAGCCTCGGAACCTATGAAGACAGCGTCCTCCCCGTCATTGAAGCCGGGCTGGTCGACTCCATCGGCCCCGACGGCGGCCCCGTGCTCGATTACTTTACCTTTGTGCCGACGCCTGGCCACAGCATCGGCCACATGTCGATCGAGTTCTCGTCGAATGGAGACCGCGCCATCTTCGCCGGCGACGTCATGCATAGCCCGATTCAAGTCGTCAGGCCTGACATCAATTCCGTCTTCTGCGAGTTCCTCGATCAGGCGACGGAGTCCCGCAGGAAGATCCTGGACCACGTCGCCCAAAACGACGCGCTTTACTTTGGAACTCACTTCGCCGGCCGCTCGGTCGGCCGCATCACGCGAAACGATGGGGGATATCTATGGATTCCCGAGTGAGCCGCGGGGGCCCGAGTCCGGCCCATGGCGCGATTCCAAGCCTTGTGTTCGAAGACCACCGGATATCCAGCGACACCGCGGGGATCGAGCTCTCCATCCGAAACAAACGCCCTGCCGACCTCGTCGACTATCGACCCGACAGGACCATCGTCATGGTCCATGGCGCGACCTATTCGTCCGGCAGCCTGTATGACGTCGCGTTTGGCGGCTTCAGCTTCATGGACTACCTGGCGGCGGCCGGCTTCGACGTGTTCGCCGTAGACGTGCGAGGCTACGGGCGTTCGACCCGTCCGCCGGAAATGGAAGTCGACGCGTCGCTGAACCCGCCATTGGTCGACACCGCGCGCGGGGTCGGCGACTTCGCCGCCGCCGTTGCGTTTGTCTCTCGCCATCGCGGGCTCGATCGTGTCAATCTGTTCGCGATGTCGTGGGGCGGAACGGTTGCGGGCGCGTTCGCGGCGGCTCATCCCGGTCGTGTCGAGAAGCTCGCCCTGCTTGCGCCGCAATGGCTATCCGACCAACCCTCCCGGCTCGATATCGGCGGAAAGCTCGATTCCTACCGGCTCGTCGGCGTGCGCGAGGCGATGTCTCGATGGCTGGCCGGAGCGCCGGAAGCGCGACAGGACACGCTCATTCCGGCGGGTTGGTTCGACGCCTGGGTGACGGCGACCCTCGCGGAGGATCCGTGGAGTTCTGAAAAGGCGCCGGGAATGCTCCGCGCGACGAATGGACCGATCCAGGACATCCGCTCCTACTGGAGTGTCGGGCGGCCCTTCTATGATCCCTCGGCGATCAGCGCGCCCGTTCTCTTGCTGCATGGCGAATGGGATCGCGACGTTCCGCTCATGAGCGCGCAGAATTACTTCCTGCAATTGACAGGCGCCGCTTACCGCCGCTGGGTGGAGATCGGAGAAGCGACCCATATGATGCTTCTGGAACGAAACCGACTGCAGGTTTTCAAGGCGATCGAAACCTTCTTTCGCGAGGATTTTCACCCGGAGTAACGCCGGGCGGGCGGGACCAGAGGTCGACGAGATCGAGACGCGATCCGGCCGCGACGCGCCGGCGCGGTCCGTCTTGCGGGCAGAGCCGCCGAGCGCGGGGGCGACGAACGGGACCGATCGCCGCGCGACGACGATCAAGCGCGCCGGCGGCCTTGATAACGCCCTGATTCAGTATAAAATTTCAGCGATCCGACAGGAAGCGGATCAAGCCGGCCGGCGGCGAAGCGCATTGGCGGTCTCGCGCGGCCGTTGTTTTGACCATGGAGATTGTCTCATGCCCGTCAGCACCCTTCGTCTCTCCGCAGCAACGGTCGGCATGGCGGCGCTGGCGCTGGCCATCGCCGCTCCGGCTTCAGCGCAAGAGTCCTATGCGTATCCTCGCCATCACCGCCACGTCCGTCATGACGAGGGTCGTCAAATTGTTGTTCATCCTGCGCCACCGCCGGCGTCGACGGCCTACTACGGTTGGGGCCCGGGCGCGGCGGTGGGCAACGTCGTCAGCGGAACCGGCCAGGGGGTGCAGGGCGTCTTCAACGGCGCCGGCGCCGCCGTCGGCGGCGTGGTGGGCGGCGTGCTCGGCGGAGCGACGGCGCTCTTCACCCCGCCACCCGGTTACGGCCAGCCGGGCTACGCCTACGGCTACGGATCGGCCAGCCCCGGTTACGCGCCGGGTTACAGCGCCGGCGGTCCGATCGGCGAGGCGTTCGCCGCGCCGTTCCATGCGGCCGGAGCGGTGCTCGCAGCGCCCTTCCAGGTGGTCGGCGGCGCTTTCGGAGGGATGCCGGCCGGCGGTCCCGCGATCCGGTAACCGGTCCCCGAGGAACGACGGGTTCGATGTCCGGACCTCCGGTTCCGCGGAGCCGCGAGGCGGCCCGGCGGAGCGGCGGGGAGAACGGAAATCACCGGCCGCCGACGCCCTCGAACACGATCTGGTCGGCCCATTTGCGCGCCGCCGCGCGCTGCGCGTCCGTCCGCACCGTCCAGGTCATCACCGGCAGGCCGAACAACTGCTTTTCGAAGAACGGGGTCTTGTGCGGCAGGTCGTCGACGTTCCACGACAGGAAGTCGGGCTCGCTGCGCGCGCGGTGATCGAAGGTCTCGCAGGCGCGCTTCTGCTCAGGCGTCAGGAACGCCCAGGACGGGTCGTCGTAACAGGCTTCGGCGACGACGCCGATCGGGCAGGGGCGCCCCGGCGGCCCGAGGCGCGGATGCTTGAGGCGCAGATACGCGACGAGGTCCGGATCGAAGCTCTTGAGCGCCAGCGCGCCGTCGTAGGTCGCGGCGAGGTCGGCGACCCGGTCGCCGAGCCGCCAGTCGCCGTCGAACCGGCTCTTCAGCTCGCACACGATTGCAACCCGGCCGGCGACGAGGGCGAGGAATTCGGCCAGCGTCGGGATGGCGCGACCGTCCGCCGCCCCCACGATCCGCGCGCTGCGAATCTCCGCCGCGCTCTTGTCGGTCAGCGCCCCGGTCGCGTCGGTCAGCCGGTCGAGCGTGTCGTCGTGGAACACGAACACGGTTTCGTCGCGGCTGAGCTGGACGTCGCACTCGATGGCGAAAGTCGCCGCGGCCGCGGCTTCGGCGGCGGCGAGGGTGTTCTCGATCACGCCGCGCGCGGCGTCATGCAGCCCGCGATGGGCGATCGGCCGCGCGACCAGCCAGTCGGGGGCGTTCAGCGCCCTCAAAGGGAGACCAGGAACACGGCTTCGACCTCGGCGAGCGCGTTCAGCGGCAGATGGGCGACGCCGACCGTGGTGCGGGCGTGCTTGCCGCGCTCGCCCAGTACCTCGACCATGAGGTCGGAGGCGCCGTTCATCGCCTGGGGCAGGGGATCGAAGGCGCCCGCGACATTGAAATAGCCGCCGAGGCGCACGGTCTGGACGATCTTGTCGAGGTCGCCGAGCACGGCCTGGGCCTGGGCCAGGAGGTTGATGGCGCAGAGCCTGGCCGCCTCGCGCGCCGCCTCCACGGCCGAGTCCGGCCCGAGCTTGCCCTTGTGCCGGTCGGCGAGCTTGCCGTCGGGGCCGAGCGGCAACTGACCCGAGATCCAGAGCTGCGGCAAGACGCCCGCCGCCACGCTCCCGGGCGTGCCGACGGCGGGGACGTAATTGGCGACCGGCGCGGCCGGCTTCGGCAGAACGATCCCGAGTTCGGCGAGGCGTCTGGCGGTCTGGCTCATGCGAAACTCTCCGGCTCTTGCGGCGCCTGCGAGGGCCGCCCGGGCGCAAGCCTATGCCCACCCGGCGGCGGCGGCGCAATCGGCTTGCAAAATGAAAATGCGTTTTGCAAGCGCGCGTCGCGCTTTCGATTGTTCACACGCGGCGGCGGGGGGCGCGAGCCCGAGGATGGTCGAGAGTCTCGCCGCGCATGCCTCCGGAACCTTGGCGCCGCCTTTGCGTTGACTGTGATCACTAACCATTCGGGAGTTCATCATCATGACTTTCGTCGCGATCGCCCTCGGCCTCGTCGGCATGGCCTGCTCGGCCGTGGTCCTGAAGGCCTACGCCCTCGGCGCGCCGGTCCGCTGAGTTTCCGCCGCCGCGGCCCGCCCGCGGATCCGCCGGCGGTCGAGACGCGTCGCCGACGCCGATGGACCGCCAGCCCATGCTTGTTTTTGCCATGTCTCCCGCTTAGGTAAGGACCGAACGAAGATTGCGTCGCCGGCCGTGACCAGCCGGGCGGCGCCGGCGCACCGGGAAGGCGGCCATGGGTAGCTTCAGCATTTGGCACTGGATGTTGTTCCTTGCGGTTGCGCTCCTGCTGTTCGGAGGCAAGGGCAAGATCTCCGACATCATGGGCGACGTCGCCAAGGGCGTGAAATCCTTCAAGAAGGGTCTGAGCGAGGACGAGCCGAAGCCGGCCGAGGCCGCGCCGGAAGCTCCGCGCCCGATCGAGAGCCGGACCGCCGTCGAGGCCAAGGACGTCCACAAGGTCAGCTGACAGCGCAGCCTTGACGCTGACGTGACGGGGAGGCGCGGCCGCCGCGCGTCCCTTTCGCGCGTTCCGCCGGAGCCTCGATGTTCGACTTCGACATAGGCAAGATGCTGGTGGTGGCGATCGTCGCGCTCGCGGTGATCCCCCCCAAGGATTTGCCGCGCGTGATGCGCACAGTGGGGCAGGCGATGGGCCGGATGCGTAGAATGGCGTCCGAGTTCCAGGGCCAGTTCATGGACGCCATGCGCGAGGCCGAGTTCGACAGCGTGCGCAAGGAGCTGGCCGAACTCAACCAGAAGGCGACCGCCAGCATCGCCGAGCTGAACAAGGCCACGGCGGTCGGCGCTTTCGATCCGGCGGTCATGATTCGCGACGAGGTGACGAAAGCGGCCGAGCCGCTCGCCCATCTGCCGGCCCCGGCTCCCGAGGGCGCCGAGATCGGCGCGTCCGAAGTGGCGCTGACCCCCGCGCCGGAGGCGAAGCCGGGCGAGGCGGCGTCCCAGGGCGGCGAACAACCCGTCAAGTCGAGCGCCGCGGAATGAGCCAGGAGGACATCGAAGCCACCAAGGCGCCGTTGATGGACCACATCATCGAGCTGCGCGGCCGGCTGATCCGCTCGATCTGGGCCTTCATGGCCGCCTTCCTGGTGTGCTTCTACTTTTCGCGCTCGATCTACAACATCCTGACCGAGCCGTATGTGCGCGTGGTCGGGGCCGACAAGGCGACCCTGATCGCCACGCACTTCCTCGAACAGTTCTACACCAATGTCCGCCTCAGCATGTTCGGGGCGCTGGTGATCGCGTTCCCGGTCATCGCCACGCAGATCTACCGGTTCATCGCGCCTGGCTTGTACAAACACGAGCGCCAGGCGTTCCTGCCCTACCTGATCGCGACGCCGATCTTTTTCGTGTTCGGGGCGGCGCTGGTCTATTTCGCGGTGATGCCGCTGTTGATCCGCTTCTCGGTGTCGCTGCAGCAGGTCAACACGCCGGGCGAGGCGACGATCGAGCTTCTGCCCAAGGTCAGCGAATACCTGTCGCTGATCATGACGTTGATCCTGGCGTTCGGCGTGGCGTTCCAGCTTCCGGTGGTGCTGACGCTGCTCGGGCAGGTGGGGATCATCGATTCGGCGTGGCTGGTGAGGATGCGCCGCTACGCCATCGTCGCGGTCGTGGGCGTCGCCGCGATCCTGACGCCTCCCGACCTGATCAGCATGACCACCCTCGCCCTGCCGATGCTGGCGCTCTACGAGGGCGCCGTGGTCGCGGTCCGCTGGATGGAGAAGCGCCGGGCGCAGGAGGAGGCCAAGGCCAAGGCCGCGCCGCCTGACTAAGCAGGCTTGCCCGGAGCCCCCCTGGATTGGAGGGCGCCCGTCTCGGGCGCCCGGGCGGCGAGACGCCGCCTCTCACGCTCGATGTCCGTTGGGCGGATCAGAAACCGGCATGGACTTGTCCGGGCCGGAAAGCCAACTTGTCGTTCTGCGCCCTGTCGCCGCGACGCCGGCGGCTTCGCCCGATAGCGCGCGCCGGCCACGAGGCGCGCGACCGGCCCCAATGGCTGCTCGAAGGCCGCTGATCCGGCTTGCTGTTCCCCGTGAACGCTCGTATCTGACGATTCGATGACAGGCGCCGGACGCGAACGGGCTCGGGGGGACTTCGAAAGCATGAGCGACGGGGAGGGCGCGGCGCCCGATGCGCGGACAGCGAACAGGAACACGGCGACCTCCGAGGTCACGCCCGAAAAGTCGGATGCGAGCGTCGTCGCGGCGCCGGCGCCGGCCGCCTACGCCGACGGCTCGCCGCTCGATGGCCTCAGCTATCTTGAGGCCAAGCTGATTCTGAAGCCCGAGCGCTTCACGTCCGCCAAGGCCTTGCGCGAATTCGGCAGGATCGTGCGCAAGACCGCCGAGGCGACGAAGATCGCGTTCACGCCCGACCCGGAATTCGACCTCCCGCCGAAGATCCGCGAGATCGTCTTCGCCGACACGCCTGACTTTGCGCTCTATGCTTCGGCCTTCATCCTGCGCCGGCGGATCGCCTATCATGAAGGGTTTGCGGTCGGCGATCCGGAGGTGGTGTTCAAATTTCGCCACCCCGATCTCGATCGGGCGCAGGCGCTCGATATGCGGCCGAAGATCGAGGGCAAGTACCGGATCAAGTTCAAGGCGGAGCTGCTGCCGCTGAAGGACAGGGCCGGCGGCTACCGCGTCCTCTATTCGCACAATTGCCAGTTCGGCTTGAGCCAGACGAAGGCGAAAGAAAAGACGTCGATCGCGACGCTGGCGGAAATCTTTCCGGCCCTGACGGACATCAAGACCAAGGCCGATCACGTCTCGATCGTCAACGGCGGCATCGTCGAAGAGGTGCTGTTGCCGATCGGCGAACTCGATTTCGGCAAGGGCATGACCGCCAATTGCGATGTGTCGCTGTGGCGGACGCGCGGCGAGCACCGCTCGCTGGTCGGGGAGTTCGCTTTCCAGGCGAAATTCGCCGCGGAGACGGGGGTCGCGGCAAGACAGCGCGAGCGCATGGAGCGCTTCTACATCGCGCTTCAGCACGCCGTCGAAGACTGGCTCGCGCTCGGCGTCACCAAGACCGCGATGGTGTACCGGCTGAACGGCGCCGCGCCGCAAAGCCATGAGTAATCCGGGCGTCGAAAGCGCGGCCGAGGCCGGGGCGGCCGCGCCGCCGGTCGCGGCGACGGCGTCGGTCCTGCGGATCTTCGTCGCGTTCCTCGTCATCGGCTCGACGAGCTTCGGCGGGCCGGTGCCCTACCTGCGCGAGCATCTGGTGACGCGCCGCAGGTGGCTCGACGACAAGACGTTCGTCGAGCTCTTGTCGATCAGCCAGAGCCTTCCCGGGCTGAACGCGACCAACATGGCGATCCTGGTCGGCGACCGGCTCGCAGGCCCGCGCGGCGCGCTCGCCGGCGTGATCGGCATGTGCCTTCCGGGGGCGATCATCATGTTCGTCGTCGGCGTGCTCTACCGCGAGCATGGCGCTTACGCCTGGACCACGGCGGCGTTGAAGGGCGTGGCCGCGGCGTCGGTCGGGCTCGTCCTGGCGACCGTCGTCCAGCTGAGCGAGAAGTCGCTCGACGGCCGTTTCGATTTCGTGTTCGTCGCCGTCACCGTGGTGGCGGTCGAGCATTTCCACGTGTCGGTGCCCGTCGCGCTGATCGGGGTCGGAGCGGCGGCGATCCTGTGGCATCGTCCGAGGAGGGGGACCTGAAATGCACCAGTGGGGCGCTCTCGTCCGGGTGTTCGCCTATCTGTCGCTGCTCACCGTCGGCGGCGGCATGGCGGCGTTTCCCGAACTCAAGGCGGAGTCCGTCGAAGTCCATCAGTGGCTGACCTTCTCGCAACTCGTGCATCTCTACAGCGTCGGGCAGCTTTCGCCCGGGCCGAACATGATGATGATCGTCCCGATCGGCGACTGGGCCGGCGGGATCGTCGGGGCGATCCTCGTGGTCCTCGCCTTCTTCGGTCCGACCGGCCTCCTGACCTTCGGCGTCGGTCGCGCCTGGAACCGGCTCGAGGCCTGGCCGTGGCGCGCCTCGATCCAGAAGGGCCTCGCGCCGGTGTCGATCGGCCTCCTGCTCGCCGGCTGCTTCTCGATCGCCAAGGGCGCGATCTTCGGCCTCGACACGGCGGCGATCGCGGTCGGCGTGCTCTTGATCCTGCTGCGTTACAAGGTCAACCCGGCGCTGCTCGTGCTCGGCGGCGCAGCGGTCGGACTGCTCGCCTATCTCTGAAGGAAACGACAGGCCTCGGGGTCAGCCCGACCCGTCTGCAAACGGGCGTCTCGCCATCACGCGCCGTCGCCGATCGCGGTCGGGCGGTCGTCGGCGACGGCGGCGCAGGCCGACGATCCGAGGAGACCTCCTTGCGCATCGTCGGGAGGTCTCGGAAGTCGTCCGCGCGGAGGGCGTTGACGTTGGAGCGGACATCCGCGAGGTCTGAGCGGGCTTCGAGGCTGGTCGGCCATGCGGGGCGTCGTGCTCCGGCTGGTTGGATCGTCGAATTGTCGAACGTCTCGGTAACGCCGCCCCGCATCGCCGCTGTTCACGGCGCGCCGGCATGACTCCGCGCGACACGCTCGCCGCGATCAGCGTCGCGGTCGTCTGGGGCCTGACCTTCATCGCCATCAAGGTCGGCGTCGGCGAGACCTCGCCCCTGACGCTGTCGGCGCTGCGGTTCGCCTTCGCCGCCGTCCCGGCGGTGTTTTTCATCAAGCCGCCGAAGGCGCCGGTCTGGACGGTCGCGCTCTACGGGCTTCTGATCGGCGTCGGTCAGTTCGGCATGCTGTTCATCGCGATCGACCGGGGTTTTCCGGTCGGGCTCGCCTCGCTGCTCGTCCAGGCGCAGGTGTATTTCACCATTTTCATCGCCTGGATCGCGCTCGGCGAGCGGCCGAGCCGGGCCCAGGCGATCGGCGCAGGCGTCGCTTTCGCCGGCATGGCGGTGATCGCCTCGGAGCGGCTCGCCGGCGCGAGCTTCTGGCCGTTCCTGCTGGTCGCGCTGGCGGCCCTGTTCTGGGGCGCGGGCAACGTCGTCGCCAAGACGGCGGGGAAGATCGACGCGCTCGCCTTCACCGTCTGGTCGAGCCTCGCCGCGCCGCTGCCGCTCGTGGCGCTCTCGCTCGCCTTCGACGGGACGGCGCCGCTGGCGAACCTTCTTCATCCGACCTGGCGGCTGGCGGCCAGCGTGGCGGTGATCGCCTATGCGGGGACCTTGTTCGGCTTCGGCCTGTGGGCGCGGCTGCTCGCCCATTATTCCGCCGCGACCGTCGCGCCCTTCGCGCTGCTGGTGCCGGTGGTCGGCATGGCCGCCGGCGCGCTCGTGTTCGGCGAGCCGCTGCGGCCGGTTGAGCTTTTCGGCGCGGTTCTGGTAATGGCGGGCCTCGCGCTCAACGTGTTCGGCGCACGCTGGCTGCGCGTCCTGTCAGGGTCCAGGTGAATCATGCACGACATCAAAGCCATCCGCGACAATCCGCAAGCCTTCGACGCGGCGCTGGCCCGCCGCGGCCTGGCGCCCGCCGCCGGCGAGCTGATCGCCCTCGACGAAAGCCGGCGCGCGGCCATCGCCGAATTGCAGCGGTCCCAGGAACGCCGCAACGCCGCCTCGAAGGAGATCGGCGCGGCGATGGGGCGTAAGGACGGCGCCGCCGCCGACGCGCTCAAGGCGGAGGTCGCCGGCCTCAAGGCCGCGATGGCGGCGCTCGAGGCGGCCGAGCGGGAGGCGGCGGCCGCGCTCGAGACGCGCCTGGCCGGAATCCCGAACCTGCCGTTCGACGACGTTCCCGACGGCAAGGACGAGACCGACAACGTTGAAGTCCGTCGTCACGGGAGCCCGCCGCAGTTTCCGGAAGGGTTTGAGCCCCGGGAGCATTTCGAGCTCGGCGAGGCGCTCGGCCTGATGGATTTCGACGCGGCGGCGAAGCTGTCCGGGGCGCGCTTCGTGGTGCTGAAGGGCGGGCTCGCCCGCCTGTCGCGGGCGCTGGAACAGTTCATGCTCGACCTGCACACGGCCGAGCACGGCTATACCGAGATCGAGCCGCCGGTGCTGGTGCGCGACGCCGCCATGTACGGCACGGCGCAACTGCCGAAATTCGAGGAGGATCAGTTCTGGACCCTCGCCGGCGACAGCCTGCTCGACGTCGCCGCCGGCGCCGCCGACCCGCTCGCGGCGATCAAGGCGAACCGGTTCGGTCTGATCCCCACCGCCGAAGTGCCGATGACCAACCTCGTGCGCGAAAGCATCGTCGAGGAGAAGACGCTGCCTTTGCGCTTCACCGCCGGTACCTTGTGTTTTCGGGCGGAGGCGGGCGCCGCCGGCAAGGACACCCGCGGCATGATTCGCCAGCATCAGTTCCGCAAGGTCGAGCTCGTCTCGATCACGACGCCGGAGCAGGCGCGCGACGAGCACGAGCGCATGACCGCCTGCGCCGAGGAAGTGTTGAAGCGGCTCGGCCTGCATTTCCGCACCATGGCGCTGTGCGCCGGCGACATGGGCTTCGCCTCGCGCAAGACCTACGACCTCGAGGTCTGGCTGCCGGGGCAGGGGCGGTTCCGCGAAATTTCCTCCTGCTCGGTGTGCGGCGACTTCCAGGCCCGGCGCATGAACGCCCGCTGCAAGGCGGCCGACGCCAAGGCGACGCGATTCGTCCACACCCTGAACGGCTCCGGCGTCGCGGTCGGGCGCGCACTGATCGCGGTGATGGAGAATTACCAGCAGCCGGACGGCTCGATCGCGGTGCCGGACGTGCTGCGGCCGTACATGGGCGGGCGGGAGCGGATCGAGGCGGCGTGATCCCCTGCGACTCTATGGCCTCGAGGCCCGCCTTGATCGGGCTGCGATCAGCCGATACCGTCGCTTCGCTTTGAGAAACCGCGACAAGGCAAGCGGTTGAAGGTCAGGGATGCGATCGGTCCTCAAGTCGTTGCTGGTCTTTCTGTTGGTCGCGGCCTTTGGCGTCGCGCCGATCGGGACGGCGACGGCGTCGCCCTGCGCGGAGCATCCGGCTCGAATGCTCCGTGTCGCGATCGGACCTGAGCTGACAACTGGCTGCAAGCCCGCCGCGACGGAATTGGCGCGCCGCCCTGCGCCCCATCGCGACACCCGAGATCAGTGCCCGCAGGCCTGCTGCGTGTCGACGACATCGGCGGCCCTTCCCGGCGTTGCGACGGCCCACGCCGCGTCGCCCGTCGCCAGCGAAGCGCTTGCGATTTCCGACGGCAAGATCCCGACTGGCATTGCCATCGCGCCGCTGACCGGACCTCCCAAGCCCTCGGCTTGATGGGGCGCAAGGCCGTCATGGGGCGGCCGATCTGCCCACAGGCGACCCTCCGGCGACGCATGGCGGCGCGACAGGCGTAACGCCGCGCCAACCGCGACTTCGCCGCTCCCTGCGAATTCCGGCCGATCCAGTCACAGCGATCGGCCGCGCGCGCACGCTCGCGACTCGATCGCGCGCGGCTTCGCGCCGCACACACACATCGAGGATCAATCATGAGACAATACAGTTCGACCGCCCTTGCCCTGACGCTGTCGCTGATCGCCGTTCCCGCCCTCGCCGCACAACAGGCCACCGTCTACCGCTCGCCCAGTTGCGGCTGCTGCGAGGGTTGGGTCGCCTATCTGAAATCGAACGGCTTCGACGCCACGGCCGTTTCGACCGACGATCTCGGGGCGATCAAGGCGAAGATGAACGTCCCCGCCGACATGCAGTCGTGCCACACGGCGACGATCGCCGGATATGGGGTCGAGGGCCACGCGCCGATCGAGGCGATCGCCAGGCTCCTCGCCGAGAGACCCCATGTAACCGGGATCGCCGTCCCCGGCATGCCGGGCGGCTCGCCCGGCATGCCGGGACCGAAAGAACCCTTCACGGTCTTCACTTTCGGGCCCGCAGGCGAAACCGAGTTCATGCGCTTTTGACCACCTTCGCGGCCGCCGCTTCGACCGGCGATCGGTCGGGGCGGCGGCGCCGCTCCGTCACCGATGAATTGCAAAGGACTTCTCATGTTCAACCAGACGACTTCGAAACGATCCGCCCCTCTGTCGAGCGCCGCTGTAATCGCTGCGGCGACCTTGGTTCTGAGCTTCCAGGGCGCGAACGCCCATTCCGGGATGGAGGCGGGCGCGATGCCCGGCATGGCCGGCGCGGCGGCCGCGCAAGAGCTCACGGTGGGCGAACCGGGCGCCCCGACCAAGGTCGATCGAACCATAGCGATCACAATGAAGGAACTGAGCTTCGAGCCGAATTCCGTAAACGTTCGGCTGAACGAGACCATCCGCTTTGTCGTCTCGAACAAGAGTGAAGTCGATCACGAACTGGTCCTCGGCGACGTCGAAGCCCAGACCGCGCACCGCAAGGAAATGATCGAGATGCTGGAGAAGGGGCAGGACATGCATGGCGACGACGATCCCAATGCAGTCGCGGTGAAAGCCGGCGAGACGCGGGAGCTGATCTGGAAATTCAGCCGGGCCGGGCGCTTCGAATTCGACTGCAATATCCCCGGCCATTTCGAAGCCGGAATGACCGGCGCCATCAATGTCGAGGCGAAGCGGTAGCTCCGAGCGGCGGCAAGCGGTCGGGAGGACTGTGTCCTCCCGGTCGCACGGGGATGGGCGGTCGCGATCTGCAACGGCCGCTCGAATCGCTCGCGGCGAACCGTCGCCCTGCCGCGGAAGACGCCGGCGGCGAGCGTGGCGACCTCGGCTCGCCTTCGACCGCCGCCGCGCCGCCGGTGCGGTCTGGCGGCCCGGCTCCGTCCGTCGTATGAGGCAACGCGAAAGGCCGGCCTCATGCGAATATTGCTCACCAACGACGACGGAATCCACGCCGCGGGCCTCGCGGTGCTCGAGGCGATCGCCGCCGAACTCAGCGACGACGTGGTCGTCGTCGCCCCCGAGAGCGACCAGTCGGGCGTCGCCCACTCGCTGTCCCTCAGCGATCCCCTGCGGCTGCGCGAGATCAGCCCGCGCCACTACGCGGTCAAGGGCACGCCGACCGACTGCGTCATCATGGGCGTGCGCATGATCATGGCCGACAAGCCGCCCGATCTCGTGCTCTCGGGCGTCAACCGCGGGCAGAACGTCGCCGAGGACGTCACCTATTCCGGCACCATCGCCGGCGCGATGGAAGGCGCGATGCTCGGCGTGCCCTCGATCGCGCTGTCTCAGGCCTATGCCGGCGTGCACGGCCGGCCGGCGATCGAATGGGACTCGGCCGAAGCCCACGCGGTCCCGGTGATCCGAAAAATTCTCGCGGCCGGAATCGCCCCCGGCGGCCTCGTCAACGTGAACTTTCCGCCCTGCGCCGCCGACGAGGTCGCCGGCGTCGCCTTCACCCGCCAGGGACGCCGCAACGCCGACCTGATGCGGGTCGAGCAGCGGCGCGACGGCCGCGGCTTTCCCTATTTCTGGCTCATGTTCCAGAAGAGCGAGATTCGCTTCGACGACGGCACCGACCTCGCGGCCCTGGCCGAGCGCAAGATTTCCGTCACCCCGCTCCGGCTCGATCTCACCGACGAGGAATCCCGGTTAAGATTGGAGAAGGCGTTCGCGATTCGGTGACCGAAAGAACGCCCCACGCGGGGAGCGGACTTGAGCGCGTCGGAAGCGGAAGAGCGCGCCCAGTTCACCTTGGCCATGCGCGCCAAGGGGATCGAGAGCATCGACCTTCTGCGGGCGCTGGAGCGCGTGCCGCGGGCGCTGTTCATGCCGCAGCGATTCGCCGACCTCTCGGGCCGCGACATCGCCTTGCCGATCGGCTGCGGCCAGACCTCGCCGCCGCCGTCGGCAGTCGCGGCGATGATCGCCGCGCTGGACATACAGCCGACCGACACGGTCTGCGAAATCGGAACCGGAACAGGCTATTGCACGGCCTTGCTCGCGCAGTTCGCGAAGGAGGTCGTGTCGCTCGAGCGGTTCCAGACGCTGGCTGTGGAAGCCGCTGCGCGGGTTCGCGCCTTCGGCCTCGGGCATGTCGAAATCCTGTGGGCCGACGGCTTCGAGCAGCGCTCGGTCCGGCGGCGCTTCGACAAGGTGATCGCGCACGGGATCGTAGTCCCGCCGGCGCGCGAGTTTCTCGACCTTCTGGCGCCGGGCGGCGCCATGGTCGCCTCGCTGGCGAAGGCGGGCGCGGCGCACCGGATCGTCCGGCTGACCCTCGCCGACGACGGCCCGGTGCGGATCGCCGACTACGGCAGGGCGAGGGGCTTGCGGCCGCTCGAGCGCGGCCTCTCGCGCGCGCTCTGACCGGACCAAGCCGCGGCCCGCCGCGCGGCGGGCGAGCCCAAGGGTCAGGAATGATTCATCTTAAACCCTCCATTAACTCGAATGATCCACAGTCCCGCGTGTCGCCGTTCGCGTAACCACGGGTTCAAGCACATGAGTGATCGCGTTGCGTTTCTGGAAGGACGCGCCGTCCCGCGGCTGGCGCTGACGGGCCTAGCCCTGATCTGGCTGTCCGGCTGCTCGCAGGACGTGGCGCGATTCGACAGCAACCCGCTCTCCAATCCCTTCGCGACGCAGACCGCCCAGGCGACGCCGCCGGCCGCGGCGGCGCCCGCCGGTCAGGCGGCCGCCGCGCCGCTCGCGCCCGCCGCTTCCGTGGCGAGCGCTCCGCTTCCGGCGCCGGCCGCCTCGACCGCCCAGGCGGTCGGCGGATCGGCCAAGGGCTGGAGCGCGGCCGGCGGCACGCCGGTCACGGTCGCAAACGGCGAGAACCTCGACGCGCTGTCGCGCCGCTACGGGGTGCCGTCCTCGGCGCTGCTCGCCGCCAACGGCCTCTCGAGCCCCGCCGAGGTCCGCAGCGGCATGCGCATCGTGGTCCCGGTCTACAACGCCGGCGGCCGCGCCGTCGCCTCGGCGCCGGCGGCCAGGGACGACGCGAAGGCGGTCGCCGACGCCGCCCCGAAGGCGAAGAAGCGCACGGAAGAGGTGGCCGACGCCGGCGACAAGCCCGCCAAGGTGAAGAAAGCCGAAGACAAGGCGAAGAAGGCCGAGGACAGGACGGCCGCCAAGACCGCCGCCGCGAAGGGTCCGGACCTGCCGGAGAAGCCCGAGCCCGCCCAGGTCGCCAAAGCCGATCCGGCGAAGCCGGACGCCCAGAAGACGGCCGGCAAGAAGCAGGGGGTCGACGACACCCCCACCGGCGCCGTCGATTCGAAGGCGGGCGCCAAGGAGCCGGCCGCGGAAGCCGACGCCTCGGGGGCGAACCCGGAATTCCGCTGGCCGGCGCGCGGCCGCATCATCCAGGGCTTCAAGACCGGCGGCAACGACGGCATCGACATCTCGGTGCCGACGGGAACCTCGGTGCGCGCCGCCGAGAGCGGCGTCGTCGTCTATTCCGGCGACGGGCTCAAGGGCTACGGCAATCTGGTGCTGATCAAGCACCCCAACGGTTACGTGACCGCTTACGCCAACAACGGCGAACTCGACGTCAAACGCGGCGAGCAGGTCAAGCGCGGCCAGGTGATCGCCAAGTCCGGCGACACCGGCAACGTGAATGCGCCCCAGCTCCACTTCGAGCTGCGCAAGGGATCGACCCCGGTCGATCCGACGAGCTATCTCGCCGGTCTCTGACGGCGGGAAACGAGGTCCAGCCTCCAGTCTGGACGCCCAAAGGGCCGGCGGGGATCGCCGCGAGACACGTCATCCCCATTCGGCCGCTCGAGGCGGCGGGTCCCAGGAAAGGCCCGCCGCCTCATAATCATATCACTGCTTCGGGACGCCTCGCCGGTCGGCGCAACAGGGCCTCCCGACGCCGCCCGGCGTCTCGAGCGGGAGCGCATGAGGCGCTGCCGGCCAGACTCGCCGCGGACCGATCCTCGCAATCGAACCTGTCCGGAGCGTATGCGTCGCGCCCGCGCGTCGCTGCGCCGGCGCGCACGGGCCTTCGGCCGGGTCGCCGGGCTCGACCTCTCCATGGGAACCAACCTCCAGGCGGACCGTTCATGGTGCGCTGCAATATTTCTTGGATGGCCCCGGATTTCGTGCACGCCACATCGAGTGCAACCATGAGTTCAGCCCTCAGGCTACGATCGCGCGTCTCCCTTCTCTCGAACATCCAGACAATCGCGAAAGCCCATCCCTATGCCGTGGCGGGCGGCGCCCTGACCGTGGGAGTCCTGGCGATATCGGCCCTGGTGAACCGCCGCTTCGCCAGGGCAGCCGAACACGACAATCCGCCGGCCGGCCAATTCCTGGACGTGAACGGCGTCCGGCTTCACTATCTCGAACGCGGCTCGGGCGAGCCGCTCGTCCTGCTGCACGGCAACGGCAGCATGATTCAGGATTTCGAATCGAGCGGACTCCTGGATTTGGCCGCAAGGACGTATCGCGTCATCGCATTCGACCGTCCCGGCTTCGGCCACAGCGATCGCCCGCGCTCCGTCGTCTGGACGCCGGCGGCGCAAGCCGAACTCCTGCGGAGCGCTCTCGATCGGCTCGGCGTGTCGGGGGCCATTGTCCTCGGCCACTCCTGGGGCGCTTCCGTCGCGGTTGCGCTGGCGCTGAAATATCCCGGGCTGGCGCGGGGACTGGTTCTCGTGTCGGGATACTACTACCCGTCCTTTCGTCCGGACGTCGTGGCCTTGTCCGCCCCGGCGGCCCCGCTGATCGGCGACGTCCTCGGACATACCTTGTCGCCGCTCGTCAGTCGGCTCATGTGGCCGCTGATGATGGCGAAGATCTTCGGTCCGCAGTCCGCACCCGAGAAATTCGACGCCTTTCCGAAGGAGATGACCTTCCGTCCGTCTCAGATTCACGCCTCCGCCGCCGAATCGGCGCTGATGATTCCGGACGCATTTTCCTTGCACGACGCGTACCCGAAGCTGAAGATGCCGGTTGCGATCGTCGCGGGCGACGAGGATCGATTGGTCGACGTCGACGCGCAATCTGCGCGGCTGCACGGCGACATTCCCCAGAGCACGTTTCATCGCGTTCCCGGAAACGGCCACATGGTCCATCAAACCGCGACCGACGCGGTGATGTCCGCCATCGACGAAGTGGCGCGGGACGGGTCCAACCCGGATCGCCGCCCGGCCTCGTCCGAGGTCCAGTCGGCGGCTTAGGCGGGTCGATCGAGGCGCCCGCCCGGGCGGCGAGCGCCTCGACGGCGGACGGATAAGGAGCCTGTCGGCGCCGGGGGCGAGACGACCGGCGCGAAATCCAACACCCATTTGAAGGGAACAAGCGGATGGCGAACCCCTGGCTGAAGAAGAATCCATTCCTGAGCATGTGGTTGAGCGGCGCGAACGCGGTCGCCGGGCGCACGCGGCGCGCCGCATCGGCGGAGGCCGGCAAGACCAGAGCCGCTCTCATCAAACAGACCGTGAAATTCTGGACCGGCGCCGGGCAGTCTGCGGCCAAGCCGCGGCGGCGGCGCTGAGCGACGGCGCCGGGCCGGTCCTTCGCGGGCGGCGCGCGGCGCGCGGTTTTTAGCCTGCCGCCGGGACGCTCGGGCGACGAACCCATCGCCTGGGCCGATCGGGCCGCCCCGGTCGGCGCGGGGCCCAATCCGGAAGCGGCCGGTTTTGCCGCCGGAGACAAACGCTCGGCGACGTCCGGCCGGGAACAAAGGCAGCGCCTGGCCGTTGTCGACGCGGTGGCTAGCGGCAGAATGCAATATTCTGTGCAATAGCGTTCGCATCGATCAGGAATAGCCAAATGTTCACTCATCGCAAAGAGCTCATTCAGCCGGTCAATGTCGGCGTCCCCAACGCTCGGTTTGGTACGTATCTTCTGGAGCAGTTCGGCGGCGCCACAGGCGAACTGACGGCCGCCCTGCAATACTGGGTCCAGTCGTTCCACGTCGAGAACGCCGGCATCCGCGATATGCTCCAGGACATCGCGATCGAGGAATTCAGCCATCTCGAGATGGTCGGCAAACTGATCGCGCAGCACACCCGCGACCTCGACGAGACCGCGGTCCACGACGCCCCCCTGTTCAAGCTGAAAGGCGGCGGCCCGCACTTCCTCGACAGTCAGGGCAGTTGCTGGACGGCGAATTATATCCAGGAGGGCGGCAATGTCGTCCGGGACCTTCGCGCGAACATCTCGGCCGAGGCCGGCGCTCGCCAGACCTACGAGGCGCTGATCAAGGCCTGCGACGACGAGGGGACCAAGAAGACCTTGCATCATCTCCTCACCCGCGAGATCACGCACGCCAATATGTTCATGAAGGCGCTGGATTCGATCGGCAAGCTGGACGACCCGTTCTTCGGAAACATCCCGCCGGATGAAACCGTGAAGCTCGTCTTCAATCTCTCGAAGGGCGAGGACGTCCGCGGTCCGTGGAACGAGGAGCCCGATTTCGACTACATCGCGGACCCGCAGCCGGAAGGGGGAATGCCGGCGCCTCCGGTCAACGCCGACGACGAAGGGCACGAGGCGCAGGGGAGGAAGGGGCGAAGAAAGCAGAGCTAGCGCTCATCCCGCCAACGCCGGTCGAGCCGGGCGCGGCCGTGACGCGCCACGGCGCGCGGGCGGAGTCCTGGAGGCGCGCCGGCTAGGCGCTCCCGAACACGTCGTTGGTCTGCGCGGTGACGCGGACGAAGGTGGTGCGCTTCGAGACCTCCTTGAGATGGGCGGCGCCGATGTAGGTCATCATCGAGCGCACCCCGCCCATGATCTCGGCCATGGTGCCTTCGACCGGCCCGCGGTAGGGCGTCTCGACCGTCTTGCCCTCGGCGGCGCGATAGTGGGCGACGCCGCCGGCGTAGCGCTTCATCGCCGTCTGCGACGACATACCGTAGAACGACATGCCGACCGCGACCTGCTCGCCGTCACGCGTCTCGTAGCGGATGTCGCCGGCGCATTCGTCGTGGCCGGCGAGCATGCCCCCGAGCATGACGAAATCGGCGCCCGCGCCGTAGGCCTTGGCGATGTCGCCGGGAACGGTGCAGCCCCCGTCGGCGCAGACCAGACCTTTCAGGCCGTGGGCGGCGTCGGCGCATTCGATGATCGCCGACAATTGCGGATAGCCGACGCCGGTCACGCGCCGCGTCGTGCACACCGACCCGGGGCCGATGCCGATCTTGACGATGTCGGCGCCGGCGATGATCAGCGCTTCGGTCATGTCGCCGGTCACCACGTTGCCGGCCATGATCACCGCGTCCGGATGGTCGTCGCGGACGCGCTTGACGATCTCGAGGAACTTTTCGGCGTAACCGTTGGCGACGTCGAGACAAATGCGCCGGATCGGCGCCGTCTTCGCCACCGCGGCGAGCTTGCGGACGTCGTCGGTCGTCGTGCCGAGGGAATAGAACGCGTGCGTCCCGTCCGGCCCGGCGAAGAATTCCGCCAGTTCGTCCTCCGGATAATGCTTGTGCAAGGCGGTCAGCGCCCCATGTTTACCGAGCGCGCGGGCCATCGCCATGGTCCCGGTTACATCCATATTGGCGGCGATGAGCGGAAAGCCTTTCCACTCCGAGCTCGTGTGCAGGAAACGGAACGCGCGGTTGACGTCGACTGCGCTGCGGGTGTTGAGGGTCGAGCGTTTGGGCCGGATCAGAACGTCCTTGAAATCCAGCTTGACGTCGGTTTCGATGCGCATGAGGAATCCACTACGGAGGACGAAGGCTGGCGTGGCCGTTTCGTTCCTGATCTAACACAAACGCCGGGCAAAGCGTATTGGCGGGGGCGGAGGTCCAGCGATGAGCGACGAACTGATCTTCTACACCCACCCGATGTCACGCGCCCGACTCGTCCGCTGGATGCTGGAGGAGGTCGGCCGGCCCTACACGACCAAGATCCTCGAATTCGGCCATTCGATGAAGGCGCCGGACTATCTGGCGATCAATCCGATGGGCAAGGTTCCCGCCATTCGCCACGGCGAGACGGTGGTCACCGAGGCCGCGGCGATCTGCGCCTACCTCGCCGACGCTTTCCCAGAGGCCGGCCTCGCGCCGCCTCCCGGATCGCGCGAGCGCGGGTCCTATTATCGCTGGCTGTTCTTCGCCGCCGGCCCGCTCGAGGCGGCGGTGACCGACAAGGCGCTCGGCTTCCAGATCCCCTCCGACCGCGAGGCGATGGTGGGCTACGGCAACATCGAGCGCACCCTGGCGGCGCTGGAAGGCGCGCTCTACCGGACGGAATACATCGCCGGCGACCGCTTCACCGCCGCCGACGTCTATGCCGGGTCGGGGATCGGCTGGGGCATGGCGTACGGGAAGGTCGACCGGCGCCCGGCTTTCGAGCGCTACTGGACGCTGATCAGCGAGCGTCCGGCGGCGATCCGGGCGCGCGCCATCGACGACGCTCTGGTCGAGGAGCGGAGGAAGGCGAGCTGAGCGCGAGACGCGCCGGGGGAGGATCGGGTTGATGCGATTGCAAGGCAAGACCGCGCTGGTGACCGGCGCGGGGCAGGGGTTCGGCTTCGGCATCGCCGAGACCTTCGTGCGGGAAGGGGCGCGGGTCGCCTGCCTCGACCTCAGGGCCGACGTCGCCGAGGCGGCGGCCCGCCGCTTCGGCCCGGCGGCGATCGCCCTGACGGCCGACGTCGCGAAGCGGGAGGACGTCGAGCGCGCGGCCAAGGCCGCAATCGAGGCGTTCGGCCGGGTCGACATCGTGGTCAACAACGCCGGCACCACCCACCGCAACAAGCCGCTGATGGAGGTTGAGGAGGCGGAGTTCGACCGTATCTTCGCCGTCAACGTGAAGTCGCTCCTTTTGACCGCGCAGGCGTTCGCGCCCCACATGCGCGCGCACGGCGGCGGCGTCTTCATCAACGTCGGCTCGACCGCGGCGCTCAGGCCCCGGCCGGGGCTCACCGTCTACAACGCCTCGAAAGGGGCGGTTCACGTCATGACGAAGTCGATGGCGGTCGAACTCGCCCCGGACCGGATCCGGGTGTGCGCGCTCGCCCCGGTCGCGGGCGAGACGCCGCTGCTCGCCATGTTCATGGGCGAGGACACGCCGGAGAAGCGGGCGGCGTTCAAGGCGACCGTCCCGCTCGGGCGGTTTTCGACCCCGGCCGACATCGGCGCGGCGGCGCTCTATCTCGCCAGCGACGAGGCGGCCTTTCTGACCGGCGTGATCCTGGAGGTCGACGGCGGGCGCTGTATCTGATGGGGGCCGTCGCCAGCGCCATCTTACCGGCGCAGTCCGGCCTCAAGGTCTGCGGCGGGGACGAGAGGAGTCCGACATGACGACGCTCGCGCTTTACCTCCGTCTCGAAGCCAAGCCCGGCAAGGAGCAGGATGTCGAAACCCTGCTGAAGGACGCCCGCTCGGCGGTGATGAAGGAGCCGGAGACCAAGGCCTGGTTCGCCCTTCGCCTGGGGCCGAGCACGTTTGCGATCTTCGACGCCTTTTCCGACGAGCAAGGCCGCGAAGCCCACCTGAACGGCGCGTTCGCCGCCGCCTTGACGGCGAAGGCGCCGGAACTGTTCGCCAATGCGTTGGAGATCGTTCGCGTCGACGTCGTCGCCGACAAGCTCTCGCCCTGAGCCGGGCGGCCGCGCCTGTCAAGCGGCCGTTTGACGAAGGCGGCGCGCCGTCAGGTCGCGACGGCGAGGGTCGGAAACAGGCGCGCAGCGGTCGCGCCGATCAGAATGATGGTGTCGCCCTGCTGCTCGCGCACGCGGATGCGGCAGCCGGGAGCGGTCAGGCTCCTCGCCAGTCCGATGATTTTCGGCCAGGCGGCGCGGGAATCGTCGAGCGCAACCGCCCGTTCGGCGACGATCACGTCGTCACCCTGCAGCACTTCGAAATCGTAATATTGCAAAGGGTCCCTCCCTGAGGCTGGCGGTCCCTCTCCCGCTGCCGCCTTGTTGTCCGGCGGTCATAACTGAACTTTAGTAGCACAGCGCCGACCTCGTGGCTACGACATCGACGCCAATTCCCTTAGACTTATGGAGCGTTTCGCGACGGTC
The DNA here is from genome assembly GCF_003315135.1 of Roseiarcus fermentans. Classification (GTDB taxonomy): domain Bacteria; phylum Pseudomonadota; class Alphaproteobacteria; order Rhizobiales; family Beijerinckiaceae; genus Roseiarcus; species Roseiarcus fermentans. The sequence goes on from NZ_QNRK01000004.1 coordinate 110,457, forward strand.
GGCGCCCCACGAGCGCTTGCCTGCCCCGCGCCGACCGTCGCGCTCCCGTTGCTGACGCAACGGGATCACTCCATCACTTTGCACGCTCGCGGCCGACTGCACGCCTGCCGGGCGCAATGGCCACCCGTGAACCGCTTTCTTCTTGATCTGCGACCGGCGTCGGACGCCGGCGGTCGACCGTTCGCGATCCGTCGCGTTTGTCGCCGCTCCCGCGGGGCGGCGCATTGATCTGGCTCAAAACACGGCGTCAACTGCTTTTTGACGTCGGACCGCTCATGGCCGATCGATGCGCAGCCGGCGCAATTCGATCGCCGGGCAGCGGTTCATGACCACGGTCAGCCCGCGCGCGCGGGCGCGCCCGGCGGCTGGCTCGTTGATCACGCCGAGCTGCATCCAGATCACCCGCGGCGGGGAAGGGAGCGCGAGCGCCGCGTCGACGGCCTCGCCGGCGGCCGCCGAATTGCGGAACACGTCGATCATGTCGAGCGGAACCGGCACGTCTGCGAGCCGGGCGAACGCCGGCCGGCCGCGAATGAGCGCCCCGGCGTGGCCGGGATTGACCGGGAAGGTCTCGTAGCCGCGGTCGATCAGGACGCCGAGCACCTCGTTCGACGGCCGCGTCGGCTTGGGCGAGGCGCCGACGACGGCGATCCGGCGCACGCTGATCAAAATGGCGCGGATCGTCGCGTCGTCGAGGCCGTCGACTGCGGGCATCACGCGCTCCAGTGGGGCTGCCGCTTTTCGAGGAAGGCGGCGATCCCTTCGCTGGAATCGGCCTCGGCGAGATTGTCGACCATCGCTTTGGCGGCGAGGGCGTAGGCGACCGACAGCGGTTCCTCGATCTGCTCGTTGAAGGCGCGCTTGCCGATCGCCAGCGTCGCGGCCGAGCGTCCAGCGATGTCGGCGGCGAGCGCGCGCGCTTCGGCGAGCGCCCGGCCCGCCGGAACCACGCGGTTGACGAGCCCCATCCGCTCGGCTTCGGCGGCGGCGTAGAGCCGTCCGGTCAGCGCCATCTCCATGGCCGCTTTGCGCGACACGGCCCGCCCGACGGCGACCAGCGGCGAGGAGCAGAACAGGCCGATGGCGACGCCGGGCAGGGCGAAGCGCGCCGCCTCGCCCGCGATGGCGAGATCGCAGGAGGCGACGAGCTGGCAGCCGGCCGCGGTCGCGACGCCCTCGACCGCCGCGATCACCGGCTTCGGCAGCGCCACGATCGCCTGCATGAGCGTGGCGCAGCGGGTCATGATCAGTTCATAGAACGCCTGCCCGCGGTCGGGGTCGTTGCGATGCGCCTGGATTTCGCGCAGGTCGTGGCCGGCGCTCAGCGCCGGGCCTTCGCCGGCGAGCACGACCACCCGGGCGGCCTTGTCTCTGGCGATGTCGGCAAAGGCCACGATCAGGGTGTCGATCATGGCGAGGCCGAGCGCGTTGCGGTTCCGGGACTGCGCGAGCGTCAGCGTGACGACGCCGGAATCGTCCTCGCGACGAACGAGTTCGGGCGACGCGGGGGCGGGCGAAGCGGTCATGGTTGTTCCGGGCTGGGCGTGGGCGGATAAGCCTACGCGGGTGGCGCGGCGCAGTAAATGGACTGTCGGCGGCGTTTTCGCGACGAGGCCCGGCGCCGGACGGGGCTTCAACAAGCGTCGGCCTGGAGCCCGGATCCGACGGACGCCGACGCTTTGACCGGCCCGAGCGCGAATCGCGCCTTATCAAGGCTTTGCGGCGAGCTTTTGATTTCTCCGTAACCGCCGAGCCGGCAGCGAACAGCGCCGTCATCGCGAGCGACCCCCGGGTCGAAGAGCCCGGGGGGAAGCGATCCAGGGCCGCTGGGCCGCTGTCGTGGCCTCTGGTCGTCCCGCCGCCCTTCGTCGCGAGCAGAAGACGGAGCGATTTTTTCCGCAGGAAGCAAGCGGCGGCATGGATTGCTTCGTCCCCCCGGGCTCTTCGACCCGGGGGTTGCTCCTCGCAATGACGGGCGACCGTTACGGCCGAGCCGCCGCGAGCGCTTGCAGACACGCCCGGGCTTCCACGCGCGCGTTCCTTCTTCAGAACCCGCCTAGCGCGCCAGATGGTCGCGAAAGAACGCGACGACGGCCTGGTTGAATTGGCTGTGGAAGCGTTGTCGGTCGAACCCGGCCGCGTCGATGCAAAGCTCGGGAAGCCTTTGCGTCAGTCGCGCGTCGCACGGCGTCAGAAACGCGAAATGCGCCGCGCCCTGGACGATATGGACCTCCGGCCGCTGCGGCAGATCGTCGGCGAGCGCGACGACGCTCTGCGGCAGAACGCCGTCGCCGCCATATTGCGATCCCCAGAGCTGGAGCGGCGCCGTCACCTTGCGCAGGCTCGCCGAGGTCGGGAAGAGATTGAGCGGATCGGCGATGACCAGCGCCTTGATCCGCGGGTCGTGCGTCAGCGCCGGCGGCGCCGCGCTGCGCTGCATTTGAGCGCACAGCGGCGCCTGCGGGTCCGGGCAGGGCGCGGTCGCATGGCGAAAATCCGGGTCGGCGCCGACGAGGACGAGACCCGTGTAGCCGCCGCGGGAAAAGCCGAAAAAGCCGATCCGCCGAGGATCGATCCCGACCGCGTGGAAGTCCGGCCCGAGCAGGAAATCCAGCAGGCGCTCGACGTCGGTCGGACGGGTTTCCAGTACGGAAAGATCGCCGGCCCGGCTCATGTCGAGCGCGGTGTCGCCGGGATGATTGAGCGCGACGACCGAGAAGCCCGCGTCCGCCAGCGCCTCGGCCGTGTCGTGATGAGCGAGATACGTCCCGCCGTGCCCGTGCGAGACGACGATGAGCGCAAGCGGCTGGTCGACCGCCGGACAATCCCGCACGCCCGGAACCGTGAACGGCCCGAGCGTAATCGCTTGCGCCGGCGCCCCGCACGGGGTCCAGAGCAGCGCGTGGATCTCGGGGCCCTGCGCATCGGCCGGAACCGTCAGCGATCGCAGGCCCGCCGCCTGGGCGCCCGGCAGGTCGACGGCGACGCCGAGCAGGACGACCGCCGCCGCGACGATGGGGGCGAGCCCGATCGCTCGGAAGCGCCGGCGATGGCTGCGGGCCGCGCCTGCGTGACCGTCGACGCCCGACGGCGCCGGCCGCGCTTCGACGCCCATGGCGCGGTCAGCCTGCGGCTTCACGGGCGTGGATCGCATAGTCGGGCAGGAGCGCGGCGAATTCCTCCCGGCTTGGAAACCCGGCGAAGCGGCGCTTCGCGGGCGTGAACGCCCAGGGCAGTTTCTCGCTCGTGGCGAACTCGACGAAGGGGGTGAAGGCGTCGGGATGGTCGAGCATCGTCGGGCGCACGAACACCACGCCGGCGGCGAGAGTGGGGCGGGTGTAGATCCAGCTCAGGCAATAGGAACAATGGATGTGCTCGGCGGGCCCATGCAGGCCGCCGACGAGGGTTTCGCCCGACACGACCTCGAAGGAGGCGGTCGGATGCAGCGCGCCGAGCGAGAAGGCGCTCGCCGTCATGCGCTGGCACCCGCGACAATGGCACGCGATCGTCAGCACCGGGTCCGAGCGCAGTCGGAAGCGAAGCCGGCCGCATCGGCATCCCCCTTCGTGAATCGGATTGTCCATGGCGCGCCTCATTCTGGTGTTGGAGAAGAATTCGCATCTGGCGCCCGCGCGGCTCGGCCGGAGGGTCCCGCCGTTGGCGACTCCAGAGCATGATGAAATCAAGTGGAAACACCGCCGTCATTGCCAGTTCACGCCGGGGACGCTGCGGCGCCATAGACTGCTTCGCCTTCGGCTCGCAAGGACGGACCTCAATTCTTCCTGGCCTAGCGCTTCTCCGGCGGGATCGCGCGGATCCGATCCGAATGCGCCCGGATGTCGTCGAGACTGAAGGAGAGGTGAACCCGCGTCGGAGACGCGGGTCGCCTGGCGAGCGAAAGGCCGGGGCGCCACTCCCCGACCGGCCGGATCGGCCGCGGCGCAAAACCCCCGCCGCAGTTGGGACAGACGTTACGAAGCTCACGCTCCACGCAGGTCGCGCAGAACGTGCACTCGTAGCTGCAGATGCGCGCCTCGGTCGACTGAGGCGGCAGGTCCTTGTCGCAGAACTCGCAATTGGGGCGAAGCTGCAGAGCCATGGCGCGAAAAATCCTCCGTGAAGCGTGGGCGATGAGGCACAACCGGGCAGATTCCGGGCGCCGCCCTGTAGGGCGCGCTCGTTGAGCGCGCCGGCTGGGTCAGCGACCCAGCCCTACACCGGCGCCCGCAAATCCGTCCCGGGTACGACGAGGCTTCGTCAGCAGCGCGCGCTGATGAGCATCGTGTCGAGCGTGAAGCTGCCGTCCGGCTCGATCTCGAAATGGCGGACGACCTCGCTGGGCGCGAGCTTGCCGAGGGCGCGAATCGCCTCCGCTTGCACGGCGGGCGTTCGGATCCGCTCGATCCAGGAGCGAAACTCCAGACGCACCCGAAACCGTGCGCTCGTCTCGACGGCGAAGCCCGCCGCCTCGACCAGGTCGCGCCAATGCGACAGCGAATAGGCCCGAACGTGCGAAGGGTCGCGGATCAGATCGAACGCCTGAAGCCAGGTATCGAGGAGCGGCTGTTCGGGAGCGACGACGTCCATGACGACCAGCAGGCCGCCGGGCTTGAGAACGCGACGCGCCTCCGACAATCCGGCGGGCACGCTGTTCCAGTGATGGGCGCTGTGGCGCGTGGCGACGATGTCGAAGGCGGCGTCCGGGAACGGCAACCGCTCCGCGGCGCCGCATTGCGCCGACAAATTGGACAAGCCCCTCCGGTCGGCCTCCGCCCGCACCGCCGCCGTCATCGCTTCCGACAGATCGTAAGCGACGACGCTCAGCGACAGCGGGGCGAGGGCGAAGGCGACGTGGCCGCCGCCGCAGCCCAGATCGAGGGCGGCGCCCGGGGGACGCGCGGAAACGATGTCCGTGAAGCGCGCGAGATCGTCGCCGCGCGCGTGGACCGCGCTCGCGACATAGGCCTGCGCCTGGGGGCCGAATTGTGCGTCGACGAACGCTTCGTGTGTCCGGTCTGTCATTGGGTTCCTCATGATCGCGCCTGTCGCCGGCGCGTCTGCGCCGTCCTTTTCGTCGTCACTTCTTCGCCAGCGCCGGATTGAGCGCGTAATCGGCGGTTGCGGCGCCGCTGGCCAGGATGTGCCCCTCGGCGGCCGCGAGCGCCGCCTCGCCGTCGAACGCCCCGGTCAGTCCCAGGGTGGCGACGTCGAGAGCGATCACCCGAATCGAATAGCGGTGGACGCGCTCGTCATTGGCCGGCGGACACGGGCCGTCGTAGCCGCCATAGAGGCCGGCCATGCCGTGCACGTTGGCGAGAAACGTCGTGTAGACGTTGGCGCCGCGTCTTCCGTGTCCGGTTTCGCCGACCGGCTTGCCTCCGGGAACCAGTCTGTCGCCGTCCTCGCCTTGCGCCAGCGCGGTGCGGGAGGACGGGACGTCGACGAGCGCCCAGTGAAAGACGCGAACGCGGGGGGCTGCAGCGGGAATCGTCACGCCCGCCCGGTTGATCTGGCCGAAATCCTGCGGAACGTCGGGATCGGTCATCAGGATGGCGTAGGAGCGGGTTCCCGGAGGCCCTGCGGTCCAGGAGATCGCCGGGCTCACGTCCTTCCGGGCGCTGGACGCCGGCGGGCAGAAGGCGGCGGAGTCCGGAAACCAGCCGCCCGCGTCCAGACCGTCGATCCGAACGGAGAGGGTCGCCTCCGAGGCGATCGCCGGGATCGGCGACGCCAGACCGGCGAGGAGCGCAAGGCCCCTGCAAACGCTGACTTTTCTGTGCATTGATGTCGTCCCTTGATCGGTTCGTCTCGACGCGACCATAGGGATCGAGGGCCGGGCGAGCGGTCACATTCCGATCAGGAATGCGCCGGAATCGATCACGGCGACGCGGACGGCGATTTTCCTCCACGGCGGCGCGCCACGGACGGCGCAACGCCGAAGAAACGCTTGAAATGCCGGGAAAAGTGCGATCGCGAGGCGTATCCCGCGGCGGCGACGGCGTCGGCGACGTCCGCGTCGCGGTCGGCGAGGATCGTGTGCGCCGCCGTCATCCGCTCCGACAACAGGAGCGCCCGGAACGTCTGCCCCTTCTCCCGCAGGCGACGGCGCAAGGTCGCCTCCGACATCGACAGTTCCGCCGCCACCCGCGCTTCCGGCCAGGCCTGATCGAGCCGATGGCGAACCAGCAGCCGCACCGCTTCGACGACCGAGCCGTCGACATATTTCGGGGCGAGCGGCAATGCGCCGCTTTCGGCGAGGATCAGGATGATTTCAAGAATGCGGTGGTCGGTCGCCCGCCCCGACGCCTGCGCGGCGCCGGACACCGCTTCCGCGGCGTGAACGATCGCCGAGCCCAGAGCCGGCCCCACCGCGACCGATCGCCCTTCGATCGGATGGGAGCTTCGCAAATGCGGCCACAACCGCGCCGCCTCGATGATCAGCGGCCGCGAAAACCGCACGAACAGGGCGCGGTAGACCCCGCTCGCGCCATCGGGCTCGTTGACCACGTCCAGGCGCGCCCCGGCCGGGAGGATGAAGGCGTCTCCGGCCTCGTAGACGCGCCTGTCGGCGCCCCAGAACGCCTCCTTGCGCCCCTCGAGCACCACGACGAGACCGGCCGACGGCATCGAAAGCTGCGAGATCGTCTCACGATCTCTTGCGACGAAGGCCGAAATCAGCGGCGGTTCGTCGCCGCCTTGGCCCTTGCGCGTGTCGCGCTGGGCGAGGCGCCGCAGCCGCTCCAGCAGCCGACGCCGGCTTTCGGACTCCGGCGCGCCGTGAACGGCTTCAAACGGTTGTTCAGCCAGAGCGGCCATTGTCGCGAACTCCATCCCTTCGCCCGATACGCCCGTCGCACGGCGACACGGCGACGGCGGTGGCGTTTCTTAAGCGGAGACGCGATGCGGGGCCAACGGGCGACCGTTTCGGGGGGCGGTTCGACTCCTTGGCCATGCGCCGCCTTCGGCTTCGCGGCTTGTCCGCGTCGCCGGCCTCAGCGGCGCGCGTCCTTCGGCGTCTCGCCCTTCGGCCAATCCTCGACCTTGCCGGGAAAGTCGGGCCGCGGCCGATGGGTGAAGTAGTCGGCGACGTCGAGCGCGTCCTGATCCGCGAGGCCGCCTTGTCCTTGCGGGAAAGACGTCGAATGCGCCACCGGCATGTTCGACTTGACGAACGACGCCGCGATGAAGGTGCGCGCCATTCCCGCGCCGAGGTTGAAGGACTCGTCGCCCCAGAGCGGCGGGATGAGCCATTGGCCGCCGACGGCCTTCGCGCCTCGGCCGTCGAGCCCGTGGCAGACGGCGCAGTTGGCCGCAAACAGCGTCTCGCCGCGCGCCCGATCGGGGACGAGGGCGGCGTCCACCTCGGCGAAGCCGCGGCCGACGATCGCGCCGTCGGCGGTCGTATCCCCCTTCATCCAGGCCATGGCGGCGACCATGGCTTGCATGGCCTTCGAATCGGTCGCCATCGGCTTGCCGTTCATCGAGCGCTGGAAGCAGCCGTTGATGCGGTCATCGATCGAGATGACGCGGCCCGCCCGGGCGTTGTACGTGGGAAAGAGCGCGACGAGGCCGTTGAACGGCGAGGCGTCGGCGACCGTGCCGCCGTTGAGGTGGCAACTCGAACAGGTCAGCGCGTCGCCGACATTGTCGGGCAGCAACGCCTTGGTTTCGGTCAGGAGGCGCATGCCGAGGACGAGCTGGTCGGCGTTCGGCGCCGCCAGCATGTCGGCGAACCGCCACACCGTGAACGGCGACGGCGGGGTCGGCGCGAGGGCCAGCGCCCGGCGCTGCGCCTCGACCTGCGCGGCCGTGATCGCGGCGCCGTCATTGCCCCAGTTCGTCCGCGCGAAAGTGAGGATCTCCGCCAGCTCCGTGTCGCTCAGCCGGTCGTAGGCCGGCATGGTGAAGGCGTGGTTCGCATGCCGCGTCGTCGCTTCGCGCCAGCCGGTCAGGGCCACGTGGACGACCGAGGTCGGATCGTCGGACGTCACCGAATCGTTGCCGGCGAGCGGCGGGAAGACGCCCGGCGCGCCGCGACCGTCCCGTCCGTGGCAGGACGAACAGAACTGGTCGTATCCGAGGCCGCCGCGGGTCGTGGTCAGGGTTTCCGGAACGGAGCCGGCGACCGTCGTCGAAGGCGCGCCGCTTCCGGTCGAGAGGGAAGCGAGGAAGCCGGCGACGGCGGCGAGATCGGCGTCCGAAACATATTGTGTGCTGTCGGTCACCACCTCGGTCATCGAGCCGAAGGCGGCGGCGTGGCCGTTGACGCCGGTTTTCAGGAACTGCGCGATCGCGTCCGGCCGCCACGCATTGCGCAGGCTGACGGCGTACCATGGCGGAACGGTCGCGCCGGACAGATAGGCTGCGTCCTCGGGGCGCGTCGTCACCTCCTGCATGCCGATCCCGCGCGGCGTGTGGCAGGCGCCGCAATGGCCGAGGCCCTCGACGATGTAGGCGCCGCGATTCCATTGCCCGTCCTGCGACGGATCGTCGACGAACCGGCGCGGGTCGAAGAACGCGGTCTTCCAGAGCCCGAGCCCAAGCCGGATGTTGAAGGGAAAGCGCATCGCGTCGGGCGTGTTCGGCCGGTCGACCGGCGCGACGCCCTTGATGAAATAGGCGTAGAGCGAGCGGACGTCGTCGTCGCTGATCCGGGCGAACGACGGATAGGGCATCGCCGGATAGAGATTGTCTCCGGCGCCGCCGACGCCGCGGCGCAGCGCCCCTTCGAACTGGGCCAGCGTGTAGCGGCCGATGCCGGTCGTGGGATCGGGGGTGATGTTGGGCGAGGTGACGCGGCCGAACGGCGTGTCGAACGCGACGCCGCCGGCCATCGGCGCGCCGTCCTTCGCCGTATGGCACGCGCCGCAGTCGCCGAGCCGCGCCAGATAGGCGCCGCGCGCGACGGCGGCTTCGTCCATCGGCGGCGCGGCGAGCATGGAGGCTGGCGCCGGCAGCGGCGTCAGCGCCCACCCCAGCGCGCCGAACCCCGCCGCGACCACGGCCACGCCAGCGACGATCAGTCGGTTCATCGCACCCCCCCTTTGCGGCTCCCGCGCGCGGCGGCGTGGGCATGGCCGGCGAAGGCCGCGCCGTTCCGTCGAGCCGCAGTCGCCCGCGGCGCCCGGTGTCATGGCGACACAGTGAAGGACGGCGGCGCAGGACGCAAACGCCGCGCCGCCGCGGCTGCCGCCACGCATCCGCTCCGGCGCAGTCGTCGAGGCGACAAAACGCAAGCGCGCCTCCGGTCGGCGCCACAATAGCGGTCGCGTGACAGGAGTTTGCAACCTTTCCGTAGAGCAGGGCCATCTGTGCCGAAGCGGCCCTCGCCGCCATGGACTCCTCCGCGCCTTCGGCCGACTCGCCTGCTTCTGGCGTCGTCGCCTTTTTTGACGCAGAAAAGCCTTATTTCTGCATGGTTTTCAATTCAGTTTTTTTGAATTGTTTTTTACATATGGGGTCGGGCATGACCAAGCCAGCCGGCGTTTCCACCAACAGCGACGCGTTCACGTGGATCGGTTCGACGGGGGGCTGGTGGGGCCTGGCGACGAACTGGCAGGACACGACGACGGGCCAGAACCCGGCGACGACGGCTCCGGGCTCGAAGAACGCGGTGACGATCGCGGGGGCGACGGGCCTTGCCTACGAGGTGATCAGGGGCGGCGGGGCGGCGGCGCGGGTCGGGCTCACCAACCAGATCGACCTCGTGGGGACTTACACGTTCGGCGCGCTGACGGTCGGATCGGAGACTCTGGTCCCGAAGGGCGCGGCTGCGTTCGTCCCCGGCAATCTGATGCTCGGCTCCGGCTCGGCTCTGACTCTGGGCGCGCTCGACCTGCTCGACGGCCAGATGACGGTCGGGGCCGGGACGAGCGTGACGGCCTCGGGCGCGGTGAGCCTCGGCCAGTCCGCGCAGGCCGGCGTTCCGACCGGGGGGTCGACGACCGGATCGTCCGCGGCGGCGAGCGGCGCCCTGACGGTGAGCGGCGGCGGCGTCTTCACGGCTTCGGGCAGCCTGTCGGTGGTCGACGGGTCGCTGACCGTCGACGGCGCGGGGAGCGCGGTGAGCGTCGGCGGCAATATGCAACTGGGCGCGGCGGCGACGTCGACCGGCACGCGCTCGTCGTCCGCGTCCTCGGGGACCGTGACCCTGACGAACGGCGCCCGCCTTTCGGTCGCCGGGTCCGTCA